>CAWCYR010000009.1:0-193288 GCA_963799895.1 uncultured Thermoleophilia bacterium
CTCTCTCGCCGGATTAGAGCAGCAACTGCCCGACGAGATAGCCGGCGGCGAACGCGAGCCCGACGATCGCCAGCACCGCGACCACGGCGAACACGAAGACGCTCAGCCTCTCTGCGAGCGGCCTCATGCTACGCGGTCTATGCGACGGCATCGAGATCCGCGAGAAGGTACAGCGAGCCGGTGACGAGAACCATCCCGTCGGGGCCTGCGAGCTCGCGTGCGCGGACGAGTGCGGCGGCGGGGTCAGGGACGGATTCGACGTGCGCGAAGGGTGCGCCGGCCCGGGCGGCCAGCTCCGATGCAGCGAGAGCGCGGCCGCTCGTGGAGGCCGTGGCGACGAGCGTGCGGCCGAGCGGGGCCAGCTCGCGCAGGACGCCGTCAACGTCTTTGTCGGCCACGAGCGAGACCACCAGGACGGCGTCGAGCGGGCCGAGCGAGCGCGCGGATGCGCCGCGCCGGCCGGGTTGTGGGCGCCGTCGCGCAGCTCGTGCGGTGAGCGCAGCTCGTAGCGGCCGGGGAGCCCCTCCTCATCCTGGAGGGCATCCTTCCCGACGTCGCGGCCGAGAAACGCCGACGCGGCGGTGGCGGCGACGGCCAGGTTCGGTGCCAGGCGCTCGCCGGCTGCCTGAACTGTCACGACCTGCGCCGCGCCGGCGGCGCGCGCGACGCCCTCCCACTCCGGCTCGCCGAGCACGACCGTCGCCCCCTCGCGGACGACGGCGAGCTTCTCGGCGGCGATCGCCTCGCGGGTGTCGCCGAGCACGTCGGTGTGGTCGAGCGAGACGTTGGTCAGCACCACGACCGGCGCGTCCAGCACGTTGGTGGCGTCGAGCCGCCCGCCGAGGCCCGCCTCGACGACGGCGACGTCGATGCCGCCTCGGCGAACGCCGCGAGCGCCGCGGCGGTCAGCGTCTCGAACTGGGTCGCGCCCGATGCGCTCGGCGGCGGCGCGCACGCGCGCGACGGCGGCCTCGAAGTCGGCATCGGCGCCGTCGACCTGGATCCGCTCGCTCCAGCCGCGCACGTGCGGCGAGGTGTACGCGCCGACGCGCGAGCCCTCGCCGCGCAGCAGCGCCGCGATCGCCCGCGTCGTCGGTCGACTTGCCGTTCGTCCCGACGACGTGGATCGCCGGGGAGGCGCGCTGCGGGTCGCCGAGCTCGTCGAGCAGCGCGTGCATGCGCTCGAGCCCGAACGTCGCCGGCCAGGGCGACAGCGATTCGAGCCAGCGACGCTGATTCGCCATGGCGCTAGGAGCGCTCTCGAGCGCTCGTCGAGCTCCAGCGCGCGGTAGCGCTCGAGCTTCTCGCGCTCGGCGTCGACGACATCGGCGGGCGCTCGGTCGACGAAGCGCGCGTTGGCGAGCATCGCCTCGGCGCGCTCGATCTCGCCTGCGCAGCCGCTCGATCTCGGCGGCGGCGTTGCCGTTGGCCTGCTGGCGCTCCGGCCGCACGACCGCGTCGAAGATCCGCCGCTCCTCGCTCGTGGAGCTCGACGACGCACACCGCTGCGCCGGAAGATCGCGGCGGCCTCCTGCACGCGGTCGAGCGCGCCGGCGTCCGCGGCGTACGCGTCGTCGCGCTCGCGGCCACGGCGCGACGATCAGCCGCGACTCGCGCGCGGGCAGCTGCGCCCAGATCTCCTCGGTCACGTGCGGCATGACCGGGTGCAGGAGCTTCAGCAGCCGCTCGAGCGCCGCGTAGCGCGGTCGCGCGCGCACCTCGTCCCGTCGTCGAGGCGCGGCTTGATCGCCTCCGCGTACCAGTCGCAGAAGTCGTCGAAGGTCAGGTGGTAGAGCGCGTCGACGGCCTCGGCGAAGTCGAAGCGTGCGAGCGCGTCCTCGATCACCGTCTGCGGCCGCGTCGAGGCGGCCGAGGATCCAGCGCTCCTCGAGCGAGCCGGGCTGCAGCGGCGGGCTCCGCGTCGCCGGCGTTCATGAGCGATCAGGCGCGCGACGTTCCAGAGCTTGTTCGCGAGCTTGCGCCCCTCCTCGATCGCGCCGCACCGAGAAGCGCACGTCCTGGGTCGACGACATCTTCAGCAGGCCGTAGCGGACGGCGTCTGCGCCGTGCTCGGCGATCACGTCGAGCGGGTCGATGCCCGGTGCCGAGGCTCTTCGACATGCGCCGGCCGTCGGGCGCGAGCACCGTCGAGTGGATGATCACGTCCGTGAACGGGATGTCGCCGATCAGCTCGAGGCCGGCTGAAGATCATCCGGTTCTCCCAGAGGCGGATGATCTCGCGCGCGGTCGTCTGAGGTCGCCCGGGTAGAAGTGCTCGAGGTCCGGCGTCTGCTCGGGCCAGCCGAGCGTCGCGAACGGCCAGAGCGCCGACGAGAACCAGGTGTCGAGCACGTCGGTCTCCTGCGATCAGCTCCGTCGTGCCGCACTCGGCGCACGCGCTCCGGCGTCGTCTCGACGCACGGTGACGTGCCCGTCGGGGCAGTACCAGATCGGGATCTGGTGGCCCCACCAGATCTGCCGCGAGATGTTCCAGTCGGGCGCGCTCTCGAGCGACTCGATCGCGAAGCGGTGCTGCGACTCCGGGTGGTAGCGACCTTCCGCTCGCGCAGCGCCTCGATCGCCGGCTTCTTCAGCTCCGCCATCGAGCACCACCACTGGAGCGAGATCAGCGGCTCGATGCGCGACGTCGCAGCGCTCGCAGAGCGCGACCGCGTGGCGGTAGTGCTCGCGCGACGAGCTAGGTCGCGCTCGCGCAGCCAGTCGAGGATCCGCTGCGTCGGCCTCCTCCTGCGTCAGCCCGTCGAGCTCGCCGGCATGCGCGTTCATGCGCCCGTCGGGGCCGATCACGGACGGCTCGGGCAGCCCGTGGTCGCGGCCGATCGCGAAGTCGGTCGGGTCGTGGCCGGGCGTGATCTTGAGCGCGCCGGTGCCGAACTCGGGCTCGACGCGCTCGTCGGCGATGATCGGGCACGCGCCGCTCGACGAACGGGACGATCGCCTCCTTGCCGACGAGATCCTTGTAGCGCTCGTCGTCGGGGTGGACCGCGACGGCGACGTCGCCGAGGATCGTCGCCGGCCGCACCGTCGCGATCGCGATGAAGCCGCTCCCGTCCGCGAGCGGGTACTGATCGTCGTCAGCGTGTCGTCGACGTCGGCGTGGATCAGCTCGAGGTCGGACAGCGACGTCTGGTGGAACGGGCACCAGTTGATGATCCGGTTGTCCCGGTAGATCCAGCCCTTGTCGTACAGGTGCACGAAGAAGCGGATGACCGCGCGCGAGTAGTCCGTCGTCCATCGTGAAGCGCTCGCGGCGGTAGTCGAGCGAGGCGCCGATGCGCCGGAACTGGGTCATGATCTTGCCGCCGTACTCGTGGAGCCACTCCCAGACGAGCGCCACGAACGCCTCGCGGCCCATCTCCTGCCGGGTCGGCCGGCCCTCGCGCGCGAGGAACTTCTCCACCGCCGCCTGCGTCGAGATGCCGGCATGGTCGTAGCCCGGCTGGAAGAGCACGTTGTAGCCCTGCATGCGCTTCGTGCGGCACATGACGTCGCCCATGGCGAGCTGCAGCGCGTGGCCGATGTGCAGCTCGCCGGTCACGTTCGGCGGCGGGTGCGCGTCGACGTACGGCGTGCGCGCCGGGTCGACGTCGGCGGCGTAGAGGCCTTCGGATTCCCAGGTCTCCTGCCAGCGCTGCTCGACGCCGTCGGGGTTGTACAGCGGCTCCATCGGCCCGATCGTAGAGGAGGGCTAGCCGAGCGTCAGCGCGAGCGCGCTCGGGTACCCGGCGGTGAGCGCGACCCATAGGTCGTGCTTGTCGATGAGCAGCTTCACGCGCAGCTCGTCGCCGGCCGGAATGGTCCGCGAGACCGAGCCGACGGTGACCGCGTGGTAGACCCAGGAGGCGAGCAGACCGTTCCAGTTGTTCACCTGGACGTTGGTGCCGGCGATCAGCACGCACCCGGTTCCGCCCGTTCCGCAGTCGTACAGGTACACGTACGGATGGACGTCCTTGGTGAGCGTGAAGCCGGAGGCCGTGCTCCAGAGCTGCAGCGTCACCGGCCCGTTGAGGATGATCGGAGCGGCCACCGGATACACCCAGCCCTGGTATCTCCGCCCGTCGGTGGTGGTCTGCTGGCCGTCGCCCTTCTTGATCGTCAGACCTGGCGATCCGTCCCCGTCGTGGTCAGGCACGCCGCTCGACGCCGGCGCGGGCGACGTCGACATGTCCCACCAGTCCGCGGACGCGCCGGACGGCTGCAGGTAGAGCGTCAACGCCGTCGGCGGCACAGACGTGATCGTGATCGTCACCACCGCGTCGCCGGTACGTCCGGTGCCGTCGTCGATGCGGTACGTGAAGGTGTCCGTGCCGCTGAAGCCGGTCGTCGGCGTGTACGTGAAGGACCCATCTGCGGCGATCGACACGGTGCCGTTCGCCGGCTGCACGACCGGCGTCGTCTCGACGGTGAGCGGGTCCCCGTCCTCGTCCGCGTCGTTGGCCAGGACGCCCGGTGGGGAGATCACGAGCGGCGTGTCCTGCGGGGTCGCGTAGGAGTCGTCCGCCGCCGACGGCGGGTCGGGCTGCGGCACGACGGTGATCGTCACCGTGCCGGTGTCGGTGCCGCCATTGCCGTCGTCGACGACATAGGTGAACGTATCTGTGCCGTTGTACGAGCCCGACGGCACGTAGGTGAAGCTGCCGCCGGTGCCCTGGGTGAGCGAGCCGTCGAGCCCTGAGGCGTCGAACGAGCTGACCGTCAGCGTCGTGCCCGCGTCGGCGTCGGTGTCGTTGGCGAGCACGTCGAACGTGACGCCGGATGCGTTCTCGAGGACGCTCGGCGCGTCGTCGGTCGCGACCGGCGGGTCGTTGACGGCCGTGACGGTGATGGTGATCGTGGCCGGCGCGCTCGTGTTCGTGCCGCCGCCGCCGTCGACGGCGCGGACCGTCACGGCGGCGCTGCCGTTCGCGTCAGGCGCCGGCGTGTATGTCAGCGTCCCGCCAGGCGACACCGAAGGCTGGCCGCCGGCGGTGAACAGTCCCGCGTTGGTGGTCGTGACGGTGAACGTCAGCGCCTGGCCGGACTCGTCCGGCGGGCCTGGCGAGATCGCCGTCGCCCAGTTCACGAGCGTGCGCGGCCCGGAGTCCTCCGCAACCGTGTCGCCGGCGCCGGCAGTGAACGACGGCGCGTCGTTCACCGGCGTGACGGTAATCGTGACCGTCACCGCCGAGCTCGTGTCGACGCCGCCGTCCGCAACCCCGCCGTTGTCGACAGCGCGAACGGTCACGTCGGCACTCCCGTTCGCGTCCGGCGCCGGGGTGTACGTCAACGTCCCGCCGGGCGAGACGGAGGGCTGCCCGCCGGCGGCGAACAGACCGGGACTTGTCGTTGTGACCGTGAACGTCACCGACTGGCCGGCCTCGTCGGGCGGTCCGGCCGAGATCGCGGTCGCCCAGGCCGCCAACGAGCGCGGCCCGGAGTCTTCGGCGACGGCATCGCCGGCGCCGGCCGTGAATGACGGGGGCGAGTTGACGGGCAGGACGTGGATGACGAACGACGCTGGCGCGCTCGTGTCGGCGCCGCCGCCGTCAGTGCCGCCGTCGTCTTGCGCGCGGACGGTCACCGTCGCGCTGCCATTTGCGTCGTCGGCCGTCCGGTAGGTCAGGGTGCCATCGGGTGCCAGGTCGGGCAGCCCTCCGGCGGCGAAGAGGGACGGGCTCGTCGTGGAAATGAGGAACGACACGTGCTGCTGGTCCTCGTCGGCAGGCCCGGGGGCGATGCCGGTCGCCCATCCGTGGACGAGCTGCGGCCCCGCGTTCTCGTTCACCGTCTGGTCGGCGCCGGGCGTGAACGACGGCGCGGCGTTGATGCCGGCGATCCCGATGTGGAACGTGTGCGGCACGCCCGTGTCGACGCCGCCGTCGGTCATCCCGCCGTCGTCGACGGCGCGCACCGTGAGCGTCACGATGCCGCGCGCCGAGGCCGCCGGCGTGAACCGGAACGTACCGTCCGGCCCAACGAGGGGCCGCCCAGACGGGGTGAAGTCGCCGTCGGAGGACGTGGTGACGCTAAAGCCGACCGACTGCGTCGACTCGTTCGCCGGCCCCGGGCTGACCGAGGCGACCCAGTGCGCGATCGTCTGCGCCCCGGCCGCCGCTGAGACCGAGACGTCGCTTCCGCCCACGAAGGACGGTGCGTCGTTGACCGGCACGACCGAGATCGCGAACGTAGCGGGCGGGCTGCTGTCCGTTCCGCCGTTCGCGCGGCCACCGTCGTCGTGAGCGTCCACGGTCACGTGCGCAACGCCGTTCGCATCCGGCGCCGGCGTGAATCTGAGCGCGCCGCCCGCGTCGATCCGAGGCTGGCCGCCGGACGTGAACAACGCCGGCTCGTCGTTTCGCACCTCGAAGCCGACCGTCTGCCCCGCCTCCCAGGCAGCGCCGGCTTTGATCCGCGCCGCCCACGGTAGACCGTGCGGCCCGGAGTCCTCCGGGACGGAGACGTCCGGCCCGGGCGCGAACGAGGGCGCGCTATTGACCGGCGTGACGGTGATCGTCACGGCGCCGTGGTCGGTGCCGCCGTGCCCGTCGGAGACCGTGTAGGTGAGCGCGGCAGGCCCGACGTAGTCGGTCGGCGGCTCGTAGCGGATCTTCCCGTCCGCGACAGCCGCGCTGCCGGTGGTCACGTCGGCGACGGCGACAACGGCGAGTTGGTCACCCTCGGGATCGGTGTCGTTGGCAGCCGCATCGATAACGGCGACCCAGTTCTCGGGGACGGCCCCCTCGTCCGGCACGGCGGTCGGCGCATCGTTCACCGGCAGGACGTCGACGTGAACCTCGGCGCGGCGCAGCGACGTGCCGTCGCTGACCGCGTAGGCAAACCTCGCCGACCCAGCGTAATTCGGCGGCGGTGTGTACTCGACGCCTCCGTGCCGCACCTGGACGTCGCCCGAGCTGACGGCGGTCGCGTCCACCAGGTGAAGCACATCCCCGTCGGGGTCGGAGTCGTTCGCGAGCACCGGCACCAGAACGGCTGTGTCCTCCGGCGTCTCGGCGTGGTCAGCGGTCGGCGCGGGCGGCGAGTCGGACGGCGCGACCGCCCGGTGCGGCGGCGGCGTGCGCGCGAGATGATGCACGGCGGGCGCGTGCGCGTGGGCGAGCGGCTGCCCCGCCGCGGCGGCGGGCGCGCTGGCCGGGAGCAGCCCGATCGTCGCGGCGGCCACCACGGCGGCCGCCGAGGCGGCCAGCGTTGTCGCCGCCGGCGTCAGCGGCAGCCGGCCGAGGATCGGGGCGTTCGCGAGCCAGGAGAGCGGGCCCATGGCGAAACGGAGCCGGCCGAGCGAGACACTGAGCAGCGCACGCACGATCCGCGGGTCGAACTGCGTTCCGGCGCAGCGCGCCATTTCCTCGCGCGCTTCCGTGGCACCGGACGCCTCCTTGTACGAGCGCGCTGACGTGATCACGTCGAACACGTCGGCGACCGCGACGATCCGCCCGGCGATCGCGATCTTCTCGCCGGCGAGGCCGGCTGGGTAGCCCTTGCCGTCCCACCGCTCATGGTGCTGGCTCACCGCGGCGGTCCACTCGCCCAGCCATGCGCGCAGCGGCTCGACGAGTTGGGCGCCGTAGACCGGGTGCAGGCGCAGCGCCTTCCATTCCTCTTCGGTCGGCTTGCCGGGCTTGTTGAGGATCTCCTCGGGCACCTTCAACTTGCCCACGTCGTGGAGGAGCGCGGCCCAGTTCAGGAGGTCGAGCTCGTGTTTCGACAGCCGCAGCTCTTCGCCGATCATGCGCGTGTAGGCCCGAACCCGCTCGGAGTGGCCCCGGGTCAGGCGGTCGTGCGTGTCGAGCGCGGCGACGAGTCCAAGGAGTCGCTCGGCTGCCTCGGCCGGCGTCTCTCCGGCGCGCCCGCTGCGCACGTCGGCGAGCCGCTCCTCCATCGTCTTGACCGTCCCCGTTCGCATCGCGGTCCGGAAGCGCGACGGCGCCCGGTCGGGGAAGAGCAGCGACAGCCTGAACAGCGCGGCGAGCGGCAGCAGCCGACGCGTGAGACGGTCAATCCCCACGACGACCAGCGTGGCCGTCGCGCTCAGCCCGACCCACCGCGCGACGAAGAGCGGCGTCGAGGCCGGCTTTGGAAGCAGCCGGCTGACGACGTAGACGTAGACGATCGAGGCGGCGATCGGCGCGATCAGCACAAACGCACGGATCAGCGCGGCCCGAAAGGGCCGCGCTTCCCAGCGCCGCTCGTGCTGCTCGACCGCGTCCACAGCCCTGTCTGTATCGGCACGGAGGCTCGCTGTCTGCAGCGCGCCAGCGCGGACGTGCTGCTCCAGCCTGACCCCTGCGAGACGTCAGGCGGCGCACGGGGCGCCGGGATGCCGTAAAAAGGGCCGGGCCGCCTCGTGCGGCGGGGCGGCCCTTACGCTGAAGAGGCGGCCGTCTGCGTCTCGTCGAGGTCGGCGCCCGCGCTGGTCACGAGCGTCGGCTTCAGATCCTTCTGGATGGTCTCCTTCGTGATCACGCACTTGGAGACGTCGCGCCTCGAGGGCAGCTCGAACATGACGTCGAGGAGCGCCTTCTCGATGATCGACCGGAGGCCGCGGGCGCCAGTCTCGCGCAGGAGCGCCTTGTCGGCGATCTCCCACAGCGCGTCCTCCGTGAAGACGAGCTCGATGTCGTCGTACGAGAAGAAACGCTGGTACTGCCGCACGAGCGCGTTCTTCGGCTCCTTGAGGATCTCGACGAGATCCTCGCGCTGCAGCTGCTGCACCGAGCAGACGACCGGGAGGCGGCCGATGAACTCGGGAATCAGACCATAGGCGAGCAGGTCCTCGGGCATGACCTGGCCGAGCAGCTCGGAATCGTCGCCGTGCTTCGAGCGGATGTGAGCGCCGAAGCCGACCGAGTTCTTTCCAATGCGCTTGCCGATGATTTTCTCCACCCCGGCGAACGCGCCACCGCAGATGAACAGGATGTTCGTGGTGTCGATCGAGAGGAACTCCTGGTGCGGGTGCTTACGCCCGCCCTGCGGCGGCACCGACGCGACCGTGCCCTCGAGGATCTTGAGCAGCGCCTGCTGGACGCCCTCGCCCGACACGTCGCGCGTAATCGACGGGTTGTCCGCCTTGCGCGCGATCTTGTCGACCTCGTCGATGTAGATGATCCCGGTCTCCGCCTTCTTGATGTCGAAGTCGGCCGCCTGGATCAGCTTCAGCAGAATGTTCTCGACGTCCTCGCCGACGTAGCCGGCCTCGGTGAGCGCGGTGGCGTCGGCGATCGCGAACGGGACGTTGAGGATCCGCGCGAGTGTCTGCGCGAGGAGCGTCTTGCCGCAGCCGGTCGGGCCGAGCAGAAGGATGTTCGATTTCTGCAGCTCGACGTCGCCCTCTTCCTGCCCCATGCGGACGCGCTTGTAGTGGTTGTAGACCGCCACGGACAGCGTCCGCTTGGCCTCCTCCTGCGAGACGACGTAGTCGTTCAGGACCTCCCAGATGTCCTTCGGGCGCGGGAGGTTGTCGAGGTCGAGCTCGGCGGGAGCGGTGAGTTCCTCGTCGATGATCTCGTTGCAGAGATCGATGCACTCGTCGCAGATGTAGACGCCAGGGCCGGCGATGAGCTTCTTCACCTGCCGCTGACTCTTTCCGCAGAAGCTGCAGAGAAGCTGCTCGTTCCCGTCGCTCGCGCGTGCCATCGATTCTCCTTGTACCTCGATTGACCGTGTGCGGCTAGGCCGGTCGCCCGTCGCGGTGAGTAACGACCACGTCGATGATGCCGTAATCCTTGGCCTCTTGCGCCGTCATGAAGTAGTCGCGGTCGGTGTCGCGACCGACCTTCTCCAGATCCTGGCCGGTGTGGTCGGCGAGGATCTCCTCGAGCCGCCGCTTCAGGGCGAGCGTCTCGCGGGCGCGGATCTCGATGTCCGTCGCCTGCCCGCCCATCCCGCCCGGCGACCAGACCTGGTGGATGAGGATCTTCGCGTTCGGCAACGCCATGCGCTTGCCATTGGCCCCGGCGGCCAGCAGCACCGCGCCCATCGACATCGCGATGCCGACGCAGGTCGTCTGCACGTCAGGCTTGATGAACTGGATCGTGTCGTAGATCGCGAGCCCGGAGTACACGTCCCCGCCCGGTGAGTTGATGTAGAGGAAGATGTCCTTGTCCGGGTCCTCCGACTCGAGGTGGAGGAGCTGGGCGACGATCAGATTGGCGATCTGGTCATCGATCGGCGTGCCGAGCATGATGATCCGCTCGTTCAGCAGCCGGGAGTAGATGTCGAAGGCCCGCTCGCCGCGGGAGGTCTGCTCGATGACCATGGGAATCATTGGGCTCATGCTGGCTCCTTGCTGCCGGGGGTCGACAATTTCGTAGGGGTCTCGGGAGTTTCCTTCTCGGGTGTCCAAAGCTTGTCGCGCGCTGCTGCCAGCTCGACCGGGATTCGCGTTACCTCGGCCACAATCCTGTCGAGCGCGTTCCGGAGGCGCAGATCGCTGCGCAGGCTCTCCCAGCGGCCGGTCTCGCGCAGCTGGCGAATGACCTCGTCGACGTCCTCGCTCTCCTCCGTTGCCTGCTCGCGGACGATGCTCTCGATCTCCCCGTCTGAGACCTCCAGGTCCATCTTCTCGGCGGCTGCGTCGAGCACGAGCTCGCGGGCGAGCGCCTGCCGCGCCTCGTCGCGCAGCTGATCGGTGAGCTGCTCCGGCGTCTGGCCGGTGATCTGGAAGTAGACCTCGGGGTTGATGCCGCGGCGCTCGAGCGAGTGCGCCAGGCCATGCCAGAGCTCGGCGGCGCGCGCGTCGACGAGGCGCGGCGCGACCTCGACGTTCGACGCCTCGACGAGCGCGTCGACGGCGGCCTCGCGGAAGCGGATGTCAAGCTCGTCCTGCAGCTGCTCGCTCAGCCGGCCCTCGATGTCGCTGCGCAGCTCCTCGAGCGTGTCGAACTCGCTCGCGGCGCGCGCCAGCTCGTCGTCGATGGGCGGCAGCACCGGCTCCTTCACGTCCTTCAGCACCACCTCGACGTCGCGCGTCGTCTCGTCGGCGAGCTCGTAGCTGACCGACTTCGTCTCGCCGGCGCTCATGCCGCCGAGCACCGCCTCGATCTCCTCGACGAGCTTGTTCGCGCCCAGCTCGACGACGACGTCGCGCTGCGCCTCGCCCGAGGGAGCGACGACGTCGATCACAACCGTGTCGCCCGGACGAGCGGGCCGGCCGTCGACCGGTACCAGCTCGGCGACCGAGCGCTGCAACGACTCGAGCTCGCCCTCGACCAGCTCCTCCGGCACGTCCGGGTCGGCGCCCGGCACCTCGAGCTGCGTCCAGTCCGCGACCTGTGGCGCGGGCTGCACCTCGACCGTGGCGGTGAACGTCCAGTCGCCGTCGGCGGAGGCGGGCAGGTCGTAGCCGTACTCGGGCTGCTCCACTGGCCGGATGCGCGCGCCGGCGGCGGCGTTGCGGAACCAGCCGCCGATATGGCTCTCGACTGCCTCGGAGTAGAGCCGGTCACGGCCGATCCGGTTCACGAGCACGGGCATCGGCACCTTGCCCTTGCGGAAACCAGGGACCTTCACCGATGCGGCGAGATCCTCGGCTGCGTGGTCGACGGCGTGCCGAACGTCGTGCCCCGGAACCTCGACGCTGAGGCGGACGCGGTTGCCGTCGAGCTGCTCGACGTCCGTGTTCACTCGACCATTGAACCAGACGGTGAGCGGCCTACCGAATCGGTGAGACGGATGCGGGCGGAGGGATTCGAACCCTCAAGCTCTTTCGAGCACCGGCCCCTAAAACCGGCGTGTTTTCCAGTTTCACCACGCCCGCGCCCCCTCAGGATACGGCGCGTTTGGCACGGCGAGCCACGGGGGACGACCGCCGCATGGACACCGACGACATCAGCACCAGCCCTGAGAGTCAGCGTGAGCGCGGTCTCTCACCCGACGAGCAGCGGGCCGAGCGCGAGGAGGAGAGCCGCGAGCAGCCGGTGACGAAGTACGACCTGCTGGCCGAGGAGACGGCCGAGGAATCGGAGGAGCTGGCGAAGCGCATCGGGCAGCCCCTCGAGCCGCGCGACGAGGAGGAGTAGCCGGCGATCGACCCGGTCCAAGGTGGAACGACCCGTCTGCGGCACACGGGTCGTTCCCTGGGGGTGAGGGGAACCCGGCTCATCGGGGGAGAGTTGCGAGCCAAGCTTCCGACCAATTCATCGGGGCAGGCCCCGGGTCGCCCAATCCCTCGACCGGGCTAGAATCGGTGCATGGCGGTTTCGACGCCCCACCGCGACGAGCTGCTCATCGCCGAGATGCGCGAGCCGCCGCCCCTCGAGCAGGCGCGCGCGTCGCTCGACTACTGGATGGGCCGCCGCGCGAGCCTGGCGCTGTACAAACGTGCCGCGCGGCGCGAGGCGGACGAGATGATCCGCCGCTGCAGGCAGCGTGTCGCCGAAGCGGAGCGGCGGCGATACGGCACGGGCATCACAGGGTTCGTGCGCCGGCTCCTGGCGGGCGACACGCCGCCGTGGCTCATCGTCCGGAGCGGCATGCTCGCGTTCGCCTGGGCGCTCCTGCCGCGCCGGCTGGTCTACGCCGCGACGGCGTTCTTCCTCGTCTGGCTCCTCGTCGGCGTCCTCGTCGTCGTGGGTCTGATCCAGCTGCTCAACTGACGCGCTTCGTCGTCGACTGCGGCGCAAGCGACCTGATCCGCGGATCGGCATGTGTAAGAAACCGTTCATGCGCACGTGCGTACGATCCCTGCATGTCGGTACGGGTGCCATCGGGTCGTCTCGCGCGTAGCCGCGGCGTGTTGGCGCTTCTGTCGACGTTCTGCGTCTTCGCCGTCGGCTGAACGGTCGATCGCGCTCCGGTCCGGGCGCAGGGTCACCGGCGGTCACCCGTCGCATTGGACGAGGTGGCCGTTCCGTCCGGTAAGACCGCTCCTAGGGGACCGGTAACGGAAGTTCCGTGACGGATGCCACGCGCCGGGCAAGTCTTGCGTGGACGTGGCCGAGCATGAGCTCCCGTCCGGGACCGTCACTTTCCTGTTTACGGACATCGAAGGCTCGACGCGGCTGTTGCACCTGCTTGGCCAGCAGCAATACGACGATCTTCTGACCGCGCACCAGAAGGTCTTAATGGCCGCGATCGCGGCGCATGAGGGCAGCGTGGTGGACACGCAGGGCGATGGGTTCTTCGTCGTCCCTTTGGTCGGGATGAGAGCGATGATGGACCTCTGGCCGCTTCGGCGATGGGCCTACTCCAACGAGGGAGGTCCAAGTGCTCGTCGCAACTCACGGTTGGTGGCCCTGGCTCCTGATGTATGGGCTCATCCTGCTCGGCATCGTGTACGTCGTCATGTACTTCGTCAGGCGCCGCCGGGCGAGCTAGGGAGGGCCGCTCCGGGCGGCGAAGCGGCTCAGTGGACGACCTGCCAGACGCGGTAGATCGCGGTTACTTACCGCCAGAGTTGTGGCGGCACCGTGCCGTGCTCGCTGATCAATGTCGAGCCGCGGAGCGCCCAGCGGTGGCGGAAGACGTGCTCGCCCTGTGTCCACGCTTCGACGAAGTGGACGAGCTTCGACGATGGTGGGCCGGTCAGGCTGACGCCGCAGAGGCCTGAGAACACGCGCCTTGTCGGGCCGCCCGCCGGGATGCGGCAGCGAACGGCGCCGGGGTCGGCTGGGAAGAGCGCGTGCGGGCGGAGGAGAGCGAGTTGTGGCGCGGCTTCGGCTGAGCGGATCGCGCGTTCGGCGGCCGGTGTCCAGAGGCCACGCGTGCAGGCAACGATGCTCGCGAAGGGCGGCGGCTCAGCGAAGAACGTCGGGTTGTCCTCACATCGCAGCCTTGCGGAGTCGCGGCGAAGCGCGACCGCGTCGTTACGGCTCGCATCCCAGTAGATCGCGAGCGGCGTCCCGCCTGGCCAGCCGCACTCCGGCATCCCGGAAAAGCTCGACTTCCTGGCTCCCTTGACGACTTCGACCTGCACCACGGGCGCGAACGGGCTCCCGAGGCACGTTGAACGCTCAGGGCGAGGCCTGAGCATCGCCTGGCGGTGCTCAGCGATGTCACGGCAGACGCTTGCGCGGAGCTGGAGCGATCCGGAGAGAGGCACGCAACCGAGCGAGAACCGCTTCGTCGTCTCGTCGCCGCGGAGGTAGCTCGTCACCGTCAGACGAACTTGAATGGCCGGCCCGTTACCGCCGTAGCTGGAAAGCGCGGCAGCGCCGACGACCGCAACGACGAGCGACGCGAGTCCAACGCCGACGACGCGCTTCGGCATGACTCAATCGTATGTCGACAGCGCGGCAGGCTCAGTAGCCGTGGCTGAGGCTGAGCGTCGGCCGTGCTCCTGCACGCGGGTCGATGCCAAAGCTGACGCGGACGACGCCGTCTCGGGTTGTGAAGCTGCCAGTACAGCCGCCGCCAGAGCCCAGAACGCCTGGCGAGCTTCCGTAGGGCGTCTCGAGCTTGTACTTCGCCCCCGTACCGTGACTGTGTCGTGGCCCACATCCCTACGACGCATGGGCACGCGGATCTCTTTAGTCATCGCCAAGCGATTCTCCGTCTTGGGCGGCAACTGGTTCTTCGCGAGGACGGGCGGGACCTTGCGACGCCTGCAGCGCGTATTTCGATCGAGGTGAGATCCCTGGCACTGCTACTGAGCACGATCGTGCTCACCGGAGCAGGCGCGAACTGGCGCACGTTCCACGCGCGCGGAATCACCGTCCACTACCCACCCGGCTGGTTCGCGACCGCCACGCGGCTAACGCCCGTCACGTCGCCGCCGCAGATCCTCGCCGTCGCCTCATATCGGCTCCCACCTGACAGCGGCGGAGCCGACGGATGCCAGCCGAAGGCAGCCCTCGACCGGCTGCCACCGACAGGTGCCTTCATCTTCGGATGGGAGTACGGGCGAGACACATTCCGACGGGCCTTCCCGCCGCGTCCGAAGCATTTCAGCCTGAAGAACTACGCCTCCTACGAGTGCATGGGACCGAGCTACATGCTGCGATTCCGTCAGGCGGGGAGGTTCTTTCAGATTCATGTCGTCCTCGGAAGACACGC
This sequence comes from uncultured Thermoleophilia bacterium, assembly GCA_963799895.1. GTDB lineage: Bacteria > Actinomycetota > Thermoleophilia > Gaiellales > Gaiellaceae > JACVRM01. The sequence goes on from CAWCYR010000009.1 coordinate 15,010, forward strand.
GAGCCGCGCCACCGTACTGCGCGTCTTGGACAGCTTCAACGCAACACGCAGTTGAAGGCCGCGGGCCTCCGGGTCTCACCCACCACGGAACCTTCCAGGATCGATCTCACCCACCCGGCTCGAGGACCAGGAGGCGAGCTTCATGTCGCCAAGGATGAGGCCTAGTAGCTCTAGCTGTTCACGACCAGCGAGACCGAGATCAGCGTGACTCGCTGCCTTGCACCGATCCAGAACATCGTGAAATGGCTCGAAGGCTTCGCACGGTTTCCGATCCCGCAGTACTGGCGGCCAGCTTCGGTCCAGCAGCGAGCGCCGGCCAATCGTTCGACAGCTGCCAGGGTTGAGCCAACCCGAACGCCGGACTCAGTCCACTCGCCGGGGCGTGTTGTGAGGACACGGATCACAAGCGGGTGCCCGCCCAGACTTTGGAGATCGACGTCGGCTCGTGGGTACTGCAGCCTGGTAACGACACTGCCAAGCGCGCCCGTCGCATGCGTGATCTGTGCTGGCTCACCGAGCTTCGCGCGGACTTGCCCCTCGCTCATCCCCAGCCTGACCCCGGCCATCCCCTGGCCGGGAACGATCACACCCGCGGCCGAACTCACGCAGGACATGGCGAGAACAGCGGCAGCGAAACCAGATCGCAGGCCGACGTTCTTCACCAGGCGATTATGTCGCGGACAGTCGACGGGTCGTGTTGCCACTTTCGTTGCCACCTCAGCCTGGTGGGCTATGCCCTGACAACACGCACGCGCCGATTTGCAGGGTCTTTCGCGAGTGGCCCCGGGAGGAGTCGAACCTCCGCACGCAGATTCGAAGTCTGCCGCTCTATCCACTGAGCTACGGGGCCGGCGTGGAGGAAGGTAGCCGCTCGCCCGTCTCGGGCCCGAGCGAGCCGATCTCCCACCCCTGCGGGTAGGTCTTCCGGCGCCGCACCTTCGTCCGCATGCGCGGGCGCCGCCGCGCGGGCATCAGCGCCACGGCGCGTGCGCGCAGCTTGAGCGCTGCCTCACCCGCCCGCCGTTCCGCCGTCGTCGGGTGCGGAAGGCCGAGCGCGTCGAGGAGCGGGTCGTCGAGCAATGCGTAGACGCCGCGGCGTCCGAGCGCGAGCGGCACCCCCGGAAGCTTGCGCACGAACATGTCGACCATCGCCGAAGCGACACGGTGCCCGGCTTGGGTGAACGCGAACCGCTCGCGCTCGAACGCGAGGTTGAAAGCCTCGAGCTCCTTGTAGCTCGGCGGGATGTCGCGGATGTTCATCAGGCGGGCGACGTTGCACCAGAACTCGAACGTGGCCGTCCGCTCGGCCTCCGTCGCTCGCCGCCAGCCGAAGCGTTCGTTCCAGCGGAACGGCTCGATGACGAGCGTGGACAGGACGTAGAGGAAGTCCTCATTCGCGATCTCGAAGCGCCCGTGCAGCTGGTTCATGCGGCGGATCGCGGCTCGGCCGGCCGGGCTGTCGTAGCCCTCCTCGACGAACGAGCTGATCAGGAGGTCCGTGTCGTCGTAGCGCTTGAGCGGCCGGTCGGTGAACTCGCCGGTCGAGGCCAATCGCTCGGCGATGCTCGGAACCGCGAACGTGCGGAAGAACGCCAGCTCGAGCGACCGGGTCACATCGAACGGGAACTCGAAGCAGGCGTCGAGGTAGACGATCCGCAGGTGGTCGCGGACGGGGTCGAGGCGCCGGATCTCGGCGAGCGCGGGCGACTCGCGCATCAGACCGGGGTCACTAGCGGCCGGCCGGCAGCTGCGGCCAGTAGGTTGTCGACGACGAGCCGCGTCATCGCCTCCCGCGTCGCGACGGTCGCGCTGCCGATGTGCGGGGTCAGGACGACGTTCGGAAGGTCGAGCAGCTCGGCGGGCACGCCCGGCTCGCCCGTGAAGACGTCGAGCGCGGCGCGGATCCGGCCAGCTGACCAGCTCGCTCACGAGTGCATCCTGCTCCACGACGTCGCCGCGCGCCGTGTTGACGAGGGCGGCGCCGTCGCGGAGCAGCGCGAGCCGGCGTGCGTCGATCAGATCCTGGGTCTCCGCCGTGAGCGGCACGTGCAGCGTGACGACGTCGGCGCGCGCGAGCAGGTCGTCGAGCGGCAGGTACTCCGCACCGAGCTCGTCCGCCTCGTCGCAGCCGCCGGCGCTGCGCGTAGGCGATTCGCATGCCGAACGCGCGGGCCCGGCGAGCGACGGCCTGGCCGATCCGCCCGAGGCCGACGATCCCGAGCATCGCGCCGTCCAGGTCGTCGCCGAGCATCGACGTCTCGGCCCAGCCGCGCCCCAGCGGCCCGAGCGGACGTAGCGGTCGGCCTCGACCACGCGCCGGCGCACCGCGAGAATCAGCGCAAGCGTCAGGTCGGCAACCGCTGCATCGAGGACGCCCGGCGTGTTCGTGACGGCGACGCCCCGCCGGCGGCACTCGTCCACGTCGATCGAGTCGTAGCCGACGCCGTAGTTCGCGACGACTCGCAGCGCGGGGAAGCAGGTCGAGCGCGTCGGCATCCACGCGGTCGCCGACCACGGCGAGCGCCTCGACGTCGGTTCGCGCCTGAGAGCCGAGCGCCTCGGGGAGGCGCCCGCCGAGGTACTCGACGTCGTCCAGCTCGGCCCAGGCAGGGCCCGGCAGGGGCCGGGATGCCAGGACCTTCACGCGGATTGGAGGTGGCGGACGGGACTCGAACCCGCGACCACCGGGACCACAACCCGGGGCTCTACCAACTGAGCTACCGCCACCGCGACCTCCCAAGCGTAGCCTGATCTTGCTGTCCCAAGCCCTGGAGATGGCTCCACGAGCCGTGTCCCGCGGGGGCCGGCCGCGGGCCTCCCTCCGGTCAGGACCCTAACGGGGAACGACGCACAGGTGGGTGACGCGACCGTCAGGAAACGGTGGCGGGTTCTTCCCACGGAGCGCGGCCGGTTCAGGAGCCGAGCGGCGTCTCGTCGATGCGCTCGCGCAGCTCGGGGAGCGACTCGAATACCGCGCGCGGCGGCGCCCGCGCAACTCCTCGCTGGCGAAGCCGCCGGTCAGCACGGCAGACGGTCGGCACGCCGGCCTGTCGCGGCCGCCTGGATGTCCCACGGCGTGTCGCCGACCAGCACGGCCGGCCCGCCGCCCGCCTTGTCCCGGGCGACGGCGACGAGGTCGGGCGCCGGCTTGGTCGACTCGACATCGGCCGAGCTCGTCGAGTCGTCCGTGAGGTCCCGCGCGTCGAGCAGGTCGAGGTAGTGCTCGAGCTCCTCCTCCTTCGCCGAGCTGGCGAGCACGACGGTGTGGCCGCGGCGCTTCAGCTCGCGCAGCAGATCCTGCGCACCGGGCAGGGGCTCGACCTCGTCAATCATCGCGAGATACTCGCGTCGTGCGCGCGGCGCGAACGTCGTCGCCGTGCTCGGCTCGAAGTCGTCGCCTGCGACAGCGCCGACGTACTGGTCGCCGCCCATGCCGATGTGTCGGTGCAGCTGCGCGAGCGGGACGACGAGCCCGTTCCGGCGAAAGGCGCGGTACCAGGCGAGGACGTGCTGGTAGTTGCTGTCGACGAGGGTGCCGTCGACATCGAGGATCGCGGCGGGCGGCACGCGTCCCGCCTACCCGCGCGGCGCCTCGAGCAACCGCGCGCCAATCGCGACCGTCACGTCAGGTCCCACGTCCGACGCCGCGTCCCACCGCGGTGACGATCGCGACGTCTGCGCGAGCCGCAGGCGCCTCGACTACGCTGCGCGCCCGCGGCCGATCCGCGGCCGACTGCTTGTGGAGCGAGCGCGCGCGACAACGAGTCCCCCGACGACGTGCCGGCTTTGCGGCGCGGATGCCGCACGCACGTTCGTCGACCTCGGGATGTCACCGCTCTGCGAGAGCTTCGTCTCCGCCGCCGATCTCGACGGGATGGAGCCGTTCTACCCGCTGCATGTCCGGATCTGCGACGTCTGCCTCCTCGTCCAGCTCCCGGCGTACGTGCCGGCAGAGGAGATCTTCACGGACGACTACGCGTACTTCTCGTCCTACTCCGACAGCTGGGTCGAGCATGCGCGGACGTATGCCGACGCCATGCGCACCCGCCTCGGGCTCTCGTCCGAGAGCCTCGTCGTCGAGCTGGCATCGAACGACGGCTATCTGCTTCAGCACTTCGTGGAGGCGGGTGTGCCGGCACTCGGGATCGATCCTGCCGCCAACGTCGCCGAGGCCGCAGCGGCGCGCGGCGTCGAGACGCTCGTCGACTTCTTCGGCGTACCAGTCGCGAAGCGGCTCGCGTCCGACGGACGGCACGCTGACCTGATCGTGGCGAACAATGTGCTCGCGCACGTTCCCGACGTCAACGACTTCGTCGGCGGCATGCGCGTCCTCTTGGCTCCGGGCGGCGTCGCGACGGTCGAGGTCCCGCATCTCGTGCGGCTGATCGAGGGTGTCCAGTTCGACACCATCTACCACGAGCACTACTCGTACTTCTCGTTCGTGACGATGATCGAGCGTCTTCGAGCGCACACGGTCTCCAGGTGTTCGACGTCGAGGAGCTTCCCTCGCACGGAGGCTCGCTGCGGGTCTTCGTCCGTCACCCCGGCGAGACGCCCGCTCCCTGCGAGTCGCCGAGCTGCTCGCGCGTGAGCGCGCCGGTGGCTACCGGTCGCTCGACGGCTACGCGGGCTTCGGCGGGCGCGTGCGCGAGCTGAAGCGTCGAGCTGCTCTCGCTCCTGATAGAGCTTCGTGGCGCCGGGAAGCGGATCGCCGGCTACGGCGCGCCCGGGAAGGGAAACACGCTGCTCAACTACTGCGGCATCCGTACCGATCTTCCTCGAGTACACCGTCGACCGGAACCCCGGGAAGCACGGCAAGTTCCTGCCGGGCACCCACATCCCGATCAACCCGCCGGAGCATGCTTGCCGAGACCCGACCCGACTACATCCTGATCCTGCCCTGGAACCTCAAGCGCGAGATCGCGGTTCAGCTCGAATACGTCCGCGAGTGGGGCGCCCGGCTGATCGTCCCGATCCCGACGCCTGAGGTGCTCTGGTGAAAGTCGTTCTCTTCTGCGGCGGTCTCGGGCTCCGAATGCGCGAGGAGTCGACCCGGTTGCCGAAGCCGATGATCCCGATCGGCGACCGGCCGATCCTCTGGCACATCATGAAGTACTACGCGGAGCTTCGGCTTCCGCGACTTCGTGCTCTGCCTCGGCTACAAGGCCGAGGTGATCAAGGACTACTTCCTCAACTACAACGAGGCGCTCTCGAACGACTTCGTTCTCGAGCGGCGGCAAGGAGATCGAGCTGCTCGGGAGCGACACGCACGACTGGTCGATGACGTTCGTGGACACCGGCCTCCATTCGACGATCGGCGAGCGGCTGAAGCGAGTCGAGCCGCACGTCGGCGACGACGACATCTTCCTCGCCACCTACGGCGACGGCCTGACGGATGCGCCGCTCCGCGACATGGTCGAGACGCTGAAGGCGAGCGGCAAGGTCGGGCTCTTCCTCTGCGTGCATCCCACGGCCCAGTTCCACGTCGTGACGCTCGCGGACGGCGATCGCGTGACGGCGATCCGCGATGTCGGCGACGCGAACCTGTGGATCAACGGCGGCTTCTTCGTGTTCCGCCGCGAGATCTTCGACTACCTCCGCCCGGGCGAGGATCTCGTCACCGACGCGTTCGGACGGCTCCTCGCCGAGGACAAGCTCGCGGCGTATCCGTACGAAGGCTTCTGGGCGCCGATGGACACGCTCAAGGACAAGCAGACGCTCGAGAGCCTGCTGGAGCTCGGCGACCCGCCCTGGAGCACGCCGAAGGGCCTCGACGCGCCGGCCCGCACGCTTTCGAGCTGATGCTGCCGGCAGCGCTCGCGCTCCCGTCGCGGCGGACGCACGTCCTCGCGATCGGCAGCCACGCCGACGACATCGAGATCGGCTGTGGCGGCACGCTGCTGACGCTCGCGAGCGCACGCGGAGCTCGAGGTGACGTGGGTCGTGCTCGGCGCACAGGGCGTGCGCGAGCAGGAGGCGCGCGCGAGCGCGGAGGCGTTCCTCGCTGACGTCCCGGCGAAACGGATCGTGATCGAGGGGTTCCGCGACGGCTTCCTCCCGTACCTCGGAGCGCAGGTCAAGGACCGGTTTCGAGCAGCTGAAGAGCGAGGTCGCGCCGGACGTGATCTTCACGCACACGGGGATCGACCTGCACCAGGATCACCGGCTCGTCGCCGAGCTGACGTGGAACACGTTCCGCGACCACCTCATCCTCGAGTACGAGATCCCGAAGTACGACGCCGACCTCGCGCAGCCGAACGTGTTCGTCCCGCTCGACGAGGACGTCGTCGACGCCAAGGTACGCCTGCTGCTCGAGCACTTCGCCAGCCAGCGGGAGAAGCACTGGTTCACCGACGACCTCTTCCGCGCGCTCATGCGGATCCGCGGGATGGAGACCAACTCGCCGACGCGCTACGCCGAGGCGTTTCGCTGCAGGAAGCTCATGCTGGCCGCGTGAACGCGCAGGTCGACATCGAGGCCGCGGGGGCGCTCGTCTACGACGTGGCGCGGACGCTCTTCCCGCTGCCCAGGAGCCTGACCGGCGACGGCGTCCGCGAGACGCTTCGCGTCCTTCGCGAACTGGTGCCGCTCGAGGTGACGGAGGTCGAGACGGGCACGCAGATCTTCGACTGGACCGCGCCGCGCGAGTGGAACCTGCGCGCCGCGTGGATCGCCGACTCGGCCGGCGTTCGCATCGTCGACTATGCCGAGAGCAACCTGCACGTCGTGGGCTACAGCCACCCGCTCCGCGCGACGCTGATGGGGGCGGAGCTGACCGAGCACCTTCACTCGCTGCCGGAGCATCCGGACAGGATCCCCTACCGGACCGCGTACTGGGCCGACACGTGGGGCTTCTGCGTCACGGAGAACCAGCGCGGGGCGATCGTGCCCGACGAGCTGTACGAGGTCGTGATCGACGCCGAGCTCGCCGACGGCAGCCTGACGTACGCCGAGGCCGTCTTCCCCGGCGAGAGTGACGAGGAAGTCCTCCTCTCGACGTACATCTGCCACCCCTCGCTCGCGAACGACAACGTGTCCGGGATCGCTCTGCTTGCCGTCGTCGGACGCGAGCTCCAGGGCCGCAGCCTGAGACGCACGCACCGGCTGCTGTTCAGCCCCGGCACCCTCGGGCCGCTCGCGTGGCTCTCGCAGAACCTCGAGCGCCTCGGCCGGATCGAGGCGGGGCTTGTCGTCGCCTGCGTAGGCGACGACGGGCCACTTCGCTACAAGCGCAGCCGCTCGGGCGACCGCGCGGTCGACCGGGCTGCCGCGCACGTCCTCGCCCACCGCGGGGCCGGCTCGCTCGTCGAGGACTTCTTCCCGTGGGGCGGCGACGAGCGGCAGTTCTGCTCGCCGGGCTTCGATCTGCCCGTCGGGTCGCTGACCCGGACGCCGCACGGCCTCTATCCGGAATACCACTCGTCTGCGGACGACCTCGGTCTGATCAGCGCGCGAGAGTCTCGGCGACTCCCTCGCCGCCGTGCTCGAGATCGTCGACGTCCTCGAGCGCGACCGGGCGTACCGTTCCCGCAGCCCATACGGCGAGCCCCAGCTCGGGCGGCGCGGCCTCTACCGCGAGATCAGCGCCGGCGCGCCCCGGCCAGAGGAGACGTTCCAGCGCGCGCTGCTCTGGGTCCTGAACCAGGCCGACGGGTCGCACACGCTCCTCGACACCGCGGAACGGGCGCAGCTGCCGTTTGCGACGGTGGCCGCGGCCGCCGACGCACTCGTCGAGGCGGAGCTCCTCGAATGAGGATCCTGCTCACCGGCCACCACGGCTACATCGGCTCGGTGGTGGCGCAGCAGCTCGTCGAGGCGGGCCACGCGGTCACGGGGCTCGACACGTTCTTCTACCGCGGCTGCGACTTCGGCCCGGAGCTCGGGCGCGTCGAGGAGCGCCGCGGCGACATCAGGGACGTCGGCCCGGACGAGCTCGCGGGGTTCGACGCGATCGTTCATTTCGCCGCGCTGTCGAACGACCCGCTCGGCGACCTGAACCCGTCGTGGACGTACGACATCAACCTCGAGGGGACGCTCGCGCTCGCGCGTGCAGCCAGGGAGGCCGGCGTCTCGCGATTCGTCTTCTCCTCTTCGTGCAGCATGTACGGCGCGTCGGGGCGCGACGACGCCCTTGACGAGGACGCGCCGCTGAAGCCGCTGACCGCGTACGCGGAGTCGAAGGTGCGGGCCGAGGAGGGGCTCTCCGCTCTCGCCGACGGCTCGTTCTCGCCGGTCTCTCTTCGCAACGCGACCGCCTACGGGAGCTCGCCGCGGCTCCGGCTCGACGTCGTGCTGAACAACCTCGTCGGCTGGGCGTTCACGACCGGTCGCATCCGGCTGCTCTCGGACGGCAGCTCCTGGCGCCCGATCGTCCACGTGCGGGACATCGGGCGGGCCGTGCTCGCGACCCTCGCGGCGCCGGGCGAGCTGATCCACGATCGCGCGTACAACGTCGGCGCGACGGCGGAGAACTACCGCATTCGCGATCTCGCCGCGATCGTCCACGACGTCCTACCCGAATGCGACGTCGAGCTCGCCGAGGGCGCGGGCACGGATCCCCGGAGCTACCGCGTCGATTTCGGCCGCTTCGAGCTCGCCTTTCCGGAGTACCGGGCTGAATGGACTGCGGCCGAAGGAGCGCGCGAGCTCGCGGACGCGTACGAGCGGATCGGGCTGACCTCGGAGCTCTTCGACGGGTCGCGCTACACGCGCCTGAAGCGCCTCCGTGAGCTGATCGACGACGGTGAGCTCGACGAGCGTCTTCGAGCCTCCGCGGCCGCATGATCTTCGACGAGACACGCCTCGAAGGCGCCTTCGTGATCGAGCTCGAGCCGCGCGAGGACGAGCGTGGGTTCTTCGCCAGGACGTGGGACGCCGACGTCTTCGCCACGCGCGGGCTCGACGCACGGGCGGCGCAGGCCAGCATCGCCTACAACGAGCGCCGCGGAACGCTCCGCGGCCTGCACTACCAGCTGCCGCCGTTTGCCGAGACCAAGCTCGTCCGCTGCACGCGGGGGGCGATCTGGGACGTGATCGTCGACCTTCGTCCCGGCTCCGAGACGTTGCTGAGCTGGGTCGCCGTCGAGCTCACGGCGGCGAACCGCCGCACGCTCTACGTCCCCGAGGGCTTCGCCCACGGCTACCAGACGCTCGTGGACGAGACGGAGGTCTGGTACCAGATGTCGACTCCGTACGCGCCGGACGCCGGACGGGGCGTCTCCTGGGACGATCCCCGGCTCGCGATCGAGTGGCCGGAGGAGCCTGCGCGCGTGATCTCGGACCGCGACCGGTCGTGGCCGGACGTCGGGACCGCGCTGGCCGAGCTGTCGCGGTAGGCGTCTACGCCGTGCGGCGCGGCCGCAGCAGCTCCACGCCGCGACGGCCGAGGACGCTGCCGATGAGCAGGCTCCACGCGCTCGGCTCGACCGCCAAGCGCGGATCGATGCGGAGCACGGAGCCGAGCGCGCGCACGGTATCGCCGAAGCGCCGCTCCGGCAGCGTGTCGTTGCGGGCCATCCAGATGAGCTCGCGGCGCATGCACCGCGCCGACCGGTCGAGCAGGTCGCCGCGGTCGTCCAGCCGGTGCTGGAAGCGCTCGACGAAACGGGCCTTCACGTGGCGAAGCCGGGTGACGCTGTCGCTGCGCAGCGTGTAGCCGGCGCCCTGCGGCAGGCCGTACTCGGCCGAATGCGCGGCGCCGTGGACGCGGTAGCCGGCAAGCGGCTCCGCCACGAACGCCATATCCCAGTCGAGCGCCATCCGCAGCCACATCCCGAAGTCGATCGCCGGGAACTCGTCCTGGTCGAACGGCGGCTCGGGCAGGGCCGCTACTCGGATCAGCGCCGTCGATGCGCAGACGCGGCACGACCAGAGCATCGACTCCCGGATGAACGTCTCGCCGTTCTCGACCGTGTCGCCGTCGAGGCCGTAGGTCCAGTCGTCGAGCTCGCGTAGCACCTGCCCGTCCTCACCGAGCACCTGGAAGCGTGCGTGCACCATGCCGGCGCGCGGGTTCTCGTCCAGCGTGGCGACGGTCCGCTCGAGGATGCGTGAGGAACAGGACGTCGTCGTCGGGGACGATCAGGCAGTACTCGCTGGCGACGTCGCGCAACGCGAGGTTGTGGTTGGCGGTGATGCCGACGTTCTCGGGCCGGCGCACATAGTCGATGCGCGGGTCGTCGTACCGGGCGACGATCTCCGCCGTCTCGTCGGTCGACGCGTTGTCGGCGATGAGCAGCCGGAAGTCGCCGTACGTCTGCGCGAGCACGCTGTCGACCGCCACGGGCAGGAAACGCGCGCGGTTGAACGTCGGGATGACGACGGTGACGCGTGGAGAGGTCGGAGACATAAGGCCCCTCCTCAATATGGCAGAGGTTTTGCGCTCTGTCCTGAGCGGCGGCTTAACGCGCCGCCGCCGGCTCCACGCCGTAGATCCCGGCCGCGAGCCGGCGCAGGTAGCGCAGGTACGGCCCCGCGTCGAGACCGCCGCCGGTCGCCTTCTCGAGCGTCTCCTGCGGCGTGAACTTGCGCCCGTAGCGGTAGAGGTGCTCGCGCAGCCACGTCATCAGGTTGCCGAACTCGCCGCGGGCGAGCTGCTCCTCGATGTCCGGCATGTCCGCGGCCAGCCGCTCCCAGATCTGCAGCGAGACCACGTTGCCGAGCGCGTAGGTCGGGAAGTAGCCGAGCCCGCCACTGCCCCAGTGCACGTCCTGGAGCACGCCGTGCGCGTCGTCCGGCACGTCGATGCCGAGGTAGTCGGACATGCGCTCGTTCCAGACCTGCGGCAGCTCGCGCAGGTCGAGGCCGCCGATCATCTCCCGCTCGAGCTCGAAGCGCAGGATGATGTGCAGGCTGTAGGTGACCTGGTCGGCCTCGACGCGGATCAGCGAAGGGGTGACCGCGTTCACGGCCCGGTAGAAGGCCTGCTCGTCGACGTTCCGGAACGCCGGGAACGCCTCCTGGAGCTGCGGGAAGAAGTGGTGCCAGAACGGCGCGCTGCGCCCGACGAGGTTCTCCCAGAGCCGGCTCTGCGACTCGTGCAGCGCCATCGACACCCCACGCGCCAGGGGCGTGCGCTCGAGCGCCTTGTCGACGCCGTGCTCGTACGCACCGTGGCCAAACTCGTGCATGGCGGCGAAGAGCCCGTCGCCGAAGTGCGCCTCGTCGTAGCGGCCGGTCAGGCGGATGTCGTCGATGCCCATGCTCGACGCGAACGGATGCACCGTCTCGTCGAAGCGCCAGGCAGTGCGGTCGAAGCCGAACGAGTCGAGCACGCTCAGGGCGAAGTCCTTCTGTTCCTGGGCCGGGAACGAGCCGTCCAGGAAGGAGGTGTCGACGGGGTCGCGCCCTGCGACCTCAGCGACGATCTGCTTCAGCGCCGGCTTGAGCTCGTCGAAGACCCCTGCGACCTCGGACGTCTTCATCCCGCGCTCGTAGTCGTCCAGCAGCGGGTCGTAGGGGTCGTCGTACGGCGCGAAGCAGTCGACGTACCGGCGGCGCAGCTCGACGTTGCGCTCGAGGTGCGGGCGGAGCAGCTCGTAGTTGTTCGTGGCGCGCGCCTCGTGCCAGGCCTCGTAGCCGAGCGAGGCGGCGCGGGAGAGCTCGACGCGCAGCTCGCCGGGCACGCGCACGGCCTTCTCGTAGTCGGCGCGCGCCGTGCGGATCAGGCTGGCGTCGTCGGACTCGTACGGCTGCGACTCCTCGTAGGAGGCGAGCCCCTCGAGCAGGCGGCCGATCTCCGGGTCGGTGAACTTGTCGTGGATGATCCGGCTGAGCGTCGCGTTCTGCTCGGCCCGCACGGCGCCGCCCGCCGGTGGCATGAAGACGCGCTGGTCCCAGCCGACGAGCGCGGCGACCTTCCCGAGGTCGGTGATCTCGGCCAGGCGGTTCTTGAGCTCGGTCAGCTGCTCGGTCATGCGGGCGTCCTCCTCCGTGCGCGTGGGACTCGAACCTTAGTCACGCCCGGGAGCACGCACGGCCCCCTTTCAGGCGACTGCGGTGGCGGTGATCTCGACGCGCAGCTCCGGGTAGGCGAGCCCGGCGACCTCGATGAGCGTGCTGGCGGCGCGCAGACCGGCCGCGCGCAGGCGCGGGGCGCGGACGTCGGCGGTCGCGCGGAACTCCTCGATCGACGTCACGTACCACGTCACGCGCACGACGTCGGCGAACGTCATCCCGGCCTCGGCGAGGACGCCCTCGAGGTTGTCGAGTGAGAGCGTCACCTGCTCGGTCATGTCGCCGGGAACGACGTTGCCGTCGCGGTCGATGGCGGTCTGGCCGGCGCAGTAGAGAACGCGGTCGGCGCCCGTCACCTCGATCGCCTGGTGGAAGCCGAACGGGACCGACCACTCCCACGGGTTGACCTCGCGGCGCTCCATGGCGCGATCGTAGTCGGCCGCATAAGGTCTTCTCCCGTGCGGGTGGTGGGGCTTGTTGCGGTGTTGGCTACGGCCGCATGGGTGGCCGTCCCGGCGCCCGCTGCGCGTTCGCCCATCTGCACCCGGGGGAATACGACGGTGGAGCGCGATCCGCGCGGGCTGCTGCCCCTCCCGCTGAGCCCGCTCGAGCCTGCGATCGCGGCCGCGGTGAAGTTCATCGACCCGAAGGACAAGCCGTTCCCGCTGGGCGCCTCGCTTGCCACGGCGGACATCCGGCGCGGTCCGGCGGCGAGGCACGAATGTGGCGACCGCGTCTGGCGCCGCACCGTCGTCGTCTAGCTCCAGCTGCGGAGGTTCCCGCCGAACCAGAGCCGCTCGTCGGGTGTCGTCTTCGTCGGCCGCTTCCGGCACGGCTACCGCGTCTGGCAGCGCGTCCACTGAGCCCCGAAGAAGACCGCCAGCCCAGAGCAGCAGCTCGAACGCGACCGGCCCGTACGGCGACCGCTTCCGGCGACGTTCTGCCCGCCCTCGACGCGCCCCAGCCTTGAGCGAGCCTCCTGCGGCAAAGATCCCGCTCGCGAACTGGGGCGCGTCCAGAGCGGGGGCGCCGCCCTCTTTGACGACATCGGCGGCTGCTCGCGCGACTGGTCCCTCGAACGAGGGTCGCCACTCACGGTGGCGCCAGGAGGGAAAGAGGAGCGGCCCCCGCACGCCCAGCACGAGCCACAGGCTGTTCGATGCGCCCGGCAGGATTCGAACCTGCGACCAACGGCTTAGAAGGCCGCCGCTCTTCCACTGAGCTACGGGCGCTTCCGCGGAGCGTACCCCGGGTTCTGGCTCAGCCTGTTACCGGCGGACGCCGAAGTCGCACGTGATGATGACCGTCGTGCGGCCGGCGTAGACGCCCGGGGCGGAGTCGAGGTGCACCGAGGCGCAGCCGATCTCGCGCCAGTCGCTCGAGAGGATGTTCTCGCGGTGGCCGGGGCTCTCCATCCAGGCGGTCATCGCGTCGGGGACGGTCAGGTCGGGCGAGCCGTAGATGATGTTCTCGCCGACCGCCCAGTAGCTCGCGTTGCCCTGCGGGTAGTACTGCTCGACGCGCTTCCAGAACGCAGAGCCGTCGGCCGACTCGTGCGCGAAGTAGCCCGACTTGCCCATGGAGGCCGAGTGCTGGGTCGCCGCCGCCGTCAGCCTGGCCGACACCTGGAGCGCGGATAGCCCGTGTGCCTTGCGGATCGAATTCGTCTGCGCGATCACCGCGGCGTCGTAGTCGGAGCCCGGGTCGGGCGCAGCCGGCGCCGGCTGCTGGTCGGACGGCTGCTGCGGCTGCGGTGCTGGGAGCGCGGCGGCCGTGCGCCAGGTGTTCGTCTTGTCGGTGAGCTCGGCGGCGGACGCCGGGGCGCGGAAGCCGTTCTCGGGCGGGTCGGTGGGGACGACGCCGCTGTCGGCGCGCTTGAGCCGGCCTTGCAGTTCCTCGAGATGGGCCGGCGGCAGCCATTCGGGGGTGGCGGCGGCCTGGCGTGCCGAGCGGGAGGCGATGGTCGCGGAGGGCACCGCCGCAGCGACCAGCAGGCCGATGATGAGAGCAGTCGTGGAGGCTCGGCGCACACCGATCCGATCGGCGGCGGGGCCACGCGCGGCATCACCCTAACGGGGGATATGACCCTTACAGCGGCTCCGGCTCGGGCTCGGCGTGGAGGTGGCGCTCACGCCGGATCTGGAGCCACTCCATGACCAGGATCTGGATCGTCCCCGCGACCGGGATCGCCGCCAGCGCGCCCAGAATGCCGGCCAGCTCGGCGCCGACGAGGACGGCGATCAGGATCGCGAGCGGTGACAGCTGCACCGTCCGGCTGTAGACGAGCGGCTGCAGCACGTGGTTCTCGATCTGCTGGTAGACGATGAAGAAGACCACGACGGCGATCGCAGCCGGCAGCGACACGGTCACGAACGCGACGGCCGAGACGAGGATCGCCGCCAGCGTGGCGCCGGCGAGCGGTACGAGGTCCAGGATTGCGACGACGAGACCGAGCGCGACCGCGAATGGCACGCCGAGCGCGTACAAGACGACGGTCGTCGAGACGCCGGCGATCAGGCTGATCAGCAGGTTGCCGCTGACGTAGCCGCCGATCGTCTTGTAGATCGCGTGTGAGACGCGGTGGACGCGCGGCAGGTGCTCCTCGGGGACGACCGAGTAGAAACGCTCGATCCACGACGGCCCCTCGAGCAGCATGAACAACGTCAGGAACGCGATCGTCACCGTCGCGACGATGGTGCTGATGATCCCCTTCGCGACAGACACGGCGATGCCCGAGGCGCCGAGCACCTTGTCGAATCCGCCGCCCTCCACGGCCTTCTTGACCCGCTGGACCAGGTCGTACTTGTCGGCGAGCCGGCCGATCACCCCGCGGCCATGGGTGACGTCGTCGACGTAGCCCGGGACCGCCTTCCGGAAGCCGTTGACCTCGTTGACGAGCGTCGGGACGAAGAGCGCGGCGATGCCGATGATCGCCGCGATCGTCCCCAGGAAGACGATGGCCACGGCGGTGCGGCGCCCGAGCCCGCGGCGTACCAGCACCTCGACGGCGGGGTTCAGCGCCAGCGCGAGGAAGGCGGCGATGATGATCCACGTCAGCACCCCGCGCGCGATCCACAAGAGGTCGAGCACGACGAACGTGCTGATCACGATCCCCAGGATCGCCAGAACTGTGCGCACGCGGACGCGCACGAGGCGCTCGGGAATCACGGTCGCCAGCATGGCGTCGCCGCCGGACGGTTACGCTCCTGCCGTGAGCCTCCGCGGGCACCCGGTCGAGGAGACGGCGACGCTGCCCGACGGCCGCGATGTGGTCGTGCGCATCGGGCTGCTCGACGACCCGTACATCAAGCGGCGCGAGAACGACACGATCACGCTCGACCTGGTCATCGGCGACGAAGTCGAGGCGACGGTCGAGACGGTGCTCGAGCCGCAGCATGTGAGCGAGGCACGAGCGCTTGCCCTCGAGGTCGCGGCGAAGCTTGCAGCCGGTGAGCTCCAGCCGACCGCCGGGTCGGTCGAGCACATCGCGCTGACGATTCCCGGCTAGCGCGACCGGAAGCTGGGCACCTGGCCCTCGATGCGCATGGCCGCCAGGCCGGCGCGCGGGAGGCCGAACGCGCCCTCGTACAGCAGGTAGCGCGGCACCCAGCGCGGGAAGAACTTCGCGTTGAAGCGGTAGAGGCTCTCGATCTGGAAGAACGGGTTCGCGAGCGTCACGAGCCGCCCGAGCGCGCGGTCGCGCCGTGAGTCCGGGCTGTGGAGGATGCGTGCGAAGGCCGCGAAGTTGAGCGAGAGCTCGTCCACGCCCCGCTCGCGGAGCAGCTCGATCGCACGCACGGTGAGGAACTCCATGAGGCCGTTCGGGGTGTCGGGATCGCGCCGCATGTGCGAGAGCGACATCGCCGCCCGGCCGTACGACGGGCACGAGGTGCAGGTAGCCGCGGATCTGGCCCGTCGGCGTCCCGCGCGGTCACGACGAGGCCGTCCGGCGCGTGCGATCTGGTCCATCGCCATCGAGAAGCCGCGCTCCGGCGCGCCGGCGCGCCACAGCTCGGAGATGCGCTCGAGCTGCTCGCGATCGCAGGTGGCGACCGCGCCGGCGCCGCACGCTGCTGCCGTGTATCCGGCGGCGTCGAGACGGTTGACCGACTGGCGCACCTTGCGGATCGCACGGCCCTCGAGCGAGAACGAGGCGGTGTCCACGATCGCCTCGTCGCCGATATAGAAGGGCCGCAGGCCGGCCTGCTCGTAGAGCGGCAGCAGCTCGTAGCCGGCGCCGAGGACGGCGATCTTCAGGCCACGAACGTCGGCGAAGCCGCAGAGGTCGCGGAGTAGGCCGGGGATCGCGCCGGCGGGGCCGACCGGGTCGCCGGAGACGAGCAGCACGCCGCTCTCGATGCGGTAGGCGAGGAACGCGCGGCGGTCGGACGCGAAGAAATGGTGGGTGTCCTGGCGCAGCTTGAAGAACGAGAGCGTGTCCCGTCCGTGCGCGCGCACGAGCGACAGCGCGGCACGCCGGGCGTCGCGGCCGGGCAGCTGGTGCGGGGCGGCAAGCGGGCGGAAGAGCAGGTAGGCGGCCGCGACGAGCGTCCAGAGGGCGAGCAGTGGGACGCCGAGCCGCAGCCAATCGAGGTCGCCGAGCGGCAGGCCCGTGTCGTTCCAGGTCAGGAGCGCAGCCGTCTGGCGCAGCATGCCGATCGTTCCGGCGCTCGTGGGCGCGGCAACTGTCACCGCGGCCAGCGCGATGGACCACGTCGCGCTGACGAGCATCAGCCCGCGCCACAGCGCGGACCGGCGCGTCAGGGGCTCGTGGTGGACGTTGAACGCATGGCGCGCCCACCACAGGCCTGCCGCGAGCGCCCAGCAGAGCGTCGCCTCCTCGAAATCGAGACCCTTGAGCAGGTTGAGCGCGCCGAGCAGGGCGAGCAGCACGACGGCGGCGTTGACGGCGCGGCGCCGGCGCCGCCAGAGGTAGAAGGCGACAACGGCGAGCGCGGCGCCGGCGGGCAGCGCGAGCGCGTGGAAGACCGGGATCGCCTCGGCCGGCTCGAAGCGGAGCAGCTGCGCGCGCCACGCGATCGTGGGTGTCAGCACCGAGGCGATGTTGACCGCCGCCGTCGCCAGCACCGCCAGGCCGGCGAGCGGCGGGAGATGCGGGCTGCGCCGCGCGGGGCGCAGCGCCGCGAAGCGGCGGTGGATCCCGAGCCGCCACGTGGCCGTGTCGCGCTTGGATGCGAAGAGGTCACGCCAGTCCTTGATCACGAGCCACGAGGCGACGACGGCGAGCTCGGCGCCGTGTGCGCGCGAGACGATCCCCGCCAGGGCGAAGCCGAGTGCCGCGACGAGGAGCACCAGGCCGACCGCGCATTCGTGCATGCGGTGGCCGAGGAGGTACACCCGCGGCCCGTAGCGGTGGCGCTCGATGCGCACGCCGACGCGGAGGCGCTTGGCGGCGGACGCCATGCCTGTCACCGTGATGACGCCCTGCTGACGGTCACCTGAATGTCACCCAAGCTACTCCGGGCGCTCGAAGCCGCCGAGCTCCTGGATCGGGCCGTAGGGAACCTGGAGCATGTCCGTGCTGTTTCGACGCTCTGCCGTTTTCACATTAGTGTCGGCGCTCTCCGTTGTCATATTTGGAAACATAGCGAGCCCGCCGGACGACAGAAGCGGGCGGCGGGAATCGGACCCGCGTACCCAGGGTGGAAACCTGGTGCTCTACCATTGAGCTACGCCCGCGCGGACGTAGCCTAGCCCCGATGCGGCCCGATCCCTACGCGTGGGCGCCGCATCCCGAAGTCCTCGCCGGGGTCGTCCTGATCGCCGCCGCGTACGCCGCCGCACGCCCGCGTTTCCATCCGTCGCGCGCGCGAACCGCCGCCTTCGCGACCGGTCTGGCGATGATCGCCGTGGCGGTCGCGAGCCCCCTGCACTCGCTCTCCTTCCACCTGCTCTCGATGCATCTGCTCCAGAACGTGGTCCTGGCCGAGTGGGCGCCCGCGCTGCTCGTGCTCGGCATCCCACCGGCGATGGCCGCCTCGCTCGGCGGCAACGCCGTCGTGCGCGCGCTGACCTACCCACCGGTCGCGCTCGGGACCTGGCTGGTCGTCTACTTCACCTGGCACATCCCCCCGGTCTACGACACCGCGCTCCGGCACCCTGACTCGCTGCTCCACCTCGAGCACCTCTGCTACGTGCTCGCCGGCTGCCTGCTCTGGTGGCCGGTGATCCAGAGCGCGCCGCACAAGCTCTCGACCGGGGGCCGCGCCGTCTACGTCTTCGCCGCGTTTGTGCTCGGCAGCCCGCTCGGGCTTCTGCTGACGCTGCTGCCGAGCCCGGCCTACGCCTTCTACGAGCACGGCCGCGTCTGGGGGCTCTCGCAGCTCGGCGACCAGGAGATCGCGGGCGGGACGATGGTCGCCGAGCAGTCGGTTGTCTTCTTCGCTGTGTTCGCGTTTCTCTTCTTCCGCTTTCTGGCCGAGGAGGAGCACCGCGGCGAATTCGAGGGCTGACCGCAAGTCCGGCGGCGCGGCGGCATCTATCCCAATGACCGGGCGGCTTTTTCGGGGGAGATTAGGGCCGCCCGGTCTCTGCCCTCCCTCCCACCGGGCGGCCGAACGGCAGCCGCCCGGGCCTGCGAAAGAGCGCGCCCCGGCGAGCGGGGGACGACGCCGGGGCGCTTGAAGCTGGGCGCAGGGCTGCGGCGCCCCTACGCCCAGAACACCCGGACGGAGAAAGGGGCAGAACGTCCGGGATGCCGGGAGTCTCACGGGGTGACCGGACGTTGCCCGCGGAGACGGCATGCGGGAAGATCGTGCTCTCGCACTCCGTCCAGGGGTGTAGATCGGCCCCCCTGCCGATCGCAACGAAAGGAGGCGTTGTGCAGGAGCTCAACGCACAGGCCACGCTCGTCGACCGGGCCGGTATTGACGGCGGCCTCACCACCACGATCGCGCGGAGCGAGATCGAGGACGCCTTGCGCGACGAGGCGCCGCCCCAGCTCGACCTCGACGTGCGGCGCGGGCCGGACACGCAGACGTTTGCCGTCACGTGGACGCGCGACGACCTCGAGCGGCTCCTCGCGGAGGCGACCTCGGATCAGGTCATGTTCACGTTCGACCGCGGCGCGATCGAGCAGGCGTTCACCGATGTCGAGGCCCACGGGCTGCGCGGCAAGGCAGCCGTCATCGCGGTCGCCGTCTCGGCCGCAGCGGGCCTGGCAGGCGGCGCGTCAGCGATGCCGATGGGCGAGGACGGCGGCTCGCCGGCGGTCTCCGCCGCGCGGGTAGCCGACCCCACCTCGGGCGGCGTCGACCCGTGGCAGTTCAACGTCGCCGAGTCGTCGGGCGCGACGGCCGCCGCCGCGAACCCGAAGGCGGGCCAGGATCCCTGGCAGTACAACCTCGGCAGCCAGGCGGATGCCGCGCGCACGCCGGCCGCCGCGAACCCGAAGGCGGCGCAGGACCCATGGCAGTACAACCTCGGCACCTCGGCGGACTCGTCCCCTGCCGCGGCCGATCCGAAGGCGGGCATGGACCCCTGGCAGTACAACCTCGCGTCCGAGACCGGTTCCTCCGCGGCCTCGGCTTCCGGTGACTCTTCGGTCATCGGCGACGTCGCGCCGATCGTCGGCGCGGCAGGCGTCGGGGCCGTACTGCTCATCGCGGGCGCAGCGTTCGTGACCTCGAACCGCCGCCGCATCCCGGCCACGTAGGCGGCGTGTTTCTCGCCGGGGCGCGCAGCGCGCGCCCCGGCTGCGCCTGACGCACGATCGGGGCGGCCGGATTCGAACCGGCGACATCTGCGTCCCAAACGCAGCACTCTGACCAGGCTGAGCTACGCCCCGTTGGCGTTTTCCAGTCTAGGTGGCGCCGAGCGTGCCGATCCCGTCGCCGGTGACCAGCTGCCGTAGCTCCGCGATCCGCTCGTGCCGGATCGCCGGCCCCTCGCCGCGCGAGATGCGCGCGAGCAGGTCCTCGATCAGCGCAGCGAGCTCCACCGGGTTGAACGGCTTCGTCAGGTAGGCGATGCCGCCCGCCTCGAGGCCGCGCTCGCGGTCGCGGAAGTCGGCGCGGGCGGTCAGGAAGACGATCGGGATGTCCTTCGTCCGCTCGTCGGCAACGAGCTCCTCGGCGACCTGCCAGCCGTCGAGGCCGGGCATCATCACGTCCAGCAGGATCACGTCGGGCCGAACGCTCCGCGCCTGCTCGAGGCCTGCGCGCCCGTCCGCCGCCTCGTCGACCTGCATCCGCTCCGCCTCGAGGTTGACGCGGCAGAGCAGCCGGATCGCGGCCTCGTCATCGATTACGAGCACGCGCGTCACAGCCCTCCCTTATACCCGCGGGTCCTGTCGGCCAACCGTAACGCCCTCGCGGGAGCGCCCACGCGCGACAGGCAGCTCGAACACAAAGCTCGCGCCCTGGCCGGAATCCGAGTCGACCCAGATCCGCCCGCCCATGGCGCGCACGAGGCCCTGGACGATGAAAAGGCCGAGCCCGGAGCCGCTCGTCGCGTCGGCCGAGCGGTAGAACTTCCGGAAGATCCGCTCGTGCTCGTCGGGCGCGATCCCGATGCCCTCGTCGGTCACACGCAGCTCGACGGCGTCCGGCCCCCGGCGCGCGGCGAGCGTCACCGTGGCGCCGGCGGGCGAGTACTTGACGGCGTTGTCGACGAGCGCGTCGAGGATCTGGCGCAGCTTGTCCGGGTCGACCGAGGCGTCCAGCGGCTCCTCCGGCATGTCGAGTACGAAGCGGTGGCCGTTCAGCGCGCTGCCCGTCTCGAACGAATCGACCGCCTCGGTCATGACGGAACGAACATCGGTCGGCGTCAGCTCGACCTCGAGGTCGCCGGCGTCGAGCCGGGCCACGCTGAGGAGCTGGTCGACGATCGTCGTCAGCCGCGCGGCCTCGGCCGCGATGTAGCCGAGGAACGTGCGCCGCTCCTCCTCCGAGAACAGGACGTCGCGGCGCAGGAGCGTCTCCGAAAAGCCGTAGATCGACGTCAAGGGCCGACGCAGCTCCTGCGAGACGGTCGAGACGAACGTCGTCTTCATCTGTTCGACGATCCGGTCGGCGGA
This sequence comes from uncultured Thermoleophilia bacterium, assembly GCA_963799895.1. Classification (GTDB taxonomy): domain Bacteria; phylum Actinomycetota; class Thermoleophilia; order Gaiellales; family Gaiellaceae; genus JACVRM01. The sequence goes on from CAWCYR010000009.1 coordinate 36,002, forward strand.
CACGTCGCGGAAGGCGAAGATCCGGCCTGCGGACGCGCCCGTCGGGTCGTGCATCGCCGCCTCGCTCACGGATAGCCAGACCTGCTCGCCCGCGCGCGGCAGCGGTACGAGCCGGTCGCCGCCGACCTCGCCGGCGGCGAGGTCACGGCCGAGGACGCGCACGAGCGGCCGCCCGAGCGCCTCGCTCTCCGGGACGCCTGTGACCCGCTCGGCCGCACGGTTCCAGAGCACGATCAACCCGGCCGGGTCGACGGCCACGATGCCGTCGGCGACGTTGCCGAGAACGGCGTCCAGGCGCTCCTTCTCGATCGCGACCCGCTGGTAGAGCTCCGCGTTCGCGAGCACGGCCGCCGCGTTCCGGCGAGCGCGACGAGTGCCTCAGTCTCTTCGTCACGCCACTCGCGCGGCTCGCGTGCGTAGACGGCCAGCGTTCCGCGCAGGTCGCCCTCGGTCGCATAGAGCGGCACGCCGAGGAACGCGCGCCGGCCGGAGGCGAGAATCGCGTCGTCCTCCGAGGCGACACCGGCCCGCTCCGCGTCGACGATCGCCAGCGGCGCCCGCGCCTGCACCACGTCGCCGGCAGGCGTCCCGGCCAGCGGGCTGCGCACGCCGCGCGCCGCGTCGGTGCCTGCCCCGGCGACGGCCGCGGTGACGAGCTCCTCGCCGTCGACCACGTAGATCGCGGCCGCGTCGGCACCGAGCAGGGCCGGCGCCTGGCCCACGAGCTCAGCGAGCACGGCAGCCGGGTCGAGCTCCGTCGCCAGCAGCCCGCCGGTGCGGGCGAGCTGCTGCGCGAGCGCGCGCGAGGTGCGCTCGCGCTCGAAGAGCTCGCTGCGCTCGAGCGCCCCGCGCGCCGCGCCGGCGAGGTGCCGGGCGAGCGCGAGGTCGTCGTCGGTCAGCTGCCTGACCTCCCGGAACATGACCAGCACGCCGCCGTGCTCGCGACGCCGCGGGAGGCCGAAGGGCGTGACGAGCAGGGCGTGATAGCCGGCGTCGCTCGCGAAGGAGCGGAACGCCTCCGGGAGCCGCTCGTCGCCGGCGATCTCCGAGGCGGCCAGGACGCGGCCGCCGCGGACGGCGTCTGCGAGCGCGCGGACTCCGGTGAGCTGCGCCGCCATCGCGGCCGCCTCGCCGGGCTCCAGCTCGTGCGCGCCGGCCAGCTCCAGGCGGTCGTCCGTGGGCATGAGCACCGCGCCGAAGGAGGCCGCGAACGCCTCGCACGCCGCGTGGGCGAGCGCCTCGTACGCGGCTGACGACGAGACCGGCTCGCCGAGCAGCGCGGCGATGCGGTAGAAGCCCCGCTCGATCCGCGCCTGGCGCTCGCTGCGCTCGAAGCGCTCGGCGTTCGTGAGGCCGAGCGAGGCAAGCCCGGCGAACGTCTCCAGCACCTGCGCGTCCGCCTCGGTGAACTCGCGCGTCTCCGAGCGCGACCCGATGCCGATGACCCCGCGCGTGGCGCCGGCCCAGACGAGCGGTGCGGCCATGCCGGCGTTGAAGCCGCGATAGGCCGGGTGCGCGACCGGCCGGTCGACGCGCTCGTACTCGGCCGAGCGCACCGTGCGGCCCACCTCCAGGGCCTTGCCCGAGAGCCCGGCACGCCGGTCGAGCTCCCAGCCGATCACCTCGGGGCCGAGCCCGTACTCCGCGACGCAGCGCAGCGCGCCGCCCGCCTCGTCCTCGATGAAGAGGTCGGCGCCGTCGGCCTCGAGCAGCTTCACCAGCTCGCCGACAAGCCGTTCGAGCACGGCATCCAGCCGCAGCTCGCCCGTCACAGCAGCGGCTGCCTCCAGCAGACCGGCCTGCTGCTCGACGCGCCGCCGGTCCTCGTCGAGCAGACGCGCCGTATGAATCGCCAGCCCGGCTTCGCGCGCGACGGCCTCGGCCAGCGCGACCTCCTCGTCGGCCCACTCGCTCACGGATTCGCGGTGCAGGCCGAACACGCCGATGACATCGTCGAAGACGACGATCGGCGTGGCCAGCACGGCCCGCACGCCGAGCGCGCGCAGGAGGTCGAGGTCGCCCAGCGCCGGGTCGTGCAGCTCCGTGGCGGTCTCGATGTCCGAGACCCGAACCGTCCGCCGTTCGCGCACCGCAAGGTTGAGCGCCGGCAGGCGCGGCGCGACCTGGCCGACCGGATCGACGCCCGGCGCCTCCCACTCCGCGACGGCGTGCGCCTCCCCGAACGCGCCGAGCCTGACGAACGCGCGGCTGACGCCGATCGCGCGCCCGAGCTCTTCCGCGGCGATGCGCAGGACCGCGTCGAGGTCGAGTTCCGACCGGACGCGGCGGCCGATACGCGCGACCAACTGCTCACGCGCGAGCGCCTCCTCGAGCGCGGTCGCCGAGCGGACGCGGGCAAGCGCCAGCGCCGCCTCGGCGGCGAGTGCCTGCAGAAGCGCGAGCTCCTCCGCCGTGAACGGCCGCTGCTGCTCGCTGGCCACGACGAGCACCGCCCGGACTCGCTCCCTCCGTCGCCACGGGCACGAAGACCGCCGTCTTCGCCTTCACCTGCTCGGCGAGGCGAGGGCTGACGAGGGACGAGGAGGCGACGTCCTCGACGGCGATCGTGCGGCGCTCGCGCGCGGCCGTGGCGATCCCGGATGGCTCACTGTCGAGATGGACGCGCATCGACGGCCACCAGTCCTCGATCTCGGGGCGCCCGCGCGCGACCAGCCCGCGCGCCCGGCGGGCGCCGTCGTCGACGAGGGCGACGGCGGCGAAGTCGGCGCTGACGGTGTCGAACACCGCGTCCACCAGCCGCCGCGCAGTTTCCTGCGCGTCCGCAGCGCCCGCGAGCCCCTCCGAGAGCTGCGAGACGGCGCCCAGCTCGCGGTCGATCTCCGTGCGCCGGCGCGCGGCCTGCGCCTGGCGCACCCGGCGCTCGCGCAGCCAGAGCACCAGCAAGGCGATCGCGAGCACAGCCGCGACCGCCATCAGGACGCGCTCGATCGAGGTCGTCGCGGCGATGAGGTGCACCAGCCCAAATGATAAGAGCGCGAGGGGGCCGGGGCTACACTCGCCGCATGGTGGAACGCGTGCTCCTGGCTTCCCCGCGCGGCTACTGCGCGGGCGTCGAGCGCGCCGTGGAGACGGTCGAGCGGGCGCTCGAGCTCTACGGGCCGCCCGTTTACGTGCGCAAGCAGATCGTCCACAACGCACACGTCGTGCGCGAGCTGGAGCAGCGCGGCGCCGTTTTCGTCGACGAGGAGACCGAGGTGCCCGCCGGCGAAACGGTCGTCCTGTCGGCGCACGGCGTGGCGCCCACCGTCTACCGCAACGCCGAGACGCTCGGGCTGAAGACGATCGACGCGACGTGCCCGCTCGTGACCAAGGTGCACGTCGAGGCTCGCCGCTATGCCGCGCAGGGCTACACGATCGTCCTCATCGGCCATGCCGGCCACGAAGAGGTGGTCGGGACGATGGGCGAGGCGCCCGACGCGACCGTCCTCGTCCAGTCCGTCGAGGATGCCGAGGCGCTCGACCCACCGCCGGGCACGAGGCTCGCCTACCTCACGCAGACGACCCTGTCGGTCGACGAGACCTCCGCGATCATCACCACGCTCCGGCGGCGCTTCCCCGACATCCACGCGCCCAAGAAAGAGGACATCTGCTACGCGACCTCCAACCGGCAGTGGGCCGTCAAGGAGATGCTGCCGCGCGATCGACCTGCTGCTCGTGATCGGATCGCGCAACTCGTCGAACTCGAACCGGCTCGTCGAGGTCGCGCGCGCCGGTGGCGTCGCCGCGTACCTGATCGACGACGAGACCGACATCGACGAGGCGTGGCTGGACGGCGTGCAGACGGTCGGGCTCAGCTCGGGCGCGTCGGCGCCGGAGTCGCTCGTCGAGCGCGTCACCGGCTGGTTCGAGGCGCGCGGCGCCGCCGTCGAGGCGTTCGCGATGGTGGACGAGGACGTGACCTTCCGCCTGCCCGTCGAGCTGCGGCGCGAGCTGAAGCTGGCCGAGACGCAGAGTTAGTGGCTGACAGCCACTAAGTCACGTCTGAGCCCAGGGCAGATTGTTCCAGCCGTCCGGGCGGCCGGGCTGCCAGTCCGGAAAGATCGCGTACGCGTCGTGGGCAGAGCTCGTCTCGGTCTCCACGCCGGCGCCGTGTCCGAGCGCGAGCTCGGATCGCGGGTAGACGATGCCGCCGCCGGCCGAGCGCGCGCCGGCCATCAAGATCACGCACGGGCCGTCGCCCCCACCGACGAACACGTGAGCCGTGTCAGGCGGGCAGTGGACGAAGTCCCACGCACGCAGCGGACGTTCCTCGCCCTCGATCAGGAGAACGCACTCCCCGGCGAGCACGACGAAGTCCTCCTGGTTCGCCTCGGCGTGGTACAGGCCGCTCGGCTGACCCGGCCAGATCACGTCGATGGTGAGCCCGAGCTGCGGGAACGTCAGACGCTCGAGGTCGGGGCGCCGCCGGAGCACGGGGCCGTTCGCCTCGAAGACGCCGCGCGCGCCGAACGCCTCGTTCGTCAGCCATGGCGCGTCGGAGACGTTGACGACGAACCAGCCCTCGCTCTGGGGCGCAAGCCCCGAGTCCACCGCCTCGAGACGCGCTTCCTCGACCGTCGCTACGTCCGTTCGATCTGCGGCTCGTCGACCGGGCCGACGGACAGCGCCGTCGCGAGCACCTCGCCGGCGACCCAGTCGCCGTGCCGCTCGACGACGTCGCGCCAGCGCTCCGGGACGACCACCTTCACGCGGTCGCTGATCTCGAAACCGCGGTCGCGGCGCAGGGTGTTCAGCTCGTGGATCAGGTCGTATGCGCGGCCTTCGAGCTCCAGCTCGTCATCGACCGCCGTCTCGACCGCGACGGTGACGCCGTCGTCGGACGCGACGGCCCAGCCCTCGCGGCCAACGGTCTCGACGAGGACCTCGTCCGGGCCGAGCTCGTGGCCCGAGACGCGTACGCCGCCGCCCGGCAGCTGCTCGAATTCGCCGGCCGCCAGCGCGCGGCGGATGTCGCCGAGCGCGGCGCCGAGCTTGGGCCCGAGCACCGGCAGGTTCGGCTTCACCCGCAGCTCGGTCGCGTCGACCGTCCCGAACTCGACCTCCTTGACGCGCAGCTCGTCGCGCAGCTCGTCCTCGTGCGCCGGCGAGCGACGGCGCCCTGGACGACGAGCCGGCGCAGCGGCTGGCGCTGCTTGAGGTCCGACGCTCGCGCGGGCCTGGCGGCCGAGCTCGACGACCCGGCGCACGGCGGCGATCTCGTCGAGCAGCGCCTGATCGGGCTCGCCCGGCTCGGGCCAGCCGGCGAGGAACACGGAGTCGGGGGCGCCCGGCGACCCGTCACGACGCGCTGCCACAGCTCCTCGGCGAGGAACGGCATGACCGGGCCGATGACGCGGAAGGCCGTCGCCAGGGCGAACCAGAGCGTGCGCAGCGCCGCCTCGTCGCCGTTCCAGAAGCGCCGCCGCGAGCGGCGGATGTACCAGTTCGAGAGGTCGTCGACGAACGCCTCGAACGCGCGGATCACGTCGACGGTGAGCGTGTCCTCGTACGCCTGCGTCGCCTCCTGCGACGAGCGCGCGCGTCCGCTCGACCAGCCAGCGGTCGAGCGCGGCGAGCTCACCGTCGGGCCCGGCCGTCGAGATCGTCGAGGCGCGGCGTCCAGCCGGCGACGTTGCGCGTAGTCGACGAGGAAGCTGCACCGAGTTCCAGAGCGTCAGCAGCTTGCGCTTGATCTCCTGCCCCGGCCCGAACCCGAAGAGCAGGTTCTGGTTCGGCGGCTGCGCGCAGTACTGCCAGCGCATCACGTCGGCGCCCATGCGCGCGAACGCGTCGTCGGCGTCGATCATGTTCCCCCACGAGCCGTGCATCTCGCGGCCGTTCTCGTCCAGCATCTTCTCGTAGCCGAGCACGCGCTTGAACGGCGCGCCGCCGGTCAGCACGACCGACATGAAGAGCTGCGAGTAGAACCAGAGCCGGATCTGCTCGCGCATCTCCGAGACCCAGTCGGCGGGGAACCACTTCTCCCAGTAGGCGTGGTCGGGCAGGTCGGCGCGTGGTCAGGCCCTGCGCCGCGCCCGTGCGCGTAGCCGCCCGTCGACCCACTTGTCGTTCTGCCAGCCGAGCGTCGAGAACGGGACGATGCCGGCGTCGAGCCAGACGTCGCCGACCTCGGCGATCCGCTCGCACCGCGTCGCCGCACTCCTCGCACCGGATCGGCACGCGGTCGATCCACGGCCGGCGCAGCTCCTCGAGCTGGTCGAGCCCCTCGACCGCCCGCTCCTCGAGCTCGCGCTTCGACCCGATCACGTTCAGATGCCCGCACGCGCACGGGTAGAAGGGCAGCGGCAGGCCGTAGTAGCGGCGCCGGGAGATGTTCCAGTCGCCCATGTTGACGAGCCAGTCGTCCATGCGCTTGCCCATGTACTCGGGCACCCACTCGACGGTCGCAGTTGGCGTCGCGCATCGGCTGGCGGAGGTCGCGCGACCGAGATGAACCAGTCGTCGGCGATGCGGAAGATCAGCGGCGTGTGGCAGCGCCAGCACTCGGGGTAGCGGTGCTCGTACAGGCCCGACCTCGACGAGCCGGTCGCTGCTCCTCGAGGTTGCCGATGATCTGCTCGGCCGCCTCGACCGTGGACAGGCCGTGCAGCCAGCCGTACTCGTCGTAGAAGCGGCCCGACTCGTCGACCGGCGTGAGCACCGGCAGGTCGTGGACGCGTGCTGAGCTCGAAGTCCTCGGCGCCGCAGCCCGGGCGCGATGTGGACGATGCCGGTGCCCTCGTCCATCGTGACCTCGTCCCACGGGATGACGCGGTGCTCGACGGCGCGCGCCGGGCGGCAGCTCGTCGAACGGGCCCTCGTAGCGCCAGCCGACGAGCTCCGAGCCCTTGCAGGATCTCGTCGAACGACTCGTCCGGGTAGCGCGGCGCCGCCACCCACTCGCCGTTCAGGCGGCGGCCGTAGTCGGCGTCCGGCTTGACCGCCGCGGCGACGTTCGCGGGCAGCGTCCACGGCGTCGTCGTCCAGACGACCAGCGACTCGCCCGGCCGGTCGAGGAGCGGCAGGCGCACGTACAGCGACGGGTCGGCCCGGTCGACGTAGCTGCCGGCGAGCTCGTGCGCGGAGATCGACGTCCCGCAGCGCGGGCACCACTCGGTCGCGCGGTGGCCCAGGTAGAGCCAGCCGCGCTCGTGGACGGTCTTCAGCAACCGCCAGATGTACTCGATGTTCGTGTCGCTGAAGGTGAAGTAGTCGTTGCCCCAGTCCATCCACATGGCCGAGCCGGATGGAGCCCCTGCGTCAGGTCGTCGGCCGACCAGACGACGACCTCGCGGCAGCGCGCGGCGAACTCCTCGAGGCCGTACTCCTCGATCTCGCGCTTCGAGTTGAGGCCGAGCTGGCGCTCGACGCCGACCTCGATCCAGAGCCCCTGGCAGTCGAAGCCGTTCTGGTAGCGCTGGTCGAAGCCGCGCAGCGCCTTGTAGCGCTGGAAGACGTCCTTCAGCGTGCGCCCCCACGCCGTGTGCACGCGCAAGCGACTTGTTCGCGGTGACCGGGCCGTCGAAGAAGCTCCACTTCTCCTGGCCGCGGTTCAGCTCTCGGAGCTGCTCGAACGTGCGCTCGCGCTCCCAGAAGTCCAGGATCCCGAGCTCGAGCGCGGGATGGTCGGGCTTGTCGGGCAGCGGCTCGAATACGTGCTTCACCCTGCCAGTCTAGGAATCCCCCGGGATTACTCCGACCGACGTCCGCGTTAAACCTTGCGTGGGAGCGGGAACGCTCCCTCTCTCAATACTCAGCAGAAAGGAAACGAATAGATGGCAACGGCAGCAACCGAGACCACCTTCGAGCAGGAGGTCATCCAGAGCGACAAGTCGGTCATCGTCGACTTCTGGGCCGAGTGGTGTGGCCCCTGTCACGCGGTCTCGCCCGTGCTCGAGCGCATCGTGGACGAGCGCGGCGACGAGCTGAAGCTCGTCAAGGTCAACATCGACGAGGAGCCGGCGCTTGCGCAGCGCTACGGCGTTGCGTCGATCCCGACCATGATCCTCTTCAAGGGCGGCGAGGCCGCGGCATTCGCGGTCGGCGCGCAGCCGAAGGGTGCGCTCGAGCGCTCTCTCGGCCTGACGGCGTAGGAGCCGCGCTCTTCATCAACCCCCGCGCCGGCGGGGGCGATAGAACGGACGAGCTCGTCGAGGCTGCGCTGGCGCGGGGCGTGCATACACGCGTGCTCGAGCGCGACGACGACCTCGAGGAGCTTGCGCGCTCGGCCGGCGACGCCGACGCACTCGGCATGGCGGGCGGCGACGGCTCCATGGGGGCCGTCGCCGGCGTCGCCGTCGAGCGCAACCTGCCGTTCGCCTGCATCCCGTTCGGGACGCGCAACCACTTCGCGCGCGACGTCGGCCTGCCTGACGACCCGATCGAGGCGCTCGCCGCCTTCGCGGGGACGGAGCGGCGCGTGGACATCGGCCGCGTGGGCGAGCGCGTCTTTCTCAACAACGTGTCGCTCGGGCTCTACGCCGAGCTCGTCCACCGGCGCGAGCAGCACCGGCGCCGGCGCGACGCACTGGCCCGCCTACGCGCGCTGCTCATGTTGGCGCGAGACCGCGGCCGCACCTCCGACTTCGTCGTCGACGGCACGCCGGTGGACGCGCAGGTCGTGCTGGCCGCGAACAACGCCTACGAGCTCGACGTCTTCGACATCGGCGCGCGACAGCGGCTCGACGAGGGTCGCCTCTACGTCTATGTCACGCACGGCTGGAGGCCGCGCACCTGGGAGGAGCGCTCGTGCACGCAGGCGACGGTCGATGTCGCGAGCCACCACGTGAAGGCGGCCGTCGACGGGGAGCCGGCGCTCTTCGAGACACCGCTCGAGCTCAGCGTCGAGCCGGGCGCCCTACGCCTGCTCGTCCCACCTGCGTAGAACCTCGGCGACGTGGAAGGCGAAGTTGTCCGGCAGCCCGTCGCGGCCGAACCACCGCAACTCCTCGACGTCGTCGTCGGGCCGCGGCTCGCCGGCCGTGATCCGCGCCGTCCAGTAGAGGTTGATCGTGGCCGGCGCGTCGTCCGCGTCGCCGTAGCGGTCCATCCACACGCCGATGAAGTCGCCGGGCTCGATCTCGACGCCGGCCTCCTCGCGGAGCTCGCGCCGCAATCCGTCGAGCGGGTGCTCGCCCTCCTCCAGGAAACCGCCCGGCAGATCCCAGGAGCCGGCGAAGGGCTCGTGCTTGCGCCGGGCGAGCAGGACGCGGCCGTCGTCGCCCAGGATGACCGCCGACGCCGTCGGCTTCGAGCTCGCGTACGCGACGAAGCCACAGCGCGGGCATTCCTTGCGCGCGTCGTCGCCTCGGAGCTCCGCCGTGCAGCGCGGACAGTGCCTCCAGGCGGCGAGCTCGGCCACCTCGGCAACAATAGGGGCGCATGAGCCCGCGCATGGCCCCAGCGACTGTCGCCGAGCTGTCCCGCGTCGGCCTGCTCGCAGAGCTCCCGGGCGAGAAGCTCGGCGAGCTCGCAGCGGCGATGAACCGCGAGTACGTGCCCGCCGGGACGGAGATCGTGCGCGAAGGCGAGTTCGGCTCGCGTTTCTACATCGTGCTCGCCGGCCTGCTCTCGGTGACGCAGGACGCGCGGGGCGAGCGCGCGCTGCTCCGCCCGGGCGATTACTTCGGCGAGGTCGCGCCGGCGATGGGAATCCGCCGCACGGCGAGCGTTCGCGCGGTCACGCCCGCGACGGTCGCGAGCTGCGACCGCGCCACCTTCGACGCGTTCGTCAAGCCGCTTTTCACCGGCTGATGCTCGAGTTCTTCCAGGCGGAGTGGTGCCCCTACTCGCACCGCGTGCGCGAGCGGATGACCGAGCTGGGGATCGACTTCATCGCCCGGCAGGTTCAGCCCCGCCGCTCGCTGCGCGACGACCTGGAGCAGGAGATCGGCACGCGGTCGATCCCGGCGCTGAAGACGGAGGACGGCCGCGTGATCGAGGGCGACGTCGACATCATGGCCTTCCTCGCCGAGAACTACGGGAAGGGCGAGGAGTGGGAGCAGGGCCACCAGGCGATGGAGCTGCGCCACCCGACGCTCCGCCAGGGCGCGTCACGCGACCCCGCGTAGCTCCGCGACCACCGCGTCCGACAGCGGGGGCCAGGCCTCCTTCGCCCACTCGCCGAACTCGCAGGTCGGTGAGCACGCCGAGCGCGACGGCCAGGTCCGGGTCGACCCAGAGGAACGTGCCCGCTGCCGCCGAAGTGGCCGAACGCGCGCGGCGAGACGGCGCGTCCCGATCCAGTGGCCCGGCTTGGCGTCGCGGATCTCGAAGCCGAGGCCCCAGTCGTTCGGCGTCATGCGCCCGAAGTCGGGCAGCACGCCGTCGAGCCCTGGGAATGCGACCGCGGTCGACTCGGCGAGGGTCTCCGGCGCGACGAGTCGTCGGCGCCAGCAGCTCGCGGCCGAGCGCGGAGCAGGTCGTCGAGCGGGCCCGCACAGGTCGGCCGCAGGCGAGCCCCGCAGCTCGCTGCGCGTCATCCCGAGCGGCTCGAGCACGGCCTCGCGCAGATAGTCCGCGAAGGGCATCTCCGCGCGCCTGCGCGACGTGCTCCGCGACCTGCTCGAAGCCGACGTTCGAGTAGATGCGCCGCGTCGCCGGGGCGCGCGAGCGTGGTGCCATGCCGGTCGAACGGAAGCCCGGACGCGTGGGACGAGCAGGTGCCGCACGGTCGAGCCGTCGGGCCCGGCCGGCTCGTCGAGGTCGACGACGCCCTCCTCCGCAGCGACGAGCACGGCGAGCGCCGTCACCAGCTTGGTGACCGACGCCCAGCGGTACAGCGCGCTCGCGTGTCGCCGTGCGTCGCGACGACGCCGTCCGCACGCACGACGCCCGCCGCGGCATGGTCGGCCGGCCAACCGTCGATTGCGCGCAGCGCCTCCACGGCGCGTGCGAAGCTACCGCGATGGAGCGTCGGCGCATCTCCTCCGCCATGCCGATGGAGGGCCAGGTCGGCTACTCGCGCGCCGTCGTCGCCGGTCGGCACGTGTACGTCGCGGGCACGGCGCCGGTGATGCCGGACGGCGCCGACCCGCCGGCGGACGCGTACGGCCAGGCGCGGCGCTGCCTCGAGATCATCCTGTCCGCGCTCGCCGAGGCCGGGCGCGACGGCGCACGACGTCGTGCGCACGCGGATCTACGTCACCGACGCCGGCGCTGATCTGGCGAGGTCGGCCGCGCCCACGGCGAGGTCTTCGGCGACGTCCGCCCGGCGACGACCGGCGTCGTCGTCGGCGCTGCTCGACCCGCGCTGGCAGGTCGAGATCGAGGCGGAGGCGCTCCTCAGCGAATAGGCTGCGCAACCGTGTCAGAGCAGGCATTTCCTGCCGTCGATCACCGGCAAGGCGCTCGGAGCCGGGCGGCAGCGTGCTCGACCACACGTTCGGCCAGGGCGACCCGTACACGCTCGGCGTCGAGGAGGAGTACATGCTGCTCGACGGCGAGACGTTCGACCTCGTCCAGCACATCGACACGGTGCTCGCCGCGGTCGCCGGGCACGAGCTCGAGCCGCACATCAACGCCGAGCTGATGCAGTCGGTGCTCGAGATCACGACACCCGTCTGCCGCACGGCCGCGCGACGTCGACGGCGCGCTGCGCCAGCTGCGCACGCTACGTGGCCGGCATCGCGCACGAGCGCGGGCTGCGCGTCGGCTCGGCGGGCACGCACCCGTTCAGCCTCTTCGAGCGCCAGCGGATCACGGCCAAGGACCGCTACCGCCAGCTCGTCGACCAGCTGCAGTACGTCGCGCGGCGCGAGCTGATCTTCGGCATGCACGTCCACGTCGCGGTCGACTCCCGGAGAAGGCGATCGGCGTCGTCAACGGCCTGATCCCGCAGCTGGCGCCGCTGCTCGCGCTGTCGGCCAGCTCGCCGTTCTGGCGCGGCGAGCCGACCGGTCTGCACTCGAGCCGCCAGATGGTCTTCGCCGCGTTCCCGCGCTCCGGGCCGCCGCCGCGCTTCCGCGACTACGCCGACTACGCCGAGGTGATCGGCCAGCTCGAGCGCACGGGCTGCATCGCCGACTACACGCAGATCTGGTGGGACATCCGCCCGCACCCGCGGCTCGGGACGATCGAGGTCCGCATCTGCGACGGCGGTCACCCGCGTCGAGCACGCGGTCGCGATCGCCGCGTACTGCCAGGCGCTCGTCAAGCACCTCTGCGAGGCGATCGACCGCGGCGAGGAGATCCCGACCTACCACCGCATCCTCACGACCGAGAACAAGTGGCTCGCCGGCCGCTACGGCCTCCAGGCGCCGATCATGGATCTCGAGACGGGCAAGCGGAACCGCATCCCGGTCGCGCAGCTGATCCGGCGGACGCTGCGTCGCATCGAGCCGCACGCGCGCGAGCTCGGCTCGGAAGCCGAGCTCGAGGGGATCAGCGACATCCTCGCGCGCGGCAACGGCGCCGACCGGCAGCTGCGCGTCTTCAACGCGAACCGCGACGTCGTCGAGGTCGTCCGCGAGATCGCGGACGCGACCGAGGCCGCGGCCGTTCCCGCGGCCGCCTAGAGCGTCCTCCCCGTCGCGGCGTCGAGCCAGAGCGGTCGCCCGCCGGGCGTGATCACCGTGAGGCGCCGTCCGTCCCGGGTGAACGCGAAAGCGCCGATGTGATCCGGCCGGTACGGGCCGCGGACGCGGTTCGCGCGCAGGTCGTACGCCCAGAGCCCGTGCAGGCCGCCGAAGTAGACAAGGTCGCCGCGCGGCGACAGCGCACTGTTGACGTACTGATCGGCGCCGAGCGGCGCGGAGAAACGCACCGGCTTCGCCGACTCGAGCGTCCCGAGGTCGATCCTCGTCGCGAGCCCGAGCGCGCCGTTTGCCGCGTAAAGCGTCTTGCCGTCGAGGCCGAGCGTCAGCGACCACACCCCAACCTCGGCGGAAGTGCCATGCCCGGGCAGGTCGAGGCAGTAGGCGACCGCACGCCTGAGGTCGAGCGCGTGCACGAACGCCTCGTGCTGCCGTGGCTTCACATAGAGCGTCAGCAGCCAGCGACCGTCCCGGGCGCCGATCGCGTAGGCCGGGTAGCCGCGCATCGGCTCGGTCTCGTTGCGCGCCTTGAGCTCGCCGGGCCTGAGTGCCCGGCGGGCGAGGTCGTAGACGCGGACGCGATACCCGCTATCGACGTACTGGATCAGGAACAGCCTCCGGCCGTCACGCGTCACGGCCTCGGCCGAAAACATCCCCTGAAGCGAGACCCCCTGCGTCTTACCCGTGCCGGTGTCCAGGACGACAAATGCCGACCTCCCGACGCGGGCGGGCCGCTGCAGCGCGACATACGAGCCGTCCGTCGCGACGGCGGTGAGGCTGAGCCGTGGCCCGAGCGTCCAGTCGCGCTCGTGGCGAGCGGTGCGCGCGTCGACGCCGCGGATGTCCGTCGCCCCAGCGCGATTCGTCGCGGTAAAGAACGACCGGCCGTCCGCCGTCTCGAGGCCATACGGCAGCGAGAACCGCTGCCTGCCGGTCGCAACGTCGTACGCGTCGTACCCGCCGCCCAGCCGCATGGCGACCACCGGAGATCCTGGCACCGCGACGCTTTCGAACCCGCACGACTGGGGCGGGCAGCCGTCACCCGACGCGTGCGCGGGGCCGATCAGCACCATCAAGACAGCGAGTGACAGCAGACGCTTCATGGACACTCCTCTCCGCGGATGACGTACGAGATACACCGGCGGAGGCGTTCGAGGTCCGGGACCTCCGGGGCGGCGCAATCCGTAGATGTTCGAATGGACCTCGCGGGCAGCGGTGGACGTACCTCGGTCCGTGAGGGGCCGTCCTATAGTCGGCGGGTGCGGGGGAACGAGCGCGCCTGGATCCGGGGCGCACAGGCCGGCTCGGTGCCGGATCTCGAGCAGCTCTTCCGTGCGCACTGGCCACGCGCCTACCGGGCCGCGTACCTCATCGTCCACGACGCAGCGGCCGCCGAGGACATCGCGCAGGAGTCCTTCATCGCCGCCGTGCGGGCGATCGACCGTTTCGACCGGCGGCGCCCGTTCGGCCCCTGGCTGCACCGCATCGTCGCCAACCGCGCGATCGACTGGGCGCGGGCGCGGTCGGCGCGCGCCGAGGTCGAGCTGCGACGAGCCGCCCGCCGCGGCGATCGACGGGCACGGCGAGCCCGGCGATGCCATGCCGGTCGCAGCCGGGCTGCTCGAGCTCTCGCCGGAGCACCGCGCCGTGATCGTGCTCCGCTACCTGCTCGATTACAGGCCCGGCGAGATCGCCGACCTGCTCGAGCTTCCCCGCGGCACCGTCAACTCACGGCTCCGTCGCGCCCTCGACCAACTTGGGGAGCAGCTCGGTGAATGACTCCGCTGTCCGCCGCTCGCTCATCTCGGTCGTCGTGCCGGGCGAGCTCGAGGCGCGCCGGCGCGGCTGGACGGTGGTGCGCGAGGTCTTCGAGGATCAGGAGCCCGTCCCGCAGCCGATCTCGCGGCGCTGGCCGGTCGCCGTCGCGGCTGCCGCCGTCGTCGTGATCGCAGCCGCGATCACGCCGCCCGGCCGCGCCGTGCTCGGCGGCGTGCGCGACGCGATCGGCCGCGAAAAGGTGGTCGGGGTCAAGAACGCGCAGCCGTCGCTGTTCTCGCTTCCCGCCCAGGGCCACGTGCTGGCCGTCTCGGCGCGCGGCCCCTGGGTCGTCGACCCCGACGGCTCCAAGCGCCTGCTCGGCGCGTACGGCAGCGCCTCGTGGTCGCCGTTCGGCAAGTTCATCGTCGCCACGAAGGCGAACGAGCTCGACACGCTCGAGCCCGGAGGGCGGCTGCACTGGTCGATCGCGAAGCCCGGCATCACCGGCGCCCGCTGGGGCGGCACAAAGACGGACACGCGAATCGCGTACCTCAGTGGCGGCGCGCTACACGTCATCGGCGGCGACGGCAAGGACGACCGTATCCTCGTCCCGCACGCCGCCGCCGTGGCGCCGGCCTGGAAGCCGGGCGCCGAGCACGTGCTGGTCTACGCGACGCCGCACGCTCATGTCCGGATCATCGACGCGGACTCCGGGCACGTAAGCGGCGGCTGGCCGGGTGCGCCGAAGCAGCTGGCCTTCTCACAGGACGGAAAGCTGATCCTGGCGCGGAGCGCGGGCGCGCTCGACCTCTACAACGAGATCGGGTTCCACACGGCGCACATCACGGGCGGGCAGTTCGTGGACTCGGCCTGGTCGCCGACCCCGGGCTCGCTCGCCTACGTCACCTTCGATCCGACGACGAACCGGAGCACGGTCTGGACGGCCGACCGCGGCGGCGAGGCCCGGCGGCAGGAGCTGTTCGGCGGTGCCGGCCGCATCAGCAGCGTCACCTGGTCGCCCGACGGGCGCTGGGTGCTCGCGTCGTGGGACAGCGCCGACCAGTGGGTCTTCATCCGCACCGGCGACGGGGCGACCAAGGTGGTCGCGCGCTCGTCGATCACCGAGCAGCTCAACGGCCACGCCGGCGGGTCGTTCCCCGCGGTGGCCGGCTGGTCCGCGCCGTAGTAGCGTCCGCGCGTGCTCCAGGCCGGCGACCACATCCCGCACGTCACGATCTGGGCGGGCACGCGCGAGCCGGTGACGATCCAGAAGCTCGCCGACGAGGGCCCGCTGCTGCTCTTCTTCTACCTCTTCGACTGGTCGTCGACCTGAACGCACGAGCTGGAGCTCCTGCGTGACAGGGGCGCGGAGTTCACGGAGGCGGGCGTGCGGCGGTTCGGGATCTCGCGGGACTCACCGTGGACGCACATCGCCTGGGCACAGGTCCTCGACATCGACTTCCAGCTGCTCTCGGACTGGAACGGCGACGCGACGCACGGGTTCGGGGTCGCGTTCGACTATCGCGGCCTGCGCGACGTATCCGAGCGCACCGCGTTCCTGATCGACCAGGGCGGTACGGTCCGCGGCGCATGGCGCTACGAGTCGAGCGAGCTGCCCGACGTGGACGAGCTCCTCTCGGCGGCGCGGGCTTTGCAGGACTAGCGGCCGCGCTCTACCTGGGCGCGGGCGCGTTGGCGACCTGGCCGGCGCTCCGTCATGCGCACAGCGCCTACCTCGCGCGCGCCGACCCGAGCTACGGCGAGCCCGCGTCCGGCGACCACCTCCAGCTCGGCTACGCGATGTGGCTGGTCGGCCATCAGCTCGGGCCGGCTGGCTGCGCCGTGGCGCGACCCGTACTCGTTCCAGCCGGAGAGCCATCCCGTGCTCAACCTGCAGGGCTGGCTCTATGGCCTGCCGTACTGGCCGGTCGACCGGCTGCTCGGCCCCGTCGTCGCCTGGAACACAGTCGTGCTTCTCTCGTACGTCCTCGCCGGCGGGGCGACCTGCTGGTGGCTGCGCTCGCTCGGCCTGCAGCGCGGCGCCGCGCTGCTCGGCGGCCTGGCCTTCGCACTCGCCCCGTACCGCGTCATGCAGTCGACCGGGCACCTGCTCGGGATGATGGCCTTCCTGCTGCCGCTCGCCCTGCTCGGCTTCGAGCGCGGCCGCGACGGCGACGCGCGCTGGCTCACCGTCGGCGCGGCCGCACTCGTCGCCGTGCCGTTGACCGGGCAGCTGCACCTCGCGCTCGGCGCGATCCCCTTCGTGCTCGCCTACGGGCTGCTGCGCGCCCGTGAGCGCCCGGCGCGTGCCGGCGCGGTGGCGGGCGCGGCCCTCGCGGCGGTGGGCGGGGTCGTCGTCCAGCATGCGGTGATCCGCGGCTCGGTCGCGTCGGGCGGCCGCTCGCTCGGCGATGTCGCCGCCTACTCCGCCGACTGGAGCGGCTTCGTCTCGCGCCACGCCGGGCCGCTCGAGGAGTTCACGCTGCTCGGCTGGCTGACGCCGCTCCTCGCCGTGGCGGGCTTCGCGGCGCTGATCGCGCAGCGCTCGCCCAGGCTCGCGGCCCTCCTCGGGATCGGGGTGGTCGTGCCGGCCGTGCTCGCGCTCGGGACGAACCTCCCGCTATACGAATTCGTGTGGCACCACTTCCCGCCGCTCCGCTACCCGCGGGTGCCGGAGCGGCTGCTGCCAATCGCCTGCCTCGCGCTCGCGGCGCTGGCCGCGATCGCCGTCGACCAGCTGCGCGCGCCGCTGCTCGCCGCGCTCGCGCTCGTGGCGGTGACGGTCGACCTCCGCGCCGGCGTCTCCCTGTACCGGCCCGCGAAGGCCGACACGGAGAACGCCGCGTACACGGCGCTCCGCTCACGCGGCCCGGGGCGGCTGCTCGAGCTGCCGGTCTTCATCCCCCAGCGCCAGTACGGCTCCGTCTACCTCGCCTACAGCCAGCAGGCGCCGCGCGAGCGGCCCGGCGGCTACTCGAGTACCGCGCCTCGGAGCGCTGAGCAGGCCGCACGCGAGCTCGTCCCGCTGAACTGCGGCGCCTGGAGCCCCGCGCTCCGTCGGGACATACACGCACTCGGCGTCCGCTACGTGACGCTGCACCGGGGGCTGTACCGCGACCCGGCAGTGCCGAACTGCTTCAGCCGTGCGCTGCAGAACCTGACCCACCACGGCTTCCGGCGGATCGCGCGCGACGGTCCCGTCACGCTGGTGGGCCGCTGAACAGCGTCAGCTGGACGCCGCCTGGCACCTGTAGGCGGACGTTCACGTCGCCCCAGGGCGTCTCCACCGGGCCGGCCACGCGTACGACGCCGGCATCGACCAGCCGTTCGGCGGCGGCGGGGCTGTCGTCGACCGCGAACGCGACGCGCACGGGCCCGGCGACCCGGTGGCCCACCTCGAGCCGGTCGATCTCGGCGGCATGCCCCTCGTCGGCCAGCTCGAGCGTCGCGCGGCCCGCGGCGAGCAGGTAGCCGCGACTCGCGTCCGTCTCCCAGGCGTCCAGCTGCTCGAGCCCGAGCGCGTCGCGGAAGACCGCGAGCGCGGCGTCGACGTCGGAGACCGTGAGGATCAGCCGCAGCTCGGTCATACCTGGTGGACGTGCGAGACCAACCGCCCGTCGACCAGGGCATGGAGCGCGAATGCCGGCGGCTCGTCCGAATCGACGACAATCGCGGAGGCGTCGAAGTCGAGCCGCCCCTGGACGTATGTGCTCGGGACCGAGATGACCACGCGGCCGCCGAGCTCGCCCGTGATCGGGCGGTGGATGTGCCCGCCGACGACGGCCTCGACGCG
Organism: uncultured Thermoleophilia bacterium; assembly: GCA_963799895.1. GTDB lineage: Bacteria > Actinomycetota > Thermoleophilia > Gaiellales > Gaiellaceae > JACVRM01. The sequence goes on from CAWCYR010000009.1 coordinate 54,086, forward strand.
CGGGTGCCGTTCGAGGATGGCCGCGAGCGCCGCCCGGTCCGCGGCCGGGATGCCGATCGCGTCCCACGGCGGGATGCCGAGCGCCAGCGGCTGGTGATGCAGCGCGACGACAGCGGGCCGCCCGTCGAGCGCGCCGGCGAGCCACTCGAGCCGCGCCGCGTCCAGCTCGCCCCGGTCCTCGCCCGGAACCGTCGTGTCGAGCATGACGAGGCTCAGCGGGCCCAGGTCGACGACGTACTGGACGGGCCCATCGCCCGGGATGTCGAAGGCGGCGCGCAGCTCCGCGCGGTCGTCGTGGTTGCCCGGCAGGGCGTAGACCGGCGCACCGATCTGCTCCAGCAGCTCGCGCGCCAGCCCGTACTCGCGCGCATACGCGTGGTCGGCGATATCGCCCGTGACCACCACCGCGTCGGGCGAGTGCGGACGCACGGCCTCGACGACAGCCTCGAGCCGATCGGCCGGATCGGCGTCCGTCCACGTGGCGCCGATGTGCGGGTCGCTCAGCTGGGCGAGCAGGAAGGGCCGAGCCACCGGCGGCTACATGCCCATCGAGTGGTAGCCGGAGTCGACGTAGAGCGTCGTCGCCGGTCACGTTCCGCGCGTCGTCCGAGAGCAGGTAGGCCGCGCCGGCGGCCACGTCGTCCGCGTCGATGTGGCGGTGCAGCGGCGCGCGCTCCTCGACGATCGCCTCCATCGTCGGGAAGCCGGCGATCGAGCGCGCCGAGAGCGTGCGCACCGGGCCGGCCGAGACGGCGTTCACGCGCATGTCCTGCTCTGCGCCGAGGTCCCAGGCCAGGTAGCGGACGGAGGCGTCGAGCGCCGCCTTGGCGACGCCCATCACGTTGTAGTGCGGCACCGCGCGCTCGCCGCCGAGGTAGGTCATCGTCACGATCGAGCCGCCGCCGCGCTGCGCGCATCAACGGCTCCGCCGCGCGCGCGCACGCCACCAGCGAGTACGCGCTGACGTCCTGGGCGATCCAGAAGCGGTCGCGCGGCGTGTCGATGAACCGGCCCTCGAGGTCCTCGGCCGCAGCGAAGGCGACCGAGTGCACGAGCAGGTCGAGCCCGCCCCGAGTGCCTCGGCCGACGTCGGCGAACGACCCGCTCGACGTCGCCGTCGGAGCGCACGTCGCACTCGGCGACGAGCGGCGACGACACCGTCTCGGCGAGCTCGCGGACGTTCTTCTCGATGCGCTCGCCCTGGAACGTGAACGCGAGCTTGCGCCCCCTCCTCCGCGAGGCGCCGCGCGATCGCCCACGCGATCGAGCGCCGGTTCGCGACGCCCAGAACCAGGCCTGTCTTGCCCTCGAATCTGCCAGCCACGGCTGGCGAGTCTAAAGGTCAAGCTTTCCGGATTCTCGGTAGGCTCTGGGCACTTGCGGGGTCGGGTCATCTCTATCGCAGTTCTCGTAGCGCTCGTGGCCACGACTGGCGCGTCGGCTGCGCTCCATTCGCATTCGACCGCCGGCGCCGGCGAGATCGCCGTTCCGCGCGTCCGCGCCGGCCGATCTCTGGATCCCGCCGCAGCAGTCACTCGCGCCGCGATCCGCGTGATCGCGACGCTGCGCCTGCCGCCGCTCGCTGCCGCGCGCGGCAGCTCCTTCGCATTCGCCGGGCCGTTCCGCCGGCTCGACGTCAGGCCGCCAGCTCGACGCGCCTACCTGGCGACGCTCGCGAAGGCGCAGGCCGTTGCGGTCGCGCAGGTCAAGGCCGCGATCCCGGCGGCGCGTGTCCAGGAGCGCTTCCGGATCCTGCTCGACGGCTTCACCGTCGAACGCTGCCGGTCGCGAAGCTGCCGGCGCTCCGGAAGCTCGGTGTCGTCCACAACGCTCTACCCGAGCCTCCAGTACACCTGAACCTGAACAAGAGCCCCGCGATGATCGGCGCCACGCAGTTCACGGCGGCGACGGGCGCGACGGGCGCGGGCGTGAAGATCGGCGTCGTCGACGACGGCATCGACCAGACGAACCCGTTCTTCGATCCGGCCGGCTACAGTACCCGGCCGGCTTCCCGAAGGGCGGGCTCAAGTGGACGACGCCGAAGGTGATCGTCGCCCGCGCGTACCCGGGGCCGGGCTCCGGCAGCGCCGGCCGCCTCCCCGTCGACCGCAAGGCGTCGTTCCACGCACGCACGTCGCCGGGATCATCGCCGGCAACGCCGACACGACCGCCCCGGCCGGCCGCGACCACCCGCTGACGACCGGCCTGTCCGGCGTCGCGCCGCGCGCGTGGCTCGGCAACTACCGCGTCTTCAACGCGCCGACGCCGATCGGCAACATCGCGAACACGCCCGAGATCGTCGAAGGCCTTCGAGGACGCCGTCGCCGACGGCATGGACGTGATCAACTTCTCCGGCGGCGGCCCGCAGACCGACCCGGTCAACGACGCGATCGTACGAGGCAGTCGCCAACGTCGTGGACGCCGGCGTCGTCCCGGTCATCTCGGCAGGCAACGACCGCGACGACTTCGGCCTCGGCACCGCGGGGTCGCCGAGCACCGCGCCGGACGCGATCTCCGTCGCGGCGGTCTCGAACAGCCAGGTCTTCTCGCCGGCGCTGAGCGTCACTGCGACCGGTGCGCCCGCGTCGCTCGCGCACGTCGGCTTTCAACCGGGCGGTGGCGTCCAGACGCCGGCGTCCTGGCGACGGCGAACGAGACGCTCGTCGACGTCGGGTCCCGACGACGGCCAGGGCCGGCCGGTCGACCGCCAAGCTCTGCGGTACCGATCCGACGGATCCGAGCGGGCCGACGACGCCGCTCCGCGGTACGCCGCTCAAGGGCGCGATCGCCCTCGTCTACCGCGGCGCGTGCAGCTTCGTACTCGAAGGCGGGGCGCGCCGTCGCCGCCGGTGCGATCGGCATCGTCGTCGTCGACAACCGCCCCGGCGAGGCGAACGTCATCCCGATCCAGCTCGCAGGTGCCGGCCGTGATGATCGGCCGACGCGGACGGCGCCACGCTGCGTGGCTACCTGGCGACGACGGGCGGCCGCACGACCGTCCGCCTCGGCGCGCGCGTTCGAGGACATCCCGACCGGGCGCAGCGGCGTCGTCACCTAGCTTCTCGTCCGCCGGGCCGACCGCGTACGAGCACGCGCTGAAGCCGGACCTGGCCGCGCCGGGCGGCGCCATCCTCTCGTCGACGCTGCCGAACGCCGGCGGGCCCTTCGCCGTCTTCGACGGGACGAGCATGGCGGCGCCGCACGTCGCGGGCGCGGCCGCGCTGCTCCTCCAGCGGCATCCGGACTGGACGCCGCACCAGATCAAGTCGGCGCTGATGTCCACGGCCGGCCCGGCGTGGGGCGACACGGCGCGGACGCAGGAGGCATCCGTCTTGCTCGAGGGCGCCGGCCTGATCAACGTCGCCGGCGGCCGACAGCCCGCGCATCTTCACCGACCCGCGGCTCGCTCTCCTACGGCTACATCCACCCCGCGTCGCACGCCGCGAGCAGCACGCTGCTCCTGGCCGTCCAGGACGCCGGGCGGCGGCGCCGGGACGTGGAGCGTGACCGTGCAGCCGCAGTCCGCAAGCGACGGGTCGGCGGTCGACGCGCCGCCGCTCGTGACCGTCCCGCCGGGCGGGACGACCACGCTGGCCGTGACCGCGCGCGCCGCCCAGGGCTCGCCGACCGGCGACGACTACGGCTTCCTGCTCCTCAAGCAGGGAGCGGTCACGCGCCGCATCCCCTACGGGTTCTTCGTCTCCACGCCCGCAGCTGGCGCTGGATGCACCGCCGAAGCCGATCGCGAAGCTCCAGGTCGGCACGACCGGGGTCGGCGCCGATCGCGTCGATGTCTACCGCTGGCCCGGATCGCCGTTCGGCCCGCCCGCGACGTACACCGGGCAGCAGGTCGACGAGGGCGGCGCCGAGCGCCTCTACTCGATGCACGTGGAGGAGCCGGCCTTGAACTTCGGCGTCGCGGTCATCGCCTCGAGCCCCGGCTCGCTCGTCGACCCGTGGCTGCTCGGCTCGCGTGGACGAGAACGACGTCCAGGGCTACACGGCACGCCGGTGAACGTGAACTCGTACATGTTCAACTACAAGGTCGACGTGGGGGCCGCCGGCGCGGTCTATCGCGCGGCCGAAGACGTACTACTTCGCGATCGACTCGCCGACGGCTCCCGGACGTCAACGAGACCGTCGGCGGCCAGTACCTGCTCCGCTCGTGGGTGAACGACGTCACGCCGCCGGTTGCCTCGCTCGTGACGCGCAAGGTCGCCGCGGGGCGCCCGACGCTGGTCGTTCGCATCCATGACCCGCAGCCGACGCCGGGCAGCGAGTCGGGCGTCGACCCGACGTCGATCGTGCTCGCCTACCGGAACGTGCTGCTCGCGGCCTCGGCCTACGACTCGACGAGCGGCCTCGCCGTGTTCGGCATGCCGGCGCAGGCGCCGCCGATCCCGGCCAAGGCGATCCCGGCCACCATCGTCGCCTCCGACTTCCAGGAGTCGAAGAACATCCTCACGCCGGGCGGCTCGATCCTGCCGAACACCAGCTTCCGCCGCGTCACGATCCGGGGCACGGCCGGCGCAGCCGCCACGTGGATCTACCCGCGCAAGAACGCCTGCCTGGGGCCGGAGGCGAGGCTCATCGTCGCCGCCAGCTCGATCGGCAAGGTGACCGGCGTCCGGTTCGCGTACGACGGCCATCCGATCGTGACGGCCACCCAGGCGAACGCCGGCCTCTACGCCGCGACGTGGCTGACCAGCCGGTCGCCGCTCGGGCGGCACACGCTGACCGCGGCCGTGCTGGGCGAGAGTGGCCGGCAGGCGACCATCAAACGCGTCGCGCGCGTCTGCTCGCGAAAGAACTAGACGCTCCGCACATTCGCCGCGTAGCCGTCATCACCGGAGCAAGCACCGGGATCGGCGAGGCGATCGCCCGCCGCCTGGTCGAGCGCGACTGGCTGACGGTGCTCGTCGCGCGCCGCGAGGAGCTGCTTCGCGCGCTCGCCGAGGAGCTCGACGGCGAGTACGAGGTTTGCGACGTCGCTGACCGCGAGGCGGTCGAGCGCATGGCCGCGGCCGTCACCGAGCGCCACCCCGCGATCGGGATGCTCGTCAACAACGCCGGCATGCCCGGCCGCGGCGACTTCACGACGCTCGACCCGGAGCGGATCGAACGCGTCACCGACGTGAACTACCTCGGCACCGTCTGGTGCACGCGCGCGTTCCTGCCCGCGCTCGAGACGGGGCGGCCCTCGCACATCGTGAACATCGTGTCCGTGGCCGGCACGGTGGCCTGGGGCCCGGCCGGGCCGTACGCGGCGTCCAAGCACGCCCAGCTCGCGTTCTCGCGGGGGCTCACCGGGCAGCTGGCTCCGCGCGGGATCAGCGTGCACACCGTCAACCCGGGCTTCGTCGAGTCCGAGACCTTCCCGCAGCGCGGCCTCCTGAAGAACTCGCTGCTCGAGCGGGCCGTCGTCGACCCGCCGCACGTGGCAGGGGCCGTCATGCGTGCCGTCGACCGCAACCAGCGGGAGATCTTCGTGCCGCGCTGGTACCGCCTCCCGGCGATCGTGCAGGCGCTCGTTCCCGGGCTGGTGGCGCGCCTCCCTAGGCGTCGCTGAGCGCGGCGAGCACCTCGCCGTCGTCAGGCCAGCGGCCCACGGCCTCCTTCGAGAAGACCACGCGGCCGTCTGCGACCACGTCGTACTGGCTCTTGCGGCCCTCGAGGGCCACCGCGTCGAAGCCCTTGGCGTTCAGCTCGGCCGCGAGACTCGCGGCCCGTTCGTCGTACCCGTTTCAGACCGGGCAGTAGTGGATCTCGACGCGCACGGGCTGGATCTTAGGGGACGTTGACGGAATGCCGCTCGTCCGGCGGCGCGCGATGCTCGTTCCGAGGCTAGGACGCAGGGAGCCCCGATAGCAGCGCTATCGGGGCGACCGAGGACGACGCCTCGGGGCGAGCAGCGCCCGCCGACGGGCACAGACTGTGTTCCGTCAACGTCCCCCGACTCAGGAGCCGTAGGGCCGTTTCTCCAGCACGTACCAGCCGACGGTCGTCTGGTACGAGTCGTGCCCCGGCGCAAGCTGCTCCGCCCGCTCGCGCTCCGGGCCGGTGCAGCCGGCGAGGTCGAGGTAGGAGCCGAGCTCACGGTGCTCCTCGAGTAGCTCGTCGCGGACGACGACCAGGTTGTTGGCCTCGAAGAGGCCGCGCAGGTCCTGGTCGGTCAGCGCGCGCACGTGGGACGGGTCGCGGGCAGCCTCGAAGCGGTTCAGCTCGAGCGCCGCGAGCGGATCGAGCGGGGCCACCTGGTCGACGACCAGCAGCGTGCCGCCCAGTCGGGTCACGCGCGTCAGCTCCGACATCCCCAGCTCGGGGCGCCCCGTGTGGTGCAGCACCATCAGCGAGCCGGTCAGGTCGAAGCTGCCATCCGGAAACGGCAACTGCGTGATGTCGCCCTCGACGAACGTCACGTTCGGCGCCGCTGCGGCCCGGGCACGGCCTTCGTCGAGCAGCGCCGGGACCATGTCCACCGCGACGACCTCGCGCACCAGCGGCGCGAGCGCAAACGCGAGCGCGCCCGTGCCGGTTCCGGCATCCAGGGCGCGCTCGGTGCCCAACGTCGTGAGGAGGTGGCGAACCCGAGCGGCTAGGCGCTCGGCGCGCTCGTCCGAGAGCCGTCCGACCGCGGCAGCGGTCTCGCTGAACCGCGATCGGACGGCCTCGTCATGCGACCCGTGGGAGGAGTCCATGAAGCGAGCGTAGTGCGTGGGAGGGTGTCCGGGGCGTGAGCAGAGCGGGCGGCGGACGCACCGGCCGTGGACACGACGGCGCGAGACCCCTCCGCGCCGTACACCGCAGCGGAGGCACGGCTGTCCCCCGGCCAGCCGCAGGCCCCGCGCCGCGTCATCGTGTCGGCCGGCGGAATGCGTCCGCCGCCCACGGTGAGCACCAGGCAGCCCGTGCGGGACGAGCCACGCTGGCCTCCCCCAACCCCCCAGGGCCGGATGGCCGGATACGCCTGAAGGGTGCTCACGCATCTGAGACGCGTGAGGCCCCAGATCCTTACATCACTTCGGGATCGTCGTCGTGAAGTTCCCCTCGACCCCGATCTCGTCGGGCGGAATCGAGGGGTCAGGCGGCGTCGGCCTGTTGACCGGCGTGGTCGTCGTCTGCGTCGTGCTGGTGGTCGAGCCGCCGCCGGTCGTCGTCGTGTTGGACGGCGTCGTGCCAGGCTCGGTCCCGGGCGGGGTCGGCCCGTCGCTGGGCGGCGCGGGCGTCGTCGTCGTGGGCGTCGTGGTGGTCGTCGAGCCGCCGGGCGCGCCGGGCGCGCCGGGCGACGGCGTCCCGCCGTCGCCGGTCGTCGTCGTGTGCTGCGCGCCGGCCACGCCGCCGGCGGACGAGCCGGAGCCGCCCGCGGACGACCCGGAGCCGCCCGACGACGCAGAGCCGCCGGCCGCGCCCGATCCGCCGGCCGCGCCCGCGCCGAGCGGAGAGCCGACGACCGTCTGCGCGGCCCGCCGGAGCCGGAGGGCGCGCGGCCGCTGCGCGCGCAGCCGCGCGGCGAGCCGCTGGGCGGCGGCCAGCTTTGCGGGTGAGAAGGCGCTAGCCGGGATGAGCGGCGCGACGGCGGTCGAGCCCGTGACGATGAACGGGCCGACGTGCACGGTGTCGGTCCACTTGCCGTGGTCATGCGTGCGCAGGTGGAACCACCAGCTGCCGGGCGCGAGCGCGGGGCTGGTCACGCCGTTGGCGTTGCCGGGCAGGTCGCGAATTGCGTCGGGCTCGGACCGCGGCGCGTTCGTCCAGCTCACGGAGTAGCCCTCGGCGCCCTTGGTCGGCGTCCAGCCCATGTGGACGACCGGGACAGGGGTAGGCGCGCGGACGGCGACGTTCGTGCTGTGCACGTCGGTCGGGTCCTTCGGCCTCGCAGTGTGCGGATAGAGCAGCGCGCCGACGACCGCCACCGCGGCGAGCGTGCCGAGCGCGGTCAGTGCCTTCGCCTTCGTCGCCGTGGACATGGCGTGGCCGTGGCCGCCGTGCGTCGCGTGCGCGGCGGCCGCGTGGCCCGCCGCCGCCGCTCCGCCGAAGCCGAGCTGCGAGGCGATGCCGCTCCAGATCGCCTCCTGGAGGCCTGGCGTGATCGGGATGAGCGCGATGCCCGCGAACAGCTCCGCCGGGGAGATCAGCCGGCGCTTCGTCTCGCCGCACATCTCGCAGTCCTTGACATGCTCGTTGATCGCCTTCTTGACGTCACGGGTCAGCTCGGTGGCGTTGATGCGCGTGAGCAGCGAGTCGAGGTCCTCGCACTGCTGCCGAGCGTGCTTCATCAGCACCGCGGACGTAACGGCCTCGTCGAGCGAGTCGCGCAGGCGCGTGAGGCGCGTGTAGACCGCGCCCTTGGCGACGCCGAGCGCCTCGGACAGCTCGTCGGCATCGAGGCCCTGCCGCAGGTGCAGGTCCAGGAGTGAGTACTCCGACTCGCTGAGTGCGGAGGCGCTCTCCCAGACGAGGTCGACCAGCTCCTGATCGTGCACGGCGATGCTCGGGTCGGCGAGGCGGCTCTCGTCCATGATCGTGTAGATCGGGTCCTCGTCATCGTCGGACCGCGGCGTGGCGATGCGCTGGCGCCGGCGGATCTCGTCGATCGCGAGGTTTCTCGCCACCGCGTAGAGCCAGGCCTTCACGTTGTCCACGCCTTTCGGGGCCTGTAGGGCGGCCCACGCCTTGACGAACGCGGTCTGAACCACGTCGGACGCGGACTCGCGGTCACGGACCATGCGGAGTGAGAAGTCATAAAGACCCTGGAAGTAGCGCTGGTACAGCGCGGCAAATGCCTGTTCGTCGCCTTCGCGAACGAGCGCGACGAGCTCGTCATCCTGTCGCTCCGCCAGCGGCGCGGTGCGGACCCCTTGCTCCATCCCCACCCGAGTATGCGGAAGCAGACGCCAGCTGGTCAAGGCGGACTCCCTCCGACACCATGCGCTCCTTTCGACTTCGACCCCGTGCAGCGGCCGCCGATCCAGGCGGCCGCTACTAGGACGGAGGAGCGTGCGATGTCTTACAAGCCGTGGATCGCGGCTACGTCAGGAGAGGATCTGGAGGGCGAGGGAAGGAGGGCAGCCTCGCGTGGCGAGGTGTCGGGCGAGCTCGAGGTCGACGTCCGGATCAAGCGCAAGGAGGAGCGCCTGGGCCGGCGCGTAGCCGTGGCGGATGAGCTCTGCGATGCGCCATTCGTTGACGCGGTATTCCTCGGGAGCGAGTGACCGCTCGTGGGTTGTATTGATCATCGAAACCTGAGACGGAGGAGCGCGCGGGTTCTTACACGACCGTGCGCCGGGCCCGTGCAGGCCCGCTCGCGATGCGGCTCAGCAGCTCGTAGTTGATCGTGCCGGCGACGCGCGCGTGCTCCTCGGCGAGCATGCCGTGGCCCAGGATCGTCACCGGCGTGCCGACCGGGAGCCCGCGCTCGAGCTCGACCGCGAAGGCGTCCATGGAAACGGTGCCGACGACGCGGCGCCGCTCGCCGGCGACGCGAACTTCCGTGCCGGTGAGGTCGCGGCGGAACCCGTCCGCGTAGCCGACCGGGACGATCCCGATCCAGGTGTCCTGCTCGGCGACGAAGCGGCGGCCATAGCCGGTGCTCTCGCCCGGCCGCAGCAGGCTTACCTGGGCGAGATAGCTCTCCCAGCGCAGCGCCGGCTCGAGGCCGTCGTCCGCCGGGTCGGTGTTGAAGGGCGACAGGCCGTAGATCGCGACGCCACAGCGGGCGGCGTCGAAGCGGGCCTCGGGGATGCGCAGCGCGGCGGCGCTATTGGCCGCATGCCGCGTCAGGTGCGCGTACTGCTCGGTCGCGACGCGGAAACGGGCGACCTGCTGCCGGGCGAACGCCTCGTCGCAGTCGGCCGTCGCGAGGTGCGTCATCAGGCCGACGACGCCCGCTCCGGGCGTCACGAGCTCCGAGATGCCCCAGCGGCCCATGCCGCTGTCGAGCTTGAGGTGCGTCCGGACGCCCTCCGGCACCTCGCCGTCGACGCTGACGAGCTCGAGCCCTGCGCCGCGCGCGGCGGTGAGGTCGCGGCTGAGCCACGGGCCCATGACCAGGATGCGCGCGTCGCGGTAGGCGGCGCGTACCTCGAGGCCCTCCGGCACGGTCGCCACGCAGAGCATCGATGCGCCTGCCTCGAGCGCGGCGCCGGCGACGTCCACGGCGCCGTGGCCGTAGCCGTCCGCCTTGACCACCGCCCACACCTCGCTGGTCTCCAGCGCGCGCTGGAGCGTCGCGATGTTCCGGCGCACCGCGCCGAGGTCGACGGTGATCTCAGAGCGGTGCATCGAGCGCGTCCGGAAGGGCCTCGATGACGTCGCCGGCGATGAGCCCGCGCCGCCGGCCGGTGAAGCGGGCGGCGCGCCGGTGCGCGACCGCGCCCGCGGCGGCAGCCAACCGCGGCTCGACGCCCTTGGCCAGGAAGGCGGCGATGATCCCCGTCAGGACGTCGCCGGTCCCGGCGACGGCGAGGCCCGGCACGTTGGCCGAGACGACGAGCGGCCGTTCGCCGGGTGCGCCGACCAGCGTGTCGGCGCCCTTCAGGAGGACGATGCAGCCGAAGCGCTCGACCGCGCGGCGCAGCGCGTCGAGGCGGTGCGCGGCGACCCAGCCGGACGGCTCGCCGAGCAGCCGGCCGAGCTCGCCCTCGTGCGGCGTGAGGATCGTGGGGGCGTTCCGCGCGAACGGGTCCAGCTTCCAGAGCGCGTCCGCGTCGACCACGAGCGGCACGTCGAGCGCTGCGAGCAGCCGGCGGACAAGCTCCACGGTGCCGTCGCTGCGGCCGAGGCCGGGGCCGAGCGCGACCGCGCGCATGCGCTCGGCCGCCTCGACGACACTGCCGGCCGCCTCCTCGGTCATCCGCCCCTGCCAGTCCTCGGCGACCGGCCGCTTCACGACCTCCACGAGCTGCTGCTCCAGCACGTCAGCGAGGAGACCGGCGCCGCAACGGCGACGTAGCCCGCGTCGGCCCGGAACGCGGCCCGCGCCGCGAGGCAGGCGGCGCCGGTGAGCCCGCGCGAGCCGCCGACGACCAGGACGGCGCCCGCGGTGTACTTGTTGTCGCCCTCGCGCTTCGGCGGGACGAGCTCCAGGATCTCCTCGCGCACGAGCCGGGCCGCCGTCTCGCCTCCGTCGAGGCCGATGTCGGCGACCGCGACCTCGCCGGCGCGGAACCGTCCGGGCGCGACGAGCAGCCCGACCTTCTGACCGTGGAAGGTCACGGTCACGTCGGCGTCGACGGCGGCGCCGGCGATCTCGCCTGTCGAGGCGTCGACGCCGGACGGCACGTCGACGGCGACGACGGGCTTGCCGAGGCGGTTGACCTGCTGGATCAGGCGCGCGGCGCCGGGGCGGGGCTCGCCGGTGAAGCCGGTGCCGAAGATCGCGTCGACGACGACATCCGGGTCGCCGAGGTCCTTGGACTCGTCCTCGGGCTTCACGTCGACGACGCGCACCTCGCGGTCGCCGGCGAGCAGTCCGGCCGCCACGCGGCCGTCGCCGCCGTTCGAGCCCGAGCCGGCCACGATCGTGATCCGCCGCGCGTCCGGGTAGCGGGCGTGGACCTCGTCCGCGACGGCCTTGCCGGCGCGGTCCATCAGCTCCGGGATGCTCTCGGGTAGTTCGGGTACTCCTCCTCCGCCGCGCGCATCTCCGCGGCGGTGAAGAGCGGGTCGAGGAAGTCAGCCATCGACCACGCAGACCGCGGTCGCCAGCTCGCGGGAGTGGGTCATGGACAGGTCGATCGCGCCGGCTCCGAGCTTCTCGGCCCAGGCGCCGACGCGGCCGGACAGAGTTGACGGCCGGCTTCGGGCGGCCGGCGATCTCGATGTCCTGCCACGCCCAGAGGCGCGCGACGCCGAAGCCGAGCGCCTTGCCGACCGCCTCCTTGCCGGCGAACCGAGCGGCGTAGTGCTGCGCCGGGTTCGGGCGCGAGTCGCAGTAGGCCCGTTCGGCCTCCGTGAAGCAGCGCTCGCGGAAGCGCGGACGCTCGAGTGCGCGGCGCACGCGGTCGATCTCGATCAGGTCGACCCCGACGGTGGTCACGGCGTGGGCGCTTCAATTGCGGGCATGGACGGCGATGCTATTCGCGTCACGGGGTCTGTGGCCCTGCCCATGTCGGAGATCGAGCTGCGCTTCTCCCGGTCGAGCGGGCCGGGCGGCCAGCACGCGCAGAAAAGCGAGACCCGCGTCGAGGCGGTATTCGACGTCGAGGCCTCGGCGACGCTGACGCCCGCGCAGAAGACGCGGGTGCTCGAGCGGGTCGGCCCGGTCGTGCGCGCGATCGCGCAGGACGAGCGCAGCCAGGCGCGCAACCGCGAGCTGGCGCTCGAGCGGCTCGCGGAGCAGCTGCGCGAGGCGCTGAAGGTGCGGCGGCCGCGGCGCGCCACGAGGCCGACGGCGGCCTCGCGGGAGCGGCGGCTCGACGAGAAGAAGCGCCGCGGGACGACGAAGCGGCTGCGGCAGCCGCCCGGCGAGTGACATAGAACATGCACGTGCGTCTGCTCGTTCTCGTCGCCGCGGGAGCGCTGGCGGCCGCGTTCGTCGGGATCTCGGCACAGCGCTCGGCCGCCTCGTGCATTGCGGCCGTCCAGTTTCGGGGCGCCCTGTACTACGGCACGACGGTGAGTGTCACGCCGAAGCTCGGCGGATCGCTTGGCACGGGCACCGTGCCGACGTGCACCGATCAGATCGTGAACGGGAAGCCGTACCACCCGATCCCGGCGCATCGCGTTCGACTGACGCGAATCCGCGGGATCTCGCCGTCGCTCGCCTTTGTTGCCGGCACATCGCGGGAGCACATCTACGTGCGCCGGCAGCTCCTGCAAGCCAGGCAGCTTCCGGCCCGCATCGACTACCTCGTGCGCGGACCGCGCTGCAGACCGGCCGACGCGCCCGTCACGCTCGCAGGCCCGTGGCTCGCTGTGCCCAGCTCACACGCGTTCGAACAGATCACGGTTCAACGAGCGTCGGCCCGGCGGTATCTCCACGCCAAGCTGAGAATTCACATCCCGCCCAGGCTGCGCGCGAAGGTTCAGCACGCGTACGAGGCTCGCGCCCGGACGCTCGCGCTTGTCGCGCGTTGCTACCGGGGCTCGTTCATCGCCGCCTCGGTAACGCCGGGCTGACTAGCCGCGAACGCGCGCGACGATGAGCGCGAAGTCGCCGGTGGGGTGATCCCACCAGGCGGCCGTGTCGAAGCCGGCCTCGTCGAGCTCGCGCTCGAGCCCCGGCCGGCGGAACTTGGCGCTGATCTCGGTCCGCAGGTCCTCGCCGTCCGCGAACGCGACATCCAGATCGAGCGCGCCGATGCGCACACGCTGGTCGCTCTCGGAGCGGAGCAGCATCTCGATCCACTCGTGCTCGGGGTCCCAGCGGGCGACGTGCGCGAAGCGCTCCGGGCGGAAATCGGCGTCCAGCTCCCGGTTCAGGACGCGGAGCATGTTGCGGTTGAACTCGGCCGTGACGCCCGCGCTGTCGTTGTACGCGGCCTCCAGGCGGCCGACGTCCTTGACGAGGTCGGCGCCGAGCAAGAGCGCCTCGCCGGGCTCGAGCGCCTGTGCGACCTCGCCCAGGAACCGCGCCCGCTGCTCCGGCTCGAGGTTGCCGATCGTGCTCCCGAGGAACGCCATCATCCGCCGGTGCCCGGCCGGCAGGGCGCCGACGTGGCACAGAAAGTCGCCGACGACGCCGTGCACCTCGATGCCCGGGTACTCCTCCTCGATCGCGGCCGCACTCTGGCGCAGCGTCTCCCCGCTGACGTCGAAGGGAACGAAGCGGCGGAGCGACCCGCGCTCGGCGAGCGCGTCCAGGAGCACGCGCGTCTTGTCCGAGGTGCCGGAGCCGAGCTCGATGAGCGTGTTCGCGTCGGTGAGCTCGCCGATCTCGTGTGCGTGGTCGCGCAGCAGGTCGCGCTCCCGCTCGGTGGGGTAGTACTCGGGCAGCCGCGTGATCTGGTCGAAGAGCTCCGAGCCGCGCTCGTCGTAGAACCACTGGGGGGACAGGTGCTTGGGCGTGGCCGTCAGGCCGGTGACGACGTCGTCGCGTAGCGCCTGCTCCCGCTCGGCGGGCGTGTAGAGGACGTCGACGCGGGGCGTCGGCGGCGCGACGGGCCAGGCGCCGTCAGGCATCCCGCGCGCACCGGAAGCCGGCGAACAGCTGGCGCCGGATCGGATAGTCCCAGTTGCGGAAGGTCGTACGCATCGCGGCCGGGTGCGTCGCCCAGGAACCTCCGCGCAGCACCTTGTAGTCAGAACCGAAGAAGACTTCCGAGTATTCCGCATACGGGAACGTCTCGAAGCCGGGGTAGGCCGTGAAGTCGGACGCCGTCCACTCCCAGACGTCGCCATGGAGCTGCTCGGGGCCCTCGGCGGGGAACGAGCCCACCGCCTCCGGGGCGAAGCGCGCGCTCGCGAGGTTCGCCTCGCCGGACGCGGTGGACACGGCGCGCTCCCACTCGGCCTCGGTCGGCAGGCGCTTGCCCGCCCAGCGCGCGTAGGCGTCGGCCTCGTACCAGCAGACGTGCTGCACCGGCTCCTCGGCGGGCAGCGGCTCGCGGTGGCCGAAGCGCCGCCGCGACCAGCCCGCGCCCTCGCGCCGCCAGTAGGCGGGGTGCTCGATCGCCTGCTCACGCGCGAACGCCCAGCCGGCCGGGTGCCAGAACTGCGGGTCGTCGTAGCCGCCGGCGGCCACGAACTCGGCGAACTCGACGTTCGTGACCGGCGAGGCGATCGATCAGGAACGGCGCGAGCTCGACCTCGTGCGCCGGCCGCTCGTTGTCGTAGGCCCACGGCTCGTCGTCCGTGCCCAGCACGAATGTGCCGCCGTCGAACCGCACCTCGCCGCCGGCCGCGCCGGCCGGCGCGCGGCCCGGGCTCGTCGAGCGGGTACGGGTCGTCGCGCAGCTGGAGCGCCTGGAGCATCGTCTCGACGTGCTGGTGCTCGTGCTGGACGAGCAGCCCGTAGACGAAGCGCGCCCTGGAGCAGGCGGTCGCCGCCGTCGAGCTCCACCTCGTCGAGCAGCTCGAGCGAGCGGGCGCGGACGTCCTCGCCAAAGCGGCGCGCCTCGGCCGGCGTGAGCAGCTCCAGCGCGGCGCGCTCGGAGCGCTCGTGGGCGAAGGCGTTGTAGAGGTCGTCGAGGCGGGTGTCGGCCGAGGGCGAGCCGCCCAGCGCCCGGATCAGCCACAGCTCCTCGAAGTGCGCGCAATGAGCCAGGTCCCAGACGAGCGGCGACATCAGCTCGGAGTACTGGGTACAGAGCTCCTCGTCGGAGAGCGGCGCCAGCAGGTCGAGCATGCGTCGCCGCGCCGCCCCGAGCTCGTGGACGACGTCGGCCTTGGTGGGGGCGGGCCGTCGAGCGACGGCCACGCCGTTGAAGGCGGTCTGACTCACTGGGGCGCCGGGAGCGTAGAGGAACGGGGAGAATCAGGCAACGTGCAGCGAGTTCTCCTCGTCTCACCGACAGAGCGTGACGTCATGGAGATCCGGTCCTCCGGGCTCGACGACCGTTACGCGATCACGTTCGCCGGGCCGGAACTCGACGCGCTCGAGTGCATCGACGCACCGGCGCTCACCGAGGAGCTCGACGGCCTCGAAGCCGACGGGGTCGTGTCCTCCAAGGACCGCGGCGCGCTCTTCGCCGCAGCGCTGACGGCACGGCGCGGCCTGCCGGGGCCGGCCCCCGTGGCGGTGGCCTCGTGCCAGCACAAGCCGACGGCGCGCCGGCTCCAGCAGCGGGCCGTACCGGACGCGGTTCCCGGGTGGGACGCGTCCGGCGGCCCGCCGCCGTTCCCGCCGCCATGGTTCGTGAAGCCGATCGTGGGCCGCCTCTCGATGGGCGCGCGCCTCGTCGACGACCCACTCGACCTTCCGCTGGTCGAGCGGGACGACGGGTACGCGACCGGCTGGGAGGCACTTGCCCGGCTCGGGGGCGTCGACCTCGACGGCCACGGCTGGATCGCCGAGGAGCTGCTCACCGGCGACCCGGTGACCGTCGAGGGATACGTGCATCGCGGGGCGGTCACGATCCTCGGCGTGACCGACTCGGTGATGTACGAGGGAACGCTCAGCTTCGAGCGCTTCGAGTACCCGAGCAGGCTGCCCGCGGAGCGGGTCGACGCCGCGGCCGCAGTCGCGGCGGCGCTCCCGCGCGCGTTCGGCTTCGACGGCGGGTTCTTCAACGTCGAGCTCCTCGTCAGGCCCGAGGGCACGCCAGGGCTGATCGAGCTCAACGGCCGCATCGCTTCCCAGTTCGCACCGCTGCTGCGAGCGGTTCACCGGCGATCGAGCTACGACGCCCTCCTCGCGCTCGCGTGCGGCGAGGATCCGCGCTGGGATCCCGGCCCCGCGGACGGCGTCGCCGTCTCGTACGTGCTGCGCCGCTTCGAGGACGCGTGGGTCGACGAGGTGCCGGAGCCGGAGGACGGCGTCGAGATCCTCGTCCACGCCGGCGAGAACCTCTCCGACGCGTACGCGAACGACCCGGACAGCTTCCGGCTCGCGATCGTCTACGAGGCGGGCGAGACGCGCGACGAGGCGGTCGAGCGCGCGCGGGCCCGCGCCGCCGGGCTCAGGTTTCGGCTGCAGCCATCCCGGGCTCGGGCGTAGCCGCTTCCTCGATCGCCTGCTCGCCGAGTGCCTCGCGGTTCGAGATGAAGATGCCGCCGACGGCGGCGCCGGCGAACGCGAGCGCCGCGACCACCGCCATGGCGGCTCGCCAGGCGTCGATCGAGGCGGCGTGGTACGCCGCATTGGTCTGGTCCGTCGCCAGCGGCGTGGCGCTCGATGTACCGCCGTTTGACTGGAACACGACGGTCACCACGAGGCCGACGATCGCGACCGCGAGCAGGTTGCCGATCCGCGAGAACGTGGTGTTGATGCCGGACGCGATGCCCGCGTACTTCTCGGGGACCGACTTGAGGGCGGTGGCGGTGATCGGTGCGACGAGGATGGCCAGGCCGAGCGAGAAGAGCGCCAGCGCCGGCAGGACGAGGTACCAGACCTTGGCCTTCGTATCGACGGCCATCAGGAGCAGCGCGGAGCAGCCGAGCAGCCCCGGCCCGATCGTCAGATAGAGGCGCGGGCCGTTGCGGTCGGCGAGGGCCCCGAATTTCGGCGCGAGCAGGATCATCAGCACCGTCGTCGGGGCGAGGATCACGCTGGTGACGAACGGCGAGTAGCCGAGGAACTGGATGTAGAGCGTCACGTAGACGAGGAAGGCGCCGAGGGCGGCGTACACGAGGAACGTGGCGGCGTTGGAGGCGGCGAAGTTGCGGATGCGGAAGAGCTCGAGGGGCAGCATCGGCTGCTCCTTGCGGGACTCCACGACGAGGAAGGCGACGAGCGAGGCGGCCGCGACGACCAGCAGCCACCAGTAGCCGGCGAAGCCGTGGCGGGCGCCCTCGACGAGCGCGTAGGTCAGCGTTCCGATGCCGACGGCAATGAGCGCGGCGCCCGGCACGTCGAGGCGCTGGGTCCCGGTCGCCTCCTCGCGGCGGCACGCGCCGGCGCGCGCGAACCAGACGGTGGCCACGGCGACCGGCAGGTTGATGAGGAAGATCCAGCGCCAGGAGGCCCACTCCACGAGCGCGCCGCCGATGGGCGGCCCGCCGATCGTGACGACGGCCGTGAACGACGTCCAGAGGCCGACGGCGCGGCCCGCGTCCTTGCCGTACGCCTGGCGGAGGAGCGCCAGGCTGTTGGTCGTGACGAAGGCGCCGCCGATGCCCTGCAGCGTGCGCGCGGCGATCAGCACGGTGCCGTTCGGGGACACCGCCGCGAGCAGCGACGCGAGTGCGAACACCGCAACCCCCGCCGTGAAGACCTCGCGCCGGCCGCGCCGGTCGCCGACGGCGCCCGCGACGAGGTAGAGCGACGCGAGCGCGAGCGAGTACGACAGGTAGATCCACTGCTCGCCGGCAAGGCCGAGGTTCAGGTCTTTCTCGATCGTCGGCAGCGCGACGATCACCACGGTCACGTCCAGGAAGGCGAGCGACGACCCAAGGATCGTCGCGATCAGCGTCATCCGCCGCCGCTGCGCCTCCGTGCGCGCCATGCCCCGAGGATACGGTGTCGCGGTGATCGAGTCACTCCACGTCGCCACCGGGGCGGCGATCGGCGACGCCACCGGCTCGCGCTTCTGGGCGGCTGTGCTTGCCCCCGTGTCGCACTTCCTCGGCGATCTGACGCCGCATGAGGACATCCCGTCGGACACGTTCGAGACGGTCAGCGGCGCCGTCGCCGGGCTCTGGGTCGTGCGCCGGCGCGGGCTCTTCTCGCCGGCCGCGATCGGCGCGCTCTTCGCGACGCTGCCGGACTTCGAGCACTTGCTGCGGCCGGCCCGGCCAGGGCGGAGGCAGCTGTTCCCGTCACACCGCTACGCGCGGTTCCACCAGCGCGGCGGGCTCCCGGCGTGGGTGCAGCTCGGGGCGGCGGTCGCGATTCTCATCGCGCTCGACCGCGACTAGCCGACCGCGCCAAGGGTGCCGATGGCGACGGCCACGGTCGCCCACGTGTCCACGGCGGAGCCGAGGATGCCCACGCGGCTACTCGACAGTGACGGTCTTCGCCAGGTTGCGCGGCTGGTCGACGTTCAGCCCGCGCAGGCGCGCGATCCGGTAGGCGAGCAGCTGCAGCGGCACCACGGCCAGCACCGCCTGCAGGAACGCAGGCGACGTCGGCACGTAGATGACGTCGTCCGCGTGGTGCTGGATGTCCTCGTTGCCGTCGGTGGCGATCGCGATCACGTGCGCGCCGCGCGCCCGGACCTCCTGCATGTTCGAGACGATCTTGTCGTACACGTGGATGTTCGTCGCGACGACGACGACCGGCGTGTCCTCGTCGAGCAGCGCGATCGGGCCGTGCTTCATCTCGCCGGCCGAGTAGGCCTCGGTCGGGATGTACGAGATCTCCTTCAGCTTCAGCGCGCCCTCGAGCGCGACCGGCAGCCCGATGTGGCGGCCGAGGTAGAGGAAGAACGGCCGGTCGTGGTAGCGCTCGGCGATCTCCTCGATCGGATGGTCGGCGTCGAGGAACTGGGCGATCTTGTCGGGCAGCTCGTAGACCTGGTCGAGGATGTAGCGGATCTCGTCCGGCGGCAGCGTCTCGCGCACCATCGCCAGCTTCAGCGCGATCAGGTAGAGCAGCGCAACCTGTGCCGTGAACGTCTTCGAGGCGGCGACGCCGACCTCGAGCCCGCAGCGCGTATAGAGCGACGAGTCGACCTCGCGCGTGATGTGCGAGCCCATCATGTTCGTGATCGCAACCGTGTGCGCGCCGCGTTCCTTGGCCAGCTTCATCGCGCCGATCGTGTCGCGCGTCTCGCCGGACTGGGAGATGCCGATGACGAGCGTGTCCGGGCCGATCACCGGGTTGCGGTAGATCCACTCGGAGGCGATGTCCGGCTCCACCGGCACCCGGCCCCACTCCTCCAGCACGTAGCGCCCGACGACGGCCGCGTGGTACGCGGTTCCGCAGGCGAGGATGACGATGCGGCGGATGTTCGCGAGCTCCTGGTCCGTCAGGCCGAGCCCCTCCAGCTCGAGCCGGCCGTGGCGGACGCGGTCGCCGATCGTCTCGGCGACGGCCTCCGGCTGCTCGTAGATCTCCTTGAGCATGAAGGTCTCGTAGCCGCCCTTCTCGGCGCCTTCGTCGTCCCAGTCGAGCGTGATCAGGTCGTGCTCGACCGGCCGTCCGTCGCGGTCGACGAACTGCGCGCCCGCGGGCGTAATGCGGACGACGTCCCGGTCGTCCGGGAACAGGACGTTGCGCGTCTCGCGCAGGAAGGCTGCCGCGTTCGACGCCAGGAACATCTCGCCCTCGCCGATCCCGACCACGAGCGGCGTCTGCAGCCGGGTGGCCACGAGCTCGTCCGGGTGGTCGCGGTGGATGACGACGAAGGTGAAGTGGCCCTCGAGCTCGCGCGGCCGCGAGGCGCACCGCCTCGAGCAGGTCGCCGTCGTAGTGCTGCTCGATCAGGTGGACGACCGTCTCGGCGTCGGTCTCCGAGGTGAACGTGTGCCCCTCGGCGCTGAGCCGCTCGCGCAGTTCGCGGTAGTTCTCGACGATGCCGTTGAGGACGATCGCGATCTCGCCCGGCTCGCAGCCCGTGAGCGGGTGGGCGTTGCGCTCGGTGACACCGCCGTGGGTGGCCCAGCGCGTGTGGCCGAGCCCGGTGCTCGAGTGGGAGCCGTTCTGGGCGGCCGCCGCCTCCTTCAGAAACGAGAGGTTGCCGACGGCGCGGACGTACTCGAGGCCGTCGTCCTCGAGGAGCGCGATCCCGGCAGAGTCGTAGCCGCGGTACTCGAGCCGCTCGAGCCCGTAGAGCAGCAGCGCCTGGCACTCACGGCTTCCGACGTATCCGATGATCCCGCACATTCAGAATCCTCCTGTCCTGAAGCCTCCCAAAAAGCGCAAAAGCCCGGTTCCGCGAATCCCCAGCGTCGGGGGGATTGTCAACCGAGCTCTCGTCGAACGAGAGCGGCGATACTACCACAGAGGTCACGCGCGGCCTCCTCGTCCGGCGCCTCGGCCAGCACGCGGACGACGGGCTCCGTGCCCGACGGACGGACAAGAATGCGGCCGTCTCCGTCGAGCTTGGCGTTGAGCGCCTCGACCTCCTCCCGGATGGCCGGCGTGAGTTCGCGGCGGCCCACGCGGACGTTCTCCTGCACCTGCGGGTAGCGCGGCATCACGGCCGCTGCCTCGGCCAGCGTGCGGCCGTCGAGCGCACCGCAGACGAGCAGCGCTGCGGCCAGGCCGTCGCCGGTGACGTGGTCGCGGAGGTAGATCAGGTGGCCCGACTGCTCGCCGCCGAGCAGGCCGCCCTCGCGGTCAAGCGCGTCGAGGACGTAGCGGTCGCCGACGTCGGTGGTGACGACGCGGATGCCGCGGTCGGCCATGAGCCGGTGGAAGCCGAGGTTGGTCATGACAGTGACCGCGACGAGGTCGACGCCGAGCGCCAGGGCGAGCACCGCGAGCAGCTGGTCGCCGTCGAGCGGCGTGCCGGCGGCGTCGACGGCGAGCATGCGGTCGCCGTCGCCGTCGAACGCGAAACCGAGATCGAGGCCGTGCTCGGAGACGGTGCGCGAGAGCAGGCGCAGGTCGGTCGCGCCTGACTCGACGTTGATGTTCGTCCCGTCGGGCGTGTCGGCGACGGCGACCACGTCGGCGCCGAGTCGCCGGAACGCCTCCGCGCCAATGGCGGAGTAGGCGCCGTTGGCGCAGTCCACACCGATACGGAGGCCGGCGAGGTCGGTGCCGAAGCGCTCGACGACGTGCGCGAGGTAGCTGTCGAGGGCGATGTCGACACGGTCGATGCTGCCCGGCTCCGCCGCCGGCGGCGCATCGAGGAGGGCCTCGATCTCCTCCTCCTGCGTGTCCGTGAGCTTGCGGCCCTGCCCGGTGAAGAGCTTCACGCCGTTGTACTCGGGCGGGTTGTGCGACGCCGAGATGACGACTCCGACATCGAGCGCGAGCAGCGCAACCGCCGGCGTCGGCAGCACGCCCGCCAGCACCGCGTTTCCCCCGGCCGCGACGACGCCGCGCGCGAATGCCTCCTCGAGCTCGGGACCAGACCCGCGCGTGTCGCGGCCGACGAAGACGCGGCCACGACCCGACCAGTGGGTCACAGCGCTGCCGAGCCGCTCGACGAGCTCCGGCGTCAGGGTCTCCCCCACGACGCCGCGGACGCCGTCCGTGCCGAAATACCGCCTCACGGGCGGCGGAGCCTACTAGCCATTTCGCGCAGCGAAGGGCTAACGCTTCGAGAACTGCGGCGCCTTGCGAGCCTTGTGCAGCCCGGCCTTCTTGCGCTCCACCATGCGGGCGTCGCGGGCCAGGAAGCCCTCGCGCTTGAGCATGACGCGCAGCTCCGGGTCGGACTCGACGAGCGCACGGGCGATGCCGTGGCGGACGGCGCCCGCCTGCCCGCTCGGCCCGCCGCCGTGCACGCGCACCCGCAGGTCGTACGTTCCCTCCAGCCCGGCCACCTTGAATGGGGCCATGACCGTGGTGCGGTGCGTCACGCGCGGGAAGTAGTCCTCGACGGTGCGGCCGTTGACCCACGTGGCGCCGTCGCCGGGCCGCAGGATCACGCGTGCGACCGAGGTCTTGCGCTTGCCGGTGCCGAGGTACTGCGCGGGCTGGGACATTTAGTTCCTTACCTCCAGAGGTTGTGGCGACTGCGCCTCATGCGGGTGGTCCGGCCCGGCGTAGACCTTCAGCTTGCCGAGCTGCGCACGGGCGAGGCGGTTGCGCGGGAGCATGCCCTTGACCGCCTTGCGGATGACCTCGGTCGGGCGGCGCTCGAGCTGCTCGCGCAGCGTCCGCGACCGGAGCCCGCCGGGGTAACCGGAGTGGCGGTGGTACATCTTCTGGTCGAGCTTCTGGCCGGTGACCGAGATCTTCTCGGCGTTCACGACGACCACGAAGTCACCGGTGTCGATATGCGGCGTGTACTCGGGCTTGCGCTTGCCGCGCAGGGTGTCCGCGATCTGCGTCGCGAGACGCCCGAGAGTCTGCCCCTCGGCATCGACGACGTACCAGTGGCGCTCGACGGCGCCCGGCTTTGCATTCCAAGTCTTCATTGCACAGAAAAGAGCGGACCACGCGTCCGCCGGCGGCCGATTGTAGCAGCGCTACGCGGGTTCCAGGGCCGGCGCGGGCGTGCGACGGAAGACGAGCAGCACGAGCGCCGGGACGACCGCCATCAGCGTCCCGCCGACCGCCAGGCCGACCGTCCCGAGGCCGGTGAACGCGGCTCCGCCGACGAGCACGAGCACGGCCGCCGTGAGCGACGCGACAAGGTCGGAGAAGCCGATCAGCCGCCCGCGCTCGTTCACGCCGGCGAGGGTGACCAGCTCGGCCGTCGCGGCGACGTACGAGAAGCTCCACCCCAGCCCGAGCCCGAAGAGCGCCACGGACATTCCGACGATCGAGTCGAGCCACACGAGCGCGAGCGTCGAGACGGCCATGAGCGTCAGCCCGGCGGTGATCGCGCGCTGGCGGCCCATGCGGTCGATGAGGTCGCCGACGACGATGACGAACCCGAACATGCCGATGATGTGCGCGCTGATGATCCGGAAGACGTCGCCCTGCGCGTGCCCGTGGTCGAGGGCGACGTAGCCGGAGAGGTTCATCACGGACGCCATCACGGCGAAACTGGCCACGGCGGCGAGCAGGGCAAGCGGGACGCCCGGGCGGCGGAGGATCTCCTTGAGCGGCGAGGCGGCGACCGTCGAATCGCCGTGCTGCTTGGCGATCGTCGAGGGATCCGGCCGCACGAAGAACGCGATGCCGAGCCCGGCGACGAGGAACGCGCCTGCCGCGAGCCACGGAACGACGAGGTCGTCGGCGGTCAGGTGCCTGCCGGCGAACATCGGGCCGAAGACGAACGGGCCGAGCACGGCGCCGATGACCGACCCAAAGAGGACGTACGACATCCCGCGCGCCCGGCGCTCGGGCGGGTACATCTCGGCCGCGGCCGCACGCGACAGCTGGACGACGCCGCCACATCCGCCTGCGAGCGCGAGGCCCGGCAGGACGAGCGTCCATGTGCCGAGCGCGCACCCCGCCGCCGTCATGGTGCAGCCCACGACGCCGGCGAGGAAGCCGAGGCGGATGATCGGCATCCGGCCGTAGCGGTCCATCGCCCGTCCGGCCGGGCCCGCGGCGAGCGCGCCCGAGGCCAGGAAGATCGCCGGGCCCAGCCCGAGGATCCCCTTGACGCCGGTGACGAGGACGAGCGTGACTGTCGCGACCGCAACGGACAGCTGGAACATCCCCGACAGGCAGACGAGCCCGGATGCGAGCAGCACGGTGTTGCGGCGAACCGGATACTCGGTCACCGCAGCACTTCTACCAGCCCCTCCCGGAACGCCCGGGCGCCGCCGTGGGAGGGATGGCGGATGCCTGGAAGCCCGAGCGCGCGCTCCGCAACGCGGCCGACCGGGACGACGCGGCGCCCGCGGGCCAGCTCGGCGACGAACCGCGCGCCGGCTGCGACCTCCCCGCGTGTCGGCGGTCGGTTCGACGACGGCTCGCCCGCCCGGTGGGGATGCGTCGGGACGGCGTTCCAGAGCAGCACGGCCTCGTCGGCGCCAAGCTCGGCGAGCACACGGTGGACAATGGTTGCGGTCGCCTCGGCCGGCCCGTGGCCCGTCAGCTGGCGCTCGGACGTGAACGGCAGGCCGGAGATGCGCGCACCGCGGTAGCCGGCGGCCTCGCCGACGAGCAGCACGCGGGCGCCGGCGCGGGAGGCGAGGTACCGTCGCAGGCGACGGCACCGGGCGTGGGCGCCCGTCCCATCGCGATAGAAGTTGAAGGTCTCGCCGATCCGCGCCTCGGCGAGTCTGATGACGATGTCCGACATCGACGTACGCACTCTGACGGACGGCGGCCAGACGGCCGAAGCCGTCGCGGGCTGGATCGCGGAGTTCATTCGCGGCGCACGGCGCACGCTCGACATCGCGCAGTACGACTTCCACGTCGGGGCAGATACGTCGCCGATCATGGCGGCCGCGTTCGCGGACGCCGTCGCGCGTGGAGTCGCCGTCCGCATCGTCTACGACGTCGACAGCGCCATCCCGGTGCCCGTGCCGCCGCCGCCCGAGCCGGACACGCGCTTCATCGCGTCGCTCGGCGTCCAGTCGCGCGCGATCGCCGGCGTCCCCGACCTGATGCACCACAAGTACGCCGTCCGCGACGGCGCGACCGTCTGGACGGGGTCGCTGAACTGGACGGACGACTCCTTTACACGCCAGGAGAACGTGGTCGTGACCGTGGAGTCGGAGCCGCTCGCCCGGGCCTTCACGCTCAACTTCGAGGAGCTCTGGACGAAGGATGCCGTCGCGCAGACCGGCAAGGTCGAGCCGCGGAAGGTCGAGATCGGCACGGCCGAGGTGCGCCCCTGGTTCACGCCCGGGTTCGGCGAGGAGGTTGCGCACCGGATCGCGCGGGCGGTCGGGAAGGCGAAGCGCCGCGTCCGGCTCCTCTCACCGGTGCTGACGAGCGGGCCCGTGCTCGGGACGCTGGCCGAGGCCGCCTCCGAGAAGCGCGTCGACATGGCCGGATGCCTCGACGCCACGCAGATGCAGGACGTGCTCAAGCAGTGGGGCGCGACCGGCTCGGTGACGTGGAAGCTGCCGCTCCTGCTCGCGGTCGTGCCGGGCCGGTTCTCGGGCAAGCCGTCGACGCCGTGGAACCGCTCGGGCAGCCCGCACGACTTCATGCACGCGAAGGTGCTCGTCGCCGACAACACCGTGTTCCTCGGGAGCTACAACCTCTCGCGCTCGGGCGAGGCGAACGCGGAGAACGTGCTCGAGATCGAGGACGCGGAGCTCGCCGAGCGCATGGCCGCCTACGCCGACGAGGTGCGGGCGAGGTACCCGGCGATGACGCTGCAGTTCCTCAGCCGTCCCAGGAAACCAGCTCGTCGAGCGGGATCCGGCGGCGCGTGAGCCGGCTGCTCTGAGCGCCGTCGTCACCCCGAGCAGAGGGGTGCCCGATGGTCAGGACGCAGACGAAGTGCACGTCGTCGGGGATGCCGACGAGCTCGCGCAGCGCGGGGACGTCCTCGGGCAGGACGCCGAAGACGCCGGTGACGAGGCCCTCGTCGAGCGAGGCGAGCTGGACGAGCATGAAGAGCGCGCCGGCGTCGACGTACCAGTAGGGAGCGGGCCAGCCGATCTCCTCGCCGTCGGCCAGCTTGTCCTCCTGCCGGTAACGCTCGTGGTAGCTCTCCTCGCGGACGCCGACCACAACGTGGACGGGCGCAGCGGAGATCCAGCGCTCGAGCCCGGCCTCGGCGTACTCGTCCTCGCCGGCCAGCTGCCCGATCGCCTGCCGCGTCGCCGGCGCGGTGACGACGTAGAGGCGCTGCCCCTGGCTGAACCCCGCGCTCGGCGCGCGCCGGACGGTGCCGACGATCCGCTCGACCGTCTCGCGCGGGACGGGCTCGTCCGAGTACGAGCGCACCATGCGGCGGCGGCGCAGGAGCTCGCGGAACTCCATGGTCGCGACCCTAGGGGGTTTGGCGAAGCGCCGCTCGTTCGACGTGGTGCGATGTTCGCTCCGAGGCAAGGACGCAGGGAGCCCGGATAGCAGGGACGGCGACCGAGGACGCAGTCCTCGGGGCGAGCAGCGTGCCGCGACGGACACAGTCTGCGCTTTGCCAAGCCCCCCAGCCCGTACGCTCCGCGCGTGAAGCTCGTCCCGACGCTCCTCGCGGGCGCAGCGCTCGTCGCGGCCGGTGTGTTCGCCTGGAAGCGGCGCTGGGTCCTGGCCGGCGTCGGCGTGGTCGCGGCCGCCGGTCTCGTCGTCTTTGCGAGCGTCAACCTGCCGAGCGTCGAGACGATCCTCACCGACCTCGGCTCGCG
Source organism: uncultured Thermoleophilia bacterium (assembly GCA_963799895.1). Taxonomy (GTDB): domain Bacteria; phylum Actinomycetota; class Thermoleophilia; order Gaiellales; family Gaiellaceae; genus JACVRM01. The sequence goes on from CAWCYR010000009.1 coordinate 80,450, forward strand.
GCTCGGCAACTGGACGTACCTCCTCGTGGGCGTGCTGGCCTTCCTCGAGACGTCAGCGTTCGTCGGCCTGATCGCTCCGGGCGAGGTCGCCGTCGTGTTCGGCGGCTTCGTGGCCGGGCAGGGCGCGATCAACCCGGTCGTGCTCTGGCTCGTCGTCTGGTTCTGTGCCGCGGCGGGCGACTCGACCGGCTACGTGCTCGGCCGGAAGCTCGGCCGCAGCTGGGCGCTGAAGTACGGGGATCGGTTCGGCGTGACCGCAGGCCGCTTCGACGCCATCGAGCGCTTCTTCCTGCGCCACGGCGGCAAGACGATCTTCATCGGCCGCTTCATCGGCTTCTTCCGCTCGCTCGGCCCATTCGTCGCCGGCAGCGCGCGCGTCCCGTACCGCCGCTTCCTCGTCGCGTCGCTGGCCGGTGCGGGCCTCTGGAGCGCCGTGTTCGTCGCTCTCGGCTACGTCTTCTATCGGAGCTTCCACCGCGCGTTGCATTACGTGCAGCAGGGGAACACGGTGTTCGGTGTCCTCGTCGTCGTCGCCGCGGCCGGCTACGGCCTCTACCGCCTCTGGCACAGCCCGCAGGCGCGGGCACGCGTCCGCAAGCTGCTCGGGCGCATCATGGGCCGCGAGGACATGGAGGACATGGAAGCGCTGCGCGATCGCGATCCCTGAACGAAAGGAGCCACATGCCGTCCGACCAGTACCACGAGCCGCCGGAGGAACTGCCGCAGGAGGTGCGGACCTTCGCCCGCATCTGCACGTCGCTGATCGAGGAAGCCGAGGCGATCGGCTGGTACGAGCAGCGGCTCGCGCTCGAGAAGGATCCCGACGCGCGCGCGATCATGGAGCACGCACAGCAGGAGGAGTTCCTGCACTTCTCGATGGATCTCGAGTTCCTGGCACGGCGGAAGGACGCCTGGCGGATCGCGCTCAAGGACGTCCTCTTCAAGAAGGGCGACATCGTCGAGGCGGCGGAGAAGGCGGAGGCTGAGCAGGAAGAGGCGGAGTAGGCCCGGGGGCCTACTCCCACTCGATCGTCGCCGGCGGCTTCGACGAGATGTCGAGGCACACGCGGTTGACCGCGGGAATCTCGTTGATGATCCGGCTCGAGATCGTCTCGAGCAGGTCGTAGGGCAGGCGTGCCCAGTCGGCGGTCATGGCGTCTTCCGACGTGACCGCGCGGATGATGATCGGGTACGCGTAGGTGCGCTCGTCGCCTTGCACGCCGACCGAGCGGATCGCCGGCAGCACCGCGAAGCTCTGCCACAGGTCCCGATAGAGGCCGGCGCGGCGGATCTCCTCCTGCAGGATCGCGTCCGCCTCGCGCAGCGTCTCGAGCCGCTCCTCGGTGACGTCGCCGATGATCCGGATCGCGAGCCCCGGGCCGGGGAACGGCTGCCGCCAGACCATGCGCTCCGGCAGGCCGAGCTCCTCGCCGACGTGGCGCACCTCGTCCTTGAACAGGAGGCGCAGCGGCTCGACCAGGTCGAGGTCCATGTCCTCCGGGAGGCCGCCGACGTTGTGATGCGATTTGATCGTCGCCGCCGTGCCGGCCTGGACGCCGCCGAGCCCGCCGGACTCGATCACGTCCGAGTACAGCGTCCCCTGGACGAGGAAGCGCACGTCGCCGAGACGCTCCGCCTCGGCCTCGAACACGCGGATGAACTCCTCTCCGATCGCGCGGCGCTTGTCCTCCGGGTCGGTCACGCCCCCGAGCCGGGCGAGGAAGCGCTCCTTCGCGTCCACGTGGATGAGCGGGACGTGGAAGTGGCCGCCGAAGGTCTCGACCACCTGGGCGGCCTCGTCCTTGCGCAGCAGCCCGTGGTCGACGAACACGCACGTGAGCTGGTCGCCGATCGCCTTGTGCACGAGCAGCGCGGCGACGGCCGAGTCGACGCCGCCGGACAGCCCGCAGATGACCTTCGCCGAGCCGACCTGTGCGCGGATGCGCTCGACCTGCTCCTCGATCACGGCCGCAGGTGTCCAGGTCGCGTCGGCCTTCGCAACCTCGTAGAGGAAGTTCTTCAGGAGCTCGGTGCCGTGCTCGGTATGCAGCACCTCGGGGTGGAACTGGACGCCGTAGAGACCGCGCTCGGCCTGCTCGAACGCCGCGATCGGCGTCGACGGCGAGCCGGCCGTCACCGTCGCGCCCTCAGGCGGCGCGGTGACCGAGTCGCGGTGGCTCATCCAGACGGTCTCCTCCGGGGGCAGCCCGGAGAAGAGGGCGCCGCCGGTCGCGCGCAGCTCGGTGCGCCCGAACTCCGACGCGCCGGTGCGCTCGACGGCTCCGCCGAGGTCGAGCGCCATCAGCTGCATCCCGTAGCAGATGCCGAGCGTCGGCACGCCGAGCTCGTAGAGCGCCGGGGTCGATCCGCGGCGCGCGGTCCGCGTAGACGGAGGCCGGCCCGCCGCTGAGCACGATCGCGCGCGGCCGGCGCGCGCGCACGGCCTCGACGGGCGTCCCGTGCGGGACGAGCTCCGAGTAGACGCGGCACTCGCGGATGCGGCGAGCAATCAGCTGGGAGTACTGGCCGCCGAGGTCGATGACGAGGACCGGGCGCTCCTCGCGGCCGTCTCTCAGTTCGTCCAGCGACGCCACCTCAGCGACGGTAATTCGGAGCCTCCTTGGTGATGGTCATGTCGTGCGGATGGCTCTCACGGAGCCCGGCTCCCGTGATGCGGACGAAGCGCGCGTCCTTGAGGTCGTCGACGGACGCTGCACCCGTGTACCCCATCGCCTGGCGCAGGCCGCCGACGAGCTGGCGCAGCACCGTGCGCACCGGCCCCTTATAGGGAACGCGCCCCTCGACGCCTTCCGGGATCAGGTCGGTGCTGTCCTCGACGTCGCCCTGGAAGTAGCGATCCTTGGAGTAGCCGCGCGCCTTCATCGCGCCGAGCGAGCCCATGCCTCGGAACTCCTTGAAGCGCTCCCCGCCGGCGAGAACGACCTCGCCGGGAGCCTCGTCCGTGCCGGCGAGGAGGGCGCCGAGCATGACGTTGTCGGCACCGGCCGCGAGCGCCTTCGCGATGTCGCCGGAGCTCGTGATCCCGCCGTCCGCGATGCACGTGATGCCGGCACGCGAGGTGACCTGCGCCACCTCGAAGATCGCAGTGATCTGCGGGACCCCGACGCCGGCGACGATCCGGGTTGTGCAGACAGCCCCGGGCCCTACCCCGGTCTTCACGCCGTCGACGCCCGCTTCGACGAGCGCCTCCGCCGCTGCGGCGGTGGCGACGTTTCCGGCGACGATCTCGACGTCGAGCGCACCTTTCAGACGCCTGGCCATCTCGACGACGCCGCTCGAGTGGCCGTGCGCGGTGTCGACGATCAGCGCGTCGACGCCGGCGTCGGCGAGCGCTGCAGCGCGCTCGAAGGCGTCGGGCCCGACGCCGACCGCAGCAGCTACTCGGAGCCGCCCCTGCTCGTCCTTCGTCGAGTGCGGGTGGTCGATGCGCTTCTGGATGTCCTTGACGGTGATCAGGCCCTTGAGCCGCCCGTCCGCGTCGACGACCGGGAGCTTCTCGATGCGGTGCTCGCCGAGGATCGCCTGCGCCTGCTCGAGCGTCGTCCCGACCGGCGCGGTGATGAGGTTCGCGGCAGTCATCAATGCGCTCACCGGCACGTCCGCCTCGTCGCGGAAACGGAGGTCGCGATTCGTGAGGATGCCGACCAGCCGCCCCTCGACGTCCACGATCGGGACGCCGGAGATGCGGTAGCGCTCCATCAGCGCGAGCGCCTCGGTCACGCGGGCGTCCGGGCCGAGCGTGACCGGCTCGCCGATCATCCCGGACTCCGAGCGCTTCACCCGGTCGACCTCGGCCACCTGCGCCTCGATCGGCAGGTTGCGGTGCAGCACGCCGATGCCGCCCTCGCGCGCCAGCGCAATGGCCAGGCGCGACTCGGTGACGGTGTCCATCGCGGCCGAGACGATCGGGATGGCAAGCGTGATGCGCGGCGTCAGCCGCGTAGCGGTCGACACGTCCGCCGGGAGCACGTCCGAGGCAGCCGGCTCCAGCAGCACGTCGTCGAATGTGAGGCCCTCGCGGACGAACTTGCGGCCGGCCGCGACCAGCTGCTCGACGTCCTCGGGCCGCAGGTCAATGTCCACGGAACACCCCCCTGAGACGCGAAAACCCAGGCGCCGCCGGGCTGCCTGGGCTCTGGATGTCACTTGCAGTACGGACGTTCAACGGTCGAGCGATCCTACCACCCTGTTAAGACGACCCTGGCCAGTGTCGTGGTTACGACGGCACCGGCTCGCGCTCCGCTACCTCGACGGCGCCGGCGAGCCGCGTCGCCTCGCGCGGGTCGAAACGGCCCGCGCCCACCTCGAGCGTCGACGCGGTGCCGGCGGCGACCCCCGCGCGCAGAGCCTCGTCGGCCGTCCGCCCGGCGACGCGCGCGGCGAGGAACCCGGCCAGGAGGACGTCGCCCGAGCCGACCGCCGACACGACCTCGACCTGAGGCGCCGAGGCCTGCAGCAGCCGCCGCGACCGCTCCTCGCGCAGCAGTGCGTAGCAACCGGTCGTCTCGGTGATCAGCACGTTGCGAGCGCCCATCTCGCCGATCAGGCCGAGCGCGGTGAGGAAGTCCTCGTCGTCCGAGAACTCCTGGCCGACGAGCGCCTCGGCCTCCTGCTGGTTCGGCGCGACGATCGTCGGCTCGGCCTCGACCCCGAGCCGCAGTGGCTCGCCCTCGCAGTCGAGCACCGTCTGGACGCCCCGCCGCGAGAGGTCGCGGATCGCCTCCGCGTAGAAGCCGATGTCGACCCCGCGCGGCAGCGAGCCGGCGAAGACGACGTACTCCGCCGAGCTGGACAGGTAGCGCAGCTTCTCGCGCAGCACGTCGAGCTCGTGCTGCTCGACCTGCGGCCCCCACTCGTAGATCTCCGTAAACGAGTTCGCCATCGGGTCGACGACGGCCGTGGACGTGCGCGAGTTGTCGCGGATCTGGACGAAGTCGTGGAGGATCGACTCCTCGGCGAGCTCCTGGAGAATGCGCTGGCCGGTGCCGCCCCCCGCCAGGCCCGTCGCGACCACGGGGACGTCGAGCCGTTTCAGCGCCCGGGCGATGTTGACGCCCTTGCCGCCCGCGAGCGACAGGCTCGCGCTGGCGCGGTGCCGCTGGCCAAGCTGGAGGTTCGGGACGGTGAGCGTGCGGTCGAGCGCCGCGTTCAGGGTGACGGTGACGATCACGGCAGCCACCCCACGATCGTCTTGCCGACACGCTTCGCGTACCAGCCGGCGCGCGCGGCGACGCCCGGGTAGGACACGGACTTCGCGGCCACGAGCGGCGCGGAACCGACGAGTCGCTGGTGGTCGTAGACGCGGACGGAGCCAAACTGCTCCCCGCGCGTGACCGGCAGCGCCACCACGGTGGGCGCGACCACCTCCTCGCGCAGGCGGCGCCCGACGCGCACCGCGGTGCGGACGCCATGCTGGGCGACGAGCTTGACGGGCCCGCGCCCGAACGGGGCGGTCGCGGACGCGTAGACGCGGTGCGGCCCGATCAGCGTCGTCACGCGGTAGCGGGAGAGGCCCCACCGCAACAGCTTCGCGAGGTCGTCGTTGCGCTTCGCGCGGCTCGGCTCGCCGAGGATCGTGGCGTAGACCGTCAGGCCCGGCCCGCGCACGGCCGCGACCTGGCACCAGCCCGCGTTCCCCGTGTGGCCGGTCTTGACGCCGATCACACCGGGGAACGTGGCCAGCAGGTCGTTCCAGGTGGACAGGTGCCGCCCGCCGGCGATGGTCGCCGAGCGCATCCGCACGGTGTTGCGAACGAACGGCTTGTTCATCAGCACACGGCCGAGCAGCGTCAGGTCGCGCGCGCTCGAGTAGTGGCCAGGCGCGTCGAGGCCGTCCGGGCGCACGAAGTGCGTGTCGCGCAGGCCGAGCTGGCGCGCACGGCGGTTCATCATCGTGATGAAGCGCGCGCGGTCGCCGTGCCCGACGTAGTCGGCGAGCGCCACCGCGGCGTCGTTCGCGCTCTGGATCAGCGCGCCCTCGACGAGGTCGCGCACGGTCAGCCGGTCGCCCTGGTGCAGGTAGATGCTCGAGCCGCCGGGCGAGTCGCCGGGGCCGATGGTGACCGTGGCGCCGAGCTTCGCGTGCTCGAGCGTCAGGAGCACCGTCATCAGCTTCGTGATGCTCGCCATCGGCAGGCGCTCGCGGGCGTGGTAGGCCGCGATCGTCTCGCCGGTCGACGCGTTCTCGATGAAGTACGCGCGCGCATGCACCGACGGAGGCGCTGCGACCGCCGGGGCGGCGAGCGCGAGCGCGGCGACGAAGGCCGGGACGAGGACGCGGATTCGCAAAGGACTCTCCGGGTGCTGCGCGGGAGAGGCTACCTACCAGCCGGACGCGACCTGGATCTCGGCCCGGAGCCGCGCCGCCTCGCCGGCCGCGGCGGCCCGCCAGTCGCCGTCGCCCTGGCGGGCGGCGTAGATGATCGAGCGCGCCGCGGCGACGAGCGCGCTCGCCGGCCCGCTCGTGAACGCGCGGGCGACATCGGCCGCGGTCGCGCCCTGGGCGCCGACGCCCGGGAGGAGCATGATCGCGCGCGGCATCAGCCGTCGCGCCTCGCCGATCGCCCGCGGGTGCGTGGCGCCGACCACGGCGCCGATGCTCGACAGGCCGCGGTCGCCGACGATGTCCTCGCCCCACTCGTTCACGTGCGACGCGACGTGGTGCCAGAGCGGCCGGCCGTCCGAGAGCTGCGGCGTCCTGGACGTCGGCCGAGCCGGCGTTCGACGTCTTGACGAGGCAGAAGAGGCCGCCGCCGTCGCGCCGGCAGGCGGCGAGGAACGGCTCGAGCGAGTCGCGACCGAGGTAGGGGTTGACGGTCAGCGCGTCGGCGAGCGGGACGCCGTCCTCGCGCGGCTCGAGGTACGCGGCCGCGTAGGCACGCGCCGTCGACGCGATGTCACCGCGCTTCGCGTCCACGACGACGAGCAGGCCGGCCGTGCGTGCATAGGCGCACACACGCTCGAAGACCTCGATGCCCGGCGCGCCGAGCGCCTCGAAGAAGGCGATCTGCACCTTCACGCCGACGACGTACGGCGCGACCGCGTCGACGATCGCGCAGCAGAACCGTTCGATCGCGACCGCCGAGTTCGCCCCGCCGCCCAGCTCGACCGGCAGCAGCTCGACGCGTGGGTCGAGCCCGACCAGCAGCTGCGACTGCTTGCGGTCGACGGCTTCGGCGACGCGGTCGCCGAACGGAACGGTCGAGACGGCAGGCCCTGCCAGCGCGTCCTGCGCCATCACGGAACCGTAGTGCGAGGAAGGGGCCGGCGGGGGACCGGATCGCCCCCCGCTCGATACCCCTGAAATCGCCAGCGGGGACTGCCTAGGACTTCAGCGCCTGCTTGAGGCTGCTGCCCGCCGAGAAGCGGGGGACGGTCGCGGCGGGAATGTGGACCTTCTGGCTCGGATTGCGTGGATTGACGCCTTCGCGTGCCGCACGCTCGGCGGTGGAGAACTTCCCGAACCCGGTGAATGACACCGAGTCCCGGCGCTTCAACGTGTCCGTGACGCTCTCGAGGAACGCGTCCACGGCCTTGGCAGCATCGCGACGGCTGAGGCCCGCCTTGCTGGCAACCTGATCAACGAACTCCTGTTTCGTCACAGGCTCTCCTCCCCTATATGGGATGAATTCACTGGGAGGACCCTAACGGAGCCATCGGATTTCCGCCTAACCATGCGGGTTTGCGGGTGTTTTGCGGGTTTCGAGCAGTTCGCTCGCGACATAGAGCGGGCGCAACTGGACGCCGTGAGCGGCCAGTTCCTCGGTCCCGCCCTCCTCCCGATCGACCACGCAGACGGCCGTTTCGCAGACCAGACCGGCCTCGCGAAGCGCTTCGACGGCGTCCAGCGCGGCCCCGCCCGAGGTGACCACGTCCTCCAGCAGGCACACCCGCTCGCCCTCCTCCCAGACGCCCTCGAGGCGGTTCGCGGTGCCGTACTGCTTCGCCTCCTTGCGTACGAGCAGAAACGGCAGGCCCGACGCGAGTGAGGCCGCCGCGGCGAGCGCGACCGCGCCCAGCTCGGGGCCGGCCAGCCGGTCGGGCTCGTCCTGGGCCGCGGCCTCCGCGAGCATGCGGCCGAGCGGGCCGAGCAGGTCCGGGCGCGTCTCGAAGCGGTACTTGTCGAGGTAGTAGCGCGAGCGGCGTCCCGAGCGCAGGACGAAGTCGCCTTCGAGGTAGGCGTGCTCGGCGAGCGCGGCGGCGAGCTCGTCGCGGCCCGGAGACGTCATCCTGCGGCCGAGAGCACGTCCTCGGCGAGCTCGGCGAGGCGGCTGCCCGCAGGCGACGAGCGCGACAGGGACACGATCGAGCCGTCGTCGAACCACACGTCCACGGCGTCCTCGGCGACGCGGCGCCGGCGAATGACAATGAATGCTGCGACCGCAAGCAGCGCGAGGAGGACGAGCCTACGCATCCCGGCCGATCTTGGTCAGGCAGGCGCGGAGGTCGTGCAACGCGAGTGCAGGCGCCGCTCCCGGGTCGGCCGCCGCCACGAGCGTGAGCCCGCCGTCGGAGACCGCGAAGACCGCACCGTCGCCGCCTTCGACGTGGAGGCGCTCGACCGTCCGCTCGCCGCCTGGGCGAAGCGACGCGGCCGCCTGGAGCAGCTCGGCGGCGGCAGCCGCGAACGCCGACGGGTCATCCAGGGTCGAGGCGCGCACGTCGCCGTCGGGCCCGAGCAGCGCGACCGTGTGCAGCTCCGGCGCGAGCGTCCGCAGCTCGGCGAGGGCGTCGGACTCGCTCATCGCTCAACCATAGTTCGCCGGGCCGGGATGCGCGGCCCGGCGGCGAACAACGCGGTGTGCCGGAGCCGCTCGACAAGTTCTTCCGCGACCGAGGGCCGCACCTCGCGGCGATGATCGCCTACTTCGCGCTGCTCTCGCTCGTCCCGCTCGTCTTCCTGGCGCTCGCGTTCTTCAGCGTCGGCGGCCGCGCCGACGAGTCGAACACTCTCGTGCGCGAGCTCCAGAACATCTTCCCGTCGCGGTCGTTCAACCAGCTGATCACGGCGGTCGACGCGATCCACGAGAACGCGACCACGCTCGGCATCGTCGGCGGGCTGCTGCTCGCCTGGTCGTCGCTGTCGCTGTTCTCGGTGCTCGAGTCGGTGTTCAACATCGTCTACGAGCGGCCGAACCGGTCGTTCGTGCGCGGCAAGGCCCGGGCGTTCGTGCTGCTCGGCGGCTCGCTCGTCGCGCTCTTCGTCGGGCTCGTGATCGGGACGTTCGGCTACCACTTCCTCACCCGCTACGCCGAAGGGGTGTTCGCCAACGTGGTGGTGGCATACGTGCTCACGGTGCTCGTCTCGTCCGCGGCGGTCCTCGTCTTCCTGCTGGCCGTGTATTCGCAGCTGACCAACGTCCGGCTGCGGCTGGAGGACGTGCTGCCGGGCGCGTTGCTCGCCACCGTGATGCTCGAGCTGACCTTCCAGGCGCTGCCGATTTACCTGCGACTGACGCGGGACGCGATCACGCTGCAGGCCTTCGGCGGACTGCCGCTGCTGCTGATCTGGCTCTACCTGATGGCGAACTCGATCATCCTCGGCGCCGAGGTCAACTGGTGGCTGCAGTTCGGGCGGCGGCCGGTGGAGGTCGAGGCACCCGGCCTCGCTTAGCCGGCCGCGTCGAGCACGGCCGCCGCGCGGGCGCGGTGCGAGTTGCGCGTCTTCCAGGCGTCCCGAGCTCGGCGACCGTGCGCTCCTCGCCCTCGGGGACGAAGATCGGGTCGTAGCCGAAGCCCTCGCTGCCGCGCGGCTCGCGTCGCGATGCGGCCCGCGAGCGTGCCCGTGCCGCGCAGCTCACGGCCCGCGGCGTCGAGTGCGACGAGCTCGCAGACGTAGCGCGCCTGGCGGCCGTCGCCGTCGATGCCCGCCAGCGCCTCGAGCAGCCGGTCGACCGGCCGGCCGGCGGCGAAGCGCGCCGAGTGGACGCCGGGGCGGCCGTCGAGGCCGTCGACCTCGATGCCCGAGTCCTCGCCGATCGCCCAGGCGTCGTCCGGCGTGAACCGGCGGCCGAACACCGCTTTGCCGCGCGCGTTGTCGGCGTAGGTCTCGCCGTCCTCGGGCGGGAACTCGCGCGCGCCGAGCAGCTCGAGCTGCCAGTCGCGGCAGCGCCGCTGCGAGCTCGCCCAGCTTGTGCGCGTTCCCCGAGGCCAGGACGCCCTTCACGTCTGCCACTCGACGCGGCGGACGTGCTCGAGGCCGTTGACGTCGTCCAGCACCCCGGCGGTCGCGGAGATGGTGGGCAGGACGGCGTCAACGGTGACGATCCGCGCGTCGCCGGCGTCCTCGATCTCGAACCTGCGCACCCGCACGCCGTGCTCCTCGAGCGCGCCGAGCAGCGCGGAGGCGCTGCCGCCCTGGGCGAGCTCGACGAGCAGCCGCCCCTCGTCCGGCCGGATCCGGCTGATCGTTCGGTTGGCGACGACGCGGAGCGGGTAAAGGGCGAAGAGCGCCAGCGGCGGTGCCGAGGACGGCAACCGGGTAGTAGCCGGCGCCGGCGGCCATGCCGATCGCGGCGACAATCCAGAGCGTGGCGGCGGTCGTCAGGCCGCGGATCGAGATGCCCTGGCGGATGATCGCGCCCGCGCCGAGGAAGCCGATCCCGGTCACGATCTGCGCGGCGATGCGCGTCGGATCGAGCGTGAACCCGGTGGCGCGGCCGTACTCGAAGTCGCGGAAGCCGTACGCGGAGACGAGCGTGAAGAGCGCCGAGCCGAGCGCGACGAGCAGGTGCGTGCGGAAGCCGGCCTCGCGGTCGCGCAGCTCGCGCTCGAAGCCGACCGCGCCGCCGAGCGCGCCGGCGAGGGCGAGCCGTAGAAGAACCTCGGCCCAGCGAGAGGTCAGGCACGGACGGCCTCGGCGCCGCGCGCTGGAGCTCCGCGATCTGCTCGATGCCGGCGGCGGCGAGGTCGAGCAGGGCGTCGAGCGCTCGCGGCTGAACGGCCACGCGCTCGGCGGTCGCCTGCACCTCGACCAGGCGGCCGTCGCCGGCCATCGCGACGTTCATGTCGACGTCGGCGGTCGAGTCCTCGGCGTAGTCGAGGTCGAGCAGCGGCTCGTCCGTCGACGATGCCGACCGAGACGGCGGCGATCGAGTCGGTCAGCGCCGCGCGAGAGCCCGAAGCGGTCGAGGGCGCGGGCGCGCCGCGACCCAGGCGCCGGAGATGGCCGCGCTGCGCGTGCCGCCGTCGGCCTGGAGGACGTCGCAGTCGAGCCAGAGCGTGCGCTCGCCGAGCGCCTCGAAGTCGGTCACGGCGCGCAGCGCCCGGCCGATCAGGCGCTGGATCTCGACCGTGCGCCCCTTCTGCTTGCCGGCGCGCCTCGCGCGCGGTGCGGTCGCCGGTCGAGGCGGGGAGCAGCGAGTACTCGGCCGTCATCCAGCCCTTGCCGCGGCCGGACATCCAGCGCGGGACGCTCTTCGTCGATCGACGCCGTGCAGAGGACGATCGTCTTGCCGCTGGTGACGAGCACGGAGCCGTGCGGCTGCTCGAGGAAGTCGGGCTCGATCCGAGCGGGCGCAGCTCGTCAGGCCGGCGGCCGTCGTTGCGGCTCATGCCGCCGCCGCCTCGAGCTGCGGCGATCGTCACGCTGCTCGACCTCGCCGATCGGCAGCTGGAGGAAACGCTGCGCCGAGCGCGCGGAACGTCTCCGGGTCGCCGGTCGTCAGGAAGCGGTACGCGCCCTCGCGGCTCGCGTCGTTCTCGATGCCCTTGCGCGCGAGCGTCTCGGCGACCTCGCGGGCGGTCTCCTCGGCGGAGAAGACGAGCGTGACGCCGCGGCCGAAGACGCGCTGGAGGATCGGCCGGATCAGCGGGTAGTGCGTGCAGCCGAGGATGACCGTGTCGCACCCGGCCTCCTTGAGCGGCTCGGCGTACTCGCGCACCGCCTCGACCGTCGCCTCGCCGAACGGGTCGTCGCTCTCGATCAGCGGGACGAGCTCGGGCAGGCGACGGCGTGAGCGCGACGCCGGCGTCGAGCGTGCGCACGAGCGCTGCGTAGCGGCCGGCGCTCACGGTCGCCTCGGTCGCGAGCAGGCCGATCCTCCGGTTGCGCGTCGCCTGCACGGCGGCGTGCGCCTCGGGCGTGATCACGCCGACGACGGGCACGCGACAGCGCCTCCTGCAGCCCGGGCAGCGCCGCCGAGGTGGCCGCGTTGCAGGCGACGAGGATCAGCTTCACGCCCTGCGCCCTCGAGGTAGCCGCCGATCTCGTGCGCGAAGCGCGCGGATCTCCGGCGAGCGGCCGCGGCCCGTACGGCAGCCGGGCGAGGTCGCCGAGGTAGACGAAGTCCTCGTGCGGCATCGTCACGAGGCACTCGTGCAGGACGGTGAGGCCGCCCATCCCGGAGTCGAAGACGCCGACGGGGCGCGCATCCACGGCCGCGATTGTAAAGCGGTCGGGCGCTCGTGCCTGCGCGACCGTGCCAGGCACCGTCTCGGGACCGGTCGCGGCACAGTCCCGTGACAGCGACTGTCCATGTCACGAAGGTGTGACGAGGACGTCGGCGGAGCGCGGGCAAACGGCTCTGTGCAGCCGCTCCACCGGTGTCAGGCACCGTCACGAATCCGTGCCGCGTCACACCCTCGTCACAGCGACTGTCCATGGTCACGGAACTGTGACGTGGGCGGTTCGTATGCTCCCGAGATGACGGCCGAGATCCGCGTGGGCACCTGCTCCTGGGCCGACGAGGCGCTGACGAAGGCCTTCTATCCGCAAGGCCTGCCGGCCGCGGAGCGGCTCGCCTGGTACGCCGAGCACTTCGACACGGTCGAGGTCGACTCGACCTACTACCGCCTGCCCGTCGAGGACATGGTGCGCCGCTGGGCGGAGCGAACGCCCGACGCCTTCGTGATGCACGTGAAGGCCTTCGGCGTCATGACGCGCCACCCCGTGAAGGCTCGACCAGCTGCCGCCCGACCTGCGCGAGGAGGCGCCGGTCGACGACCGCGGCCGCGTCGAGCGGCCCTCGCGCGAGTTCCGCGCCGAGATCTTCCGCCGCTTCCACGAGGCGCTCGAGCCGCTGCGCGACGCCGGCAAGCTCGGCGGGATCCTGCTCCAGTTCCCGCCCTACGTCGTGCCCCGCGAGTCGTCGTACGACTACCTCGAGTTCGCCGTGAGCCAGCTCGGCGGCGACGTCCCGATGGTCGAGTTCCGGCACCGCTCCTGGTACGAGGGCGATCAGCTGGCTGAGACGCTCTCGCTTGCTCGAGCGGCGCGGTGCCGCGCACGTCGTCGTGGACGCGCCCCAGGTGGAGGCGAAGAACGTCCCGCCGACCGTGCTCGCCGTGACCGCGCCGGTCACCTACACCCGCTTCCACGGCCGCAACGCCGGCACGTGGAACGTGCGCGGCACCAGCGCCTCCGAGCGCTTCGACTACCTCTACTCGGAGGACGAGCTGCGCGAGTGGGCGGAGCAGTTGCGCGAGCTGGCCGGCCAGGCCGAGCAGGCGTTCGCGGTCTTCAACAACAACAACCGCAGCCCCGGCCCGGGCGGCGCGCCCGTCGCGCAGGCGGCGTGGAACGCGGACATGCTCAAGCGGCTGCTCGCCGAGCAGCCCGTCGGCTAAACGGAGGCGACGAACTCGAGCAGCGCGCGGTTGAACTCCTCGGGCTGCTCGACCGGGACGAGGTGGCCCGCGCCGGGGAAGACCTCGAGGCGGCCCTGCCGCGCGAGCGCCGCGAGCTCCCGCGCCTCGCCGACCGAGAGCACGTCGTCCGCATCGCCGACGGCCACGACCAGCGGGCCGGCGAAGGCGCGGACGACGCCGGTGCGGTCGGGGCGGTCGCGCATCGCCGCCGCGGCGGCGGCGAGCTCCGCGGCGCTGGCCGTGGTGTCCATGCCCGGCGGGACGTCGCCGTCGCCCAGCAGCGTGATCAGCACATCGCGGTCACGCCGCCGCTCGGCCGAGTCGGCGCCGGCCCGCGCGCCGACGAGCAGCAGGCCGCGCACTCGCTCCGGCGCCCGGGCCGCCATCGCGAGCCCGACGTAGCCGCCCATGGACGCGCCAACGACGATCAGCGGGCCGTCGACCTCATTCAGGATCTCGGCCGCCCAGCGGTCGAGCGACGGCCCGCGGCCGTAGAGCCGCGGCGCAACGGCGTCCGCGCCCTCGAGGGCGCCGATCTGCGGCTCCCACATGCGCTCGTCGAGCGGGAACGCGTGCAGGAGTAAGACGGTCACATCCGGTCCTCAGTGGGCGACGATGACCGCCTCCGGATCGGTCTTCGCCTTGGCGAACGACACCGGCGGCTGCAGCCCGAGGACGCCGGCGAGCTGCTCGGCGAGCTCGGGCGCGGGCGGCAGGTCGGCGTCCGAGTCGGCAACACGGGCGACCGCGCGGATCTGGGCGGGCTCGGCGCCCGTCAGTCGTGAGAGCACGGTCGGGTTGGCGCGTAGCGCGACCGCGTCGCCCGGCGCAATCGGCCCGTAGGCGCCCGGCACGGACAGGTACTCGTCGAGCAGCGCGCCGCGCTGGTAGGCGGCGAGCCGCACGAAGCGGCCGCGCTCGACCGCGAGCGCGATGACGACCGAGCCGGTGACGTTCGAGAGCTCGCGCGCCAGCTCGCCGACCAGCTCGGGCTCGTGCTCCCAGACCTCGTCGGTGACGGAGACCCAGCCGTTCCGGGGCGCCGAGACGACGGTCGCCTGGGAGCGGAAGAGCCGCGGGACGAAACGTCCGACGTCCGTGACGATCGCCGCCTGGTCGTCGGTCTGCGCGAGCACGGAGCCCACCGTCGCCCCCGCCGGCGCCTGGCCGCTGGCCCGCTGGGCGAGCGTGTCGACGGGTACGGCAGCGACGACCTGGACGTCCTCGAAGCCGAGCCGCTCGTAGAAGACCCGCGCCGGCCGGTTCGCCGTCGCCACGTTGAGGGTGACCCAGCGCGCGCCGAGCTCGCGCGCCCGGGCCGCGACCTCCGCCATCAGGCGCGTGCCGAGCCCGCTCCCGCGCGCGTCGGGGCGGACGTAGACATCCATGACGTGGGAGCGCTCGCCACGGAGCGCGGTCGCGAACGCGAAGCCGGCCGGCCCCGCATCGTCCTCGGCGATCAGGGCGACGCCGTCGGTCGCGTGGCGCCGCAGGTCGACCCAGGCCTCGTCCCAGGTCTCAGGCTGGTAGCCCGGCGGCTCCGGGACCTCGGCGTCGAACGCCTCCCACAGGCCGCGGATGGCCTCGGCGTCCGCCTCGCTGACGGGGCGGATCGTCATGCCGCCGCCGTGCGGGCGCCGGTCAGCAGGTAGTGCGCGGTCAGGTTCTGGAACGGGTCGAAGCGGTCGCCCATGGCGCGTGTCTCCTCGATCGATAATTCTGGTCCGGGGCCACGATAGAAGCGGGAGACTGCCTTGCGCACGGCGAGGTCGCCGGCCGGCCAGGCGCGCGGCCGCGCAAGGTGCCGCGCGAGGAACCAGTCGACCGTCCACTCGCCGATCCCCGGGAGCGCGCGCAGCAGGGCATGGATCTCCTCGTCCGGCAGCGAGTCGAGCGCGCCGAGATCGAGCTCCGAGCGGGCCAGCGCGAGGATGTACTGCGCCTTGCGGTGCGAGTAGCCGAGCGCGAACAGGTCGTCCTCCTCGAGGCCCGCGATCGTGTCGCGGGCCGGGAAGCCGACGGCGTGCTCGCCATGCGGCCCGCCGTAGCGGTCGACGAGCCGGTTGCGGATCGCAATCGCCGCGCGCAGCGAGACCTGCTGGGCGCTGATCGAGGTGACAAGCGTCTCGAACGGCTCGGGCGAGAGCGGCGGCCGGAACCCGTCGAGGGCCTCCACGAGGCCGAGCAGGATTCCGTCGCCCGCCGCGAAGGCGTAGAAGGGCTCGAGCTCGAACGGGAGCCCGAGGACGGCCACGGCGGCCGGCCGTGTCTCGTCGTCGAGCGGCTCGACGTCCGCGCCGCCCGGCGCCGCGGCCATGCGCACCTCGCGGCCGCCGACGACGCGGTAGAGCGCGCCCTCGTGCCAGGCGTTCGCGAGGTCGTTGCCGAAGGCGCGGAAGCGCTCGGTCGAAAGGTCGAAGCTGTACGGCCCCGCGACGGGGAGCAGCGTCACCGCGAGCGGTGTGCGGGCAGGTAGTAGCCCTCGGCGTACTCGCGGACCATGCGGTCGGCGCCGAACCGCGCCCCCACGGCCGCGATGGACGCGACCACGCGGTCGAGCCAGCCGCTCCGCTCCGCGAATAGGGGTACGACCTCCTGCTCCAGGATGCGGTAGAGCGCGTCCGCGTCGGCGGCGTCCTGGGCCTCCTCGTCGTCGTGCTCGCCGCCGTCGATGGCCCAGCCGATCGCCGGCGCGTACGCCTCGGCCCACCAGCCGTCGAGCGTCGACACGTTGACGGCGCCGTTCAGCGCGGCCTTCATGCCGCTCGTGCCGCTCGCCTCCTGAGGCCGGCGCGGCGTGTTCAGCCAGATGTCGACGCCGCGCACGATCACCTTCGCGAGCGCCATGTCGTAGTCGGGCAGGAACGCGACGTGGCTGGAGACCCCGTCCGCGCGCGCGTACTCGATCACGCTGCGGATGAGCTCCTTGCCGGCGGCGTCCGCGGGGTGCGCCTTCCCGGCGACGACCAGCTGCACCGGACGGTCGGCGTCGTGGAGCAGCCGCCGAACCCGCTCGCGGTCGGAGAGGATCAGCCCGGCGCGCTTGTAGGTCGCAAAGCGGCGAGCGAAGCCGATCGTGAGCGCGTCGGGAGTGAGCCCGGCCGCCGGGACGACCCGCTCGACGAGCGCCCGCTTCTGTGCCGCGAGCACCTCGGCGAGGGCGCCGCGGTCGAGGTTGTGCGCGCGGCCCCATTGCTGCTCGCCGGGCGGCGCATCGAGCTCGACCCCGGCCTCGGCGAGGAGCTCCCGCAGGCGTGGGCCGATCCAGGTGGTGAAGTGGACACCGTTCGTGACCGCGCCGATCGGGGCGGCGCCGTCGAGCCCGGCCCACATCTCCCGCGCGACCTCGCCGTGGAGCACGGAGACGCCGTTCGCGCGGGCGGCGGTGCGCAACGCCAGCGGCGTGAGGCCGAAGCAGTCGTCGCCCGGCGCGCTGCCGAGGTGGCTGAACTCGTCCCACGAGAGCCCGGCCTCGCCGGCCAGCCGCTCGGTGTAGCGGCGAACGAGGTCGTAGCCGAAGCGCTCGTTGCCGGCCGGCACCGGCGTGTGCGTGGTGAAGACCGTCGAGGCGCGGATCGCCTCGAGCGCCTCGTCGCGCGGGCGCCCGTCCTCGACCGCGGCACGCAGCCGCTCGAGCGCGAGGAAGGCCGCGTGGCCCTCGTTGACGTGGAAGACGACGGCGCGATGGCGAGCGCGGCCAGCGCGCGAGGCCCGCCGACGCCGAGCACGAGCTCCTGCCGGAGCCGGTGCTCGCGGTCGCCGCCATAGAGCGTGTCGGTGATGCGCCGGGCGCCCTCCGAGTTGCCCTCGACGTCGGTGTCGAGGAGCAGGAGCGGCACGCCGGCCGCCTCGGTCCGCCAGATCTGCGCGTGCACCTGCTCGCCGGCCAGGTCGACGGCGACCGTGACGGGCGCGCCGCCCGCGTCGCGCTCGAGCGTCAGGCCGCACTGCTCGGGATCGATCTCGACGTAGCGCTCCTCCTGGCCGTCGCCGTCGATCGCCTGGCGGAAGTAGCCCATCCGGTAGAGCAGGCCGATGCCGACGAGCGGAAGGCCCAGGTCGGCGGCCGCCTTGAGGTGGTCGCCGGCGAGGACGCCGAGGCCGCCCGAGTAGACAGGCAGCTCCTCGTCGATGCCGAACTCCATGCAGAAGTAGGCGACGGTGAAGCCGTGCTCGCCGCCGTGGTCGCGCGTCCACCAGGCGGTATGCGTCGAGGCAGGGGCGGAGGTCACGCTGCGGCCCGCTCCGCGTCGATGCCCCGCGCGACGTCGCGCAGGTCGGCGAACTGCTCGTAGGCGACGCCGTGCTCGTCGAGGTACCGGGCGAGCCCGTCGCGCGCGAAGACCCGGGGGGCGATGCGCGCGACGCACCGGTCCGACCAGCCGTCGCCGACGTAGACCAGGTCGTCGCCTCCGAGCGCGGCGACGGCCGCGCGCTTGCACGGCTCGCCGCACACCTGGCACTGGACAAGGTGCCCCAGGTTCGCCTGCCAGCCTGGCCCGATCGAGCCGGCCACGATCTCGACCCGACCCGCGTGCTCGCCGAGCACCGGCTCCACCAGCTCGCGGAAGCTGCTCGTCACCACCACGACGCGGCGGCCGAGACGCTCTGCCGTCTCGATCAGGTCGCCAAAGCCAGGACGGATCCGCGCGCGGCGGCGCACCCACTCGACCACGTCGGCCTGCGGGCGCCGGACGGTCGCGAGCTTGCGCTCGATGTCGTCGACGAGGCGGATCTCCCCGCGCTCGAGCGCCGCGTCGACCTCGGCGTACACCTCCGGGTCGCCGAACTCGCGGCAGACGAGGTCGAGCATGTCCTCCTCGGTGATCGTGCCGTCGAAGTCGAGCACGACCGCGTCCGGCCGCGGCGCGAACGGCACGCTCTTGTCACCGTCTCGTTTCACACGCGTGCGTCGGTCGTCGTTACGGTCACAGCGGGGAGGAGGCAGGGGCACCTTGGCACCCGTCCGCAGGGGCCATGGCCGGCGCGGCCGGGTCAGCGGCGCGCCGTGACCTCTGGTTCGGGAGCCCGCGGGCCAAACACCGGCCGAAGGATAGTCGGACGGACGAGCCGGTCCGCCGACCCGACGCTACGTGTGCGAGGTGTCCGTGTGGGAGGTGTCCGGGCGCGGCGCCCCGCGCAAGCGGCGAACGCCGTAGACGACCGCGGCGACGAGCGCGATCCCGAGCACGACCCCGAGCAGCCCGTGGCTGACGCGCTTCGGCGGCCAGTAGGTGGCGAACACGGGCCCGATCAGCTCGGAGCGCGTCACCGGGCCCCACGCGCGCGAGTCGCACGACATGCCGCGGTTGTCGCCCATCATGAAGTACTCGCCCGGCGGGACGGCCCACGAGCGGTTGCGATACGAGGTGTCCTGGGCGCGCACCGCCGCCGACACGTACGGCTCATTGAGCCGGCGGCCGTTGATGGAGATGTAGCCCTGCCCGTCCTCGTGGATCTGATCGCCGGGCAGACCGATCACGCGCTTGACGAAGGCGCTGCCGGGCTCACCGCAGCCGGACTGCGTCACGAGGGCGGCGCATCGAAGACCACGACCTGGCCTCGCCGCGGGTCGCGGAAACGGAAAATGAACCGGTTCGCGAGCACACGGTCGGACGAGCTCGCCTCGCACCCGGGCGCCGGGCGCGCGCAGTGCAGCGTCGGCTCCATCGACGAGGACGGAATCCGGTACGGGTTGACGACGTACGCCTTCACGATCAGCACGACGACGACCGCGCCGACGATCGTCGCGACCCAGTCGACGGTGGTCCGCCAGCGGGGCGGGAGGCGGTCGAGCAGCGGCGCCATGCACCGGAGCATAGACAAACTAGGTATAGACTCCCTAGGGTCATGGCGCGCGAGCCGTTCTCCGGCCACCTCGACCTGATGCTGCTGGCCGCGCTCGATTCCGGCCCTCGCCACGGGTACGCCGTGATCGAGCACATCCGGCGCTCGAGCGGCGGCCACTTCGACTACCCCGAGGGCACCGTCTACCCGGCGCTGCACCGGCTGGAGGCAGAGGGCCTGCTGCGCAGCGCCTGGAACGACGAGGGCGGCCGGCGCCGCCGCGTGTACGAGATCACGGCCCGCGGGCGCACGGCCCTCGACGGGCGCCGGAGCCAGTGGGAGCGCTTCGCGCAGAGCGTCAGCGCGGTGATCGAGCAAACGACATGAGCGATCTCGAGCGCACGGTCGACGCGTTCGCAGCCGAGCTGCGCGGGCCCCGCCGCGCCCGGCGGCGCCTCGTCGACGAGGTCGCGGCGCATCTGCACGACTCGCTCGCGGAGGAGCTCGCCGCGGGCAACCCTCCGGACGTGGCAGCGCGAGCGGTGCTCGACCGCTTCGGCGATCCACACGCCCCTGCCGCGGCCTGGAACCGCGACCGCACGGCACGCCGCGGGGCCGAGCGGCGGAACGCGCTCGTCCTGGCGCTCGCAGCGGTCGCCGCCGCCGCGCTCGCCATGAGCCAGCACGCGTCCGGCACGACCGCGCGCCCGGCGTCGGCGCGCGCCGGCACCGCACAGTCGGCTACGGCGCCATCTCACCAGGGTTCGTCGTCGAGACGACACGCCACGAATCCCAGGTGATCTTCAGGATCACGACCGTGATCGCGAGGCCGATGAGCGGATCGGCGACCGGCAGGCCGAGCCCGACGAGCGCAGCGCTGGCGACGACCCCGAGCGAGACGAAGCCGTCGACCCGCGCGTGGTTCCCGTCGGCGATGAGCGCCGGGCTCGCGAGTCGGCGCCCGCCGCGCAGCCGCACCCGGGCGGCCAGCTCGTTGCCGGCAAAGCCGACGACGCCTGCGGCTGCAAGGGCCAGGAGGTGCGTCAGATCCTGCGGGTGGATGAACCGCTCGATCGTCTCGAAGAGCGCCACTGCGGCGGAGACGAAGATCGTGAAGACCACGAACAGACCGGCGAGCTTCTCGCCGCGGTAGGACCGGAGAAAGAACGCGACGCCGAGCGGGATGGCCGTGAGCGCGTCGCCGAAGTTGTGAATCAGGTCGGCGAGCAGCGCGACCGAGCCGGACACCGCGAAGACCACCGCCTGGATGCCCGCGGTGAGCGCCAGGATCGCGAGGCTGAGCGCGACTGTCCGGACACCCGCGCGCGAGCGCAGGATCGACCGGTCGACGAGCCCGTGCGAGTGGCCGTGGCCATGGTCGGGCGCGTGCTGCGGATGCCGGTGCGTGTGCTGCGGGCTCGACGAGTTGCGTCACGACGCCTCCTCGATTCGCTCCGGGAAGCCGAGCCGGACGTGCTCGATGTGGAAGACGGCCTGGTCGAGCAGGTCGGCGACGTGCGAGTCGTGCAGGGCGTAGACGACGTTGCGTCCGCGCCGCTCACCGATCACGAGGCCGAGATGACGGAGGATCCGCAGCTGATGCGAGACCGCCGACTGCTCCATGCCGATCGCGGCCGCGAGCTCCCCGACGGAGGACGGCCCCTCACGGAGGCGGCCCAGGATGCGCACACGCGACGGCGTGGCGAGCGCCTGCATGGTCTGCGCCACCTCGCGCGCGGTCGCCGCGTCGAGCGCGCCGGCATGCGCTCGCCGTTCCACTCCGTGTGCCATGCCGTTCAGGATAGCCTGAACAGACGTTCATACGTCGTTAGCGCGGCTTCATGATCAGCAGCTGCGGTGCGCCGCTGGAGCCGCGCTCGAGCGGGAAGTAGACGAGGTGCGTGTGCGGGTCGACCGCGACCGTGTGCGCTGACGGCGCGAGTAGGGACTGCCCGACCTTGCGGACGCCGTGGGCGGTCTCTGCGAAGACGGCGACCTCCCCGCTCTCCGCCGCCACGTAGAGCCGCCGCAAGCCGGGATCGAAGGCGAGCACGTCCGGCGAAGCGCCGACGGTGGACGCGCCGGTGAAACGCATGTGACGAAGATCGAGGACGTGCAGGGTGGCGTTCCCGTCGCAGGCGACGAACGCGAGGCGCCGCGGCGCGTCGACGAGCACGCCGTGGCTGCCGTCGCAGCCCGGCACAGGGATCCGCCGCGTGATTCGGTTGCTGCGCGGGTCGATGACCGCGACCTCGTTTCGCGTCTGCACGCCCACGAGCACGTGCTTCGAGCCGGGGTCGTACTGGACGTTGCCGGCCTCGCCACCGAGATCGATCGTCGCGATCCGACGGCCCGAAGCGCTCAGCACCGTCTCGACGCCGCCGCTTTCGTCGGAGACGAACACGTGCCGCTCGACCGGGTCCCAGGCGAGCCCGTCGGGGTAGCTGCCGGCCGGCGCGCGCGCGGTGACCTGCAGCGTGCGCGTGTCGATCGTGATCGCCTCGTGGTCGTCGGTCGCCGACGCGAACACGCGGTGGATCGCGGGCACGGCGATGACGCCGTGGACGCCCGGCGCCGGGATCGACTTGACGACGCGGCGCGTCTTGACGTCGAAGACGAGCAGCTGCCCCGCGTCCATGTGCGCGATGTAGAGCCGCCCCGCCGCCGGGTCGAGGCTCTGGTAGTCGAAGCGGACACTCGGCCCGGGCAGCGGTGTCCGGGCGACCGGCTTCAACGGGAGCGAGGCGCTCCCGAGCGAGAGCGCGGCCACGCCGGCGAGGACGGCGGCGGTGCGCATGCGGAACGGTCATACCCCGGCGCCGCTGAAGCAGTCCTGAGCCCGCCGATGCCCACCGGGGCGCGGTCATCTCGCGTCTCCTCCGCCTCTCCCGCTCCCTCCCTGCCCCCCGCGCTCTCGCTGCGCTCCTCGGCTCTGGGATCTGATCCTGCGCCACACGGGCGGGGACTTCTTCACCGACGCGCCCGGCCACGTCTTCCCGGTCAGCTTCGAGGACACAGGCTCCGGCGTCTTCGCGACCGCGATCGGGGCGGTGCTGCTCGGGCTCGGCCCGCTTGCCGAGGAGCGCGGCCGCCGGGTCGCGCTGATGGCGCTCACCTGCGGCGTCGCGGCGCTCCTCGTCGACGTCTTCCTGTATTGACGAAACCCGGCTACGATCGCCCGCGCCATGCGGTGGATCGCAGCCGTCTTCTTCGTCGCGCTGGCGCTCGCACCGGTGGCCGCGTCGCGCACGGCCGCGATCGCGCCGCCGTCCCAGCCCGGCGCCTGGCGCCAGCTCGGGACGGCACCGACGTCGAAGCCCGGCGCCCTGCTGCACTTCTTCCGGCAGCTGCAGAGCCCGCAGGCGCTGGCCGTCGTCGCCGTGTCGTCGTCGGCGCGCCCGATCAGGCTGACCTGGTGGAACTACTGCGAGTTCCAGAGCGACGACGGGATGACGCAGGAGTACACCGGCGTGGCGAAGGGCGTCGGCCGCATCACGCGGTACCTCACGGTCATGCCCGAGTCGGACCTCTGCCAGGTCCAGCTGACGGCGCGCATCGCCGGCAAGCCGAAGGCCCGTGTGGCCGCGGCCGTCTTCGGCTACTGATTCGGCATGGCCGACGACCAGGTCGCGGAGCTCTACGGCCTACCGGCGAACGAGTTCGTCCCGCACCGCGACGCGCTCGCACGTGAGCTGCGCAAGGCAGGCGACCGCGAGCGCGCGGCCGACGTCGCCAAGCTGAAGCGCCCCACCGTGGGAGCCTGGGCCGTGAACCAGCTCGCCCGGCGCAACCGCAAGGACCTCGACCTGCTCCTCGACGCGGGGCACCGGCTGCGCAGCGGCCAGGTGTACGCGCTCGAGAGCGGCGACCTGTCGCAGTTCGAGAAGGCCCGGGGCGATCACGAGCGCGCCGTGCGGAAGCTCGTCGACGGCGCCCGCGAGGTGCTCGCCGAGGAGCGCGGCGCGGCCTCCGACCAGGCGCTCTCCAGCATCGAGCGGACGCTTCGCTACGCCTCCATCGACGACGAGCACCGCCCCGCGCTCGCCTCCGGCACGCTCACGACGGAGGTCGAGGCGCCCGGGTTCGGCGCGTTCGCCGGCATGTCGCTCCCGCCGCAGGCGCCGCCGTCAGCGCCGAAGCGCGAGAGCGCCCGCGAGCACCGGGCGCGCGTCACCGCTGCAGAGGCCGAGGTGAAGGACGCTCAGAAGCGCGAGCGCGAGGCGCAGCGCCGGGTCGCCGCGGCGGAGAAGGAGCTCGCCGACGCGCAGGCGGTGCTGGAGGCCGCCGCGGCCGAGACTCACGACGCCGAAGAGCGCCTCAGAGATGTGACGTGACGCCCGCCGGATCCTGGTCGACGGACTCGCCCTTCACGGCCCCTTCGTCGTACCACGAGTAGGCGTACGCGGGGTCGTCCAGGTCGCGGGCGAGCGTCGTCAGCCGCAGCGGGTGGAACGTGTCGCACATGACCGCGAGCTCGTGCGTCTCGGTCATCCCGATCGACTTCTCGGCGAGACCGGGGTGCGGGCCGTGCGGGATCCCGGACGGATGGAGCGTCACCGACGCCACCTCGATGCCTTTCCGCGACGAGAAGTTGCCGTCGACGTAATAGAGCATCTCCTCCGAGTTCAGGTTCGAATGGTGGTACGGGATCGGGATCGCCAGCGGGTCGAAGTCGAGCTTGCGCGGGCAGAACGAGCAGATGACGAAGTTGTGGCCCTGGAACGTCTGGTGCGACGGCGGCGGCATGTGGATCCGCCCCGTGATCGGCTCGAAATCGTTGATGTTGAACGTCCACGGGTAGACGTAGCCGTCCCACCCCACGACGTCGAACGGGTGGTAGTCGAGGACGTAGGTCTGGTAGGCGTCCTTGACCCGCACCTTGACCTCGTAGTGCCCGCGGTCGCGGTAGGTCTTCAGCTCTGTCGGCGGGTGGATGTCGCGGTGGTAGAAGGGCGCGTGCTCGAGCAGCTGCCCGTACTCGTTGCGGTAGCGCCGCGGGATCTCGATCAGCCCCGGCGACTCGAAGACGAGGTGGCGCTGCGGCGTCTCGAACGCGAAGCGGTGGGTCGTCCCGCGCGGGATGACGATGTAGTCGCCCTCGCGGTACGGGACGTCGCCGAAGATCGTCTCCAGGGTGCCGCTGCCCTCGTGGACGAATACGACCTCGTCGCCCTCGCCGTTGCGGTAAAACCACTCCATCTGCTCCGTCGGCCGGGCCAGCGAGATCTCCACGTCGTTGTTCCACATCAGGAGTTGGCGGCCGCCCACCGCGTCGCCCTCCTCCGGGATGTCGGCCGTCCGCATGTGCCGATGCGCGTGTGCGTCGGGCACCCACTCCTCGCGCACGATGGGCACGAACTCGCCCAGCTCGCGGATGCGGCACGGCGACAGGAGGTGGTAGAGGATCGACTGGTTCCCCGAGAAGCCCTCGAGCCCCATGACCTCCTCGGTCATGAGCGTCCCGTTCTCGCGGAACTGGATGTGGCGCTTGCGGGGGACCTCGCCCCGGACCTCGTAGGTGGGCATGCCCGGAGCCTAGCCCAGCGGCTGCAGCGGCCAGATCACCGCGTCGAGGCGCACCGAGAAGTGCGCGAGCGCCCCGTCGGGGGGCAGCTCGACCGCCCCCAAATCAGGTGCCATCGTGTTCTCGTCGATCTCGACCTCGGCCGGCTGGAGCTGCCATGGCGCATGGTGGATCTCCGCCCGGTAGACGCGCCCGCCGTCGGCCGTGTAGAGGCAGTAGCGTTCGGTCAGGAAATGTTCGAGCGAGCCGGGCTCGGCGGTGAACGTCGCACCCCTTGCGCGATAGCTGGCGCGCAGCGCGCGCGGGAAGGCGCCGGGCTCGGTGCGCACGCTCGAGTAGTCGATCCCGTCGGGACGCGCGCGCACGCTCATGTTCGCGCGGAAATAGGGGAGCCGGTACAGGCGCCGCGCCGCCTCGACCGCGACCCGGCTGCCGGCGTCCAGGCTGAAGAACCAGATGCCGGGCTTCTCCCCGTCGGTCACGTAGGTGCGAACGTTCAGCTCGGGGAACGACGACAGCCCCGGCACGGGCAGCGTGCCGCGAAAGCGGACGTCGCTCATCCGGAACGGCGTCAGGCCGAGCCAGGCGTCGCCGTCATAGGTCTCGACGGTCAGCTCCGGCGGCACGAGCCGCCGAAGCGCCGAATCCGGAACGCGCCAGTGTGCGAACAACAGGTCATGCCACGTCTGCCCCATCAGCCAGCGCCCCTCGGGGAGCGGCCACGGGCGGTGGGCCAGCTGCTCGAGCGCTGCGGATTGGTGCGCCGGACCACGGAACAACCTGGTCGCCATATCAGGGGCCAGTATCGCCCTTCATCTCAGGCGGTTTCGCGCCGATAGCTACAAGGAGACCCAACGCTCCCCTGGAGGCTTTGCCATGACAGCTGCCACGCTGCGATTCCCCTCCCCACGCGCGTACCACTTCGCGCTCGCGCTGGCGTTCACGGTCGTCTACGCGCTCGCCGTGACCACGTACCTCGCGGCCGCGCAGATCATGAGCCCGCACCACGCCGCGGCCAAGCCCTGGAACGGCCCGTCGTGGTCAGCCCCGCTGAAGAGCGTCACGCCGTACAGCGTCGAGAAGGACTACGGGACGAGCCGCGGCTTGACCTGCGACCTGACGATCTACACGACGAACAAGCCCGCGCTCGACGGCAACGCACGGCTCCATGCGGGCGACACGACCGCCACGGTCTGCGTCGTTCGCAAGGTGAAGTAGTCAGTCGACGAACCGGCTGCGGTGCCGGCGGCCCGACCACCACTGCGTGAAGAAGAAGACCGCCGGCACGCCCAGGATCAGGACGACGAGGGCTGCGATCAGCAGCCAGGCGACACCGGTCTTCCCCTGCGGAAGCGACGCGTCCGGCTGCCGGGCAACCGGCTCCTTGCCGCCCTTCACCGGTTCCACCGGCCCGTACGACGTGCGCGGGTAGATGGTGTCGATCAGCCAGCGGCCGCCGACCTGCTTTAGCGTCACCGCGTAGGCGACCGGCCCGGCCTTCGGCGAGCGCGGCTGCAGGTCGAGCTCGAGGTCCAGCTCCTTGGCGTAGGAGCCCTCGACGACGTAGCCGTGGAACGTCGTGCCCCTGGCGTCGTACGCAAAGACGGGCAGCTGCCCGTGCCGCCACTCCTCGCGCGTCACACCCGAGTGGCCCTGGGCCGTGACGAGGTCGTACGCCGCGCCCGGATCCTTGCGCTCGATCGCTGCCGGCACGAAGCGGTCGAAGAGCTCGTTGACGGCCGCGCGCCGCTGCCGGGTGAATGGCACCTGCTTCTCCACCTGAACGCGCTGGACCGGCGTGTTCGTGAAGTGCCCGGGCCCGGAGCCGCCCGTGTTCGGGAGCACCACGGCCAGGATCGCGACCGCGACGGCGACGCCCAGGACGCCGCCGAGCCACGCCATGCGGCGGCGGCGCCGGGGTGAGGCGAGAACGGACATCCCGCCCAGAATGATGCCGGGCTTTACAGGTTGCCGCGGAGCGCCTGCTCGCGCTCGATCGACTCGAAGAGGGCCTTGAAGTTGCCCTCGCCGAACGTCGTCGCGCCGTGGCGCTCGATGACCTCGAAGAACACCGTCGGCCGGTCCTGCGCCGTCTTCGTGAAGATCTGCAGCAGGTACCCGTCGTCGTCGCGGTCGGCCAGGATCCGCAGCCGCTGCAGGTCGCCGTAGTCCTCGGCGATCTCGCCGACACGGCCCTCGACCTCGTCGTAGTACGCCTCCGGCGTGTCGAGGAAGAGGATCCCTGACTGCTTCATCGCGGTGACGGTGCCGACGATGTCCTCGGACTGCAGCGCGATGTGCTGCACACCGGGGCCGTGGTTGAACTCGAGGTACTCCTCGATCTGGCTCTTGCGCTTGCCCTCGGCCGGCTCGTTGATCGGGAACTTGATCTTCCCGCTGCCGTCCGACATCACCTTGGACATGAGCGCCGAGTACTCGGTCTGGATCTGGTCGTCGCCGAAGTGGACGATGTTCGTCATCCCGAAGACGCGCTCGTAGAACTCGACCCAGTGGTCCATGCGGCCGAGCTCGACGTTGCCGACGACGTGGTCGAACGCCTTCAGGCCGACGCCCGCGACATGGCCGTTCGCCGCCATTGAGACGTAGCCCGGCAGGTAGGGGCCGGTGTACTCGGCGCGGTTCACGAACGTGTGGATGACGTCGCCGTAGGTCCCGATGGACGCAAGCTCGACGCGGCCGTACTCGTCGTCGGCCCAGTGCGGCTCGGCGATGCCGCGCGCGCCGCGCTGCACGGCCGTCCGGTAGGCCTCGCTCGCGCTCGGCACCTGGAGGGCGATGTCCTTCGCCCCATCCCCGTGCCGCGCGGTGAACCGCACCACCTCGCTGTCCTCGCGCAGCCCGCTCGTGACGACGATCCTGACGTCGCCCTGCTCGAGCACGTAGCTGGCGCGGTCGCGGACACCGGTCTCCGGCCCCGCGTAGGCGGTGCGCCGGAAGCCCATCGCGTGCTCGTACCAGAAGGCCGCCTGCTTGGCGTTCCCGACCCAGAGCTCGACGTGGTCCCAGCCGTCAAGCGGCATGAAGTCCGTGGTCACACCCGGATCCTAACGCGCCCCGGTTGACTTTCCGTTGCCGCTGGCGGTTACTGGATCCGTGCCCGAGCAGCGCGCCGGCACCGTCACATTCGTCTTCACCGACATCGAGGGGTCGACGGCGCTCGTGAAACGCTCAGCAGGAGCGCTGGCCGGCTCTGCGCTCCGCCCACCGGCGCATCGTCCGCGACGCCTTCGAGGCACACGGCGGCGACGAGGTCGACACGCAGGGCGACTCGTTCTTCTACGTTTTCGGGCGCGCGCGCGACGCCGCGTTGGCGGCCGCGGACGCGCAGCGCGGCCTGGCCGCGCACGAGTGGCCCGAGGACGGGCTCATCCGCATCCGGATCGGAATGCACACCGGCGAGCCGGTCGTCTCGGAGGAGGGCTACCACGGCGTCGGCGTCCACCGGGCGGCGCGGATCATGGCCGCCGGCCACGGCGGCCAGGTGCTGCTCTCGGAGGCGACTGCCGCGGTCCTGGCGCGACGAGGAGGTGTCCGGCGTCGCCGTGCGCGACCTCGGCGTCCACCGGCTGAAGGACCTCGACCGGCCCGAGCACGTGTACCAGCTCGTCTCGGAGGGGCTCGAGCCGTCGTTCCCGAAGATCCGCACCGCCGGCGAGCAGCAAGCCCTATTACCGGCGGCCGCTCATCATCGGCGCGACGGCAGGCGTGCTCGCCGCCGCCGTCGCCATCCCGGTGTTCGCGCTCGCCGGCGGCGGCGGATCGAACGTCTCTGCGCTGAAGGGCGGCCTGGAGGACAACGCCGTCGGCGTCGTGGACGCCAGGTCGGCCACGCTCGACGCGCAGGCGACCGGCGTGGACGCGCCACAGGGCGTCGCGTCAGGTGCCGGCGCGGTGTGGGTCTCGAGCGCCAGCGGAAGCGTGACGAAAATCGACCCGCAGACCCACCGGTCGAGCAGACGATCGACGTCGGCGCCGGGCCGGAAGGGCTCGCGGTCGACGGACGGAACGTCTGGGTGGCGAACAGTCTCGACGGCACGGTCTCCCAGGTCTCGGCCGACACCAACCACGAGGTGGCGCACTACACGGTCGGCAACGAGCCAACGGGCGTCGCCGTCGGCCAGGCATCCGTCTGGGTGACGAACGCCGGCGACGGCACGATCACGCAACTCGATCCCGCGGACGGCACGGTCGAAGAACACGATCGACCTGCATTCCCCGGTTCAAGCCATCGCCTACGGCGGCGGCTCGCTCTGGGTGACCGACCCGGTCGGGAACGCGGTCATCCGCGTCCCGGTGGAGACACCGTCGGCGACGACGAGGATCCCCGTCGGCAGCGGTCCGTCCGCGATCGCCTACGGCATGGGCAAGACGTTGGGTGGCGAACAACCTTGACGGGACCGTGTCGCGGATCGACCCTTCGGTCAACGCCGTCACGGGCACCTTCCCGGTCGGGGCCGCACCGAACGGGGTCGCGGTGACCCCGAAGGCGGTCTGGGTCTCGGACGAGGTCGGCGGCAGGCTCGTCCGCGTCGACTCCAAGACGGGCGCCGCCACACTGATCAAGCTCGGGGGCCGGCCGGAGGGCATCGCGGTCGCGAACGGTGCGCTCTGGGTGAGCGTGCAGGCGGCGGGCGACGCGCACAGCGGCGGCGACCTGCGCGTCGTCACCCCGGTGTTCGACTTCATCGACCCGGCGCTTGCCTACTTCACCGCTACGTGGAACGCGATTTCGGTAACGAACGACGGCCTGGTCGGGTTCAAGCGGGTCGGCGGGATCGACGGCAACACCCTCGTCCCCGACCTTGCGACGAGCCTTCCGCAGCCGACCAACGGCGGACGCACGTACTCGTTCCAGCTGCGTCCCGGGATCCGGTTCTCGAACGGCAAGGAGGTGACGCCCGCCGATGTCCGGGCAACCTTCGAGCGACTATTTCGCGCCTACGGATTCGACGAGCAGGGAAAACGCGTGCCGTCACCGCGCCTCGACTTCTATGCCGGCATCCTCGGTGCGGCCGGATGCCAATCGCATCCGCAGACCTGCAACCTTTCGCCCGGCATCGTCACGAGCGACGCCGACCGCACGGTGACGTTCCACCTGACGAGGGCCGATCCGGAGTTCCTCTACAAGCTCGCGGTCCCGTTCGGCTCGATCGTGCCGCGGGACACCCCGGTCGGCGGCACGCAGCGGATCCCCGGGACCGGCCCGTACAAGGTCGCGACCTTCGTCCCGCACCGGTACATCCGCCTCGTGCGCAACCCGTACTTCCACGTCTGGTCGAGCGCGGCACAGCCGGCCGGGCTCCCGGACGCGATCGACCTGAGCACGAACCTCGCGAAGGGGAGGGGCGCACCGGCCGACACGCGGACCGCCTTCCTGGCGGCCGCGGCTGGGCGGATCGACGTTCCCGAGGCTGGGGTACCCACGAGCCTGCTTACGACCGCAAGGACGCGCTATCCGGCGGAGCTCCACATCACCCCGGGCCCGACGACGCACTGGGTGATCCTCAACACTCGCCGGGCGCCCTTCAGCAACGTCCACGCGCGGCGGGCGCTCGCCTTCGCCCTCGACCGCGCCCGGATGGTCGCGATCGCGGGCGGCAGCGACCTCGCCGCGCCGACGTGTCAGATCCTCCCGCCTGGCATGCCCGGCTACAAGCCGTACTGCCCGTTCACGGCGGGCACGCAGACCGGCCGATGGTCCGAACCCGACCTGCGGCGTGCGCACCAGGAGGTCGCGCTTTCGGGCACCCGCGGGACGCACGTCACCGTCATCACGACCGACGAGACAAAGGACTTCGGCAGGCAGGACCTCTACGTCGCCGCGACCCTGCGCGAGCTCGGCTACCGGGTCACCGTCAAGCACTACCCGACCGACAACACCTACTTCGCCGCGGCTTTCAACGATTGGCGGCACCTCAACGCCTACGTCAGCGGGTGGAACCAGGACTACCCGGCGCCGTCGAACTTCTTCAGCGCGCTGAGCTGCGTCAACAACCCCGACACCTGCAGCCCGGCGCTCGACCGGACGCTCGCGACGACTGCCGCCACGGCGGCCGCCACCGGCTCGAACGCCATCTGGACGAAGCTCGACCGCACGGTCACCGACCGCGCGATCATGGTTCCGTTCATCACCCCGAAGGCTGTCGACTTCGTCTCGAAACGGGTCGGGAACTACCAGCACCATCCTGAGTACGGCCTGCTGATCGATCAGCTCTGGGTGCGGTGACGGGCGGCGCCGGCCGGCGCCGCGCCAGCACGATCCCGACGGCGATCAGCACGCCGCCCGCGATCTGCAGCGCGGTGATCGTCTCCGAGAGCAGGATCACGGCGAAGATCGCGGCGACGAACGGCTGCAGGTTGGTCGCGAGCGTGGCGCGCGCCGCTCCGATCCGGTAGAGCGAGCGGAACCAGAGCACGTTCGTCAGCACGAGCGGGCCGAGCACCGAGAACGCGAACAGCAGCCAGACGTCGGCGCCCAGGTCCCATGACTGGCTCGTCGTCTGCCTCGAGCCGATGACGGCGAGCGCCAGCGCCGTCGCGGCCAGCACGATCGCGCTCACCCGGTAGGGCGAGTAGTTCGCCATGAGCGGCGCGATCAGCACCGAGTAGCCGGCCCACGTCGCGGCGGTCAGCACGGCGAGCAGGATCCCCACGCTCCCGCCGGAGACATGCGCGCCGGCACCGATCGCGACGAGCGCGACGCCCGCGAACGACACGATCGCCGCGATCCAGAACCGTTGCCCGAGCCGCTCGCGGCCGAGCGCGAGCCCGAAGAGCGCGGCGAAGATCGGCGTCGCGCCCAGCACGAGCCCGACCGTCGACGCGGTCGTGCGGTCGAGCGCGTAGACGAAGCTGAGCTGGTTCCCGACGAGCAGGACGATCGCGAGCGCCATGACGCCCCCTGCGCGGCGGTCGACCCGCAGCGTTCCCTCGAGCACGAGCGTCAGCGCGAGGAAGATCAGCGCGGCGAGCGTGTAGCGGAGCGTCGCGTAGGCGAGCGGGTGGAAGCCGTGCGTGAGCAGGTAGCGCGTCACCGTCAGGTTCAGCGCCCACAGGACGACGACCACGAACAGCATCAGCTCCACGCGGGTCGGCCGGTGCACCGCCCGACCCTAGCGACCGGTTGGTTAGCCTCCTGCCGTGGCCGTGACCACGGACGACATCGACGCGCTCGTCGGCCCCGCGACGCCGCACTTCGCGTACCAGCTCCGCGCACGCGTGCGGGAGCTGATCGAGGGCCTGCCGCCCGACGATCCCGTGCGCACGTACGGCGAGGAGCAGATGGCGATGCTCGACCGGCTCGGCCACGCCTCGTCGACCGCCCGCGACTCGCCCCGCGAGCCGCGGTCGCGCATCGGGTGGAATGAGCTGCCGAGCTCGGCGCCCGAGTACGACCCGCTTCCGTGAGCGACTTCGCGGGCGCCGCCGTCCTCGTCACCGGCGGCTCGCGCGGCATCGGCCGTGCAATCGCACTCCGCTTCGCCCAGCGCGGCGCCGCGACCGTTGCGATCGGCTACCTGCGCAACGACAACGCAGCCGAGGCGACCGCCGAGGAGATCCGCGCGCTCGGCGCCGAGCCGGTGCTTGTGCGCGGGAACGTCTCGTCCGAGCGCGTGCTGCGCGAGGTCGCGGAGCTGCCGCCGCTGACCGCGCTCATCCACAACGCCGCGACCGGCGTCATCCGCCCCGCGCTCGAGGCGCAGGAGAAGCACTGGGACTGGACGATGACGGCGAACGCCCGGGCGCTGCTCTCGCTGACACAGGCGGCCGCCCCGAAGATGCAGCCGGGCAGCTCGATCGTCGCGCTCTCGAGCCTCGGCTCGCAGCGCACGCTGGAGAACTACGTCCTCGTCGGCACCTCCAAGGCCGCGCTCGAGGCACTCGTGCGCTACCTGGCGGTGGAGCTCTCACCACGCGGCATCCGCGTCAATGCCGTCTCCGGCGGCGTTGTCGACACGGGCGCGCTCGAGCACTTCCCGAACCGCGACGAGATGCTCGAGATGGCGCGCTCGCGCACGCCGGCGGGGCGCATGGTCACCGCCGACGACCTGGCCGGCGTCGTCGAGTTCCTGTGCACGCCGGACGCGGACATGATCCGCGGCCAGACGATCGTCGTCGACGGAGGGTTTTCGCTACCTGCATGACCGGGTATGCCGGTCGCATGGGTATTGCAGTCAGCTTGCTCCTCTTTGCCGTCGGCGCGATCCTGGCGTTCGCGGTGAGCGCGCACGCCAACGGCGTCAACATCCACGCGGTCGGCTGGATCCTGATGGCCGTCGCGGTGCTCGGGCTCTTCCTCACGCTGCTCTTCTGGAGCAGCTGGTGGGGGCCGGGCGGGATCCGCGGGCGGCGCACGGTCGTCACGGACGACCGCTACGCCCGCCGGCCGACGCGGCGCACCGTCGTCGAAGAGGACGCACCCGCGCCGCGCCCGCCGCCTCGCCTAGCGCCCGGGGATCAGCCGCCCGAGCGTGTCGAACGCGATGTGCCCTGCGAGGCGCGGGTTCTCCTGCAGCCTGCGCATCGAGTACGCGTACCACTGGCGCCCGAAGGGGACGTAGATCCGCAGCCGGTGGCCCTCCCTGACGAGCGTGTCCCCCATCGCCGGCCGCACGCCGAGGAGCATCTGGAACTCGTACTGCCCGGGCTCGAGCCGCCGCGCGTGCAGCGCCCGCTGCGCCTCGGCGACGAGCCAGTCGTCGTGCGTCGCGATGCCGACGTAGGCGCCCGCGTCGAGCAGCAGGTCGAGCGCGGTCACGAAGCTCTCCCGCACCTCCTGGAAGCCCTGGTAGGCGATCTCCGGCGGCTCGACGTAGATGCCCTTGCAGAGCCGCACGTTGAGGCCGAGGTCGGCGAGCGCCCGGATGTCGTCGTGCGTCCGCCGCAGGCAGGCCTGCAGCACGATGCCGACGTTGTCGTGCCCCGCCTCGCGCAGCTCCCGGTAGAGCCGGAGCGTGTCGTCGGTCGTCGACGAGTCCTCCATGTCGATGCGGACGAAGTTGCCGTGCTCGGCGGCGGCGGCAAGCACCAGTTCGAGGTTCTCGCGGCAGAGGCCGTAGTCGAGCTTCAGCCCGAGCCCGGTCAGCTTCACGCTCACGTTCGAGTCGAGGCCCTGCTCGCTGATCGTGTCGAAGACCTCGCGGTAGGTGCGGGAGATGGCACGGGCCTCGTCCGCACGGGTGATCTCCTCGCCGAGGACGTCGATCGTCGCCATCTTCCCGGCGGTGTTCAGGTTCCTGACAACGCGGCAGGCATCCTCGAGCTCGGTGCCCGCGATATAGCGCGCTGAGATGCGCCGGACCACCGGCTTGGGCACCGCCGGCATGACCCGGACGATCGCCTTGTCGAGGACGCTCACGTCTCGCGCATGAACCCCTGGCGCGCGGCGCTGACCAGCGCCACCGCCTCGGGAAAGAGGACGCGCATTGCGTCGCGAAGCGCGATCGCCTGCTCGTCCGGGCCGCCCGCCGGCGAGATCTGGCTCAGGGCGGCGGCCGTCAGTTCGACGGCCGTGTTCAGCGTCAAGGTCGCGAACTGCTCGCGTTGCGCCTCCTGCACGGACTCGGCCTGGCGCGCCGCGAACTCCTGCAGATTCCGCATGAGCTCGTCGGGGTCGCCGCCGCCGAGGAAGCCGAAGCCACCTTCCATAGCCGACATTGTGCCGCTTACACTCGACCTATGTCGACGGCGCGGGCCGAGAGGCGTGTCGTTCCGCTGCCGTGGATGCAGCGTGGCCTCGTCTGGACGCTCGGCCTCGGCGCCTTCGGGCTCGCGTTCTCGATCACGACAACGGCGGCTTACCTGCCGCCGATCCTCGAGGACTTCACGGATTCGACGAGCCTCATCGCGCTCGTGCTCGCGGCCGAGGGCGTGTTCGCCATCACGCTGCCCCTGATCGTCGGCCCGTGGAGCGACACGTTCAACACCCCGCTCGGCCGCCGGCGCCCGTTCATGCTGGCAGCTGTCGGCCCGATCGGCTTCTGCCTGGCGTTGATGGCGTTCATGCCGAACATCTGGACGACGGCGCTGCTGGTCTTCGCCTTCTTCTTCGCGTACTACGTCTACGAGCCGCCCTACCGCGGCCTCTACCCCGACCTGCTGCCGCCGAGCCAGTTCGGCAGGGCGCAGGGCATCCAGCACGTGCTCCGCGGACTGGCGATCGGCGGCGCGCTCGTCGGCGGCGGCTTCCTCTTCCACGTGTGGAGCCCGGCCCCGTTCCTCGTCGCCGCCTTCGCGACGACGCTCGCTTGCCTGGTGCCGGTCCTGCTCGTGGACGAGCCGTCCGTTCCCGGCGAGCGCGTCTTCCGCGGCGTCCGCAGCTACCTGTCGACCGCGTGGTGCATCCTGCGCTCCGAGCCCGATGTGACCAAGTTCCTGGTCGCGAACGCCGCCTGGGAGGGAACGTTCGCGGCGGCG
The DNA here is from genome assembly GCA_963799895.1 of uncultured Thermoleophilia bacterium. Lineage (GTDB taxonomy): Bacteria > Actinomycetota > Thermoleophilia > Gaiellales > Gaiellaceae > JACVRM01. Next base: position 115,806 of record CAWCYR010000009.1, read on the forward strand.
CGCACCTTCGTCGTCCTCTACATCACCGTCGGCCTCGGGCAGCCGCTGTCGACCTCGGCGATCACGCTCGGGGTGGTGAGCGCCGGGTACCTCGTCGCCGCGGTCGTCGCCGGCCGACTCGGCGACCGCGTCGGCCTCGCCCCCGTGATCCTCGTCGCCTCACTTGTTTACGGTGGTGGATACATGGTCGGCGGGCTCGCCACGGAGTGGCACGACTGGTATCTGCCGGTCATCTTCCCGGTCGCGGTCGCGGGCGGCATCGTCATGACGCTCGCGTGGGGGCTGCTCTTCAAGCTCATGCCGCCGCAGCACCGCGGCGCGATCTCCGGCCTCGCGACGACGACGAAGGGCGTCGGGCTGCTCATCGGCCCGCTGGCGGCCGGCATCGCGATCGACCTGCTGCGTCCGCACCTCGAGAGCACCGGCGGCTATCAGGTCCTCTGGCCGATTTGCGGCCTGCCGATCCTCGCCGTCGTGCCGCTGGTTGCGCGCTTGATCCCGATTGAGAGAAGGAAGGGGGACGTCGATGTCCGAACGGCTTGAGTCGCCGGCACACGACGAGATCGAGGAGCACGCTCGGCCCTTTCACGCGCTCTACGAGCACTGGGAGCGAAACCAGTGGTCGCTGTTCGACCTCGACTTCACGGTCGACGCCGAGACCTACGCACGCCTCGACGAGGACGCAAAGGTCGCGCTCCAATGGATCTTCGCCCACCGCTTCGACGCCGAGTGGGAGGTCGCCCGGCTGCTCCCGCCCTTCGTCACCGCCGCGCCCGACTACGAGGTGCAGCTCGTGCTCGCCACCCAGCTGTCGGACGAGCACCGCCACCTCCAGGCCGTGCTGCGCATCTACGACGAGGTGTTCGGCGTGCGCGGGTTCGCCGAGGCGCAGGCGCTCTCTGCGTCCAACAGCGACCCGGTGTCGGCTCGCCTCTACAGCGAGTTCGCCACGTACGTCGAGCAGCTCCGGGACGACCAGAGCCCGAGGATGTTCCTGGGCGCGATCGTCGCCTACCACCTGCTCGCCGAGGGCGTGATCGCCCGCACGGCCCAGAACCTCGCCGGCGACCAGTACGTCCGCTTCGGCAACCTGCCGGGGCTGATGCAGGGCCAGCGCAACGTCGCACGCGACGAGGCCCGGCACATCGGCATCGGCGTCACGTACGTCCGCCGCTGCGCCGCGGCCGACCCGGCCGGCACCTACGAGGTCGTGGGCGAGGTGGTCGGCCACTTCGGCGAGGTCGCAGCCGAGCTGCTCTCGCTCGCCCAGGGCCAGATGGACGACCTCGTCGTCGCCGGCTACGGCGCCGAGCCCGAAGTGTTCTACAGCGAGGCGATGCGGCTGCTGCAGCTACGCATGCGCTCGATCGGGTTCGCCGCCTAGCCGCGCGGCGACACGTGGGGCAGCCCGAAGTAGCGGCCCGGGAACCACCACTTGACCGCCCGGCCGAGCGCCGTCCGCCGGCACCAGCACGAAGGGTCGCAGCCGCAGTGCTGGTTCCGCGGGTTGTGGATCTTCTGGAGCACCGTCCTCGCCATGTGCCGAGCGTAGCGCGCTAGGAAAGCGGGAGCCTGTAGGCCAACTCGACGTCCGAGACGAAGGCCTGCACGGCGTCGCCGGAGCCCTTCATCGCGGCCGCGAACGGCGAGCCGCCCTCGCCGCCGAGCGCGACCTCGAGCCGCCGCGTCGCGGCGCCCACCCGGTCGAGCCGCTCCGGCGTCGCGACCCGCGGCGGCGAGCCCAGCTCGGTCTGCAGGTCGTCGAGCGCCTGCTCGGCTTCGTCGAGGCCGGGCGGGTCCTCGGTCAGCCGCAGCGCAACGAGCTGCGCGCGCAGGTCGTCGAGGTCGCCGCCGGCCGCAACCTCCTCCGCGTACTCGACGAGCGCGGCGATCGACGCGGCGTCGCGGACGCGCTGGCGCTGCGCGACGGGCTCGAGGTCGCCGTCGAGCACGAGCCAGCCGACCGGCTCCTCGCCCGCGGCGTACGCCACCAGGTACAGCCGCTCGGCGCCCGGCTCCACCGGCACGACGCCGGCGACCCGCTCGCCGGGCCCCGCGAACGCCGCCGCAGCGGCCGCCGCCGCCTCCAGCTCCTCGGGGAGCGCCACGCGGCGAGCATAGACTCGCCTCGTGGCCGAGACCGGCACCGTCGCGCGGGAGCTCTTCGCGCCGCTCGGTCCGACCTACGACCGCTACGCGAACCTGCTGTCGTTCGGCCAGGACCCGCGCTGGCGGCGCTTTCTTGTCTCGCGCATCGACGCCGCCCCCGACAGCCGCGTGCTCGACGTCGCCACCGGCACCGCGGCCGTCGCGATCGAGCTCGTGCGGCAGCACGGCTGCACGGTCGTCGGCATCGACCAGAGCCCCGACATGCTCGCCACAGGCCGCGCACGCATCGAGCGCGCAGGCCTCGGCGACCGCATCGAGCTCGTGGAGGGCCGCGCACAGGAGCTGCCCTTCGAAGACGCCTCCTTCGACGCACTGACGTTCACCTACCTGCTCCGCTACGTCGACGACCCCGCGGCGACGCTCGCCGAGCTTGCGCGGGTGGTTAAGCCGGGCGGGACGATCGCCGCGCTCGAGTTCGGCGTCCCGCCCATGGCGCTCTGGCGCGGCCTCTGGGAGCTCTGGGTGCGGGTCGGCCTGCCCGGCGCCGGCCGGGTCATCTCGCCCGGCTGGAGCGACGTGGGCGCCTTCCTCGGCCCGAGCATCCGCGGCTTCTACGCGCGCCATCCGCTTTCCGAGCTGGGCCGGCTCTGGAACGCGGCGGGCATCCGGGACGTGCACTGGCAGGGGCTCAGCCTCGGCGGCGGTGTCGTCACCTGGGGCCGGCGCGCGTGACGACCACGCCGCGCCCGGCGTTCTACGCGCTGACGCCGGGCGGCTGGCGCGACTACCTCACGCTCCTCCACCCGCCGTACACGCTCTGGCACCTGTCCTATGCGGCGATCGGCGCCGCGCTCGCGCCGACGTTCTCGTGGGCGCGGCTCGGCGCCGCGGTCGCCGCCTTCGCGCTCGCGATGGGCGTCGGCGCGCATGCGCTCGACGAGCTCAAGGGGCGACCGCTCCAGACCCGGATCCCGGACGGCGTCCTCAAGGCGCTCGCCGCCGTCTCGATCGCAGCCGCCGTCGCCATCGGGGTCGCGAGCGCGATCGCCTGGACGCTCTGGCTGCTCCCGCTTGTCGCGTTCGGCGGCTTCATCGTGGTCGCGTACAACCTCGAGCTCTTCGGCGGCCTGTTCCACCGCTACCTCTGGTTCGGCATCGCGTGGGGCGCGCTGCCCGTGCTCGCCGCCTACGTCGCCCAGGCGGCGTCGCTCGACGCGGCAGCCCTGGTCGCCGCCGTCGGTGCCACGCTGCTCAGCCTCGCGCAGCGCAGCCTCTCGACGCGCGTGCGCGACATGCGCCGGCGCGCGATCGCCGTGCACGGGACGGTCGAGTACCGCGACGGACGCGTCGAGGAGCTGACCGCGGCCGTCCTGACGGGCGAGCCCGAGCGTGCGCTCCGCCTGCTTGCGGCGGCCGTCACGGCACTCGCAGTAGCGATGGTGCTCGCGCGGGCCTAAGGTTTCTGGCTGCTCATGACTCTTTCGCGCGTCTTCGAGATCCTTTTCGCCGCGTCGGTGATCGTCGCCGCGGCCGCGTTCGCGCTCGCCTTCCTCGAGCGGATCTCCGTGCGCGCCCTGCTCGCCGTCGCAGCTGCGGTGGGCATCGCCGCCACCGCGGGCTGGGTCGCCGTTGCGTTCCGCCCGTCCGACTCGCTGGCCGTCTCAGCGGCCGGGCTCACGCTCGCCACCCTCGGCGTCGTCGGCGCGGCAGCGCTGCGCCGCATCACCGCCCAGAGCCGCGCCTTCGACACGCAGCTCGAGCGCGCCAAGGCCGAGATCGCAGCCGTCTCCGAGGCGGAGGCCGCCCACCGCGCCCAGGAGCTCGAGCGCGCGCTCGCACGCGCCCGAGCCGAATCCGTCTCCGCGCTGCTGGACGAGGAGCGCCGGCTTGCCGAGGCGCGCCGCGCCACCTTCACCGAGCGCGAACGCCATGCCGAGGCCGCGATGTCCGAGCGGCTGGCCGCCGTGCAGAGCCGCGTCGCCGAGCGCGTCGCCGCCTGGACTCGCGACCTCGAGCGCGCGCAGGAGCGGCTCGAAGGCCAGGTGCAGCAGGTCTCCGCGCGCCAGGAGCAGTTGATCGCCGCTGCCGAGAAGCGGCTTGGCGAGGAGATGCAGCGGCTGGAGGTGCTCGGTGACGAGCAGCGCCAGCTCGTCGCGCGCCTGCGCTCGGAGCTGATGCAGGCCGCGCGTGACGCGGTCAGCGAGGCGCGCGCCGAGCTCGACGCACATTCACTGGAGCGGCGCCGCGCGCTCCAGGAGGTCGAGGAGCGGCTGCGCTCCCGCGAGAAAGAGCTCGGCGACCGCATCGAGCGCGAAGCGGTCGAGGCGACCCGACGGATCGCCGCGACGCTGCAGGACGTCGAGCGCCGCCAGATCGAGCAGCTCGAGCGGATCATCTCCCGGGCGACCGAGCGCTACTCCGACGCGGCCAACCAGCAGTTCGAGGCGGCGGCGAAGACGGCGCGCGAGCAGGCGGCGAAGCGGCTCGGGCGCGAGCTCGACCGCGCCGTCGAGATGTTCGCGCGCGACTCGCAGTCGGCGCTCGCCGAGCGCCTCGCCGAGGTCGGCGACTCCGGCGCGCGGCGGCTCGAGGCGCGGCTGTCGACGATCGCCGAGAACCTCGAGCGCCAGCGCGAGGAGTTCCTCCAGACGCTCGAGGGGCGGCTCGGCGAGGCCGAGCGCGACCTCCGCGAGCGCACCCGCGCGGCAATCGCCGACAGCGAGGCGCAGCGCGACGCACTCGAGCGGCGGGTCGCCGAGCTCACGCGCCGCATCGACACGACGCTCGGCGAGACCGAGCGACGGCTCGCACCGCTGCAGCAGGACTGAGGCGCCGCTGCGCGAATCTCGCGCCCATGGCGGAGACGCAGCAGACGCCGGTCTCTGACGGCGAGACCGCAAAGGTCACGGGCTGGCGCCTGCACGTGCTGATCGAGGCGGGCTACCCGTTCGAGACCGCGGAACGGATCGCCGAGAGCGAGGTCGACCTGCACCGCGCCGTGGAGCTCATCGGGCAGGGCTGCACGCCCGAGGTCGCGGAGAAGATCCTGCTGTAAGAGCGTGGCATCCTGGCTCGATGAGCGTCGAGCCGGCACACCGAGGACCGCAAAGGTCTACACCGTCGCCGCGTTCAACCGCGGCGTCGCCGACTTCATCGCGCGCCTGCCCAGCGTCTGGGTCGAGGGCGAGGTCACCGAGCTGCGCCGCCAGGAGCGCTGGCAGAGCGTCTTCTTCACGCTCAAGGATCCCGAGGACGGCGCGTGCCTGAACGTGACGATGGCGCGCGGCAAGTTCGACGGGCTGCGCCTCGACCTGGTCGACGGCGAGCGCGTCCACGTCTTCGGACGGCCGGACTTCTTCGCCGCGCGCGCGGACTTCCGGCTGCGCGCACTGTCGATCGAGCGCTTCGGCCTCGGCGCGCACCTCGCGACGCTCGAGCGGTTGAAGCGCAAGCTTGCCGCGGAGGGGCTCTTCGCCGCCGAGCGGAAACGACCGCTTCCGGTTCTTCCCCGTCGCATCGGCCTCGTCACCGGCAACGACGCGGCTGCGAAGCGCGATGTGCTCACCGCGCTCACCACCCGCTTTCCGCCCGCGAACGTGCTCGTCGCCGAGACCTACGTGCAGGGGCCGCGCGCGGCGCCCGCGCTCGCGACCGCCCTCGGCGACGTGGCGCGCGCCGGCGTGGACGTGATCGTGCTGGCACGCGGCGGCGGCAGCTTCGAGGACCTGCTCCCGTTCAGCGACGAGCGGCTCGTGCGCGCGATCGCCGCCTGCCCGGTGCCGGTCGTCTCGGCCGTGGGCCACGAACAGGACACGCCGCTCAGCGACCTCGTCGCCGACGCGCGGGCGTCCACCCCGAGCATGGCCGCGCGCCTGGTCGTCCCCGACCTGGGCGAGCTCCTCGCCCGGCTCGAGCGCTCACGCGAGGCGCTCGGCCGCGCGACGTCGGCCGCGCTCACGCGCGACCGCGAGCGCATCGACCGCAGCCGCGGCGCCGTGCACGCCGCCATCCGCGCGCTCGCCGCCGCGCAGGACCGCCGGCTCGAAACGACGCGCGAGCGGCTCGAGCGAGCGCCGCGCCTCGACCTCGAGCGGCGGCAGGCCAAGCTCAAGCAGACCGCCGGCCGTCTACGCGCGCTCTCGCCGCGCGCGACGCTCGAGCGCGGGCTACGCGATCGTGCACGGGCCGGAAGGCGTGGTCACCGACTCCGGACAGGTCGAGAGCGGCACGGAGGTCAGCGTCGACCTCGCCCGCGGCGGCTTCGGTGCGCGCGTCGAGGAGACCCGGTGAGCGCGCCGCCGACCTTCGAGGAGGCCCAGCGCGAGCTGGAGTCGATCGTCCAGCGGCTCGAGGCCGGCCAGGTGCCGCTCGACGACGCGATCGCGCTCTGGGAGCGAGGCGAGGAGCTCTACCGGCTCTGCCGCACGCGCCTCGACGCGGCCGAGGGCAAGATCGAGGAGCTGGCCAAGCGCGTCGAGGCCCAGAAGCCGTAGCGATCAGCGCGAAAACCTGAATAGAATCCCGCTCCCGTGGCCGCCCCGCCCGAACTGCTCAAGCGCATCCCGCTCTTCAGCGAGCTGCAGGGCAAGGACCTGGACCAGCTGGCCGCGTCCTTCAAGGAGCGCAGGTTCGACGCGGGCGACACGATCGCGGCCGAGGGCTCCAGCGGCATCGGCTTCTTCGTGATCGGCGAGGGCGAGGTAGCCGTGACCGTCCATGGGGCGGAGCGCGCCACGCTCGGCCCCGGCGACTACTTCGGCGAGGTCGCGCTCATCGACGAGGGCCAGCGCAGCGCCTCGATCGTCGCCAGCACCCCCGTGACGGCGTACGGGCTGACCGCGTGGGAGTTCCGGCCGTTCGTCGAGGACAACGGCAGGGTCGCCTGGAAGCTGCTCCAGACGCTCGCGCAGCGGCTACGCGCCGCCGAGCAGCGCGAGGCCTAGCTCCACCTAGCGGCGGTGGCCGACGGCCACAGCCGCCTCGTGCTCGATCTCCTCGTCGATGAGCTCCTCCGCGGCCTCGGTCTCCTCGGCCTGCATCCCGCGCAGCACCGCGAACGAGATGCCCTCGCGCGCCAGGAAGATGAAGCCCACCCCGACGCCGACGGACATCTCGATCGCCTGCAGCCCGATCCCGAACGCGAACCCCGGGCGTACGGGACGCCGTAGGAGACGAGCGGCAGGGCGACCGCCGCCTGGAGCAGCCCGACGTTGCCCGGCCAGAGCGGGAAGATCCCCGCGACGTTCATGAGCACCAGGACGAGCGCAGCCGCCGGCAGCGGCTCGTGGATGTCGAACGCGCGCATGGCCGTGTAGACGGCAAGGAGCTGCCAGAACCAGCCGAGGGTCTGCAGGAGGATCGCGAGCAGCGCGGCCAGCGGGTTCCTCATCACGCCGAGCCCGCGGCGCGCCATGGCGAGCAGGCGCCGCACCGACCCGAGCTCGTCCAGCGAGTGGGTCCCGTCCAGCCGCCCGCTCACGATCGCGAACCCGAACAAGACGACGCCGACTCCGGCGACGATGATCATGCTCGTGATCGCCCAGTGCGGGATCTTCGCCGTCAACAGGACGTAGCCGATCAGGATCAGCGACGGGATCACGTCGAAGACACGGTGCGCGAAGACGGTGCCGAGCAGTGTCGGGGTCGCGCCCTCGGCGCCCGGCATCTTCCGCGTCAGCACGCCCACGCGCGCGAACTCGCCGATCCGTCCGGGCAGCACCGCGTTCGCGAGCAGCCCGATCCCGAACGCGGAGAAGACGTGCGCGAGAACTTCGGCGTGTCCTCCGGGAGCGCCTCGTGGATGACGGTCTGCCAGGCGAACGCGCGCGTGACGGCGGAGAGCAGGTTGAAGATGACCGCGGCGATGACCCAGCGGATCTCGACGAGCCGGAACGCGTCGGCGACGGCGCCCCATTCGGGACCGCGCCAGTAGAGCAGCAGGGCGACCAGCACGAAGAGCGCGATCAGGCCCGCCATGCGGGCCCACGGGCTCGCCGCGACGCGTTTCATGCGGCGATGGCCGTCGTCGGTTCGACCTCGAGCACGCGCTCGTAGATGCCGAGAAGCCGGTGGGCGATCCCGTCCCAGCCGTAGTGCTCGGAGGCGATGAGGCGCGCGTTCGCGCCGAGCGCGCGGCGGCGCTGCTCGTCGGTCAGCAGCGCGACCAGCGCCTCTGCCAGGCTGTGCGGATCGTCGGGCGGCACCATCAGCCCGGCCTCGTCGCTCATGACGTCGCGGTACCCGGGGATGTCCGAGGCAACCACCGGCGTCGCGCACGCGAACGCGCGCGTGAGCACCATGCCGAAGCTCTCGCCGCCGAGCGACGGCGCCGCCAGGACCTTCGCCGCGAGCACCTCGCGCGTCAGCTCCTCCTGGGAGAGGAAGCCGAGCAGGTCGACGCCGTCGAACTGGGCGCGGGCCATGAGCAGGCGGACGGCGAGCGGGTCGGCGCCGACGATGCGCAGCCGCGCGCCGGTGCGCGCGTGCACGTCCGGCCAGGCACTGCAGCAGCACGGCCAGGCCCTTGCGCCGCTCGTGGCGGCCGACGAAGAGCGACGGTGTGGTCGCGGTTGCCGGGGTCGGCCTCCGGCGGGATGAGCACGCCGTTCGGGATCACCTCGAAGTCGCCGGGCGCGTACTGCTGCGCCGTCGCCCGCGCCGACTCCGAGACGGCGATGCGCGCGTCGACGCGGTCGAGCAGGAAGCCCCAGAGCGGGACGCCGATCCGCGCCCAGCGTTGGCTCCCCGACGCGTGGAACGTCGTCACGATCGGGCAGGTCGCCTGGGCGAGCGTCGCGACGCCGATCACGGGCGCCATCGGCTCGTGCACGTGCACGAGGTCGAACTGCTCACGCTCGAGCGTGCGGGCGATCCGCCCGACGGTGCTCGGGCTGAGCACGATGTTCGGGAGCGAGCCGTTCGCCGGCACGATCACCGAGCGGCCGACCGGGATGACGTCGGGCGGGGGCGATCCACCCCGCCCCAGGCGGGGGTGGAGAGCACGCGTGAAGCTCCCGACGGGGTCGTTGCCCATGATCGTCCGGGTCTCGATCCCCAACCGGCGCAGGGCGTCCGCCTGCAGCTCCGCGTGCTCGACGACCGCACCCCAGAACGACCAGGAGTACGGGACGACGATCCCGACCTTCATCGTGGCAAGTCTAAGGGGCGCCCGCACGTAGACTCGGCGGATGGTGGACGGGCTCGCCGAGCTGCACACCCATCTCGGCGGCTCGGTGTCGTCGGACATCCTCTGGAGCCTCGCGCACGAGCAGGGCATCGCGCTGCCGGTGAAGGACTACTGGGAGTTCGACCGGCTCGTCACGGTCTCGGACCCGCGCGGCGTGCCCGACCTCGACGCGCTGAACGCGATCTACGAGTGGACGGAGCTGATCCAGTCGAGCCCGCTCGCGGTCGAGCGCTCGGTGCACGCGGCGATCGGCGGGGCGTACCGGTCGCAGGGGATCACGACGCTCGAGCTGCGCTTCAACCCGATGAAGCGAAACCGCGGCGGCGAGCGCGACCTCGACCACATCATCATGGCCGCGACGCGCGGCCTCGACCGCGCGAGCCTCGAGTACCCGCAGGTGCGGGCCGGGCTGATCCTGATGATGGACCGCACCTTCACGGAGCGGCAGAACGCGGTCATCGTCGAGAAGGCGATCCGCTACGCGTCGCGCGGCGTCGTCGGCATCGACATCGCCGGCCCGCGGCCGGGCGGCGAGCGCTACCGGTACGCGGAGCTCGCGCCGCTCTTCGACGAGGCGCGCGACGCCGGTCTCGGCGTGACGATCCACGTCGGCGAGGAGGGCGGCGAGCACGGCGTCTCCGAGCTGGCCGAGGTGATCGAGACGCTGCGGCCCGACCGGATCGGGCACGGGATCCTCGCGGCGCGCGAGCCCGCGCTGATGGACGCGCTGCGCGCGGCCGGAATCGTCCTGGAGATCTGCCCCACGTCGAATCTGCTGACCAAGGCGCTGCGCGACGAGGACCAGGTGCGCTCGACCTTCCGCGCGTTCGCCGAGAACGGCGTCGCCTTCACGATCGCCACCGACGGGCCGGAGATGATGCGGACGCACCTGCGCGACGAGCTCGAGCTCCTGCTGCGGATCGGCGCCCTGGATCAGGACGAGATCGACGAGGCGAACCGGCGCGGGCACGAGGCTGCGTTCGTCGGGCGGACGGCCGTGCCGGCGCGAGCGTAGTCCGAGAAATACTCCCTTCGGACAATAGGCGGGCGCGCGAGACGGAGGTAGCGTCGCTGCATGGACGCAACCCTGGTGAACGGCAAGCCGGCGCTGACAACGCGGCAGCGGCAGGTCGTCGAACTGATCGCCGCCGGATGCTCGAATGAGGAGATCGGCTGCCAGCTCGGGATCTCCCCCCGGACAGTGAAGGCGCACTGTGACGTGCTACGCCAGAAGCTGGGCGTGTCGCGACGCCGGCACATCCCGGCCGCGTACCGCGCACTGACGGGCGACGACCCGCTCGCCGCCGTCTCCGGCCCTGCTGCAACCGCCTGAGGCAGCCCGGCGCCGCCGGGCTGCCTCGCGGTGGCACACCGCGCCCCGCGCAATCGAGCGGTTTAGGCTCCGCGCGGGAGGAACAATTGGCGGCAACAGAGCGGCAGGCGCGCGCCGAAGGCGGGCACCTGATCAAGCGTCCGCGGCTGACGCGGATACTGGACGAGAGCAACGCGCGAATAATCCTGCTCGTCGCGCCCGCGGGCTACGGCAAGACGACGCTCGCTCGGGAGTGGCTCGAGGGCAAGCGCCACGTCTGGTACCGCGCCTCTTCGGCTGACGCCGACGTGGCTGCGCTCGCGGTGGGTATCGCCAGTGCCGCGGCCGAGCTCGTTCCAGGGGTGGATCGGCGGATCCGTCAGCGCGTGCGTGCGGCGCGCGATCCGGAGCGGGAGGCATCGGTGCTTGCCGAGCTTGTCGCTGAGGACATCGGCGAGCTCCGGGACGACGCGTGGATCGCCATCGACGATTACCAATTCATCGCCCAGACGTCGGCCGCCGACCAGTTTCTGGCCGAACTCCTTGACGCGACTTCATGGCGTTTCCTGGCGACTAGCCGTGTACGACCATCGTGGGCGCGAGCGCGTCGAGTCATATATGGCGGCGCTGTTGTCCTCGGCAGGGACGAGCTCGAGATGACGGACGACGAGGTGGGCAAAACGGTCGGTCGCACTCGAGCCGAGGTGCCGACGTTGTTCGAAAACGCAATGGGCTGGCCGGCGATTGTGGGACTTGCCGCACGCGTCGGGCCGGCGCGCCTGGAGGGACATGCGTTGCCGGCAGACCTTCATGATTTCTTCGCCGAGGAGCTATGGCAGTTCCTCGACGAGGAAACACGGTGGAAGCTCGCCCAGGTCGCGCTTGCCGCACCGTGTCCGAAAGCTGTGGCGGAGACGCTTCTCGGCGAGCAGGCGACCGATGTGCTCGAGACGACAACTCGCTCAGGCTGGCTGACACGCGATCCCAATGAGGTCGTCATCCATCCTCTACTCGCGCGGTTCCTGCGACAGCGTTTCGAGACCTATCCCGCCCAAAATCGGACGGATGCCGTTCATCGACTCCTCCGCGTGCTCACGGAACAAGGCGAATGGGATCGGGCGATGGCGCTCGCATTGGATGCCGACAAGTCGACAGTTCCGCACATCTTCGTACAGTCGCTCGAGCTGCTCCTGAGCACGGGACGCCTGCCCACGATCGAACGCTGGCTCGATCTGGCCGGAAAGCAGGACATTACGGCCCCAGTGCTATGCCTCGCGGCCGCCGAGGTGTCGTTCCGGCGTGGTGAATATCACCGCGCAGAGGTTCTAGCACGGACCGCCGCTTCCGAACCTGGTTTTCCGGCGTTCCGCGCTCGGAGCCTGAATTTGGCCGGCCATAGCGCGCGGCGACTCGATGACCTTGAATCGGCGCTGGAGCTCTACGGCAAAGCGCGCGACCTTGCCGCCGACGACTCGTCGCTGAGAGAAGCAGTTATTGGGGAAATCCTGACGAGCCTGGAGCTCGGCTCAGGTGAACGGGAGACTTTGCTCGCCAGACTCCCGGCCGACGATGGATCTGGCGTAAATCGACTCCGTCGCGTCACCGTCGAAGGCCAGATTGCGGCCTGGCTCGGCGACATCCAGGCCGCAATAACGAGTAGCGACGCGCTCGTCTCTCTGGTGAGTGAGATTGACGATCCCCTCGCACGCACCGCGTTTCTGCACACCCGGGCTTACCTCCTCGCAGCAGCCGCGCACTATCGAACGACTCTCGAGACGTGCACCGCCTTGGAAGGCGAGGCCAGGGAATATCGCATTGACTTTGCGCTGCTCGAGTTCTGGGCCCCTCGTGCGACTGCCGAGGCTGGCCTTCGAAACTTCGGCCTCGCGCGCCGTGTTATCGACGAGAAGCTGGCCCTGGCAGTCCGTGATGGCGACAGGTACACGACTGCAGGGGCCGCTGCGGTCGCAGCCAGAATCGAAGTTTCAGCCAACTCGCGGATCATCCCGCCCTTCCGTTCCGGGCTAGAAGAACAGCCCTGCGTCGGTGCGTACGCCGAATACGTGCTTTCGGTCGCGCTCGCCGAGGGGGCCTTCGGAAACCCCGTACGCGCTCGCGCTCTGAGAGTGGAGGCACTGAATCACTCCCAAAACTCAGAGACGGAAGTTCTGTCCGCGTGGGTCGACGCGGTTCTGGCACCCGAAGATCGTGAACTTGTCTCATCCGCATTTGCGCTGACGCTCGACCGCGGGTACTAGACCGATTTCGTCGTCGCTTACCGCGGCTGTCCCCCGATAGCGGAGACACTCGCGGCGGATGAGCGCCACCGTGGTGCCCTAGAAGCGTTGACCACCCGTGCCAATGACCTTGAGATCGCTCAGCGTCTCGGATTCACCTTTGCGGCGTCCAGCGCAAAACGCCAACGCCTCACGAAAAGGGAACGCGAGGTTTACGGGCTGATGGTTGACGGATTGTCGAACCGGGCGATCGCGCAGCGCTTATTCATCACCGAGCCAACCGCAAAGCTTCACGTCCGTCACATCCTCGGCAAACTCTCTGCGCGTTCGCGCGCCGAGGCGGTCGCAAAATGGCGCGACGTCATCGCCGACCCCTAGGAAGCGAGTGCGACGAGTTTCTCCTCGCGGCTCGACGCAACATCCTCGGTCGCGCCACGGCCGGCCAAATAGTGGGGCTTTGCTCGGCTCGAGGACAACGTCGAACGCTTCAACGATGTCCGGGTCAAATTGCGACCCTGCACTCTCGCGAAGCCTGCGCCTCGCTTCCGTGCCAGGTAGAGCGGCACGGTACGGACGATGGGAGGTCATCGCGTCATACGCGTCCGCGACCGCAAGAATCCGCGAGATGATCGGTATCCCTTCGCCAGTAAGGCGGTCGGGATAGCCAGCACCATCCCAGCGCTCGTGGTGATGCCGAACGATAATCGCGATCTCCGCGTAGTCCTCGACGTTCGAGAGGATGCGCTCGCCAATCGCGGAGTGTTCTTCCATTTGCCGCCGTTCATCCAGCGTGAGTGCCCCTGGCTTTTCGAGGAGTCCCGGCGGCAACCCGATCTTGCCGATGTCATGGACGAGCCCGCAGAGGTCCACGAGCTGCTGTTCACCGCTGTCCCAGCCGATTTCCGCCGCAATGTCGCGCGCGTACATCGCAACTGCTTCCGAGTGGCCGGCGGTATAGCGGTCGCGCGCGTCTAGGGTCGCGACGAGAGCAACGGCAAACGAGAGATTCGCTCGCTCAAGCCGCTCGTTTGCGGTCTCAAGGGATGTCAGAGCCTCCTGCTGCTTGCGCGTCACGGCGAAGAGTCGGTGCGCGGCCAACGCGGGGATGAAGAAGACGACTGCGGTCCAAGGCGTTACCGCTACGTACGCGTACGCAAGAAATGCCACGGCAGCGCCGTAGATCGGGATGCCAGCGGCGGCAACCTTGCGCGATCGCACCTACAGCCTCCCACGCATTTTCGCTTCCACGCACGCGAAGCGTCGACGTACGTGAGGCAGCTGTTCATCGCAAGAGTCGTCGTCATCGCTAGAGCTGTCGCCGTCACGATCGCTAGGGGCGCATCGTTGGGCATGACAAGCCTGCGCGGCAAGCCCGCCCATGACGGCCGTGACGACTCGCTCAGATGTCCATACAAGCCATCGGAGATACGGCCGCTCGACGTGCTCGCGCTGGCACCGCGAGATGCGCGAGAACCGGGAACTCGACTGCCAGCACGGTGAAGCGCGGCGACAGCGCCGCCGCGAGGGGCCCGAATACGACCTGAACAAACACAAGTGGCAGGATCGCAACGGAAACCTGAGTTCTCGCGCTAGCCGAGATCGTTTCGCGTTCGACGGCGATAGACAACAAACGCGAAGAGGGCGAGCGGCCAAGCAGCTCCGTGCGTGCTGAGTGGCCGTCTTGGCGAGTAGCAGCGCGACAAGACCGGCGGCCGCCGCCGTAAGCGCACCGCATAGACGTCGAGGCGATCGAACGCCCACGGTCGAGTCGGCCCCTGGCCCTTGCAAATGGGATGGGTACATGCCTAGAATCGCCTTGCCGTCAGTCCATCTAAAGGAGTTGTTCATGCGTTTCCGCCTGTATCGCCGCACTTGGCAGCCTTCTCGCGCTGGCTGCGCTGGTCGGTATGGTCGGGGCTGGTAGCACCAGACCCCAGCTTCGTTGACCGCTGGCATGCAGCCTCCCCCCTTTGGGGGATCCCGCGTGCCGGCGGCAACGGCTGAGACCTAACTCGGCTAGGTGATCAGGCCGCGGCGAAAGCCGACGGCAACTGCGTGTGCCCGCGAACGGGCCTGCAGCTTGGCCAGCAGATGGCGGACGTGCGACTTGACCGTCTCCTCCGAGAGAAACAGGCGAACGCCGATCTCCCGGTTGACGAGGCCGTCACAGATCAGCTGCAGCACCTCGATCTCGCGCGGCGTGGGCTCCTGCTCCAGCTCCTTCAGCGGCGCGGCGAACGGGATGATCGCCGCCGTCGAGCCCTCGTCCTCGGGTCCTCGGCGTGCGGCCACCTCGTCGAAACGACGCGAGTGGTCCATATAGCGGGAGAGGATCTCCTTGCGCTCAGCAGCGTCCACGCCTTGCGTATCGGCCTTGGGGTAGGGGCGCTTTAGGCGAGTCCCATCCCCCGTTCCAGGGGAATCAGGTGTTTTTGAGGCCTAGCCGTACCGGTTACTCGGTACGCATGCGCCACGCGGCGTCGTGCGGCACCTCTTGAATGCCTGGATCGAAGACCGTCGCGACCTCGTGCGGCCCGATCTCGCCGGTCTTGATCCGCTCCGCCCAGTGGCAGGCGACGGTGTGGCCGGGGGCCAGCTCGCGGAGCGGCGGCGCCTCGTCCCGGCAGCGCGTCGGCTGCACGTACGGGCAGCGCGTGTGGAAGCGGCACGCCGACGGCGGGTTCGCCGGGCTCGGCAGGTCGCCGGCGAGCAGGATCGGCTCGCGCTGCTCGCTCGACCTCCGGGTCGGGGATCGGCACCGCCGAGAGCAGCGAGATCGTGTACGGGTGCAGCGGGTTGTCGTAGAGCTCGTCCGACGGCGAGACCTCGACGATCGCGCCGAGGTACATGACCGCGATCCGGTCGGAGATGTGCCGGACGACGGCGAGGTCGTGGGCGATGAAGAGGTAGGTCAGCTCGAACTCGCTCTGCAGCTCCTCGAGCAGGTTGATGATCTGCGCCTGGATCGACACGTCGAGGGCCGACACCGGCTCGTCGGCGACGATGAAGTCCGGGTTGACGCGCGAGCGCGCGGGCGATGCCGATGCGCTGGCGCTGGCCGCCCGAGAACTCGTGCGGGTAGCGCGACGACGCGTCGGCGGGCAGCCCGACGATCTCGCAGCAGCTCGCGCACGCGCGCGCTCGCCTGCTTGCCCGATCGCGAGGCCGTGCGCCGTGCAGCGGCTCGCCGATCGATCCGGCCGACGCTGTGGCGCGGGTTCAGCGACGCGAACGGGTCCTGGAAGACCATCTGCATCCGCCGGCGCAGCGTCGCGCAGCTCGTCGCTCCGTCGAGCGTCGTGATGTCCTGCCCGTCGAAGACGATCTTCCCGGCGGTCGGCTTGTAGAGCCGGAGCATCGCGCGGCCGAGCGTCGACTTGCCGCAGCCCGACTCGCCGACGAGGCCGAGCGTCTCGCCGCGGCGGATCGCGAAGGTGACGCCGTCGACCGCGCTGGACGTCGCCGACGTGCCGGTCGAGCAGCGATGCCCGCTCTTGATCGGGAAGTAGACCTTGAGCGTCCTCGACCTCGACGAGGTTCCGTCGCCGTCGCGGCGTCGCTCATCCGGCGACCAGCTCGGCCCGGCTCGCGCGCCCACTCGTCCGCCGGGCACCGGGTTGAAGCAGGCGACGAAGTGGCCGGGCTCGACCTCGGCGAGCGGCGGCACGCTCCTGCGCGCGACTCGTCGACCTCGTAGCGGCAGCGCGGCTGGAACGGGCAGGCGGCGCGGCGGCGTGCAGCATGTCGCGCGGCGCGCCGTGGATCGGCGTGCAGCCGGCCGCGCCGCGGGCCGCGTCGAGCCGCGGCACGCTCTGCAGCAGGCCGAGCGTGTACGGGTGCCGCGGCCGCGCGAAGAGCTGCTTCGGCCGACGCCGGTCTCCACGAACATGCCGCCGTACATCACGTTGACGCGCTCGCACATGCCGGCGACGACGCCGAGGTCGTGCGTGATCAGGATCAGCGCCGTGCCCGCGCTCGGTGACGAGCGCGCGCAGCAGGTCGAGGATCTGCGCCTGGATCGTCACGTCGAGCGCCGTCGTCGGCTCGTCGGCGATCAGGAGCTTCGGCTCGCAGGCGAGCGCCATCGCGATCATCGCCCGCTGGCGCATGCCGCCCGAGAACTGGTGCGGGTAGTCGCTTGAGCCGCGCCTTCGGCGCTCGGGATCCCGACCTGGTCGAGCAGCTCGACCGCGCGCTGCTCGCGCCGCCTGCTTGCTCAGGTCGAGGTGCGTCTCGAGCGCCTCGCGGATCTGCCGCCCGATCGTGAGCACCGGGTTCAGGCTCGTCATCGGGTCCTGGAAGATCATCGCGATGTCCTTGCCGCGGATGCGACCGCAGCTCGACCGGTCGGACAGCTGCAGCAGGTCGCGGCCCTCGAACATGCGCCGTGCCGGCGACGACGCGCCCGGCGCGCGGCAGCAGAGCCGAGGAGCGGCGAGGGAGGTCACGCTCTTGCCGCAGCCGGACTCGCCGACGATGGCCGAGCGTCTCGCCCGGCGTTGACCGCGAAGGAGACGCCGTTGACGGCGTAGATGGTCCCGCGGCTCGTCCAGAACTCGACGCGCAGGTCGTCGACCGCGAGGAGCGGCTCGTCGGTGGCGGCGCTAGACACGGCCTCGGAGCTTCGGGTCGAGCGCCTCGCGCAGGCCGTCGCCGATCAGGTTGAAGCCGAGCACCGAGATCAGACGATCGCGACGCCGGGGATGATCGCGAGGAAGGGCGCGCTCTGAGGTAGCGTTCGAGCTGCGTCAGCATCGTCCCCCACTCCGGCGTGCTCGGATCCGGCGCGCCAGGCCCGAGGAAGCCGAGGCCGGCGACGTCGATGATCGCGGTCGCCATCGCCAGCGTCGCCTGGACGATCAGCGGCGAGATCGAGTTCGGGAGGATGTGCGAGACGAGGATCGCTCGGGCTGCGCACGCCGACGGAGCGCGCGGCGAGCACGAAGTCGCTCTCGCGCTGCGCCAGGATCGAGCCGCGCAGGAGGCGGGCGAAGATCGGCACCTTGACGATCCCGACGGCGAGCATGATGTGCCGCAGGCCCGGGCCGAGCAGCGCGACGATGCCGATCGCGAGCAGGAAGCCGGGGATCGCGAGCATGACGTCCATGCAGCGCATGATCAGGGAGTCGATCAAGCCGCCGATGAAGCCGGCCAGCGAACCGAGAAGCAGGCCGATCGAGAGCCCGATCGACGACGGCGACGACGCCGACGAGCAGCGAGATGCGCGCGCCGTAGACGATGCGCGCGAACTCGTCGACGCGTTCGTGTCGACGCCCAGCCAGTGGTTGCGCGACGGCCCGGCGGGAACCCGCCGTGGAGCGCCGTGTAGTCCGGCTGGTCCGGCGCGTGCGGCGCGAGCACCGGCGCGAAGATGGCGGAGAGGACGAACACGCCGACGAAGAACAGGCCGACCATCGCGCCCGGGTTCCGCACGAACCGGTGCATCGCGTCGCGCCACAGCCCGGTCGGCTGCTCGAGGCTGATCTCGGCGGCTTCGAGCTGGGCGACCGACACGTCAGCTGTACCGGATCCGCGGGTTGATGACCGCGTACGAGATGTCGACGACCAGGTTCACGAGCACGAAGACGACCGCGAGGAACATGATCCCGCCCTGCGAGCACCGGATAGTCGCGGTTCGAAGATCGCCGTCGGCGAGCCACGAGCCCATGCCCGGCCAGGCGAAGACCGTCTCGGTCAGGACGGCGCCGGAGAGCAGCAGACCGATCTGGAGGCCGATGACGGTGGTGATCGGCAGCAGCGCGTTGCGCAGCACGTGCCGCCGGTCGACCTCGCGCGGCGGCAGTCCCTTCGCGCGCGCGGTGCGCACGTAGTCCTCGTTCTGGACGTCGAGCACCGACGCGCGCGTGATGCGCGTGATGATCGCGAGCGGGATCGAGCCGAGCGCGATCGCGGGCAGGATCAGGTGCTTGATCGTGTCCCAGAACGCGGTCGGGTCGCGCTCGATGATCGCGTCGAGCAAGTAGAAGTTCGTCGGGTGCTGGCGCGTCGCGAGGATGTCCTCGCGCCCGACGCTCGGCAGCCAGCCGAGCCGCACCGAGAAGATGTACTTGAGGATGATCGCGAGGAAGAAGATCGGGGATCGAGATCCCGATCAGCGATAAGAAGAGCGTCGCGTGGTCCGACGGTTCCTCCGTGCCGCTTCGCCGCGAGGAACCCGAGCGGGATGCCCAGCGCGATGGCGAAGATCATCGCCATCAAGCGCGAGCTCGATGGTGGCCGGGAAGCGCACCTTGATCTCGTCCACGACCGGTCCGCCGGGTGGCGATGCTCGTGCCGAGGTCGCCCTCGAGCAGCGAGCGGACGTACTTCACGTACTGAATCGGCAGCGGCTGGTTGAGGCCGAACTGCTCCTTGTACTGCTTGACGAGGGTGGGCGTCGAGCGCTCGCCGAGCAGCGCGTCGGTCGGCCCTCCCGGGAGGTTGTGCACCCAGAAGAAGATGAGGAGCGAAACCCCGAAGAGAATCGGGATGAGGGCCAGCAGCCGGCGGACGACGAAACGCAGCATGTCGCTCGCCGGCTGTCTAGCTCAGCTTCCTACTGGCCGCCGACCGAGGTGTTGCCGAACCACACGCCACCCGTGGGGGTCGCGACGAGGTCCGCCACCTTCTTCTGCGCGCCGAGTGCCGGCGTCGCGTTCACGTACGGCACAGCGGGGACGGACTTCGAGAGCAAGATGCTCGCCTTCTGGTACATGGCGGTGCGCTTGGCGAGGTTGGTCTCGTCCGCAGCCTTCTGCAGCAGCGTCTGGATCTGGTTGTTCCTCCAGCCGAACTGCGGGCTGAACGTCTTGAAGAACGTCCCGACGAAGTTGTCGGGATCGCCGAAGTCGCCCGTCCAGCCGATGAGGTTGAGGTCACCGGCCGTCCCGGCATTCACCTTCGAGACGTAGTCCGGGCGCCACGGAGCACTCTTCACCGTGACCTTGAAGCCCGAGTTCTCGAGGCTCGCCGCGAACGCCTGGAAGTTGCGCTGCGGGTCCGGCATGTACGGCCGGGACACGCCCGTCGGGTACCAGAACTCGACCGGCACCGGCAGCGTCAGGCCGGCCTGCCGCAGCAGGGCCTTCGCCTTGTCCGGGTCGTACGGGTACTTCGTGACCTTGTTCGTCCAGCCGAAGAGGCCCGGCGGCAGGAACTGGTCCGCGACCTTGCCGGTGCCGTAGTAGAAGTTCTTCACCACGGACTGCCGGTCGAGGCCGTAGGCCACGGCCTGGCGCACGAGCTTGTTGTTGAACGGCGCGTGTGCCGAGTTGATCGTCACGTAGGCGACGTTGAACGCGGGCCGCTTGACGACCTTCAGGTTGCTGTTGCCCTGAATGGTCGGAACGTCCTGCGGGGCCGCCAGGTCGTACGCGTTCACGTCACCGGTCTGCAGTGCCTGCAGCCGGGCCGTGTTCGCGGAGATCGGGCGGATGATCAGCCGGTCGAGCTTCGCCTTCGGGCCCCAGTAGGTCGGGTTCTTCGCGAGCTCGAGCTTCTGGCCGATCGTCCACGAGACGAACTTGTACGGGCCGGTGCCCGTCGGGTGGCTGAACCCGTACGAGCCGGTCGCCTTGAACGCGCCGCCCGAGATCGAGCCCTGGTCGGCGCCGTACTTGTTCATCGCCGTCGGGCTCTGCATCGCGAACGCCTGCAGCACGAGCCAGTTGATGAACGTGCCCGTCGCGTGGTTCAGGTTGACGACCGCCGTCGAGGTGCCCTTGGCGGCGCAGCTCTTGTACAGCGGCGGCGAGAGCGTCGAGCTCCCGTTGTTCTTGAAGCCGCCGAACGCAGCCTGGTAGTAGTAGGTCGCGCCGGCGTCCTGGAACGGGCCCGTCCAGTTGTACCAGCGGTTGAAGTTCGCGCAGACCGCCTTGGCGTTGAACGGCGTGCCGTCCGTGAACTTCACGCCCGGGCGCAGCGTGAACGTGTAGGTCTTGCCGCCGTTCGACGGCGTCCACTTCGTTGCGAGATCCGGCACGAGCTTCAGCGTGCCCGGCTTGAGCTTCACCAGCGTCTCGAACATCTGCTCCGTGGCCCGGAACGACTCGCCGTCAGAGACGAGCGCCGGATCCAGCAGTGTCGGGTCCGCGGCACCGGCGAACACGAGCGTGCCGCCCGAATGCGTGCTCCTGACGGCCGCCGTCGCGGTCGCTGCCAGCACGGCAGCGGCGATGACTCCTATCAGGACGTACAGTCCTTTACCCCTCACGTGTACTCCTTTCGCTTCCTCCATGCCTGCTCCGCTAGAGAGCGGCAAGTATTAAGAAGATGTGACGCCGCGGCAAGGCTGCGGTTAGTTAAGCGAAGAAATCAGTAGCCGTTGCGAGGGCGGCCTTGAGCAGGCCGCCCTCGCGGTAAGGCTTGATTTCGCGGTTCAGGCCGCGGCGACGGAGATCATGTCGCGCAGCGCCGAGAGCCGGGCAAGCGCCTGGGCCTCGAGCTGGCGGACACGCTCGCGGGTGAGATCGAGCTCGTGGCCGATGGCCTCGAGCGTCCACGGCTCACCCTCGAACCCGAAGCGGAGCTCGAGGATGCGGCGCTCCCGCTCGGGCAGCGCGTCCAGCGCCTTGCGGACACCCTGGCGGCGGAGCGACTCCTCGGCCTCGTCGAACGGATCGGCGGCCTCGCGGTCGGCGAACAGGTCCCCGAGCTCGCCCTCGTCGTCTGCGCCAACCGTCTGGTTGAGCGAGACCGACGCGTGCGCGGCACCGAGCGCCTCGTCGACGTGCTGCATCGGCAGCCCCGTCGCCTCGGCCAGCTCGAGCTTCGTCGCCTCGCGGCCCAGCTCGACCTCGAGCCGGCGGGCGGCGCGGCTCAGCTTCTGCTGCCGCTCGACCACGTGCACCGGCACCCGGATCGTCCGCGCGTGATTCGCCACGGCGCGCTGCACCGACTGGCGGATCCACCAGGTCGCGTACGTCGAGAACTTGAACCCGCGGCGCCAGTCGAACTTCTCGACGGCACGGTTCAGCCCCAGCGTCCCCTCCTGGATCAGGTCCAGGAACGGCACGCCCAGGCCGCGATAGCCCTTCGCGATCGACACGACCAGGCGCAGGTTCGACTCGATCATCCGCCGCTTGGCGGTGACGTCGCCGCGCTCGATCGCCTTCGCGAGCGTGACCTCCTCGGCGGCGGTCAGCAGCTTGTGACGGCCGACGTCGGCGAGGAAGAGTTGCAGGCTGTCAGCGGCGCCCGGCAGCACATCCGCCGGGTCCGGCGCAGACGACTCCGCCGGGGCCGCGGCTTCCTTAGCCGCCGGCGCCTCGGGCGCAGCCGCGACCGGCTCGCCAATCTCCAGACCGATTGCCTCGAGCTCACGCGTCAGCTGCTCGAGGTCGTCCTCGGCCAGTTCGTGCTCGAGCGCAAGCGCCTCGAGCTCCGCGGGCTCTACGAACCCGCGCTCTTCTGCGGCCACCACCATCGTGCGGCCGGCTTCACTTTCGAGCAACTCGTGCAGTTGATGCTGAGTCAAGTGCTTCTCAACGTCCTTTCAGTCGCGGGTTCGGGGGTTCCCACTCTACGACGTTCTTCGGCTGCCTTGGTTCTGGACTTTGGCTCGATTGGGTGAAACTTTCGTGAACGCAGGATGAACTCTTTGCTCCTGCGACTAGAACGGATGCCACCGCCTGCCTATTCCGCCCGCGAACTGCAGGGTCCACGGGGGAACGACGGCACTGACGCCTTCCTACCACTCTCAGACGTCGCCGTGTGAAAGGAGTTTGTTACGGCCGGGTGAAGGGCCGCTCGGAGCGAACTATTCCGCCGCGACGGGGCGGCGGCGGCGGGCCGGTGCGGGCTCGGCGCCGTTGGCGTCCGCAGCGTCCGCGGCCCCCGCGTCCGGTGTGGGGATCGTCTCCTCGTCCGGCGGGGTCGGCCGCGGCTGGCGGGCCCACTCCTCGTCGAACTCGACGCGCCACTTGCCCTCCTCGTTCTGCGACGAGCTCGAGCTTGGCGCTGAAGGTGCGGCCCGAGCGGCCCGCGGAAGCCGGTGACGGGCTTGGCGTGCGGCCCACCCGGGTCCTCGCCGCGCTCGCGTGACTGCGCAGGCTCCATCAGCTCCTTGACGACCGTCGGCGGCAGCGTCTTGCCGGCCTTGTTCTTCCAGATCACGAAGCCGCAGCCCGGGTCGTCCTTCGACCAGCACGAGTAGCCCTTGCGGTTCTCGATCACGTCGCGGCCGCAGATCGGGCAGGGGCCGAGGTTCGCGCGCTCGATCTTGACGTCCTTGAGCTTGTCGAGCTCGCTCGACGGTCTCTGTCGTGAACTTGGCGATGTCCTGCATGAAGCGCCGGGCGGCTGTCCTCGCCCTGCTCGATCTCGCCGAGCCGGTGCTCCCAGTCGCCGGTCAGCTCGGGCGAGGTCAGCTGGTGGTCGCCGAGCAGGCGGATCACCTGGACGCCCTTCTCGGTCGCGTGCAGGGCGCGGCCCTCGCGCTCGATGTAGCCGACCGTGATCAGCCGCTCGATGATCGCCGCGCGCGTGGCCGGCGTGCCGATGCCGGAGTCCTTCATCGCCTCGCGCAGCTCGGCGTCGTCGATGTCCTTGCCGGCCGTCTCCATCGCGCCCAGCAGCGAGGCCTCCGTGAAGCGCCGCGGCGGCTGCGTCTCCTTGCGCAGCGACGTCGATCTTCGTCGTCTCGACGGTCTCGCCCTGCTCGAGCGCGGCAGCAGCTGGTCGCCGCCCGTGTCGTCGTCGGCGCCGCCGCTCGGGCGCGCCTCCTCGCCGTAGACCTCGCGCCAGCCGGCCTCGATCAGCACCCGGCCGCTGGTGCGGAACACGTGCTCCTCGACCGTCGTCTCGACGCGCGTGCGCTCGCAGACCGCCTCGGGGTGGAACACGGCGAGGAAGCGCTTGGCGACCAGGTCGTAGATGCTTGCCGCTCGTCCTCGCCCATCTTCGCGAGGTCGTGCTCGGAGCGCGTCGGGATGATCGCGTGGTGGTCGGTGACCTTCGCGTCGTTGACGACGCGGCCGAGCGGCAGCTCCTCGAGCGCCGTCACGTACTGCGGCGCGCCTTCGCGTACTGCGGGTTGTGCCCGACGAGCTCGGCGGTCGGGCTGGATCTCCGCGACGAGGTCGCCGGACAGGTAGCGCGAGCTCGTGCGCGGGTAGGTGATCGCCTTGTGCTCCTCGTAGAGGCGCTGCGCGGCCTGCGAGCGTCCGGCGCGCCGAGAAGCCGAAGAGCGTGTTCGCGTGGCGCTGGAGCGAGGTCAGGTCGTAGAGGAGGTCGCGGCGTCTCGCGCTCCTCCTTCTTCTCGAGCTTGGTGATCGTCGCCCGGCTTGTCGCGCGTCGCCGCGGCGACCGTCGTTCGCCTCGTCCTCAGGCGATGCGCTTGCCGCCGAGGTAGCGGCGCGGTGTAGCGCCGCTCGGCTGCGCCGAACAGCCGCCTCGACGAGCCAGTACGGCTCGGGCTTGAAGGCGCGGATCTCCTCCTCGCGGCGCGCGACGAGCGCGAGCGTCGGGCGTCTGCACGCGGCCGAGCGACACCGCGCCGTCGAAGGCGGCGCGCAGGCGGATCGACGCCGCGCGCGTGGCGTTCATGCCGACCAGCCAGTCGGCCTCGGAGCGCGAGCGGGCCGCCGCCTCGAGCGTGCGCCATCTCCTCGCCCGGGCGCAGCTGCTCGAAGCCTCGCGGATCGCCTTGCGCCGTCATCGAGCTGCAGCCAGAGCCGCTGCACCGGCTTCTTCACCTTCGCGGTCTCGTAGACGTACGCGAAGATCAGCTCGCCCTCGCGCCCGGCGTCGCAGGCGTTCACGACGACCTCGACGTCGTCGCGCGCCATGAGCTTGTGGATCAGCTTCAGCTGCTTCTCCGACTTGCCGTCGATCGGGTGCAGCATGAACTTCTCCGGGACGATCGGCAGGTCGGCCATCCGCCACTTCTTGAACTTGACGTCGTACTCCTCGGGCGCGGCCAGCTCGACGAGGTGGCCGACGGCCCAGGTGACGACCCAGTCGTCGCGACTCGAGGTAGCTTGTCCTGCTTTCTTGAAGGTGCCTGGCAGCGCCGACGCGATGTCGCGGCCGACGGATGGTTTCTCTGCAATAACGAGGGTCTTCACGCGGCTGAGGGTAGCGCAGTGGTTGCAGGCTGCCGGTTCATCGGCTCGATCTCGTGACAGGCACGGTACGGTGCCGCCTCGTGCACGTCTCGAAGGCGTACCTTGCGATTGGTGTCCTGAGTTGGCCGTTGCTGAAGGGACTCCTGCGGATTACCCCACGTGGCCTCGACCGGCTGCCGTCCGGCGGCTTCGTGCTCTCGGCCAACCACCACTCGAACGTCGACCACTGGGCGCTCGGGTTCCCGCTTTTCCCGAACCGGCAGGTGCGCTTCATGGGCAAGGTCGAGCTCTTCAAGCCGGTGCTCGGGTCGATCCTGCGCGCCGCCGGCGCCTTCCCGGTGCGCCGCGGCGAGGGCGACCGGGATGCGCTTCGGACCGCGGTCGAGCTCGCGCGCGCGGGCGAGATCGTCGCCATCTACCCCGAGGGCACCCGACGCGAGAAGGGCATCAAGAAGTCGCGCAAGGCCGGACGGCACACGGGCGCCGCGCGCGTCGCGCTCACCGCGGGCGTCCCGCTCGTGCCGGCAGCGATCGGCGGCACCGAGCGCCTCTCGCAGTTCCCGCGCGTCAAGGTGATCTACGGCGACCCGATCCCGCTGGACGACCTGGTCGACCAGGACACGCGCCGCGCGTCGATCGAGGCCACCGAACGGCTCTTCAAAGCGATCGCTGAGCTCGAGCAACAGCTGTGACCAAGCCGCTGCTCGCGGTGGACGGCGACTCGTTCGCCCACCGCGCGCACCACGCCCTTCCCTCATCGATCACGCGCGCGGAGGGCAAGCGGGCGGGCGCGATCGTCGGCTTCACGAACATGCTCGTCGGGCTCTGGGAGCAGGCCGAGCCGCGGTCGGTCGTCGTCGGCTGGGACACGCTCACGGTGCCGACCTACCGGCACGAGGCGTTCGCGCCGTACCAGTCGGGGCGTGTGTTCGACGACTCGCTGCTGGAGCAGCTCGACCTCCTGCCGGAGCTCGTCGAGGCGCTCGGCTTCTACGCCGCCAAGGCGCCCGGGTACGAGGCGGACGACTTCCTCGGGGCGGCGGTGTCCTCGGAGGAAGGGCGCGGCGGTACCGTCCTCGTGGCCACGTCCGACCGCGACATGTTCCAGCTGGCGAGCGAGCGGACGACGCTGCTCATGCCGCGGCGGGGCGTGTCGGACATCGAGCGCGTCGGGCCGGAGCAGGTACGCGAGCGGTACGGCGTCGAGCCGGCGCAGGTGCCCGATTTCATCGCGTTGCGCGGCGACCCGTCGGACAAGCTCCCCGGCGCGCCCGGCGTCGGGGCGAAGACGGCGGCGACGGTGCTCAAGCAGTACGGGACACTGGAGGAGGCGATCGAGGCGGGCCGCTTCAGCACGATCGCGGAGGATCTTCGGCTTTACCGGCGAATCGCTACGGTCGACGCCTCCGCCCCTCTCCCCTCCCTCAACGATCGATCACCAACGTGGGCGGAGGCGTCGACTCTCGTGCAGTCCTGGGGGATGAACCAGCTGGCCGAACGGCTGGCCGCCCGGGCCTAGGGGCCTAGTGCACCTCGTCGTCGACCCGGCGCTCGCCGAGCTGCACCCCACCGGGCACCACCCCGACGCGCCGTCGCGCTACGCGGCGCTGCTCGACTATTTCGGCGAGTGGCGGAATGGTGACGCTGCGTCCGTCGACGACCTCGAGCTCTGCCACGACCCGGCGTACGTGGCACAGGTGGCCGCCGTGGAGGAGCCGACATGGCTCGACGGCGACACGATCGCGACCGAGACGTCGTACCGGGCGGGGCTGATCGCGGCCGGGCTCGCGATCGAGGCGGCGCGGTCGGGCGGGTTCGCGCTCGTGCGGCCGCCCGGCCACCACGCGCTCCGCGAGCGCGCGATGGGCTTCTGCCTCTTCGACAACATCGCCGTGGCCGCGCGGCGGCTGCTGCACGACGGCGCACGGCGGGGCGCGTCGCGATCGTCGACTGGGACGTGCACCACGGCAACGGCACCGAGGCGATCCTGGCCGCTGATGAGACACGTCTTCTTCGTCTCGCTGCACCAGTGGCCGTTCTATCCCGGCAGCGGCGGGCCGCTCGACCAGGGGCCGACCACGCTGAACGTCCCGCTGCCGGCCGGCTCGGGCGACGACGAGTACATCCACGTGTTCCGGGACACGGTCGAGCCGGCGGTCGCGCGGTTCGAGCCCGACCTGGTGCTCGTCTCTGCAGGCTTCGACGCCCACCGCGACGACCCCCTTGCCGGGATGCGGGTGACCGAGGACGGCTTCCGAGAGCTGGCGCGGCGCAGCAAGGCGCTCGCGCCGCGCTGTGGCGCGGTGCTCGAGGGCGGCTACAACGTCGCGACGCTGCCGCGACTCGTCGAGTCCGCCCTGGAGGGCTTCAACGCGTAGCGGAACGGGAAGGGCGGGGCTTGTGCCGTCGTCCTGTTCGGCACATGATCCACTCCTTGCGGCAGGCGCCCAGGTGATCGCGTGAGCGTCGAGATCGAGCTCGGCTCGATCCTTGCCGGCTTCCGCGTCGAACGGCTACTCGGACGCGGCGCGATGGGCGCCGTCTACCTGGCGGAGGACGTGCACCTGCACCGCAAGGTCGCGGTCAAGGTGCTCGCGCGCGAGCTCGCCGAGGACGAGCGCTTCCGGCGACGGTTCCTGCTCGAGTCGCAGCTGGCCGCCGAGCCTCGAGCATCCGCACATCGTCCCGATCTACGCCGCCGGCGAGGAGGGCGACGTCCTCTTCCTGGCGATGAAGTACGTCGAGGGCTACGACCTGCGCGAGCTGATCGACGCCACCGAGCGCATGGGCGACGAGCGCGCCCTGACGCTGCTCGCGCAGGTCGGCGACGCGCTCGACACGGCGCACGGGCTCGGGCTCGTCCACCGCGACGTCAAGCCGGCGAACATCCTGATCGGCGCCGGCGAGCGCCGAGCACGCCTACCTCTGCGACTTCGGGCTCGCGCGCCACGCGTCGACGGTCGCCAGCCTGACCAGCGAGCGCGGCTTCGTCGGCACGATCGCCTACATCGCGCCCGGAGCAGATCGAGAGCGGCGCCGTCGACGCGCGCGCCGACGTCTACGCGCTCGGGCTGCGTCCTGTTCGAGTGCCTCACCGGCGTGCCGCCGTTCGAGCGCGGCGGCGACCTCGCAGGTCGTGTTCGCGCACCTGAAAGAGCCGCCGCCGCTCGTCACCGAGCTTCCGGCCCGGACGTCGCCGGACGCGATCGACGGGGTGATCGCAGAAGGCGCTCGCCAAGGCGCCGGACGATCGCTTCTCGACCTGCGGCGAGCTGATCGCCGAGGCCGCCGAGGCGCTGCACGTGGCGCCGCCGGAGGTCGCGCGGACGACGCGCCGCACGGTCGCCGGCGTCCGCACGTTCCTGATCACCGACATCCGCGGCTACACGAGCTACACGGCCGAGCACGGCGACGAGGCGGCCGGCGGAGCTCGCGTCCGGCTTCGCCGAGATCGTCCGCCAGGTCGTCGAGGAGCGCGACGGCCGGCTGATCGAGCTTCGCGGCGACGAGGCGCTCGTCGTCTTCGACTCGGCGCGCCAGGCGCTGCGCTCTGCCGTCGAGCTGCAGGCGCGGCGTGGTCGCGGCGGAGCTCCCGCGCGGCATCGGGATCGGACTCGACGCCGGCGAGGCGGTGCCCGTCGGCGAGGGCTATCGCGGCGGCGCGCTCAACCTCGCCGCCCGCCTGTGCTCGCTCGCCGCCGCCGGCGAGATCGCTCGCGACCGAGACCGTCCTCCAGCTCGCGCGGGCGATGGACGAGATCCGGTACGGCGAGCGCCGCGTCGAGCGCGTGAAAGGCATCGCCAAGCCGGTGACCGCCGTCGAGGTGCTGCCCGGCCGACCGGCGGACGAGCCGCTGGGAGCGCCGGCGCCTCCAGCGGTCGGCGAAGCGCGACCCTCCGGCGGCCCGCTGTGCGCCTCGGCGCCGCCGCACTCGGCATCGCCGCCGCGGCCGGCGCCATCGTCCTGACCGTCGGAGGGTCGGGATCGGCCCACGCAGCGATCGCCCCGCAATCGGTCGGTCGTCGTCTCGCCGTCGGGAAAGCTCCTGGACCAGTTCCCGGTGCACGCGAGCGGAGACCTCGGCCGGGCCGGCGGCAAGCTCTGGCTCGCGAACAGACGACGAGAAGGTCGATCGCGCAGGTCGATCCGAAGGCCGGCAAGCTGGTTCAGCCGTTCGTCAGCCTCGAGAACGGCTTCAACGGCGTGGCGTTCGGCCTCGGGGTCGATCTGGGCCGTGGACGGCAAGAACCCCGTCTTGCTGAAGATCGACCCGGCATACGGCACGATCGCGAGGAAGATCCCGCTGCCCGCCGACCGCAGCCAGATCGACTTCACGGCCCCGACGGGCGCGACGGTGGGCGCGGGCTCGGTCTGGGTCGCCGAGGCGAACACGGTCTTCCGGGTCGACCCGAAGCCGCCGTTCCAGGTCAAAGCGATCGCCGTGCCGCAGGCGAACCAGGTCGGGTTCGCAAACGGCAGGCTCTGGGTGATCAGCGACAACACCTCGACGATCAGCGAGATCGACCCGAGGATCGACCAGGTCGTCCAGACGATCAAGCTGCGCGACTGGATCAACGGGCTCGCCGTCGGTGGCGGCTTCCTCTGGGCGACGGTCATCCCGGACGACACCCTGTGGAAGATCGACGAGAACGGCAACGTCGACCGCACGTTCGCGATCGGGCACGAGCCCGGGAGCGTCGTCTACTTCGACGACGCCGTCTGGGTGGCGTCCGACGGCAAGCTCTCACGCATCGATCCGAAGACCGACACCGTGACGGACTACCCGCTGGTCGACCGTCCGTTGGGGCTCACCGCCGGTGACGGCGCGCTCTACGTGACGACCGGAGAGAGCCCCCCGAAGCTGGCGCCGCTGCCGGCAGACCAGGTCGCGACGTTCAGCCTCGCCGAGGACTGGGTCGACGACCTCGACCCCGCTCACGCCTGGCCGAACCCGTACCGCGCCCAGCTCGAGTACGCGACCGGAGCTCAGCTGCTCAACTACCCGGACGCACCGGCCCCGCGCGGCTCCCTGCTCCGGCCGGAGGTGGCGGCGGCGATGCCGGCCGTGTCGGCGGACGGCCGGACGTACACCTTCCGCATCCGCAAGGGGTTCCGCTTCTCACCGCCTTCGAACGCGGCGGTGACGGCGGCGACCTTCAGATACTCGATCGAGCGGGCACTCTCGCCCGGGCTCGGGGCGGGGACGCCCGGGATCGAGTTCCTCCGCGACGTCGTCGGGGCGGAGGCGTTCCACGCCGGCCGCGCTCAGCACGTCTCCGGGATCAGCGCCAGCGGCGATCGCCTGCGCATCACGCTGGTCGCGCCCGCCGGCGACTTCCCGGCCCGCCTCTCGCTGCCGTTCTTCGCCGCCGTGCCGATCGGGACGCCGATCCTGAACGGCGGCGTCCAGACGCCGATCCCCTCGGCCGGGCCGTACTCGGTCACGGTCGCGTGGCAGAACGAGCTGGTCGTGCTCGAGCGCAATCCGAACTACACCGGCGGCCGCCCCCGCCGGCTTGCGCGCATCGTCTACGACTTCAACAACAGCACGAACCGCACGGTGAGCCGGATCGAGAGCGGCGCCGCGGATTACACGGCCGATGTTCTGGGAGAGACGACGTTCGCGGCGACCGGCCCGCTCGCGGCGCGCTTCGGCGGAGCAAGCCGGGCCGGCATGCCGCGGCTCGTGCAGACCCCGCTGGTCGCCTCCTCGATGCTCATCTTCAACACGGCGCGAGGACCGTTCGTCGACCCGCGGCTGCGACGGGCCGTCAACTATGCGATCGACCGGACCCAGCTCGCTGCCGTGCGCGGCGAGACGCCGGCCGACTCGTACCTGCCGCCCGCATTCGCTCCGGGTAGGGCCGGCCGCGTGTACCCGCTCACACCGAACGAGTCGCGCGCGCGAGGACTCGCGCGAGGCTTGCGCGATCCCGTCGTGCTGTACGCCTGCAAGCGTCCCGACTGCACCGCCCTCGCGCAGATCGTCATCGCGAACCTCGCTCGGGTCGGCATCACCGTGCAGCTCGAGCAGTTCGACGACCAGTTCGGAGCCGCCGAGGCGCCCGGGGCCCAGTACGACATGCTGCTGACCAGCTGGTCGTACGACTGGCCCGATGCGGCGAATGTCCTGAACGAGTTCCTGACCCCGACCGGGTACCGCGCGTCGTGGGCGCCCCGACCGCTCCCGATCCCGGCCGGGTACCGCAGCGAGCTCGAGCGCGCGGGCCGCGTCCCGCCCTCGCAGCGTGCGGCCGTGTACCGCAGGCTCGCCGATCGACTCGCGCGCAACGTGGCTCCGTTCGCGGTCTACGCGACCCCGGCTCTGCCGGAGTTCTACTCAGCGCGCATCGGATGCGTCGTCGAGCAGCCGGTCATCGGGGCCGCCGACATCGGCAGCCTCTGCGTGAAGACGAGCAAATGAAAGACGGCCGGCTCTTCGCCGGCCGTCTGGAATGGGCCACCACGTCCGTACCACGGCTCTCCGGGTCAGGTTCCCTCAAGAGCGTTCTGTACTTCCACTATCGGCGGAGCGGTGCCGTCTGTCATCGCCCATCCGCCCCCAGCGGCTGGCGAACCGGTATCCCCCGTGGTGGGGGATATCCGGTTCGACCCGTTTCTAGAAACCGCTGCTGGCGGTCGCCGGCCGGTGGTCTCTCGCGCGCGCGAGGACCTCGAGGGCCTCGCGGCGGGAGGAGACGTTCAGCTTGCGAAGCAGGCTCTTCACGTGCGAGCGAACGGTGTGCTCGGAGATGAAGAGCCGTCGAGCGATGTCATCGGTACCCAGGTGCTCGTCGAGCAGGAGCAGGACCTCCAGCTCACGCGCGGAGAGAACGTTGGCGATCGCCTGCGGGACGCCCGAGTCGCGGTGCCCGCCTGCGCGGACCTGATCGAGCAGGCGCCGTGCAGCCTGGCCGGACAGTGCCGCCTCCCCGCGCGCGACCGCGTGCAGGAACTCGACGATCCGGTCCGGCGGCTCGGTCTTGAGCAGGTAGCCGGAGGCGCCGCCGCGGATCGCGGCGAGCAGGTTCTCCTGCGCCTCCGACGAGGTCAGCACGACCACCTCTGCAGTAGGGGCGGCCTCCTTCAGCGCGGGCAGCGCCTCGAGCCCGTCGATCTCCGGCATGGAGAGGTCGAGCAGGATGAGCTGCGGCTGAAGACGGCGTGCCGCTTCGATCGCTTCCCGTCCATCGGACGCCTCGCCGACCACGTCAAAGCCGTGGCCGGTCAGCAGCGCCGCGAGTGCTTCGCGGGTGAGCGGATGGTCATCAACGACCAGGATTCTCGTAGCCACCTCCCCCTTATCGGCGGCGACGGGTCTGCCGATTAGGGGCAATATGGATCGCCCCCAAAAGGATGCTTACCAGACCTGGCTTTGGGGAGAGGCCCTTCTTCTGACCCTCCTCGCCGCCGCGTTGACACTCTTTGTGGCCTACCCCACGCTGCGGCAGCCGTACGACGTGCCGGCCGTGAGGCTGGTGCTGGACACGGTGATCACGCTGGCCGCCGTGGTGGTGGCGGTCCTCGCGGCGGTGCGCGTGTCCGTCGAGGGTCGCTGGAGCGACGTCTTGCTGTGCACGGGCTTCGCCGTGACGGCTGCGGCGACGTTCTGCTTCTCGATCGTGCCGCTGCTCGACGACTCGACGAGGATCGCGGGCGCGGAGGGCTGGGCCGGCATCGCCGGGCGCATCCTCGGCGCGGCGTTCATCGCGCTCGCGCCGTTCGTCGGCCGGCAGACGAAGCGCTCGCGCCGGGCCCTTGCGATCGCGCTCGGCCTCGGCGGCGCCGCGCTGCTCGCCGAGTGGTTCCTGCTCGAGCGCATTCATGCGCACCTCCCGAGCCTCACGGCCGCGGACGCCGGCCACCAGCCCATGCAGATGACGGCCGCCCTGGCGGTCCAGGCCCTGCTCGCGCTCGTTGCGCTGCTCGGCTTCTGGCGCCGGTACCGCGACCAGGGTGAGGACCTCGATCGCTGGCTGGCGCTCGCCGCGACGTTGACGATGTTCGCGGAGGTGCATGCGGTTCTGACGCCGCTGCCGCAATTAACTTACGTCTCCCAGGGCGACTTCTTGCGCGTGGTCGCGTACGGCGTCCTCCTGACCGGCGTCTGGCGGGCGATTCGCTCGGCGGAGTTCGGGCGCGCCGTCGCGGAGGAGCGGGCGCGCGTCGCGCGCGAGATCCACGACGGGCTGCAGCAGTACCTGTTCTCGATCGCGACGCACGTCTCGATGCTGCGCCCCGACACGGTTACCGAGAAGACGATCGAGCAGCTGAAGAAGGCGGCCACGGCCGCCCAGCAGGAGGCGCGCTTCGCGGTGCTGGCACTGTCCTCGGCGAGCGGCAACGCGCCGTTCGACGCGGCGCTGCGCCGCTACGTCGACGTGCTGACCTCAGACGGCGAACTGGCCGTCGACCTCGAGATCAACACCGACGTGCGCCTCGCACCTGACGAGCAGATCGAGGTGTTCCGGATCGTCCAGGAGGGCCTCGCCAACGTGCGCAAGCACGCCGGCGCCCGCCATGCGGACGTGCTCATCACCCGGCGGGGCGGCCGCCGCATCCTCGTGGTGGTGGACGACGGCACCGGCTTCGAGAGTGGGGCCGCGGAGGAGAACGCGCGTGCCGGACAGGGCCTCCAGAACATCCGCCGCCGCGCCACCTCCATCGGCGCGGCCTTCGCCCTCCGCTCGAGCCCGGGGCAGGGCACCGCGCTCGAAGTCGTGCTGCGCAGTTAGCTCTCGAGCCCGCGGCACCTCTGTGGCCAGACAGTTCCACAGACTGTCCATGGAAGGGGGCTCGGCACAGCGGGCTGCCGGGCTGACCGGCACGGTGCCGAGGGCGTGACGCTTTCTTCACACCGACTGTCCATGCCGGGAGGTGTGACGATCTGTTCAGCCCGGTGGGCGCGGGAAGCTGCGGTACACCTCGGCGGCGGCGCGATGGAAGCCGTCCGGCTGGCCCGCTGCGGCGAAGGTCTCGGCGATCTGGTCCATCTCGCCGACCCAGCGCCAGCCCTTCTTCTCCGCTGAACGGCGCGCGGACTCCAGGCGCTCGGGCAGGTTCGGGAGCGACAGCGCCCACTCGGCGCGCAGTGTTTCCTCGACGCCCTCCGCCCGCGCGACCGCCTCGATTGCGAGCAGCAGCGCGGCCGTCCCCTTCGACCACGCTGCGTACGCCATCTTCACGGCGGAGGCCGAGCCGGACGGGATGACGGCCGCGTCGAGCGGCGAGCCGGCAAAGAGCCCTGCGACGGCCGGCGCCTCCCCGCCCGAGAGGTAGAGCCGCGTCGTGCCAGGCTCCCACGGCGGCGGGCCGACGACGCCGCCGTCCACGTAGCGGCCGACCCTGCCGGCGATCGCCTGCGCCGTCGCCGGCGAGATCGCGTTCGCGTCGACGTAGATCCCGGCGAACGCCGAGAACGGCTTCGCCGTCTCGACCGCCGCGTGCGGCGGGCAGAGCGAGACCACGACGTCGCAGCGCGCGGCCAGCTCTTCCGGCGTGCCCGCGTCCTCGAGCCCCGCCTCACGCGCGCGAGACGCGGTGGCGGCGCTGCGGCCGGCGGACGCCCACAGCACCTCGTGCCCGGCCGTGCCCAGCGCCGCGCCGACGGCGGCCCCCATCTCGCCCGGGTGCACCAGGCCGATCCTCATCCCGCGAGGCGCTCCAGCGGGATCCGGCCCTCCAGCAACGCGCGTCCCACCACGGCAGCTTCGCACCCGGTCTGCTCGACCGCTGCCAGGTCGGCCTCGGACGAGACCCCGCCGGCCGCGAGCACCGCCGGCCCGTGCCCGACCACCCGGGCGAGGAGCGCGACGTCCGGCCCGCCGAGCGTCCCGTCCCGGCTGATCGCCGTGCAGAGCACGCGCACGACGCCGACGTCGGCGCAGCGCGCGAGCGCCTCGTCGACGCCCAGGCCGCTCGACGCCGTCCACCCCGCCGTGCGCACCTCGCCGTCGCGCACGTCGAGCGCGACCACGAGCCGCTCGCCCAGCGCCGCGGCAAAGGCCGCGAGCGCCTCCTCGGATGCGAACGCCGCCGTGCCGACGACCACCCGCTCGGCGCCCGCGGCGACGAGGGCCAATGCGTCGTCGACGCTCCGGACGCCGCCGGATGCCTGCACGGCCGCCGGCCGCGCCGCCTCGACCAGCCGCGCGACGAGCTCCGCCCGCAGCCGGCCGCTGCGCGCGCCGTCGAGATCGACGACGTGCACCAGCGGCGCCCCCGCCGACACGAAGCGCCGGACGAGGGCCGCCGGGTCTCCCGCCTCCGCAACCACGCGGTCGTAGGCGCCCTGCTCGAGCCGTGCCGCGGACTCGCCGAGCACGTCGACGGCAGGGATCAACTGAAGTGCCATGTTACCATGCTAATATGCCAGCACAGATGGCGACCGAGGACCCGCGACACCCATGGCATACGAACGAGACGAACGAGCTCTTCGAGGCGATCCTCTCCCTGAGAACGGAGGAGGAGGCGGCCGCATTCTTCCGGGACCTCTGCACCCTGTCGGAGCTGGAGGCGATGACGCACCGGTGGCAGGTGGCGCGGCTGGTGGAAGCCGGGCTCCCGTACCAGGCGATCGCGGCGCAGACGGGCGCGTCGACGACGACGGTGACGCGCGTGGCGCACTGGCTGCGCCACGGCGAGGGCGGGTACCGGCTGGCGCTCGAACGTACGGGCTCCAGCGTTCAGACCGCCTGAGGATCGCCGTCCCCGTCAAGGGGCGGCTGCGCGAGCCCGCCGTCGCGCTGCTCCACGACGCCGGCCTCGGGCCCGAGGAGCCGGGCGAGCGCGCGCTCGCGTTCCCGTGCCGGAACGCGCCGGTCGACGTGCTCCTCGTCCGCGCGGCCGACGTCCCGGAGTACGTCCAGGACGGCGCCGTCGACTGCGGCATCACCGGGCTCGACCTCGTCGAGGAGCGCGGCGTCGAGGTCGAGGAGCTGCTGCGGCTCGGCTTCGGAGCGTGCACGCTCGAGGCCGCCGTGCCGGAGGAGGCGCCGATGATGACACTCGAAGACCTCGACGGGCTGCGCGCGGCAACGGTCTATCCGCGGCTCGCCGCGAAGCTACTCGCCGAGCGCGGCATCGACGTCGAGCTCGTCGAGGTCACGGGCTCGGTGGAGGTCGCCCCGCGGCTGGGCCTCGCCGACGCGATCGTGGACCTCGTCTCGAGCGGGAACACGCTGCAGACGAACGGGTTGCGCTCGCTCGGAGCGATCTTTGCCTCCGAGGCCGTACTGATCGGCGGGCGCGAGGGCGACGACCGCGGCCGCCGGCTCGCGGGGATCCTGCGCAGCGTGGTCGACGCGCGCGCGAGCCGCTACCTGATGCTCAATGCGCCCGCCGACGCGGTGGCGCGCATCACGGATCTCGTCCCCGGCTCGCGCTCGCCGACGGTCGTCCCGCTCGCCGAGCCGGGCATGGTCGCGATCCACGCGGTCGTGCCGGCCGACGACGTCTGGCTGCTCCTGCCGCGCCTGGAGGAGGCCGGCGCGTCGTCGATCCTGCTCGTCCCGGTCGAGCGGATGCTCGGATGAGCGACGTCGCGGCGATCGTCGACGACGTCCGTGCGCGCGGCGACGAGGCCCTGCGCGAGTGGGCGCTCCGCCTCGACGGGGTGGAGCCTGCGCGCGCACGCGCAGAGGGGGACGTGCCGACCGACGCGCTGCTCGCGCTCGCGGACGCCGTCCGCCGCTGGCACGCGCTGCAGCGACCGCAGGATGTGCGCCTCGAGACCGCGCCCGGCGTGGCGCTCGAGCGGCGCTGGCTGCCGCTCCGCGCGGTCGGCATCTACGTGCCGCGCCGGCTCGTCTCGACGCTCGTCATGTGCGCCGTCCCGGCCCAGGTCGCGGGCGTCGAGCGCATCGTCGTGGTCACGCCGCCCGACGGCGCCGGGCTCGTCGCCGCGGCCGCCGAGACGCTCGGCGTCGGCGAGGTCTGGGCGCTGGGAGGCCCGCATGCGATCGCGGCGCTCGCCTACGGGACGAACTCAATCCCGCGCGTGGACAAGATCGTCGGGCCCGGGAACGCGTACGTGAACGAGGCGAAGCTGCTCGTCTCGGCCGACGTGGCCATCGACCTGCCGGCCGGCCCGTCCGAGCTCGTCGTGCTCGCAGGCCGCGGCGCCGACCTCGACGCCGCGCAGGCGGAGCTCGCAGCCCAGGCCGAGCACGGCCCCGGGACGCAATGCACGCTCGTCGAGGCCGACGGCGACCTCGAGGCGGCGCTCGCGGAGGTCGAACGGCTCGCGCCCGAGCATCTGCTGCTCCTGGGCGAGGACGCGGAGGCGCTCGCGCCGCGCGTCCGCAACGCCGGCGCGGTCTTCGTCGGGCGCAGCTCGTCCGTCGCCGCCGGCGACTACGCCACCGGCGGCAACCACGTACTCCCGACCGGCGGCTGGGCGCGCGCGGTCGGCGGCCTCGGCCTGGAGACGTTCCTGCGGCCGATCACGATCCAGCGCGTGACCGCCGACGGGCTGGCGCGGCTGCGGCCGGTCGTCGAGGCGCTCGCCGGCGTCGAGGGCATGCCCGCGCACGCGGCGGCGGTGCGCCGGTGAGGACGCTGCCCCAGGCATTCGCGCCCTACAGCTGGGCGCCGTCCACGGAGGAGCTCGCGCGCCGCGTGGAGCTCGAGCCGTCGCAGATCATCCGCTTCGACGGCAACGTGCCGCCGTGGCCGCGGCCCTCGGCGCGGCCCGGCACGATTGCCGGCCGGCTCGCCGAGATCAACGCCTATCCGCACGGCGGCTACCCCGAGCTGCTCCGGGCCATCGCCGACTACGCGGGCGTCGGGCCCGAGCAGATCGTGCTCGGCGCCGGGCGCGGACGACCTGATCCTGCTCTGCGCGCGGGCCTTCGCGGGGCCGGGCGACACGGTCGCGATCGCCGATTCGCCCACGTACCCGCTGTACGCCGTCGCAGCCGGCCTCGCCGGCGCGGAGGTCGGCGACGCCGATCCGGTGGTGACGTTCACGTGCCGCCCCAACAACCCGACGGGCGAGCTGGGCGACCTCCCCACGGCCCGGCCGCTGGTCGTCGACGAGGCGTACTGGGAGTACGCCGGCGAGACGGCCGCGCACCTGCTCGACGACGGGGTTCTCGTCATCCGGACGTTCTCGAAGGCGTTCGGCCTCGCCGGCGCGCGCATCGGCTACGCGCTCGCCGACCGGCAGACCGCGGCCGAGCTGAGCCGGCGCCAGGCTCCGCTCCCGGTCACGACGCTGTCGGCCCAGCTCGCGCTCGCGGGGCTGGCCGACCCGCCGGACGTCACGCCCGTGGTCGAGGAGCGCCGGCGCGTCGAAAGCGGCGTCCGCGCGCTCGGCCTCGAGCCGCTGCCCTCCTGGACGAACTTCCTGTTCGTCCCGGTCGACGACGCGCCCGCGCTGTCCGAGACACTGCTCCGCTCGGGCGTCGTGGTCCGCACCTTCCGGAGGGCATCCGCTTCAACGTGCGCGACCCGGAGGACGACGACCTGCTGCTCGACGCGCTCGCGCGCGCGCTCGACCGCCCGCCACCGGTCGCCCCGCAGGGCGGCCGCCGGGCGCGCCGCCTGCGCGCGACGGCCGAGACGCGCATCAGCGTGCGGCTCGCCCTGGACGGCGCCGGCCGCGTGCGCGTGGCCACCGGCGCGGGCCTCGCCGACCACCTGCTCGAGCAGCTGGCCTTCCACGCGGGATTCGACCTGGTACTCGAGGCCGCCGGCGACCTCGAGACCGGCGACCATCACACAGCCGAGGACGCGGCGATCGCGCTCGGCGAGGCGCTCGACCTCGCGCTCGGCGACCGGCGTGGCATCGCCCGATACGGCGACGCAGTCGTGCCGATGGACGACGCGCTCGCACGAGCCGCCGTCGACCTGGGCGGGCGCCCGTGGGCCGAGGTGAGCCTGGAGCGCGAGCCCGGAATGGCAGCGCACATGCTCGGCAGCCTCGCGCAGGCGGGTCGCCTCGCGATCCACGCCGAGGCCACCGGGGGAGACGACCACCACTGTGCCGAGGCCGCGTTCAAGGCGGTCGGCCGTGCGCTGCGCAAGGCCGTTGCGGCCGAGGCCGGCCGCGGGCTGCCGTCGACCAAGGGGCTCGTGTGACACGCGTCGCCGTCTGCGACTACGGCGCCGGGAACGTCCGCTCGGTCGCGATCGCGTTCGAGCGGCTCGGCGCGGAGGTAACCGTCACGACGGACGCCGACACCGTCGCAGGGGCCGACCTGGCAGTGCTGCCGGGCGTCGGCTCCGCCGCCAGCGCGATGGCGGCCCTGCGCTCGGCCGGCATCGACGAGGCGCTCCGCGCGCGCACCGGCGCCGACCCTCGGCATCTGCCTCGGGCTCCAGCTCGCGCTCGAGCACACGGAGGAGGACGGCGGCGTCGAGGGCCTCGGCCTCCTCCCCGGCCGCGCGCGCCGCCTCCGCGAGGGGCGCGTCCCGCGGATCGGCTGGGCGCCGGTGGACCCGCTTCGCGACACGTTCTATTTCGCCCACTCGTTCGCGGCGAGACACGTCCGCGGCCACCGCCTGGTCGGAGGGCTGCGTCGCCGAGGCGCGGTCCGGCACGTTCCTTGGCGTCCAGTTCCACCCGGAGAAGAGCGGCGCCGCGGGCGCCCGCTAGCTGGAGCGATGCCTCTCCCCCGCCTGATCCCCTGCCTCGACGTCGCGGGCGGCCGCGTGGTCAAGGGCATTCGCTTCCAGGGGCTGCGCGATGCGGGCGAGCCGGTCGAGCTCGGCGCCCGCTACTCCGAGGCCGGCGCCGACGAGCTCGTCTTCCTCGACGTCAAGGCGACGCTCGAGGAGCGCGCCAACGCGGATCGAGCTCGTCGAGCGGGTCGCCGAGCGGCTCGCCATCCCGTTCACGGTCGGCGGAGGCGTCCGCTCGGCGGGCGACGCGGAGGCCCTGCTGCGCGCCGGCGCGGACAAGGTGGCCGTGAATAGCGCAGCGCTGGAGCGGCCGGCGCTGATCGGTGAGCTCGCGGCGTGCGTCGGCTCGCAGGCCGTCGTCCTCGCAATCGACGCGACCCGCGGCCGCGTGCACGCACGCGCGGGGACGACAGACGCCGGGCGCGACGCGGCCGAGTGGGCGGCCGAGGGCGAGGCGCTCGGCGCCGGCGAGATCCTGCTCACCTCGATCGACGCCGACGGCACCCGCGCCGGCTACGACCTCGAGCTCACCGCCCGGGTCGCACGAGCCGTGTCCGTCCCGGTGATCGCGTCCGGCGGCGCGGGCGGCGCCGAGCACGTGGCCGAGGCGCTCGAGGTCGCCCAGGCGGCCCTGCTCGCATCGATCCTCCACGAAGACCCCGACCGGCTCGCGTCGCTGCGCGGCGAACTGCGCGCCGCCGGCGTTCCTCTTCGCGATGACGCCTGAGCTGCGCGCCGCCATCGTCCAGGACGCGGAGACCGACCGCGTGCTGATGCTCGCCTGGATGGACGACGAGGCGCTCCGGCGCACGCGCGAGACGGGCGAGGCGTGGTTCTGGAGCCGGTCGCGCGAGGAGCTCTGGCACAAGGGCGAGACCTCCGGCAACACGCTGGCGGTCGAGGAGCTGCGCGACGACTGCGACGGCGACGCCATCCTGCTCCGGGTCCGGGCGGCCGGGCCGGCGTGCCACACGGGCTCTGTCTCGTGCTTCGCGCCGTGGTTGTGGCGGACGATCGCGTCGCGCGCTCAGGAGCGCCCGGAGGGCTCGTACGTCGCAGGCCTGCTCGAACGGCGGGACGGGCGCCTGCGCGCAGAAGCTCGGCGAGGAGGGCGTCGAGGCGGCGCTCGCCGTCGCCTCCGAGAGCGACGAGCGCGTCGTGTCGGAGATCGCCGACCTCTGGTTCGCGAGCTACGTCGCGCTCGCGGCGCGCGGGCTCGACCCCGCGGCGGTGGAGGACGAGCTGCGCCGTCGGGCAGCAGAGGCACGCTCCGTGTGAACGCGGGCTGAACACGCCCTTTCGCTGCGCGCCTCCGCGTTTTACCCTGGAGGTGACCGAGCACGTAGGAGGCGGAGGTGTCGGGGGTGCGCATCGGCCTGTCGCTGCGGACGGCGCGTGAGCGTCGCGAGCTGACGCTGGCCGCGGTCGCGAACGAGCTCTGCATTCGCGCCGACTACCTCGCGGCGCTCGAGAACGAGCGGTTCGACAAGCTCCCCGGCGCCGCCTACGCGCGTGCCTGGCTCCGCGTCTACGCCGAGTACCTCGACCTCGACAGCGCGCCGCTGCTCGACGTGTACGAGGCCGAGCACAAGCCGCCCGCCGAGACCGAGATCTTCCACCGGCCGCTGCCGGTCGGCCACCACCTCCCGGTGCGGCCGCTCTTCGCGCTCGGGCTGGCGACGCTGCTCTTTGCCGTCGGCGGGGTGCTCTTCCTCGGGCTGACCGCGCAGCGCACGGTCAAGAACGCGCAGCCCCCGGCGGTCGCGCCGAAGCCGAAGGCGAAGCCCAAGCCGGTGAAAGTCGCGCCGGTGGCGGAACGCCAGCCGGTTCAGACCGCACCCGTGCCGGTGTTCCTGCGCGCGGTCGGGGCCTGGGACCCGGTCCGGCGACCACACCGAGCACGACTCGGAGGCGCCCGCGGCGACGGACGGGAACCTGGCCACCTACTGGCGCACCGAGGACTACTCGGTCGCGCTCGGCAAGCCGGGCGTCGGGCTGCTGCTCGACGCAGGGCGGCCCGTCGCGCCTCGCCGGGTGGTCGTCGTGACCGACACGCCCGGCTACACGGCCGTGATCCAGGCGGGGGCGAGCCCCACCGGCCCGTTCCACGCCGTCTCGGCCCCGGCGGCGGTCTCCACGCGCACCGCGTTCAGGGTGCGCGGCAGCGCCCAGCGCTACTGGGTGGTGTGGATCACGCACCTCGACCACGTCGCGCACGTGGACGAGGTGAGTGCGCAGCGCTGAGCGCCGTCAGCCGGTCGCGGCGTAGAGCGCCCAGCTATCAGGCACGCCTTTGAGCTCATGCGCGCCGCGCTCCTCGAAGCCGATCCCCGAGCCGGCGACGAGGTCGCGCACGGTGCGCGTGACGAGCACCTCACCGGGCGCGGCAAGCGCGCAGACCCGCGCGGCCACATGCACCGTGATCGCCGGCGATGTCTCCGGGGCTCCGCGTCACCTCCCCGGCGTGCAGGCCGCTGCGCACCTCGAGCCCCGTCTGCCGAAGCGCATTGCGGATCTCGGCCGCCGAGCGGATCGCCCGGGCGGGGCCGTCGAAGGTGGCCAGCACGCCGTCGCCGGCGGTGTTGATGAGCTCACCCCGGTAGCTCCCGAGGGTCCGCCGGACGGTCTGCTCGAACTCGTTCCGAAGCGCGCTCCAGCGTCGGTCGCCGAGCTCGACCGCCCGCCGCGTCGAGTCCGCCACGTCCACGAAGAGGACCGTCGCGAGCACGCGGTCGGCGTCGCCGCCGGTCGTCCGCGTGCCCGTGATGAACTCCTCGATCGCGCCGAGGAGATCCTCCTCGGGCAGCGGCCAGTAGTCCGGGCTGTCGCGCTCGAGCAGGCGGGCGCCGGCGACGTGCCCGGCGAGGTAGCGACCGTGCTCGGCGCGCACGAACCAGTTGTCGCGGCTCGTCACGACGAGCGTCGGGGCCTCCACGAGCGGGAGGACGTTGCGGACGTCGAGCTCGAAGACCGCCCGCATGCGGGCGACGGCAGTTGTAGGGCTCGCGGTGTAGCGCTCGACGCGCCCCCACCAATCCTCGACGCCTGGGAGCCCGGCGACCGTCGGCGCGAGGACACGCACGAGCGTGCCCGTGCCCCACTGGGTCTCGATCGTATGGAGGAGCGACTCCTGGACCTTCGGCGGCATCCCGGCAGGGTAGTCGTCGGTGCGCGTGTAGCGCGCGAACCCGTTCAGGATCACGAGCGAGGTCGTGCGGTCGGGGTGCGTCGCCGCGAACAGCAGTGCCAGCTGCGCAGCGTGCCCGTGCGCCATCAGCGTGGCCCGCACCGAGCCGGCGGCGGCCATCACCGCGCCGACGTCCTCGACCCACGCCTCCACGGGGATCGTCGCGTCGAGCCCGCCGCCCGAGAGGCCGACCCCGCGGATGTCGAACCAGATCACCCGGCCGAACCGCGTCAGCCCGCTGACGAATTCGCGGATCAGCGGCTGCTCCCACACCTCTTCGAGGTGGCTGCCCCAGTCGAACGCGAGGACGATGTCGCGCGAGCCGGCCCCGATCACCTGGTAGGCCAGCTG
Source organism: uncultured Thermoleophilia bacterium (assembly GCA_963799895.1). Lineage (GTDB taxonomy): Bacteria > Actinomycetota > Thermoleophilia > Gaiellales > Gaiellaceae > JACVRM01. The sequence continues at coordinate 158,879 of CAWCYR010000009.1, forward strand.
CGCGTCACCGCTGCGCGCGTACTGCGTGCGTGGCGTCGACATGCGTGGCACAGCGTTACATCTCCGACATGGCAGCATCCGGCGCGTGACGACGATGGCCGACCTCGACGAGCTCGCGCGCGCCCTGCCTGAGGTCGACCACGGCGAGGACGCCGAGGGCCGGCCCTCCTACTCGGTGCGCGGCAAGGTCTTCTGCTGGCATCGCTCGCCGCGGCGGGACGCTGTCGACGCCACCGGCGAGCGCCTCGAGGACGTGCTCGTCTTCTGGGTCGACAGCCTCGAGGAAAAGGACCTCGTACTCGCAGACGACCGCGGCATCTTCTTCACGACGCCGCACTGGAACGGTTACCGGGCGGTGCTGATGCGGATCCCGGAGCTGGCGCGGATCGACCGCGAGGAGCTGCGCGAGCTGGTCATCGAGGCGTGGCTCTCGCGGGCGCCGAAGCGCGTGGCCAAGGCGTGGCTGGCGGAAAACGAGTAGCGCGCCGCGTCGTCGTACGCGGACGAGTGCAGGGCGTCGGGTTCCGCATCTCGCTGGCGCGCGTCGCCGGGTCGCGCGGCGTTGCAGGCTGGGTGCGGAACCGGCCGGACGGAACCGTCGAGGCGGTGCTCGAGGGGCCGAGCGAGGCGGTCGATGCGCTCGTGCGCTGGTGCGAGCAGGGGCCACGCGGGGCGGTCGTCGAGGGCGTCTCGGTCGAGGCCGCCCAGGCCGAGGGCCTGGACAGCCTCGAGATCCGCTGACGTCAGTTGCAGTCGGCCGCGCTCGAGCGTGTGCGCGGTGGGGCCGCGGTGCGCCGGGCGCGGACCGAGCCGGCGCCGCGACCGGCCGCCGCGAACACGGCGCGGATGCGCGAACGCGGCTCGCCGTGGTCGCCGCGCTGGACCTTCTCGACGCGGTCGGACACGTGCCGCCTGGTTGCTTCGCTGCCGATCAAGAGCTCGAACATCGCGAAAGTCGCCTCCTTGACTGAATCGGTTCATTTACAGAGTAGCTGAACCGATTCATCACTGTCAACTACGCTGTGCGCGTGGCGACGAAGCGCGTACGGCTGCGGGATGTTGCGGAACGGGCGGGGGTCTCGGTCGGCAGCGCCTCACAGGCGTTCGGGCGGCCGGAGCTCGTCTCCGCCGGGGTCCGCGACCGCGTGCTCGCGGCGGCGAAAGAGCTCGGCTACGCCGGCCCCGACCCGGCGGCGCGGCGCCTGCGCCTGGGACGGGCGGGCGCACTCGGATTGATCTTCCAGGAGCGGCTCCGCTACCAGCTCACGGACACCGCGGCGCTCGCCTTCATGGTCGGGTTCGCGCAGGGGATGGAGGGCTCCGAGCTCGGCCTGCTGTTGATCCCGGACTCGCCCCACCGCGAGGCCGTCGCGACGGCGGTGAGCGATGCCGCCGTCGACGGGTTCGTGATCTACGCCGCGGCCACGAACGACCCCCGTGTCGAGGCGGCGCTTGCCCGGCGCGTCCCGGTCGTCACCGTGGAGCAGCCGCGCGACGCGCCCACCTCGTTCATCGGCATCGACGACCGCGCGGCGGCGCGGGCTGCGGCGGAGCACCTGCGCTCGCTCGGGCACGAGCGCGTCGGCGTGGTCTCCTTTCCCCGGTTCCTCGACCGGCGCGGAACGCTCGAGATCGGGCTCACGGAGGACCGGCTCGCCGGCTACGAGGAGGGGCTCGGCGAAGCGTGGGATCCGGACGCCGTCCGGGTCGCCCGCCGGAACTCGGCGGAGCAAGGACGCCGCGCGGCGACCGAGCTCCTGGCGGCCCACCCGCGGCCGACGGCCATCCTCGCGATGAGCGACGTTCTCGCCATCGGCGCTCTCGACGCTGCGGCCGAAGCGGGGCTGACCGTACCCGCCGACCTGTCGGTCGTCGGCTTCGACGACAGCCCGATCGCGCGGGTGACGACCCCGCCGCTGACGACGGTGCGGCAACCGCACGAGGAGAAGGGGCGCCTGGCGGCGCAGTGGCTGATCGAGGAGATCGAGAGCGGCACCCCGGCCGAGGGCGAGCCGCGGCGCACGATCCTCCCCACGGAGCTCGTCGTCCGCGAGAGCACGGCGCCGCCACGCATCTGAGGATCGCCTACTCGGACAGGTCGAGGCGCCAGTCGTTGCAGCGCAGGATGTTGCCGCTGTCCTTCGGATACTCGTAGTCGCTCACGTCGACCAACGTGAAGCCGAGCTTGCGGCAAATCGCGTTCGAGGGCGCGTTGTCGACCGACGGATACGCATAGAGGAACCGGTGCTTCCGCTCCGCCTGCGCTCGCTCGATCACCTGTGAAGTCGCACTCGTCGCGACGCCGCGTCCCTGGAACGCAGGCAGCACCATCCAGCCCGTCTCGTAGACCTGGCCCTCGCTCGACTCGCGCTCCCAGTAGCCGACCGAGCCGACTCGCTCGCCGGTGGCGGTCTCGACGATCTTGAACATCCCGCCCGTCCCGGTGCCCGGCAGCCGCTCGTAGCGCCTCTGGCGCTCGACGATCTTCTCGAGGCTCTCGGGGCCGCCGAGATTCGCGGTCATTGCCGGGTCGCCCATGAGCTGCTCGAGGAGCGGGAGATCGTCCTCGGCCCACGACTCGATGTGGAACTCGGTGTCGCTCACTGCAATGCACCTCCAAATAGAAACCCCCGCTTTCGCGGGGGCTTTCCGTAGCAGGCCTGTAAGCCGGATTCTGTCGTGGATGACCATCTCTCTGGGCCGCCGGTTGCCCGGCGGCTCTGGCCGCGTACCCGGTTCCTCGGCGGGCAGCGTCGTCGGAACCTGCTTCGCGTTGCACCGGACGGGGTTTAGCTAGCCGCCGTGTCGCCACGACGCTGGTGGGCTCTTACCCCACCTTTTCACCCTTACCCCCGGCATCTCGAGAGTGCCGGTGGCGGTCTCCTTTCTGTGCCACTTTCCGTCGGCTTTCGCCGCCTGGGGTTTCCCCAGCGTCCTGCCCTGCGGTGTCCGGACTTTCCTCGAGCCGTTGCCGGCCCGCGGCCACCCGGCCTGCATTTCAATCGTAGCCCGCATCGTCGAGGCTTGAAACCGTCTAACACCCGTGAGACTGTTGTCATCGCCATCTCGACGGAGGAGCGCACTATGACGGGAGCCGACAGCCAGCGGCCGTTGTCCTGGGACGAGGTTGCGACGAAGGATCCGATGCCTGGCGGGGCGCCGCCGCACGCGACTCCCGCGACGGTCTCGACAACGTACGTGTCGGGCCGCGCGGGCTCGACCCTCGATCCGCGCATCACCGTGGAAGAGATCCCCGGCGCCGGCGACAAGGCGTTCTGGCGCGTCACCGTCGATCTCGGCGACGACCTCCATCCCTTCCTGCCCGGCGGCCACGCAGCGGGAATCGACATCGAGGAGCTCCCGCCCGCAGGCCCGCTCGACGCATATCGGCCAGACGCAGTGGCCGGCACCTGGATGCCGCAGGTCGAGACGATCGCGCACGACAAGCTGCTCGCCCCGGACGGGCAGAAATTCACGCCGCTCTTCATCTACCCGCCGGACGAGCGCGCCGTTCTCACGGACACGACCTGGCCATGGGCGCTGGTCGGCAAGGTGACGAACAGCGACGGCAAGGCCGGGTCGGGCGCCCTCGTCGGCGACCGCATCCTGCTCACCGCCCGCCACGTGGCACCGTGGCAGGGCATTCCGTCGGGCGACTGGTGGATGAAGTTCGTCCCACATGCCTGGGACGGGACCGAGCCGTTCGGCTCGTCGTTCGTGACCGAGATTCGCTACCCGACGCACTCCGACCTCGCCCACGACTACCTGGTCGCCCGCCTGGCAGAGCCGCTCGGCCAGCAGCTCGGGTTCTTCGGAGCGCAGGAGTACGACGATGACTGGGAGGACCGAAACGTCTGGGCGGCCGTGGGCTACGCCGGCGACATCGCGGGCGGGCAGCGGCCCACGGTGCAGCTGGGCGCCAGCATCATCGACGACAGCAGCAGCGGCAACGGTGACGCCCTGTTCACGAAAGCCGACCTCAACCACGGCGACTCCGGCGGCCCGTTCTGGGCCTGGTTCGACGGCCACGCTCGGATCATCGGCGTGGTCAGCGGCGAGGCCGACGATGCGACCGACTACGTCATCGCGACCGTCGACGACTGGGTCAACGCGGTCAGTGGCGGCGAGCATATGGTCAACCTGATCTCCTGGGGGCGCGACAACTGGCCGGCGTGACGCCGGCGCCGCTCAGCCGCCTCGCTGCTCGGTCGCCGCGGGTGCCGCGGGTGCCGCGGTCGCCTCTGCCGCGGGAACATCGAGGCCACTCCCGCACTCGGGACAGAAGCGCCCGTCCGGCCCCACGTGCACGACGAACTCCCCGCATACGAGGCACTCCAGGCTGACGCCGCGCATGAGCGCCATCAGCTCCTGGTCGAGCGTGCGGTTGAGCGCCGTCACGTCCATCAGAGCGTTCCTCCCGTAGCCATCGTGCTCGCAGCCCGCGAAACGCAAGCATCGCTAGGACGCAGGGAGCGTTCGTAGCCGGAGGCTACGGGCGCGACCGAGGACGACGCGAGGCGCCGCGTTGCAGCGACGCTGCGAGTGCGATGGCTGCGGGAGGCATGCTCAATCAAAGCGAGCGGAACACCCCGATCACGCGCCCGAGGATCTGGACGTGCTGCGCGTAGATCGGCTCGAGTGAGTCGTTTTCGGGCTGGAGCCGGATGCGGCCGTTCTCGCGGTAGAAGGTCTTTACCGTCGCCTCGTCGGCGGTCTCGTCGTCGCCGGCGAGCGCGACGACGATCTCGCCGTTGCTCGCGGACTGCTGCCGCTCGACGACCACCACGTCGCCCTCGAGAATCCCGGCCTGGATCATCGAGTCGCCCTTGACGCGCAGCAGGAACTCCTCGCCGCCGCGCGACAGCGGCGCGGGGACGGCGATGTACTCCTCGACCTGCTGCTCCGCGAGCAGCGGGCCGCCGGCGGCGATCTCGCCGTAGAGCGGAAGCCGGCGCTGCTCGTCCTCGCGCGCGGGCTCGGCGCGTGGGCGCTCGCGGCCGATGAGCTCGAGCGCCCGTGGCTTCGTCGGGTCGCGGCGGATCAGCCCCGCACGCTCGAGGTTCGCGAGGTGCGCGTGCACGGTGGAGGGCGATGCGAGCCCGACCGCCTCGCCGATCTCGCGGACGGTCGGCGGGTAGCCGTGGTCGTCGACGTAGCGGGTGACGTAGTCGTAGATCTCGCGCTGGCGGTCGGTAAGCATCCGGCCTCCCTTAAGAACGTCGATGGTTGGCGAACGTGTGTTCGCCAACCGACGGTAGCGGGGCGCGCGGACGGCGTCAAATCGGCCAACGAAAACGGCCGCCTCTCGGACGGCCGTCGCATGCGGTGGAGAGGACTTGAACCTCCACGCCCCAAGGGGCACAAGGCCCTCAACCTTGCGCGTCTACCAATTCCGCCACCACCGCGGGCGACGACAGTGTACCCGCCATTAGGGTTGGCCCTCGTGCGCGAGATCTGCCAGGAGGCGGTCGAGGCGGCCCTCGCAGCGGGGGCTGAATACGCGGATGCGCGGGCCGTCGTTGAGCGCGGCCAGCAGGTGTCGACGAAGAACGGGCGGGTAGAGACGCTCGCCGACTCGGAGAGCGAGGGCATCGGCGTCCGGGTGCTCGTGGACGGCGCCTGGGGCTTCGCCTGCTCGAGCCGGCTGGACGAGTCAGGCGCCCGTGACGCGGCCGCCCGCGCGACCGGATTCGCGCGCGCGACGCCGTCCCGGAACGGGCGCAGCCTCGCCCCGGTCGAGCCCGCCTCCGGCTCGTACGCGACCCCGGTCGAGCGGGACCCGTTCGCGGTCTCGCTCGCCGACAAGATCGAGCTCTGCCTGCGGGCGGAGGAGGCGGCGCGCCACACGGACGTGAAGGTGACGTCGGCGTCGGCGCGCGCCCTGTCGCAGCGCAAGCACCTCGTCACCTCGGCCGGCACGGACGTCGAGCAGCTCGTCGTGGAATGCGGCGCCGGCGTCGATGCGCTCGCCGCCGGCGACGGCCTCTTCCAGCAGCGCTCCTATCCGAGCGCGTTCGGCGGCTCGAGTGCACAGGCCGGCTGGGAGTACGTCGAGTCGCTGCGGCTCCCCGAGATCGCACCGCGCCTGGGCGAGGAGGCAGCCGCACTGCTGCGCGCCGACGTCTGCCCGGTGGGGGTCACCACCGTCGTCATCGACTCGGAGCAGACGGCGCTCCAGGTGCACGAGTCGGTCGGGCACCCGACCGAGCTCGACCGGGTCTATGGCACGGAGGCCGCCTATGCCGGCACCAGCTTCATCTCGCCGGGCGACCTCGGCTCGCTGCGCTACGGCTCGGAGCTCATGAACGTGACCGCGGACTCGACCACCGACGGCGGGCTCGGCACCTTCGGCTGGGACGACGAGGGCGTGGCCGCCGCGCGTGAGCCGATCGTCGCCGGCGGCGTGCTCTCCGGCTTCCTCACCTCGCGCGAGACCGCGGCGCAGATCCGCGCCGGGGCGGGCGGCTCGATGCGCGCGGAGACATGGAACCGGATGCCGCTCGTCCGCATGACGAACCTGCACCTCGAGCCCGGTGACGCCGGGTCGGTGGAGGACCTGATCGCCGACGTCGACGACGGCATCTTCCTCTCGACGAATCGCAGCTGGTCGATCGACGACAAGCGTCTCAACTTCCAGTTCGGGACGCAGATCGCCTGGGAGATCAAGCGCGGCAAGCTCGGGCGCATGCTCCGCGATGCGGTCTACACGGGCATCACGCCGCACTTCTGGGGCTCGCTGGACGGACTCGGCGGTCAGGAGACGTGGGTGCTCTACGGACTGACCAACTGCGGCAAGGGCCAGCCGGGCCAGAGCGCGCACGTCTCGCACGGCGCGCCGGCCAGCCGGTTCCGGAACGTCCAGGTCGGCGTCCGCCCGTGACGGCGCTCGACCTCGCGGAGCGCGCGCTCGCCGCCGTCCCCGGCGAGGAGGCCGAGGCTGTCGTCAGCTCCGAGCTCTCGGGCTTCGCCCGCTACGCCGGGTCAGAGGTGCACCAGCCGACGCTCGTCGAGAACCACGTCGTCCAGCTGCGCGTCGCGCGCGACGGCCGCGTCGGCGGCGCGTCGACGAACCGGACCGGTGACGAGGCGCTGCGCGAGCTCGCGCAGCGCACGCTCGAGGCGGTCGCGACCGCGCCCTCGGACGAGACATTCCCGGGCTTCGCGCCCGCGGCGGAGCCACCAGTCGTCCAGGGCTACGACGAGGCGACGGCGGAGCTCCCGCCGGCCGAGCAGGCGCAGATCGCCGCGCAGGCGATCGCGGCGGCGCGGCCGCTCGAGCTCTACGGCTACGTGACGAGCGGCGTCGTCGAGCTGGCCGTCGCCACGTCGGCCGGGGTCGCCGCGGAGGACCGGATGACGGACGCCAACGTCGTCGCGCTTGCCGCCGGCAAGGGCGTGTCCGGCTACGCCGAGCGGCAGGCGGTCGCGATCGGCTCCATCGACGCCGCGGAGACCGCCGAGGAGGCGCTCCGCAAGGCGGAGGCGACCCGCGGCGGGGCCGAGCTCGAGCCGCGCGCGTACCGAGCCGTCCTCGAGCCCTACGCGTTCGCCGAACTGCTCGAGTACTTCGCGCAGGACAGCTTCAACGGCCTCGGCCTGCTCGAGCAGTCGAGCTACTTCGCCGGCCGGATCGGCGACGGCGTGTTCGCGCCGAACATCTCGATCGCCGAGGACCCGCTCGACCCGGCAGGGCTTCCCAAGTCGCTCGACTTCGAGGGCACGCCCAGACGCCGCGTCCCGCTCGTCGAGGAGGGCGTCGCGCGCGGCGTCGTCTGGGACCGCGGCACGGCCGCCCGCGCGGGAGAGGAGTCGACCGGGAATGCGATCCCCGTCATGTACCGCCGCTACGGGCCGGCGCCGGTCGCGCTCTCGGTCGCAGCAGGCGACGCGGGCTCGCTCGAGGAGCTCGACGAGGCGGTCGGCGACGGGATCCACATCACGCGCCTGCACTACCTCTCGGTCGTGAGCCCGCGCGAGGGGATCGTCACCGGCATGACGCGCGACGGCACGTTCCGGATCCGCGACGGGCGGGCGCCGAGCCGCTCGTCAACCTGCGCTTCACCGTCTCCGTCCCCGAGATGCTCGCCGAGGTGCCCGCGCTGACGCGGGAGCGCATGCTCGTGAACCGCACCCAGTGGTACGACGAGCGCTACGCGTACGGCTTCCTCGTGCCCGGCATCGCGACCGCGAAGTTCACGATCACGGGGAACGGGTCGGGGCCGGGGCTCTAGGCGAGCAAGCGGTACAGGATCACGGTGTTGATGAAGAACAACGCCGCGAACACGATCGTCAGGCGCGTCAGGTTGCGCTCGACGATGTGCGTCCCGCCCTGCGAAGTCGGCACGAAGCCCATGCCGCCCATGCCCGCGTCACGCCCCGAGTGGAGCAGCACGAGCGTGATCAGCCCGACGCAGACGATGAACTGGATGAAGACGACGACAGGAAGCATTCCGCGCCTCAGAATAGCGGCGATGGACGCCGACGACGCGCGCGCGAAGATCCAGAAGCTGTTGCTGAACGGAGACAACCGGCTCAAACAGGGCGCCGGCGCCGAGAAGGCGCGCCAGAGCTGGGAGCAGGCCCTCGAGGTCGCGCGCGAGGCAGGGCTCGAGGACACGGTGCGCCCGCTCGTCGAGATCCGGCTCAGTGATCTCGAGCGCCTGACCTGATCCGCTCGAGAATCGCCTCGATCCGCTCCGCCTGGCGGTTCACGTCGTGCTCGGCCGCGGCCAGGCGCGCCGTCTCGTTCGGGCTCGGCAGCCCGGCCGCCGCGCGCATGCCTGCGGCGATCGCCTCCTCGTCGAGCGGATCGACCAGCACGCCGGCCTCGGGGGGGACGAACTCCGGCGGACCGCCGACCCGTGTGGCGACGACGGACCGGGCGACGGCCATCGCCTCGAGGATCGCCTGCCCGAACGGCTCCACGAGGCTCGGCTGGCAGACGACGTCGGCGGCCGCGAGCCAGCGGGCGACCCGATCGTGTTCGACACGGCCGGCCAGGCGAATGCCCGGTCGGCCCTCGAGCTGCGCGCGCAGCGGCCCGTCGCCGACGAACGCCAGCCGGCCCTCGCCGAGGCGCTCGAACGCGGCGGCGAGGCGAAGCACGTTCTTGCGCTCGTCCAGGCCGCCCACGCAGACGAACGCCGGGCCCTCACCCTCCCAGCCGAGCTCGGCGCGCGCGGCCGCGGCGGCCGCCGGCGCGAACCGGGTGAGGTCGACGCCGGAGTCGACCACCTCGACGCGTCCGCGCGCCTCGGGGACGCGCGCCTCGAGCTCGCGGCGCAGGTAGTCGGACACGGCGACGATCGCCGCCGCGCGCCGCACGACGAAGCGCGTGGCAGCGGCGACGCCGCGCACCGTCCCGATGTTGCGGACGTCGCGGCCGTGCGCGGTCACGAGCACCGGCGCGCGCCCGGCGAGCGCGGCGAGCCCTGTCGGAAACAGGAAGTGGCTCCAGACCACGTCCGCGCGGGGCGCGGCGCGGGCACGCCGGGCGAGACTCACGTACTTGCCGAGCCCCGCGCCGCGCCGGTCGATCACGACGCGCTCGATCTCGTGTCCGCGCCGCTCGACCGCGTCCGCCAGGTCGCGTACGAACACGCCGTAGTCGGGCGCCTCGGGGCCGGGGTACATCTGGGAGACGAGCAGGATCCGCATCGGCACACAACCTTGACAGGGACAGTCCCTGGAACGAAGGGCCCACACCGCAACGCCACCCCCAGCGCGATCCAACCAGCCTGCTGTAGACGAGTTGGCACGCCTCCTCGCCTGGACAGTCCCTGTAACAGTTCGGTGCCAGATGCTGCGCGTCATCTATGAGCTGTCGCCGCCTGAGGCCATCGAGGCGCTGGTGCGCGTGACCTCGACGGGCGTCGCCGCCGATCCCGGCGGGGCGCGGCCGGCCGTCGAGGCGGACGGCGACAGGGTCACGCTGACCTACCCCGACGCGAACTGGGGCGTCGACCTCAGCCTGCTCGTCTCCTCGGTCGTCGCCGGCGAGTGGGGCGACGTCGGCGCGCTCGAGCGGTGCCGGCTCGTCCACGTCGACTGGCCGGACGGTCTCCCCGGGCCGGCGCACGAGGCGCCGGACCGCGTCCTCGTCGGGGCGATCGTCAAGCCGGCGCTCGGGCTTTCCCCGCGCGAGGCTGCGGCCACGGCCGGCGAGCTGGCCGCGGGCGGCGCCGACCTTGTAAAGGATGACGAGCTCATCGGCGACCGCCCCTGGAGCCCGCTCGAGGACCGCGTCCGTGCCATCGTCGCCGCGATCCCGGAGCACGTCACGTACGTGGCCAACGTGACCGGCTCGGCCGACGGCCTGCTGCGCCGCGCCGAGCGCGCGGTCGAGCTCGGCGCGAAGGGACTGCTCGTCAACGCGTGGGCGCAGGGCTTCGACGCCGTCCGCGTCCTGCGCGAGCGCGACCTCGGCGCGTCCGTGTTCGCGCACCGCGCCGGCGGCGCGCCCTGGCTGCGGGGCGTCGTCGGCGCCGGCGGCGGCCCGATTGCGAGCCTGACGCGGATGGCCGGCTCCGACTACGTCCTGGTCGGCTCGTTCACGGGGCGCCTCGCCGACGACGCGGCCGACGTTCACGCCGCGATCGCGGCCTGCCACGCGCCTGCCGGCGTCCCGCGCGCCGTCGCCGTCCTCGGCGGCGGCGTGTCGCCCGACAACGCAGCCGCGCAGGTCGAGCAGGCGGGCACGCGCTCCGGCGTGATGGCGCTGCTCGGCTCCGCCGCCTACGCGTACCCGGGCGGGCCGCGCGATGCGGTCGCTGCGACCGTGGCGGCGCTCCGGTGATCGACCCGATCCCGCCGACGATCGAGCTGGAGGGGGCGCACGTGCGCCTGATCGACCAGCGCCGCCTGCCCGGCGAGCTGGTCATTCTCGAGTGCCGCACGGTCGACGAGCTGGTCGACGCGATCAGCACCCTCGCCGTCCGCGGTGCCCCTGCTCTCGGCGCGGCCGGCGCGATGGGCATCGCGCTGGCCACCCTCACGCGGCGAGCCTGTCGACGAGGCGGCGCGCAAGCTCAAGGCCACGCGCCCGACGGCGGTCAACCTGGCCTGGGGCGTCGAACCGGGCGCTGGCCGCGCAGGACCCGGTCGCGGAGGCCCAGCTGATCGCCGTCGAGGACGTCGAGCGCAACCGCCGCATCGGCGCGAACGGCGCCCCGCTGCTCCCGCCGGGCTCGCAGGTGCTGACCCACTGCAACGCCGGCTCGCTGGCGACCGTCGGCTACGGGACGGCGATCGGCGTGATCCGCGCCGCGCACGAGCAGGGCCGCGAGCCGAGCGTCTGGGTCGACGAGACCCGCCCGGTGCTCCAGGGGGCGCGGCTCACGGCCTGGGAGCTTGCGCGGCTCGGCATCCCCTTCCGGCTCGTCGCCGACGTGATGGCCGCCGGGCTGATGGCCGCCGGCGAGGTCGACGCCGTCGTCGTCGGCGCCGATCGCGTGGCCGCCAACGGCGATGTCGCCAACAAGGTCGGCACATACGGGCTGGCGGTGCTCGCGGCGCACCACTCGATCCCGTTCTACGTCGCGGCCCCCGTGTCGACGCTCGACCCGGCCACCCCGACGCGGCGCCGAGATCCCGGTCGAGCGGCGCGCCGCCGAGGAGGTGACCGAGCTCGCCGGCACGCGGATCGCGCCGGCCGGCGTCGAGGTCGAAAACCGCGCGTTCGACATCACGCCGGCGGCGCTTGTCACCGCCTGGGTCACCGAGGAGGGCGTCGCCCGCTCGCCGGACGACCTGCCTACCTGACGTCTAGGCGCGCTGCGAGTCGTACATCCCGAACTCCTCGCGCAGGACGCCCGAGATCTCGCCGACGGTGCAGGGCACGCGCAGCGCCTCGCGCATCGGCAGGAGCAGGTTCTCGCGTCCCGCGGGAGACGCGGCGCACCTCCTCGAGCGCCGCTTCGGCCGCCGCGGCATCGCGCTCGGCCCGAACGCGTGCCGTCCGCTCGAGCTGTCGCCGCTCCGCGGCCGGGTCGATGCGCTGCAGCTCGACGTCTCCCTCCTCGGCCTCCTCGTAGCGGTTGACGCCGACGATGACGCGCTCGCCGCTCCTCGACCTCCTGCTGGTAGCGGAACGCCGCGTCCTCGATCTCGCGCTGGACGAACTCCTGCTCGATCGCGGCGACCGCGCCGCCGAGCTCGTCGATCCGCTCGAGCAGCTCGCGGGCGCGCGCCTCGAGCTCGTCGGTCAGCGCCTCGATGAAGTAGGCGCCGCCGAGCGGGTCGGCCGTGTCGGTGACGCCGGCCTCGTTGGCCAGGATCTGCTGCGTCCGCAGCGCGATCCGCGCCGAGCGCGCCGTCGGCAGCGCGAGCGCCTCGTCGAACGCGTTCGTGTGGATCGACTGCGCGCCGCCCAGACCGCCGCCAGCGCCTGGACGGTCACGCGCGACGACGTTGTTCTCCGGCTGCTGCGCGGTCAGCGTCGAGCCGCCGGTCTGCGCGTGGAAGCGGAGCGCCTGCGCCTTCGGGTTCGTCGCGCCGAAGCGCTCGCGCATGATCTCGCGCCCACAGCCGGCGCGCCGCCCGGAACTTCGCCACCTCCTCGAAGAAGTGGTTGTGCGCGTTGAAGAAGAACGAGAGCCGCGCGCCGAACTCGTCCGGCGAGAGCCCGGCGTCGACCGCCGCCTGGCAGTACGCGATCCCGTTCGCGAGCGTGAACGCGAGCTCCTGGACGGCGGTCGCCCCGGCCTCGCGGATGTGGTAGCCGGAGATCGAGATCGTGTTCCAGCCGGGCAGCCGCTCGGCGCAGTACGCGAACAGGTCGGTGGTGATCCGCATCGACGGCCGCGGCGGGATAGATGTAGTTCCCGCGGGCGATGTACTCCTTGAGGATGTCGTTCTGCACCGTGCCGCGCAGGCGGTCGCCCGGCGACGCCCTGGCCCTCCGCGACGAGCTCGTAGAGGAGCAGGAGCAGCGCCGCCGTCGCGTTGATCGTCATCGACGTCGAGACGGTGTCGAGCGGGATCTCCGTCGAACAGGAGCTCCATGTCCTCGATCGAGTCGATCGCGACGCCGGTCCGCCCCACCTCGCCCGCCGCGCGCGCGTCGTCCGAGTCGTAGCCCATCTGCGTCGGAAGGTCGAACGCGACCGAGAGGCCGGTCTGCCCGCGGTCGAGCAGGAAGCGGAAGCGCTCGTTCGTCTCCTCGGCCGACGCGAAGCCCGCGTACTGCCGCATCGTCCACGGCCGGCCCCGGTACATGTCCGTGTACGGGCCGCGCGTGAACGGGATACTCGCCGGGCGGCTCCGAGCTCGAGGCCGGCCGCGTCCTCGGCGGTGTAGACGCGGCTTGATCTCGATGCCGGAGTCGGTCTCGCGCCGGTCCTCCGCTGTTGCCACAGGGCCATGCTACGTCCACACTGACGTGGGGGATGAAGCGTCTACTTGCCCTGGTCCTGGTCGCGCTGGTGGTGCTACCGGCGGCGTTCGCGGCGAAACCGCCGAAGAAGGCGCCCAGGAAGCCGCCGCCTCCGCCCCTGCCCGCGTGCCCGCACGACGCGACGCTCGGGAAGGTCGCCTACGCGCGCGACGGCGCGCTGCACCTGGTCGAGTTCAGGCGCTGCAGCGACCGTGTGATCGTCGCCTCGGGCGTGAGCGGCCCGGTCAAGTTCAGCCCGGACGGCAAGTACATCGCCTTCGCCGGCGGGGTCGTCCCGGCGACCGGCGGCAAGGTGCAGAAAGGCGGCCCGCTCTGGGCGCCGGCCGGCCACGTCAACGCGTCGATCTCGAAGGGCGGCGGTGTCCTGATCGGCCGCCACCGCATCCTTGCCGACGGCTGGGGCGCGGTCTCGGCGCTGTGGACGCCGCAGGGCAACCTGCTGATCTCGCGGTCGCGCTACCCGCGCAAGCCGTACCGGCAGGAGATCTGGATCTGGTTCCAGGACACGGGCAACCTCCGCCGCGTCGGCGGTCCGTTCAAGGGCGTACAGACGCCTGACCTCGCCGGTGTCTCGACGGACGGCAGCTGGGCGTTCTGGTGGCGTCGCTCGAGCCCGGACTCAGCCGGCCCGGTGCCGCTCGTCTCCAAGCGCCTGGCATCGACGTCGACCGGCCCGCTGATCGCGCCGTCGGTGGGCAGCCCGGACGGCGTCACCTGGTGCGGCACGCGTCTCGTCGCGGTGTCAGGCGGCGCCGTCACGACCGCGCCGACCACGCTCGTCATGGCGTCGCCGCCGCTGTTCAAGGCGAAGACGCTGGTCTCGGACGGCCGCGCGTGGGAAGCCGCCGACGTGCTCCGCCGACGGACAGATCCTCGTGAACGCGCAGCCCGCAGGCACCGTGCCGCGCTGGGGCGTGTGGACGGTCAACCTGAAAGGCGCCCGCCACGGGCTCTTCTCGCCGCCGAAGAACCAGAGCTACGAGTCGCCGATCTGGGGGCCGGGCGGCGCGGTGTTCTTCGTCCGCCGGGTCGCGAACGGCAACGGCCAGCTGATGTTCTGGCGCGCCGGCCAGATGTACGGCCCGATCGCGACGGTCGGCACCGTCACCGGCGGCTACGGCCATCACGACTGGTGGTCGGCGGCCGACTGGCACCAGTAGCGACGGCCTCGACGAACGCGACCATCGCCGCGGCTGCCTGCCGGTTCGTCAGGCCCTCGCGCTGCACGAGAGAACGCCACGTGTCGAAAGCGAGAGCGTGGCCGACGGCGGCCCGTACCGGCACGGGACCGTCCGTAGGGCCTGACAAGGCCATCGGCGAGCGCGGCGAACGCGTCCTCCCGCTCGCGCGCAAGCTCCGGGATCGCGTGGGCGTCGCGCAGAAACAGCGCGAACTCGTGCGCGACGCTCTCGTACCAGGCGTAGACGGCCTCGAGCGCCTCGCCGAGCGGCGCGCCCGCGATGTCCGGGAACGGGTGCTCCGCCCGCCAGTGGGACGTGCACGCGCGGAAGAGCGTGTCCTCGTCGGGGAAGTGGGCATAGACGGTATGCCGCTGGACGCCGGCCGCCTTCGCGATCGCCGAGATCGTCGTCGCGGCAGGCCCGACGCTCGTATGCAGGCCGACCGTCGCGCGGACGATGCGGTCGCGGGTCTCGGCCTGGCGCTCCGCACGCTTCCTGAGCTCGTACTTTCTTTTCATTGCACATCAGTGTACAGTTGTTTCTATTCGTTGCACAGTGATGTCTTTTTAAAAGGAGGAAGCGCAATGCAGACCGCCGACCTGAACACGATCGAGACGATGGAGAACTGGGAGGGTATGCGCGCCGCGTTCCCGACGAGCAGCAACACCGGGACGGCCGCGACCGCGACGGTCTACATGACCTTCGAGCCGGGCGCCGAGCTGCCCGAGCATCGCGACAGCGCGGAGGAGGTCGTCGTCGTCCTCGAGGGCGCCGTCGAGGGCTCCATTGACGGCGAGCAGGGCATCCTCACCGTGGGCCAGCTCGCCGTGATCCCAGCGATGGCGCCGCACGGGTTCCGGAACGTCGGCGACGTCCCGGCGCGGGTGATCGGCTTCTTCGGCGGCTCGACCAACGTCGCCACCTTCACCGACGCGCACGGCCCCGACGGCTGGCGCGTGTTCGTGGTCGGCGGCCCCGCGCCGCTCGCCGCGCCGCTCGAGCGCGAGCCGGCGCTGGTCTGACCTACTCGTCGGGGGGAGCCGTCTCCGGCGGCTCCCCCTCCCCCGCCAGCGCCTGCACCGCGCGCCGTACGCGCCGCACGGCGTCCTCGTGCTCGCGGAGCTCCCCTTGCAGCGCGGCGTCGATGCGGTGCAGGGCGCGCTGGAAGGCCGGAATGCCGCGGTCGAAAATCGCCTGGCCCTCCGGCGTCAGCTCGAGCAGCGTCGAGCGCCCGTCGCGCGGGTTCGGGAACTCGCGGACGTGCCCCCGCTCGATCAGGCCGCGGAGGATGTCGCGCTCGGTCGTCCGCGGGCGGCCGGTCGCCTCGGCCAGCTGCTTGCGGGTGACCGGCTGCATGACCCCGATGAACGAGAGCGGCCCGTACTCGGCCGGGTCGACGCCGACGGCGCGCAGCTCGGCGTTCGACACCTCCCAGGCGTAACGGCCCGCAACGAGGAGCTCGTTGACGATCGCTCCCCGGACGGGCGGCTCGCTCACGCGGCGATTATCCGCGTGCCACCGGCTCGAGCTTCCCCGCCGCGGTCAGCCGCATGATCCGCTTTTCCTCCCAGAGGTTGACGTAGACGGTGCCGTCGGAGGTCACGGCGACGCCGTTGGCGGTCGGAGAGGTGACGAGGCGCGTGGTGACGCCGGCGGGTGTCGTGCGCGTGACGCCACCGCCCTGGCCTCCGCGGACGACGTCCGCCGAGTAGATGCTGCCGTCCGGGCCGACGGCGAGCGCGACGGTGATCCCGACGTCGCCGCCGAAGGTCGTAATGCGGCCGGTGCCGAGGTCGATGCGGCGGATGTGCCGGTTCTCGGTGTCGGCCACGTAGAGCGCGTTGTCCTGCCCGACCACGATCGCGTGCGGGTGGAAGAGCGTCGCCGCGGTGGCGGGGCCCCCGTCGCCGGTGTAGCCCTCGGTGCCGTTGCCGGCGATCGTCGAGACCGTCCCGTTCGGCGCGATGCGCTTCACGTACCCCGCGTAGACCGTCACGTAGAGATTGCCGGCCGTGTCGACCGCGACCCAGTCGGCGTCCAGTGGCTCGCTGACGCGGGTGAACGCGGCGCCGTCCACGCGGTACACCGCGCCCTCGCGGCCGGCCACGTACATCGTCCCGCCGGCAACGACGGCGTTGTAGGCCCCGACGCCGGAGGCGACGGTGCCGACCGCACCGCCGTTCACGCGCAGCAGCCCGCCCTCGCGCAGCTGGGCGACGAGCAGTCCGCCTGTTGCATCGGCGGCGATGGCGATCGGGTCGACGATCAGCGAGCTCTTCGCGACGTCGACGAACACGCTGCCGAGGCGCACGACCCGGCCGCCCACGCGCACGGCGAGCGCCCAGGAGCCGGGGCGCGGGAACCGGAGGGAGACGGTCGCGCGACCGTTCGGCTTCGGGGCGAGCGCCACGCGCAGGGTCGTCGTGCCGCGCGCCTCGAACGTCGCGCGTGTGCGGGGCCCGAGAGCCCTGATCGAAACCGTCGCGTGCCAGGGCGTGCCGACCGTGGCCGCCCGCGGGACGGCCACCGCCGTGACCGTCGGGGGCTTCGAAGCGGTCGGTGCGGCGAGCAGAGCGGCGAGCGCGAGCACGGCGAGCATCTGGCGTCCTCCTTGTGTGGCGATTTCGCCTTATTTATGGCGATATCGCCACACATTGTCAAGGACTACGCTCCGCGCCGTGATCCGCGTCCGCCTCTTCGCCGGCCTACGTGAGCGCGCCGGCTGGTCGTCCCGGGAGCTCGACGGGGTTGCCCGCGTCGGCGACGTCTGGGCCCAGCTCGACCTGGGTGAGGAGCCGGCGGGCCTGCTGTATGCCGTCAACAAGGAGTACGCGCCGCGCGAGCGCGAGCTCTCCGACGGCGACGAAGTGGCGCTGATCCCGCCGGTCTCGGGCGGCGCCTTCCGGCTCTCGGGGCAGCCACTCTCCCTGGACGCCGTCGTGGCCGAGGTCGCCGACGAGCGCGCCGGCGCGATTGCCACCTTCACCGGCACGACCCGTCGCCAGTCGCGCGGCCGCGACGTCGTCCACCTCGATTACGAGGCCTACGAGGGCATGGCCGAGCAGGTAATGGCGGAGATCGCCGCCGAGCTCGAGGCCCGCTACGAGCTCTGCTCAATCGCGATCCACCACCGGGTCGGCCGCGTCGGCATCGGCGAGACCAGCGTCGTCATCGCCGTGTCAGCGCCGCATCGCGCGGACGCGCTGGCCGCGTGCAAGGACGCGATCGACACGCTCAAGGAGCGTGTGCCGCTCTGGAAGAAGGAGGTCTACGAGGGCGGGGAGGAGTGGATTGGGCGCGGTTCGTAGATTCAAATCCGGGACTTCTGCTCGGCAGCTTCCAGCGTCGCAGGTACCAGGCAGGTACCGGGAATCCTGGGTTTTAGGTCCGCCGACGCGCCGCCCGGAATGCAGCGAACGCAAGAACTACGGCGACTAGCGAGGCTCCGAGCGCGAGCCCGCCGACCGGGTGCCTGCCACCGTCGGGATCATCGGATGTAAGCAGCCAGAGACCCCAGACTGCGAAGGGCGCGGCGACGACCAGCACCAGGATCACCACAACGCGCCCGAGCATCACCCTGGATTATGCGCCCGGCCTCGGTTCGCCGATGAGTCGGCCTCGGCGTGCAGGGATCGTGGGGGCTGGAGGTTGGGGCTGCCCTGGGCGACCCTGCGCGACTCTGACTCGTGACCGAGGACGCCTCCTGGGAAAGAAAGGTTCAGTTACTAGGCGAGACTTAGCGAATGGACGAATTCCCCGACCTCGGCAGCCTCTCCGACCAGGAGCTGAAGGACCAGATCCGAAGGCTGCTCAAGGAGGAGCACGAGGTCTCGTACCGTCGGCACTTCATCCACGGCCATCTAGACGCGCTCCGGGCCGAACTGGTGAGGCGCACGCGACGGGCGGAGAAGCACGGTGATCCTGGGACGCAGCCCGAGCCCTAGCCGACGGCGGCGAGTTCTTGTCCACCCGCATCGGGACGCTCCCCGACGGGGAGGGCGCGCCTAGTGGCGTCAGTTAGCGTTCGCGGCCGTGCGGGAGGGCTCGGGACAGCTCGTTCTTCGCGAGATCGAAGATGCTGATCTCGACGTGCTGTTCGAGCACTGGACGGATCGCGAAGCGATACGGATGGCCGCGTTCACTTCGCCGGACGCCGATGATCGAACGAAGTTCGAGCGCCGGTGGGCGCGGCTGCGGAGCGACAGCTCGACGATGAACAGGGTTATCGAGATCGACGGTCGAGTTGTCGGTCACATCGCGAGCTTCGACCTGGAGGGTCAGCGCGAGGTCACCTATTGGATCGGCCGTGAAGACTGGGGCCGCGGCATTGCCACGCGTGCCCTCCAAGAGCTCCTGCACCTGGAGACAACCCGTCCGCTCTACGCTGGCGCTGCGAGCGACAACGCCGCGTCGATTCGTGTGTTGACGAAGTGCGGTTTCATCATCGTGGGCGAGGGGCGCGGCTTCGCTCATGGGCGCGGCGAGGAAACGGACGAGGTCAGGCTCCGACTCGATGCCTGAGCCCGGGCACCCGACACGGCGGCTCGCCTCGGGCGCGGAGATGCCCGTGCTCGGCCTCGGTGTCTGGCAGATACCCGCCGGCCGCGAGACGGAGCAGGCGGTCGAGTGGGCGCTCGAGGCCGGCTACCGCCACATCGATACGGCCGCGCTATACCGGAACGAGGCCAGCGTAGGAGCGGCGGTGCGGCGCAGCGGGCTGCCGCGCGACCAGGTGTTCGTGACGACGAAGCTCCGGCCGCCGCGCGTGGACGTCGCGCGCGCCCTCATGAGCAGCCTGGAGCGGCTGGGACTGGACTTCGTCGACCTCTACCTGATCCACTGGCCGGTGCCGGCCCTCAATGGAACCATCTGGCGGGGGCTCGAGTCCGTGCGCGAACAGGGGCTGGCTCGCGAGATCGGCGTGAGCAATTTCGGCCGGGGCAGGCTGGAGGCATTGCTCGAGGGAGCGTCGCACCGCCCGGCCGTTAACCAGGTGCAGTTCAGTCCGTTCGAGTTCCGCCGGGGCCTCGTCGAGTACTGCCTCGAGCAGGACGTCGCGTTCGAGGCCTATAGCCCGCTCGCCCGCGGCCGGGGCCTGAACAACCCGACGATCGCCGGCATCGCCGAGCGCCTCGGGCGGACGCCGGCGCAGGTCATGCTCCGCTGGGCCGTCCAGCACGAGACGATCGTCATCCCAAAGTCCAGTAACGAAGAGCGGATTCGCTCGAACGCGCAGATCTTCGACTTCGAGCTCGGCGACGCCGACATGCAGGCGCTCGACGCGCTCGACAGGACCGGCGGGACAGACCGGGCGCGCGGGTGAGGTCGACCCTGGGGCGAGGAGCTAGCCAGCGAACGCTTCCGCGTCGAGCGGGGCTCCCGGCGGCTCCTCTCAGGGTGCGCACCATCTCGGCTGTGTCGTCTCCCCCTTTTCCGAGTAGCCGCGTCGTACGATCCAGCGAATGCGCACGCGCGCGCTGGTCGCTGTCCTCGCACTGCTCGCGGTTGCTGTCGTCTTCGCGGGTGTTGCGCTCCGTGGTCACGACGACGGCTCCGTTGCACCCTCGTCCTCCAGGCCGTCTGCCGCTGAGTGTGCAAGGAGAACAGCGGCACTCCGTGCCCGAATGCGGCGCGAGACGACGCGGCTGCTGCGGAAGATGCGCGCTTACGCTCGCACCGCGTCCCCGCGCGGCGCGCGAGTAATTCACCGGGAGATCCGGTTCGACATCCCGAGGTCGCTCCGCGTTTCCCTACACGCGATTGATTGCGGCAAGAGCACGCTGTCGAATGCCCTCCCTGTTTATCGCGTGACGTGGGCTGAGGGCTATCGCTGACGCGGACTGAGGCGAGATCGGGCGCGGGTCGTAGATCCGATTCGCCTGTGGACCCGTAGAGCATGTGTGAGCCCCGCCGAAGCGCGGGTACCCGAATCGAAGCCACGGCGCGCCCGTGCGGGCGCGGACAAGACTCCTCTGGAGGTGATGTCGTGGCGTATCAGCAGCACCACTCACAACACGGCGTTGGAGGCTGGTCCCGGACCCGCTGGATCGTGGTGGCGGCGGTGGTTCTCGCAGTCGCCGTCGCGGTCATCCTCGCCCTCACCTACTCGGGCGGGGGCGGCGGGGCCGGCTATTAGCACCCGGCTCTGACGCAGGCGCCGCCTGCCGTTCATGAGGCAGGCGGTGCCGGCGCGAACGGCACGATCGGTTCGGCTGCTCTAGGGTCACCGGCCCATGGAGCCGCAGCGAATCGCCCGGATCACCGGGATCCTGTTCCTCGTCACGTACGTGACGTCGATCCCGGCGCTCGCGCTCTATCAGCCCGTCCTCGACCACCCAGCGGGTTACATCGCCGGCGGCGGTCATGACACCCGCATCTACCTCGGCGCGTTCCTCGAGCTGCTGCTGATCGTCGCGAACATCGGCACTGCCGTCGTGCTCTTCCCGGTGCTCCGGCGTCAGAACGAGATCCTCGCTCTCGGCTACGTCACCGCCCGGATCATGGAATGCGTCTTCATCGCCGCCGGCATCCTCGCCGTGCTTGCGGTTGTCAGCCTGCGGACGGACAACCCGGACGCGGCCGCCCTCGCCACATCGCTGGCCGCGGTCAAGGACTGGACGTTCCTGCTAGGCCCGGGCTTCATCGTCGGCATCGGGAACGGGCTGATCCTCGGATACCTGATGTACTCGTCCGGCCTGGTGCCGCCGCGCATGGCGCTGCTCGGGCTCATCGGGGGGCCGCTCATCATCCTCTCGGGCATCGGAGTGCTGTTCGACGTCTTCGACGCCGGGTCGCCCTGGCAGGCCATCGCGACGATCCCGGAGTTCCTCTGGGAGCTGTCACTGGGGATCTACCTGACCGTCAAGGGCTTCCGGCCGGTGCCCGTTCTGGACGAGTACACGGCGGCAACGCGGCGACAGACAGGGCCGCGCGAGCCGGCGACCCGGCCCGCGTAGGCCAGCTCTCTACCACCTGGCCACAGGTCTGACCCGCAAAGCGGCTGCAGAAGATGCAGAATCCCGCGTCGTACGGGGGAGACGCACCACCACATAGCCCAACGCCACCTGAAGGAGGGGACGAGGTGAAGGGGAGTAGGAGAGCCGGCGCCCTAGCCGGAATGGCATTTGCCTGCCTCACGCTCGCCGCGCTCGCGGCGGGTACGACGCTCGTCGCAAACAGCGAGGCAGCGAAGCCCGCGCCACCGACGAACTGCCTGTCCGGATCGAAGGACGGGAAGATCAAGCACGTCATCTACCTGCAGTTCGACAACGTGCACTGGCGTCGGGACAACCCGAACGTCCCGTCGGACATCGAGCAGATGCCGCACCTGCTCGACTTCATGACGAAGAACGGCACGTTCAACACGAACGACCACACCGTCCTGATCTCCCACACGGGCGGCGGGATCCTGAGCACCCTCACCGGGCTCTATCCCGACCGGCACGGCCAGGCGGTCTCGAACTCGTACGGCTACTTCACGCCGGCACCGGGCGTCGGCTTCTCGTCGACGTTCAAGTACTGGACCGATTTCACGGACGGCGGCAACCCGGCGAACAACCCGCCGACCGCGTCCGTGGACCCGAACTACAACATGGTCAACAACGACCCGGCGTCGCTCGGTGGCACGGGCGCGGTTCGCAACGCGCCTGGCCCGTGGGTGCCGTTCACGCGCGCCGGCTGCGACGTCGGCAACGTCGGCGTCGCGAACACGGTGCTCGAGAACAACACCTCGATCATCCTGCGGAACCCCGGCGCGACGACGTTCGCCGCGGCCGCGCCCGCCGGCTCGACCAACGTGAAGGTCGCCAACGTCGCGGGCCTGTCGGCCGGACAGAACGTGGTCCTCGAGAGCGGGACGGCGAACTCCGAGCTCGCGACGATCGCGAGCGTCGTGGCCGACCCGGTTCCGCCTCCCACCACGGGCACGGTCACCCTGACCGCGCCGACCACGAAGGCGCACGCCGCCGGCGGCGCGTTCACGGTCTACGCGACCGACCCCACCGGCGACATGACGCGCGTCTTCGGCGCGGGCTCGCCCGAGTGGACCGAGGGCCGCAACTCGCAGATCGCGCAGAGCGGCACGGCGGCGCGCAACCTCGCGCAGACCGACTTCGTCGGCTACGCGATCCACTGCACGAACGCGGCCGGCAGCATCTGCGCCGGCAACACGAACGCGAAGCCGGATCCGCTGCCCGACGAGGCCGGCGGCTACAGCGGCTACAAGGCGCTCTTCGGCGCCAAGTACGTGAACCCGGCCATCACGGGCGGCAGCCCGTCCGTGAACGGGATCAACGGCAAGCCGATCACCGATCAGTTCGACCAGCCGGGCTTCCCGGGCTTCGACGGCATGTTCCCGAACAACACGCTGGGCGAGGTCGCCCAGATGCAGGAGAACGGGATCCCGGTCACGTACGGCTACCTCTCCGACGCGCACGACATGCATGGCAAGGCGGGGGAGATCCACATCGCCATGGGCCCGGGCGAGAAGGCCTACCACGATCAGCTCGTGGCCTACGACAACGCGTTCGCGGGCTTTTTCGACCGACTGAAGAAGGACGGCATCACGAAGGACAACACGCTCTTCGCCATCACCGTCGAGGAGGGCGACCATGTCGCCGCGACCGCTCCGGACAACCCGGGCTGCAACGGCGTCACGGTGTTCTGCACGTACAGCGCACCAGGCCACACGGTCACCGAGGTCAACGGCGACCTGAAGCGGCTCGTCTCCACCTACAACGCGAGCCGCGGCACCAGCGCGACGACGAACTTCAGCGTCCACTCCGACCTGGCGCCGAACGTCTACATCACCGGCAACCCGGCGCGTGACTCGTCGACCGCCCGCACGCTCGAGCAGGCGATGAGCGACATGAACGTGAAGAACCCGCTCTCGAACCGGACGGAAAGCCTGTTCGTGGCGATGGCAGACCCGGTCGAGGAGGCCACGCTCCACATGGCCACGGCCGACTCCCAGCGGTTACCCACGTTCACGCCGTTCGCACGGGGCGACTACTTCCTGAACGCCTCGTCGACGGTGCCGTGCACGAACAACGACCTCAGCGCCTGCGTGTTCCTGCCGAACACGGCGGGGTCCACGCAGACGTTCGCGTGGAACCACGGCGGCATCCAGCCGGAGATCAACAACACGTGGATCGGCTGGGTCGGGCCGGGGATCGAGAAGAAGGGCGGCACCGACAAGGTGTGGACCGACCACACCGACGTGCGGCCGACGATCCTCGCGCTGCTCGGGCTGAAGGACGACTACGTCAGCGACGGCCGCGTCGACACCGAGTTCCTCAAGGGCGACGCGATTCCGAATTCGCTGAAGGGCGGCAAGGTCGAGGAGCTCGGCCAGGCGTGGAAGGAGATCAACGCGCCGTTCGGGCCGTTCGCGGCCGACACGCTCACCGCGTCGACAGGGGCGCTGGCGAGCCATACGCTCGACGACGGCACGTACACGAAGACGGAGAACCAGATCAAGGATCTGACGGGTGAGCGCGACGCGCTCGCGTCGAAGATCCGGCTCGCACTCTGGAACGCCGAGTTCAACAACAAGAAGATCGACGAGAAGGACGCGAAGAACTGGCTCGGCCTCGCCGACTGGTACCTCGGCCGGGCGCACGCGCTGGCCGCGAAGTTCAAGTCCGAGCCGGCCGACGCCAAGGATCTCCAGAAGATCGGCCACATCGTCGTCATCTACGAGGAGAACCACAGCTTCGACAACCTCTACGGCGGCTGGGAAGGCGTGAACGGCCTCGCCAAGGCGGACGCCGCGCACACGACCCAGGTCAACCAGGCGGGGAACGCCTACGCGTGCCTCAAGCAGAACGACGTGAACCTGAACGCGCCGTGCCCGACCTGTTCCGACTCCACGCCGGGCACGCCGGGTGGCAGCTTCATGAGCCACTTCATCAACGCGCCGTTCACGATCGACGACTGGCTTGCCCCGACCGACACGACGTGCCCGCCGAACCCGCTGCTCGCGTTCAGCCAGGCCAACGGCTGGCTGAAGGGCACGGGCTCGCCCGGCGGCTGCACCCGTGACATCGTCCACCGCTTCTACCACGAGCAGTACCAGCTCGACGGTGGCAAGCAGGACCGCTACACGACGGGCAGCGACGCCATGGGCCTGACGCAAGGGACCTACAAGACGACGTCCCTGCCGATCTACACGTACCTGCACGACAAGGGCCATCCCGACTACGCGATCGAGGACAACTTCTTCCAGGCCGCGTTCGGCGGGTCGTTCCTGAACCACCAGTGGCTGATCGCGGCGGCCTCGCCGGTCGATGCGACCGGCGCACCGGGCGGCGCCAACGAGCTGCGGCACCCGATGCTGGACACCAACGGGATGCCGTCGTCGGAGCCGCTCTACACGCCGACGACTCGCCTGACGCCGGACCGCGAGCTGACTGCGAACTGCTCGCAGATCTCCTCGCTGCCGGCGCCGATCAGCCACTACGCCTGCGGCAACTGGGGCGTGAACACGATGCAGCCGGCCTTCTACCCGTCAGGGACGTTCGGCGCGCTGCTGCCGGCCCAGACGAACCCGACGATCGGCGACCGCCTGACCGAGGCCGGCGTCGACTGGTCGTGGTACGGAGGCGGCTGGGCGAACGCCGACGGTGAGACGACCTCTCCCGGGTACACGAACGGCTCGGCACCCTCGGCGACGCCGACGGGCTGCTCCGACCCGTACGTCGACCCGAACAGCCGGGCCGGCGTGCCCGCGGCGCACTGGCCGCGGTGTCCCAGCAACGTGTTCCAGTACCACCACCAGCCGTTCAACTACTTCGCGAACTTCTCGACCGCCACGCCGGCGGGCCAGGCCAACCGTGCGGCCCACCTGCAGGACGAGAAGGTGTTCCAGCAGCTGGCGGACTCGTCCTCGAAGGACTGCAACCTGAAGCCGGTCAGCTTCATCAAGCCCTTCGGCACCGAGAACGAGCACCCCGGCTACGCGAGCGAGCCGAACGGCAGCGACCACCTCGTGAACCTGCTCACGTCCATCGAGGACAGCAAGTGCGCGAAGGACACGATGGTGATCGTGGCCTACGACGAGTTCGGCGGCAGTGGGACCACGTCCCGCCGCCGGGCCAGGGCAACGACAACGGCCCGCACGACATCTGGGGCCCGGGTACGCGCATCGCGTCCCTCGTCGTCGCGCCGAAGCTGAAGGGCGACTTCGTCGTGGACAACACCGAGCACGACACGACCTCGATCATGACCACGATCGAGCACCGCTTCCACCTCGAGCCGGTGGGCCAGCGGGATGCGGCGAACAACGACCTCTCGAGCGTCTTCGTGGCGCCGAAGGTCAAGTAGCGACGCAGGTCATTGGTGCCGGGCCCGCCGCCGCGCGGGCCCGGCGCCAAGCTTTACTCGGCGATCTCCCAGTGGCCCGGGAACCGGCCGAGCATCCTGCGGGCGAGCGAGCGCGAGCGGCAGCGCGTGGGGTGTCAGCGACGTCGCGAACAGCGCGGCGGCAACGCGGCCCTTCGAGACGGCCATGATCGAGACGGAGATCGGCACCGTTCCGCCGGGGCCGACCATGTGGCCGCTGATCGCGTACGCCCAGACATGCTCGGCGCGCAGCGCCCTGTAGCTCGAGGACGCGAAGACCTTGGTTGCCCCCACCTGGTAATGCACCGCGCCCCGGCCGCCCTCCTTCGCCGCCGCGCTGAAGGCCTTGGCGACCTCCTGGGCCATGCACGTCCGCGCGGCCGGGCTCATGCTCGCCGCCAGGTCGCCCGCAGCCTGGGCCGCGGTCGGGAAGATCGCCACCGAGCCGCTGACGGCCGCGCCCTTCGTTTCGTACGAGACAACGGATTCGCCGGTGATCGTGAACTGCGAGAGATCCACGCCGGTCTCACAACCGGCCTCCGGGGAGCTCGAGCTGGCGGAGATGCCCGCCGAGCTCTCGGCGGCGGCGGATGCCTTCCGCGTCCAGCCGGGCCCGACGTCGGCCTTCTGGAGCACGATCCGCTTCGCCATGGCGACGTCGGCGGGAACCAGCTGAATCTGTTCCGAGGGCTGCGACGAGGCAGCCGAGGCGCCGACCGCAGCGGCGAGCGCGCAGGCGGCGGCAAGGAGCGCAATCAGGGGACGTGAGGTCATGGTCGGAGCATCCGGGGGGGCCGTGCGAACGGGCATGCCCCGTTCGGGGGAGCCCGCTCAGGCGAAGAGCGCCTGCATGCCCACGAACAGCAGGACGGCGCCGATGACGCCGAGCCCGGCGAAGAGCAGCTTGAGCTCGAGTGCTCCGACCTCGCGGCGCAGGAAGAACGGCCGCTTGTGGCTGTGGAGCCGGCGCGCGAGCCCGTGGTAGTCGCTCGCAACCGCCCAGCCCCACAGGAGCAGGACGACGCCCGGGAGCGTGGAGTTGCCGGTGGCCGCGTAGACGGCGGTCGCACCGACTGCCGTGACGATCCACGTTAGCTTCAGTCTCGCGCGGGTCACTGCGCCATCAAATCCCCGGGAGCCGCCGTCGCGCAAACGCCGTCTTAACAGGGACTGTCCCTGTTAAGACGGCACAGGTACGGTTCCGCGCCGTGAGACCCGCAGTCGAGCGCATGGGTCACCCGGGCTGGTGCGTCAACCTCGTGTCGGCTGCCGGCCTGCAGACGGGCGAGACGGTGCTCGTCGTCGTCGACGAGCCGCTGCTGGAGCAGGGCTCGCAGCTCGTCGCCACCGTCGCCGACGCCGGCGGGCGCCCGCGGCTCGAGGTGTGGAGTGGCGACCGGCCGATGGAGCACGCCCCGTCGCCGGTGCTCGACGCCGCCGATCACGCCGCCGTTTGCTACTTCGTCCACCAGACCGCGCTCGCAGCAGAGGCGGGCGCGCGCTTCGAGCTGATGCAACGCGTGACCGGCCACGGCGGCCGCGAGATCTTCATGGGCTTCGTGGATGCCGAGCTGCTCGCGGGCGAGCTGTCCGAGCCTGCCCCCGACCTGGTCGAGGCGGCCGAGCGGCTGCTCGACGAGGTCTCGGGCGCCGACCGCATCCACGTGACCTCGCCCGCCGGCACCGACATCACGCTGCGCGTGGGCGGACGCCCGTGGCTGGACGACGTGCACCCGCTGCGGCCGGGTGCGATGGCCAACTTCCCCGGCGGCGAGATCTACGTCGCGCCGCACCGCGACGGCGCCGACGGCGTCCTCGTCGCCGACCTGACGGTGCCCTACACCGTCGAGGGCCTGGTCGACGCGCCCGTCGTGATCCGCTTCGAGCGCGGCCGCATCACGTCGATCGAGGGCGGCCGGGCCGCCGACATGCTGCGCACGATCGT
Organism: uncultured Thermoleophilia bacterium; assembly: GCA_963799895.1. GTDB lineage: Bacteria > Actinomycetota > Thermoleophilia > Gaiellales > Gaiellaceae > JACVRM01. The sequence continues at coordinate 186,738 of CAWCYR010000009.1, forward strand.
CGAGCAGGCGGGCACCGGGGCCGACGTGGTCGCCGAGCTCGGCATCGGCCTCAATTACACGCTCATCCCACGCGGGCACGTGCTCCTCGACGAGAAGGCCGGCGGCACGGCGCACGTCGCGATCGGCCGCAACACGGGCCACTACGGCGGCGACAACGAGGCCTCGATCCACATCGACTGCATCTTCTCCCAGCCGCGGATCACCGCCGACGGGCGCCCCGTAACCCCCTGACCGGGGCGGGCGCGCCGGAGGGCGCTGGCTACGATGAGACCATGAGCGGGTTCAACGACGACCCGCGCGAGCCGCGCTCGCCCGTGGGCGTCGAGGAGCCTGAGCCGCTGTTCCCCGAGCGCCCGCCCGACGAGGACGCCGTGCGCAACTACGAGCCGATCCAGCCCTCGAGCGGGATTCGCGACCTCCTGCGCAAGATCTTCGCGCCGGTGCTCGTCGGGCTCGGGGTGCTCGCGAAGTTCGGCCTCTTCGGCCTGAAGTTCTTCGGCATCTTCCTCGCGGTCGGCGGCTACGCCCTGATCTGGGGCTGGCGCTTCGCGATCGGCTTCGTCCTGCTCATCCTCGTCCACGAGATGGGCCACTTCGTCGAGGCGCGCTTCCAGGGCCTCCGGCCGAGCCTGCCCGTCTTCATCCCGTTCATCGGCGCGTACGTGATGACGAAGGACGCGCCGCCCGACCCGTGGCTCTATGCAAAGCGCGCGATCGCCGGGCCGATCGCCGGCGGCCTCGCCGCCGCGGTCTGTTACGCGGCCGCCGTGCAGACCGGCTCGAACCTGCTCTCGGCCCTCGCCTACGTCGGCTTCCTGCTCAACCTCTTCAACCTGATCCCGATCGGCATCTTCGACGGGGGCGCCATGTGGCGCTCGTACCAGTTCATGCGGCTCAAGGGCGACCCGCGCGCGCCGCTCGTGCTCGCGCTCTACCTCGGGACGGCCCTCGTGCTCGTTCTCGGCATGTGGGTGAGCCACGTGCCGCAGCATCGGCTCTGAGGTGAGCGAGCAGGCCGACCGCGAGCTCCTCGAGCGCGAGGAGGGGAACGCCGAGGCGCACGCGCGCAAGATCGCCGACGAGCTCCGCGCAGGGTTCGAGGCCGTCGAGGCGATCGGCCGGCCCGGCGTGACCGTCTTCGGCTCGGCCCGGATCCGCGAGGACGACCCGTCCTACGCGGCCGCCCGCACCGTCGGCCGCCTCTTCGCCGCCGAGGGCTTCGCCGTCGTGACCGGCGGCGGGCCGGGAGTGATGGAGGCCGCCAACCGCGGCGCCGACGAGGCCGGCGGCGTGTCGGTCGGGTTCAACATCCACCTGCCGCACGAGCAGGGCATGAACCCCTACGTGCACGTCGGGCAGACGTTCGACCACTTCTACACGCGCAAGGTGATGCTCGTGAAGGCATCCGAGGGCTTCGTGCTCTTCCCCGGCGGGTTCGGCACGCTCGACGAGCTCTTCGAGGCGCTCACGCTCGAGCAGACCGACAAGGTCTTCGACTTCCCCATCGTGCTCTTCGACAGCTCGTACTGGCGCGGCCTGCTGGACTTCATCGATGAGACCGTCCTCGCCAGAGGGCTGATCTCGCCGGGCGACCAGGACCTCCTCTTCGTGACGGACGACCCGCACGAGGCCGTTCGGGTGGTGCTCGACTGCTACCGGCAGCAGAAGGTGGACGCGAAATGAGGCTGCGCGACCTGCCGTCCGTCGACGAGCTGCTGCGCTCGGACCGGCTGGCCGGCGTGCCGCGCGAGGCCGCGGTCGATGCGGCGCGATCGGCCCTCGCGCGCGCGCGCGAGGAGATCCGCGCCGGCGCCGAGCCCGGCGACCTCGTCGAGCGGACGCTCGCCGAGCTCGACGCAGCGACGCGGCCGCGGCTGCGGCGCGTGATCAACGCGAGCGGTGTCGTCCTGCACACGAACCTCGGGCGCGCCCCGCTGCCGGAGACGGCACTGGCACGCGTCCAGGAGGTCGCGCGCGGCTACTCGAACCTCGAGTACGACCTCGCCGACGGCGCACGCGGCTCGCGGCAGGACCACTGCGCGGCGCTCCTGCGGCGCCTGACCGGCGCCGAGGCGGCGCTCGTCGTCAACAACAACGCCGCGGCGGTGCTGCTCGCGCTCGCCGCCCTGGCCGAAGGCCGGGAGGTGCTCGTTTCGCGCGGCGAGCTGATCGAGATCGGCGACGGCTTCCGCATTCCCGAGGTGCTCGCGCGGTCGGGCGCGCGGCTCGTCGAGGTCGGCACCACGAACCGGACGCGCGTCGCGGACTACGAGCGCGCTGCCGGAGAGGCGACCGGCGCCATCCTGCGCGTCCACCAGTCGAACTTCCGCGTGGTCGGGTTCACGGAGCGCCCAAAGCTGCGCGACCTGGCCAGGCTCGCGGCGCGGCTTGGGCTGCCGCTCGTCGACGACCTCGGCTCCGGCTCGCTGCTGGCGGGCGACGAGCCGACGGCCGCGGCGACCGTGGCGGACGGCGCCGACCTCGTGTGCTTCTCGGGCGACAAGCTGCTCGGCGGCCCGCAGGCCGGCATCGTGGTGGGCCGCGCAGAGCTGGTCGAACGCCTGCGCCGCCACCCGCTCCAGCGCGCGATGCGCGCAGACAAGCTGACGCTGGCCGCGCTCGAAGCGACGCTGGCGCTCTACCTCGACCCGGAGCGCGCGCGGCGCGAGGTGCCTGCGCTACGCATGCTCGAGGAGCCGGCCGAGGTGGTGCGCGCGCGGGCCGAGCGGCTCGCCGGCCTCGTGGGCGGCACGCTCGAGGAGACGTCCGCCCGTGTCGGCGGCGGCGCGCTGCCGCTCCTCGAGCTCCCGAGCTTTGCGGTCGCCGTGGACGAGGCCCTCGCCGCCCCACTGCGGGCAGGCGACCCGCCCGTCGTGGCGATCGTGCGCGACGGGCGCTGCCTGCTCGACTGCCGCACGGTGGCGGACGCCGAGGTGGACGAGCTCGCGGCCGCCGTCGAAGCCGCCCGGTCGTGCTGACGGTCGGCACCGCCGGCCACGTCGACCACGGCAAGACCTGGCTCGTCCGGGCGCTGACGGGCAAGGACACCGACCGGCTGCCCGAGGAGCAGCGCCGCGGCATCTCGATCGAGCTCGGCTACGCGCCGCTCGAGGTGGACGGCCGGCAGCTCTCGCTCGTCGACGTGCCGGGCCACGAGCGGTTCGTGCGCACGATGGTCGCCGGTGCCACCGGCATCGACGTCTTCCTGCTCGTGGTCGATGCGGGCGAGGGGCCGCGCGCGCAGACCTACGAGCACCTCGCGATCCTGCGGCTGCTCGGGGTCGACCAGGGCGTGGTCGCGGTGACGAAGGCGGATGCCGTCTCGCCGGAGCGGCTCGAGCAGGCGCTGGCCGAGGCGCGCGAGCTCGTGCCCGGCGCGCCCGTCGTGGCAGTGAGCGCGCGGACGGGCGAAGGGCTGGACGAGCTACGTGCGGCGCTCGCGGGAGTGGCCGCTGAGCGAGCTTCGGACGAGGCGCCGGCACGCCTGCCGGTCGACCGCTCGTTCTCACTCCCGGGCATCGGCACCGTCGTGACCGGAACGCTGTGGTCCGGCTCGATCGGCGCGGGCGACGCGCTGCGCGTCGAGCCTTCCGGTCTGGACGTCCGCGTGCGCAGCGTCGAGGTTCACGACCGCCCCGTCGACCGGGCGGAGGCCGGCGGTCGCGTCGCGGTCGCCCTCCCGGGCGTCGAGCGGCGGCAGGTCCGGCGCGGCGACGTCCTCGTCGCGCCGGGCGTATACCCGGTCTCCTACCGGCTCGACGTGGAGCTCGACGAGCTGGAGCCGCTCGAGGACGGGGCACACGTGCAGGCGCACCACGGCACGGCCGAGGTGCCGGCGCGTGTGGTGCGCGTGGGCGACCGGTTCGCGCAGCTGCGGCTCGAGCGGCCGGTGGTCGCGGCGCGAGGCGACCGCGTGATCCTGCGAGCGGGCCACACGGTCGGCGGCGGGCGGGTGCTCGACCCGGCGCCGCCGCGGCGGACCGACGCCGAGCGGATGGAGCTGCTGGCCGGGGGCGACCCGGGCGCGATCGCGCGCGCTGCCGCTGTGGAGCCGCTTCGCCGGAGCGACCTGGCGGCACGGCGGGCTGCTCTTCGGCTCCGACCTGGACGACGGGCTGGCTGCGCTCGAGCGCGCCGGCGACTGGTTCGTGACGGCCGAGTGGCTCGAGGCACAGCGGGCGGCAATCGCGGAACGTCTTGCCGCGCGCGCCGCCTCGACGCCGCTCGATCCCGGCGTGCCGACGGGCGAGCTCTTCGCCGGCTCGCCGTGGGCGGCCGCCGTCCTGGAGCGCCTGGGCGTCGAGCAGCGTGCGGGCAAGGCGTATGCGCCGGGCGCGGCGCCGGCACTGGGCGAGCGCGCGCCGGAGGCGGAGGCCCTGGCCGCCGAGCTCGCAGCCGCCGGCCCGGCGGGTCTGCGTGTCGAGGACCGCGAGCTGGCGGCGTTCCTCGAGCGCGAGGGCGAGCTGGTCCGTCTCGGCGACGGCTCCGCGGTGTCCGCGCGTGCATACGCCGACGCGCGGGCGGCAGCGATCGCCGAGTTCGAGGAGCACGGCGCGATCCGCCTGGCTCGGTTCCGGGACGCGCTGGGCATCTCGCGCCGTCCGGCGCAGCTCCTGCTCGAGCGGATGGACGCCGACGGCATCACGCGGCGCGTGGGCGACGAGCGGACATTGCGCCGTTCGGCTCGCGCCGAGTAGTCGCAGAGTCCGGCGCGTCGATCCTCCGAAAGGACGGTGTCGAGCCGGGGACATACACCTTCACCGTCACGGCCAGCACTAGAGTGCACCGGGGGTACTAGCTATGCATCAACGAGTGAACCGGCAGGTCAGACTGAAGTCCAGGCCGTCTGGCATTCCCCAGGCGGAGCACTTCGAGATCGTCGAGGCGCCTGTGCCGGACCCGTCGAATGGTCAGGTTCTGGTGCGCAATATCTACCTGTCGGTGGATCCCGCGATGCGCGGTTGGGTCAGCGCGGTCGCCAACTATTCCGAGCCTGTAGCGCTTGGTGCGGTCATGCGCTCGCTAGCCGTCGGGCGCGTCGAAGAGTCGCGAAGTTCTGATTTCCACCCGGGCGAGTACGTGACTGGCATGTTCGGCTGGCAGGACTACGCTGTGGTGGACGCCGAGGCGATCGAGCGCAAGGTCGGCGGCTCAGGCTTGCCCATCTCGACATCGCTTGGCGTCCTCGGCCTCAATGGTCTGACCGCCTATTTCGCCCTCCTGGAGATTGGCCAGCCCAAGGCGGGCGAGACCGTGGTCGTGTCGACGGCAGCGGGAGCGGTCGGGTCATGCGTCGGTCAAATCGCCAAGATCAAGGGGTGCCGTACCGTCGGCATTGCTGGCGGGCCTGACAAGGTGCGTGTGTGTCGCGAGGAGTTCCGCTACGACTCCGCCGTCGATTACAGGGCTGACGATTTTGAGTCAGCACTCGATGCTGCCTGCCCTGAGGGCGTCGATGTCTACTTCGACAACACGGCCGGCCCTATCAGCGATTCCGTCATGCGACGTCTCAATGTCGGAGCACGGGTGGTCATCTGCGGCACGGCGTCCATCGCGAGCTGGGATCCGCCACCCCAGGGACCACGGGTCGAGCGTCATCTTCTCGTCAAACGCGCGCGAATGCAGGGGTTTCTCATCTTTGACCATGTCCAGCGCAGTCCCGAGGCACTGCGGGAACTCGAGAGCTGGGTGCGCAACGGACAGATCCGCTATCGAGAGGACATCCTCGACGGAATCGAGCAGGCACCGGGTTCGATCGCAGGGCTGTACCGCGGCGAGAATCTCGGCAAGCGTCTGATTCGGATCGCTCCGGATGTCCTGCCTAGAGACCCCTTCCCTACGCAAACCTAGACTGGACACCCGGCGATCCGGTCATAAGCGCCGCACTGGACGGACAGGAGACAGCAGCCTGACCACCTGCAGAATCTGCCCCGGGCGGCCAACTGAGGTCCGCTGCCGCCCGTCGCATCCCTCTATTTTACGAGTCAGTCCGGGCGTGACCGTTCCTCCCACCGATACCCCTGAAGCTCCCGACGACCTTCTGGCCCCCGGAACCGGCCGTGCGGACCGGTGCGCTGATCGGCTACGCCCGGGTCAGCACCTCCGGCCAGCTGCTGGACCGCCAGCAGCACGCCCTAGCCGAGGCCGGCTGCCTTCGCGTGTTCTCCGACAAGCTGTCCGGCAAGAACGCCGACCGGCCCCAGCTGGCCGCCTGCCTGGAGTACCTGCGGCCCGGCGACACCCTGGTCGTGCCCAGCCTGGACCGGCTGTCCCGGTCGCTGGCCGACCTGATCGCCATCGTCAGCACGCTGCGCCGGCGCGGTGTCGGGTTCAAGAGCCTGCACGAGGCACTCGACACCACCACCCCCGGCGGCCGGCTGGTCTTCCACGTCTTCGCCGCCCTGGCCGAGTTCATCCGCGAGCTGATCATCGAGGGCACCCGCGAGGGCCTGGACGCCGCCCGCGCCCGCGGCGCGCGCCTCGGCCGGCCGCCGGCCATGACGGCCGAGCAGATCCGCCACGCCCGCGACCTGCTGACCCGGCCGGACAA
>CAWCYR010000010.1:0-14363 GCA_963799895.1 uncultured Thermoleophilia bacterium
CGACATCTAGAGACCCATCACCCGATCGGGCGAAAGGAAGCGGCTGTCGCCGCCGATACAGCCTGTGCGCGGACCCCTACCCGCGCGCGTTGCGGCATGACATTCAAGCTTGCGCAAGCAGCGGCGGGACTCGCCGCCGCCTCAGCCGTCGGAGCCGGTTCATTCGCGGTCATGTCGCCCCTGGACCGGCCTCCCGCGAACGCGGGCGCGGCAGGGTTCGGCGCAGGGCAGCCGTCTGCGACCGTCGTGCGTGCTGAGATCCGCTGAGGCTGTCCTGCAGGCCAACAAGCTCGAGCCGGGCGAGGTCAAGTCCGGCCCGATCGCGACGGCGCGGTTGGCACGGACGCGATCGCGACCGGCGCCGTCAACTCGGCCAAGGTCGAGGACGGCTCGCTGACGGCTGCAGACTCGCGGACGGGCAGCTGCCCGCCGGCCACGACGGCGCGCCCGGGTCAGAGGGCGACCAGGGCACCCAGGGTCTTGCCGGCGTCGACGGGCCTCCCGGACTGCAGGGCCTCCAGGGGCTCACGGGGCCGCAGGGCCCGCGCGGCCGGAGGGAGACCGGCGCACCCGGCGAACCCGGCACCAAGGGCGAGCAAGGCCCTGCCGGGCTGCAGGGAATCAGGGCCTCAGCGGCGACGCTGGCCGGCCGCACGCAGGGCGCGACTGGGACGCCCGGCGCGACCGGCGCACAGGGACAGCAGGGCGCGACGGGCGCGCAGGGCCCGGCCGGCCAGCAGGGCGCCACCGGCCCGCAGGGAACCGCCGGGGCAGACGGACCGCGGGCCGCAGGGCCCGGCCGGCGCGCAGGGCCGGCAAGCCCGCAGGGCCTGCGCGGCCCGTCGGACGCCCGTGAGGTGCACAGGGACGCCGAATTCAACCTTCCGGACGGCGCGACGGTGACGCTCGCGACGATGACCAACGTCGCAGCGGGCTCCTACGTCGTGAGCGCCAAGACGACCCTCGTCCAGCTTTCGGGCGGGGACGGCGCCCAGCCCACGATGAGCTGCACGCTCGACGCGGGCGGCGGCAGCACGGACACGGCGGAGACCGACCCCCACGCCAACCGCGCAACGCTGAACATGCAGCTGCTCGTGACCCTCGCCGCGCCGGGCCCGATCGTGCTGCGCTGCACGCGCAACACCAACAAGGGCAACTACGTCGCCCACGGCACGAAGATCATCGCGGTACAGGTCGAGAACGCGACGAGCGAGGCGGTGACCGGATGACGATCACCGTCCGCACGCTCGTCCTCGCCGTGACGCTCTTCCTCGCCGCGACGGTGGGCGGGATGGTTCTGCTCGTCCACGGCGGTGACGCCCCTGCCAGGACGCTGCTCAAGCCCGGCGTCCCGGTCGTCGTGAATGCCGACCATCTCGATTCCCTGTCCGGCGCAACCGCCCCGATCTACTGGGCCGGCTCATTCCCCGACCGCCGGCTCGAGGTCACGACGACCAGGAGCGGATCGTTCGTCCGCTACCTGTCCCCGGCGACGAACGTCGGCACGCACGCGAAGACGCTCACGATCGCGACCTACCCGGTCGCAGGTGCCTGGCAGGTCGCGCAGCACGCCGCCCAGGAGCGCGGGGCCCGCCACGTGCAACTGCGCGACGGGCGCGTCGCGGTCTGGCGCACGTCGCGGCCGACCAGCGTCTACATCGCCGCGCGTGGCTCGAACACGCTCGTCGAGGTCTTCGACCCGAGCGCCGCGAAGGCGCACAACCTCTCGATCTCCGGCCTGGTGCAGCCGGTCGCACAGGCGGGGTGAGGCAGCCCATGCGCCGGTCGCTCCCCGGTTGGCTCGCTGCGCTCGCCGTCCTGGCCCTCGCCGGAGGCGCCGTCGTCGGCGTCCTCAAGCTGCGCGAGCAAGCCGATCTCGCGCGCGGCCAGGAGCTCGCGCTCGAGCGGCTCGGCTCGCTCACGAACGAGCAGTCGAGCCTCGAGTGGCAGGCGGTCGCCGCGCACGGCGCCGGAGCGAACGTGCTGGCCAACGAGGTCGCGGCTCGGCGGCGGGCGATGGACTCCGAGCCGCGCGCCTGTCCGCGCTCGGGGAGCGACCGGACCCGAAGCTCGTCGATGCAGCCACGATCCACCAGCAGGCGCTCCGCCACGAGCTGCGCCTGCTCGCCGAGGGCCGGCTCGACGCGGCGCTCACCGTCGGCGAGGAGCGTGTCGACCCGAGCCTGAACCGTTTCCAGGGCGTCCTGCGCACGACACTCGACGATTCGGCGTCCAGCGCCCAGTCGGCGTCGTTCCGGGCGACGGCCGCGACGGGTGTCCTCGTCGCCCTGGCCGCCCTCTTCAGCATCCTGCTGCTGCGCGCCTTCCAGGGCGCTCGCCGCTCGCTCGCCGACGCCGACGAGCGCGCGCTGCGCCGAGTGAGCGCTGGTTCCGCGAGCTCGTCCAGAACGCGTCCGAGCTCATCGTCGTCGTGAAGCCCGACACGACCGTGACCTACGTGACCGACTCTGCGTTGCCGATGCTCGGCCTGATGGCGAGCGATCTCGTCGGCCGGCAGCTGCTCGACCTCGCCCACCCCGAGGACGCCGATGGGCTCCGCGACGCTGCCGCCGGAGTGCCGGCGAGCCGCTTCGAGTGCCGCCTCTCCACGCGGAACGGGTCTTGGGTCGTCCTGGAGTGGGTGCGGGGTGAGCTGGCGGACGATGCGGGCTGCATTCTCACCGGCCGCGACATCACCGACCGTAAGCGGCTGGAGAGCGAGCTCCGCCATTTGGCCTTCCACGACAACCTGACCGGGCTCGCGAACCGCGCCCTGTTCGAGGACCGGCTCCAGCACGCGCTGTCGGGCGTCACTCGCCAAGGCGGCGGCGTCGCAGTCCTCTTCGTCGACCTCGACGATTTCAAGACCGTGAACGACAGCCTCGGCCACGCGGTCGGCGACGTGCTTCTGCGGGCGGTCGGCGACCGGCTGCGCGAAGGCCTGCGCGGCTCCGATACGGCAGCCCGGCTGGGCGGCGACGAGTTTGCGCTGCTGCTCGAGGGTGTCCCCGACCCGCAGGCCGCGCTCCAGACCGCCCAGCGGCTGCTCGCCTCGCTCGAGCCTCCGTTCGACGTCGAGGGCCGGCACCTCGCCGTGACCGCGAGCATCGGCGTCGCGCCGGCGCTGGGCGGCCGCGAGACGATGGCCGAGCTCATGCGCAACGCCGACCTGGCCATGTACGAGGCGAAACGCCGCGGCGGGGCGCAGGCACGCCTCTTCGAGGAGTCGATGCACGAGGTCGCGCTGACCCGCCTCGAGCTCGGCGGCGAGCTCCAGCGGGCGATCGACGAGCAGCAGTTCGAGCTGCACTTCCAGCCGATCGTCGCGCTCGAGTCGAGCGCGATCCTCGGCGCCGAGGCACTGATCCGCTGGCGCCACCCCGAACGTGGGCTGCTGCCCCGGCGGCCTTCCTGCCGCTCGCGGAGGAGACCGGCCTGATCACGCCGATGGGCCGCTGGGTGCTCGAGGAGTCCACCCGCGCCCTCCGGCGGTGGCAGGACGCGTTCCCGGCGCTGCCGCTCTACGTCAGCGCAAACCTCTCCATGCGCCAGCTCGAGGACCCCGAGGTGGTCGAGCACGTCCGCGGCGCACTCGCGGATGCGGGCGTTACCTCCGACCGGCTCGTCCTCGAGATCACGGAGAGCTTCCTCGCCGACGAGAGCGAGGCGCCGCGCACGCGCCTCCAGCGCCTGCGCGCCCTCGGCGTCAGGCTCGCGGTGGACGACTTCGGCACCGGCTACTCGGCGCTCAGCTACCTCCAGCGCTTCCCGATCGACATGCTGAAGATCGATCGGTCGTTCGTGGAGCACGCACGGCCGTCGTCGTCGAGCGTGGACATGCTGCGCAGCATCGTGCAGCTCGGGCAGAGCCTGCACCTCGACATCATCGCCGAGGGCATCGAGGACGCCGAGCAGGCGCGGACGCTCGTCGGCATGGGCGTACGGGCCGGCCAGGGCTTCCACTTCGCGAAGCCGCTCGAGGAGGGGCGCTTCACGGCGATGCTCGCCCGCGGCGACGTGCGCGACCGGGCGCTGACCGAGATCCTGCGCTAGGAGGGCGCCGCCAGCCGGCGCTCGAGGTCGTCGAGGAACTTCGCGGCCTGCCGCTCCGCGACCGGTTCGACCGCCGGCGCGAGCCGGTTGAGCATCCCGCCGAGGTCGATGTCGGCCGACCAGGCCATCGCCGTGCGCCCGCCCGCGTCCGTGAGGTCGAACGCGGTGTGCACGTCGACCGAGGCGCCGAGCCGCTTGCCCTTCGCCCTCAGCAGCGCATGCTCCGGCGGCCTCTCCTCGACGAGCTCGAAGTGCAGCGTCAGCGCGACGGGCGCCTTCGGCAGCCGCATCTCGGCCGACCAGTGGGACGGGTCCTTGACGTCGAGCGACTGGACACCTGGCAGAAAGTCGGCGAGCACCTCCGGATCGACCAGCAGCTCCCAGACGCGCTCGCGCGCGGCCGCGAACTCACGGGTGCCGCCGATGACCACCGCGGGAAGCTAGCGATCGCGGGACGTTGCCGGAATGCCGCTCGTTCGGCGGCACGCGATGCTCGTTCCGAGGCTAGGACGCAGGGAGCCCCGATAGCAGCGCTATCGGGGCGACTGAGGACGACGCATCGGGACGAGCAGCGCCTGCCGACGGGCACAGGCTGCGTTTCGGCAACGTCCCTTACTTAGGCGTGGCGAAATGCGGGCGGGTGCGGCATGGCCGCGCCGCCGCGGAAGAAGCCGCGGTGCTCGAAGTGATCGCGATCCGGGAGCTTCGGGAGCGTCCCGTTGACCAGATCGGTGATGTGGGACTGCAGGTCCTTCAGCATCTGGTCGGCCTGCGCCTGGGTCAGCCGGCCGTTCGTGACCGCGCTGTTGAGCTTCTGCTTCGCGTCGTTCGTCAGCGCCGTCACCAGGCCGTCGACCGTCTTGCCCTTGTCCTTCGCGACCTGCGCGAGCGTTTTGCCGCCCTCGAGCGCCTGGTGCAGCTGGTCCTCGGTCATGCCGAGGTAGGTGGCCGCCGCGTCCAGGCCGCGCGCGAACGGGCCGCCGTGATGGTCGAAGCCGCCCGGACCGCCGAAGCCGCGCGGACCACCGAAGCCGCGGTGCGGGCCGGCGAAGAGCGGCACGTCGCCGGCCTCCACACGTGCCTTCAGCGCTTCGCCCTGGCCCTTGGTGATCGTGCCCGCCTTCACCATGGCGTCGATCTGGTTCTCGACTGCCTGCTTCAGCGCCGCACTCAGCTTGGCGGGCGTGACGCCGAGCTGGCCCGCGGCGTCGGTGATGATCGCCTGCTGGGTCGCCTTCGGGTCGTTGAGCTTGGTCGCGGCGATGGCGCCGCCGCCCGCTGCGACAGCCAGAACGGCGGCGCCGATCACGAGGAGGGTCCCCTTTGTCAACCTCACATGCCTAAGCGAACCACGCGCGCTTAAGAAAACGCTGGGAATCACATGAGAATCAGCGCGAACGTGAATTCGGCTGCGACGAGCCCGCCGATCACCGGGGCGAGCCGGACGGCCCACGGCCCCGCGCCTCGCCGGCTGGCGACGCGCCATACGATCGCCGCCACCACCAACGCGGCCGAGGCGAGGTACAGGAGCTGCGCCCAGCCCGCGTGGGTGTCGGTACCGGCGGTGACGCCGTGGACCAGCGACAGCGCCCAGACGGCGAAGTTGAGGTAATGCGTGCGCCGCCAGAGGGAGTGTGGGAGGCGGTCCTTGAGCTGGTTGGTGATCCCGATCGCCGCGAGCAGCTCGGCGCCGACGATGCCCGCCGCCGTGGCGGCCGGGCGGTACGACGACGTGAACGGGATCAGCACCTGGCGAAGCGAGAAGCCGATGTAGGTGTCGACGAGCAGCCCGGCGACGTGCACGCCGATGAACGTCCAGGTCAGCGTGCCGGCGAACCGGTGCACGTCCTCGACCGCGAAGCGCGGCCAGCGCGGGAGCGTCTTGCGGCCGGCGAGCAGGATCCCGAGCAGCACCGAGGCGGTCAGCAGCCCGAAGGCCACCATCCCGCCCGAGCGCGCGACGTACCAGGCGAGGTTCACGCCGCCACACGCCGCTCGATCGACGAGCGCCACGAATGATTCAGGACGACGGTGTCGCCCGTGAGGAACCGGCCCGGGAGGCGGCGTTCGTCAAGCCAGGCCGGGCCGTCCCAGCCGAGCAGGAACGCCGCCTTCGCGGCGACGTCCGCCGCGGCACAGCTTCCGGCCGCGACCGTGGCCTCCGCCCACGGCACCTGCGCTGGGCGACCGCTCGACGGATCGAGAAGGTGGTGCTGCTCGGCGCCGCCGCGCAGCCAGCGCCGCCGCGAGCTGCCGCTCGTCGCGAGGCCGCCGGCGTCGAGGCGCACCGAGCCGTTGCCCGGAAGCGCGACGATCACGCCGCCGCGCGCGGCCACGTCGCCGCCGGCCGAGACGTACCCGTCACGCGAGATCAGCGAGAGGGCGCGATCGACGGCCATGCCCTTGACCACACCGTTGAGATCGAGCCGGAGCCCCGCCGGGCGCGAGAGGATTCGCCCGGCGAGGCTCACGGTGTCGGGGCGACCGCGCTGGGGCCTGCCGAGTGCGCCGTCGTGCGGCAGCGCGGCGAAGTCGCGGTCATACCCGGCCGCCTCGATCGCCCCTCCGAGGGTCGGGTCGACGAGGCCGCCGGTGCTCCGCGCAGCGTCCAGCGCGACGCGAACGACATGCGCGAAGAGGGGAGAGACGAGAACGGTGTCGCGGGGGACAGCGTTGACGAGGCTGAGCTCGCTCGCGGGGCGGAACCGGCTGAAAACCCGATCCCACTCGTCGAACAGGCGCTGGATGCGGCCGAGCTCGGCCGCGGAGGCGCCGCCGACGACGATGTCGACGCCCATGCTGCGGAAGGCGTCAGGAGACACTCGTGCCCACCTGCGGCTGCGAGCCGGAGCTCGGGCTCACCGAGCCCGAGCCGAAGCTGAAGCCGCTGTTGTCGTCGTTGGAGTAGTAGGAGCTGCCGTCGCCAGACGAGGTCACCGGAGACGAGGTGCCCGCCGAGGACGACGAGGCGCTGGCGGTCTTGCCGGAGTGGCCCGACCAGGCGAGCCCGGCCGCCGCGGCGAACGCGACAGCGGCGCCCGCGCCGAGGGCCGTCTTGGCCCTCGACGCGCGGTGCCGCGCCTCCTCGATCCGCGAGGGGCGGGCGGGTTCCATCAGGCTGCCGTCCCCACCGACGAGGACTGCTGTGGAGCCCCAGGGGGCGGGCCGTCGAAGTCCGGCCGCTGCGGCATGGTGCCGTTCACCATGTCGGTGATGTGCTGCTCCAGGTCCGACAGGATCTGGGTCTGCTGCGCCGCGGTCAGGCGGCCCGCGGCGACGTCGGTCGCAATGTGCTGCTTCGCGTCCGCGACCATCGCCGCGACGAGCCCGTCGACCGTCTTGCCGTTCGCCTTCGCGACGTCGGAGAGCGACTTGCCCGCCTGCAGCTGGGTCAAGAGCTGCGACTGGGTCAGGCCGAGGTAGCTCGCCGCCGCGTCAAGGCCCGGACCCGGGCCATGATGGCCAAAGCCGGGGCCGCCGCCGCCGGGGCCGAGCCCGACGAGCGGGACGTCGCCGGCCTTGATGGCGGCCTTCAGCTCGGTCGCCTGGGCCTGGGTGAGCCGGCCGGCGGTGACCGCCGCGTCGACCTGGTTGGAGAGCGCCTGCTTGAGCGCGTCGGACAGCTGCGTCGAGGTGACGCCGAGCTGGCCCGCCGCGTCCGCGACGATCGCGTTGCTCTGCGCCCGTGGGGAGGTGCTCTGTGTTGCGGCGACGGCTGCTCCGCCGCCCGCGATCGCAAAGAGCGCGACCGCGCCGGCGGCCACCGACCGCTTGTGACGCTTGATCATGATGATGCCTCCGTGTTGGTTGCTGTCTGCCATGGACAGCAGCTAACCGGGGCCGTGTAAGTCGTCCCTAAGACACCGCTGTGACTTCGCTGTGAACCGGTTCCAGCGGTGCTGAGACCGGCAGGCGAAGCCGCATCAGGGTGCCGCCGCCCTCGGCGTGCTCGGCCGTGACCTCGCCGCCGTGCGCGTGCGCGACCTGCCGGACGATGGCGAGGCCGAGCCCGGAGCCGGGCATGCCGCGCGCAGCCGTGGAGCGGTAGAAGCGGTCGAAGACAAACGGGAGATCCTCGTCGGCGATCCCCGGCCCCTGGTCGCGCACCAGCACCTCGCCGCCCGAGACGGTCACGTCGACGATCCCTCCGGGCGGGCTCCACTTGGCGGCGTTGTCCAGCAGGTTGCCGATCGCCCGCTCGAGCGTCGCGGGGACCCCGACGATCGGCGACTCCTCGAAGTGCGTCAGGAACGTGACCGTCGGGCGGTTGCGCTGGACGCGCTGGAGGGCGGCCTGCGCGACGAGGTCGAGGCGGATGTCCTCTGGCTCGCTCACATGCTGCTCGCCGCGCGCCAGCTCGATGAGCTCGTTGATCAGCTCGGTCATCTCCCCGAGCTGCTCGACGACGTCGTCGAGCAGCCGCTCGCGCTCACCCGGCGGGAGCGGGCGGTCGCGGGCGAGCACCTCGATGTTCGTCCGCAGGCTGGTCAGCGGCGTGCGCAGCTCGTGTGACGCGTCGCCGACCAGCTGCCGCTGGGCGCGCGTCGAGTCCTCGAGCGCTGCGAGCATCTCGTTGAAGCGGGTGGCGAGCTGGCTGAGCTCGTCCTTGCCGTGCACCTCGATCCGCTCCGACAGATCGCCAGTCTCGGTCACGTTCTCCGTCGCGCGCGTGAGCCGGCGGATGGGTGCGACCGCCGCGCCCGAGACGAGCAGGCCGAGAATCGCGGCCAGGCCGATGCCGCCGAGGGCGGCGAAGAACAGGATCTTCCGCGTGCGCCGGACCGACCGGTCGACCTGGTCGAGCGGACGCGCCACCTGGATCGCGAACCCTCGACCGAGATGAAATGGCACCGTGTAGATACGCAGGTGCGTGCCCGCAACGTCGGCGCTCGTATAGAACGCGCCTGCCTGGCTCCTGGCGACCTCGAGCGTCTGCTTCGTGACCGGAAGCGGGAACGTCTGGCCTTGGCTCCGCGCAGTCTCGCCGTCGGCGAGCACGAGCTGCGGATAACTGCCGAGGAGAGTGGCGTCCGGGCCGTACAGCGCGTTCTCCAGCTGGTGGATATCGCGAGCGTTCAGTGCGATCCCGTCCTCGCGCAGCGCGCTGTCTACACCCGAGTAGAGCTGATCGCGCACGACGATGAACAGCGACACCGACGCGAGGACGATCGCAATCGCGACCGCACCGGTCACGAGCAGCGTGATGCGGACGCGGAAGCTCACTGCGGTCGGAGCGCGTATCCGACGCCGCGCACGGTCTGGATCAGGCGCGGGCGGTTGCCTGCCTCGGTCTTGCGGCGCAGGTAGCCGATGTAGACGTCCAGCGAGTTGGAGGCGAACCCGAAGTCGTAGCCCCAGACCCGCTCGAAGATCGTGGAGCGCGTCAGCACCTGCCGCGGGTTGCGCATGAAGAGCTCGAGCAGGTTGAACTCCGTTCGCGTCAGCTCCATAAGCTCGCCGCCGCGGCGGGCCTCGCGCGTGCTCGGGTCGAGCTCGAGGTCCTCGAAGCACAGCACCTCGTCGGTGCCGCCCGACCGGCGCAGCAGCGCACGCAGCCGCGCGAGCAGCTCCTCGAGCGCGAAGGGCTTCGGCAGGTAGTCGTCGGCCCCGGCGTCGAGCCCGGCGACGCGGCTCTCGACCTCGGCGCGAGCGGTCAGCATCAGCACCGGCACCGCGTTGCCCTCGCGGCGGATACGCCGGCAGACCTCGAGCCCGTCGATCGTCGGCATGAGCACGTCGAGGATCACGGCGTCCGGGGTGCCGCCGCCGTTCAGCTTCGCGAGCGCATCCGCGCCGTCCTCGGCCAGCTCCACCTCGTACCCTTCGAGCTGGAGTGCACGCCGGAGCGATTCACGCACCGCACGCTCGTCGTCGACGACCAGAATCCGCATGACACGCAGTCTGCCGCCCGATTGTGAACCAGCGTTAAGACGGCACGCCCTCCGGGAAGTCTTACCCGGGTCTTAGGCGCCATTCACCGTTGCTTTAACGCGTTGCTCCACTGTATGGCGGACAACGCCGATAGAACGAGAGGAAAACGAGCCGACCATGTTCCCACCGTCCCAGCCTTCCCCCTTCCCGCCCATTCAGCCGCCGGCGCCACCGCCGGCGCCGGTGAACGAGAAACGCATCCGCTTTCGCACGGCCGTAACCGCGCTCCTGGCGGCCGCGGCGGTCGGCGCCACGACGGCGGCCGTCGTCACGGCCACGATCGATTCGTCCGGCGACAAGACGACGGTCACGCGGAACGTCACGGTCACGAACGCGCAGCCGACGTCCTCGGCGAGCGCGCTGAGCGTGAACGGCGTCTGGACGCGCGCGAAGAGCTCCGTCGTCGAGATCAAGGTCGAGACGACCTCGCAGCTCGGCCAGACGGGCGAGGCGCAGGGCTCGGGCTTCGTCTACTCGAAGACCGGATACATCGTCACCAACGACCACGTCGTCAGCGGCGCAAACTCGGTCAGCGTCGACTTCCCGAACGGCGGCACCTACAAGGCGACCGTCGTCGGCACCGACCCGTCGACCGACATCGCGGTGATCAAGGTCGACGCGCCCGCGTCGTTGCTGAAGCCGCTCCCGATCGGCAACTCCAGCCAGCTCGTCGTCGGCGACCCAGTCGTCGCCGTCGGCAGCCCGTTCGGCCTCGTCAACACCGTCACGGCCGGCATCGTCAGCGCGCTGCACCGGCAGATCGACGCGCCCAACAACTTCACCATCAACGACGCGATCCAGACCGACGCCGCCATCAACCACGGCAACTCCGGCGGCCCCCTCTTCAACCTGCGCGGCGAGGTCGTCGGCGTCAACGCGCAGATCCAGAGCGACTCCGGCGACAACGCCGGCATCGGCTTCGCCATCCCCTCGAACACGATGAAGTCGATCGCCGACCAGCTGATCTCCAAGGGCAACGTTAAGCACGCCTACCTCGGCGTCTCGATCACCGAGATCCCCTCGGCGGTGGCGGGGCAGCTCGGCGAGGCGGCCGGCGTCGCCGTCCAGCAGACGATTCCGGGCCAGCCCGCCGCGAAGGCGGGCCTCAAGGCGAAGACCGGCAACCGTGTCCTGGACGGCCAGCAGTACCCGACCGGCGGCGACGTGATCACCGCCATCGACGGGCAGTCCGTTTCCTCCGCGGCCGAGCTGCAGAGCCTCATCGACGCACACCGGCCCGGTGACCAGGTCCGGCTGACGGTCACGCGCAACGGTTCCTCGCGCACCGTGACGGTCACGCTCGGGACGAGGCCCGCTCAGGCCTCGTAGCTCCTCCCCTCAATCCTCCCCTCAAGGTGCGGCGGGTCCAGACGGGCCCGCCGTTTCCGCTAGAACGGCCGGATGCGGGTACTCGCAGTCGTCATCGCATCTCTCGCCCTCGCCGCGCAGGCCGCGGCGGCGTCGCGGACGCTCGACGGGAGCGGCAACAACCTCCGCAATCCGGCGTGGGGCGCCGCCGGGACGATCTATCCGCGCATCGCCCCGCCCGACTACGCCGACGGCATCTCGTCGATGGTCGCCGGGCCGTCGCCCCGGTACGTCAGCAATCGAATCTTCAACGACCTCGGCCAGAATCTCTTCTCCGAGAACGACGTCACCCAGTGGGGCTGGGCCTGGGCGCAGTTCGTCGACCACGACATCGGGCTCGCCGACGAGGGCCCGGGCGAGGACGCGCCGATCGCCTTCACCACGGCCGACCCGCTCGAGCGCTTCACCGACGACCTCGGCCTGATCGGCTTCTCGCGCACGCCGGCCGCGCCCGGCACCGGCGTGACCTCGCCGCGCCAGCAGCTCAACACCGTGAGCAGCTACATCGACGCGTCGAACGTATACGGCACGACGCGCGGGCGGCTCACCTGGCTCAGAGACGGCGCCCGGCTCCTGCTCACGCCCGACAGGTACCTGCCGCGCGCGAGCGCGCGCCTGTCCGCGCCGCCGATGGACCTCTTCGGCCCGCTTGTCGGGACGCCGGGCAAGGCGATGGTCGCCGGCGACGTGCGGGCGAACGAGAACGTCGCGCTCGGCGCGATCCAGACGCTGATGGCGCGCGAGCACAACCGCATCGTCGGGCTGCTCCCGCGCGCGCTCTCGGACAGACCCGGTTTCAGATCGCGCGGCGCGTCGTCGGCGCCGAGGAGCAGTACGTGACGTACGGTCAGTTCCTCCACACGTTCGGCGTGCGGCTCTCGCCCTACCGCGGTTACCGCCCGACCGTCGACGCGGCGATCACGAACGAGTTCGCGACGGTCGGCTACCGCGGGCACAGCATGGTGCACGGCAACTTCGACATCTCGGCGCCGGCAGGGCGCTGGTCGGCTGCCCAGCTCACGTCCTTCCGGACCTCGGGCATCCAGGTCGATGCGGCTCGCGGGCGGTACCTGCTCGACGTCCCGCTCGACCTCACCTTCGGCAATCCCGACCTGCTGCACGCGATCGGGGTCGGCCCGATGCTCCAGGCTCTCGGCAACGAGCGCGAGTACCGGAACGACGAGCAGGTCGACGACTCGCTCCGCAGCGTGCTCTTCCAGCTGCCGAAGACCTTCGCGACCAGTTGCGGCGACCCGCGCCTCGTGAACCCAAACTGCTTCTCGGGCGTGGAGGACCTCGCCGCGATCGACCTCGAGCGGTCGCGCGACCACGGCATCCCGTCCTACAACGCCCTCCGCCACGCGTACGGGCTATCGCCGGAGACGACGTTCGCGGCGGTCACGGGCGAGCGCGAGGCGGCGCTGCCGTCCGAGCCGGACTGGATCGACGATCCGGCGTCGCTTCAATTCGTCAGCCTGCGCACCCGCGACGGCACGTCGATCGCACCCGGCACCGAGCAGGCGCTCGAGGACGCGGTCAGCGGTGTGCGGCGGACGACGCTGGCGTCCCGGCTCGACGCTGTCTACGGCGATGTCGGCCGGCTCGACGCGTACGTCGGGATGGTCTCCGAGCCGCACGTCAACGGCACCGAGTTCGGCCCCCTCCAGCTCGCCTCGTGGAAGCGCCAGTTCACCGCACTCCGCGACGGCGACCGGTTCTACTACGCGAACGACCCGGAGCTCGTGCGCATCCGCAAGCGCTACGGCATCGACTACCGCACCACGCTCGCGCAGCTGATCCGCCGGAACACCGGCGTGGCCGTGCAGGCCGACGTCTTCAAGCTCGTTCGCTGAGCGCGCGCACGCGCCGCTCGATCTCGTCGCGGATCGTCCGCACCTGCTCGACCGGGAGCCCGATCGGGTCGGTGATCTCCCAGTTCTCGTAGTGCTTGCCGGGCACGTAGGGACACGAGTCGTCGCAGGTCGCGATCACCGTGTCGGACCATTCGACGAGCTCCTCGGTCAGCAGCTGCGGCACGTGGTCCGAGGCATCAATGCCGACCTCGGCGAGCGCCTCGAGTACTTCGGGGTGCACCGCGTCGCCGGGCCGGCTCCCGGCCGACCGCGCCTCGGCGCCGGGGGCCGCAGCGCGAAAGAGCCGTTCGGCCATCACGCTGCGGCCCTGGTTCCCGACGCAGACGAAGAGAGCCTTCAACTCAGCAGCAGTCGTCGCCGTCGCGGCAGCAGTCGTCGCAGCAGCCCATCAGCAGCACGCTCCTCTCAGGTCGGTCACGGATGCGAGTGCGTCGACCGCCTGCGGCCGGAGCGTGAAATACGCCCACCGGCCGCGCTGCTCACGCTCGACGATCCCGACGTCCGCAAGCTTCTTCATGTGGTGCGACACCGTCGGCTGGGAGAGCCCGAGCGGCTCGACCAGGTTGCAGATGCACAGCGGCTCGCCGCTCGTCGCCAGCACGTTCACGATGCGGACGCGCGACGGGTCGGCGAGCGCCTTGAAGAGCTCGGCGGTCTCGACCGCCGCCTCCTCCGTGAGGGCCGGGGTCGAGAGCGGCTCGCAGCACGCAACATCCATCGAGTATCTCTTATATATAGACGAACGTCGATGTGTCAAGCAGCGGCGACCGCTTCCTCCCAGGGACTCGGCCGCCCCGTCCCCGGGCGGCAGCAGTCGGGAACGCAGGTGTCGGGGTTCGCGGGCAGCCGGCCGACGGTGATGTGCGGCGCAGCCGGGTCGAGCCGCTCCTGAATCAGCTCGCGAATGGCGGCGACGAAGCGCGGATGTGTTCCGGGCGTACGCGCCCGGACGAAGCCGAGCCCGAGCTCGGCGGCGAGCTCGGCCGCCTCGACGTCGAGGTCGTACAGCACCTCGACGTGATCGGACAGGAACCCGAGCGGCGCGACGACCACATCGCCCACCCCGCGCGCGTGCAGACCGCGCAGATGGTCGAGGACGTCCGGCTCCAGCCACGGGATCTCCGGCGGCCCGCTCCG
>CAWCYR010000011.1:0-90402 GCA_963799895.1 uncultured Thermoleophilia bacterium
GCCCTCTCGCGCGCCGGCGTCACGGGCGTGCAGAAGGCGATCCGCATCCGCCGCGGCGACGCCGAGAAGGTGATGCGGCCGAGATCGAGTGCACGGTCGACCTCGACCCGGCGCAGAAGGGCGTGCACATGTCGCGCTTCCCCGAGCTCTTCGACGAGGCGATCGAGAGCGTCGTGATCGGCGAGGCGCTGCTCGTCGAGGAGCTCGCCGAGCACATCGCCGCGCCAGATCGTCGAGCGGCAGCGCGCCGCTCCGCGCCGAGGTGCGGATCGACGCGCGCTAGCCGATGCAGCGCGAGACGCCGGTGACCGGGCTGCCGACGCAGGAGATGGTCTCGCTGATCGGGATCGCGGCCGCGTCCGAGCGCGGGCACGCGCCGCGTCGTCGGCGTCGAGGCGACCGGCATCAACGCCTGCCCCTGCGCGCAGGGGCTCGTCCGCGAGCCGCGCGGCCGAGCGGCTCGCCGAGGCCGGGCTTCGGCGAGCGTCGACGTCGAGCGGATCCTCGAGCTCGTCCCGATCGCGACGCACAACCAGCGCGGCCGCGGCACGCTCTACGTCGGCACCGCCAGCGACCTCGACGCCGAGCGACCTCGTCGAGCATCGTCGAGCGCTCGATGAGCGCGCCGGTCTACGAGCTGCTGAAGCGGCCCGACGAGCTGCTTCGTCGTCGAGCACGCGCACCTGCAGCCGCGCTTCGTCGAGGACTCGGTGCGCGTCGCGCTCGCGGCGACGCTCGAGCGCGTACCCCGAGCTGGCCGACGACGACTTCGTGCTTCTCGCGCCAGGTCAACCTCGAGACGATCCACGACCACGACGTGCTCGCCGAGCGGTACGGCACGGTCGGCGAGCTGCGCGGCGAGCTCGACGCGGCGACGCGGCCCGAGCGCCACACCGAGCTCGAGAGTGGCTCGGCGGATGACGCCGACCACGGAGCGCGCGACCGCGGACACGGGCACCGGCCTCGGCCGCCCGTGGAACGTGATCGTCCTGAACGACAACCACAACACGTTCCAGGGCGTCGCCGTCCGCGCTCGCCACGTTCTGCCCGGGATCAGCTACGAGCACGGCCTCGCGTATCGCCGACCGGATCCACAACACGGGCAGCGCGGTCGTCTGGAGCGGCCACCGCGAGGTGGCCGAGCACTACTGGACGGGCTCAGGCGACGCAGGGGCTGACGATGGCGCCCCTCGAGCGCGAGCTGCTAGCGGCTTCTTGCGATCAACGACGCGCGCGCGCCGCGGCGGCCTTCTCATCGGCACCGCGCACGTGAGCGCCCGGCCGCGGAGCACGCGCCCGACCACGCCTTCAGCCGCCAGCCCTTCGCGGGCCTCGCGGTCAGCCGCACCGGCACGAACGCGGTGAACGCGGCGCGGCAGCGCGGCCGGCAGCGGATCCGGCCGGGCGGCGGCGACGGCCGCGGCCGACGACGGAGACCCGAAGCGGGGAAGGAGGCGGCCGCGAACGAACGCCGTCACCGGACTTCGATGCGTCCAGCGCCAGCTCGCACGGTCGAGGAGCCGGTGCAGTCGCCGACCAGCCAAGAACCGGCGGCCGTTCACCGAGCACGGGCCGAGCGTGACGTTGGAGCCGGCGTCCCAGTCGGTGAGCAGCTGGCGGCGCACCCACCCCGGGCGACGTTGGTGCTGACGAGCCCGCCGCCCGCGCCCGCGATCGTACGGCCGAGGTGCACCTGCGCGTCCAGGTGCTTCAGGTAGCCGCGAGTCGCGGATGTCCACGAGGGCCGGCGTTCCCGTAGTAGTCGTCGTGGCCCGGGTCGAGGATCGCGGAGGCGAGCGGGTCGCCGTACGTGAACGGGTAGACACCTAGTAGATCCTCCGGGTTGTCGCAGGTGTGCGCGCTGTCGGAGAGAGGCTGCGGCGCCGCCGGGCGAGACGGCGCCCGAATCGAGCGGCCGAACTCGTGGGCGGCCGACCAGTCGGTGTGAGCGCCCACGCAGGAGCCGACGAACATCCAGGTAGTCGTCGGCCGCGATGACGCGCACGCCCTTGCCGGCGATCGCGTTCAGGTAGACCGGGAACCACCGGTGAGCGTCTTGCCCTCACCGTGCGCATCTCGGCGATGTTGCCCAGGTGCAGCGCCGCGCCGCCCATGAGCTGTACGTCAAGGCCCGCTGGCCCAGCGTGCGCTTGGCCGCCTCGCGGACGGCGGCGAACGCCTCGGGCAGCATGTCGTCGAGTGACTCGCCGTCGGCGAGCCGCTGCCGGAACTCTTCCCTCATCCCCCGCAGCTCAGCATCGCTCATGCGCGACGAAGTCGTCCTCAACCGAGTTGATCTGCTCACTGATCCGCTGTGAGCTGGCGCAGGATCCTGCCCTCGCCGGCGGGGAGGATGCTGTCTAGGATCGCTGGCACTTTTGGGTCGCGCCCCTTGCGGATTCGGATGGGTCTTAACACGCCTCGCATGTCATGGTAGGCGAGACGGGCCGGTAAACCGAGTCCGCAGCCTGTTTTCCGGGGAGTGCCGCGGGGCGGTTTTGCGCGGCGGCGGTCTCTGCGCGGCGGGGCGGTCCGGCGCGGCGGGAGCTTCGCGCTTCCGGCGAGCCCGCGGACCCGTCAGGGTTTCTGGGGTCCCGCCGGAGAGCCGGGATCTTCGGACGGGCAGCGCATCTGCGTAGAGATGCTCGGCCGCCCGGAGCCGCGCTGGGGCATGTGGCAGATCCCCGAGAGCGAGCTGCTCATCCTCGGCGACGTCTCCGGCCTGGACGTGCTCGAGTACGGATGCGGTGCAGCCCAGTGGTCGATCCTGCTCGCGCAGCAGGGCGCGCGGCCGGTGGGCATGGACAACTCGGCACGCCAGCTCGAGCACGCCGCGCGGCTGCTCGAAGAAGCGGGCGTCGACTTCCCGCTCGTGCACGCGAGCGCCGGCGAGGCCCCGTTCGCGGACGCCAGCTTCGACATCATCTTCTGCGACCACGGCGCGATGACGTTCCAGGACCCGGACATCACCGTGCCCGAGGTTGCGCGGCTGCTCCGGCCGGAGGGCCTGCTCGCCTTCTCGCACACGACGCCGCTCTCGCAGCTCTGCTGGCGCCCGGGGTCCGGAGAGGTCATCGACCCCGAGTTGCACCGGCCCTACTTCGGGCTGGGGCGGATCGAGTGGGAGGACGAGCCCGACGAGCCTGTCGCCTTCACGCGTACGCAGGGCGGCTGGATCCGGCTCTTTCGCGCGCACGGGCTGACGGTCGAGCGGCTGCACGAGGTGCAGCCTCCGGCAGGAGCCGTCTCGACCTACCGGGACGAGGTCCAGACCGAATGGGCGCGGCAGTGGCCGATGGAGCAGATCTGGGCGGTGCGGAAGTGGAGCTGAGCGAGCACGCGGCCCGAAACCGCGCCGAGTGGAACGTCTGGGCCGCCGAGTACGTCGAGGCGGGCCGCCGCCACTGGGCGGACGACACGATCACGTGGGGGATCACGAGCGTTCCGGAGGCCGAGGCGCGGGTGCTGCCGGAGCTCGATGGGCGCGACGTCCTCGAGGCCGGCTGCGGCACCGCCTACGTATCCGCCCGGCTCGCGCGCCGCGGCGCCCACGTGACGGGCATCGACGTCTCCGAGGAGCAGCTGGCGACGGCGCGCCGCTTCCAGCAGGAGTTCGGGGTCGAGTTCCCACTCGTGCACGGCAGCGCCGAGGCGCTCCCGTTCGACGACGAGTCGTTCGACCTCGTCGTCTCGGAGTACGGCGCGAGCATCTGGGCCGACCCGTACGTCTGGATTCCGGAGGCGGCCCGCGTCCTACGCCCGGGAGGGCACATCGTCCTGCTCGTGAACGGGACGCTGCTCTTCCTCTGCCTGCCCGCGCTCGAGGCCGACATGCCCGCCGGCACCCGCTTCCAGCGGCCGTACTTCGGCATGCACCGCTTCGAGTGGCCGGACGACGACTCGGTCGACTTCCACCTCGGCTACGGGGACTGGATCGGGCTCTTCCGCTCGAGCGGCTTCGAGGTCGAGGACCTGGTGGAGCTGCAGGGCGACCCCGGGGCGCAGCCGAGCCGGCACAACCTGTTCACGCCTGCCTGGGCGGTGCAGTGGCCGGCCGAGGAGATCTGGCGCGCGCGCAAGCGTTGATCCGCACGGTGCCAGGCACGGCAACAGAATTGTCACAGTGCCTGGCACTCGACCGTGGGTACCGTCGACGGCCATGAGTGCGACCGAGACCCGCCCGCAAGACGTCCTCGCCGACACGTTCCGCTTCGCGTCGTTCCGGCCCGGTCAGGAGCAGGTGATCGACACGCTGCTCGAAGGCCGGTCGGCGCTGGCGGTCTTCCCGACAGGCGGCGGCAAGAGCCTCTGCTACCAGCTGCCTGCGCTGCTGCTCGACGGCGTCACCGTTGTCGTCTCGCCGCTGATCGCGCTGATGAAGGACCAGATCGACTTCCTCTCGAAGCGGGGCGTCGCCGCGGCCCGCCTCGATTCCAGCCTCGGGCCGGACGAGCTGCGCGACGTGACGACGCGGCTGCGGGCGGGGACGCTGAAGCTGCTCTACGTCGCCCCGGAGCGGTTCAACAACGAGCGCTTCCTCGCACAGCTCGCGGGCGCGCGCATCTCGCTCTTCGCCGTGGACGAGGCGCACTGCATCTCGGAGTGGGGCCACAACTTCCGGCCCGACTACCTGAAGCTCGCCGTGCGCGCTCGTGAGCTGGGCGCGGAGCGCGTGCTCGCCTTGACCGCGACGGCGACGCCGGCCGTGGCCGCCGACATCCGCCTCGGGTTCGAGATCGAGGAGCGGGACTCGGTCGTGACCGGCTTCTACCGGCCGAACCTGACGCTGCTGACCACGCCGGTTGCGGCGGCCGAGCGCGACGGGCTGCTGGTAGCGCGCATCCGCGAGCGGCCGGCCGGGTCGGCGATCGTCTACGTCACGCTGCAGCGCACGGCGGAGGACGTCGCGGCGCTGCTGGCAGAGGGCGGCGTCCCGGCGCGGGCGTACCACGCGGGCATGAGCCCCGAGGACAGGGTCGCCGTCCAGGACTGGTGGTCGGGCTCGGACCGCAACGTGGTGGTTGCGACGATCGCGTTCGGCATGGGCATCGACAAGGCGGATGTCCGTGCCGTCTACCACTACAACCTGCCGAAGAGCCTCGAGTCGTACTCGCAGGAGATCGGCCGGGCGGGCCGGGACGGCGAGCCGAGCGTTTGCGAGCTGCTCGCGTGCCCCGACGACGTGCCCACGCTGGAGAACTTCGCGTACGGCGATACGCCGACGCGGGAGGCGCTGGCCGCTGTCCTCGACGAGGTGTTCGCGCACGAGGTGGGCGAGGAGCTTGCGGTCGCCGAGTTCGACCTGTCGGCGCGGCACGACATCCGCCAGCTCGTCCTGCGGACGGTGCTGACGTACCTCGAGCTGGACGGCCTGCTGCGCCAGGGGACGCCGTTCTACGCCGGCTACAAGGTCCGTCCGCTCGAGGGATCGCTCGACGATCTCGTCGCGGGCTTCGACGAATCCCGGTCGGACTTCCTCCGCCGTGTCTTCGAGAGCGGCAAGACCGGGCGCACCTGGACGACCATCGATCCGGAGGCGAGCGCGGCGGCACTGGGTGCCGCGCGCTCGAGGATCGTGGCGGCGCTCGACTATCTCGACCAGCAGGGGCTCGCCGAAATCCGGGCCGCGGACGTGCGCCAGCGCTACACGCTTCTGCAGCAGCCGCCGTCGCTTGACGAGCTGGTCGACGAGGTCGCCGCGCGCCTGCAGCGACGTGAGCAGTCGGAGACGTCCCGTGTCGGCCGGGTGCTCGCGCTCGTCGAGCTCGACGGCTGCCAGGTGCGCGAGCTCGCCGCGTACTTCGGCGAGGATCGCACCGAGGCGTGCGGGCACTGCAGCCACTGCCTCGGCGGCGTGCAGTCGCTGGGCACGCCCGCGCCGCGGCCGGGCATCGAACAGGTCGCGCAGCGCGCGGGCGTCGACGCGGTTTCCGCGGCGCACCCCGACGCGCTCGGCGCGCCGCGCCAGGTCGCACGCTTCCTCTGCGGGATCTCCAGTCCCGCGACGACGCGCGCGAAGCTGACCCGGGAGCCGCTGTTCGGGAGCCTCTCGGACTACGGCTTCCGCGACGTGCTCGCCTGGGCCACGGGCTGACGTCCGCACGAGACGCCGCGGGCGCGTGCGTAGTACGTGTGCGGCGCCGACTTCCACACGATCAGGCGGTGCACCTCGCACGTCGTCGGCCCGGAGACGTGGAAGCGGCAGATCGCTCGGTTCGACGCGGTTCTGTCGCAGCCGCGGACGAGCGCACTGCCGTCGAGCAGGTCAGCCCAGTCCTGGGCGAAGCGCCACGCGATCTCGCGCGCCTCGCCGCCGCTCATCTTGACCGTGCCCCGCGCGACGCCCGTGCGGGCCGCCGCGGCCGGCACGAGCGCCAGCGCGGCGAGCACGGCGACGGCCTTGAGGGAGGGAGCGATACCGATGTGGTACCGCTCCCGCCGGATGGCGGGGCTGCGATCCTGGCCGAGTGAGCGTTCCGCCGGCACCTCCGCTGCTTCTCGCCTCCACCTCGCCGCAGCGGCGCGCGATCCTCGAACAGCTCGGGATCCCCTTCGACGTCATCGCGCCCGAGTACGAGGAGGACGACCCGCCCGACGCCGACCCGCACGCTCTCGTGCGCGCGCACGCGCGCGGGAAGGCGCGGTCCGTTGTGCGCTGGGCGGATGGGCGGCCCGTGCTCGGCGTCGACACCACCGTGTGGCTCGACGGCCGCGTGTACGGCAAGCCCGCCGGCGCCGAGGACGCGGTCGAGATGCTTGACGCGCTGGGTGGGCACACGCACCACGTGATCTCGGGCCTGTGCCTGGTGACGCCGGGCTGGGAGGTGGTCGAGGCCGAGGAGACGCGCGGTGACGTTCCGGCGCCTCGACCCCCGCCGACCTCGCGGCTTACGAGGCGACGCGCGAGTGGGAGGGGCGCGCGGGCGGCTACGCCATACAGGGCCTCGGTGCGGCGCTCGTCGAGCGGGTCGAGGGCGACTACCTGAACGTGGTCGGCCTGCCGGCGGCGCTGCTCGTACGTTTGCTCGCGGAGCGCTTCCCCGGACTCTACGGCTTCGGTTGATCCGCTACCGTCGAGGCCCGGCGCGCACTAGGCGGCGCGACGGTGCCTCTGTAGTATCGCCTGCTCCTATGGGGTTTCTTGACAGCTTGAGTGGCTTCGGCGGTCGTGACATGGCCGTCGATCTCGGCACCGCCAATACGCTCGTGTACGTGCGCGGCCGGGGCATCGTGCTGTCGGAGCCCTCGGTCGTCGCGATCGACCAGCGCACCGGCGACGTCCACGCGGTGGGCGTCGAGGCGAAGCGCATGCTCGGCCGCACCCCGGGCTCGATCACTGCGATCAGGCCGCTGAAGGACGGCGTCATCGCCGACTTCGACGTGACGGAGCAGATGCTTCGCCACTTCATCCAGAAGGTGCACCAGAACCGCTTTGCGCACCCGCGCGTGGTGGTCTGCGTCCCGTCGGGCGTGACGGGGGTGGAGAAGCGGGCGGTCGAGGAGGCGACCCTGTCGGCGGGTGCGCGCGAGGCGCATCTGATCGAGGAGCCGATGGCCGCCGCGATCGGCGCCGGCCTGCCGGTCTCCGAGCCGACGGGGAACATGATCGTCGACGTCGGAGGCGGGACCACCGAGGTGGCCGTCATCTCGCTCGGCGGCATCGTCGTCTCGCAGAGCCTCCGCGTCGGCGGCGACGAGATGGACGAGGCAATCGTCGGCCACGTCAAGAAGGAGTACAAGCTTCTGATCGGCCAGCAGACGGCCGAGGAGATCAAGCTCGAGGTCGGCTCCGCCTTCCGCATGCGCGAGGAGGTGCAGGCCGAGGTGCGCGGGCGCGACATGCTCACCGGCCTGCCGAAGACGGTGATCCTCAACTCCGAGGAGATCCGCGAGGCGCTCGAGGATCCGGTCAGCCAGATCATCGACGCGATCCGCTCGACGCTCGACAAGACGCCGCCCGAGCTCGCCGCGGACATCATGGACCGCGGCATCGTGCTCGCCGGCGGCGGCGCCCTGCTGCACGGGCTCGACGAGCGGCTCCGCCACGAGACGCACATGCCCACGCAGCTCGCCGACTCGCCGCTCACGTGCGTGGCGGTCGGTTCGGGCCGCAGCCTCGAAGTGCTCGAGGAGCTGAAGAAGACCGCCAAGGCCCGCAGCAAGCACCGCAACGGCTACCGCAACGGGTACCGCGGCTAGTTCCTTAAGTCGCAGTTAGCGCCCAGGACCCAGCAAGCGACCTGCTGTAACCTCGAAAACCGTGCCCCGACATCGAAGCGTCCGGCTCGCCACGACCGGCGCCGCGGCTCAGCGCACCGCCTCCTCGACGTTCGGCTCCCGCTCCGGTGGGACGCTCGGAAGGCGTGCCGTCGTCGTCGCGCTCGTCGTCGTCTCGCTCGTGCTCGCCACGGCGTATTTCCGCGAGGCCGATTCCGGGCCGCTGCATTCGGCGCAGGGGACGGCCGCAAGCGTCCTCGAGCCGTTCCAGATCGGCGCCGAGCGCATCGTCCGCCCGTTCCGCGACGCGTGGGGCTGGTTCGACGACCTGCGCACCGCGCGCTCGGAGAACATGCGCCTGAAGAAGCAGGTCGCGGCCCTCCAGAAGCGCGCCGCCTCCGCATCCGCGACCGGCCTCGCCGCGCTCGGCGGGGTGACGCGCAACTCACCTGCGCCGTCGTACGTCAAGGGCGACTACACGCTGCTGCGGGCGGACGTGATCGCCGATCTGCCCAGCTACCAGCAGCAGGTCGGCATCTCCGCGGGCAGCGGCGACGGCGTCAGGCGCTACGACCCGGTCGTGAGCGCGACCGCGCCCGGCCAGCTGCTCGGCCACATCTCCAAGGTCGGGCCGAGCACCTCGGTCGTCACGCTGATCAGCGACCGCTCGAGCGCGGTCGCGATCGTCGATTCGGCCAACGGCACGAAGGGCATCCTGCGCGGGGGCGGCCCCGACGCCGGCTCGCTCTCGATGGATCAGGTGTCCAAGCAGGACGTTGTCGCCGACAGCGACACCGTGACCACGGCCGGGCGGCTGTCCGGCGGCTCGTTCTACCCATGGGGTATCCCGGTCGGACAGATCGAGGGGTTCAGCCAGAGCGACACCGACCCGTTCAAGCTCGTGCGCATCACCCCGTTCGCCGACCTGGGCAGCATCGACCACGTCGTCGTCCTGCTCCGCAAGGGCCCGGTTCCGAGCCTGCCGTGACCGTTGCGGTGCTCAAGGCGCTCGGCGCCGTCTTCGTCGCCGTCCTTCTCGAGCTCGCCGTGTTCGCCCCGCTCCAGATCGGGAGTGGCTCGGCTGACATCGTCCTCGTGACGGTTGCCGTCGTCGCGCTGCTGACCGGGTCGATGGTCGGGGCGGTCGCCGGCTTCTGGGCCGGCCTGCTGCTCGACACCGTCTCGCTTGGCACGCTCGGCCTGACGTCGCTGCTCCTGACCCTCGTCGGCTACTGGTGCGGCCGGTACGGCGAGACGACAGCGCGCGACCGTGCGCACGCGCCGTTTCTCGCCGTCGCGGTCGTGACCGTGCTCTACGCGGCAGGGAACCTCTTGCTCCAGTTCACGATCGGCGAGCCCACCTCGGCGCGCTGGATGCTGTTCGACTCGTTGTGGCCGCAGCTGATCATGAACGTCGTTCTCACGCTGCCGCTGTACGCGCTCTTCCGCTGGATGTTCCCGCGCCGCACGCTGATCGCATCGGTCACGCGCGAGGTCGAGCTCGTTGGCTAGCACCAGCTACCGCCCGAAGCCGCGCACCTTCCTGCCCGGCGACCCGCGTGTGGAGGAGCCGTACCGGCTCACGCCGCAGCTCGCGTTCAGGATCGGCATCCTGGGCGCGTTCGCCCTCGCGGCGTTCGCGCTCCTGTTCCTGCGCCTCTGGGCGCTTCAGGTGCTCTCGGGCGAGGACTATCTCCGCGCCGCGCGTGACAACCAGCTCCGCCAGGTGCGGGTCGAGGCGGCGCGCGGCCAGATCGTCGACCGCAGGGGGCGCGTGCTCGTCGACAACCGCACGGTCACGTCGATCCGCATCTGGCCTTCGAACCTGCCGGACAAGGGCCGCTACGCCGAGATGCGGCACCTCGCCCGCGTCCTCGGCGTCCCGCTCTCGGACGTGCTCGCGAAGCTCCAGCAGCAGAAGCTCGACCCGCTGACGCCGATCACGATCAAGAACAACGTCCCAGAGGACGTGGTCACGTTCCTCTCCGAGCGCCAGACGGATTTCCCGGGCGTGAAGATCGAGGAGACGCAGGTGCGCCGCTATCCCTGGGGCGAGCTCGCGCCGCAGACCCTCGGCAACGTCGGTGAGATCACCAAGGATCAGCTGAAGACGCTGAAGGGCTACCACCTCGGCGACGAGATCGGGCAGCGTGGGGTGGAGTCGGCGTTCGACCGCTACCTGCGTGGCAGCGACGGGCTGGCGCAGGCGCGCTTCGACTCGGCAGGCCACCCGCGCAGCGACCTGCAGATCACCGCGGCTCCGACTCCCGGCGACACCGTCCGGCTGACGCTCGACGCCAAGCTGCAGCAGGCGGCCCAGAACGCGATCGTCTACGGGGAGCATCTCGCCGCGGGGAACCAGAACTACTTCTCGCGCGGCGGCGCCGCGGTCGCGATCAACCCGCAGAACGGCGACGTGCTCGCGCTCGCGTCGGAGCCGGGCTTCCAGCCGGGCGCGTTCGTGAACCCGAACATGCACAGGCAGCTCAACCGGCTGCTCTCGGGCAATCCCGCGGTGGCCGAGGCAGACAACTACCCGATGGTCAACCGCGCGATCTCGGGCCTCTATCCGCCGGGCTCGACGTTCAAGCCGGTCACCGCGCTGGCGGCGATGGAGGAGGGCCTGATGTCGCCGTACTCGACGATCGACTGCCCGGCCTCGTGGTCGGTGCCGCCGGGGCCCGACGGCAAGACCGTCTTCGGCGGCAAGTTCAACAACTGGAACGGGACTTCGTCGGGACCGCTGACGCTCCCGGAAGCGCTCGAGCAGTCGTGCGACACCTACTTCTACCAACTGGGCTGGGATTTCTACAACCAGCCCGGCACGCGCCAGCCCCTGCAGGAATGGGCCGCGCGCTGGGGCTTCGGGCGGCCGACGGGCATCGACATCGGCGGCGAGTCGAGCGGCCTGCTGCCGACGATCCCATGGCGGCTGCACACCTACACGGCAAAGACCGATCCGACGAACTGGCGCGTCGACCAGCTCTGGAAGCCGGGTGACTCCGTGCAGCTCGCGATCGGCCAGAAGGACCTCACGGTCACGCCCCTGCAGATGGCCCGCTTCTACGCGATGATCGCGAACGGCGGAAAGATCGTCCGCCCGCACCTCCTCGACCAGGTCGAGGAGCCGGGCACAAGCCGGACCGGCCCGCTCGTCCTGCGCCGCTACTCGTCGCCGCCGCCTGTCGACAGCCGCGTTGACCCGTCGATGCTTGCGGCCGTCCAGGCCGGGCTCTACGGCGCGACGCACGGCAGCCAGGGAACCGCGAGCGCCGTATTCAAGTCGTTCCCCACGTCGATCTCGGGCAAGACCGGCACGGCACAGAAGTACGTCAAGGGCCTTGGGCTGCTGGACCAGTCGTGGTTCTGCGGCTACGGGCCGTCCGACAACGGCCAGGTGCCGACGATCGCGCTCTGTGTCGTGATCGAGAACGGTGGCTTCGGCGCCGAGGCCGCTGCACCGGCCGCGCTGAAGATCTTCCGCGAATACTTCCACGAGAACGGCGGCGCGACCGTCTCTCAGAGGAACGACTAAATGCTCGACTCCCGCGTCGGCCGCCCGACCGCAGGCATCCGCAGCGTCCCGGTGCTCGATATCGGCCACCTGCTGCGCCGGGTCGACTGGCTCATGCTCGGCGCCGTCGCCGCGCTGCTCGCGTACGGGCTCTGGCTGCTGAACGGGATCACCCGCGACGACATCCCCGGCGACCCGGGGTACTACATCCGCCACCAGGTCGTCTACGCGGCGATCGGCGTCGTCGGTCTCGTCCTGGCGGTGTTCATCAACCCGGACGTCTACAGGCGTCGCCGCATGGTCATCTACGGCACGCTGATCGGTTCGCTGCTGCTCGTGCTCGCGGGCGGCGTGAGCGCTCGCGGGTCGCAGCGCTGGATCTCGCTCGGCAGCTTCCAGTTCCAGCCCTCCGAGTTCGGCAAGCTCCTGCTCGTCCTCTGCCTCGCCGCGTTCCTCGCGAACCGCGGCAGGCGCGTGACCGAGGCGCGCACGACCCTCGCGGCGATCGGCATCGCCGCCGTGCCGACCGCGCTCGTCTTCCTGCAGCCGGACGTCGGCAGCGCGCTCGTCTACGTCGCCGTGCTCGGCTCGGTCCTGTTCGTGGCCGGGACACGTTGGCTCCACCTTGGCCTCCTGCTCGCGGCCGCGGCGATCATCGGCACCGGCGTCCTCTGGGCGGCGCCCGCGGCCGGAGTCGACATCCTCAAGCCGTACCAGGTGCAGCGCCTGACCTCCTTCACGAACCCGTCGCAGGATCCCAGCGGCGCCACCTACAACGTGACCCAGTCGCAGATCGCCGTCGGCTCGGGCCGGACGACCGGGCGCGGCGTCTCCGGCTCGAGCCAGACGAACTTCGACTACCTGCCCGAGCATGCGACCGACTTCGTCTTCGCGTCGCTCGCCGAACAGCGCGGCTTCGTCGGCGCGACCATCCTGCTGCTGCTCTACCTGCTCGTCGTCTGGCGGGCGCTGAACACGATCGCGGTCGCGCGCGACATGTTCTCGGCGATCGTCGCGGGGGGCATCGCCATCGGGCTGCTCTTCCAGATCGTCGTCAACGTCGGCATGACGATCGGGATGGCCCCGGTCACCGGCATTCCCTTGCCGTTCGTGAGCGCCGGCGGGTCGTCGCTGATCATGAACCTGATCGCGATCGGCATCCTCCAGGCCATCCACGCGCGCGGTCGAGTGGGGACCGCGCGAAACGGTTCGTGGTTCTAGCGACCGGCCGTGTACGGGACAGGATGAATCCTGTCCCGCGGTACCCGGTGGTTTTCGGTCCGTCCGACGCTGGACCTACTCTGCGCCGCATCGACGGAGGAGGTCCGCCGGGGATGACCGAGCGAGAGGTCTACGAGCTGCTGATGATCGAGGAGGCGGACGCCTGGTTCGAGTACCTCGAGGCGACCCGCGAGAAGATGCCGAACCGCTACGACGAGCTCGAGCCGTGGGCATGGGCACGCCTCAATCAGCGGCTCCGCCTCGTACGCAGGCGGCGGGCCAAGTTGCCGCCGGCCGCGGCTGCGTAAGGGGGCTTGACGAAACGTCGTCTGAGCCGCAGGGCCGCGCTGGACGTCCCGAGGCGTCGTCCTCGGTCGCGCCCGTATTGCGAGCGCCCGCAGACCCACTTGCTACCCTCGGGGTAGGCAATGCCGAAGGTTTGTGACGCATTGATGTCTTGCAGCGCGCGCGGCGCCCGCAGCGGCGTGGCTGTCCGCGCGCGCGCACACGAGAAGGAGATTCCGTTTGCCACTCAACTGGTTCCGACGACACAAGAAGCAGGAAGAGGAACAGCACGAAGCACTGACGCAGCCGGCCCCACCGGCTGACGCACCACTCGAGCCCGAGCCCCAGGCGGCCGAAGAGGCCGCGACCGACGGACAGGCGCGGCCGACGCGCCGCCGCGGCACGCGTGGTGGCCGCAACCGCAAGCGCAAGCCGGCCGGGGCCGGCGCCACGGCAACTGCCGAGGCGGCGACCGCCGAGGAGGCGAAGGGCCCCGAGAAGAAGCCCGCGCGCGACAAGCCGGCGACCGCGCGCGAGAAGCCGGCGCGCGAGCGGCGGGAGAAGCAGGACCGCAGCACCCGGTCGCGCGGCCGGCGCCGCCAGCAGACCAAGCGGGCGCCGCTGCCGGCAGCGAAGCGCGAGCTCCTTGTCTCGGTCGGGGTCACCGAGCGCCGCGTGGCCGTCCTTGAGGACGACAAGGTCGCAGAGGTCTACCTGGAGCGCCCGGACCGTCGCTCGATCGCCGGGAACATCTACCTGGGCACCGTCGACAACGTGCTGCCCGGCATGGAGGCCGCGTTCGTCGACATCGGCCTCGAGAAGAACGGCTTCCTCTACGTCGACGAGATCGTCACGCCGGAGCTCGAGGGCCGCCGGCATGGCAAGCGGATCCAGGACCTGCTGAGCCGGGGACAGACGATCCTCGTGCAGGCGGTCAAGGACCCGATGAAGACGAAGGGCGCACGCCTGACGACCGAGGTGTCGCTCGCCGGCCGCTTCGTCGTCTACGTGCCGAGCGGCGAGGGCTTCGGTGTCTCGCGCCGGCTGGAGGACGACGAGCGCACGCGCCTGCGCGACATCCTCAAGTCGCTCGACGTGAAGAAGGGCGGCGTCATCGTCCGCACGGCCGCCGAGGGCGCGTCCGCGGAGGACATCGAGCGCGATTTCGAGTTCCTCACGCGATTGTGGAAGACGATCGAGACGCAGGCCAATTCTGCGCAGACGCCGGCGCTCGTCTACCAGGAGGCCGAGCTGCCGCTGCGTGTCACGCGCGACCTCTTCACTGAAGATTTCGAGCGTGCGCTCGTCGACGACGACCGCACGTACCGGCGCATCGTCGGCTACCTGAAGAAGACCTCGCCGCACATGGCCGAGCGCGTGGTGCGCCACCGCTCGAAGACGCCGCTGATGGAGGAGTTCGGCGTCGACCGGGAGATCAAGTCCACGCTCTCGCGCCGGGTCGATCTCCCGTCCGGCGGCTATCTGGTCTTCGACTACGCCGAGGCGTTCACGGTCATCGACGTGAACACCGGCCGTTTCGTTGGCTCGCGGTCGAAGTCGTCGACCCAGACGCTCGAGGACACGATCACGAAGAACAACATCGAGGCCGTCAAGGAGGTCGTGCGCCAGCTGCGGCTGCGCGACATCGGCGGGATCATCGTCATCGACTTCATCGACATGGCGAACCCGAAGAACCGGGCGACCGTCGAGGAGGCGCTGCGCCAGGAGCTCGAGCGCGACCGGACCAAGACCTACGTGGTCGAGATCTCGCCGCTCGGGCTGGTCGAGATGACGCGCCAGAACGTCACCGACGGGCCGCGCGAGATCCTCGCCAAGAAGTGCCCGGTCTGCGCCGGCGACGGGATCGTCGTCTCGGAGCAGACGTCGGCGGTGGAGCTGGAGCAGCGCCTGCGCACGCTGGTCAAGGGCTCGCGCAGCAAGGTGTACCGCGTCGAGGTGAACGCGCATGTCGCGAGCGTCCTGATCGGCCCCGGCGCCCGGCGCCTGGCCGACCTCGAGGAGGTCACGAAGCGCCGCTTCGTGGTCGAGGGCCGCGACGACGTGCCGCACGACCACCTCGAGGTGCTCGCGCATGGCGCGACGGCCGAGCCCGAGCCCGGCCCGGCCGCCGAGGGCGCGGACGTCAGCGTGAAGCTCGTCGAGATCGGCCGCTACGACGCCCACGCAGGCGTCGGCAAGCTGGACGGCCTCGCGGTTGTCGTCGCGGGCGGCTCGAACCTGATCGGCAAGAAGGTGACGGCGCGGCTCGAGCGGGTCATGAACGGCGTCGCGTGGGCAACGCTGGTCTCGCCGGCGCCGCGCATCGACGATCCGATCACGGCAGAGAGCGAGGCCGAGCGGCCGACGCGCTCGCGGCGGCGGACGCCGGCGAAGGCGGGCGCAGTGCCGACTCTGGTGGAGGAGGCGATCGCCGAGGACGAAGAGGAGGACTTCGTCGATGAAGTCGTTGCCGAGGAGATTCTCGGCGAGGAGTCGGCCGACGCCGACGAAGAGGAGACGGTTGTCGGCGAGGAGCAGCCGGTCGCGGAGGAGACGACGCCGAAGAAGAAGACACGGCGCGGGACGCGTGGCGGCCGCAACCGGCGCAAGAAGCCGGCGGCCAGCGTGAACGGCGGCGCGCCCGAGGCTGAGGCGGCCGAGGCACCAGCGGAGGCCGCCGAGGCCGCCGAGGAGCCGACGGCGCCCACGAAGAAGCGGGCGGCCCCTGCGAAGAAGCCGGCGGCGCCTGCCGAGGAGCCGGCCGCGCTCGCGCCTGCGCGCATCCATCTGCCGCCCGACGATCTCGGCGACGCCGAGCCCACGAACGGCGCCGTCCCGGCCGAGGAGGCCGTCCAGGCGGTAGCCGCGGCCGAGGGCGAGGAGCAGCCGAAGCCCAAGAAGCGCACCCGCCGCGGAACCCGCGGCGGGCGCAACCGCAAGCGCAAGCCGGCCGGTGCCGCGACGCCGGCGGAGCCCGGCGCCGAGCAGCCCGCGCCCGAATAGCCGCTGCTATGCTCCGCCTCTCGCGGGCGCCTGCCCGCGTTCTTTGCGTGAGGTTCCCGTGACGTACGCGATCATCCGACTTGGCGGCAAGCAATACCGCGTCTCAGAGGGCGAGCGGCTCCTCGTGGACCGCCTGCGCTTCGACGAGAGCGCGACGTTCAACCCGGACGTCCTCTTCGTGGGCGGCGGCGGGAGCGACGGCGCTGCCGTGACGGCCCGGGTCGTCGGCCATACGCTCGGCCCGAAGATCCGGATCGGCAAGTACAAGAAGCGCACGGGCTACAAGCGCCACACGGGCTACCGGAGCCATCTGTCCGAGATCGAGATCGAGTCGATCGGGACGGCGAAGGCAAGCCGCAAGGCCGCGGCCAAGCCGAAGGAAGAGCCGAAGGAAGAGCCGAAGGCAGCCGAGAAGACGGCGCCGGCAGGCCTCCCGGACGGCTACGCGGACATGACGGTGGCGCAGATTCACGACGCCGTGAAGAGCTGGTCGGCCGAGCAGGTCGAGGCGGCGCTCGAGTACGAGCAGGCGCACGCCGCACGCAAGGGCGCGCTGGGCGCGCTGGAGTCGGCAGCGAAGACCGAGGAGGACTAGGACATGGCACACAAGAAGGGCCTCGGCTCGTCGAAGAACGGTCGCGACTCGAACTCGCAGCGCCTCGGCGTCAAGGTCTTCGGCG
This sequence comes from uncultured Thermoleophilia bacterium, assembly GCA_963799895.1. Lineage (GTDB taxonomy): Bacteria > Actinomycetota > Thermoleophilia > Gaiellales > Gaiellaceae > JACVRM01. The sequence goes on from CAWCYR010000011.1 coordinate 16,921, forward strand.
GCGAGCCTGTGAAGGCGGGCGCGATCATCGTGCGGCAGCGCGGCACCCGGTTCCGCCCGGGCCCCGGCACGGGCATCGGCAAGGACGACACGATCTTCGCGAAGCGCGAGGGCACCGTGTCGTTCACGACGCGCGGCGAACGCCGCTACGTCGTGATCGCCGAGCAGACGGACTAGAACCGTGCTGGCAGACCGCGCCCGCATCGAGGTCGAGGCGGGCCGCGGCGGCGACGGTGCGGTCAGCTTCCGCCGGGAGAAGTTCGTGCCGCGCGGCGGCCCGGACGGCGGCGACGGCGGCCGTGGCGGCGACGTGGTCCTGGTTGCCGACCCCGACCGGCGCGATCTCTCGTGGTTCCGCTCGAAGACGCGCTTCCGCGCGCGCGGCGGCGACCCGGGCCGCGGGTCGGGCAAGCACGGCGCCGACGGCTCCGACATCGAGCTCAACGTCCCGGTCGGCACGCAGGTGCTCGACGCCGACGGACACCTGATCGCCGACCTCGCGCACGCGCCCGCCCGCGTCACCGTGGCCGAAGGCGGTACGGGCGGGCGCGGCAACCGCCAGTTCGCGACCGCGACGCGGCAGACGCCGCGCTTCGCGGAGACTGGCCTCCCGGGCGACGCACAGGAGCTCGAGCTGCGGCTGAAGCTGCTCGCGGACGCTGCGCTCGTCGGGCTCCCGAACGCCGGCAAGTCGTCGCTGCTGGCCCGGATCTCGAACGCACGGCCGAAGGTCGCGGACTACCCGTTCACAACGTTGCAGCCCGTGTTGGGGACGGTCGACGCGCCGGACGGGCGGCAGCTGGTGGTCGCGGACGTGCCGGGGCTGATCGAGGGGGCGAGCGAGGGCCTCGGGCTCGGGCACGAGTTCCTGGCGCACCTGGAGCGGGCCCGCGTCCTGGTGCACGTGATCGATTCGTCGGAAGATGTCGAGGCGGCGTGGGGGACGATCGACCGGGAGCTGAGTGAATACGGCGCGGGCCTCGACGAGCGGCCGCAGATCGTCGTGCTGAACAAGATCGACCTTCTCCCGGAACCGCCCGCGTTCGGCGTGGAGGACGAGCGAATCGAGCGCGTGTTCCACGTCTCCTGCGCGACAGGCGCCGGCATCGAGGAATTCCGGCGCGTGCTGTTTCAGTTGGTGCCGCCCGCCGAGCCGCCCGCGCCGGCCGCGGAGGGCATGGCGGACTACCTCGTGTACCGGCCGCAGCCGAAGCGCCGCTCGTACCGCGTGCTGCGGACCGACCGCGGCTACCGCGTCGCCGGCCGGCCGCCCGCCGACGCGGAGGAGCTCGAGCGTGCGCTGCGCGCGGCCGGCGCGAAGTCGGGCGACGAGGTCGTCGTGGGCGACGAGACGCTGGAGCTTTCGTGACGGTCGGCCTGCTCGGCGGGACATTCGACCCGCCGCACGTCGGCCACGTCGCGCTCGCGCGCACTGCGATCCAGCACTTCGGGCTCGACCCGCTGCTCGTCGCGCCGACGGGGCAGACGCCCGGCAAGGAGATCGCCTCCGATCCGGAAGTGCGTGTGCGCCTCGCCGAGGCCGCCTTCGCAGACGTGCCCGGCGCGGAGGTGTCGCGGATCGACGTCGACCGGCCGCAGCCGGCGTACTCGTCCGAGACGGTGCGCTGGGTGCACGACCAGTGGGGCGAGCCGCTCTTCATCGTGGGGGCCGACCGCTTCGCCGACTTCCTGACCTGGCGCGAGCCGAACGTCGTGCTGCGCTACGCGCGCCTCGGCGTCGCGACGCGCCCGGGATTCGACCTGCGCTCGCTCGATCACGTGCTCGCGGCCGTCGAGCAGCCCGAACGCGTCGAGTTCTTCGAGATCCCGCCGATTCCCGTGTCGTCCACCGAGGTGCGCGAGCGCGTCGCGGCCGCCCTGCCGATCGACTGGCTCGTCCCGCGCGGGGTCGAGCAGCTCATCATCGCGCTCGGGCTCTACCGGGAGCCGGGGGTACACTGAATGGGTCGTCCTGAAAGCCACCCACAGCCTCTGACCCCGCTCGAGCTCGCACAGCGCATCGCCGGCCTGGCCCGCGAGAAGCTCGCCGAGGACGTAGTGATCCTCGACTTGCGGCCGGTCGCGATCTACACGGACTTCCTTGTCATCTGCACGCGGGCGCAACACGCGCCAGACCACAGCGATCTACAACGAGATCCGCGAGCGGCTGAAGAACGACGACGGGCTGCTCGCGCGCTCGGTCGACGGGCAGAGCCAGGGCTCCTGGGTCATCGCCGACTACCTCGATGTGGTGCTCCACGTGTTCACGCCGGAGACCCGCGCGTACTACCGGCTCGAGGATCTCTGGGGCGACGTGCCGTCGGTCGAGGTGGCGGCGGCGGCCGGTTAGTGTTGTCCTAGGAGGCAACTAGAATGGTCGGTGTGCTGACCACCGACCAGAAGGGAACGATCGCCGAGACGGCGATCATCGCGAAGGCGATCCAGTTCGGACTCGATGTCTATAGGCCCATCAACGATGGGCTCCGGTGGGATCTGCTGTTCGGCTCGGACAAGGGATTTCTTCGGGTCCAGTGCAAGTGGGCGAGCCGGCGCGGTGCCGTCCTCATCGTCCCGACGCGCTCGGCCCGCCGCACGCGCGACGGGATCGTGCGTCGCACCTACAGTCGCGACGAAGTCGAAGTCATCGCCGCCTATTGCCTCGAGAACGACCGAGTGTTCCTCATCCCGCCGGACGTCTTCGACGGCAATCCGGAGGTCTGGCTCCGACTTGTGGCGACAAAGAACAACCAGAGAATCGGCATTCGGTGGGCTGATGATTTCGAGTTCGGCGCTACACTGGGGCGTCGTGCCCAAGGGGCCATAGCTCAGTTGGGAGAGCGTCTGGCTGGCAGCCAGAAGGTCGCCGGTTCGAGCCCGGCTGGCTCCACTGTAGAGGCCGCTCGACGCGGCCTCTCGCTGTTCGAGTGACCGATCCTGCCCATCCGCAGAGCGAAGCCGGCCGACGCCGAGTCGCTGTTCAGCATCCAGAAGGCCGCGTCGCTGGTCGCGTTCGCCGGCGTCTTCACCGGCCCGTTTCCGGACGAGGAGATCCGCGCCGACTGGGCGGCGAAGCTCACCGACCCGGACAGGGAAGTGCTGATCGCCGAGCGCGACGGTCACGCCCTCGGCTTCGCCACGCGGGCGCCGAAGATGCTGGAACAGCTGTTCGTTCTCCCCGACGCACAGGGCACCGGCGCCGGCTCGGCGCTCCACGACGCCGTTCTCGACCGCCAGCGCGTAGCGGGCGAGACGATCTGCCGCCTGTCGGGTCCTGGAGGCGAACCAGCAGGCACGAGCGTTCTACAAGCGCCGCGGTTGGCGCGCGGACGGCGAGACACGGCTTCTGAACGAGCCGCCGCGGCCGCTCGCGCTGCGCTACGCGATCGAGCTCTAGAAGACGCGCCAGCGTTGGCGCGAGAGGAAGAACCCGTGCCCGTCGCGGGTTTCGGCACGTCAGCCCGCTCGCGCGAGAGCTGCAGCCGATGCCGCCGTAGGACAAGCTTCGCCCGTACGCCAGCACCGGTGCGTGCGGGTCGTACACCGTGTCGCCGGCACAGGTCGGCCCGGCCTTGCCGCGCGGCGCCATCGACGCGCCGGTCCAGTCGACGTCACAGCGGCGCGCAGGCTTCGGCTTGAGCCCACTGAACAGGTCGCAGCGGAACACCGCCTTGCCGGTGATCGACGCCGGGTAGTAAGCGCACGCGATGTTCTTCGACGGCGTGCGGAACGTCTTCGTCCTCAGCGCCACGCCCGGCGACGCAGGCGCCACGAGGACGCCCGCCAGGACTGCCGCGACCATGATCGGGCGCACCGGGCCAGCCTAATCGCCTCGCTAGGCTGGAAACCGCATGACCGGGGGAGCAGCAATCGAGGTCGAGCAGCTGGAGCGCGCCTTCAAGGACGTGCACGCCGTCAGGGGCATCGACCTGCAGGTCGACAGCGGCGAGATCTACGGGTTCCTCGGGCCCAACGGCGCAGGCAAGTCGACCACGGTGCACATGCTCACGACGCTGTTGCCGCCCACGGCAGGCACCGCGCGCGTCGGTGGGTTCGACGTTCGCCGCGAAGGGCCCAAGGTGCGGCGGGTGATCGGCGCCGCGCTCCAGGAGGCCGCGCTCGACCCGCTGCTCACGGGCCGCGAGCACCTACGGCTGCAGATGGCGCTGCACAACATCCGCGGGCCAGAACGGAAGACGCGCAGCGACGAGCTGCTCGAGCGCGTGGGCCTCACCGAGGCAGCCGACCGCAAGGTGCGCACCTACTCCGGCGGCATGAAGCGCCGCCTTGACCTGGCGCTCGCGCTCGTGCACCGGCCGCGCATCCTGTTCCTCGACGAGCCGACCACCGGGCTCGACGTGCAGAGCCGGAGCGCGCTGTGGCAAGAAGTCGCCCGACTGGCGCGCAACGAGGGCGTCACCGTGTTCCTCACCACCCAGTACCTGGAGGAGGCGGACGTGCTCGCCAACCGGGTCGGGATCATCGACAACGGGACGATCGTCGCCGAGGGCACGCCCGCGGAGCTGAAGGCAACCATCGGCCGGCCGAGCATCGAGGCGGTGCCCCACGAGCGTGACCACGACCAGCAGGTACTCGACGTGCTGCGCCGCTTCGGCGAGCCGATCACGTCCGCCCGCGGGGTCGCCGTACGCCTCCAGGACGGGCTCGGGCTCACCGACGTCGTGCGTGGCCTGGACTCGGCCGGGATCGAGGTCGAGGAGCTGATGCTCCACGCGCCGACGCTCGACGACGTGTTCCTCGCGAAGACGGGGCGGCTGCTCGAGGGCGCCGGCAACGGCGACCAGCCCTCGTGACGACGAGCCCCACCGTCAACCAGGTCGGGAGCCTCGCCTGGCGGTCGATCGTCCGGCAGGCGCGCCAGCCGGCGCACGTCATCCCGCCGCTGCTCTTCCCGCTGGCGCTCCTGGCCGTCAACTCGGGCGGCCTCCACGCGGCGACGCGGCCTGCCGGGCTTCCCGACGAAGTCGTTCGTCGCCTTCGCGCTCGCGGTGCCGTTCATCCAGGGCGCGCTGTTCGCGACGCTGAACGGCGGCGCCGACCTCGCCCGCGACATCCAGACCGGCTTCCTGAACCGCCTCGCGCTGACGCCGATGCGCGGCTCGGCCGTCCTCGCGGGGCACCTCGCCGGCGTGGTCGCGCAGGGGATCTTCCAGACGACCTTCTACCTCGTGGTCGGCCTCGGATAGGCGTCGGGATCCACGCCGGCATCGGCGGCGGGCTCGTGATCCTGCTCCTCGCCGCGCTCGTCTGCCTCGGGTTCGGCGCGTTCGGGTCGTTCGTCGCGCTGCAGACCGGCTCCGGCGAGGCGACGCAGAGCGACGTTCCCGATCTTCTTCGTCTTCCTGTTCATCTCGTCGATGAACATGCCCGCAACCTGCTCGGCCACAGCTGGTTCCGGATCGCGGCGACGATCAACCCGGTCTCGTACCTGATCGAGGGCTTCCGCAGCCTGGTCATCCAGGGCTGGAACTTCGAGGCTCTGGGGCTCGCGTTCGGCGTCGCGATCGGGTTCGCGGTCGTCGCCATCACGCTCTCGTCGCTCGCGCTGAAGCGGAGGATGACCCGCACGTGAGCGCAGTACATCTACGGGGCGTACGGCCTCGCCTGGCGCGTGATCTGGAAGATCCTGCGCAACCCGGCGCTGCTTCTGCCCTCGCTGATCTTCCCGCTCTTCTTCTTCACCGCGTTCGCGGGCGGCCTCTCGCGCGTCCACACCGTGCCCGGGTTCAACTTCGCGCCCGGCTACACGGCGTTCCAGTTCGTCTTCGTCCTCCTCCAGTCGGCGGCCTTCACCGGCGTCTTCACCGGCTTCGGGATCGCCGCGGACTTCGAGTACGGGTTCACGCGGCGGCTCTTCATCGCCGTCCCGCACCGGAGCTCCATCGTCGTCGGGTACGGGCTCGCCGCCATCGGTCGGTGGGCGATGACCGCGACCCTGCTCACGGTCGTTGCCCTGGTCGCGCGCATGAACATCATCGGCGGCCCGGTCGACGTGGTCAGGCTCTACACCCTTGCGCTCCTGGTCAACATCACCGCCCTGTTCTGGGCGTGCGGCATCGCGATGCGCTTCCGCTCGCTGCAGGCCGGCCCGGTGATGCAGCTGCCCGTCTTCCTGATCCTCTTCCTCGCGCCCGTGTACGTCCCGCTCTCGCTGGTGCACGGCTGGCTGCACACGGTCGCCTCGGTGAACCCGGTGACGCAGCTGCTGGAGACCGGCCGCGACTTCATCGCCGGCGAGCCGGCTCCCGCCGGGACGACGTTCGGGCTGGCGCTCCTGCTCGGCGCCGCGTTCTGCGCCTGGGCGTTCCGCGGGCTGCGGCGGGCCGAAGCCGCCGGCTGAGAGAGCCTCAGCGGATCTTCGCCGAGAAGCCGCGCGCCACCTGGAGGCCGGACGCCGTCACCCGCAGGGTGCCGGCGATGCGCCGCCCGCTCGTCCAGCGGGGCAGCGCCCACGTGCAGGTGGCGATGCCCTTCGCGAAGGAGTGCCTGCGCACGTGGAGCAGTGAGCGGCCCACCTTTGCGCCGCAGCGCACCGCGGCGGAGGTGACGGCGCCGCCGTCGTTGCGAGCGACCGCGATCCGTGCGGTGAACACCCCGCCGGCGACGGGCCGGCGCGACAGCGCGGGCGAGCCGGCCAGCATGGCGAGCTTCTCGGCGAGCGTGACGGCGGCGACCGGGTCGGTCGGCGCCGAGCTCGCCGTGTTCGAGCCGCCCGGGCCGGACGCCGTGACGACGGCGCGGAAGGTCGCGCGGACGTCGCCGCTGCCGAGCGTGAGGGTCGCGCCGCTTGCACCTGCGACGTACGCGCACGTGGTGCCGACGCACCGCCACCAGCGATACGCGTAGGACGAGGCCCCCGACCAGTTACCGGTGGACGATGTCAGCGTGGAGCCGACCTTCGCGTCGCCGGTGAGCTGCGGCGCGGCCTGGTTCGCCGGCGCCGGCGGCGGCACGACGGCGGACGGGGCGGTCGCGGCCGTCGACGAGGCCGCCGCGTTCGACGCGGTCACGAACGCGCGGATGCGCGAGCCGATGTCCGCGCCGCCGACCGCGTATGTCGTCCCGGTCGCCCCGGTCGACACGCACACGTTCCCGGACGTGTCGCAGCGGCGCCAGTCGACCGCGTACGTGAGGCTCGAGCCGTTCCAGCTTCCGAGCGACGTCGTCAGCGAGAAGCCGGGCGCGGCGCTCCCGCTCAGCGCGGGCGGTGTCGTGTTGACGGGGCCCGTCGGTAGCACGGCGTTCGTGGGCGCTGATGTCTGCGATGCCGGTCCGCCGGTGGTGTACGCGGTGACGACGACCTGGAGCGTGGCGCCGACGTCGCCGGCGACCGGCGTGTACGTCGCGGAGAGCGCGCCGGCGATGTCGGCACAGGCCGGCATGCAGCGCTGCCACTGGTAGCCGTAGAAGACCGGCGAGCCGGCCCACGAGCCGGTTGACGTCGTGAGCTGCTGCCCCTGCTGCGCCCTGCCGGACACGATCGGCGGCCCGAGCGGCGCCGGCGGCGACGCCGGGACCGGCGGCGTGGGGCCGAGCTGCAGGATGCCGCTGCCGAAGAACGGGTCCTTGCCCGGCGTCGCGACGTCGATGGCGGCGTTCTCGAGCGTGAGCTGGAGCGCACTCGGACCGAACGCCGGGTTTGCCTGCTTCACGAGCGCCGCGGCCCCTGCCACCTGAGGGGCGGCGGCGGACGTGCCGAAGAAGCCGACACCGAGCTTGGCACAGCCGGCCGACGGCCCGTACGTGGCCGTCGACACGCCGTCGGGCGCCGTGATGTCCGGCTTGATGCGGCCGTCGAGCGTCGGCCCCTGCGCCGAGAACGGCTCCAGCATCGAGTTGACCCAGCAGGCGGCGCCGACGGTCAGCACGTGCGTGGACGCGGCGGGCTCGACGAGGCTCCCCGACTCTTCGGTGTACTGGAGTGACGGCGCCGGGCCCGGCGAGAAGGTGACGAAGAGGTCGAGGCGGGGTGACGCGGTCACGTTCTCGGCGCGGATCGCGAAGTCGTAGCCGATCAACGCGTTCGAGGTGCTGTTCGTGTAGCAGATCGATTCCGTCGGCGGCTGCGTCCCGGACTGCAGATTGGTGGACTGGGCGATCAGCGTCGGTTTCCCTGCAGGGTCGCCGGGCGGCGCCGCGGGCGCCTCGCGGTACAGGTAGAGGTCGTAGTCCTGCGCGGAGGCGGGCCAGTCGTCCCACTTCAGGTAGCCGCAGACCTCCTGGCCCTTGGCCAGCGGGAAGCTGTTGCCCTCGTCGAGGGGCGCCTCCGGGTTCGGAGGGGCGAAGTCGTTCCAGGCGTTCCCGTCGGAGTCCGTGAACGTGCCCGTCCAGTGATCCCGCGCGTCGTTGCCCGCAGCGTTGACCCACAGCACCCCGTGGGCGTTCGCGTCAGCGGCGATTCCGTCGGGCGTGTTCGCAGGCCCGCCGCCGTCGCCACGCCACGTGTTGAACCAGCCGAGCGAGTGGTTGACGACGGGGATGCCCTTCCCGACGACCCAGTCCTTCGCCTGGCCGAGCCCCGCGAGGCTGTCCACGCAGACGAGCGCCAGGCGCGCGCCGGGCGCCATGTCGTGGACGATCTCGGCGACGGCCGTCCCGTGCGGGTCGCCGTCGAACTCGCCGGGCGCGCAGAAGTCGGCGGTGATGACGTCGGCGGGCAGCTCGCCCGCGGCCTGCATGGCCTGCCAGTCGCCGAACCCGAGGTCGATGATCGCGACGGTGACGCCCTTGCCGGCCGTCCCGTTCGCGATCCAGCTCGCGGCGCCGCTGAGCTTCACGGCCTCGTCCGTGACCGCGTCGGCATGCGGGCGGACCGGCTGCTGGACGAGGCGGACTGCGCGGGACCCCGCGAGGCGGGACACCGCCTTCGCGGGCACGCGCGCCTCGATGAGATTGCGGTAGCGGTTGAGGACGGTGCCGCCGGCGGCGCGCACGGCCCTGACGGCCGCGGCCGGGTCACGCGCGTCGAGCTGAACCTGGACGGAGGTCGAGGTCGCGCGCAGCCCGAGCCGCCGCGCCTGACGGACCGCGGCGCGCGCCCCGTCGTGCCGCGCTGCACGCGCAACACGTGCGAGCCCGGAGTCCAGCTTGGCGGCCTTCGCGGGCCGCGGAACGGCTCCCAGCCCGTGCTGTGAGTGCGCTCCCGCCGACGCCGACGTCAGCGCGATCGCGCTGAACGCGAGCAGCGCGACGACGAGGCGGCGGCGCCCCGGAATGGGTAGTCCTCGATCCCCGTGCTGCGTCAATCCCCCTGACCCCCTCGGTCGACTCAAGTGTGCCTTTTGTGACGTCGGTTTTCCAGTCCACCCACTGCGGTGGAGGGCTGGACCGCCCTCGCCGTTTTAGACTCAGGAGGTGATCCGGCAGGGGGAGGCGGTGGTCACGCGCGTGGGCGCGGGGCTGTCTCGGGAGGCCGAGGCGATAGCGGCGGGCCGTGAGGCCGGGCGCGCGGCGGCGGCCGCCGTCGACGGCGCCGGCGTCGATCTCGCCTTCCTGTTCCTGTCCGCACACCATCTCGACGACGCCGAGGCCGCGGTCGCCTGCGTCCTCGACGAGCTGCGGCCGCGTCACCTGGTCGGGTGCGTCGCCGACGGCGTCGTCGCCGGCGAGCACGAGCTCGAGGGCGGGCCAGGCGCTGCGGTGTGGGCTGCCGCGCTGCCCGCGGGTGCGGACATCTCGGTCTTTCACGCGCTCGCCATCCAGGACGACGCCGGCACGGTCGTGACCGGCGTGCCGCCGCTCGAGGAGCCCGACGTCGTCGTCCTGCTCGCCGAGCCGTACTCGTTCCCTGCGGCGTCGTTCCTCGCGAAGCTGAACGGCGAGCAGCCGGGCCTCCCGGTCGTCGGCGGGCTCGCGGCGGGCGCCGGACGCCCCGGCGAGGGCGCCCTCATCGTCGAGGACCGCGTGGTCACCGAGGGCGCGGTCGGCGTGGCCGTCACCGGCGCGCCGGTGATCACCGTCGTCTCGCAGGGCTGCGCGCCGATCGGCCGCGAGTCGGTGATCACGAGCGCCGAGGGCAACGTCGTCCACGAGCTCGCCGGCCGCCCGGCGCTGATGCGCCTGCAGGCGGAGATCGCGGCGCTGACGCCCCACGAGCGCGCGCTCGCCTCGCGGGGTGTGCTGGCGGGCCTGGTCATCGACGAGAACCGCAGCGAGTACGCGCCCGGCAACTACCTGATGCGCGCGCTGCTCGGCGGCGATGAGGACTCCGGGCTCCATTGCGGTCGGTGAGACGGTTCGGGTCGGTCAGACGCTGCGCTTCCACGTCCGCGACGCGGCCACCGCCGACGCCGATCTCAACGCGGCGCTCGGGCATGCGCTGGGTGGGCACCGCCCCGCGGGCGCGCTGCTGTTCACCTGCAACGGCCGCGGCACGCAGCTCTTCCCGGAGCCGGACCACGACGCCGCCGCCGTGTCACGCGCCCTGGGCTCCGACTCCGTCGCAGGGTTCTTCGCCGCGGGCGAGATCGGGCCGGTGGGTGGGCGCGCCTTCGTCCACGGCTACACGGCGACGCTCGCCGTGTTCCTCGAGTCGCAGTGACGCGCGCGCGGGCCGTTGGCATCAACCACGTCGCCCTCGAGGTCGGGTCGGTCGACGAGGCGCTCGAGTTCTACGGACGGGTCTTCGACGTCACGCTGCGCGGCCGGGTGCCGGGCATGGCGTTCGTCGATCTCGGCGACCAGTTCATCGCGCTCGCCGAGCACAGTGACCGCCGGCCCGACGCCGAGCGTCATTTCGGGCTCGTGGTCGACGACAAGGAAGCGGCCCGCCGCGCGCTGCAGGAGGCGGGCGTTGCGGTGCAGCCGGCGGGCAAGCTCCGCTTCCGCGACCCGTGGGGCAACACCGTGGAGGTCGTGGACTACCGAGACGTCCAGTTCACGAAGACGCCCGACGTGCTGCGCGGCATGGGCCTCGAGCTCTCCAAGCACGAGGCCGCCCTCGCCGAGCTGCGCGAGAAGGGTCTTGCTTAGGCGACGATCCGGCGCCGCTCGCGGATCGTGAGCGCGAGCACGACGACGAGCACCCACGCGAGCCCGAGCAGGACGCCGCCGACGATGTCGGAGACGTAGTGCGCGCCGAGATAGGCGCGGCTGGCGGCGATGAGGACGATCATCGCGGCCGCGCCGGCGATCGCAAACGGCCCGTAGCGCGTCCGGCGCGCGACGATGATCGCCAGCGCCGTGTAGACCGCGGTCGTGCCCATCGTGTGGCCGCTCGGGAACGAGTACGTCGTGAACACGAGCGACGGGTCGTGGAAGAGCGGCCGCGGACGGGCGATCGCGTGCTTCACGAGCGGGTTCAGGAGGGCGGCGCCCGCGAGGGACGCGAGCAGAAGGGTGATGTCGGTCCAGGCCTGCCGGCGCGCGAGCAGCAGGCTCGCGACAGCGCAGACGGCAAGCAGGCCCCAGAAGCTGCCGAGGTCGGTGAAGAGCTCGACCGCGCGCGAGTGGGTGCCCTGGAGACGCTCGTTGAGGTGGCGGTCCCAGGCGGTGACGAAGTCGTCGCGGGTGACGGCCGCCGTGAGCGCTCCGAAGGCGGCCAGGCACGCGGCCAGCAGCAGGATCTCGAGGCGCGACCGGCCAGCCGTAGCGGGCGTTCAAACGGCGGTCGAAGAAGGGTGCCCGCCGCCGGGGCGCCCGCTCGGCCAGCGTCGTGTCCATTGCCTCAGGCTAACGTTCTGCTGTTAGAAGTCTGTTAGATCGTTAACCAAGCGAACGAATATTCGCTAACCTGGTTAACGAAGTGTCCGATCTCGCAGTTGCCGCAGATCCCGTTGCTCTGGCCAATCGGCTGCGTCCCGCGCTGCTTCGCCTCAACCGCGAGCTGCGCCGCGAGGGCGCCACGCTTGGCATCAGCGGCGGGCAGGCGACGCTGCTCCACCTGATCAGCCGCTCGCCGGGCGCGGGGGTGCGCGAGCTCGCGGCCCGCGAGGGCATGTCGGCGGCCGGGATGTCCGGTCACGTCGACCGGCTCGAGGCGGCCGGGCTCGTGCGCCGGATGCGCTCGACCGACGACCGCCGCCGGGTGGGGCTCGAGGTCACGGACGCGGGGAACCGCATGCTGCGCGCCGTGCGCCGCCGCCGCACCGCGTGGCTCGCCCAGCGGCTCAGCGGGCTGTCGCCCGCCGAGCTGGACGCACTGCGACGAGGCGCTCGCGCCGCTCGAGCGGCTGCTGGAGGTGGACGGGTGAGGTCGCTTCGAGCGACCGGTGCCGGCACGTTCGTCAGCCTCAGGATCCACCGCAACTACCGCCTTTTCTTCACCGGCCAGATCATCTCGGTCGCCGGGACGTGGATGCAGAACACGGCCCTCGCGTGGTTCGTCGTCGACCTGACGCACTCGCCGCTCGCGGTCGGGTTCCTTGCGTTCTGCCGCTTTGTGCCGTTCTCCGTGTTCGGCCTGGTCTCGGGCGTCGTGGCCGACCGTTTCGACAACCGGCGCCTCGTCATGACCACTCAGGTGTTCCAGATGGCCGTCTCGGTCGCCCTGGCCGCGCTCGCGTTCTCCGGCCACGCGACCGTCTGGGAGGTGTACGCACTCGCCGTCCTCGGCGGCGTCGGGCTCGTGTTCGATGCGCCCGGCCGCAACTCGCTGACGTACCAGATGGTCGGCCGTGACGAGCTGCCGAACGCCATCGCGCTCAACGCGAGCCTGTTCAATGCCTCACGCGTGATCGGTCCCGCGGTCGCGGGCCTTGTGATCGCCGCGACCGGCATCGGGGTCTGCTTCGCGCTCAACGCGGTCAGCTTCCTGGCCGTGCTCGCCGCCCTCTGGCTGATGCGCACCTCGGAGCTCTTCCCCGTCGGGCACAAGGAGCGGCCGACCGTCATCGAGGGGACACGCGAGGGGCTCCGGTACGCGCGCAACTCGCCACGGATCCGAGCCGTGCTGGTCATGACGCTGGTCGTCAGCACCGTCGGGTTCAACTTCCACGTGCTCGTTCCGGTGCTCGCCGCCGACACCCTGCACGTCGGCGCGAAGATGTTCGGGGTGCTCTCCGCCGTGTTCGGGGCGGGCGCGCTCATCGGCGCGCTCATCGCGGCCGTGCGGTCGAAGGCGAGCTTCAAGGCGCTCGTCCTCGGCACGGGCACGTTCAGCCTGACGATGCTCGCGCTCGCGTCGCAGCACACCGTGCTCACCTGCGCGATCCTGCTCTTCATAACCGGAATCTCATTCACGACCTGGACGGCGAACAGCCAGTCGATCCTGCAGCTCTCCGCTCCCGATCATCTGCGCGGGCGCGTGCTCAGCCTGTACCTGCTCGCCTTCGCGGGAGCGGCCCCGATCGGAGGCCTGCTCTCCGGCTGGCTCGCGCACGTCGGCGGTACGGAGCTCGCCTTCGGCGTCGCTGGCGCGGCCGGGCTGCTGATGACCGGATACGGACTGCGCGTGCTTCGCGATGGGCGCTTCGCGTCGGGGCCGGCTTCGAAGCCAACGCCAACGCCAACGGCCACGCCCATGCCGGTACTCGTGCCCGGGACGCGGCGCTAGCCCGCGTCGAGCACGGACGCGAGCACCGCGTCCCAGGCGACCTCGGAGGCGACCACGGCGAGCGTCACGGGGTCGAGCCCGTCCTCGACCTCGGCCGTCGAGACCGCGTAGAGGATGTCGCCGTCGGCGATCGTGTGGAACGGCTGGATCGCCCGGCTCATCGAGGCGTGCACCTGGCGCCCGAGTTGCCGGAGCGCACGTCGCTCGAGCGCCTGGTTCGTCACCACGACCGTCAGCGTCGTGTTGCCCGGTGCGATCTCGAGCAGACGGTCCTCGACGCCGGCGAGGAGCGGCGTCCGCTCGCCGCCCGGCGCCAGGTGCCCGCGCACCACGCGGCCCTCGCGGTCGACAAGCGCGCCGACGGCGTTCACGACCGTGAAGACGGCGACCTTCGTCGCGCCGACCTGCCGGAAGGCGCCGCCCTGGCCGCCCGGCTCGCCGCGCTCGAGCCCGAACGTCTTGCCGACGCTCACCGACCGGCCGGCGCCGCGTGCGCCGAGCGGGAAGACGCCTTCGCGCGCTGACGCGAGTGCGGCGCGGCCGAGCGCCTTGTCCGGGTAGACCGTTGTCTCGCGGCGGCCGAAGTCGTAGACGATCGCCCCCGAGACGTTGGGGATGTTCGTCCAGCCGACCTCGTAGCCGCGCTGCGCCAGGATCTCCGCAGCGACGCCCGTCGCCGCCTCGAGTCCGTACAGCGAGCCGCCGGCCAGGCAGATCGCGTGCACCCACTCGAACCCGCCGAGCCGGCCCGGCGACCCACCCCGCACGTCGGTCGCGCATGCCGCGCCCGCGGGCAGGAACTGGAACACCGTGCAGCCCGTCGGGCCCTCGTCGTACTCGGCGGCGCCGATGTGCACGCCGGGCAGGTCGAACCGGAGCTCCGGCCCGCCGAATGCCGTCCGCGGGACGAGCTCCGCCTGGTCGTTGGAGAGCGGCACGGGAGTTGAACCTAGGCCTTCAAGGAGTCGAGCACCCAGACGGCGTCCTCGCCGCAGCGGACGAGCAGCGCCTCGCCGTCGCGGCGCAGGACGTCGCCCGGGTTTCCCTCGGTGACGCCGCGCTCGACGCGCGTTCTCAGCAGCTGCCGCTCGCGGCCGTCGAGATCGGCCCGCGCGCCGGCGCCCCACGCGAACATGAAGCTCCAGGCGCGGACGCGCCGGTGGATCTCTTCGGCCGGCCACGTCCAGTCGAGCTCGCCGTATTCGTCGTCGAAAAACCCCGCGTACGACGTCTCGGCGTCCTCCTGCGGATCGCCGGGGTCACGGCGGGCGACACGGTCGAACACGACAGGGAGCAACCGTGCATTGAGCTCCGCGAAGCGTGGGATCAAGTCGGGCATCCAGTCGTCGTCGCCGAGCGGGAACGTCCCCTGCGCGAGGATGCCGCCGGTGTCGAAGTCGTCGTCCATGCGGTGGTACGTCACCCCGAGCTCCGGCTCGCCATCCCGCACCTGCCAGGCGATCGGCGACGGGCCGCGGTAGCGCGGTAGCAGCGAGGGGTGCGAGTTCACGCAGCCGAGCCGCGGGACAGCGAGCGCCTCGCGCGTCAACCGCCACGGGAAGCCGAGGCAGAGAACGAGGTCGGGCTCGAAGGCCGCGAGCAGCGGCGCCACACGCGTGCGGTCGTGCGCGATCGCGATGTCGAGGTCCGGCGGCGACTCCCACACGAGCTGGTTGAAGAAGTCCTGCCGGCCGGGGTGGACCTCGCGCCGGCCCTGCGGCCCCTGCGACGTCACGACGCCGACCGGCTCGTGCCCGATCGCGCGTGCGAACTCGGTGAAGCCGGCGACGGCCGGCTGCACGCGTCGACACGAAGACAATCCTCCAGGGCGCGTCCACGCCGCAGATCATCGCTGCCCCGGGTACGCTCCATGCATGTCGGTGGAGCGGCTCCGCGGTCTCCTCGTGGACGCCTTTCCCGAGGCGGACGGCGTCGACGTGCTCGACCGCACCGGCACCGGCGACCACTTTCTCGTGACGGTGCAGAGCGCCCGGTTCAACGGGCTCGGCCTCGTCGACCAGCACCGGCTCGTCTACGACGCGCTGGCGGCGCCGCTCGCGGACGGCACCATCCACGAGCTACGGATCAAGACGAAAGGGGACTAGATGGAGCTTCACGACCAGATCCAGCAGGTGATCGACAACGAGCCGGTCGCCCTCTTCATGAAGGGCACGCCGCAGCTCGTCATGTGCGGCAACTCCCAGCGGGCGCTCGAGGCGCTGCGGTCGGCCGGCGCGCCGGTCACGGCCGTCGACGTCCTGCCCGACCCGCGCTACCGTCAGGAGCTCTCGGCCATCTCCGGCTGGCCGACGATCCCGCAGGTGTTCGTGGGCGGGGAGCTGATCGGGGGCGCCGACATCGTCGAGGAGCTGGCGGCGTCAGGCGAGCTCGAGGGGAAGCTGGCCGAGGCGCTCGGCGACGACTATCGCGCGGGCAGGGATGAACGGGTGGTCGCGCTGGCCGCTGTTTGAGATAGTTCGGCTGCCGAACGCCGAAGACGAGGAGGGTCGACCGCATGGCCGTCGTTGAGCTGGAGCACCTGGGCAAGATCTATCCCGACGGCACGCGTGCCGTCAACGACCTGAATCTGGACATCTCCGACGGCGAGTTCGTCGTGCTCGTCGGCCCGTCCGGCTGCGGCAAGACGACCGCACTGCGCATGGTCGCCGGCCTCGAGGACATCTCCGAGGGCGTGCTGAAGATCGGCGACCGGGTCGTCAACGACATGACGCCGCGAGAGCGCGACATCGCCATGGTGTTCCAGAGCTACGCGCTCTACCCGCACCTCACGGTCTACGACAACATCGCGTTCAGCCTGAAGCTGCACAAGATCCCGAAGGACGAGATCGACCGACGCGTCAAGGACGCCTCCCGGATCCTCGACCTCGACCCGTACCTGAAGCGGAAGCCCCGCGCGCTCTCCGGCGGCCAGCGGCAGCGCGTGGCCATGGGCCGCGCGATCGTGCGCAACCCGTCCGCGTTCCTGATGGACGAGCCGCTGTCGAACCTGGACGCCAAGCTGCGCGTGCAGATGCGCGCCGAGATCAGCGCGCTCCAGCGCGAGCTCGGCGTCACGACGCTCTACGTCACGCACGACCAGGTCGAGGCCATGACGATGGGCGACCGCGTCGCCGTCATGCGCAAGGGCGAGCTCCAGCAGGTCGCCGACCCGCAGACGCTCTACGACGACCCGGTGAACCTCTTCGTCGCCGGGTTCATCGGGAGCCCGTCCATGAACCTGCTCGAGGCGACCGTCGGCCGCGACAACGGCTCCCTCTACGTGCAGGCGGGCTCCGAGCGGATCGCGCTCGACAACGAGACGCTCGCCCAGCATCCGGCCATCCAGGCCTTCGTGGGCAGGGACGTCGTCCTCGGCATCCGCCCGGAGGACCTCGAGGACCGCGACCTTGCCGGGCAGACCGAGCAGGGCGCGATGCTGCACGGAACGGTGACCCTCCGCGAGGCGCTCGGCTCCGAGGTGATGGTGCACTTCGGCGTCGACGCCCGTCCCGCGGTCACCCAGGACGTCATGGAGCTCGTCGAGGACGTCGGCGACGACCGCGCGCCCGACGACAAGGCGGACGAGGGCAAGACTGTGATCGTCGGCCGGTTCGGCGCGCGCTCACGCGTGCGCCCGGGCGACGAGATCCAGGTGGCCGTGGACACGCGGCAGATGCACTTCTTCGACCCGGAGACGGGTCTCGGCATCTACCACGACGTGCCCGAGCCGGCCGCCGCGCCGGCCTAGGGGCGGCTCTAGCCCTTGACGGCGCCGGCGGTGAGGCCGGCGAGGATCCGCTTCTGCAGCACCAGCACGGCGAAGATCAGCGGCAGCGTGACGATGACGGTCGCCGCCATGATCGCTCCCCATGGCACGGCAAACGAGCTGCCCGTCGGGCTGACGAAGTTCGTGATGGCCAGCGGCACGGTGAACTTGTTCGGGGCTCTGGATGAACGAGAGCGCGAAGAGGTACTCGTTCCAGGCCGCGATGAACGCGAGCAGCCCGGTGGTAACGAGACCGGGGGCGATCAGGGGCAGCAGCACCTTGTAGAACACCTGGATCGGCGTCGCGCCGTCGACGTACGCGGCCTCCTCGAGATCGCGCGGGAGCGCGCGCATGAAGCTCGTCAGCACCCAGACCGTGAACGGCAGCGTGAAGATCAGGTAGGAGAAGATGAGGGCCCACCGGGTGTCGTAGATGTTCGGCAGGTGGATGAACCAGAAGATGTTCTGGCCGCTGATGATCGTGAAGAGCGCGCCCAGGATGGCGATCTGCGGGAAGATCGTCATCGACAGCATCAGGTACATCACGAAGCCGCGCCCCCGGAACTTGAAGCGCCCGAGCGCGTAGGCCGCTAGCGAGCCGATCGCGAGCGAGACGAGCGTCACCGACCCGGCGACGATCGTGGAGTTGATCAGGGCATCCCGGAAGAACGATGCGTTCAGCGCAGTGCGGTAGTTGTCGAACGTCGGATGGCTCGGAATCCACTGGAGCGGGGTCGTGAACAGGTCGCCCTCGGGCGTGAACGAGGACCGGATCGCCCAGAAGAACGGGAAGAGGGCGTACACGAAAATGACGATGACGAGGAAGTAGAACGGGCTCCGGAACAGGATCCGGCCCATGCGGGTCTTGCGGAATGCGCGGCTCCCCGTTGTCGGGCGCGCGATGGGCTGGGCGGTCTCGGTGGCGGTGCTCATGTCAGTCGTCCGTGGTGACCCGCAAGAAGCTGACGTAGATGACGACAAACAGGCCGATGATCAGGAAGATGGCGACGCTGACGGCCGCGCCGTACCCCACGTGCCCGTCTTGGACGATCGTCTGCTGGTTGTAAATGGCCATCGTCGCCGTGTCCGGCGCATTGCCGAAAAAGACATAGAAGACGTCAAAGACGCGCAGCGCGTCGAGCGTCCGGAAGATCAGCGTGACCAGGATCGCGGGCGCGAGCAGCGGCAGCGTGATCTTCCAGAACTGCTGTAGCTGGCTCGCGCCGTCTACCTCGGCCGCCTCGTAGAGGTCCTGCGGGATGACCTGCAGGCCGGCGAGGAGCAGGAGCGCCACGAACGGCGTCGTCTTCCAGATGTCGACCGCGCATACGGCCGCGAGCGCCGTCGACGGCTGTGAGATCCATGCCTGCGGATGCGAGAGCACGTGCAGGCGCGTTCCGGCGTCGTTGATGACGCCGAACTTCTCGTCGAGCATCCACTTCCACATCTGCGCGGCGACCACGGTCGGGATCGCCCACGGGACGAGCATGACAGCGCGCATGACGCCGCGGCCCTTGAAGCTCGAGCTCACGACGAGGGCGATTATGAGCCCGAGCGCAAACTCGAACCCGACGGTGATCAGCGTGAACTTGATCGTCTCCCAGACCGCCGCGCGGAAGACCGAGTCGTGCGATGAGCGTTCTGTAGTTCTCGAGCCCGATCCACTTCGACGGCTCCAGCGCGAGGAAGTCCTCGTTCGTGAAGCTCTGGTAGACCGTCTTGCCGAGCGGATAGATCGCGACGAGCAGGACGACGAGTAGCGGCCGGCGTGAGGAGCAGCCACGCGAGCCGGGTCTGCCGGCGCTGGAGCTTCGTCGACCGGCGGAGCCGGCGGGAGGGTGGTATCGGCGTCGAGACTGTGCTCATCGGTCGGAGCGGGGGAGGATGACAGACGCCATCCTCCCCCGTCGACGGTTCAGGCGCTCGCTACTTGATCAGCGCCTGCAGCTTGGACTGGATGCCCGGCAGCACGCTGCTAGCGGGCTTGCCGTTGAGGATCTGGCTGATCCCCTGGTAGATGTCCTTCGAGCCCTCGTTGTACTGCGCGCCGAGCTGGCTCGGGCGCGTCGCACGCGGGACGTTCGCCGTGGACGGCTTGAGGTACGGAGCCGCCTTCTTGACCTGGCGGGTCGTTGGCGAGCGCTGGGATGGTGGGCACGTTGCTGTTCGTGATCGTGTCGAACTTCTCGACCGCCTTGCTCGTCATGTAGCGGACAAACTCGATCGCGGCGTCCTGATGCTTCGAGTACTTGTTCACTGCGAGCTGCCAGCCGCCGACCGTGGCGACCGAATGCCCGCCCGGGCCGTGCGGAAGCGGCGCGACGGCGAACTTGCCGACGACCTTCGACTGCTTCGGGTCGGCGGCGAGCGAGTACGCGTACGGCCAGTTGCGCATGAAGGCCGCGTTGCCCGTGATGAACGCGGTGTGCGTCTCGCCCTCGGTGTAGGTGGTCACGCTGCGCGGCGTCGATACGCCGATGTTCTTGCGGAACAGGTCGAGCATCGCGGCGGCCTTCGGGTTGTTGATGGTGGCCTTGCCGTTTTCGATGAAGCTGCCGCCGCCCGACGAGGCGATCCACTCGAGCGCGTCGCAGGTCAGGCCCTCGTAGGCGTTGCCCTGGAAGACGAAGCCGGAGAAGTTCGGGTTCGACGCCTTCTCGCCGTCCTGGATCTTCTTCGCCATCTGCGAAGAGCTGCGTCCCAGGTCGTCGGCGGGGCCTTGTAGCCGTACTTCTGCAGGAGGTCGGTGCGGTAGTAGAGCATCCCGAAGTCACCGAACCACGGCATCGCGACGAGCTTCCCGCCGACGGTGTCGTTCTCGATGATCCCCGCGGAGTGCATGCTTTGCCGTCGAGCCGAGCTTCGGCTTCAGGTCGGCGAGGTACGGCGCGAACGCGCCGGGCCAGACCACGTCGATCATCGCGACGTCGAAGGAGACTCGAGTGCGACGCAAAGTCGCGTACGAGCTGCGCGTACGCCGCGTCCGACGCCGCCGGATGCGGGTTGACACTGACCTTGATTCCGGTGTCCTTCGAGAACCGCGTCGCCAGGGCCACGTCGCGGACGTGGCCGCCGCCCACGGAGTCGCCGATGAACGTGATCGACTGGCCGCCGTACTTGGCCTTGATCGCCGCCGCATTCGGCACCGGCGGGGCCGCCATGGTCGCCGCGGTCGACGCGTGCCGGGCCGTCCCGGCGGAGGCGACGCTGATAGACACGACGGCAGCCAGGATCAGTACGGCCGGCGTCGCGAGCAGAATGAATCGTCGTTTCACTCGTTCCGTCCTTTCTCCGGGCGCTCAGGCACCCGGCCCTCTGAATGCTTCAGGTCGTGGGAGGTGAGCGGTCGGGCAGACGTCGGCTGTATACGCCCGGCTCGCTTCCAGACCCCATCCCACGGCGGCAATCAATCACGTAAAGCTCGCCGCTGCAAGCGGCGCGCTTTCGATTCAGAATGGCATCGGTGGATACCAGCTCGCTCGCACGCCGCTGGCGCGACGCCTGGGCCGAGGCCTGGCCTCGCCGTGATGTCGATGCGATTGCGGTGTTCTACCGCTCCGGCGCCGCCTACCGCTCCCACCCGCTGCGCGAGTCGAGCGAGCCGCGCGCGTACCTGGAGCGCGTGTTCGCGGAGGAGGAGGCAATCGAGTGCTGGTTCGGCGAGCCGCTCGTCGCCGGCGATCGTGCCGCCGTCGAGTGGTGGGCGTCGTACCGCGAGGCCGGCAAGGATGTCACGCTCGCCGGGACGACCGTGCTCCGCTTTGGCGCTGACGGGCTCGTCTCGGAGCACGTCGACTACTGGGTCGAAGAGCCCGGCCGGACGGCGCCGTTTCCCGGCTGGGGCGCCGTCGCCACTTAGAGGGATTCCGCACGACGGGCCGGGCGCCGATAGCTGGAGCACCGGCGCCCGACGGTTGCGCCCGACCCGGAGGTCCTGATGCTGCACATGCTCGAAGCGCTTCGCCGCCGACTCACCGATCAGGACGGCCAGACGATGGCCGAGTACGGCGTCGTCCTGGCCGTCATCACGATCGGTTGCGTCGGCGCGATGACGCTGCTCGGCGGCAACGTCGTGAACGCGCTCACCCGCGTCACAGCCATCTTGGGCTAGCTTCCGGAAAAAGTCCGGCCAACCCGCGGTGCACGGCATCCGCAAGAGGCCGGCATCCGCTGCGCGGGTGCCATGACGACTTTTTCCGGGAAGAAAGAGTCACACGCGACTTCGCGCGACGTGACTCCGGGCGGGGCAAGCCCGCCTCCGTCGATTGTTTAGTCGGAAACCACCCAGGTGTCGCCGGCATGGAGGAGGGCTTCCAAATTGCCCTCGCCCTTCTCGGTTCGTGCTTGCTCCAGTTGCTGCGCCATGAGGTCGTCGTACACCGGGCGCTGCACGTCTCGGAAGACGCCTATCGGGGTTGGGCCCGTTGGGGTGTGCGCCAGCCTTGTCAGGGAGAAGGCCAGGCTCGGGTGCTCGAGCGTCTCGTCGTGGACGAGCAGGGCGTCCTCGCCGACGTCTGCGACCTCGACGATCTCGAGCGTGCCGTCGGGCCGCTGGACGACGCCGCGCTCGCCCTCGGCGCCGAAGCGCACAGGCTGCCCGTGCTCCAGCGGGATGCGGTTCGTATTCGTCTTGTCGTCGCGAAGGACGTCGAAGGCGCCGTCGTTGTAGACGTTGCAGTTCTGGTAGATCTCGACGAAGGCGGCGCCCTTGTGGTTCGCGGCGCGCCGGAGCACCTCGGTCAGGTGCTTCCGGTCGGTGTCGATCGAGCGGGCCACGAACGTCGCCTCCGCGCCGAGCGCGAGCGACAGCGGGTTGAACGGCCAGTCGAGCGACCCCATCGGCGTCGTCCGGTTGATCGTCCCGAGCGGAGACGTGGGGAGTACTGGCCCTTCGTCAGCCCGTAGATCTGGTTGTTGAAGAGCAGGATCTTGAGGTTGACGTTGCGGCGCAGCGCGTGGATCAGGTGGTTGCCGCCGATCGAGAGCGCGTCGCCGTCGCCGGTCACGACCCAGACCGCGAGATCCGGGCGCGAGACCGAGAGCCCGGTCGCGATCGCAGGAGCGCGGCCGTGGATCGAGTGCATCCCGTAGGTCTCCATGTAGTACGGGAACCGCGATGCGCAGCCGATCCCCGAGACGAAGACGATCCGCTCGCGGGGGATGCCGAGCTCGGGCATGAAGCTCTGGACGGCGGCGAGCACCGCGTAGTCGCCGCAGCCGGGGCACCAGCGGACCTCCTGGTCCAACTTGAAGTCCTTCATCGTCAGCAGCGCGTGGCCGTTGCCGTTCGTCCCGTTGCCGCTCACAGCATCGCCCTCATTGCGTCGGCGAGCTCGCTCGAGCGGAACGGGACGCCGCGCACCTGGTTGTAGCCGACCGCGTCGACCAGGAACCGGGCCCGAACGAGCTGCAGAAGCTGGCCCAGGTTCATCTCGGGGACGAGCACCTTCGGGTAGGCGCGGAGGACATCCTCGAGGTTCGGCGGGAATGGGTTGAGGTGCGTGAGATGCGCGTGTGCGACCTTCCCGCCGTCCTCGCGCACACGGCGCACCGCGGCGCCGATCGGCCCGTACGTCCCGCCCCAGCCGAGCACGAGCAGCTCCTCGCCGCCCTCGGCGTCGACGTGCACGGGCGGGACGTCGACGCGCGCGACCTTGGCGGCGCGCAGCCGAACCATGTGGTCGTGGTTGTCGGCGTCGTAGGAGATGCTGCCGGTGCCGTCCTGCTTCTCGAGGCCGCCGATGCGGTGCTCGAGGCCGGGCGTCCCCGGGATCGCCCACTCGCGGGCGAGCGTGTCCGGGTCGCGCAGGTACGGCCAGAAGTCGCCGTCGTGGTTCGGCTTCGTCGCGAACGTCGTCGAGATGTCCGGCAGCGACCCGACCTCCGGGAGGCACCACGGCTCCGAGCCGTTGGCCAGGTACGCGTCGGAGAGCAGGAAGACCGGCGTCCGGTACTTGAGCGCGATCCGCACGGCCTCGATCGCGGCGTCGAAGCAGCCGCTCGGCGTCGAGGCGGCGACGACCGGCACCGGCGACTCCGAGTTGCGGCCGTAGAGCACCATCAGCAGATCGCCCTGCTCCGGTTTCGTCGGCATCCCGGTCGACGGGCCGGCGCGCTGCACGTCGACGATCACGAGCGGCAGCTCGAGCGCGATCGCCAGCCCGATCGTCTCCATCTTGAGCACGATCCCCGGGCCGCTCGACGTCGTCACGGCGAGCGCGCCGCCGAAGCTCGCGCCGAGGGACGCGCCGACCGCAGCGATCTCGTCCTCGGCCTGGAAGGTGCGGATACCGAAGCTCTTGTGCCGCGACAGGTCCTCGAGGAGCGCCGACGCCGGCGTGATCGGGTAGGCGCCGAGAAAGAGGGGCAGCTTGCTCTGCACGCTGGCGGCGACGAGGCCGAGGGCCAGCGCCTGGTTGCCGGTGATGTTCCGGTACGTGCCAGGGCGCAGCTTCGCGGGCGCGACCTCGTAGGTGACGGCGAAATCCTCGCTCGTCTCGCCGTAGGCCCAGCCCGCCTTGAACGCGAGCTCGTTCGCCTCGGCGATCGGGCCCGAGAACTTCCGGCGGATGACCTCGACGGTGCCGTCGGTCGGGCGGTGGTACAGCCAGGACATCAGGCCGAGGGCGAACATGTTCTTCGCCCGCTCCGCCTCGCGCTTGGTTACGTCGACGTCCTTCAGCGCCTCGATCGTCAGCGACGTCAGCGGCACGCGGTGGACGGCGTACTCGTTGAGCGACGCGTCCTCGAGCGGGTTCTCGGCGTAGCCGGCCTTCTCGAGATTCCGGTCGGTGAACGCGTCGGCGTTCACGATCAGCGTGCCGCCGTTCGGCAGGTCCTTGAGGTTCGTCTTCAGCGCGGCGGGGTTCATCGCGACGAGCACGTTCGGAGCGTCGCCCGGCGTGAGGATGTCGCGGTCCGCGAAGTGGATCTGGAAGCCCGAGACGCCCGGGAGCGAGCCGGCCGGTGCGCGGATCTCGGCCGGGAAGTCGGGCAGCGTCGACAGGTCGTTGCCGAACAGCGCCGTCTCGCTGGTGAACCACGAGCCCGTCAGCTGCATGCCGTCGCCCGAGTCGCCGGCGAAGCGGATCACCACGCGGTCGATGCGCTCGACGGGCTTCGTCGCCATTTCGGCCAGCGTAGCGCAGCCGTCTGCGCGCACATCAGGGATTTCCCGAGATACGGCGAGGCCCCCGTCGCCGGGGGCCTCGCCTGAGTGGTTCTTGCGCCGTCCCGAAGGGTCAGGACGGTTTCACTGCGTCGTCGGGTTAGGGATCGCCCGCCGAGTTGGTGAACGTCACTGCGTTCACGCTCGGGCCCAGCGTCCAGATGATGTGAGCCGGCGGGAAGCCCGGGGCCGTGAACGTCCTGCAGTGCTGGCCGGTCGGGCTGTAGAGAGCCGATGAGCAGCTGGTCAGGATCGAGAAGTTGTGATCGTAACCAGTCACGCTCAGGGCGCTGACGTAGTAGGTGCCAAGCCCCGGCGGGTTCGCATCGCTTGCCCCGGTCTCGAGAACCGCGACAGCCACATGGTTGCCGCTCGAGTCGAGGATCGGGAAGTTGCGCGGATTCCCGAACGAATCGAGCACGAACTGGCACTCACCCGGAAGGATCGGGCCGACCGGGAAGGAGCGGCCGAGAACGTAGACCGTGAAGTTAAACGGCTTGTTCCCAAGCGAGTCAGCGGAGCCAGGCGTGATCGCCTTGCAGACCTTGATCTGGCCCTGCTTGATGCGGTTGTAGAACGTCACGAGCGTCTCGCCGTTCGGCCCGTACGGCACGTTCACGGTCACGGAGCGCGAGCTCAACTGACGGCTGACCTCGCGGTCGGCCGGCGAGACCACGATCCCACCATGCGTGTCGAAACCGAGAAGCACGGCTGCCGCGCTGCCCGGGTCGAGCTCGTAGTTCGGCGAGGCGACCTCACTGACGGTGTGGTTGCCGACCGAGACCCGCATGGGCGGCGTGCAGGTGCCCGCGCGGACGTTGATCATGCCGCCGCCGTCGACGCGGAACTGGAACGTCGGCTGCGTGCGGATACCGTCGATCGCGTGCTTGCAGATCTCGAGCAGGCCCTTGGCCGTGTTCGTGATCGTCTTGCTGTTGATCCCCGGCGCGAGCGTGATGTCGCCTTCGCCGGTCGTGTCGATGAACTCGCCGTCGCCGCCGTTGGAGTGGTCAAGGTCCTCGGTGACGGTGACGGTTGCGCCGATCGGCAGGTTGCCGACGATGACGCACTGCGTCGATGCAGCGGCGGTGATCCACACGTCGCCGTAGGCGCCGCTGTCAGACGTCCAGTCCAGCTCGAACTTCTGACCGATCAGGTCGGACGAGCCAGGCCCGAGGGCCTTGCACAGCTTGAGCTGAGCGCGCTGCGTCTGGTTGACGAAGTGCACCTGCGTCTCGTCGTTGGACGAGTCCGCCGCCGGCACTTCGACGTCGGCGGTGCGGTTGATCAGGTTCGTCGTCAGCAGCCGGTCGCCCGGGATGGTGAAGACGTCGACCAGGTCGTATCCAGGCGACGGGCCCTCGGTGACCTCGGAGATGCCGGCGGCGACCTGGAACGGCTCGGAGCACTGGCCCACGAGCACGTCCTGGGAGTACGTCGTGCCGGCGGCGTCGGTCACGTTGAAGTGGAACGAGCCGTGGACGTCGTAGTCGCCCCAGGCTGCGTCCTTGCAGATCTCCAGCCAGCCGGTGCCGGCCGGCGGAGTCGGCTCGTCGTCGTACAGCGCGACGGTTACGCCCGCCCCGATGTTGTAGACGCCGTCACCGCTGCTCGTGTTGAAGTCCACGAGGGCGGTCGCCGGATCGGAGTCGATGAACTGAACCTCGGTGCCGGACGGAATTGCCTCGTGCACCGTGACGTTCGAGCCGACCGGGAACGTGCCAAGGATGCGGCACGACCAGTTGGCCGGGTCGTCGGTGGCGTCGTTCGCCTCGGTCGAGACGAGCGGGCCGCCGTTCACGGAGAAGCTGAACAAGCGGCCGAGGTAGGCCGGGGTCTGCGTCAACTTGCAGACCTTCAGCGTCCCGTAGTTGCCGCCCGCCGGCTGGTTCGTGAACGTGACCAGCGTCTCGGACGAGGTCGACGTACCGGTCGTCACCGTCACGCTGCGGTTCACCAGATCCTGGCTCACCTTGCGAAGCGACGGACGAACGGTTACCGCGGCCACGTCCGTGGCCGGGTTGGAAACGCCCTCGGTGACCGTGACGTTCCCTGCCGGAAGATTGCTGATCGGCCCCGAGCAGCGGCCACCAGTGACCGATACCGACGGCCCTCCCGAGATCGAGTACTGGAAGCTCCGCCCGGACATGCCGTTGGCCGACGACTTACAGATCTCGATGACATTTGCCGACGCCGCCTGGGCGCCGACTGCGAGGACACCAACCGTTGCGACCGCGAACAGGACCGCAAGCCGGCGGAGCCCCCTCTTGTTTACCGCCATTCTCCCCCTCCCACTGTCTGCGGCGCATACGCCGCGCTCGTGGCGGAAGTGCGGGCACTCGCTCGGTCGACGCCGGGGCGAGACGCTGGGGTCTCTACACCTCGGGGGTCTGGCCGGGCGGATGCCGCCTTCCGCCGGTTCTTCCAGGCGATTTTCCCGCGGTTGGGGGGTCGTTCTCTATAGCCCGCAGTGGGGTGTTCGCACTCCCTCAGCGCAGGTGAGTGCGCCCGGGCGGGCTATGCTCGACGCCATGACGCGGCTGAGCGATCTGATGCAGCGCGACGTGCTCGGCGTCGCCCCGGAGGACACCCTCGGCTTCGCCGCCGAGCAGATGGCCGAGCGCGGTGTCGGGGCGGCGGTGGTCGTCGACTACGGGCGCCTGATCGGCATCCTCAGCGAGCGCGATGTTCTACGCGCGGTGGCCGGGCGTGTCCACTCGTCCGAGGCCCGCGTGCGCGACTGGATGACGTCTGACCCGGTGACCGCATCGCCCGACACGTCGCCGGCAGAGGCGGCTCGGATCATGGTCGAGAACGGCTTCCGGCACCTGCCGGTGGTCGAGGACGACCAGGCCGTCGGCATCGTCTCGATCCGCGACGTCATGCGCTGGACGGTGGCCGCCGAGGCCGCCTCCTCCTCTTCGTCCACGGGCTAACCCTCTAGCTGAGGGTGAAGTCGCCGCCGCGCATGATGGGCACGGCGGTGCCGTCGCGCCCGATGCCGTCGACGTCCACCTCCTGACTCCCGACCATGAAGTCCACGTGGACGCTCGAGTGGTTGACGCCGCGCTCTTCGCGCTCCTCCCAGGAAAGATCGCGGCCGCCCGGAATCGAGTCGGGCAGCCCTTCGCCGTAGGCGATGTGGGATGCCGCGTTCTCGTCGAAGAGCGTGTCGAAGAAGGTCAGGCCGGTGCGGCCGACGCGGGAGTCGTTGTCGACGAGCGCAATCTCGCCGAGCCGCCTCGCGTTGTCGTCGGTGGCCATGCTCTCGCGGAGGACGTCCTCACCCTCGCCGGCCCGCACGTCGACCGCGCGGCCGCCCTCGAAGCGCATCTCGATGTCGCGGACGAGACGTCCGTGCAGGACGAGCGGCTTCGTCGAGCGCACCGTGCCGTCGACGCGCGCGGCATGTGGCGTCGTGAAGATCTCCTCCGTCGGCATGTTGGGCACGAAGCGCAGGCCCCACGCCGTCTGCGTCGTGGCGCTTTCCCAGATGGCGCCGTCGGGAAGGCCGATGCGCAGGTCGGTACCGGGGCCTCGCAGGCGGACGGCGTCGAAGCTGCGCTCCGTCAGCAGGTCCGCGTTCGCCTGGAGGCGGGAGATGTGGTCGCGCCACGCCGCGGGCGGGTCGGCCTCGTCGAGGCGGACGGCGTCGGCCATCGCGCGCCAGAGCCGGTCGACGTCAGGCTCGCCGAAGACGCGCTCGGCCCATGCGCGGGTCGGCCCGGCGACGATGACCCAGTTGAAGCGCCCCTCGCTGACCTGCTCGAGATAGGTGCGCCGCCATTCGACCTCGGTGTTCCGGGCGAGCCGCTCGCCGTCCACGCCCTCGAAGATCGCCGGATCGGGCGCGCTCGTGATCTGCACGATCGCGGCGCGCTGCTTGCCCAGCTCGCGGATCTGCTCGACGCGGTGGGGCGGCGACCAGCCGAGCGCACCATCGGGAGCGAGGTCGGCGCGAATGCGAGTGAGGCGCGCGTCCTTGTAGTCGACCTCGACGTAGCGGGCGCCGGCCTCGTACGCCTGGCGCGTCACCGCGCGGGTCAGCTCGGTGTGCTCGACGTCGGCGATGATAAGCACGTCCTGCCCGGGCTGGAGGTTCAGGCCGACCTCCACCGCGAGCCTGGCGTAGGCCTCGAGGGTGGGGACTCCGACGGCGGTCATGGCTGGGGCAACGCTAACGGGCCGGGCTAGAGGGACGCCGAGACGGACGCCTCCGGGCGTCCGGGCTCACTGCAGAAGAACCGGAGGCTAGTCGCCCCAGTCGAAGTCCCGGGAGCGGCTCCAGAGGCTCTCGTCGCCGTCCGCGGCCGGCTCGATGCCGTACGCGTGCGCGTGCACTGCGACGATGTCCTCCTCGGAGTGCTGCTCGGCGATGGACACGGTCCCATCCAGCGTGTCCTCGATGCGCGCCTGCTCCTCGGTCTTGAACAAGGGGTGATTCTCGAAGGGGTCAGCGCCCTTGTAGCGCTCGATCGGCATGTACCGCTCGAGCTCGGCGTTCTGCTCCTTCAGCCTCAGGTGATCCTGAATGATGTCGGTGAAGAGATTCGTCATGGCGATATGGGAAAACGGCTCTCCCTCTCCCGCGAGAAAGCACGGCGGCGGATTGTAAACAGGATGGAGGCTGTTGTGCGACCATGTCCGCCCCATGCCGCGTGTAACCGGAGCCGCCCGCCGCGTCCCGAGCCTCTGGCTCGCGCTCACGGTCTGGCAGATGTGGAGGCGCCTTCCGGCGCCCGTTCGCCGGCGCGTCTACCGCGAGGCGCGCATCCAGGGGCCCAGGGTTATGCGGGCCGCGCAGCACGCCGTGCGGGAGCAGCTCAACAAGCGCAAGTAGCCGGCTACGTCGAGGGCTTCGCGGACGATGCGATCCTGCTCGCGAAGGTGCGCTGTCGGATAGCCCTCGCTCGGGCTGGCGCGCCACGGGCGGCCGACGTAGCGGAGCGTGACGCCCTCGGGCAGGGCCTCCTCGATGCGGTGGCGGATCGTCCGCCAGGCGCCCATGTTCTGCGGCTCCTCCTGGGCCCACACGACCTCGTCGAGGTCCTCGTACCCGGCGAGCAGCTGCCGCGCCTGCTGGGCGGGGAACGGGTAGAGCTGCTCCAGCCGGGCGACCGCGACGTCGCTCGGCGCCGTCGTAGAGCTCGTGCCCGGCGATGTCGTAGTAGAGCTTCCCCGAGCAGAGGACCAGGCGGCGGGCGGCCGCATGGCGGCCGCGCGGGTCGTCGATCAGGTGCTGGAACGCCCCGTCGCTGAGCTCCTCGAGCCGGGCGGCCGCGCCGCGTAGGCGGAGCAGCGCCTTCGGCGTCATGACGATCAGCGGCCGCCCCGTGCGTGCGAGCGCCTGGCGCCGGAGGAGGTGGAAGTACTGCGCCGCGGTGGTCGGGTTGACGACGGTGATGTTCTCCTGCGCCGCCAGCTGGAGGAAGCGCTCGAGCCGCGCGCTGGAGTGCTCCGGCCCCGAGCCCTCGTATCCGTGCGGCAGCAGGAGGGTCAGGCCCGACGTCTGCCGCCACTTGGACAGGCCGGCGACGATGAACTGGTCGATGATCACCTGCGCCGCGTTCACGAAGTCGCCGTACTGGGCCTCCCAGAGCACGAGGGTCTCGGACGCGCTGGTCGTGTAGCCGTACTCGAAGCCGAGCGCAGCCGCCTCCGACAGCGGCGAGTTCCGCACCTCGAACGACGCGCCGGCGCCGGGCAGGTGCTGCATCGGCGCGTAGGTGGCGCCCGTGCGCGCGTCGTGGAGCATGAGGTGCCGCTGCGCGAACGTGCCGCGCTCGCTGTCCTGGCCGGTCAGCCGGATGGGCACCGCCTCGGTGATCAGGCTGGCGAACGCAAGCCCTTCGGCGTGGCCCCAGTCGATCCCGCCTTGGTCGATCGCGCCGATGCGCCGCTCGAGCTGCTTGAGCAGCTTCGGGTGGACGGTGAACCCATCGGGCACCTGGATCAGCTGTGCGTTGAGCTCACGGAGGCGCTCGGCGGGCACGTCGGTGTCGACCTCGTCCTGCTCGGCCTGCGGGATGATCTCGTCGCGCGACTTCGCGGGAATCGCCTGACCGAACGTCTCCTTGAGCTGCTCGTGCGCCGCCTTGAGGCGCGCCTTCACCGCGTCGGAAAGCCCGTCGACGTCCGCCTCCGTGACGACGCCCTCGGCCACGAGCTGATCCGCGAACTGCGCGAAGACGGAGGGATGATCGGCGATCCGAGCGGCCATCAGCGGCTGGGTGTACGCGGGCTCGTCCTGCTCGTTGTGGCCGAAGCGCCGGTAGCCGACGAGGTCGACGATGACGTCACGGCCGAAGCGGCGGCGGTACGCGAGCGCGAGGCGGATGGCGCTCACCGCGGCCGCAGGGTCGTCGGCGTTGACGTGGACGATCGGCATGTCGTAGCCCTTCGCGATGTCGCTCGAGTAGAACGTCGAGCGGCCCTCGGAGGGGTCGGTCGTGTAGCCGACCTGGTTGTTGGTGATCAGGTGCAGCGTCCCGCCGGTCGTGTAGCCGGGTAGGTCGGAGAGGTTGAGCGTCTCGGCGACGACGCCCTCGCCGGGGAAGGCCGCGTCGCCGTGGATGAGGATGCAGAGCGCCTTGGAGGGGTCGTGCAGTGCGATCGGGTGCGTGCGGTCGGTCTGCTCCGCGCGCGTGCGGCCCTCGGCGACCGGGTCGACGAACTCGAGGTGGCTGGGGTTCGCCATCAGCGTGACTCCGACCTCGCCGCTCGGCGTGGTGCGGGTCGAGCGCTGGCCGAGGTGGTACTTGACGTCGCCCGTGCCGCCCTCCGGGTACGCGGTGACGGCATCGATCGTCCGCTCGCCCTCGAACTCGCGCAGGATCTGGTCGTACGGGCGCCCGACGACGTGGGTCAGCACGTTGAGGCGGCCGCGGTGCGCCATGCCGATCACGATCTGGCCGACGCCGTCGGCGGCGGCGAGGTCGATCGACTCGTCGAGCATGGGCACGAGCAGGTCGAGGCCCTCCAGCGAGAACTGCTTCTGCCCGAGGAACGTGCGCCGCAGGAACGCCTCGAAGCCCTCGACCTCGGCAAGGCGCGCGAGCATGCGCCGCTGCTCGTCGTCGGACAAGGGCTGGCGGTAGCGCCCGGTCTCGATCGCCTCGCGCAGCCACATCCGCTCCTCGTGGTCGTCGATGTGTTCGATCTCGTAGGCGATCGTGCCGCTGTAGGTCTCGCGCAACCGCGCGAGCACGTCCGCGAGGGTGTCGCCCTCCACGTATGTGCGCAAAATCGAGGCGGGAACCCGTTGCTGGAGCTCGGGCGTGAGCCCGAGCCGCTCGGGTTCGAGCGAGGGGTCGCCGGAGGGCTCCGTGCCGAGCGGGTCGAGCCGGGCGGCGCGGTGGCCGTGCGTTCGTGTGGCGCGGACGAGCGACGCGGCTGCCGCGACGGCGTTCAGGAGCACCTCGTCGGTCTCGGCCGGCGCGCGGGTCTCCGGTGCCGCGATCTGCCCGTTGCCGCCGCCCAAGCCCTCGAGCAGCTTGCCGAGCCCCGGAAGGGCCGTGGCGAGGTCGCCGTTCCCGCGCTCGAACAGGGCACGCCACTCGGGTGGCACCGAGCTCGGGTTCTCGAGGTACTGCTCGAGCATCTGACCGGCGTAGCCGGCGTTCAGCGCGTCGACGTCGCGCATGGCACTTCCCTTTCTAGCAGTGCGGTGAAAGCCCTTGGTGCCGCGCTACCAGAGGGGGTTGCCCTCGATGACCGCGTAGATCATCCCGAGCACCCAGCCGATGCTGATCACGGCCACGGCGACGCTCGCGAGGCGGTGGAACCGGCCGCCGATGGCGACGGCGATCAGGGCGACGATCAGCGCGGGGACGGCGAGCTTGACCGGCTCGTAGTAAATGGCGATCACGCCCACCGCGAGCGACGCCGCGGCGATGAAGCCGGCAACGGTCTCGGCGGGGCGCGTGGCGCCCTGCTCGGCGGCGGTCTCGCTCACCGGTCGCGCTCCGCGCGGGCGGCCGCGGTGCGCGGACGGGCCGGGTGGCGCGGCGGCCGGCGGTCCGGACGGCCGCGGTCCTGGCGCACGCGCGAGCCGGTCTCGGGCGCGCGCGGCCCGGGCCGGTTCTCCTCGCGAACGATCGCGGGCTCCTCCGGGCGCGGTTCCGCCTTGATCGCGTACCAGACCACGCCGATCAGGTACAGGATCGGAATCTTGAGGATCAGCATCAAGAGGACGATCTCTACCACAGAGACGAGGAAGTGTACGGCAGGTCGCGGGCCTCCGCAGTTCACCCGGATGAGGGATCGAGCCGGGCCGCCGCGTTGCCGAGACGAGTAGGGGCCCCGCTCTCTGTGCTGCGCGTGGGGGGCCGCAGCCACACGCGCTCCGGACAGTGACGGGGTCGAATGACGAGGCGGTCTCCGGGCCGCCTCGTTGCATTGGAGTCCTCCGAATAGTCTGCTGCGCGTGGACGGGCTGGTCATCCGCGGCGACCGCGTCTCGCTCCGCCCGTACCGGGAGGAGGAGGCCGAGCAGCTCCTCGAGCACTGGCTCTCGTCGACGTGGCGAGTCGGCGGCACGTCCGACCGCGCCGCCGCGCGGCGGCGCCTCCGGCAGCGCATTGCCCGGTCGGGGCGTCTCACAGGTGGCCGGCTCGAGCTGGCCATCGACGTGGACGGAAGCGTGGTCGGCGACGTCGAGGCGCGTCACCCGCCCGGTGCGCTGCCGCCCGGCGTCTTCGAGATCGGCATCGAGATCCACGACCAGGCGCACCGCGGTCACGGCTACGGGAGCGAAGCGATCACCCTCATCTCCGAGCATCTCTTCGACGAGCACGACGCCGCCCGCGTGCAGGCGTCGACGGCGGTCTGGAACGCGCCGATGCGGGCCGTGTTCCGGCGGCTCGGCTTCGTCGAGGAGGGCGTCCTGCACGCGTTCATGCCGACCGCGACCGGCCGCGACGACTTCGTCCTCTACGCGGTGACCGCGGACAGCTGGAGTCAGAAGACGTAGGGCACGAGCCTGAGCGCTCCGGCGGCGTACCAGACGCCGAACGCGAGGCTGAGCACGCCGAGCGCGGGCGCGAGGCGGTCCCAGGCGCGGCGGGCGGAGACCGTCCCGAGCGCGACCCCGAAGCCGGTCGTCACGAGCATCATCGAGACGGCTGTCCCGAGCGCCAGGATCGCCAGAGCGACGACGGCGAGCGCCTTCGACTGGACGGCCGCGATGATCAGCACGCCGACGCCGGCGCTTCCGCCGACGCCGTGCAGCAGGCCGATGCCGTATGCCTGCCACGGCGAGCGCGGCTTCGGGTGCGGGTGCCCGGCGTGTGCCGGGGCCTGAGCGTGCCCGTGCACATGGACGTGCTTGACGTCGTCGTGGTCGTGCAGGTGGACGTGGAACGCGCCGCGGTGCCAGCGGATCAGCAGCCATACCGCCAGCGACACGATCAGCACCCCGATGGCCGTCTCGGCACCCTGCTGAACCGCCTCCGGCAGGAAGCGCTCGTAGAGCACGACCGGGAGCCCGAACAGGAAGAGCGTGGTCGCGTGCCCGAGGCCCCAGGCAAGGCCGAGCTTTCGTGCCCGCCGGGCCCCGCGCTCCTCGCCTCCGGCAATGAGCGTGCTCACCGCGGCGACGTGGTCGGGGTCGGTGGCGTGGCGGAGGCCCAACAGCGCGGCGACCGCGAGGACGAGCACCAGCGTCGTCCCGTCCGACATGTGCGCGATCGACTGGTCGAGCCCGAACATCTGTCGCCTCCCTCTCAGCCCCTGGACGGCAGTGATTCGTGGGCTCCGCGGAACCGGTTCATCCGACAACCGCCGGCAGCGCACGCATGGTCATGGCCAGTCCGACGAGCACGATCACGACCGCGCTCACGGCGGGCAGGGTGCGCACGAGCCGGCCTTCGAGGCTCATGCGTCCGAACGCGCGCTTCGCGGTCACGGCCACCAGCGCGATCCCGCTCACCACGACGGCGAGACCGAGGCTGAACGCAAGGATCAGCGCGAGGCCGAACTCGATGCGGTGCAGCGAGATGGCCGCCAGCAGGACGACGAGCGCCGTCGGGCACGGGAGGATCCCGCCCGACACGCCCACCGCGATCAGGGCGCGCAGCCCTCCGCCGCCCTCTTGAGGGGCGTGATGGTGATGGCCGTGCCCGTGGTCGTGATGATGCTCGTGGCCGTGATCGTGCGCGCGTGCGTGCGCACGCGCGCGCAGGCGCGAGCGAAAGACCGCGGCGCCGACGGCGACGACGAGCAGCGCCGAGGCGAGGTTGAGCCAGGGGTAGAGCTGCTCGGGGACGATGAATTGCGACAGGGCGAGCGTGACGAGCCCGAGCGAGAACACGCCGATCGTGTGCGTGAAGGTCACGGTCAGTCCGAGCAGCACCGCGTGCCACGCCGTGCCGCGCGTGCCGACCATATAGGCGGCGACGATCGTCTTCCCGTGGCCGGGGGTGAGCGCGTGTGCGGCGCCCCAGAAGAGCGCGATCAGCAGTGACAGGAGCACGATGCCGGGGCCGAGATGGTCGCGCGCGATCAGCGACGCGAACCCGGTCTCGCTGGCGCCGGCCACGTGCACGGCGCCGGTCAGCGTGTCGTCGGAGAGCGGCGTCGGGTCGCCCGCGTGCGTACCCGGATCGACGGCGAGCGAGGCGGTCGTGACGTGCAGCGGGTCGCTGAGCAGGTCCTTCGGGTACGCGCGCAGCTCGTCGCTCTCGCTCGTCGAGGGCGCCGTCGTCCGCGTCAGCGTCGCGCCGTCGCGTGCCTTGACGACGATCTCCTGCCAGCCGAGCCGGCCTCCGAAGCTGCCGTCGTGGTACTCGATCTGCGTGGGTGCGTGCCCGAGCGGCGGTGCCGCGAAGAGCACCTCGAGCCGGGTTGTGTGCAGCCCCGCCGCCCCGGGCGGGAAGCCGATCACGTCGTCGAGACGCCGGAGCGGGACCCGCCGCCCGTCGACGGACAGGGCGAGGTCGGTACGCACGCCGGCCGCAACGGCACGCGCGTAACCGGCCTCGCCCAGCTTGTCGACCTTGCCGCGCTCCTGGAAGGTCGGGATCTCGGCCAGATCGAGGACGTAGGTGACGTAGACGCGATCGCCGGCGATCTCGATACGCGGAGAAGTGGTTGGTCGTGAAGTTTCCGAGCGGATGCGCCGCGGCGGCGGCGGGGAGGACGAGCGCGGCGACGGCGGCAGCCGCGGCGAGCAGCCTCTTCACGAGAACCTCCTGGCGACGGGGCTCCAGAGCGGCGAGAAGTGCGGGTTGAGCGCCAGCGCGCGGTCGAACCACGCGTGGGCGGCCTGCTGGTGGCCGGCGCAGCGCTCGGCCATGGCGCGGTGGAAGAACATGGTCGCGTCGCGGGTGCCGAGCCGAAGCGAGTGCTTCGCCCAGCGCAGGCCCTGGGCGCAGCGGCCGTTACGGGTGTACGCCCAGCCGAGGACGTCGTCGCCCAGGATGCTCGGACGCTCGGCGCGTGCCTTGCGGGCGAGCGCGAGCGCGTGGGGCAGCCGGATGCCGTGGTCGACGTAGAACTGGGCGATCTCGAGGTCCGAGCGGACGCCGTTGGCCGCGAGCAGCCGCTCGACGACGGCGATGAGCGCGTACTCCTGGCGGGCCTCGGCCATGTGGCCGTTTGCCTGGAGCAGGTCGGCGAGCGTGGTCACGAACTGCGGGAGCGGTACGAGGTCGACGGCACGCGTCGCGAGGCGGATCGCACGCTGCTGGTGGCCGAGCGCGGCCTCGCCGCGGGCAAGCGAGTCGAGCGCCTGCGGGTAGTCCGGGAGCTCGAGGAGCGCGGCGCGGTACTGGCGGACGGCGGCGCGCGCGTGACCGGAGCCGAAGAGGAGCTTGCCGAGCTCGGTGCGTGCCCACGCCGACGGCTCGGCCTGCCCCTGGGAGGACTCGAGCGCCAGGCGCATCGCCGCCTCCGCCCCCGTCCGGTTGCCGATCAGCTCGCGCGCGTACGAGATGCGCGCGTACGCCGAGGAGCCCGGCTCGGCGTGAACCATGTCCGTGAAAGATTTGAAGGCAGCGCGGTAGCGGCCGAGCTCGAGCAGTCCGTCGCCCGCGATGCCGTAGGGGAGCCCTGCACCCGGGGCGAGCCGCTGCGCTCGGCGGCCGAGCACGACGGCGCGGCCGAACTGGTGGCGGGAAAGCGCGAGCGAGCCGAGCCCGACGACCGCGTCGGCGCTGCTCGGCTGGAGCTTCAACGCCCGATGCAGCACGCCGTCGGCCTTGGTCAGATAGGTCGGGTCGGCGGTTTCGCGCATGCGCTGCTCGTAGGCGAAGCCGAGCGCCGTGAGCGCCCGGACGTCGGTGGCGTCGGCGCGTACGGCCGTCTGCTGCTTGCGCACCTCTGCCTCGGTGCCGTGGACGGGCGGGAGTGCCGGCTGCACGGCGGGTGCTGCCCCGGCGGCGCCCTGCGAAGTGCGCAGGGCGCCGCCGAGCAGCAGGACGGCGGCGGCACCGACCGCCGCCGTCACTGCGATGAGGATCCGCGCCTTCATCCCTACGGGTTCACGTGGGGGAAGGAGCGGTTGCGCCCGTCGGACGGGAGCGACAGGAACGGGAACGAGGTCGACAGCGGTGCGTCGTCCACGTTCACTCCGTCGCCCGCCTTCAGGGCGATGTACGTCGGTCCACCGACGAGCCGGACGGCGATGTCCGTCACGTCGTCACGCGGCCGGCGGCCGTTCGGCCAGCCCGCGTCGTCGCCGGCGAGCACGGTCAGCCGCTTCTGCGCAGCCAGTGGCTTCGGCGCCACGGTCGTGTCCAGCCGTAGGAGGTCCGAGTAGCCCGGATCTCCTGGGCCGTACTTGAGCAGCGCGTTGACCAGGTCGGTGCGGTTGTTCAACGCGGCGGGCGCCCCGAACTGGAGCTGCAGTGCGAGCGCGAGCCGCGGGTTGAGGTAGTAGTCGAGGAACTTGCCCTCGTCCTGTGGCGGGAGCGAGTTCCAGTAGTCCTTGTCCTTCGTCCCGATGATCACCTCGTTGATGAGGGGATTCGCGAGCCGCTGGACCTGGACCCACTTCCCGCCTGTGTGCGGGTGCGACCGGATGGTCACGTTCGGCCGGCTCGTGTAGGCGTAGCCGCCGAGTGTCTGGAACGCGCCCGTCAGCATCGAGATCGGCATTTCGATCGCGATCGTCTGGACGTTGAAGCCCGACAGCATGTCGACGCCGAACGGGTTCACGTTGTCGTTCGCGTCCTCCATGTTGGTCAGCAGCGGCGGGAACCGCCGGAAGTTCAGCGTGTCGAACACGCTGCCGAGGTCGATGTAGAACGGATCCTCGCGCTGGCCCGCGAAGACGCGGACGCCGTTGCCGAGGTCGTACACGCCCTGCTTTGCGAGCGACGAGTAGTTCGGCATCGTCTGCGGGCCGACGTCCGACGGAACGGCGATCAGGTTACGCGCGAGCGTCTTGGAGTCGCCCAACGTGTCCCCGCCGGTCATCGTCACGTCGTAGTGCTGCCGCAGTCCGAGGCCCTCGGAGCCCTTCCCGTCGAGCCGTGTGATCGGCGGGATGATGCTGCCGCTCGACGGCGGCACGCCGCCGGCATACGCAAACGGCAGTCCGAGCGAGTCGACGGGGCCGCGGATCTCGTTCCGGAACTGGAAGCTGAGCGTTGATATCCGACTTGCCGTCGCCGTTGTTGTCGATCCCGAACGCGTACTTCACCGACGGATCGAAGTTGTAGTAGTTCGGGCCCGCGCTCGGCTCCTCGCCGGGCTGGGTGTTCATGATCAGGACGACCTTGTTCTCCTGGCCCGGCTCGTAGCTCCGGAACATGAAGAAGTCGGTGATGTCCGCGGCCGGGTCGAGCGAGATCAGTGGTGCCTCCCTGTGGCTGGCTGCGTTCGCGACATCCGGCCCGGGGCCGCGAACGAGGGTCGCCACGAGACCGAGCGCGGCAGCGGTCAGTGCAAGGCCGCCGAGCAAGAGTCTCCTCCTCATCGTCTCTCCTCTCGATTGGGGTCAGACGCGCTCTATTCGGCCCGGCCCGCGAACCGGTTCGATAGGTCATCCGGCCCGTTCGACCGGCCTAAAGTCGGGGTGTCGGTTCACCCGTTGCGGGCCGATCGGGATGCGTTAGGGTCGGCGCCCACCGTCGTCGCAGTACCCACCACTGGTTCTTGTTGGCAGTCCCTACCTGGCGCAGCCGTCGGCTGGCCCGGTTCGGCATCGCCGTCTGGCTGTGCCTTGCCGTCGCCGTCCTCGCGGTGGCCGCTCATGCGGCTCCGGTTCTCCCTGCTCAGAACCAGAATTCGGCACACGGCGGGTCGGTCCAGGGCCTCAAGCCGGACGACACGCGCGGGCTCGCGTCGGTGCAGCTCGCCGGTGACCTGAACCACGAGCTGCTCCGCCAGCTGAACGCCGTGCGGCTGCGGGCCGGCCTGCCGCCGCTCCGCCGCTCGCAGAACCTGACCGAGGCGGCGGTCGCCCACTCGCGCTCGATGGCGAAGTACGGCTACTTCAGCCACACGTCGTACAACGGGTCCCTGTTCTGGCAGCGCGTGGAGCGCTACTACCCGGCGCCTGAAGCGTTCCGGGTCTACCGCGTCGGCGAGAACCTGATGAGCGGCCCGGCGAGCGTGTCGGCGGCGAAGGTGATCTCCAGCTGGATGCAGAGCCCGCCGCACCGCGAGAACCTGCTCTCGCGCTGGGCCGAGGTCGGGTTCGGGTGTGTGCGCGCGATCGACGCGCCGGGCGTCTTCGACGGCGAGACGGTGGCGATCGTCACCGCCGATTTCGGCACGCGTAGCTAGGGCTGAGCCCTGGCTCCGCGGCCGTGATTGCCAGATACTGGTCGGGATGACTGCGAGCAAGCGCGGTCGGCGCGACATGGCGGTGCTCGCAGTCCTCGCTGCCATGGCCTTCGCCGTCGGGGCAGCCGGGGGTGCAAAACGCGCTCCCGCGACGGCTATCGCCGCCGGGATGGGCCACAGCTGCGCGATCACGAAGGGCGGCGGTGTGCGCTGCTGGGGCCTCAACGACGAGGGCCAGCTAGGCGAGGGCACGAAGCAGAACCGGTCAACGCCCGTCGACGTGACGGGGCTCGCGAGCGGCGTGACCGCGATCGCGGCCGGTGCGTTCCACACGTGTGCCGTCACCGGCGCAGGCGGGGTGAAGTGCTGGGGCTACAACCGCAACGGGCAGCTCGGGGACGGCAGTACGACGGCTCGCCTCACGCCCGTCGACGTCTCCGGCCTGAGCGGCGGCGTGAAAGCGCTTGCGGCGGGCCTCCACACATGTGCCCTCCTGGTCAGCGGCGGCGTGAAGTGCTGGGGGTACAACCAGGGCGGCGAGCTCGGCGACGGGACGACGACCGACCGACACACGCCCGTCGACGTCGTCGGTCTGGGCAGCGGGGTGGCCGCGATCTCGATCGACGACGCGCATACGTGCGCCCTGATGATCAGCGGCGGCGTGAAGTGCTGGGGCTCGAACCTCCAGGGTGAGCTGGGCGACGGGACGACGACCGACCGGTCGACGCCCGTCGGCGTGGTCGGCCTGAGCGGCGGAGTCGCGGCCGTCGGCGCCGGCGACTTCCAGAGTTGTGCGCTCCTCGCCGTAGGGATCGTCAAGTGCTGGGGCCAGAACGGCAACGGTGAGCTCGGCAACGGAACGGCCTCGGACAGCCTGACGCCGGTCGACGTCGTGGGCCTGAGCGGGGCGAAGGCGCTCGCCGTCGGCTGGGGCCACGCGTGCGCCCTGCTGAGCGGCGGCGGCGTGAAGTGCTGGGGCTACAACCGAAACGGCGAGCTCGGCGACGGCGGCACCGGCAATCGGGATCGGCCGGTCGACGTCCAGGGCGTGCCGGAGGGTGTGACCGCGCTGGTCGCGGGAGGCGTGCACAACTGCGCGCTCACGCGAGCCGGCGGCGTGTCCTGCTGGGGTGACAACTCGTATGGCCAGCTCGGTGACGGGACGACCGGGCACGCGGCCCCTCCTGTGGCG
This sequence comes from uncultured Thermoleophilia bacterium, assembly GCA_963799895.1. Taxonomy (GTDB): domain Bacteria; phylum Actinomycetota; class Thermoleophilia; order Gaiellales; family Gaiellaceae; genus JACVRM01. The sequence continues at coordinate 57,286 of CAWCYR010000011.1, forward strand.
GTGATGGGCTTCGGCGCGCCCAAAACGACCCTCGCCGTGGCCACGAGTCGGGTGACGGTGACGCGGGCGCGGGCGGCGGCGCTCTCGCTGCGCTGTGGCGCGGAGGCCCCGTGCCGCGGCACCCTGACGCTGACAGCCTCGGTCTCGGGGAAGCTGGTCGGCTCGAAGAGCCGCCGCGTGCGGGTCACCCTCGGCGTGAGGGCGTTCGCGATCCCAGCGGGTGCGAAGCGAACCGTTGCCGCGGTTCTCTCACGGCGCGGCTACGACGTGCTGATCCGCGCCGGGCGGCTGTCCGCGGAGGCGCGGGCAAGCTACGTGCAGACGCCGGGCGTGACCGTGGCGACCACGCGCACGATCGTCCTCGTTGCGCCGGCCGATACGCGGTAGCGGCTACCGCACCGTGCGTGCTTGCAGGAAGAGCCAGATGGCGACGGCGGCGACGACCGCGAAGATGATTCCGAGTATCCAGTGGCCGCTGAACAGGAGCACGAGCGCCAGCAGCGCGAGGATCCCCGCCACGAGGCCCCCGCGACGCAGCATGCGCTGACGGGTGTCCGCTCTGCTGCCGTTGCTCACGGCGTCATCTCAGCACATCTGCTCCCTGTGGGAGGAGGTGCACGACGGAGATCCCGTACTCCTCGGCGAGCCGTTCGGCGACGAGCGACCGGTGGCACGCCGCCTGCTCGCGCTCGACGCAGAGGAGGGCCGACGCGCCGCCGGGCGGCAGCTCCGCGACGAGCGGGTCGAGGTCGACCTGGTCGAGGACCTCGTGGAGGTAGCGCGCGACGTACTCCGGCGCGAGCTCCGTGCGCGACCGCTTTGCGACGCCAAGCCGGTCGTCCTCGCGGTACTGCAGCTGCCGCAGCTCCGTCGTCGGAGCCAGTTCCTTGTGGTGCGAGTAGCGGAGGCCGGCACCGGCGAGCGCCGCCTGCAATCGCCCCGCGTTCGCCCAGGCGTACTCGCGGCCGCGCACGCCGCGACGCTGGCGGACGTCGACGACCAGCTCGACGCCGGCGTCGCGCAGCGCGGCGAGAAACCCTTCGAGCGTCCAGTCGTACACGCCGATCGTCGCCACGGTCGTCACGCGCGCTTGGACCGGAAGGCTCGAACATGGCCGAGCGCCGGGTCTGCGGCGAGACGCCGGTACTCCGCGGACTCGACGGGCACCAACGCCACGCGCCCGCGCGAGTCGATATGGATTCCCCAGCCGTAGCGCTTGCCCAGTGCGCTGACCTGGAGACGGGGCTTCTCCTGCGACAGAAAGCGCTCCCGTTCGGCCGGCCAGTCCGCTTCCGGGATGTCGCGCATGACCACACGCGTCCGGAATGCCACCTCGTCCTGGGTCAGCCCGTAAGGCTCGCCGGCAATCACCTCGTACTCGATCGCTGCCTTCGTCGCTTGGCCGGCCCGCACCGGCGGCACCTCGGCGTGGACCGCCGGGCAATCTTCTGCGACCTCGATGAACGTATCGGGCTTCACTGGCCCCCTCGGAATCGCAGGGTCAACGGCCGGGCGACGTGTCCGTCATCATGAAGCGCGCGTGACCAGGCCGCGCATCTTCCTCGGATCGTCGGGCAAGCAGGCCAAGCTGCTCCAGGCGATCGCACGCGGGCTGGAGGAGGTCGCCGAGGTCGAGCCCTGGACGACCACGTTCAACCCGGGGCGGGGGACCCTCGACCGCCTCGTCGAGCTTTCCCAGGAGGTCGACTTCGCCGCGTTCGTGTTCGCCCAGGACGACTGGACCACGACGGATGCATCCGCCTCCGGCGAGGCGTCGCCGCGCGACAACGTCGTCTTCGAGGCCGGGCTGTTCGGCGGCGCGCTCGGAATACGCCGCACGTTCATCCTCCACGCGAACGGCTCGAAGCTGCCGACCGACCTGCTCGGGCTGACCGCTGTGCGCTACGACCCGGCCGCCGGCCCGGCGGAGGTTCGCGCGATCAACCAGAAGCTGCGCAACGCGATCGAGACGGAGGGTCGCCGCGGGCCGGTCGAGGGCCTGTGGTGGCAGCTTTCGCTGACGATGCGAACCGAGGACGAGCCTTCGGCGGTGAGCCTCTTACAGATCTCCCGAGACCGAGACGGCGGCCTGAACGTGAACGGCCGCTCCTGGCAGGAGGACGGCACGCTGTCGGCGCGCTACTGGAGCGAGGCTGCGAAGGAGCACCGGGATCCGGCCGGCATCTTCTACTTCTGGAAGGGCGAGCGCCCTCGGCACCCCAATGCGCCGCAGCTCGAGGGCACCGGCGAAATCCGGCTGGAGACCACGGACCGCGCCAGCGGGTACTGGACGACACGGTCGGATCGCGATCCCGCGCTGAATGCGCGGACCGCCGGCGTCTACCTCCGAGCGGACCTTTCTGACCTCGAGGTGCTGGACGGCGGGAGCGCGGAGGAGCGGGCCGAGCTCATCGCGCAGCGCCTCGAGGAGTGGAAGTCGGTCGCGAACGCCTTTTGAGCACGGCCGCCTACGCGCGACGTTAGGAGGCCGAGCGCCGCCGCCGTAGGATCGACGGGAACACGTGACAGTCGCGACATTCGTCGGCAGGGAGCAGGAGCTCGCGTCGCTCGAGGGCTTCCTCGAGCGGTTTCCGCACGGGCTGTGCGCGGTCGTCATCGAGGGCCAGGCGGGAATCGGGAAGACGACGGTCTGGCTCGAGGCGGTGCGCCTCGCCGAGGAGCGTGACCTGCGCGTCCTCAAGGCCCGCCCGGCCGAGAGCGAGGCCGACCTCTCGTACGCCGCGCTCGCCGATCTCATCGGCGCCGCGTTCGACGAGACGCGAGGCTCGCTCCCGGCCGTCCAGGAGCAGGCGCTCGCCTCGGCGCTCCTGCGCGCCGAGCCAGGCGCCGGCGCCGACGGCCGCCTCACGGGTACGGCCCTCGTCAGCGTGCTTGCAGCGCTCGCCGAACGGGAGCCTGTGCTGGTCGCGATCGACGACGTGCAGTGGCTCGATCCCGCCAGCGAGCAGGCGCTGACGTTCGCATTTCGCCGGCTTCCGCCGCACATAGGCCTGCTCCTCGCCAGGCGTGCAGAGCCCGGCGGCGACCTTCCCCTCGGGCTGTCGCGGGCGTTCCCCGACGAGAGCCTCGAGCGGATCGCGCCCCAGCCCCTCTCGCTCGCCGCGCTGTACCAGCTCGTGAAGAGCCGCCTCGACCTGTCGCTCCCGCGGCCGGTGCTGATCCGGCTCGCGGAGGCGACGGACGGCAACCCGTTCTTCGCGATCGAGCTGGCGCGTGCGTACGCGAGCCGGCCCGACGAGCACGACCTCGGCCAGCCGCTCCCCGTCCCGCCCAGCGTCGAAGAGGTCGTCGCCGCCCGGGCCGGCACGCTGTCCGACGCGGCGCGCCAGGTGGCGCTGGCCGCGGCGAGCACGTCGCACCCGACCCCGGCGCTGCTCGCCGGCGTGCTCGGCGAGGAGACGATGAGCACCGGGCTGATCGAGGCCGAGGAGGCCGGCGTCCTGACGGTCGAGGACAACCGGCTCCGCTTCTCGCATCCGCTGCTCGCCTCGGTGATCTACCGCTCCGCGTCGCACGAGCGCGTTCGGCAGCTTCACCGCCGCCTCGCGACCGTCGTCACGGACACCGAGCAGCGGGCGCGCCACCTCGCGCTCAGCACGACCGAAGCGGATCCGTCGATCGCGGCCGAGCTCGAGGAAGCCGCCCGGCAGGCAGCGGGCAGAGGCGCGCAACGCGCCGCCGCCGAGCTGTTCGGCGCGTCGATCCGTCTCACGCCGGGCGACCAGGCCGAAGATCGCGCGCGTCGCCTGCTCGCCCAGGCGTCTGCGCAGCTTGCAGCGGGGGATGTCGAAGCCGCGCGCGTGCTGGCGGAGAACGCGACCGCCGGCGCGCCGACGCCCGATCTTCGCGCAGCGGGCGAGGAGGTGATGGGCGAGATCCTCTGGGTCGCGGGCACCTTCGCCGGAGCGAGCGAGCATCTCGAGCGTGCCCTCGAGGCTGCGCCCGGCGACCAGGCACTCGCCGCGCGCCTCTACCCGAGGCTCGTGTACTTCAACGCCGCGGCCGACCCGGCGCGGGCGGTCCAGCTCGCGAAGGCGGCGATGGAGATGCTGGATCCGGAGCGGGCTCCCGGCGCTCTGGCCACGGTCGTCATCTCGGGCATGTGGGCAAGCCTGATGCTCGGCGCCGCTCCACAGCCCGAGCGGCTCCAGCAATGGCGTGAGCTCGAGGAGCGTGCAGGCCCGGAGGCGCCGAAGAACGTGATCCCGCTCATCTACTTTCACTCCATCGACGATTTCGAGGCCGCGCGGGCACGCCACGCGGTCGAGGACGAGTGGTACGGCGAGCGTGGCGAGGACGACTGGCGGGCCGAGCGGCGCGCGCACCGGGCCTACGCGGAGTTCCGGGCGGGAGAGTGGGAGCTGGCGGAGAGGCTGCTCGAGGAGAGCAGCGAGGCGATCGCCCAGGTCGAGCGGCCGGGGCCGTGGGCAATGGTCTTTCGCTTCCGGTCGATCGTGGATGCGGGCCGCGGAAGGATCGAGCGGGCGCGCGAAACGCTGAAACCTCTGATCGAGGACGCAGAACGTGTGGGGATCGCCCGCTGGTGGGAGGCGCTGCTCCTGTCCAGCCTCGCGTTCGTCGAGTTCTCGGCCGGGCGGTACCGGGAGGTCGAGAATGCGCTCGTCCGCATGGACGAGCTCGTCGTCCAGATCGGCGCGCAGGAATGCTTCCCCGACCGTAGCGAGCCGCTCCGCATCGAGTCGCTCATCGCGCTCGACGACGTCGAGGGCGCGCGGCGGGTGCTCGAGCGTCTGGAGGAGCGCGGGCGTCGCTTCCCGCGCCTCTGGATCGACGTCACGCTGCCGCGCGCGCATGCGCTCGTCCTGGCTGCCGACGGCGACGTCGCGGGCGCGCTTGTCGCCCTCGGCAAGCTCAACCGGGCGGAGGCAGCGAAGCTGCCCTTCGATCTCGGCCTGACGCTGCTCACGCGGGGGCGCCTGAACCGCCGGGCGCGGCAGCGTCGCGCCGCGGCGGACGACTTCGGGCAGGCGCTCCAGGTCTTCGAACGGCTCGGCGCGCCGGACTGGGTCGAGCAGGCGCGTTCCGAGCTCGAGCGCGTCGGGCTGCGCCGTGCCCCGAAGGAGCTGACGAGCACGGAGCTGCGCGTCGCGGAGCTCGCCGCCGCCGGAATGACCAACCGCGAAGTCGCGGCGCAGGCGTTCATGAGCCCCAAGACCGTCGAGGCGAACCTGGCGCGCGTCTACCGCAAGCTCGGCATCCACTCACGAGCTGAGCTTGGTGCGCGTATTGCCGCGCAGGCTCCCGAGGAGGCGCCGCGGCAACAGGCTCACACCCGCGGGCTGGCCACCATCCTCTTCACCGATCTGGTCTCCTCGACGGAGAAAGCGCGAGAGCTCGGCGACGCGGCCTGGTCGGCGCTCCTCGACGAGCACCACAAGGCGCTGCGTGCCGAACTCGCGCGGTTCTCCGGCGAGGAGATCGACACGGCCGGCGACGGTGTCTTCGCCGTTTTCGACGGCCCGGCGCGCGCCGTCCAGTGCGCGCTCGCGATCAGCAACGCGATGAAGCCGCTCGGGCTCGAAGTGCGCTCGGGCGTCCACACCGGCGAGGTCGAGCGCACCGCCGACAAGCCGCGCGGCATCGCCGTCGCCACGTGTGCGCGCATCATGGGGCTGGCGGACGCCGGCGAGGTGCTCGTGAGTGCCACGACGCGAGACCTCGTTGCCGGCTCCGGCCTCGAGTTCGACGATCGCGGCGAGCACGAGCTGAAGGGCATCGAGGGCTCGCGACGGCTCTTCGCCGCCAGGCTGCCGTCGTAGTTCGCGAGTAAACGTAGGGAGACGCCCGGTTTCGCGTCGAGCCGCCCGCTCGTACGGTGGAGCCATGGCACAAGCAAGCGAAACCCAGCGGCAGACGTACCTCGTCGAGCACTACCGGCCCGGACAGACGGCCGACGAGCTTTGGCAGTGGGCCTGTCGGATCCGTGCCAGCGCGGCCGAGCTGGAGCGCGAAGGCAAGCACGTGCGCTACGTCAGCTCGGCGATCGTCCCGACGGACGAGGCGCTCCTGTGCGTGATCGAGGCGGCCACGGAGGAGCTGGTGCGCGAGACGTACGCGCGGGCCGGCATCCCCTTCGAGCGCCTCTCGGCTGTGATCCCCGAGGGAGCCAACGGTTGGGGCTCGTCGTGACCGCCGTTCCGGCTCGCGCGCTTGTGGCCATCGTGACAACCCGGCATAGTCGGAATCTTGTGAAGCGGGTCAACATCGCGGGCTGGTCGTTCGTCCTGCTCCTGGCGCTCGCTGCCGACGTCGCGATTCGGACGTTCGACCTCGGGGACTCGGTCGCCGCGCCTTCGTCCGCGGTCGTCGCACTTGGCGACGGCCTCTGGTCGGGCTCGCTGTCGAGCGAGCTCGGAACGACGCTCGAGACCTACGCCGAGGGCCTGCTCCTGGCGATCGCGATCGGCGTCCCAGCCGGCGTGCTCATCGGCACGTCCCGCACGCTTCGCGACGCCACGTCGGCGCTCGTCGAGCTCCTGCGGCCGATCCCGGCGGTCGCGCTGATCCCGCTGGCGATCCTGCTGTTCGGCCTGGGCACCGCGATGCACCGCAACGTCGTGGCCTTCGCCGCCCTCTGGCCGATTCTCGTCAACACGATCTACGGCGTTCGCGGCACCGACCGCTTCCTGCACGACGTCGCGCGAACCGCGGGCGTCGGCCCCGCCGGGCGCCTCGTGCGCGTGACGCTGCCGGCAGCGCTCCCGAGCATCGCCACCGGCATCCGCATCAGCGCCTCGCTGGCGCTGCTCGTCTGCGTGACGGCCGAGTTCGTCGTCGGAACCGCCGGCGGCGGCGGCATCGGCTCCTACATGGCGGTGCAGCAGAACGCCGTCCGCATCCCCGAGCTGTACGGCGCCATCCTCGCGGTCGCGCTGCTCGGGTACTTCGTCAACGCGGGGCTGCGCGCCGCCGAGCGGCGGGCGATCTTCTGGGGCGGCGAAGAGCGGAGGGCCGGCCGGTGATGGCGCGGGCCGGCCGGTCGCTGCTCGGCGTCGCCGTGCTCGTCCTCGCGTTCGGCGCGTGGGAGCTGTGGGCGCGCTCGGCCGGATCGTTCACGATCCCCGCGCCGAGCGCGGTGCTCCGCACCGCGGCCGACGTCTGGCCGACCGGTTATTTCCTCGGCGCAGTCGGCGCCAGTCTGATCCGGCTCGCCGTCGGCTTCGTCATCGGAGCGGGCACCGGCATCGCGCTGGGCCTGCTGATGGGCTCGTCGACCGGCGCCCGGCGCCTGTTCGAGCCGCTCGTCGAGCTCGGACGGGCCACGCCGGTCATCGCGATCGTGCCGGCTGCGATGATCGTCCTGGGCTTGGGCGACGCGATGCGGATCAGCGTGATCGCGTTCGCCGTCTGCTTCCCCGTGCTGATCAACACCATGGACGGTGTCCGAGCGATCCCGCCCGAGCTGCGTGACACGGCGTCGATGCTGCACGTGGGGCCGATCGAGCGGACGCTCCGCATCGAGCTCCCCGCCGCGCTCCCGTCGATCGCCGCCGGCCTCCGGATTGGGGTCTCGCTCGGGCTGGTCGCCGTGGTCCTCTCCGAGTTCGTCGGGGTGGGGGACGGCCTTGGTAGCTACATCTGGCTGCAGTCCTATAACCCGAAGGCGTTGTACGCAGGCCTGCTCTTCCTCGGCGTGCTCGGCGTCGTTCTCAACCGCCTGTTCGTCGCCGGCGAGCGCCGTGCCCTCGCCTGGCACTACGGGGCCATCGGTGACTCGGCTCGCTGAGCCCATGGCGCCCGCGCTCGACGGCGTTTCCGCCCGCGGCCCAGCGCTGCGCGTGGAGGGGCTCGGGAAGCGCTACGCCGAGGACGGGCCGCTCGTCCTCTCGGGCATCACGTTCGACGTCAGTGCGGGCGAGCTGCTCGCGATCGTCGGCCCGTCCGGGTGCGGTAAGACGACGCTGCTGCGCAGCCTCTGCGGCCTGAGCGAGCCGAGCGAAGGCGAGGTGCGCTACGACGGGCGGCCGGTGCGGCGCCCGCCGCGCGAGTTCGCCGTCGTGTTCCAGGACTACACGCGCTCGCTCTTCCCGTGGCTCGACGTCATGGGCAACGTCGCGTTCCCGCTGCGGACGATGGGCCTGCCCCGGGACGAGCGCACTGCGCGTGCCGAAGCCGCGCTCGCCGAGGTCGGGCTGGAAGGCGTCTCGCGGAAGTACCCCTGGAAGCTCTCGGGCGGGATGCAGCAGCGCGTGGCGATTGCCCGCGCGCTCGTCTCGCGGCCCCAGGTGCTGCTGCTCGACGAGCCGTTCGCCTCGGTCGACGCGCTGACGCGCACCGAGCTCCAGGACCTGCTCCTGCGCATCCACACCGGCGTCGAGCACGGCGCCACGACGATCGTCCACGTCACGCACGACATCGACGAGGCCGTGTACCTCGCCGATCGCGTGCTCGTCCTGGGCAGCGCGCCGGGTCGCGTCGTGGCCGCCATCGACGTGCCGCTCCCCCGGCCGCGCGCGCAGACCGCGACGCGGAGCTCCGACGATTTTCTCTTCATCCGCAACCAGATCCACCAGATCATCCAAGCCAAGGAGGCAAGACCATGACTGCTATCGACTCCAAACGCCTCGGGGCCGTCCTCGTCCTCCTCGCGGCGCTCGTCGTGGCGAGTACCGCCGCGGCAAGGCCGGCTGCCCGGAGCCGCAACCAGGCAACGGTGACGATCGGCTACCTCCTCGTCGAGCCCGCCATGCAGGCGGCGTACGCGCAGGCGCGCGGGTACTTCGCCGCCCAGGGAATCGACGCCGAGCTCAAGCCCTTCACCGATCCGTCGCTCATCCCCGGCGCGGTGCTGTCGGGGGCCGTGACGTTCTCCTCGTTCAACGTCGGCGGGGTAGCGGCCCTCAAGGCCAACGGCGCTCCCGTGAAGATCGTCGCCGGTGGGGCGCTGTACCAGCCGCACACGTCCACGACCGCGCTGATGGCCGCGCCGGGGAACACGTTCACGCGGCCCAGCCAGCTGGTCGGCAAGAAGATCGGGATCGACAGGAAGAAGACGATCGCGCACATCGGTCTGCTCAAGTGGCTGAAGCAGGGCGGCGTCTCGGAGGGCGACGTCACGCTGGTCGAGTTCGGGGGGTTCGCGCCCATGCTCGGCCCGCTCAAGCGGGGCCAGATCGACGCCGCGGTGATGCCCGAGCCCTTCGTCACGCAGGCGCAAGGCCGTGGCTCGCACCGCGTCGCGCTGCCCTTCGACGCAACCTGCCAGTCCCAGTGCATGATCACCGGCTGGATGGCGCGCAAGGACGTCGATCCAGGGCTCGCTGCACGGTTCCGCAACGCAATCCAGGCCGCGTCCGTGTGGGCCGACCAGAAGAAGAACCAGGCCGCCAGCGGCAGAATCCTGGCCGGCCAGGCGTCGCTCGATACCAAGCTCGTGCGCCGGATCGCGCGCACCAGCTTCGCGGTGCGGCTCCGGCCGGCGCTGGCACAGCCGTGGGTCGACGCCTTCGCCGAGTTCGGGGTGTACCCGCAGACGTTCCCGGCGATTGATCTCGTGAAGTAAGTCCGGAAGAGAAGTGGCCGGGGAACTCGGAAGCTCCCCGGCCACTCGCGAGGCTAGGTCAAGGCTCGCCGGCGAAGGCCGTGAGGCCCGGGGAGCGCGAAGCAGGAACGTTGGTGGGCCTTGCAGACATGTTCGACGGCGAGCGCCGATGTATCACTCCGCGTTGGGCGATCGCGGACAACGAGAGGCCCCCGGTTGCCCGGGGGCCTCTGGATGGTTCTGTCGCTTACGGGCTGATCGGTTGTGTTTAGGGGTCGTCGGCGCTGTTGGTGAGGCTCACCACGTTGACGCCTGGTCCCGGTTGCCAGATTGCATGCCACCCTGCAACCAGGAAGCACTGCTGGCCGGTCGGGCTATAGGCCTCGGGCGTGCAGCCCGTAAACAGCTGACCTCGGCTTCCGAGCACCGAGACGGCGCTCACGTAATAGCCGCCCAGCGTGACCGGAGGCGAGTTGTTGTCGGCGCCAACCTCCCTCACGAGAACGACTTTCGAGGGTCCCGGGAAAATGACCGGGAAGTTCACAGGGTTGCCCCGGGCGTCCGCCACGAACGCGCAGCTGTTGGGCATAACGGAAACGAAGAAGCTCTGGACGATGCCGCTCACCCCAACCTCGAAGGTGAACGTCTTCCCGCCGAGCGCGTCGGACGAGCCCGGGGTGATGAACTTGCAGACCTTGATCTGGAACTGCTTGATGCGGTTGTAGAACGTGACGAGCGTCTCACCGTTCGGCCCGTACGGCACGTTCACGGTCACCGAGCGCGAGCTCAGCTGACGGCTGACCTCTCGGTCGGCCGGCGAGACGACGATCCCGCCGTGCGTGTCGAAGCCGAGCAGCGCCAGTGCCGGGCTGCCGGGGTCGAGCTCGTAGTCCTGCGAGGCGACCTCGGCCACGGTGTGGCTGCCGACCGAGACCCGCATCGGCGGCGTGCACGTGCCCGCACGGATGTTGATCATGCCGCCGCCGTCGACGCGGAACTGGAACGTCGGCTGCGTGGGCTGAACCGGCGTGAGCGTGCGCCCGTCGGATGCGCCGCGGATCGGCGCCTTGCAGATCTCGAGCAGGCCCTTGGCCGTGTTCGTGATCGTCTTGGTGTTGATGCCCGGGGCGATCGTGATCTCGCCGCCGCCCGTGGTGTCGATGTACGGGTTGCAGGCCGAGTTGTCGACCGGGCCCTCGGTGATGACGCCGCAGGTCTCCTCGACGTCGACGGTGCTGCCGATCGGGAAGTTCCCGACGATCACGCACTGCGTCTGCGCCTGAGCCGTGATCCAGATGCCCGCCGCCTGGATGGTGTCCCCGTAGATCGAGAAGTAGAACTTCTGACCGACGAGGTCGGACGAGCCCGGGCCGAGGGCCTTGCAGACCTTGAGCTGGCCGCGCTGCGTCTGGTTGACGAAGTGCACCTGCGTCTCGTCGTTGGACGAGTCCGCCGCCGGCACTTCGACGTCGGCGGTGCGGTTGATCAGGTTCGTCGTCAGCAGCCGGTCGCCCGGGATGGTGAAGACGTCGACCAGGTCGTATCCAGGCGACGGGCCCTCGGTGACCTCGGAGATGCCGGCGGCGACCTGGAACGGCTCGGAGCACTGGCCCACGAGCACGTCCTGGGAGTACGTCGTGCCGGCGGCGTCGGTCACGTTGAAGTGGAACGAGCCGTGGACGTCGTAGTCGCCCCAGGCTGCGTCCTTGCAGATCTCCAGCCAGCCGGTGCCGGCCGGCGGAGTCGGCTCGTCGTCGTACAGCGCGACGGTTACGCCCGCCCCGATGTTGTAGACGCCGTCACCGCTGCTCGTGTTGAAGTCCACGAGGGCGGTCGCCGGATCGGAGTCGATGAACTGAACCTCGGTGCCGGACGGAATTGCCTCGTGCACCGTGACGTTCGAGCCGACCGGGAACGTGCCAAGGATGCGGCACGACCAGTTGGCCGGGTCGTCGGTGGCGTCGTTCGCCTCGGTCGAGACGAGCGGGCCGCCGTTCACGGAGAAGCTGAACAAGCGGCCGAGGTAGGCCGGGGTCTGCGTCAACTTGCAGACCTTCAGCGTCCCGTAGTTGCCGCCCGCCGGCTGGTTCGTGAACGTGACCAGCGTCTCGGACGAGGTCGACGTACCGGTCGTCACCGTCACGCTGCGGTTCACCAGATCCTGGCTCACCTTGCGAAGCGACGGACGAACGGTCACCGCGGCCACGTCCGTGGCCGGGTTGGAAACGCCCTCGGTGACCGTGACGTTCCCTGCCGGAAGATTGCTGATCGGCCCCGAGCAGCGGCCACCAGTGACCGATACCGACGGCCCTCCCGAGATCGAGTACTGGAAGCTCCGCCCGGACATGCCGTTGGCCGACGACTTACAGATCTCGATGACATTTGCCGACGCCGCCTGGGCGCCGACCGCAAGAACACCAACCGTCGCGATCCCGAACAGGACCGCAGCACGGCGGAGCCCTCCACACTTCTTGTTCATCATCCCCTCCCCTGGGAAAAACCGGCGCACCTGACGCTCGGTGAGACATTGTCCGACGCCCGGGGTCTGCGGTTCATCACCCGCCGCGGGCGATCGCAGACCGTTGTCGCACTGAGCGCAGCGGAGTTCGAGGCGCTTGTCGGCTCACGCTCAAGTTCTGTCGGCACCTCGGTTCCACCCTGGATCCATGCGCGAGCATGTTTGGAGTACTCCCAAGGAAGGGCAGCGGCAGAACGGCCGCATTTCCAGCGTCTTTGGTGATGGAGCGTGCCGGGTTCGAACCGGCGACCTTCGGCTTGCAAAGCCGACGCTCTCCCAACTGAGCTAACGCCCCGTCAAGGGAAGTCTAGAGGCCTGATCGCAGGTCTACGCCGCGCGCTGAGCGAGCTGTGCGATCGAGAGATCCCACCGCTCGGAGATCAGTGCGGCCGAGAGCTGCTGCTGCAGGCGAACGATCCCGCAGCGGTTCGTCTCCAGCTCCGAGCGGGTCGCGCGGCGCTCGCGCATGTCCTGCCGTACCGCGACCAGCGCTTCGATCGAGTGCCGTAGCGACTCGATCGAAGCGCCAGGGGGGAATGGTTCGCGGGAGACGGGAGGCATCTCAAAGGATTAGACGCTCGAAACTGCCCCGACTTACGGTCCAAGACGTAAAGGATTCGAAAATCCTTCGCTTTCGGAACAAAGCGACGGCGGCCCTTGCGGGCCGCCGGTCGTGGCAGGTGAAGCGGAGGGAGTAAGGATGAATAGGCGCTCGCTAGGCGGCGCGCTCGAGGCGCTCCTCCATGCGTGCGCGGGCGACGATCTTCGACCGGTCTCCAAACCGGAGCGTCGCGCGTACCCGGCGATGCTCGTCCCAGAGTGCCTCGATCCGGTGGTCGAGCTCCTTGAGCTCGGTGGCCACATCGGGGTCGCGGCCTTCTGAGAGGCGGTGCCAGAGCTCGATGCGGCGGTCGCTCAACCGTTCGATCTCGTCTCGGATGTTCTGAAGTGTGCTCACGTACAGGACAAACGTGAGACAGGGCCTCTGTATTCCACCTTGACTTCCCCTGCGACCTCTGGGACATTCGTCACAAGCGGGCAGGAGCGAGGGGAACGCGGACTGCACCTCGGGGGGAGGCCCCTCGCTACTGCCCGCCCTTCAGGACGAGCAGCGCGAAGCCGGCCAGAACCGCGATTCCGACCACGCCTGCGACCACCGCGAGCGCCTCTAGCGCGACCGTCATGCGTACCCCAGTTCCTCGAGACGGTCCTCGTCGATCCCGAAGTAGTGGCCTAGCTCGTGGAGCACCGTAATGCGGATCTCGTCGCGCAGCTCCTCCGGGTCGGTGAAGTCCTCGGTGAGCGGGCGGCGGTAGATCGCGATCCGGTCGGGTTGGAGCGGCGCCTCGCCGCCGCGCTCGGTCAGCGGCACCCCGTCGTAGAGCCCGAACAGGTCCGGATCGTCCGGGTTCTCCTCCTCCACGACGACCGCGATGTTCTGCAGCGCGGCGGCGAGCCGGGGCGGCAGCGCGTCGAGGGCCGCGCGGACGTGCTCGTCGAACTCGGCGTCCGTCACCGGACGAGCAGCGCGAGGAGCGCCTTCTGGGTGTGCAGCCGGTTCTCCGCCTGGTCCCAGATGGCGGACTGCGGCCCGTAAGCCACGTCCTCGGTGATCTCCTCGCCGTAGTGCGCCGGCAGGCAGTGGAGGACGATCGCCTCGGGCTTCGCGCGCTCGAGCAGGTCGGCGTCGATCCTGAACCCCTCGAAGTCGCGCAGCCGCTGCTCGCGCTCGGCCTCCTGGCCCATGCTCGTCCAGGCATCGGTGTAGAGGACGTCCGCGCCGCGCACGGCCGACGCGGCGTCGTGGACGAGCTCCACCGTGCCACCGGCCTGAACCGCCGCGCGCCGGGCGGCGACGAGCACCTGCTCGGGCGGCTCGTAGCCCTTCGGCGTCGCCGCGGCGAAGCGCGCCCCGAACTTCGCAACTGCGACCATCAGCGACGAGCAGACGTTGTTTCCGTCGCCGACGTACGCCACGCGGACGCCCGACAGACGCCCGAGCCGCTCGCGGATCGTCATCAGGTCGGCGAGCGCCTGGCACGGATGCGACCAGTCGCTGAGCCCATTGATGACCGGGACAGTCGCGTGCCGGGCGAGCTCCTCGACGTCGGCCTGATCGAAGGTGCGCACGACGAGCGCGTCGAGGTAGCGCGACAACACGGTTGCCGTGTCGCGGATTGTCTCCGTGCCCTGACCGAGGTGCAGCTCCGCCGACGACAGCGGGACGGCCGTGCCGCCGAGCTGCGCGATGCCGACCCAGAACGACACGCGCGTCCGCGTGGAGGGCTTGAGAAACAGCAGCCCGAGCGCCCGGCCCGGGAGCAAAGCCTCCTCCTCGCCGCTTCGCCGCGCGCGCTTCAGGTCGTCGGCGAGGTCGAGGATCGCCGCGAGGTCGTCGCGCGTCCATCCGCCGACGCGGACGAAATCGCGTCCCTTCAGGTGTTGCGGCAGCTCGCGCATCGCCGCGCGGATGCTAGGCGAACGGACTAGGAAAGAGCAGGTTCCTCGACGCCCGCCTCGCGTAACAGCTCCCGCAGGCGGCTGAGACCGGCGAACGTCCGGCTCTTGATCGTCCCGAGCGGCTGGCCGAGACGCTCGGCGACCTCGGACTGGGAGAGGCCGCCGTAGTAGGCAAGCTCGATCGCCTGGCGCTGGTCAGCGGGCAGCTGCCCGAGCGCGTCCTGTACTGCGCGGCGGTAGAAGCGGACGGCCGCCTCCTCGTCGCTCGGGCCAGTCGCCGGGTGCTGCTCGGGCTCGAGCGGCTCCGTGCGGCGGCGCTGCTCGCGCCGCACCAGGTCGACGGCGCGGCGGTGGACAAGCGTCAGGATCCACGTGCTCGGCTTGGCGCGCTCCGGCAGGAAGGCGGCCGCGGAGCGCCACACGGCGAGGAACGCGTCCTGGACGGCGTCCTGGGCAAGCCCGTCGTCGCGCAGGATGCGGAGCGCGAGCCCGTACGCGACGCCGCCGTAGCGGTCGTAGAGCTCGGCGAGCGCCAGGTCGTCCGAGCGCGCGACGAGGCCGAGCAGCTCCTGGTCGGTTGCCTGCTCGAGCGGCCGCTCCCCGTGTGTCTCACGGCCCACTGCGGTCGAACCTACCACTGCTTCTTCAGGAGGCGAAATCCCGATCAGCGTGCTCATGCCGGCTCCGACTGGATGATCGGGGTGGTCGTGGGCTGGTCACTCCCCCCGTGGGGCTCGACGGTCACGGCCACGGCGGAGCCAGAGGGAACGCTGCGCGCGAGCGGGATCGCCACGCAGCGCGGGCTGCCCTGGAACTCGCCGGCGCGGGCCGCCTTGCCGCCCGTGATCACCCATGCCTCGTAGGTCTTGCCGGCCGGTGCCTTGCCGATCCCGCACATGAACAGCGCCGCGCTTCCGGAGCTCGCAACGGCGAGGTTGCCCTCCGCGCCCTTGAGCCCAACGATCTGTGGGCTCGCAGACCGCGCATCGTCGAGCGAGTTGTGCAGCGAGACGTTCCAGATCGCAAGCGCGACTGCGGCGGCGACCGCGACCGCGGCCACCGCGCCGACCCCCCACGTCCGTCGCGCCGCACGATGGAGCGGCACGACGTTCGTGCGCTCCGCGCGCGCCGTCTCGAGGATGCGGCCGCGGAGCGCGGCGGGCGGCGCGACGGTCTCCGGGACGAACGCGAGCGCGGCCGCCGTGTCGCGAAGGTCGGCCAGCGCCGCGGTGCACTGCTCGCAGTCGCCGAGGTGCTCCTCGAACGTGGCGCGATCCTCGTCGTCGAGCGCGTTCAGCGCGTAAGCGGCGACGAGCTCGTGAAGGTCGGTTTCTTCGGGCATGCGGGAAGGCGCCATGAGCGTACCGTGGAGATTCGTCGGACCGGTGAATACGGTTCAGACGAGTAGAGTCGCGCGGTGGCCCGCTTCCCCCCCGCGATGAACCAGCAGGTCGCGAACGAGTTCGCGGCCTCGCAGCAATACGTGGCCATTGCCGTGTACTACGACTCGGAGACGCTGCCGCTGCTGGCGGCGCATTTCTACCGCCAGGCGGTGGAGGAACGGAACCACGCGATGATGCTCGTCCAGTACCTGCTCGACGCAGATCACGAGGTCGCCATCCCGGGCGTAGAGGCCCCGCAGACCTCGTTCACGGACGCGGCCGCGCCGGTCGCGCTGGCGCTCGACCAGGAGAAGCGGGTCACCCAGCAGATCTCGGCGCTCGTCGCGCTCGCACGCGACGAGGGCGACCTCGTCGGCGAGCAGTTCCTGCACTGGTTCCTGCAGGAGCAGCGCGAGGAGGTGTCCAGCATGAGCGACCTCCTGTCGGTCGTGCGGCGCGCCGGCGACAACCTGCTGCTCGTCGAGGACTTCCTGTCGCGCAACCAGGTTGGCGACGCCGGCGCGGTCGACACGTCGGCTCCGCCGGCGGCAGGCGGCGCGCTCTAACCAGGAGACAGCGCCGCGGCGAGGCGTTCGCCCCGGAGCCCGACGACGTCATTCCGCCAGAACGGCTCGGAGTAGACGAACGTCCCGGTCATCCAGGCCTCGTATGCACCCAGCTTGCGCACCTGGAACCCCGGATCGGGAATGCGGAGCGACGGCTTGCGAAAGCCGAGCTGCACCGCCTGCTCGAAGCCGAAGCGGCTGTAGTACTCCGGTGCGCCCTCGAGGAAGACGGCCGGGACTCCACGCTCGTCGAGGATCCGCAGGCCTTCGCCGATCAGCGCCGAGCCGACGCCGCGGCGCTGCGCGTCCGGGTGCACTCCGACGGGGCTCAAGACCTGTACCGGCACGAGCCGCTCCGGGGCGTCGAGGAGGGACGGCGTGAACAGGATGTGGCCGACGAGCCGACCGTCCTCGACCGCGACGAGCGAGAGTCGGTCGCCCTCGTCCGTCGCCGAGCGGAGATCGTTGACGAGAGCGACGACCTGCGCCGGTTGGTGGCCGAACGCGGCCGCCTGCAGGCTGGCGACCAGAGACTCGTCGCCCGTCCGCTCGGGCCGGATCTCCATCGGGCCAGCTTACGGGCCTATGCGTCCCGGCGAACGAGCAGCACGGCGGCAATGGCCAGCGCGAGCAGCGCGTAACCGGCGAAGAGCGCGAACCCGGTCCAGGGCGCAAGGGTGGTCGAGTCACGCGTGAGCGCGAAGACCGCAGCACCTGCGTTGCTCGGGAGGTAGGGCGAGATGGCGTCGTTCCAGCTCTGGGGGAGCACGTTCAAGAGCGGCGGGATCACGAAGAAGATCGCGGCGAAGGCTGCGATCCCGCCGGCCGTGTTCCTGACGATCGCCCCGACCGCCAGGCTCAGCACGGCGACGACCATTAGGTAGAGCGCGGCGCCGATCACGGCGCGTGAGACGCCGGGATGGCTCCACGAATAGGCGACGTGGTTCGAGAGGATCGACTGGCTCGCGAAGAAGGCGATCAGCACCGACGGCAGCATCAGCACGATCGTCACGACCGAGAAGACGAGCGTCTTGCCCCAGAGCACCGGCAGCCGTTTCGGCACCGCCGAGAGCGAGGCGCGGATCATGCCCGTCGAGTACTCACCCGTGATGAACAGGACGCCGAGGACGCCGATCGCGAGCTGGGCGACCTGCGAGCCGATGAGCGCGGGATCGAGCGGGTTGAAGTGCGCACGGTCCTCCGCGCTGCGCTGTGCCCAGTGCGTCGAGATCACCGTCGCGGCCAGGATCGGCAACCCGATCGTCAGCACCGTCGCGAGCACAAGCGACCAGACCGTAGAGCGCAGCGTCCACAATTTCGTCCACTCCGACCTGATCACGCGTGGCTGCGTGACGCGGGGTGCGCGGCCGGTAGCGAGGGCTGCCGTGCTCATACGGCAGTCTCGACGTGTCCGTACTCGAGCTCGCCGCGGGTGAGCTCCATGAACGCTTCCTCGAGCGAGGCCTGGTGCGGGGTCAGCTCGAAGAGCACGATCCCGGAAGCCGCCGCGGCCCGCCCGATCTCGTCGGATGCGAGCCCTTCCACCTCGAAGACGTCGCCGTGGTCCTCGGCCACGGTTCCGCCCAGCCGGCTCACGGTGGAGAGGAGCTGCTCCCTGTCGGGCGTGCGTATGCGGACGAGATCCTTTGACGCGCCCGCGATGAAGTCGGCCACGCTCGCGTCGGCGATCAGCCGCCCGCGTCCGACGACGATGAGGTGGTCGGCGGTCAGGGCCATCTCGCTCATCAGGTGTGACGAGACGAAGACCGTGCGGCCTTCCTCGGCGAGCCCGCGCAGCAGCGACCGGATCCAGTGGATGCCTTCGGGGTCGAGGCCGTTGACCGGCTCGTCGAGCATGACCGTCTTCGGGTCGCCGAGGAGCGCCGACGCGATGCCGAGCCGCTGGCTCATGCCGAGGGAGAACTTCCCGGCGCGCTTGCCGGCAACGTCGTGAAGCCCGACAAGGTCGATGAGCTCGTCGACGCGCTGCCGGGAGATCCCGTGTGTCTGAGCCAGCACCCGCAGGTGGTTACGCGCCGAACGTCCGGTGTGGACGGACCGCGCCTCCAGCAGCGCGCCGACCTCCACCAGCGGCGCGGCGTGCTGAGCGTACGCCTTGCCGTTCACCGTCACGTGCCCCTCGGTCGGCCGGTCGAGGCCCAGGATCAGGCGCATCGTGGTCGACTTGCCGGAGCCGTTAGGGCCCAGGAAACCTGTGACGATGCCCGGGCGGACATCGAACGTGAGGTGGTCGACGGCGCGCTTGTCGCCGTAGTCCTTCGTGAGCCCGCGCGCCTCGATCATCGTGTCTGGATGTTGCGCACTCACGCATGAGAGCGGCCTGACCGCGCGTGGCCGGCCGGGCTAGTCGAGCGCCAGGCTCTCGCGGATCCGCTCGTCGAGCGCCGCCATCTCGATCCGCGAACCGGTCAGGTCCTCGAGCATCGCGTCCGCGGTCCGCGCCTGCCCCTCAGACCAGAGCTCGCGCAGCAGAGCGCCCGCCTCCCGGCGCGTGAACCACGCATTGCCGAACTCGGTGCGGAGGAAGTCGCGCAGCTGCGCCTCGAAGCCCCACGAGCGCAGGTACTCCGTCACGTAGAAGCCGGCGTCGATGTCCCCGAGGTAGTTGGCGCGGCTCGGCTCGATCTTCAGGGCCTCGCCGAGGAGCTCGACGTAGCGGCCGCGCATCGTCTCCGGGTCGTCCGCGCGGTGGAACTCGAGCTCGTACAGCAGCTTCGCCGAGTAACGGCGCGCGAAGAAGAGCTCGATCACGCCGCCTTCGGCGCCGAGCTGCCGCGGTCGCCCGACGTCAAGGCGGCGCTCGAGCCACGCCGGCTCCCGCACGAGGCCCTCGAAGAGCGACGCCCAGCCCTCGGTCACGGCCATGTCGCCCATCCGCCGTGCCTCGACCGTCAGCCCGGGATCGGTGTTCGCGTAGTGCTCCGTGTGGCCCGCCTCGTGGAAGAGCGCGCGCCAGTCGTCGATGCCGCCGTTCGGCTGGATCACGAGCATGACCCGCCCGGGAACCTCGATCGGCGCGCAGAACGCGCGCGGTGACTTCAGTGGGCGCTGCTCGACGTCGAGGTGCACGTTCGCCTGCGCCGCCAGGTCGACGCCGAGGTCGGCGAGCGTCGCCTCGAGGGCCGGGAGCATGCGGTCGGCCGGAAAGGCGTCGTCCCAGTCGTCCGCCCGCAGGAGGCGCGGCAGATCCCAGGGGCCGGCCTCGTCGAGGCCGACGCCGGCGCGCCGCCGGAGCAGCCGGTCGGCGCTGTCGGTCCACGCGCGCTCGGTCGTCGCGAGGAGCTCACGGCAGTCTTCCGCGAGCGCCTCCAGGTCGAATCCGATGCGCTCGTAGAGCGACACGTAGTCGCCGCCGCCCAGGTCGGGCACCGCCTCGTGGTGCGCCCGTGCGGCGGTGAGCAGCACCGGGTTCAGGTGCTCCTCGCGTAGCGCGGCGCCGGCCTCGTAGAGCCGCTGCCGGCGGGCGCGGTCGCGCTCTCGCGCCACCGTCGGCGAGATCATCCTGAACGGGACGCGCTCGCCGTCGACGTCCGCGACGAGGTCGGCCTCCAGGGCCGCCACGCGCTCGAGCTCCGTCTTCGTGACGTCGGTGAGGTGGTTCTCGGCCGCCCAGCGGAAGAGCCACCGGGTGCGCTCGTCCTCCGCGCCCTCTCCGATGGCACGCACGCGATCGCGCTCGACCAGCCCGCGGTGGCGCCCGTAGATCGTCTCGAGCTCGAGCACGGGCTTGTGCCCGGCGTAGTGGAGGTACCACTCCTCCATCAGCTCGGCTTCGAGGCGATCGGCCTCGCTCCGGTAGGCGTCCAGATCAACGGGAGCGACGGCCAAAGGCGACCGTAGGATAGCCCGGTGCGCGAGGTCACCCTGAAAACGTCCCGGCGGACGCAGGTGCTGGACATCACCGAGCAGGTGAAGTCCGCGCTCGAGGACGTGCACGGCGCCGCGGTGCTCGTCTACGTGCCGCACACGACGGCGGGCGTGACGATCAACGAGCACGCCGATCCTGCCGTCGCGCGCGACTTCGAGCGGGCGCTCGAGCGGATCGTGGGCGACGAGTGGGGCTGGGAGCACGTCGAGGCCGGGGAGGAGAACGCGCCGTCGCACGTGCGCGCGCTGCTCGCCGGCCCGCAGGTCGTGGTTCCCCTGCGCGACGGCCAGCTCGCGCTCGGCACCTGGCAGGGCATCTTCTTCTGCGAGTTCGACGGCCCGCGCACACGTCAGGTCTACGTGACGCCGCTGCAATGATCGAAGTCGAATCGCTGACCAAGCGATTCGGCGAGACGGTCGCGGTCGACAACCTGTCGTTCCGCGTCGAGCCCGCACGCGTCACCGGATTCCTCGGCCCGAACGGCGCCGGGAAGACGACGACGATGCGCGCGGTGCTCGGCCTGGTGCGCCCGACCTCGGGGTCCGCGACCGTGCTGGGTCGCCCGTTCCGCGAGCTCGACGAGCCGGCGCGCCGCGTCGGCGCCGTGCTCGAGGCGACCGCGTTCCACCCCGGCCGCTCCGGCCGCAACCACCTGCGGGTGCTGGCGACCGAGGCCGGCATCCCGGATGGGCGCGTCGACGAGGTGCTTCAGCTCGTCGAGCTTTCCGACGCCGCACGGCGGCGGACCGGCGGCTACTCGCTCGGCATGCGCCAGCGGCTCGCGCTGGCCGCCGCGCTCATCGGCGACCCCGACGTGCTCGTCCTCGACGAGCCGGCGAACGGGCTCGACCCGGCGGGCGTCCGCTGGCTCCGCGACCTGCTCCGGCAGCGCGCCGAGGAAGGCCGCACGATCTTCGTCTCCAGCCACATCCTCTCGGAGGTCGAGGTGATCGCGGACGAGATCGTGATCATCCACCACGGCAAGTTCATCGCCAGCGGGACGACCCAGGAGCTGGTCGCCCGGGCATCGGGCGGCGTCCGTGTCCGCAGCCCGGAGGCTCCGCGGCTCCGCGAGCTGCTCGCCGCGCGCGGGGCGGAGGTCGCCGAAGCGGACGGCGCGCTCGTCGTGGCCGGCATGCCGCAGGAGGCGATCGGCGAGCTCGCTGCCGCCAACGGGATCGTGCTGCACGAGCTCGCCGCCGAGCGGGCGTCGCTCGAGCAGGCGTTCTTCGAGTTGACCGAGGGGAAGCCGTGAGGCTCCTGCGGGCCGAGCTGCTGAAGCTGGGCACGACGCCGCGGACGGTGATCGGCCTGATCCTGCCGCTGCTCGCGATCGTCGTGCTCGGCGTCGTCGGGAACATCACGGGTCACCACGACGCGAGCACCGTCGTCAGCGACATCCTCGACGTCGCCGGGTTCGCGAACGTGATCGCGCTCATCCTCGGCGTGCTGATCGTGACCTGGGAGTTCCGGCACAACACGATCGCCGGGACGTTCATGGTCGAGCCCCGCCGCGAGCGGGTCATCGGCGCCAAGACGGAGGCTGCCTTGCTCACGGGGGCGGTGCTCGCGATCATCTCCATCGCGCTGGCGCTGACGATGACGTACATCTGGATCGGCGGCGACCAGGGCGTCTCGTTCGACGTCTGGGGCCACGCCGCGCGCATGGTCGCGGCCACGGCACTGTCCGGCGCGATCGGCGTCGGCGTCGGCGCCATCGTGCGCGGGCAGGCGCTCGCGATCGTCCTGTCATTCATCTGGTTCCTGATCGTCGAGCCGCTCGTCGTGGGGCTCTACGACACCGTCGGGAGGTACCTGCCGGGCCAGGCGCTCGACCGGCTCGCGGGGAACGCGGGTAGTGACCACGCGCGGGTCGGCACGGCCGGGGGTGTCGCGCTCTCGCTCGCGTACACGATCGCCATCGTGCTCGTGGGCACCGTGCTCACGAATCGTCGCGACGTCACCTAGGCTGCCCCGATGGCAGCACCCGTCTCGGTCGACGACGAGGTCGACCTCCGCATCGACTCGCTGGCGTACGGCGGCAACGGCGTCGCGCGCGCGAACGGCTTCGTGGTCTTCGTGCGGCGCGGGCTCCCGGGCGATCTGGTGCGCGCGCGTGTGACGAGAGTGAAGCGAAACCACGCCGAGGCGACCACCATCGACGTGCTCGAGCCGGGGCCCGCCCGCGTGGACGCTCCGTGCGTGCATTACCCGGCGTGCGGCGGCTGCCGCTTCCAGGACCTCGCCTACGCGGCGCAGCTGGACTCGAAGGAGGCGCAGGTGCGCGACGCGCTCGTTCGCATCGCCGGCGTCCCCGAGCCGCCGCTCGAGCCGATCGTTCCCGCCGAATCACCGTTCTTCTACCGCAACAAGATGGAGTACTCGTTCACGCGCACGGAGGACGGCCCGGTGTCCGGCCTCCACCGCGCGGGCCGCTGGGACGAGGTGATCGACATCGAGAAGTGCTGGCTGGCCACCGACCTCGGCAACGAGATCCGCGAGACCGTGGATGCGTGGGCGCGTGAGGAGCGGCTCGAGGCGTACGACCAGGCCGACGGCACCGGCTACCTGCGCCACCTCGTCATCCGCGAGGGGCGGAACACCGGTCAGGCGCTGGTGCAGCTCGTGACTGCGAAGGGCGAGCGCTTCGAGCGCGACTACTTCGTCGAGACGCTGCAGCGCTTCCCGCAGGTGCGCTCGATCCACTGGTCGGTGAACGAGACCCCGGCGGAGATCACGAACCTGCCGACCGAGCTCCTCTGGGGCGAGGACGCGATCGAGGAGGAGCTGTGCGGGCTGCGCTTCCGCGTGCGGCCGAACGCGTTCCTGCAGACGAACACGGTGATGGCCGAGCAGCTCTACCAGCTGGCCGGCGAGGCGGCCGGCCTGACCGGGAACGAGACCCTCTGGGACCTCTACTGCGGCATCGGGACGATAGGGCTCTCGCTTGCCGGCAAGGCGCTGACGGTGTGGGGCGTCGACGTGTCGGAGGAGTCGATCGCCTGCGCGCTCGAGAACGCTGACCTGAACGAGATCGCCAACGCGGCCTTCTTCGCCGGCAACGTCGGCCAGGTGCTCGCCGAGCTGCGCGAGCGGACCGGCGACCCGGACGTGGCCATCGTCGACCCGCCGCGCGCGGGGCTCGCCGGCAAGGCGCTGAAGCGGGTTGGGGAGGCAGCCGCGCCGCGGCTCGTGTACGTCTCGTGCAACCCGACCACGCTCGCCGGCGACCTCAAGGTGCTCGCTTCGCAGTGGGGGTACCGGCTGGTCTCCGCGCGGCCGGTGGACATGTTCCCGCACACGCCGCACGTCGAGACGGTGGCGCTGCTCACGCGCGACTGACGTCGCGCGCTCCTATCTTTCTCGCCGCCCATGAGGTAGGACAGGCTCTGAGGAAGAGCTGAAAGTGCGGTATCTAGCGCTGGGCTTGCTGCTGGTCGGTGGACTGGCGCTCGCCCTCGTCTCGGTCCGGCCCAGGTGCGCGCAGGTCGCGTCGAGCGCCAAGTTGAAGCTCAGCGCCGGATCGACGGAGTCGGCGCCGTCGCGCGTCAGGAGGCTGATGTCGAAGGTTCCGCCGCCGGAGGCCCTCGACGCGCCGGAAGCGCTGCGGGCCCAGTACGCGGAACTCCATCTTCCTCCTGTCAGCGCCGTCAGGAGGCGCTGCGGCCATTCTTTCCAACGCGAGAGCTAGGCGGGCGCCTGCACCGAGACCCAGACGGAGCCGCCGCCGACCGCGATGCCCGCGGCCGGGTTGCCGAGCCGGATGCGCTTGACCACTCGCCGCTTCGCGGGGTCGATCCGCACGACGGTGCCGTTCGTGCCGGCGACCCAGACGGCGCCCTCGCCCGCCGCGATGCCGGCCGGCGTCACGCCGGCGCGGATGGTCGCCGTGGCGTGTGACGCCGGGTCGATGCGCGTCACCGTGTGGTCGGCGTTCGCAGTCCAGAGCGCGCCCTCCCCGTAGGCGATGGCGACAGGCCGCCGCCCGATCGGGATCCGCGCCACGGGTCCCTTCGTGAACGTCGCGGAGTCGAAGCGGGTCACGGTCTCGTCGCTCGTATTCGCCAGCCAGAGCGAGCCGCCGACGTAGACCACCCCGGAAGGGATGGAGCGAGTGAGCTCCTTGGCGACGGCCTGCTGGGTGTCCGGGTCGACCTGCGCGAGCGTCGAGTCGCCGAACGCCGCCCAGACCGAGCCGCCGCCGAGCGCGACGCCCCCATTCGCGGAGGGCCCGGCGATCGGGAGCATCTTCGTCACCTTCGCGTAGCCGGGATCGATGTATGAGAGCGACCCGACGCGCCCGTTCGCGACCCAGACGGCGCCGCCGCCGACCGCCAGGCCCGTCGGTGTGCGGTTCGCGAGCGAGATCGTCCCGAGCGGCGCTCCCGAGCGGAGGTCGAGGTGCGTCAGCGTGCGGTCGACCGTGTTGCCGACCCAGACCGACCCGTCGCCGGTCGCGACCGGGCCGGGGCCGGCGCCGACGACGGCCTCCGCGGTGATGACATTGCTGTTCGGGTCGATGACCGCCAGGTTGTTGGGGTCGACCTTCGTGAGCCCCGTGCGCCCGCCCCCGAGGGACGAGGTGACGGCCGCGCCGATGGCGAGGAGCGCGACAGCGGCGCCGGCGAGGATCGCGAGGCGGCGGCGGAGCACTCAGGTCGCCGGTTCGGGCTGCGGCGGGCGCAGGTTGCGCCAGATGAGATCCGCATTCACGGCGAGGAAGGCGATCGAGATCCCGGGCAGCGCCGGCAGGCCGTTGACGTCCCATTGCACGGCGATCGCCATCGTCGCACCGAACGACATGACCATTGCCAGCCACGTCCAGCCGACGCGCAGGTTCCAGCGCGCAGCCGCTGCCAGGAACAGCCCGAAGAAGAGCAGGTCGGGGAGCCCCAGATTCGCCGATGCATGCTCGCCGGGAACGGGGAAGGCGAATGAGAGGGCGTCGAAGACGTTCCGCTGCTTGGTGACGATGTGGTGCGTCGGGCCGCGCCAGACCGAGTAGGCGTCGATCCACGGGATCAGCGCCGCGACGAGCACCACCCAGGAGAGCCGCTCGAAGAAGGTCAGGAACCAGAACGCGAGCAGCGTCATCGTCGCGAGCTTCGCGAAGTTCGCGAGCGTGTCGAGCCCTGCGACCTCGAGGATCACGGCCAGGACGCCGAACGCGACCGCCGCCAGTGCGACCCAGTGCTTGCGCCTGAGCGGCAGCGCGAAGTAGACGAGGGCGAACACGGCCGGCATGAGCACGAGCGCGATGAACGCCGTGTCGCCCCAGAGCGACAGGTTGCGGAACGACTCCGAGAATGCGTAGTAACCGGCGAGCGCGGCGACGATCAGCGCGATGCCGACCCACAGAGCCGGCGCTCGGCCAAAACGGTTCGCGGCAATGACATTCACGCTCGCATTAGAGCGGACGCGCGACCTAGCTTCACCGACGGAGGCCGGCTTGCCCGGCCGCAGTCACGTCGCGCGAAGCTGCGCCGGATTTTTCGCGGCGAGGACGCTAGTACGGCGGCAGCGCGGCCCACCAGGGGCCGAGCGCGCGGAAGGCGTTCCAGAACGCTGTCTTCGCCGGCGCCTCGTCGAGCGACTCGTCCACGTCGGGCGTCACCAGCGCCCCGATCGTCGCCGTGAGCTCCTGGATCTCCCCGGGCGTGTCCTCGACCGTCCGCGAGAGCGGGAAGTCGAGCGCGTTCAGGAACGCGAGGGCGCGCTCCCCCATGACGATGACCAGCTTCGGCTGGACGATGTGGAGCTCCTGCGTGAGCCACGCCTCTGCCGTCTCGTCCGCGTCGGAACCCTCGAACTTCACGCAGTTCGTGCCGTACACGGCCATCGGGTCGACCCGCAGGCGCTGCAGGGACTTGAGGATCGCCTGGCCGGCGCGGCCGAAGAACGCAACGCCCTCCTGCGTCTCGCTGCGCTGCGGCGACCACTTCAGCATCAGCACGTCGGCGAGGGGGTGGCCGGAGCCAAGCACCGGCGTCAGGTCACCGGCGGCACGCGCGATCTCGTCGCCCAACTCGTTGATCTCGCGGATCGCCTTGTGGAGATACCGGTCGTAGATCTCGTTGTCGGAGGATCCCACGGCGCCTTCTAGTTGTGTGCGGGCAGGGCGCCTCCTGCCCTCGAGGTCGGTGGTATCGGGATCCACGTTGCCTGATTCGCGATCGGCCGTGATTCCCCTGGAACTACACCGGTTCCCCGGCCCCCAGCCGGTCGCGAACCTGCGCAACCCACTTGAGGCTCTGCAGGTAGGCGAGCGACTTCGGGCGGCGTAGCACCTCGGCGGTCTGGAGGCTCTCGAGGAACTGCTCCGGCCCGTCGAACGGCCGCATCCGCAGCGCCCCGGTGCCGACGCCCTGCAGGACGTGCGCGTCCGAGCCGGCGCCCATCGTCAGCTGGTACTTGCGCGCGAAGCGGAGCGCCTCGTCGTTGTACGCCTCGAAGAGGAGCCTCGCGTTGTAGACCTCGAAGACGTCGATCTCCCCCAGGTGCCGGTGCAGCGTCGCCGGGTCGGGAATGGCGTGCAGGCGGTCGAACGGGTGCGGGATGTAGACGATGCCGCCCTGCGCCCGGATCGCGGCGATCGTCGCGGAGAACGACATGCCGCGCGGGATCTCCTCGCTGAGGAAGAGGCCGATGACCTCGCCCTGTCCGTCGGTCTTGACCTCCTCGCCCGGGATGACGGTGATGCGCCGGCCGCGCGCGAGCTCCGCCGCCTCGAGCGCGCCGCCGAAGACGTTGTGGTCGGTGACGGCGATCGCGCCCAGGCCGATCTCTTGCGCGTGGTCGAGCAGCTGGGCGGGCGGGATCGAGCAGTCGTGCGACCAGGAGGTGTGCATGTGCAGGTCGACGACGATCCACTCGTCGTCCGCGTGCGACTCGGCGCTCGGCAAAGCGGGCCGCCGGCGCCCGGCCAGGCCGCCGTATAGCTCGTCGAGGTCGCGGGCGGCGACGGCGAACGACTCGCGCTCGGCATCGCGGCGGGCCTCCTTGCCAAGACGCTCGCGCAGACCGGCATCCTCAGTCAGGCGCGCGACGGCGGCACCGGCCAGCTCGGGCTGGTTGGCGACGCCGCGGCGGGGCGGCGATCGCGGCGCCGGCGGACTTCGCCTCGAGGAGGGCGCGCGGGAGGCCGGACGGGGACGGCACGAAGATCGCGGCCTCGGCAAACAGGGGCGAGCGGGCGGCACCGTCCCGCAAGGTCCGCACGCGGACCCGGCCGGTGAGGCGGCGCGGCATCGGAGGCCGGCCGCCGAGTGGCTTCGTGCGCAGGAAGACGAGCTCCCAGTCGTCGAGCTCCCTGAGTGCGCGGGCGACGGAGCGGGCCTGGAGTCGTTCGCCGGGGAGCCACTCGGCGACGACGAGCTTCCGCTTCCTAGCCGGCTTGATGCGCTCGGTGTCCACCCCGAGCGGAACGACGTGGTAGTCGCCCGGGAAGCGCTCCTGCGCCGCTGCGGCCGTGAGCGGGGAGGTGGCGACGAGTGCGTCGAGCCGCGTCAGCAGGCGCAGGCGTTGGGTCTTCGCGGGCGGATAGCCGAGGCGGTCGGGCGAGATGAACGTGGCCACGGTCAGGGTGCGGGCGTCGCGGAGGGCCAGGTAGCTGAGGCTCGGAAGCCCGGGCTCGAAGCCGTGGACGACGTCGTAGCCGCCCTGGTCGAGCGCGAGCTTCAGGTTGTTGCGCACGCCGACGGGGACGCCGAGCTTGCTGCGCCGCGAGATCGGCACCGCCGGGCCCAGCGCGATCACGTCCGCGGGCTTACCCTCATGGAGCGCGCGCCGCCCGGCGACGAGGTCGCGCGCCCGGTTCGAGGGCGCCAGCACCGTGACGGAGTGCCCGAGCTCGCGAAGCGCCGCGGCAACCCCGGTCACGTGCTCGTTGACGTCGTGCGGCTGCGACCACGCGAACGGGGTCACGAGGCAGATGCGGAGCGCCACGCAGCGATCCTAGTGACGCGCTCGACGGCCGGTGAGCCGCCGGCCGGCTCTGTCGGCAAACAGTTCCAGGGACTGTCCGGGTGACGGGCCGGGCACACGGTTGGCGCGCGCAGACCTACACGGCTCCGAGGGCGTGACGCTTTCTTCACAGCGACTGTCCATGTGACGAAGTGTCACAACCGCTCTACAGTCGCCCCGTGAGCGAGCGGCCGCTCGAGCGGCGAATCGTCACCGTGCTCTTCTGCGACGTCGTCGGGTTCACGTCGTTGTCCGAGGCGCTCGACGCGGAGGACGTCGTCGCCGTGCAGGACGCCTACTTCGACGTCGTGCGCGAGACCGTGTCCCGGCACGGCGGCCTGCTTGAGAAGTTCATCGGCGACGCCGCCGTTGCCGTCTTCGGCGTGCCCCGCGTCCAGGACGACGACGCCGTGCGCGCCGTGCGCGCCGGGCTCGCGCTCGCCGCCGCGGTCGATCTGCTCGGCGCCCGGCTCGGCCTCGCCCAGGGTGAGCTCCGCCTGCGCGTCGGAGTCAACACCGGCGAGGTCGTCTACGGGGAGGCGACGGCCGAGCGCGGGCCGGTCACCGGAGACGCGGTCAACGTGGCGGCGCGCTTCCAGGCGGCGGCCCGGCCGGGCGGCGTCCTCGTGGGGGATGAGACCGCACTCGCGGTAGCCGGCTCGATCGTGCTCAAGGACGCCGGAGAGCTCGCGCTGAAGGGAAAGGCGGCGGCGACGAAGGCGTGGCACGCCGTCGCCGAGGAGCCCGAGCCCTCTCGGGAGCGGGCCATGAGCGGGATCCGCGCGCCGATGCTCGGGCGCGACGCCGAGCTCGCCCGGCTCCGGGCGCTCGCCGGCGCGGCGCCCGGCACCGTCTCCAGCGCGCACGTGGTCGCGCCGCCAGGCGTGGGGAAGACGCGCCTGGTCGACGAGCTCGCGGCCTGCGTCGACGCCGCGGTCATGCGCGCGCGCCTGCGTCCCGACGTGCTGAGCCCTTACGACGGCGTCGCCCAGCTGTTCGCCTCCGCCCTCGCCGGAGCTGACGCGCGCGCCCGCATCCTCGAGCTCATGGCCGGCCCGCGCGCAGGGGTCGTCGCGGGCGCGGTGGCCGGGCTGCTCTCGCCGGGCGAACGCACCGCCTACACCGACCGTGATGCCGCCTTCGCGGCCTGGCTCGAGGCGCTCGACGCGCTCGCCGTCGGCCGGCCCGCGCTCTGGGTCGTGGAGGACGTTCACTGGGCGAGCGGCGACCTGCTCGCCTTCCTCGAGCACGCGGACCGCCCGCCGGCCGCGGCCGGGCGTCTCGTGCTCACGACCGCCCGCCCCGTGGCGCGCGACCGGGTGCCCGGCGCCGAGATCGTCGACCTCGAGCCGCTCTCGCCCGCCAGCACGGCGGAGCTCGCCGGGACGCTCGTGGGCAGCGCGCTCCCGCCAGCGCTCGTCGAGCGTATTGCCACCGTCGCTGGGGGCAACGCGCTCTTCGTAGAGGAGCTCCTGCGCAGCTGGATCGGCAGCGGCACACTCGTCGCGAGCGACGCCGGCTGGCACCTGCGGGACGACCCGGCCGAGATCCCGATCCCGAGCACGGTGCAGACGATCTACGCGGCGCAGCTGGACGATCTCCCGCCCGGACCGCGGCAGGTCGTCCGCCGGGCTTCAGTGCCCGGGCGGCGCTTCCCGTCCGAGGCGCTCGAGCACCTCGGCATCCAGGCCGCGGAGGAGAGCCTCGCCGTCCTCGAGCGGCGCGCGCTCGTGACGGGGCCCGACCAGGACCCCGTCTTCGGGTCCATCTACGCCTACCGTCACGCGCTCCTGCGTGACGCTGGCTATGCCAGCCTGACGCGAGCCGAACGGGCCGACCTGCACGTCCGGCTCGCGCGATGGCTCGAGACCCTCGGCGGCTCGCTCGCCGAGGTGATCGGCCGCCACTGGGCGGCGGCCGTGGAGAGCGCGCCCCGGTTGGGGCACGAAGTCGCGCCCGGCGTCACGCGCGGCGAGGCGGCGTCGGCCGCCGCGCGGTGGTTCGAGGTCGGCGCGCAGCGCGCGCACGAGCTGGCCGCCCACGAGACGGCCGCCGCGCTGCTCGAGCGAGCCATCGAGCTCGGCGACGCAAGCGGCATCGATGCCGCCCGCCGCCGGCGGCTGCTTGGCGAGGTCGTCGCGGAGGGTGGCGACATGGACCAGGCGAGTGCAGAGCTCGAGCGTGCGCGAACGCTCGCCGAGCCGCTGATCGGCGGGGAGGCCGGCCGCCACGAGTACGTCGCCGCGACGGCCGCCCTCGGGGGCGTCGCGAACCAGCAGGTGCGGTTCGCCGAGGCGAAACAGGTCGCGGACGACGCCCTCGCACTCCTCGGAGAGCACGACGACGCCGGCACGGCTCGGCTCCTGCTGCTGCGCGCGATGGCGCACGCCATGGGCACCGACGAGGTCGAGGAGCCGAAGCGCGACGCCGAGCGCGCCATGGAGCTCGCGCGGCGTGCGGGCGACGCCGACCTGGAGCTCGACGCTCGGTCGTTCTGCGCGACGATCGACGACGACTCGGAGCGCGTCCCCGATTTTCACGGCATCTGGACGTTGGGGTTGCAGCGCGGCCGCTGGCAGGTCGCGGCGTCGGCCCGGCGAATGGAGGCGGCTTTCCTGCTGGACAGGGACAGCGCTGCCGCCGCCGCGGCGCTCCGGGACGCCTCTGACCTCGCCGAGGCGCACGGGCTCCGCGAGACGCAGGCGTGGGTCGAATACTCGTGGGTCGAGCATCACCTGATCGGCGGGGCCTGGGACGCGGCGCTCGCTGCCGCACGCTGTGCGCTCGAGATCGCCGAGGCAAATGCGTACACACGTGCCGCCATCCGTACGTGGTACGCGGTGGTGCCGATCGCCGACGAGCGCGGCGACGAGGAGCTGCTCCGCGCCGCACACGCGTTCGCCGAGGGGGCCCGTGCGTTCTTCCCGGAGGTCCCGGCTCCGTGGGCACGCGTCATGTCGACGGCGACTGACCTGCGCTTCGAGGCGGCCGGGCTCGAGCGGACTGTTCGCTACGCGCCTGACGACGACGCAGCGCTGCCGGCGTTCGACACCTGGTCGTTCCTGCCTAGCTTCCTCGAGGCCGCCGACGTCCTGCTCGCGAGCTGGGAGCCGACGCGTGCGCAGGAGGCGATCGACCGCGCTCGGCGCTGCGACCTGCCGCGGATCGCGGACGGGGTGTTCGGCTACTTCGCGGCGCGGCTGGGCACAGCACCAGTGGAAGAGGCGGTCGAGAAGCTCCGGGTCGCGGAGGCCCCGGTGTGGCTGGAGCGCGCGCTCCGCCTCAGAGGCTGAGCGCCATCTCGCGCTGCCGCACGGCCACCCGGCCGCCGAGCGCGCGGAACGCCTGCGCTGCCGGCTCGTCGTCCGGCAGGTTGAGCGCGTTCACGGAACCCTCGCGGCGCAGCGTCTCGAGCAGCACGCGCGCAGCCGGCTCGTCGGCGCCGATCTGGATCACCGACAGCGCTACCGTCGTCGGCCGCACGATCGCCGCCCCGCCATCGTCGCCGAGCGCGCGCAGCGGCGGCTCCAGCGATCGCAGCCGCGCCAGCGTCTCGTCGTCGCGCTGCCAGGGCTCGTCCGCACCACGAACGGAGCGAATCCGCTCGTGCGCCGCCTCGAGGTCCGTGTCGGCCGCTCCGCCGTGCGCCTCGGGGTCGGCGTCCAGGATCCAGACGTCAACGTGGCGCACGTGCTCGAAGCCGATCTTCTCGTAGAGCGCGAGCGCCGGGGCATTGCCCTCGATGACCTCGAGCTGCACGGTGCGCGCGCCCCGCTCGCGTGCCTGGTCGATCACGGCCCGCAGCAGCCGCTCGCCGATGCCGCGCCGGCGGCCGAACGGCGTGACCCCGATTCCGCCGATCCAGGCGCGGTCGCCGCGCACGGCGACGTTGGCGAGCCCGACCGGGACGCCGTCCAGCAGGGCGATCCGCGACGCGTCGAGATCGAGGCCGTACGCATCGACCATGAAGCCGAGCGTCCGGGCATCGATCGAGAACGGGACCAGGTAGCCCTCGTACGCCGCCGTGAAGAGACCGGCCAGGCGGCCGAGCTCGAGCTCGGCCGCCGGCCGGAAGGTGAGGCTCACGCCTTTGCGGACACCTTGACGGGCTTGCGGGCGTTCTCCTCGATGAACTTCTCGACCGCCTCATATGCGTCGTCGTCCGCGACCTGCTTCGGCGGCGACTTCATCAGGTACGAGCTCGGGCCCTCCAGGGCGCCGCCCAGCCCGTTGTTCAGGGCGAGCTTCGCCATGCGCACCGCGTCGATGACGATGCCGGCCGAGTTCGGCGAGTCCCACACCTCGAGCTTCAGCTCCAGGTTCAGCGGCACGTTGCCGAAGGTCGTGCCCTCCATGCGGATGTACGCCCACTTGCGGTCGGTCAGCCACGGCACGTAGTCCGATGGGCCGACGTGCACGTTGCCCTCGCCGAGGTCGTAGTCGAGCATCGACGTGACCGCGTTCGTCTTCGAGATCTTCTTGGACTCGAGGCGGGTGCGCTCCAGCATGTTGAGGAAGTCGGAGTTGCCACCGACGTTGAGCTGCATCGTCTTGTCCAGGTGCACGCCGCGCTCGCGGAAGAGGCTCGTGAGCACGCGGTGCGTGATCGTCGCGCCGACCTGAGACTTGATGTCGTCGCCGATGATCGGCAGGCCGGCGTCCTCGAAGCGTCGGGCGAAATGGCCGCCCTTCGCGATGAAGACGGGCATGCAGTTCACCATCGCGCAGCCGGCCTGGAGGATCTGCTCCGTGTACCACTTGGTCGCCTCCTCGGAGCCGACCGGGAGGTAGTTGACGACGACATCCGTCTTCGTCTC
>CAWCYR010000012.1:0-196918 GCA_963799895.1 uncultured Thermoleophilia bacterium
CGGCGAGCATGGTGGCGCCCCAGCGGCCGGCCGGGACGGTCAACTTCGCCGAGCCGCTCAGGCGGCGCTTACCGAGGTCGTCGGTCTTGCTCCCGGCGCCGTTCGAGAAGCGGACGCGCAGGCGGACCCACGGCGTCTCGTCGTCCGTCGCCGTCCAGGAGACGCGTCCGCCGGCGAGCGTCGCGGCGACGTCCGGCGGGGTCGTATCGCGGCGCACCTCGAACGGCCCCACTGGGACCTGTGTCGTGTTGCCGGCGATGTCGGTGGCGACGAGCTTCGCGGCGTAGGCCTGGGCCGGCCGCGTGCCCGGATCCCAGGTGAGCGTGTGCCGCCCGGCCTGGAGCGTGAGTGGGCGGCGTTCGCCGGCGACGGCGAGGCGCACGGTCGCGGGCTTCGAGAGCTGGAAGGTGACGGAGGCCTGGTCCCGGAATCCGTCGCGCGGGACCGGGTAGACGACCTTCACGGACGAGACCGGAGTCACGTCGGGCGGCGTCGTCAGATCGTCGCCGAACAGGGTCGCGTACTCCGGCCACTGCGGACGGTCGTCGAGCTGCGAGAGGCGGTTGAGCAGGTCGACGACGTACGAGTGGTAGTGGAGCGACGCCTCGGTTCCGCCGAGCGCGTAGAGCGACCAGGAGCCGGTGTTGAACTGCGGCAGCATCGCCGCCGCCGACGACAGCAGCTTCTCCGCGAACAGCACGGCATTCGGGTCGCCGGACGTGCGCGCGTACTCGCCGATCGAGAGCGCCGTCTGCAGCTGGGAATTGAGCACCGCCATCGACGAGAAGCTGTAGAGCCGCACCCAGGGCCCCGCCGGCAGCTCGCGGGTGAGCGCCTGCGCGGCCGTGAAGGCGCGGGCCGCGGTGTCCATATAGGTCGGGTCATCGAAGCTGGTCGCGACCCGCGAGTACGCCTGCGCGGCGGCGGCCTGTGCCATCCCGGACGTCCAGGGCGCGCGGCCGCCCCCGAAGGGGAACAGGTACTGCCACGTGAGGCCGCCGTTCGCGGTCGGCTCGGCGCGGTCGAGCAGCGCGACGGCGAGGCTGGCGGCGGGCGCCGAGTCGAAGGCGGGCGCGAGGTTGCTGAGCTTCGAGGCGTTCGCGAGCGGGTGGAACTGGAAGCCGTGGCCGGGGAACCAGCGGTACACGATGCCGTCGGCGTCCTGGATGTCCAGCGTGGAGCGCGGCGCGGGCTTGGTGCCGAGGTAGTCGGTGTTGACGTCGAGCGTGGTGAAGAGCGTGAGCGCGCGCGGTCCGTCGTAGCGGTTTGCGAGCGCGGCCGCGTCGTGGAGCGCGCCGGCGAGGTTCTTCGCCCGATCGCCTGGGATGCGGTTCCACGTCGCAAGGGCCCGGTTCACCGAGGCTCGGTACTGCCCCGCAGCGTCGGCGTCGAGCCGTCCGGCGATGAGGGCCTGGTTGATCCCGCGCGTCGCCGCGGCGGCATCCTTGTGCGCCTGGGTGGCCGCGGCCGCGGGCGAGGCGAGCGCGGCAGCAAGTACGACGAGGACGGCGACCCGACCGAGCACAACCTGGCCGAACGTACAGCCCATGGCGGGCCGCGACCAGGGAACCGAACAGAGTTCTTACAAGCCACGGCCCGAACGGACACGCTGTGGACAGGCGGCGACGCGCCCGTTCCCTGGACTGTCCATGGAAGGAACTGTCACGGATCCCGGGGCGCTGCGGAACCAGGCTCCGCCGGCTCGTTCGTGGGCACGTCGCTGTTGAGAAACCGTGACAGCTCCGTTGCATGGACTGTCCACGGCGCCGCGGCGCCTACGATCGCCGCGCATGAACGTCTGGGTCGATTTCACGAACACGGCGCACGTCCAGGTGCTGCGGCCGCTCGTCGAGCTGCTCGAGGAGCAGGGGCACGAGGTCGAGCTCACGGCCCGGCCGCTGTCGCAGACCGTGGCGATGCTCGACCGCTGGGGGCGCCACGCCGAGGTGATCGGGCACCACGGCGGCGCCGGGCGGCTCGGCAAGGCGGAGGCCGCCGCCTCGCGCGTTCCGGCGCTCCTGCGCTGGGCGCGCGGCCGCGGGATCGACCGCGGGCTCGCGCACGGCTCGACCGACCTGCCGCCGGTCTGCAGGCTGCTGCGCATCCCCAACACGACGATGTTCGACTACGAGTGGGCGTCGCTCCAGCACCACGTCAACTGCCGGCTGGCGACACGCGTGCTCGTGCCCGACGCCATCCCCGCCGCGCGCCTTGCCCGTTACGGCGCCCGGCCGCCGAAACTCGTGCGGTACCCGGGGCTGAAGGAGGAGTACTTCCTCGCCGACTTCGAGCCGGACACTGCCGTGCTCGAGCAGGTCGGCGCCGACCCGTCGCAGATCGTGTGCGTGATCCGGACTGCGCCGTCGTACGCGCTCTACCTCGGCGGCTCCGAGAACCCGCTCCTTCCGCGGCTGCTGCAGCGCATCTCCGACGCCGGCGACGCGCAGGCCGTCGTCGTCAGCCGCACCCCGGAGCAGGCGGACGCCATCGCCGCGCTCGGCCTGCCCGGCGTGCTCGTCCCCCGCGAGACCGTCGACGGACGCAGCCTGGTCGCGCTGGCCGACCTGCTTGTCTCAGCGGGTGGAACCATGAACCGGGAGGCGGCGGTGCTGGGCACGCCCGTCTGGTCGATCTTCGAAGGGCGGCCGGGCGCGGTCGACGAGCAGCTGATCGCCGAGGGCCGGCTGCGGATGCTGACCGACCCGGCCGACCTCGAGATCCGCAAGAAGCCCGATCCGGAGGCGTGGCGTAACCGCGTGCGCCGGGACCCGGCCGACCTGCTGCGTTGGGCCGTTACCGACGCCCGGCCGTGAGAGGCCGGTCGACCGCTTCCTCGGGATCCTCCTCCGGCACGTGCCGTTTGAGGCGCAGCGCCTCGAGGTGGCGCTGCTTGAGGATCTCCAGCGTGTAGACCATCCAGATCGAGGTCGCGACCACGATCACACCGCCGGCGAGGGCGAGGAGCGTGTTGCTGCAGGTCCCAGACGCCGTGCGGCCGCGGCGGCGCGAAGCGGAGCAGGATCGCGTACGCGGAGAGCAGCGCCGCCCAGAGATGCAGGTAGGCGGCCGTGCGCCGCTGCGACAGGCCGATGCGCATGAACCGGTGGTAGAAGTGGTTCTGGTCGGCGCTCCACGGCGGCCGGTGGTACTTGAGCCGCTTGAGCACGACGAACGACGTGTCGAAGATCGGCACCGCGAGCACGAGCAGCGGGCCGACGAGCGCGACGGTCGCCGCCGTCTTCATGACGCCCTGAACGGCGATCGCCGCCAGCAGGAAGCCGAGCGAGAGGGCCCCCGTGTCGCCCATGAAGATGCGCGCCGGGTGGTAGTTGAAGACGAGGAACGCGACCGTCGCGCCGCACACGATCGCGGACAGCACCGCCGCGTTCTCGCGGCCGAACGACGCGCCCAGGATCGCGTACGAACAGGCCGCGATACCGACGATGCCGGCGGCGAGCCCGTCCATCCCGTCGATCAGGTTCACGAGGTTCGAGACGGCCGCGATAAAGAGGATCGTGATCGGGTACGCGATCCAGCCGAGATCGTGGTCGCCGATCAGCGGCAGCGTCACGTGGTTGAACGTCACGTCGTAGCCGATCACGGGGATGCACGCGACCGCGACGATCGCGCCCATCTTGACGCTCGGCCGGATGCCGCGGACGTCGTCTACGAAGCCGATCGCCGCGGCGAGCAGGAAGCCGGCCATGATCCCGCGCCACGGCCCGGTCATGTCGACCCAGATAAACGCGCAGATCGCGACGGCCGTGACGATCGCGACGCCGCCGATCCGCGGCACCGGCCGCTTGTGCACGCGCGGGCGGTCGGCCCGGTCGTCGATACCGCCGACGAACGGGGCGATGCGGCCGACCAGCGGGGTCAGCGCAACGACGATGACAGCCGCGACGGCGAAGCCGATGGCCGCGGGACTGTCCACCACCAGGGCGCGAACCGACTCCTGGAAGGACATCCGCCGTGTATAGCAGAGTGCCCCGCGGGCCGACACGCGCCGCCCGGCTGTTCCATAGTGTGTCTACCATCCGCCGTTCATGACGGAAGCGCTCACCACATCGGCATTCGACGACCGCATCGCCACGCGCGAGGCCAGGATCGGCATCGTCGGGCTCGGCTACGCCGGCCTGCCGCTCGCCATGGCGTTCGGCGAGGCGGGCTTCCACGTCACCGGCGTGGATCTGAACGAGCAGCGCGTCCAGGCCGTCCGCGAGCAGCGCTCGTACCTCGTCGACGTCCCGGCCGAGCGCTACGGCCCGCTCGACGGCCGGCTGCACGCGACCACCGACTACGCCGAGGTGACAGAGCTCGACGCGCTGACGATCTGCGTGCCCACGCCGCTGTCGAAGACGCGCTCGCCCGACCTGTCCTACATCGTCTCGGCGGCGGAGTCGGTGGCCGCGAACCTGCGCCCCGGCCAGCTCGTCGTGCTCCAGTCGACGACGTATCCCGGCACGACCGAGGAGATCGTGCTGCCGATCCTCGAGCGTTCCGGCGGCGAGGTCGGCTCGGACTTCTTCCTCGGCTACGCGCCCGAGCGCGTCGACCCGGGCAACAAGAACTGGAACATCCACAACACGCCGAAGCTCGTCGCCGGCGTGACGCCGGAGTGCCGGCGCCGCACGGAGCTGCTCTACCGGCAGATCGTCGACACGATCGTGCAGTGCTCGAGCCCGATGGTGGCCGAGACGGCGAAGATCCACGAGAACACGTTCCGCGCCGTCAACATCGCGCTCGCGAACGAGCTGGCGCTGATGTGCGACCGGCTCGGGATCTCGGCCTGGGAGGTCATCGAGGCGGCGGCGACCAAGCCCTTCGCGTTCATGCCGCACTACCCCGGC
The DNA here is from genome assembly GCA_963799895.1 of uncultured Thermoleophilia bacterium. Taxonomy (GTDB): domain Bacteria; phylum Actinomycetota; class Thermoleophilia; order Gaiellales; family Gaiellaceae; genus JACVRM01. The sequence goes on from CAWCYR010000012.1 coordinate 4,851, forward strand.
CCGGGCCTCGGGGGCGACTGCATCCCGATCGTCCCGCACTACCTCGCCTGGCGCCTCCGCGAATACGGCTACTCGGCACAGCTGATCGAGGCCGCGCACGAGGTCAATGCACGGATGCCGATCTACGTCGTCTCGAAGATCTCCGACGCACTCAACGACGCCGGCCTGCCGATCAAGGGCTCGCGCATCCTGCTGCTCGGGATGGCGTACAAGCCGGACGTGCACGACACGCGCGAGTCGCCCAGCCTCGAGATCATGCGGCAGCTGCTCCAGCGCGGCGGCGAGGTCGTCTTCTGCGACGACTGGGTGCCGACGTTCGAGCTCGACGGCGCGACACACGAGACGCTGCCGTGGACGGCGGAGACCGTGCGCGACGCGGATTGCGTCGTCGTCCTGACGCCGCACAGCGAGTTCCTGGAGCAGCCGCTCTGGGACGACGCCAGGCTGATCGTGGACACGCGCAACGTCGTGCCGCTGGCGACGACGAGCGCCGTCACCCGGATTTAGTGCCCCTTCAGGCGGTGCCCTCCGGGTCCCTGACGTGGCCGCACCACCTGAAGGGGCACTAGTGAGACTGCTCGTCCTCGGGGCGGGCTATTTGGGCGCGAAAGCCGCCGAGCTGGCGCTCGACCGCGGCGACGAGGTCGTGCTCGCCGACAACTGGTGGGCCACCGACCGCGGGCAGCTGGCGCCGCTGGAGTTACGCGGCGCGCGCGTCGTCACCGTCGACATCCGCGACCGCGCAGCCCTCGACGCGCTGATGATGGAGCGGCCGGACCGCGTGCTCGTCCTCGCCGCGCAGGCCTCCCGGCCGCTGGCCGAGGTCCAGCCGGACTACACCGAGGAGACCAACCTCAGCGGGGTCAGACGTGTGGCCGAGGCGGTCGCGAACGCAGGCGGGGTGCCGGTCGCCTACGCCAGCTCGCTCCATGTGTACGGCCCGGGACTCACGGGCGACATCGCTGTCGGCCACCCGTACGGCGCGCAGGGCGACCTCGCGCACCTCTCGAAGATCTACGCCGAGCTCTGCCTGGACATGTTCGCGCGACGGCACGGCTTCGCGCTCGGGCTCTTCCGGCTCGGGATTCTCTACGGGCCGAGCACGGTCGAGCACGCCCGCGCCGAGTCGCAGACGGTGGTGGACAAGTTCCGCCGGCTCGCAGCCGCCGGAGAGCCGCTCGAGGTCGATCCGGGCGCCGGGACGATCGGCGTGGCGCACGTCGCCGATGCCGCGCAGATCATGCTCGACGCCCCGCTCGACGGGCCGGCCAATGTCGCCGCCGAGGCGGTCACCGTTGCCGACCTCGCTGCGTTCGCGCACGGGCGTCCCGGCGCCGGCGGCGCGGACTGCCACTTCGTCACGCCCTTCGAGTACCGGTACAGCGTCGCGGAGTACCTCCGCGAGTGCGTCGCGGCGTGAAGCTCCTGGTCACCGGCGCGTCCGGGTTCCTCGGCTCCCGCACCACGCAGCTGCTGCGCGAGCGCGGGCACGACGTGGTGCCACTCGTCCGCCCCGGCGGCCGCACGCGGAGCAGCCTCCCCGAGGGCGCCGTCGCCGTGGACGCCGGCGACCTCGCGGCGCGGGACCTGATGGAGGGCTGCGACGCGGTCCTGCACTTCGCCGGCGTGCCGGACCCGGCGTCGTCCGCGCGCGACCCCGCGCGCGCCGTGCGGGAGAACGCCGGCACGACCCTGAACCTGCTCGAAGGCGCCGAGCATTACGGCGCGGGCTTCGTCTACCCGTCGACGATCCGCGCCGGGCTCGAGCCACCGCCGGACGAGTACGCCTTCTCCAAGCGTCTCGGCGAGCTGGTCTGCCGGCTGCACCGGTGGCCGTCGGCGGTCGTCCGGCTGCCGTCGGTCTTCGGCCCCGGCCAGGTCGCGTCGGAGGGGGCCACGGGCGCGATCGCCGCGTTCGCCGCCCGGGCACTTGCGGGCGAGCCGATCACCATCCCGGGCGACCCGCTGCGCACGCGGGACTTTGTCTATGTCGACGACGTGGTCGACGGCCTGGAGCGCATCGTCGCCGACGCCGCCTGGGAGCCGGCCACGTTCACGAGCGGGATCGGCACGCCCCTGATCCGTGCCGCCGAGCTCGTCATCGAGGCTGCCCGCTCGGCGTCGTCCGTCGAGACGCCGGGAGGGAACCTCCCGGAGGGCGAGAACGAGAGCTACCGGGGCGACGGCCCGTCGATACGGTTCACGCCTCGTCCACTGGAGAGTGGAATCTCGGACTATGTCGACTGGCTCCACGCCCATACCGCTGCTGAAAGCCGCACCCGAGGCTGACCAGCTCGCAGAGCGCCTCGAGGGCGGACCGTGGCGGGGCCTGGAGCTCGCGCTCTTCGCGCGGCACATCGCCGACGACGACACCCTCGCCCGTACGGTCGAGACCGTGCGCGACGCGGGCGCGCCGGCGGACTTCATCTGGACGGCCGAGGCGCCCGTCTCCTGGCCGAGCGGCGCGTTCGTGCGCGTCGACCGGCTCGACGACGAGGCGTGCGCCGGCATCGAGCGCTCCGCCGAGTTCGCGCGCGCGATCGGCTCGCCCGTCCTGACCATTCACCTCTTCGCGCCCATGAGCCCGGACGAGTACGCCGCGGGCGGCCGCCTCGACGACCAGGCGGTGCAGGCCTTCCTGCGCTTCTACGCCGACGCCTGCCTGGCACGCGGGGTGACGCCGTGCATCGAGAACGTGCCGCCCGTGCTGCGCATGCGCGCAGGCGGCGTGTTCCTGTCGCCGGTGGGCGGCCACTGGCGCGACCTGCTCGCCTGGCGCGAGCGGGTCCCGGAGCTCCGCTTCACGTTCGACACGTCACACGCGGCGCTCTTCCATACCTTCGCCGCGGCGTACGGGTCGCTCTTCGGCCTCACGTCGGCGGATGACCTCGACCTGGACCGCTACGTCGCGGAGCTCGCGCCGGCGACCGAGGTCGCCCATGTCTCGGACGCCCACGGCCTGCTGGGCGAAGGCCTGCCGTACGGCTCCGGCGAGCTCGATCTCGACCCGGTCGTCGGCCGCCTCGCCGCGACGGTGCCGTACCTCGTCGCCGAGATCAACGAGCCGGATCCCGCGCGCTCGCCGGACATGAAGTCCGCCTACCGCGCGATCGAGCGCGCGGCGTCTTTACAGGGACAGGCCCTGTTAAGAGCGCCCCGCCGCCTGCCGCGCGACCGCTTCGACTGGCAGACCGTGCTGCAGCGGCGCGACCCGGTGCCGGCGCTGCTCGAGCTGCAGGAGCTCTTCGGCGGCCGGCGCGTGCTCGTGACCGGCGGCGCCGGCTCGATCGGCACCGCGCTCACCACGTTCCTGCTCGGCTTCCGGCCCGACTGCATCTCGGTGCTCGACACGAACGAGGCGGCGCTCACCGCCGACCGCCGCTCGCGCGACGCCGTCGCCGTCGCCGCGATGCAGCACGTGCTCTGTGACATCCGCGACCCCGGCCGCGTCGAGCGCGAGCTCGCCGCTGCGCGCCCGGACATCGTCTTCCACCTCGCCGCCTACAAGCACGTCGACTGGGCGGAGAGCTACCCCGATGAGTTCGTCGAGACCAACCTGGTCGGCAGCTGGAATGTCCTGCGCGCCGCCGACGAGGCAGGCGTCGACACGGTGGTCGTCGCGTCGACCGACAAGGCCGCCCTGGCCGCCAGCTTCTACGGGCGGACCAAGCGCTTCATGGAGCAGCTGACCGCCTACGCCGCGCGCCACGGCGGCTCACGCCGCGCGGCCGTCCGCTTCGTGAACGTGCTCGGCTCCGCCGGCAGCGCGTCCGAGCTCTTCCTCAGGCAGACACGGGCGGGCGTGCCGCTCACCGTCACCGACACCGGGATGCTCCGCTACTGGATCACGATGGCGCACGCCGCCACACTCGCCGCCCACGGCGCACTGCTCGCCCGCGACGGCGTCCAGCTCGCCGCGCCGTCCGACGCCGTCGTCCTCACGGTCGGCGAGCTCGCGCAGCGGATCTGGCGCGAAGGCGGCGGCGAGGGCGAGGCCGAGATCGAGCTGCTCGGCATCCGCCCCGGCGAGACGCTCAGCGAGGTGCTCGTCGGCCCGCACGAGGAGCTCGGCGAGGCGCGCTTCCAGGGCATCGCTCCGATCGTCGCCGAGATCCCCGCCGCCGCGCCCGCCTGGGTCGTGGAGCGGCTCCCCCCGCGCGGCACGCGCGAGGAGACCCGGGCGGTGTGGCTCGAGGCCATGCGCCGCCCTGGCCTGCTCGCACCGGCGCCGGCTGCCCGGCGCCCGTGAGCGTCAGGCGGGAGCGCCCGCCATCATCATCGCGGCGACCTCGCGCCACTGCTTGAGCGCGACGTCGCCGTCCATCGTCGGGTGCACCTCGACGTCCGAGAAGAAGTTGATCGGGTTCTCGAGCATCATCTGGTTCAGCGACTCCACGTCGTCGAAAGTGGCGATGCCAAAGCCGCCACCGCCGCCGGCGAAGAACTCGAAGACCTCGAGGTTCCCGCGGTACTTCTCACGCCACTGACCAAAGCCCTCGATCACCATGCCCACCTGCTCGGGCGGGATCGGGAACTTCGGGCGCACGATCACCGCGAACCGCATGCTGCACCTCCGTATCGTTGACCCCGGCGACGGTACTCCGCCGCCGCGGCGGGATCAACGGGTGCCGTAGAGGCGGTCGCCCGCGTCGCCCAACCCGGGCACGATGTACCCCTTCTCGTTGAGGCCGCGGTCGACGGCGGCGGTCACGATCCGGACGTCAGGATGCTCGGCACGGACGTGCTCGATGCCCTCGGGCGCCGAGACAAGGCAGACGAGCGTCACGGAGCGCGCGCCGGCGCGCTTGACCTGCTCGATCGCGGCGGAGCTCGAGTTGCCGGTGGCGAGCATCGGGTCGAGCACGATCGCATCGCGCTCGTCGAGGTCGGCCGGCAGCTTGACGTAGTACTCGACCGGCTCGAGCGTCTCCTCGTCGCGGTAGAGGCCGATGAAGCCGACGCGCGCGCTCGAGACGAGCGACAGCACGCCCTCGAGCATGCCGACACCTGCGCGGAGCACCGGGCACACCGCAACCTTCTTCCCCGAGATGCGCTGCGTCGTCATGCGCTCGAGCGGCGTCTCGATCTCGACGTCCTCGGTCGGCAAATCCTTCGTCGCCTCGTAGGTGAGGAGCAGCGTTACCTCGTTCGCGAGCTTGCGGAAGTGGACAGTGGGCGTGTCCTTGTCGCGCAGGTACGAGAGCTTGTGCTGCACCAGCGGGTGCGTCACCACGGTGAGCATCTCGGTCTCCGTCATCGCGCTCACGAGACGTACGTGGCGTAACCCCGGAAGCCCGGGTAGAGCGGGTGCCGGTCGCAGAGCGCCCTCGCCGCCGAGGCCAGCGCCTGGACGTCCGCGCCGTCGCGAAGCCCGTCGACGATGATCCGCCCCACCTCGCGGAAGTCGTCCTCCTCGAAGCCGCGCATTGTCGCTGCAGGGGTGCCGATGCGGACGCCCGAGGCGACGGTCGGCGGCCGCTCGTCGAACGGCACGGTGTTGCGGTTCACGGTCAGGTTGACCTCGGCGAGGCGCTCCTCGGCGTCCTTGCCGGTCCACTCGGTGCGGCGCAGGTCGAGCTGGAGCAGGTGCGTATCCGTCCCGCCGGTGAGCACGTCGAGACCGCCCTCCTGGAGCCGATCTGAGAGGGCGTCGGCGTTCGCGCGGATCTGCCGCTGATAGTCGCGGAACGGCTCGGTCATCGCGATCTTGAAGCAGGCCGCCTTGGCGGCGATCGCGTGCATGAGCGGCCCGCCCTGGAGCCCCGGGAAGATGGCGCGGTCGACGGCGGTCGCGTGCTCCTCCTTGCAGAGGATGAAGCCGGAGCGCGGCCCGGACAGCGTTTTGTGCGTCGTCGAGGTGACGAAGTCGCAGTGTGGGACGGGGTTCGGGTGCAGGCCGGCCGCGACGAGCCCGGAGAAGTGCGCCATGTCGCAGAGGAGCAGCGCGCCAACCTCGTCGGCGATCGCCCGGAAGCGATCGGCCTCGACCGTGCGCGGGTAGGCGGAGCCGCCGCAGATGATCAGCCTGGGCTGCGCGTCCTTTGCGATCCGCAGGACGTCGTCGTAGTCGACCAGGTCCGTCTCGCGCGACACGCCGTAGTGGACGATGTTGTAGAAGCGCCCCGAGAAGTTGACCTTGAGCCCGTGCGTGAGGTGGCCGCCGTGGGCGAGCTCGAGCGAGAGGATCGTGTCGCCCGGCTTGAGCGCCGCGAGGTACACGGCCATGTTCGTGACCGCGCCCGCGTTCGGCTGCACGTTGGCGTGGTCGGCGCCGAAGAGCTCTTTGGCACGGTCGATCGCGAGCAGCTCGATCTCGTCGACGACCTCGCAGCCGCCGTAGTAGCGCTTGCCCGGGTAGCCCTCCGCGTACTTGTTCGTGGGGACGCTGCCGATCGCCTCGAACATGCTCGGCCACGTGAAGTTCTCGGAGGCGATGAGCTCGATCTGGTTTCGCTCCCGCTCGAGCTCGCGGCCGAGCAGGTCGGCGATCTCGGGATCGATCTCCGCGAGGCCCGCGGTGCGCAGCTGCTCGAGCGTCAGGTTCGCGACGGCCATCCGAGGTTGAGAATACTTGGTGCTTCGGCGATGGCTAGGCGATCGCCGCGCGAATCCTCGCCAGCGCTTCCTCGGCCGGCACCGCGCCCTGGCGCAGGATGCGCGGCTCGTCGCCGGTGACGTCGACGACCGTGGACGGCACGCCGGGCAGGTCGCCGCCGTCCAAGAGCGGGCAATCGCGGAGCGGCACGTCCTGCGGGCGGCTCGGGTCGCGTCCGCCGGGTAGGTTCGCGCTCGTCGCCGAGACGGCCGGCACCTGCTCGAGCACGCGCATCAGGGCCTCCGGCCCGTCCGGCACGCGCAGGCCGATCGCCTCCGGGTTGCTCCCCGCCAGCCAGGGCAGCCGCCGGGCCGGGTTCGGTGCGACGATCGTGAACGGCCCAGGCAGCACCGCGCGCAGAAGCGCCTCCGTGCGGCCGCGCAGCTCGGGCACGAGCGCGAGCAGCGCGTCCACGTCACGGCCGAGCAGCGCTGTCGGCTGCTCGGCCTGCCGGCCCTTCACCTCGTACAGTCGTGCGACCGCCTCCTCGGACGGCTCCGCGCACAGGCCGTAGACCGTGTCGGTCGGAAGCACGACGGGTCGCCCTTCGCGGAGCGCGGCCACGACCTCCTCGACGGACGAGCCAAACCGGCGGCCCTCGACGACGCGCGGCCGGCCGGCGAGATCCTCGGTGACGACGACGTCCTCGTAGCCGAACGCCTCGAGCAGCTCGCGCGCCTCGTCCGCGCGCGCATCCGCGACCTCGAGCACGAGATGCCCGCCCGGCCGCAGCCCGTGCAGTGCCGCGCGCGCGATCACCTCGGTCGTTCCGGGCCCGACGAGCGCCTCGGCCGGCTCCCACTCGCGCACCTCGGGCTCCAGTGCCGCCACCTCGCCCGGGTCGACGTACGGCGGGTTGGCCACGACGAGATCCCACTCGCGCTCGCCGATCCAGGCGGCGTCGCGCTCGAGCAGCTCCACCTCGAGGCCGAGCGCGGCCGCGTTCTCGCGCGCGACCTCGACCGCACCGGGCGAGCTGTCGATGCCCGTCACGCGCGCTCCGGGATGCTCGGCGGCGATCGCCAGCGCGATCGCGCCCGACCCGACGCCGACGTCGACGACCGCCGCCGGCCCGTCGAGCAGCTCCAGGCACCGCTCCACGACGACCTCCGTCTCCGGCCGCGGAACCAGCACGCGCCGGTCGACCTTCAGCGTGAGCCCCCGGAACCCCCACTCGCCGAGCACGTACGCCAGCGGCTCCCGCGCCTCGCGCCGCGCGATGAGCGCCCAGTACTGCTCCTCGGGACCGACCTGGTCGACGAGCGCCAGCCCGGAGCGTGTCGTCCCGAGCACGTGCGCGAGCAGGAACTCCGCGTCGACACGCGGCGAGGGGACGCCGGCCGCCTCCAGCCGCGCCGCGCCCTCGCGGAGCGCGTCGCGGGCGGTCACACCCCGGCGGTCTCCAGCGCGCGCCGCCGATCCTCTTCCGTGAGCGCCTCGGTGAACTCGTCGAGCTCGCCGCCGAGCACCTTCTCGAGCGCGTGCACGGTCACGTGCACGCGGTGGTCGGTGACGCGATTCTCCGGGAAGTTGTAGGTGCGGATCTTCTCGGAGCGCTCGCCGCTGCCGACCTGCGAGCGGCGGGCGGCGTCCTGCTCCGCGCGCTGCTTCGCGAGCTCCTGCTCGAGCAGCCTCGCACGGAGGACGCGCATCGCCTTCTGGCGGTTCTGGAGCTGCGACTTCTCGTCCTGCATCGAGACGACCGTGCCCGTCGGCAGGTGCGTGATCCGCACCGCCGAGTCGGTCGTGTTGACGCTCTGCCCACCGGGGCCGGTCGACCGGTAGACGTCGATCTTGAGGTCGTTCTCGTCGATCTGGACGTCGATCTCCTCGGCCTCCGGCATGACCGCGACGGTCGCGGTCGACGTGTGGATCCGGCCCTGCGACTCCGTCTCCGGGACGCGCTGCACGCGGTGCGTCCCGCCCTCCCACTTGAAGATCGAGAAGGCGCCGTCGCCCTTGATCGCGAAGGTCGCCTCCTTGACGCCGCCCGAGTCGTTCTCGCTCATGCCCAGGTCCTCGACCTTGAAGCCGCGCCGCTCCGCGTAGCGCGTGAGCATCCGGTAGATCTCGCGCGCCCAGAGCGCCGCCTCGTCGCCGCCAGCGCCCTGCCTGATCTCGACGATCACGTCCTTGCGGTCGGCCGGGTCGTTCGCGACGAGCGCCAGCTTGAGCTCGTCCTCGAGGTGCTGCAGCTGCTCCTCGAGCCCGGGGACGAGCTCCCGCAGGTCGCTGTCGGCGCGCGCGGCGTCGAGGTCGTCGCGCACCGTGAGCCACTCCTGGGCCAGCTTCTGCGGGCCGTCGAGCTCCTTCAGCCGGCGGCCGACCTCCGCGGCCTCGCGGTGGTCGTTGTAGACGGCAGGGTCGGACATCCGCTCCTGCACCTCACGGAACGAGCGGTCGAGCTCCTCGACGAGTGCGTCCATCCCGGACATGAGCGAAGCGTAGCCGCGTCCGTAATTGACACTTCATACCGTGATTGCTATGTATAGCGAAATAGATATCGCGGAGGAGGAGTCATGAGCACAGCAGAAGTGCACGCCCGACTCGACGATTTCGCCCGCCGGCTCCAGGGGATGGAGCGCGAGCTCGGTGAGCTCCGGCCGCTACCCGCCCACTGAGGAGGCCTGCGTGAGCCGCGCGTTCACACTCAGCTCGACGTTGTTCTTCAGCGCCTGGGAGACAGGACAGTTGGCCTTCGCCTCGTCGGCCGCCTCGCGGAAGCCGTTCTCGTCGAGGCCGGGCACGTTGCCCTCGACCTCGAGCACGGATTTGGTGATCCCCGTGCCGGGAACGAAGGTCACGGTGGCAGATGTCTTCAGCTGCTCAGGCGGGGTGCCTGCCTTGGCGAGGATGTTCGAGAAGGCCATCGAGAAGCACGACGCGTGCGCCGCCGCGACCAGCTCCTCGGGGCTCGTGCGCCCGTTCGGGTCCTCGGTGCGTGAGGCCCACGTCACGTCCAGGGGGCCGAACGCCCCGCTGCCGACGCGGTCGATCGTGCCGCTGCCGTTGAAGAGGTCGCCGTTCCAGGTCACTTCTGCGCGCCGTTCGGCCGCCATGCGATTCCTTCCGTCGGATTGCGAGGCCTTCTTCATACCTGCGCGGCCGCGTTCCGAGTCGCGTGGGCCGCACTTGATTCCTAGCCATTCCGGCGACAGCCGGAATGGCCCTAGGCCATGATCTCGACGCGCCGCTCTTCGGGCGTGATCCGCCCCTCGACGCGCAGCACCTCGCGCAGCGCCTTGATCGACACCTCGATCTGGTCGAGCGTCGGCTCGCGCGTCGTCAGGCGCTGAAGCCACAGGCCCGGCGCGAGCACCGTCATCAGGGTCCGACTGTCCGTGTGCTTGCCGGCGAAGCGGATGAGCTCATAGGCGATCCCGGCGATCAACGGCAGCAGCAGGATCCGGCTCGCGATCAGCCAGGGCAGGGAGGGCCTGCCCAGGAACGCAAACACGAAGATCGCGATCACCATCACCCAGAGCAGAAACGCCGTCCCGCAGCGGGGATGGATGAGGCTGAAGCGCTGGACGCGCTCGGGCTCGAGATCCTCGCCGGCCTCGTAGGCGTTGATCGCCTTGTGCTCGGCCGCGTGGTACTGGAACACGCGCTTGAGGTCGGGCAGCAGCGAGATCAGGAACAGATAGGCGACGAAGATCGCCACGCGGATCACGCCCTCGATGATGACGAACCCGGTCGTCCCGTGGATGGGCAGCCAGTTCGCGATCAGCAGCGGGGTGACCTTGAAGAGCATCAGGGCGAACCCGATCGCGATCGCGAACGCGAAGATCATCTGGCCGCGCGAGAGCTCACCGGCCTCCTCGGGATCCTGCCCCTCCTCGCGGGCGGCGACGTTCGCGGAGATCGCGAGCGCTCGAAACCCGATCGAGAGCGATTCGCCGAGCGCGATCACGCCGCGGACGATCGGCAGCCGAAAGAGCTTGTGGCGCTGCATGAGCGACTCGACGGGCCGCGACACGTGCTCGATGTCGCCGTCGGGCGAGCGCACGGCAACGGCCCAGTTCGACGGTCCGCGCATCATCACGCCCTCCAGGACTGCCTGGCCTCCGATCGGCGCGCTCATGCCTTGGTGAGCCTCAGCCGCGGCGTGCGCCGCCGGCCTTCTCGAGGCGGCGCTGGAACCGCTCCACACGCCCGCCCGCGTCCATCAGCTTCTGCTTGCCGGTGTAGAACGGGTGGCAAGCGGAGCAGATCTCGACGTGGAGATCGGGCTTCGTCGACCGCGTCTCGAACGAGTTCCCGCAGGAACAGGTCACGGTCGCGTGCACGTATTCGGGATGAATACCGGCTTTCATCGCCCGGCCAGGATATCAGAGGCAATCCGGGCTTCCACGTTGCCTCCCGAGACAATGGCGACCACCCGGTCGCCGGGCTCGAACTGCACCTTCCCGGCCAGGAGCGCGGCGGTGGCCGCGGCGCCGGCGGGCTCGCAGGCGAGCTTGGCGCGCTGGTAGAGGAAGCGGAACGCATCCCGGATCTCGTTCTCGCTCGACGAGCACGACCTCCTCCACGTGCTCGCGCACGGCCGCGAGGCACGACGTGCCGGCGAACGGGGCGTTCAGCCCGTCGGCGACCGAGCGCGGCTCCACCGGCACGGGCTCGCCCGCCGAGACCGCGGCGTGCATCGCGGTCGAGATCTCCGGCTCGACGCCGATCACCCGCACGTCCGGCCGCAGGGCGCGGACGGCAGTCGACACGCCGCCGATCAGCCCGCCGCCGCCGATCGGGACGACGACGACGGCGACGTCGGGTACGTCCTCGACGATCTCGAGCCCGACCGTCCCCTGTCCGGCCATCGTGCGCGGGCCGTCGAACGGGTGGACGAGCGTCCGCCCGGTCTCGGCCATCACCTCGTGCAGGCGGTCGAATGCCTGGGCGGGCCCGGCTGCGGCCAGGTCGACCGCTGCGCCGTACCCGCGCGTGGCGGCGATCTTCGCCTCGCTCGCGCCCTCCCACATGACGACCAGGCAGTCGATGCCGGCCTGGGCGGCGCCGTAGGCGAGGGCCGCCGCATGGTTGCCGGCCGAGATGCCGACGACGCCGGCGCGGCGCTCGTCGTCGGAGAGCGCGGACAGGTTCGTGAGCACGCCGCGCGGCTTGAACGAGCCGGTGCGCTGGAAGAGCTCGGCCTTGAGGGTGACCTCGGCCCCGGTGCGCTCGGAGAGCGTCGCCGAGCTGAACACGGGAGTCCGGTGCAGCCGCCCGCCGATCGCCTCGCGCGCGCGCAGGACGTCGTCGAGCGTGACTGCGGTGGTCAGCATCCACCGATGGTAGAGAGGCTCGCCGACCCACCGCTTAACGTCACGCCGTGCATCCGGTACAGCTGACCGTGTCGGACGACCGTCGGCGGTCGCGGCTGACGGTCTTCTTCCGGCTCCTGCTTGCCCTCCCCCACGTCGTCTGGCTCGTCGGCTGGACGCTCGTCGTCGAGGTCGTCGTGATCGCGAACTGGATCGCGGTCGTCATCAACGGCGACACGCCGCCGGTGCTCCACGAGTTCCTGGCCCGCTACGTCCGCTACGCCACGCACGTCGCAGCGTTCCTGTTTCTCGCCGCGAACCCGTTCCCGGGCTTCGTCGGCGGGCCCGGCTATCCGGTGGACATCGAGTTCGCGCCGCCCGAGCGGCAGAGCCGCCTCGGGGCCGCGTTCCGGCTCCTGCTCGCGCTCCCGGCCGCGCTCCTGGCCGAGCTCGTCGGCGTCTACTTCTTCAACGCCGGGCTCATCCTGCTCGTGGGGGCCGGCATCTGGCTCGTAGCGCTGATCCTCGGCCGGGCGCCGCACGGGCTGCGCGACCTGTCCGCGTGGGGGCTCGGCTACAGCGCCCAGGCCTCGGCGTACGTCCTGCTGGTGACAGGGCGCTACCCGGACACCCATCCGGACCGCCTGCTCGGCGATCGGGCCGTCCCGTACCACCCGGTGCGCCTCCGGCTCGAGGACGACCTGCGCCGGTCGCGCCTCACCACCGTCTTCCGGCTGCTGCTCGCGTTCCCGCACCTCCTCTGGCTGACCGCCTGGGGCGTCGCAGCGACGCTCGCCGCAATCGTGAACTGGTTCGCGACGCTGATCGTCGGGCGGTCGCCGCGCGTCCTGCACCGCTTCCTCACGGCGTACGTCCGCTACACGAGCCAGGTCTACGCGTTCCTCTCGCTCGTCGCCGGCCCGTTCCCGGGCTTCGTCGGAAGAGCGGCCGGCTCTCCGGTGACCGCTCTCGTGGACGGGCCTGTTTCCCAGCGCCGGCTCGTCACGCTCTTCCGGCTGTTCCTGATCGTGCCCGCGCTCCTGCTCTGGACGGCGCTCGGCTACGTGCTCGCGGTCGTCGCGGTCGGCGGCTGGTGCGTCAGCGTGCTCCGGGGCCGCATGCCGTCCGGCCTGCGCGCGCTCGGTGCGAGTCTGATCCGCTACGGCGCGCAGGTGCAGGCGTACTCCCTGGTGGTCACCGACCGGTACCCCAACTCGAGCCCGTCGCTCCGCACCGAGCTGCACCTGTGAGCCGCATCGTGCGCGCGGTCGTCGTCGCTGTGCTCGCCGCCGTGTGGGTCACGTGCGCCGTCGCGCTCTGGCGCTCGTCCACGGTGCCGGGGAACCTGCACCTGCCCTCCGTCGACGTCCGCTCGCTCTTCACTCCCGCCGAGCTGGCGCGCGCGGCCCGCTTCGAGCGCTTTCTGCGCGTCGAGTTCCTGCTCTCGCAGCTCGCGCTGATCGGTGCGCTCGCCTTCTGGGCCTGGCGCGGCCCCGGATACATGCGCGAGTCGGCGGCCGGCCGGATCGGCAGCGGGATGCTCCTCGGCATGCTCGGCCTCGCCGTCGCGTGGCTGTCGCAGCTGCCGTTCCGCGTCGCCGAGGTCTGGTGGGAGCGCCGCTACGGGCTCCTCCGCACCAGCTACCTCGACGCGCTCTTCGGGGACTGGTGGGGGCTCGGTGGCGAGTTCCTCGCGATCTCCCTGACGCTGCTGATCGTGATGGGGCTCGCGGGCTGGTTCCCGCGCAACTGGTGGATCCCGGCCGCACCAGTCTTCGTCGCCATCGCCGCGTTCTTCGTCTTCACGTTCCCGTACGGGGCGGGCACGCACAAGCTGGACGACCCGCAGGTGGCCGCGGACGCGCGCCGCCTCGCGCGCGAGGAGGGGCTCGGCAAGGTGCCGGTCGAGGTCGAGGACGTCAGCTCGGAGACCTCGGCGCCGAACGCCGAGGCGGTCGGCCTCGGGCCAAGCCGGCGCGTGATCCTCTGGGACACGCTGCTCGACTTCCCCCGGGACGAGATCCGGGTCGTGCTCGCGCACGAGTTCGGGCACCTCAAGCGCGAGCATCTGCTGAAGGCGCTCGCCTGGTACACGCTCTTCGCCTTCCCGGGCGCCTACCTGATCGCCCTGCTCACCAGACGGCGCGGCGGGATGCGCGCGCCGGAGGCGGTGCCCCTGTCCCTGCTGGTCGTCGCGGTCCTCGGGCTGCTCGCGCTGCCGGCCCAGTCGGCCATCTCGCGGCACACGGAGGCTGAGGCGGACTGGGTCGCGCTCAACACGACGAAGGACCCCGCCGCCGCCCAGCGTCTATTTCGGCGCTTCACCCGCGTCGCGCTGGAGCAGCCCAATCCCCCCGGCTGGTGGGCGTTCCTGACGGCCAACCACCCCACCATCGAGGACCGGATCCGCATGGCCCGTGCGTGGCAGCAGCTCCACCCGCGGTGAGCTTGTAGGGTCACCCAATGCGCTCCTGGGGCACCGAGTTCAAGGAGTTCCTGCTCCGCGGCAACCTCGTCGACCTCGCGGTCGCCATCGTCATCGGCGTCGCCTTCACGGCGGTCGTCACCGCGTTCGTGGCCGACATCATCACTCCGATCGTCGCCGCGATCTTCGGGAAGCCGGACTTCTCGAGCCTCGACTTCACGATCAACGGCAGCCGGTTCGCCTACGGCGACTTCCTGAACGCGCTCTTCACCTTCGTGATCATCGCGTTCGTCCTCTTCTTCTTCGTCGTCAAGCCGGTGAACGCCCTCATGGCACGCTCGAAGACCGAGGAGCCGGTCGCCGAGGAGACGCGCGAGTGTCCCGAGTGCCTCAGCTCCATCCCGGTCGCGGCCCGGCGGTGCGCGTTCTGCACGGCCGAGGTCGGGCCCGCATCGACGATCTGACGCTGCTTGCGGCCGCGGCGCGCAACAACGCCGACTGCTGCGACGCGTACTGCCGCAGCCGCGGAATCACGGGACGCTTCGAGCCCGAGTGCTGGAGCAGCCCGCGGCGGACGCCGCCGCTGTACCCCGACGCCGTGACCCTCGTGCCGGGTGTCGCGCCCGGGCAGCTCCTCTCGCGCATCGACACGCGCGGGGGCTGCTCGGTGAAGGACAGCTTCGCCGACGTCGATCTAGCCGCGGCCGGGTTCCGGACGCTCTTCGCGGCCGAGTGGGTCGCCTGGACGGACCAGGCGCCGCCCGCCGTCCTGCCCTGCGAGGATGCGCGCGCCGTCGCGACGCGCACCGCCGGCGTCATCGGGCTCACGAATGTCGCGGGCGCCGACTTCGCCGCGGCCTGGCTCGGGGCGGCAGCCGAAGCCCAGGCCCGCTGGGGCCCGCTCCCCGTCGTGGGCTACGAGCGAGGGAGCGCCCTCGAGGCGCTCCGAGAGGCGGGCGTCCGCTCGCTCGGCACGCTCACCGTCTGGGTGAGGTAAGCCGCGCGGCGCTCAGGTGAGCGTGTACTCGGGCCCCGAGCCGCCCTCGGGCGGCGTCAGGCGCCCGCCCTTGGCGGTGATCGCGCCGCACTGGACGCAGTTCGACGGGGTGACCTGCACCTCCACGGTGCCGTCGCCGTCGGCCGCGCCGACCTCGTAGACCTGAGCGGGGCACATGTGCGTCCAGAGCTCGGCGATCTCGACGGGCACCTCGCGCTCGATGCGGATGTGGTTCGGCTGGTCGTCCCGCGTGCGGTTGCCGGAGGCGTAGACGGACGAGAGCTTGTCGAAGGTGAGCGTCCCGTCCGGCACCGGGTAGCGCGCGGCGCGGTTGGTGCGGATCAGCGGCACCTCGGCGTCGCGCTCGAGCCGTGCGTTGCCGTGCGGGACGTTGCCCATCGTCGCCGTCTGCATCCCCGCCTTCACGCTGCCGCGCCAGAACCCCTTGGCGAACGCCGGCCGCATGTTGCGGACCTCGCGCATGTCCTTCCAGACGAAGCTCGACTGGAGCGACTCGTCGTAGCGCGCCAGTGCGCCCGGCCGCCAGGCGGTCTCGCCGCCCTGCAGCGTGGCGAAGACGGCCTCGGCGGCGAGCCGGCCTGACTCGACGGCGTAGTGGATGCCCTTGAGTGCTGGCACGTTGACGAGCCCGGCGGCGTCGCCGCAGAAGAGCACGCCCGGGCCGTGGAGGCTGCTCGGCAGCGCCAGGAACCCGCCTTCGGGGATGGTCTTCGCGCCCCAGGCGAGCCGCTCGCCGCCGCTGATGATCTTGCGGATCAGCCGGTGGGTCTTGAGCTCCTGCAGCAGATCGTGGACGGAGAGCTCGAGATCGCGGTAGTCCATGCCGACCACCATCCCGAGCGTGACCATGTCGTCGCCCATCGGGTAGACAAACGAGCCGCCGAACTCCCGGTACTTCTTCCCGTTCCGCAGCGGCCAGCCCAGCGTGTGAATGATCCGCCGCAGCGGCTTCGGAACGCGCCAGACCTCCTTGACGCCGAGCGCCCAGACCTGGGGGCTGTCGCCGTGGAGGCCGAAGCGATCGAGCGCGACGCCGGTGAGGTGCCCCTGCGTACCGTCGGCCAGCACGGTCGCGCGCGCCACAATGTCCGAGCCCGGCTCGTAGTTCCCGAGCGGCTCGCCGTCGCGGCCGCGGCCCTTGTCGCCCGTGCGGGCGCCGACCACGCGGCCGCCCTCGACGAGGAGCTTCTCGCCGACCGTCTCCGGCAGGATCAGCGCGCCGCCCTCCTCGGCGTGCCCGGCCAGGAAACGGCCGAGCTCGGAGACCGAGACGACGTAGTTGCCGTGGTTCCGCATGGTCGGCGGGGCCGGAATGCGGAGCGCCCGGCGGCGGGTCAGGTAGTAGACGCCCTCGCCGTGCACGCGCGTCAGGAAGGGCAGGTCCGCCGTGCCCAGACGGCCCCGGAAGAGCGTGCGCAGCGCGGACGGGTTCACGACAGCGCCGGAGAGCAGGTGCGAGCCGGGCTGCTTGCCCTTCTCGAGCACCGCGACGGGCACGTCGCCGAGGCGCTCGGCCACGTCGGGTGCCTCCTCGAGCAGCTGGCCCAGCCTGATCGCGCAGGCGAGGCCGGCCGGGCCGGCGCCGACGATCAGCACGCCGACGTCGATGCGCTCGTCAGCCGGGTCGCTCGGCTCGGCCACGAACTCGCTCGCCGAGAACGGCGGCGGGAAGTCCGCTGGCCGGACGGTCATGCGCCCTTGCGCGCGCGGACGAGCTCGGTGAGCTTCGGGACGACCTCGTTGACGTCGCCGACGACCGCGAGGTCGGCGAACTCGAAGATCGGGGCGTTCGGGTCCTTGTTGATCGCGACGATCACGCTCGACGACTGCATCCCCACCTTGTGCTGGATCGCGCCGGAGATGCCTGCCCCGATGTAGAGCTTGGGCGAGACCGTCTTGCCGGTCTGCCCGACCTGCGCCGAGTACGGGTACCAGCCGGCGTCGACCACGGCGCGCGTGGCCGCGACGGCGCCGCCGAGCGCCTTCGCCAGCTCCTCGAGCGGCCCGAAGCCCTCGGGCCCGCCGAGGCCGCGGCCGCCGGCGACGATGATGTCCGCGTCCTCGATCGACGGCCCCGTGGCCTCCTCGTGCGCCTGCTCGAGCATCTCGGCCGCGAGCGAGAAGTCCTGGAGCTCCGGCTGCACCTGCTCGACCGTCGCCTGGCCGCCCGACTCGGCCGCGTCCAGCGCCCCCGCGCGGAAGAGCGCGATGCGGGGCGTGGACGTCCAGCCGACCTCGCAGATCACGGTGTCGGCCAGGACAGGTTGGGTGCCGATGATGCCGCCGCCGTCGGCGCGCACGTCGGTCAGCTGCCAGTTGACGCCGGCGTCGAGGCGCGCGGCGAGCCCAGCTGCGATGTCGGCGCCGAGGATCGACTGGGCGAGGAAGACGTTGTCGAAGCCGCCTGCCTGGACGACCTGTGCGAGCACGTCGACGCGCGGCTGTGGCAGCGGCGCCGCGAGGCGTGCGTCGTCGGCCACGTAGACCGTGCCGGCGCCGTAGGCGCCCGCCTGCGCGGCGAGCCCCTCCACGCCGCTGCCGACGATCACGCCGGCGACGTCGCCTCCGAGCGAGGCCGCCTTCGACAGCACGCCCAGCGAGGGCTTGAGGAGCTCGCCCTCGTGATGCTCCAGGAAGACGAGCGTCTTCACAGCAGCCGCTTCTCCGCCAGGTACTCCACGATCTGCCCTGCGACCTGTTCGCCCTCGATGCGGCGCGACTCGCCGCGCGGCGGCGGGTCCTTGAGCGCGAGCACGGACGTGCCCGACCCGCTTTCGCCGACCTGGCCGCCGTCGACGCCGATGTCACCGAGCGAGAGCACCTCTTGCGGCTTCTTCTTGGCGCCCATGATCCCCTTGAGCGACGGGTAGCGGGGCTCGTTGATCGCGTCGGAGACGGCAATGACGGCCGGCAGCGGTGCGCGGATGACGTCGTACCCGAACTCGGTCTGCCGGCGGCCGCGCACGGCGCCGTCCTCCACTGTCAGCTCGGCGACCTGCGACACCAGCGGCCGACGCAGCCGCTCGGCGACCGCCGCCCACAGCACCGCGCCCTCGGAGTCGCCCGCGTACTGGCCGAAGAGGACGAGGTCGGGCGACTCACGCTCGAGCACGGCGGCGAGCACACGGCTGGTCGCCAGTGCGTCCGAGCCGGCGGCCGCGTCGTCGGTGACGAGCACGGCCCGGTCGGCGCCCATCGCGAGCGCCTTGCGCACCGCGTCGCCCGCGGACGGCGGACCCATCGTGACGAGCACCACCTCGCCGTCCCCGCCGGCCTCCTTGAGGCGCAGCGCCTCCTCGACCGCGTTCGCGTCGAACGGGTTGAGCGCGCCCTCGCCGGAGCGGTCGAGGCGCTTCGTCGAGGGGTCGATCCGTTTCGACGGGGTGTCCGGGACCTGCTTCACACAGACGGCGATCTTCATGGCCGACGGATCCTAAGGCTTGATGCGACATTGGGCCGCCGTCGGGGGCGTCCCAGACCAAGCAGAACACCGCGCTCGCCCACGGCGCATAGCAGCCCTACGTGTCGTGGGCGAGCGCGCTGATTCTGCGCCGTGTCTGGGGCGTCATCCGGCGCCGGCCGAATGTCGCATCAAGCCGCTAAACGTGTACTCCCATCGTGATCGCGCCTGTGTAACCGGCGCTCGTGCGCTTGAGCGCCAGCATGCCCTTGCTTCCGCCGTTGCGGTAGATCGCGTCCTGCGCGTTGGTGGTGTCGGGGCTCGCGCCATGCGTGCTGTACGGCGCCTTCGCGTAGACCCCCTGCGTGATCGCAGCAGGGAAGAAAAGCTGGCCCGTGTGCACGACGCTCCCGCGGACGTGCACCTTCACGTGGATGTGCACGGCGCGGCCCTGGTACCAACCGGGATAGATCGTCTTGAGCTGCGCGATGCCGTTCGCGTTCGTCTTCAGCCCGCCGCGCAGGAAGTTCGTGCCGGGGTTGTTGGCCACCGCGCCGGAGTAGACCCCGCCGGCGTCGCAGTGCCAGATCTCGACGGTCGCGTCCTTGACGACCTTGCAGGTCCGCGCGTTCAGCACCTTGAGGTTGAGCAGGAGCGGCGTCCCCGGCTTGCCCTCGGTGATGTCGCGGCGGAGCTTCTCGCCGCTGACGTAGTACGGGCCCTCCGTCAGCTCCGGCGTCAGGACACATTTGACGAGCCCTCGGGATACCGCGTCCGTGCCCGATTCGGCCGCGTCGACCAGCTTCCAGGCGCTGCCCGCACCCACCACTGCAGCAACGCCCGCGAAGCGCAGGAGCGACTCCCGCCGCGTCAAACCTGTCTCGTGCTCCGTCATGCGGCCAAGCGTAGGCGCCGGGTCTGGGATTCGCCTGTGCGTTAGGGTGCGCCCCTTCGGAGCAGTACCGGAGCCATGAAGAGCCACCGGACGACAGCCCGAGGCCTCGCCCTCACCCTCGCCCTCGGCCTTGCCGCGGCGGCTTCGGCTGCGCCGGCGGGGAAGGTGCCGACGCAGATCGTCTTCCCGCTCGTCGGTCCGGCGCAGTACTTCGCCAACGACTTCGGCTCGCCGCGCCCGCAGGGGCCGCACCAGGGGGACGACATCATGTCGGTGCGCCACGCGCCGGCGGTCGCCGCCGAGGCAGGCCGCGTCGAGTTCGAGACCGGCAGCTCGCGCGCGGGCTGCATGCTGCGCCTCCACGGCCGCAGCGGCACCGAGTACGTCTACATCCACCTGAACAACGACCTCACTGCGGGGAACGACAACCGCGGCACGTGCGTGCAGGGCGTCGCGTTCGCGAAGGGCCTGCGCAGCGGCGACAAGGTGACCGCCGGCCAGCTCGTCGGCTACGTCGGCGACTCCGGCGACGCGGACGGGCTGCAGCCGCACCTGCACTTCGAGGTGCACCCGAACGGCAGGGCGGCGGTCGACCCGTATCCGACGCTCCAGGCGGCGCAGCGGCTGCTCTTCTCGGTCGCAGACGGGACGACGTTCACGCTCCAGCTCACCGGCGCGATGACCGGGGGCGACCCGACCGCGAAGAGTGTCAAGGTGAGGGTCGACTCCGCCCGCTGGTGGCCGAACGGCCTGAAGGTCGACGGCGTCGACCGGACGATCAAGATCGACACGTCGATCGCATCGGTGGACAGCGCGGGCGACTCGACCGCCCGTGTGGCAAAGGTCGGTCAGCGGCGGGTGACGATCATGACCGCGCCGATGCCCGCGACGCGCGACGCGCAGTTCGGCAAGCCGGATGCGCTGGTGGCGCAGCGCGTCCTGCTAGGCCAGTAGCGCCTGAAACGCGGGCTCGTGGCGCACCGGGTCGAGGTCGGAGTCGTGCCGCGCCATCTCGCGCCCGCCGTCCCACATCTCGATCGCACGGCGTAGGTGCTCGATCGACGCATCGGTCTCGCCCGCGAGGCTCTCGCAGCAGGCGGTGTTGTAGAAGAGGAACGCCTGGTCGGGACGTAGCTCGATCAGGTCGCGGCCCAGCGCGGCCGCCTCGGCGTAGCGCCCCGCCTCGAAGACCGGCCGGACCGGGTCCCACAGCTCGGGGGCGAACCGCGAGACCGAGTCTGGGAAGCGCACCCAGGGATGCCGATTGGAGTCGTACCCGGACTGGGTCGGCCACGGGAACGTCGGATCGGCGAAGGCGCCGACCGAAACCACCAGCAGGTCCGGGTCGTCCGGCTCGGTGTAGAAGACCTGCGAGCCGCAGTCGGGGCAGAAGTGGAAGACGTGCTCCTTGCGGTCGGCCTCGTCCGAGACACGCGAGAAGTCGTTGTAGCGGCCGGAGACCTCGACCTGATCGCGCTTGAAGCCGGCCTGCATGCCGAAGGCGCTGCCCGTCCGCCGCTGGCAGGCGAGGCAGTTGCAGATCGAGACGGAGAAGGGCTCGCCGTCGACCTCGAGGCGGAGCTGGCCGCAGTGGCATCCGGCCTCGCGCATCAGCGGCCGACGAACCTGGGCTCGCGCTTCTCGACGAACGCGGTCAGGCCCTCCCTCGCGTCCTCGCTCGCAAAGAGCCCGCCGAAGTCGGAGCCCTCGCGGGTGAGGTTCTCCTCGTGGTCGCCCTGCAGCGCCTGATTGATCGCGAGCTTGGCCGCCGCGAGGGCGACGGGGCTCTTCGAGGCCAGCAGCCGCGCCGTCTCGAGCGTCCGCGCCATCAGCTCGCCCGGCTCGTAGACCGCGTTGAGGATCCCGAGCCGGAAGGCCTCCTCGGCGTCGACGGTGCGGCCGGTCATGATCAAGTCCTTGGCGGCCGCGATCCCGGCGACGCGCGCGAGCCGCTGCGTCCCGCCCCAGCCCGGGATGATCCCGAGGTTGATCTCGGGTTGGCCGAGCTTCGCGGTGCTCGACGCAAAGCGCAGGTCGCACGCAAGCGCGAGCTCACACCCGCCGCCGAGCGCGAACCCGTTGACCGCTGCAATCGTCGGCTTCGGCATCGTCTCGAGCAGCCGACCGGCCTCGTGCCCCAGTGCGCCCCAGCTCCGTGCCTGCTCGGGCTCGAGGCCGCTCATGTACTTGATGTCCGCGCCCGCAATGAAGGCGCGGTCGCCGGCGCCTGTCAAGACGACGACGCGCGCGGCATCGTGCTTTGCGAGCTTGGCGAGCTCGTCGCGCAGCGCGGTCAGCGTCTCGACGTCGAGGGCGTTGAGCGCCTCGGGCCTCGCGACCGTGACGGTCGCGACGCCGTCCTCGAGCACGGCCTCGATCACGCGGTGGCGCGCGCTTTCAGGAAGTCGACGATCTCGGTCGTGGGCGCGCCCGGCGTGAAGATCTCGGCGACGCCGAGCGCCTTGAGCTCCTCGGCGTCCTCGCGGGGAATTGTTCCGCCGACGACGACGAGCACGTCCTCGGCGCCGTTCTCTTTCAGCCCCTCGAGGATGCGCGGCACGAGCGTCATGTGCGCGCCCGAGAGGATCGAGATGCCGACGGCGTCCGCGTCCTCCTGGATGGCGGTCTCGACGATCTGCTCGGGCGTCTGATGCAGGCCCGTGTAGATCACCTCCATGCCGGCGTCGCGCAGCGCGCGCGCGATGATCTTGGCCCCACGGTCATGCCCGTCGAGGCCCGGCTTCGCGATGACAACCCTGATCTTTCCCGCCATTTCCGCGAGTATAGGAGGGTGCAAGTCCAGGTCGTCGGCTGTTCCCCGGCGTGGCCCAACCCGGGGGGCGCGCAGTCTGGCTATCTCGTCGATGGCCGGGTGCTGCTCGACTGTGGGCCCGGCGTGCTCGGCCGGCTGCGCACGCAGAACGGCAGCTGGCCCGAGGTTGACGCGATCGTCATCACACACTTTCACCTCGACCACTGGGGCGACGTCGTCCCGTGGGTCTGGGGCCGGATGTTCGGCCTGGGGAGGGCGCTGCACACGCCGGAGCTCTGGGTCCCGCCAAACGGCAAGGAGGAGCTGGAGCTCTTCGGCGGGACGTTCGGGACGCCGTGGATGTTCGAGCGCACGTTCGAGATCCGCGAGTACCCCGAGGAGGCCCCGTTCACGGTCTCGGGGCTCGAGATCCGCGCGACGCGCGTCCCGCACTACACGCTCCGAACCTACGCGCTCCGCGTGACGGACGGGGAGCGAACGCTTGCGTACTCCGGCGACTCGGGGCCGACCGACCGCCTCGCCGACGTCGCCCGCGACGCCGACCTCTTCATCTGCGAGGCGACGCTCGAACGCGGCGAGCTGGACGGCGAGCTGCGAGGTCACCTGTCGGCTGAGGAGGCGCTCGAGGCGTACCGCGCGTCGGGCGCCCGCCGCCTGCTGCTGACGCACCGGCCCCAGGAGCTGCCGCTCGACGGCGGCCTGGAACAGGCCTACGACGGGCTCGAGCTGGACGTCTGAGCCGGGGGGTGCGCGTCGCGGTAGGCGCGCTCCGCGCGCCGGTGCCGAAGCACGCCGCGGATGAGGAACACAAGCGGAAGCACGACGACGAGGGCGAAGATGCCCACGATCGGGAGCAGCAGCCAGCCACTGCCGATCGGCTGCGGCGCCGAGTCGGAGATCGCCTTCGCCTCCTTCGCGCGCTCGGTCGGGCTCAGCGTGCCCGGCGAGATCGGCGCCCAGTAGTCGACCAGCCAGTGTGGGCTCGTTGGCGACCCGCGCTTCACGAGCTCCATCGAGAAGAGGACGGCCAGGGCCTTGGAGTTCTCATGCGGAAGCATCGAGACCTGGTAGCCGATGTGATTCTTGATGGTGTAGTCCGTGTGGTAGTTGACGCTTTCGAGCTGGTCGGCCGGGAACGGCACGACGGGGATGTCGCCGCTGTTCCACGCCTTGCGGGTGAAGCCCACGCGCAGCTCCGGCGCGGTGAGAGCCCACGACTGGTCGACGTTGCGGCGGAGCACCGCCGTGTCGATGAACTTCGCCGCGGCGAGCTTTGCCGCCGCCTGGTCGGCCGTGCCTATCCGCACGTGCTTCGGCGCGGGCGCGACGAGCTTCGGCTTGCCCGCCCGCGTACCGGGCATCTTCTCCCCGTTGTTGTCGGGCATCAGAACCACGGCCAGCCCGACGACGGCGGCCGCCGCAAGCAGTCCCGCACCCCATGTGAACCGGCGCCTGCGGCGCGGCGACGCGAGCATTCCGCTGATCCCCCGCCCCCCGGAGGATGCCGTCATAGGCCGGCTCCTAGTTGTTCGGGTTGCTCGGGATCGGGATCGCGACGTCCTGCTGGACCTCGTTCACGATCCAGTGCGCGGTCTTGCCGTTGCCTACCTTGTCGACCCTGATGTAGAAGGTCCCCGGCTTGAAGTCCTTGCCCTTCTTGGCGGGCTCGAGGAGCACTTCGAGCAGCGCGCTCTTCTTCGTCGCGTAGTCGACCTTCATCGGCGCATCCTTGATGCCGCCCAGGAAGACGGGCACGGCGATGTTGCCGCTCATCCACTCCTTGCGGCTCATCCCCGCCCGGACGTCGGGGCCGGCAAGCGGCCACGCCTGGTCGAGGTTCTGGCGCTGGACGGCGGTGAGGATGAAGCGGCCCGCGACGAGCCGTGCGCCCCGCGGGACCTTCTTGACGAGCTTCTGCTGCGGAACGGTCTGGGGCTTGAAGTTCGGCGCGGGAGCTGCTTCCTTCGCGGTCGTGCCGCCGGTGTTCGGCAGGATCAGGACGAGTGCCGCGACGACCCCGGCGAGGAGCACGCCGCCCGCGACCCACGGGAACCATTTCTGGAACCGGCGCGAGTTGATAGCTGCGTCCATGGTCGCCATGTTCTTCAGTGTAGACGGGCTTTTGCCGCGTTAGTTAGAAGAGCGAACTGTTGGACGCAGATGAACAACCGCTCGGTCTGCCCGGCCCTGTGCGAGCCAGGCTAAAAGCCTGGCACGAGGCTCTGGCGAACCTTGTACGAGCCAGGCTAAAGCCTGGCACGAGGCTCTGGCGAACTGGTACGAGCCAGGCTAAAGCCTGGCACGAGGCTCTGGCGAACCTAGAATTGCTTGGTTAGAACACGGGGGTTTCGCGCCAGATGCCCCAGACCTCGCGGAGCGCGTCGCACATCTCCCCCATCGTCACGTATGCGCGCGACGCGTCGACGATCAGCGGCATGAGATTCGCGTCTCCGGCGGCACCCTCGCGGAGCTTGGCGAGCGCCGCCTCCACGGCCCCCGAGTCGCGCCGCGCACGGAGCTCCTTGACCCGCTCGATCTGCTTGCCCTCGAGCGAGGGATCGATGCGCAGGAGCTCGAGCGGCGTCTCATCTGCGGCCTCGTAGCGGTTCACGCCGACGATGACCCGCTGCTTCGCCTCGACCTCGGACTGGTAGCGGAATGACGCTTCGGCGATCTCGCGCTGGAAGAAGTTCTCCTTGATCGCGGCGACGACGCCGCCGAGCGCGCGGATGCGTGCGAAGTACTCGTACGCCCCCGCCTCGAGCCGGTTCGTCAGCTCCTCGACGTGATACGAGCCGCCCAGCGGGTCGATCGTGTTGACGACACCGGTCTCGTGCGCGATCACCTGCTGCGTCCGCAGTGCGAGCCGGACGGCGTCCTCGGTCGGCAGCGCGAGCGCCTCGTCGAACGAGTTCGTATGCAGCGACTGGGTCCCGCCGAGCACCGCGGCGAGCGCCTCGAGCGCCGTCCGGACGATGTTCACCTCGGGCTGCTGCGCGGTCAGCGACACGCCGGCGGTCTGCGTGTGGAAGCGCATCAGCCACGAGCGCGGGTTCTTCGCGCCGTACGTCTCGCGCAGCTCGCGCGCCCAGATGCGGCGGGCCGCGCGGTACTTGGCGATCTCCTCGAAGAAGTCGAGGTGCGCGTTGAAGAAGAACGAGAGCCGCGGCGCGAAGTCGTCCACGTCGAGGCCGCGGTCGACGCACGCTTCGACGTACGCGAACCCGTCCGCGAGCGTGAACGCAAGCTCCTGGACGGCGTTCGACCCGGCTTCGCGGATGTGGTACCCGGAGATCGAGACGGGGTGCCACTTCGGCATCTCGCGTGAGCAGAACTCGACCATGTCCACGACCAGCCGCATGGACGGCTCAGGCGGGAAGATCCATTCCTTCTGCGCGATGTACTCCTTGAGGATGTCCGTCTGGATCGTTCCGCGGAGCTCCGAGCGTGGGACGCCCTGCTCCTCCCCGACGCAGAGGTAGAAGGCGAGCAGCATCGCCGCCGGCGCGTTGATCGTCATCGACGTCGAGACCTCGCCCAGCGGGATGCCGCTGAACAGCGTCTCCATGTCGCCCAGCGAGTCGATGGCGACGCCCTCGCGGCCCACCTCGCCCAGCGAGCGCGGGTGATCCGAGTCGTAGCCCATCAGCGTCGGCATGTCGAACGCCGTCGACAGGCCCGTCTGCCCGTGGTCGAGCAGGTACCGGAAGCGCTCGTTCGTCTCCTCGGCAGTGCCGAAGCCGGCGAACTGACGCATCGTCCAGAGGCGCCCGCGGTACATGGACGGGTAGACGCCGCGCGTGAATGGATAGACGCCCGGGTAGCCGAGGTCGCGCTCGTAGTCGACATCGACGCTGTCGGGCGTCGCGAGCGGCTCGTTCTCGAGCCCCGAGATGGTGGTGAAGAGCTCGCCGGTGCGCTCGGGCACCGCGTCGTAGAGCTCGCGGCGCCATTCGTCGGTCGGGGTCGTCGCGCGCGGATCCTCGGTCGTCGCCATGGCGGCCATTGTACGAGGCCGTCCTCTTCGGGATCCCCTATGGAGGGTGAACGCAGATCCCTCGTTCGCGGGGCCCCGCTGCCTCAAGCGGCGTAGGTCGAAGGTCGATCCCTACTACACGCGCGAGTTTGCGCGTTCGACGGTATGACGAATCTCACCCTCATGCGGCTGGGTGGGCGCTGGGCGATCCAGGCGCTGCTGCTTGGCCTGCCCGCAGTGATCGCGCTGATCGCCCTGGCGGGCGCGGGGCTGCGCCCCGCGCACGACGAGACGTTCCTGCCGAGGGTGCTCGGGCACGCGGCGCCGCGTGCTCCGCTCACCCGGCAGCCGGCGAAGGGCCTGCACGTCGCGATCACGCGCGGCGGTTACACGGTGCGGCACGGGTCGATGGCGGTCGGCCTCGCCGGGGCGACTGCGGGTGCGGGCTGGCAGCGCTTCGCCAACGGCGCGGAGCGGTCCACGCCGTTCGGGCGCGAGACCGTCATCGTCGGGCCGCGCGCGACCGAGCAGTTCCTCACCGTCGACAACCACCAGGGCACGCGAACCTGGCGCTGGCGCCTGCGGGCCGGCGGGCTGACGCCGCGCGTCAACCCGGACGGGTCGGTCGCCTTCTCTGACGGCGCCCTCGCCGGCGTCGCGATCGAGCCTGCGCAGATCCTGCTTCCGTCCGGCCGCGACGTGACGCCCGACGGGCTGCGGTGGTCGGTCGAGCGCCGCAGGTCCGCGTGGTGGCTGACGCTGCGCGTCGACGACTCGAAGCTTCCCGTCCCGTACGTCATCGACCCGGCGATCACGCTGCGCAGTGTCCTCGGCGCCAACAACGGCGGCGGCGGCGCGAGCATCACCGAGAGCGTGCCGGCCGGCGTCGCCGCGAACGACTTCATGCTCGCGCTCGTGAGCGTCCACGGCGGCTCCTCGCGCACGATCAGCGCGCCGGGCGGCTGGACGCTGCTGCGGCGCGACAACCAGGGCACCAACCTTGCCGGCGCGGTCTACTACCGGACGGCGACGAGCTCCGAGCCGGCCTCGTACCAGTGGACGTTCAACGCGTCCGACAAGGCAAGCGGCGGGATCATCGTCTACACGGGCGTCGATCTGACCAACCCGGTCGACACGTCCAGCGGCGGCGTCAGCAGCGCCAACGGAAGCGCGGTCACGGCACCGACGGTGACGACGAGCGCCAACAACGCCAGGGTTGTCGGGTTCTTCGGGATGAACAAGGCCGGCACGTTCACCGCGCCGGGCGGCATGACGGAGCGCTGGGACCAGGCCTCGGGCTCAACCTCGTCCGAGGCCGCCGACTACACCCAGGCGCTCGCCGGCGCCACGGGCGCGAAGACCGCGACGTCGACCCAGAGCAACGCGTGGATCGGCCAGCTGGTGGCGCTCAAGCTCGACGTCATCCCGCCGACGGCGCCTTCGCTCTCGCTCAACGAGTCCTCGGCAGACAGCTACGTCAGCGGCACGACGCTCTGGTACCGGCCGAGCGCTGCCGGCTCGACCTTCACCGTGGGCGCCACGACCAGCGACGCCGAGTCGGGCCCGCAGAAGGTGACGTTCCCGGGGCTCTCCGGCGGCCTCACGCCGTCCACCAACACCGACGACACGACGAACCCGTACAGCCTGACGTACACGTGGCCGAACGGCGGCAGCGACAGCGGCTCGCACAACGTGACGGCGGTGGACAACGCGGGGAACACGTCGTCGACCTCCTTCACGGTCACCCCGGACCCCAACGCGCCGACGACGACCGACAACACCGCGTCGATCGGCTCGAGCTGGAAGAACACGAGCCAGACGGTGACGCTAACGCCGGCGGACGGCGTCGGCGAATCGGGCCTCGCGTCCACCTACTACACCACGGACGGCTCGACGCCGACGGTCGCGTCGCCGCAGGGGACGTCGGTCTCGCTGACCTCGAACGGCACCTACACGATCAAGTACTTCTCGACCGACCGGGTCGCGAACCAGGAGACGGTCCGCACGGCGGGCACGCAGATCCGGATCGACAAGACGGCACCGAGCTCGGCGACGCTCAACGCGCTTCCGGGGACGATCATCAACGGCCAGGCGCTGACGGGCACAGGCAGCGACGGGCTCTCGGGCATTGCTTCGATCTCCTACTACTACTGCGCCGGCTCGTCCTGCACGCCGAACACCCTGATCGGCTCGAGCTCCACCGGGCCGAACTACTCGGTCGCCTGGAACAACCAGCCGGTCGACGGCACCTACCAGGTGCTCGCGGAGGCCTCGGACGCCGCGGGGAACACGCTCGATTCGGCCAAGCAGACGGTCACGATCAACAACGCACCCGTCACCACCGTCAGCTCCGGCCCTGCCAACCCGACCAACTCCACGGGCGCGACGTTCTCCTTCAGCGCGCCGAACGCGGTGAGCTACCAGTGCCAGCTCGACGGCGGCGGGTTCTCGGCGTGTACGTCCCCCAAGACCTACACGTCGCTCGCGGCCGGCTCGCACACGTTCCAGGTGCGTGGCATCGACGGAATCGGCAACGTCGGGCAGCCGGCCTCCTCGACCTGGACGATCGACCTCAGCGCGCCCGACACCTCGATCACCTCGAACCCGGCGAACCCCACCGGGTCGACCGCCGCCAGCTTCTCGTTCACCGCCACCGAGCCCGGCTCGACCTTCGAGTGCCAGCTCGACGGCGGCGGCTGGGGCGCCTGCACCAGCCCGAAAGCGTACGCCGGACTGAGCGGCGGCTCGCACACGTTCCAGGCGCGTGCCACCGACCCTGGCGGCAACACCGATGCCACGCCGGCGAGCTTCACCTGGACGATCGACCTCACGCCGCCGGACACGAGCATCACCTCTGGCCCGGCCAACCCGACGAACCTGACGAGCGGGAGCTTCGCGTTCACCTCCACTGAGCCCGGATCCACGTTCGAGTGCCGGCTCGACGGCGGCACCTGGGCCAGCTGCGCGAGCCCCCAGAGCTACTCCGGGCTGTCCGCGGGGTCGCACACCGTCGACGTCCGCGCGACCGACTCCGTCGGGAACACCGACGCCAGCCCGGCCAGCTTCACCTGGACCGTGGACCTCACGGCCCCGGACACGTCGATCACGTCGACGCCGGCGAACCCCACGAATGCGACCGGTGCGTCGTTCTCGTTCACCGCCACCGAGCCCGGCTCGACCTTCGAGTGCCAGCTCGACGGCGCCGGCTGGTCGGCCTGCACGAGCCCGCGCTCGTACGCCGCGCTCGCCGCCGGCTCGCACACCGTCCAGGTGCGAGCCACCGACCCGGCCGGCAACACTGATTCGACGCCTGCGTCCTTCACCTGGACGGTCGACCTCACGGCGCCCGACACCTCGATCACCTCCACCCCGGCCAACCCGACGAACGCCACCAGCGCCTCGTTCTCGTTCACCGCGACGGAGCCCGGCTCGACGTTCGACTGCCGGCTCGACGGCGGTGCCTGGGCGAGCTGCACGAGCCCGAACAGCTACTCCGGGCTGGCCGCGGGCTCGCACACCGTCGACGTGCGCGCGACCGACCCGGCCGGCAACACCGACGCCAGCCCGGCCTCCTTCACCTGGACGATCGACACCACCCCGCCCGACACCTCGATCACCTCGACTCCGGCGAACCCCACCAACGCCGCGAGCGCCTCCTTCGCGTTCACCTCCACCGAGGGGGGCTCCACCTTCGCGTGCCAGCTCGACGGCGGCGGCTTCCTCCCCTGCTCCACGCCGAAGCTCTACCCCGGCCTCGCCGCCGGCTCGCACACCGTCGACGTGCGCGCGACCGACCCGGCCGGCAACACCGACGCCAGCCCGGCCTCCTTCACCTGGACGATCGACACCGCCCCGCCCGACACCTCGATCACCTCGACCCCGGCGAACCCCACCAACGCAACCGGCGCATCGCTCTCGTTCACGGCCACCGAACCCGGCTCGACCTTCGAATGCCAGCTCGACGGCGCCGGCTGGGGCGCCTGCACCAGCCCGCGCTCCTACGCCTCGCTCGCCGCCGGCTCCCACACCTTCCAGGTCCGCGCGACCGACCCGGCCGGCAACACCGACCCCACGCCGGGGTCCTTCACGTGGACGATCGACACGACGCCGCCCGATACCTCGATCACCTCCACGCCGGCCGACCCGACCGCCTCCACCAGCGCCTCCTTCTCGTTCAGCGCGACGGAAGGCGGCTCGACGTTCGAGTGCCAGCTCGACGGCGCCGGCTGGGCGACCTGCGCGAGCCCGCGCTCCTACAGCTCGCTTGCGGGTGCCTCCCACACGTTCCAGGTGCGCGCGACCGACCCGGCCGGCAACACCGACGGCAGCCCGGCGAGCTTCACCTGGGTCGTCGACCTGACGGCGCCCGACACGTCGATCAGTTCGAGCCCGGCCAATCCGACGAGCTCCACCGGCGCGACCTTCGCCTTCACCTCGACCGAGGGTGGCTCGACCTTCGAGTGCCAGCTCGATGGCACCGGACCGTGGTCGAGCTGCACGAGCCCGAAGACGTACACGGGGCTCGCGGCCGGCTCGCACACGTTCGACGTGCGAGCGACCGACGCCGTCGGCAACACCGACGCCTCCCCGGCCAGCGTCACGTGGACGATCGACCTCACCGGGCCCGACACCTCGATCACGTCGGTTCCCGCAGACCCCACCAACGCGACCACCGCGTCGTTCTCGTTCACCTCCACGGCCGGCGGCGCCACGTTCGAGTGCCGGCTCGACGGCGGTTCGTGGGCGGCCTGTACGAGCCCGAAGAGCTACTCCGGCCTGAGCGCGGGCTCGCACACCGTCGACGTCCGCGCGACGGACACGCTCAGCAACACCGACCTCACCCCCGCCTCGTTCAGCTGGAACATCGATCTCACTGCGCCCGACACGAGCATCACGTCGAGCCCCGCCAACCCCACCAACTCCACGGGCGCGAGCTTCTCCTTCACGTCGACCGAAGGCGGCTCGACGTTCGAGTGCGAGCTCGACGGCGGCAGCTGGTCTGCCTGCACGAGCCCGCAGGCTTACTCAAGCCTGAGCGCCGGCTCACACACCCTCCACATCCGCGCGACCGACCCGGCCGGCAACACCGACGCGGCCCCTGCCTCCTTCACCTGGATCGTCGACCTCACTGCGCCGGACACGAGCATCACCGCCGGGCCTGCGAATCCCAGCAGCTCGACGAACGCCTCCTTCTCGTTCACCGCGACAGAAGGCGGCTCCAACTTCGCGTGCCAGCTCGACGGCGTCGGCTTCCTCCCCTGCACCTCGCCGAAGCTCTACCTCGGCCTCGCCGCCGGCTCCCACACCGTCGACGTGCGAGCGACCGACCCCGCGGGCAACACCGACGCCAGCCCGGCCAGCTTCACCTGGACGATCGACACCACGCCGCCGGACACATCGATCACCTCCACCCCGGCCGACCCCACGAACGCCACGAGCGCGTCGTTCTCGTTCACCGCCACCGAGCCCGGCTCGACCTTCGAGTGCCAGCTGGACGGCGGCGTCTGGGCGGGCTGCACGAGCCCGAAGAGCTACTCCGGCCTTATCGCGGGCTCGCACACCGTCGACGTGCGCGCCACCGACCCCGCCGGCAACACGGACGGGACGCCGGCGGGCTACGCGTGGATCGTCGACGTGACCGCGCCTGACACCAGCATCACCGGGACGCCTTCGAACCCGAGCAGCTCGACCGGGGCCGCGTTCACCTTCGCCGCCTCCGAGCCCGGCTCCAGCTTCGAGTGCCAGCTCGACGGCGCCGGCTGGACGGCCTGCACCAGCCCGGCGAGCTACGCCGCTCTGGCCGCGGGCTCCCACACCGTTCAGATCCGCGCCACGGACGCGGCCGGCAACACGGACCCCACACCGGCGTCGTTCACCTGGACGATCGACCTGACGGCGCCCGATACGACCATCGTCTCGGGCCCCACAGACCCCACCAACGCGAGCAGCGCCACCTTCGCCCTCACGGCGGACGAGGGCGGCTCCACGTTCGAGTGCCAGCTCGACCCCGGCACCGGACCGTGGCTGCCCTGCGCCTCGCCGAAGCTCTTCGTCGGCCTCGCCGCCGGCTCGCACACCGTCGACGTCCGCGCCACCGACGCCGCCGGCAACACCGACGCCAGCCCGGCCACCTACACGTGGACGATCGATACCACGGCGCCGGACACCTCGATCCTCTCCTCGCCGACGAACCCGACCAGCTCGACCAACGCGAGCTTCTCGTTCGACTCGACCGAGCCTGGCTCAACCTTCGAGTGCCAGCTCGACGGCGGCGGCTGGGCCGCCTGCACCAGCCCGCGCTCGTACGCGTCGCTCGCCGCCGGCTCGCACACCGTCCAGGTGCGCGCGACCGATACGGCCGGCAACACCGACGGCAGCCCGGCGAGCTACGCCTGGACGATCGACACCACCCCGCCCAGTACCTCTATGACCTCCACCCCGCCCAACCCGACCGCTTCCACCAGCGCAAGCTTCAGCTTCGCCGCTACAGAGCCCGGCTCGACGTTCGAGTGCCGCCTCGACGGCGGCGCCTGGGCGGCCTGCACCAGCCCGCTCAGCCTGACCGGGCTCACGTCGGCGTCGCACACGGTGGACGTCCGTGCGACCGACCCGGCCGGGAACACGGATCCGACGCCGGCAACCTTTACGTGGGTCGTCGACCTCGACGCCGCCGGACACGACCATCACGTCGGCGCCGGCGAGCCCGACGAACGCCACGGACGCGACCATCGCGTTCACGTCGACCGAGCCCGGCTCGACGTTCGAGTGCCAGCTCGACGGCGGCGGGTTCTCCTCCTGCACGAGCCCGCAGACGTACACCGGGCTCGCCGCGGGCTCCCACACCGTCGACGTCCGCGCGACCGACTCCGTCGGCAACACCGATCCGGCTCCGGCCAGCGTTACGTGGACGATCGATCTCAGCGCGCCAGATACCTCGATCACGAGCGGGCCCGCCGCGGACGACGAACTCGACGGCGGCGACGTTCGCGTTCACCGCGACGCAGCCCGGCTCGACGTTCGAGTGCCAGCTCGACGGCGGCGGGTTCTCCTCCTGCACGAGTCCGCGCACGTTCACCTCGCTCGGCGCCGGCACGCACACGTTCCAGGTGCGCGCGACCGACACGGCCGGGAACACCGACCCGGTGCCCGCAGCGGAGACCTGGACCGTCGACACGACGCCGCCGAACACGAGCGTCGACTCTGGCCCGTCCAACCCGACGGCCGCGACGGGTGCCGCCTTCACCTTCAGCGCGACGGAGCCCGGCTCCGCTTTCGAGTGCCAGCTGGACGGCGGCGGCTTCTCGGCATGCACGAGCCCGGGCTCATACGCCGGCCTTTCGAGCGGCGGCCACACGTTCCAGGTGCGCGCGACCGACCCGGCGGGCAACCTCGACGGCTCGCCGGCGACCTTCTCGTGGACGATCGACACGTCTGCGCCGACCGCGTCCGTGGACTCCGGCCCGGCGTCGCCGACGGCTTCGACGGGCGCGACGTTCAGCTTCAGCGCGAACGAGCCCGGGTCCACCTTCGAGTGCAAGGTCGACGGCGGCGCGTTCTCGTCCTGCGCCAGCCCGGCTTCCTACTCCGGGCTCGGAGGCGGCGCGCACACGTTCCAGGTCCGTGCGATCGACCCAGTCGGTAACGTCGGCAGCCCCGCGTCCTACGGGTGGACGATCGACCTGACGCCGCCCGACACGTCGATCTCCACGCAGCCCGCCGATCCGACGTCGGCCACCGGCGCCGCTTTCACGTTCACGTCGACCGAGCCCGGCTCCACGTTCGAGTGCCAGCTCGACGGCGGCGGCTTCTCGCCGTGCACAAGCCCGCGCAGCTACTCGGCGCTGAGCGGCGGCACTCACACGTTCCAGGTGCGTGCGACGGACGCCGTCGCGAACACCGATCCGTCGCCTGCCGCCGACGTCTGGACGATCGACGCCACGGCGCCCACCGCGACGATCGATTTCGGCCCGGCCGACCCGACGGCCCTCGCGACCGCAGACTTCCAGTTCAGCTCCAGCGAGCCGGGCTCGACGTTCGAGTGCCAGCTCGACGGCGCCGGCTACTCGCTGTGCACGAGCCCGGCGAGCTACGCCGGCCTCGCGGAGGGCCTGCACGTCCTCCGGGTTAAGGCGATCGATGCGGTCGGCAACGTCGGGACCGCCGCCACGGCGTCGTGGCACATCGACCGCACCGGGCCTGACGCGGTCATCGACTCCGGGCCGACCGACCCGACCAATGCCACGAGCGCCGCGTTCACCTTCAGCGCGAGTGAGCCCGGCTCGACATTCCAGTGCCAGCTGGACGCCGGCGGCTACTCGTCTTGCGCGAGCCCCCGCAACGTCAGCGGCCTGGCCGCCGGGCCGCACACGTTCCAGGTCCGGGCGACCGACGCGCTCGGCAACGCCGGCTCGCCGACGTCGTACACATGGACGGTGGATACGACGGCGCCGACCGTCGGCCTCGACGACCCCGGGGCTGTGCTCCGCGGCGTCGTCACGCTGGCCGGGACCGCGAGCGACGCGGGCGGCATTCGCTCCATCCGCTTCGAGCGCTCCCCGGCCGGGGCCGGCACGTGGACGACGATCGACACCGACACGAGCGCGCCGTACACGGCGAGCTTCTCCACCGGCGCCGCCGCCGACGGCTACGCGGACCTGCGCGCCGTCGCGACCGACGCCTCCGGCAACGTGACGTTCTCGCCGGTGGCGACGCGCCTGATCGACAACACGGCGCCGACGGCGACGCTCGCCAGCACGGACACCTACATCAATTCCAGCTCGACGCTGACCGTCACCGCCTCCGACGCCGGCAGCGGGATCGCGTCCGTCGTCCTGCAGCGCGCGCCGACCGGCACGTCGTCGTGGACGACAATGGCGACGCTCGCGTCCGCCCCGTACTCGGCACCCTTCGACGCGGCGGGCGTGCCGGGCGGTCGGTACGACGTGCGGGCCCTCGTCACGGACAACGCCGGCAACGTCACGACCGCGATGCTCACGGTCACCGTCGGCGGGTCGGGCCTCGGCGTCTCGCTGACGGATCCGGGCCGGACGCTCACGGGAATCGTCAACCTCAGCGCGACGACAAGCGGGTCCGGCGCCACCCAGGTCTCGTTCGAGATCCGGCGGACGGGCGCACAGGCGTGGACGCCCTCGGAGCCGACACGGGCGCGCCCTGGTCGATGACGCTGGACACGGCGCTGCTGCGCGACGGGCAGTACGACCTGCAGGCGACGGTCACCGACGGCGCCGGCGCATCGGTGCACGACGTGCGCGCGGGGGTCACCGTCGACAACACCGCACCGTCCGTCACGTCGTCGGTGCCGGCGCCGGGAGCACGCATGACGGGCCGCAGCGTCACGGTCACGGCCAGTGAAGCGCTGAAGGCCGTCACGCACGTCACGCTCGACGGGTCCGCAACCGCGGTCCCGGCCATCGAGGGATCGACCGCCTCGTTCGCGGTCGCCAGACTTCAGCCGGGGACGCACGTCCTCCGGGGCACGCTCAGCGATGCGGCCGGGCTGACGGCGCCGTTCTCGCTTCGCTTCACGGTTCCGCTGACGGCGAAGGTGGGGACGCCGGCCCGCAGCCGCGGCAGCGTCGCGGTGCCGGTCACGGTCTCGTCGACGGCGACCGTGAAGGCGAGACTCGTGTCGCCGGGCGGCCGCATCGTTTCGACCCGCTCGCTGACCGCGCCGAAGGGCACGGTGCGCGTCGCGCTGCCCCTGCCCCGGAAGGTGGCCCCGGGCCGCTGGACGGTCAAGGTGACCGTCACCGCCGGCGGGGCGACCGTGACGAAGACCGCCAGGTTCACCGTCGCGGACAGGGCGACGGGAACCTGGACGATCATCGGTCGGTAGAGCCTCCCGGCCGCCAGAGCGGCTCCGCCTCGCCTGCGTGCGCGTTCGCCGCGCGGGCGAGGATGAAGATCAGGTCGGAGAGCCGGTTCAGGTACGGCAGCACCAGCGGGTTCAGCTCGACCTCGTCCGTGGCGGCGATGACCTCGCGCTCGGCGCGGCGGCAGACGGTGCGCGCGACGTGCAGGCGGGCGGCGGTCTCGGTGCCTCCGGGAAGGATGAAGCTGCGCAGCTCGGGCAGCTCGGCGTTGAAGCGATCGCAGTCCGCCTCGAGCCCGTCCACCAGATCCTGCGTGACCCGCAGCCGGTCGGCGATGCCCCACGGGACGCTGAGGTCGGCGCCGACGTCGAAGAGCTCGTTCTGCACCCGGGCGAGCACCGGCCGGAACACGTCAGGCAGGCCGCCGGCGAGCGCGACGCCGATGTGGGAGTTCAGCTCGTCGACGGTGCCGAACGAGGCGATGCGGCAGTCGAGCTTCGAGACGCGCGACCCGTCGCCGAGGCTCGTCTCCCCCGCGTCGCCCCCGCGCGTGTAGATGCGCGTCAGGCGGACCGGCTCGTCGCGGTTCCGCGGCACCGTCCTAGGCTACGCGCGTGATCCGACGTGCGACGCACGCCGACGCCGACGCGGTCGGCCGGGTCTTTGTCGCGTCGCGTGACGCAATGCCGTACCTCCCGCGGATCGACGACGACGCCCGCCCGCGGCTCGGATCCCTGTTCGTCGAGCGCCACCGGCTCTGGGTGTGGGACGAGGACGGCGAGATCGCCGGCTTCGTGGGCGTGGACGACGCCGAGGTGAGCCACCTCTACGTCGCGCCGCCCGCCCAGGGGCGGGGCATCGGAACGGCGCTGCTGGAGCACGCCAAGACGGTCTCGCCGGAGCGTCTACAGCTCTGGGTGTTCCAGAGGAACGAGGACGCGCGGCGGTTCTACGAACGGCGCGGCTTTCGGCTCGTGCGCCTCACCGACGGCGCCGACAACATGGAGCGCGAGCCGGACGCGCTCTACGCGTGGGCAGGCTCGGGCTAGCGCACGAGCGAGCGTTCCGCGAGCCCGAGGATCGAGCGCGCGATGACGAGCCGCTGGATCTCGCTCGTCCCCTCGTAGATCTCGGTGATCTTGGCATCCCGGTAGTAGCGCTCGACGGGGAACTCCTTCGTGTAGCCATAGCCGCCGAAGACCTGGATCGCCTCCGCCGTCTGGCGGCGCGCCATCTCCGAGGCGAACAGCTTCGCCTTCGCGCCTTCCTCGGCGTGCGGCCGGCCCTGTTCCTTGAGCCATGCGGCGCGGTAGACGAGCAGCCGGGCCGCGTCGATCTCCGTCGACATGTTCGCGAGCTTGTGCTGGATCGCCTGGAACTCGCCGATGCGGTGGCCGAACTGGCGGCGCTCGAGCGCGTACTCGCGCGCGGCGTCATATGCCGCCTGGGCGATTCCGAGCGCCTGCGCCGCGATGCCGATGCGGCCGCCGTCGAGCGTGGCCATCGCGACGCGGAAGCCGCGGCCCTCCTCGTGCAGGAGCCGGTCGGGCCCGACATGCACGCCCTCGACCACGATGTCGTTGGTGACCGACGAGTTGAGGCCGAGCTTCTCCTCGGTGCGCGTCACGCGGATCTGGTCGCCGTCGAGCACAAACGCCGAGACCCCGCGCGCCGTCGCCGTCTCCGGGTCGGTGCGCGCGAACAGGAGCACCGCGCCGGCGTAGGCGGCGTTCGTGATCCACTGCTTGGAAGCGGTGATCGTCCACCCCTGCGCGACCGGTTCCGCGCGGGAGCGGAGCGAGCCGGCGTCCGAGCCGGCGTCTGGCTCGGTGAGGGCGAAGGCGCCGAGATGCTCGCCCCGCGCGAGCGGCGGCACCCAGCGCGCCCGCTGCTCGTCGGTGCCGAAGGTGAGGATCGGCAGCGTGACGGCGCTCGTGTGCACGGCGACGGTCACCCCGACGCCTGCGTCCGCGCGCGAGAGCTCCTCGAGCACGAGGATGTAGGACACGAAGTCGGCGCCCGCGCCGCCGTACTCCTCAGGGATGCAGGCGCCCATCAGGCCGAGCTCGGCCAGCTTCGTGAACACCTCCCGCGGGAAGCGATGCTCGCGGTCCCACTCGGCGGCGCTCGGCCGGATCTCGGCGTCGGCGAACTCGCGGGTCAGCTGCTGGATCTCGCGCTGCTCGGCCGTAAGGTCGAAGTCCATCCCGTCGGTTATACCCGGGCGCCGGTCGGTACTGGCCGCTGGCTCAGGCTGTCGTCGCCGGCCACGGCTTCGACGATTTGGGGCCGTCCCCGTATCAGCGGGGGCTGTCCCCAGTGCTGGGGCGGCAACTCAGTCTTTCGGAAAAGCATTCCGGTCGACCAGGGTTCCGCCGACGAGACTCGGGCGCACCACTGGGGACAGCCCCCTTCGGGGACAGCCCCGGACGTCGTCATGGCGAGCGGAGCGAGCCGGACTTCAGGCGGCCGAGAAGCGTCTGTGAATCGCCCGTAGCCGCGGCTCGGCGTCGCGGAACGCCTGCACGACGTACGGGTCGAACTGCTTCTTTGCCTGGCCGATGATCTCGGCGCCCGCCGCGTACCAGTCGAGTGCCCTGCGATAGGGGCGGTCGCTCGTCATAGCATCGAGCGCGTCGGCGACCGCGAAGATCCGTGCCCCGACCGGAACGTCCGTCCCGCAGAGCCCGTCGGGATAGCCGCCGCCGTCCCAGCGCTCGTGATGGTGGCGCACGACCTTCAGCCCCTCCCCCTGGAGGACGGCGACGCCGCCGAGCATCTGCTCGCCGAGCACTGCATGCGTCTCCATCAGGCTGCGCTCGCTGTCGGTGAGCGGCCCGGGCTTCTGGAGGATCTCGTCCGGGACGCCGATCTTCCCAACGTCGTGGAGCAGGAAGCCGTACTCGGTGCCGGCGTCGTCGATGAGCTCGGGCCGCACCTCGCGCGCGAGCTCCATCGCGTAGCGCTGGACGCGCTGCGAGTGCTCGCGCGTGCCGGTGTCCTTGCGACTCCAGCGCGCTCGCGAGCGCGCCGACCGTCTCCTGGTACGCGCTCTCGAGCAGGATGCGCTGGCCGCGCTCGATCTCGAGCAGCCGGCGCAGGTCCTTGGCGTAGAGCGTTAGCTGCTCGTCCGCCTCGCGCGGACGCATGACCTGAAGCGTCCCGTCGGGCCGGCCGTTGGAGAGACGCTCGACCACGCCGAGCAGCTCGAGCGGGCTGAACGGCTTGCGCAGGAATGCGTCGGCGCCCGCCGCGCTCGCCTCGTCGGCGCCGCCCTGGTCCGAGCCGGTCAGGAGCACGACGCCGATGCCGCGCCATTCCGGGTTGTCCTTGACCGCGCGGCACAGCGACAGGCCGTCCTCGCCGGGCATGCGGACGTCGAGCACGATGACGTCCGGCTTCGACCGCATCAGGTAGCGGCGCGCCGTGGCGGCATCTTCGGCCTCGGCAACCTCGACCGCGACGACCTCGAAGGTCGTCCGGAGGAGCTCCCGAAGTGCTGGATCGTCGTCGACGAGCAGGATGCGCATGGCGGTCCCCCTGGCGTTCGCGGAATCCCTCAGTTCTCGCCGGGGGCCGCAGAGTCCTCTCCCCAGGACAGCCCCGCCGTGACCCGTCCGAAAGGATAGCCAGAGACCTAGCCGTATGTGTAGAAGCCGCGACCGCTCTTCCGACCGAGCCGTCCGGCCTGCACGTACTGGCGCAACAACGGGCACGGCGCGTAGCGGTCGCTGCCGAGGCCCGCGTGCAGCACCTCCATGATCGCCACGCAGGTGTCGAGGCCGATCAGGTCGGCCAGTGCAAGCGGGCCGAGCGGGTGCGCGAAGCCGAGGGTCGCGATCGTGTCGATCGCATCAGGCTCGGCGACGCCCTCCATCAGCGCCCAGGCGGCCTCGTTGATGAACGGCATCAGGATCCGGTTGGAGACGAACCCGGGGAAGTCACGCGCCTCGGCCGGCGTCTTGCCCAGCTCCTCGGCGAGCGAGATGATCGCCGCCGCCGTCTCGATCGGAGGTCTCGAGCCCGCGAATGACCTCGACGAGCTTCAGCACGGGCACCGGGTTGAAGAAGTGCATGCCGATCACGCGGTCGGGCCTGCTCGTGGCCGCGGCCAGCGAGGTGATCGGGATCGACGAGGTGTTCGAGGCGAGGATCGCCTCGGCAGGGAGCGTCTCGTCCGCGCGGCGGAAGACGTCCTCCTTGACGGCCGCGTCCTCGACGACGGCCTCGATCATCAGGTCGGCGGCGACCAGGTCGTCGACCGCCGCGACGCGGCCGAGCACCTCGTTCGGGATCGGCTCCGCCCTTCTCCGCGAGCCGGGACAGGCTCTTGTGCATGGCCGCGAGGCCGCGCTCGGTCGCGCCCGGGTACGGGTCGTACAGCGAGACGCGGCGGCCCGAGGCCGCGACCACCTGGGCGATCCCGCCGCCCATCTGGCCGGCGCCGACGACAAGCACGTGGTCGAAGCGCATGGCGCGCGGAGGCTATCGTCGCGCCCGTGCCCTACGCGGACGTGAACGGCAGCCGGCTCTGGTACGAGGAGCGCGGCGCCGGCGACCCCGTTGTCTTTCTGCACGCCGGCCTGCTCGACTCGCGCCAGTGGGCGCGGAGCTGGAGTCCTTTGCGCCCCGTCACCGGGCGGTCGTGTACGACGTGCGCGGGTATGGCCGCTCGGCCGCGCCGACGGTGCCGTACCGGATGCACGAGGACCTCGTCGGGCTGCTCGACGCGCTCGGCATCGAGCGGGCCGCGCTCGTCGGCAACTCGATGGGCGGCAAGATCGCGATCGACGCGGCGCTCGCCGACCCCGGGCGGGTCTCGGCGCTCGTGCTCGTCGGGGCGGCGGTCAGCGGCATCGGCTTCCGCGCCTACTCCGACGAGCAGGGCGAACGCGCCGAGGCGGCGTGGAACGCCGGCGATACCAGGGCGCAGCAGATGTCTGGCTGGAGGTGTGGGCGCCGCTCGGCGTCGACGAAAGCCTCCGCGAAATCGCGTACGCCAACGCCGCGGTCGACAACGACGAGCTAGAGCTCGACGGCGACCCGCCCGCGGCTGACCGGCTCGGCGAGCTCGACGTGCCGACGCTCGTGATCCTGGGCGACACCGAGGTGCAGGGCATCGTGGACAGCTGCCGGCGCATCGCGGCTGAGGTGCCCGGCGCGCGGCTCGAGCTGCTCGAGCAGGCCGACCACCTGCCGAACCTGCGGCGGCCAGAGGCGTTCGATCGGCTCGTGCTCGACTTCCTCACCCCGTGAGCCTCCCGACCGGCACCGTCACCCTCCTGTTCACGGACATCGAGGGCTCGACCCGCCTGGTGCGCGAGCGCGGCTCCGCCTGGCCGGCCCTGCTGGCCGAGCACCACCGCCTGCTGCGCGAGGCGTTCGGGCGCTACGGCGGCGCCGAGGTCGGCGTCGAGGGCGACGGGTTCTTCGTGGCGTTCGCCGACCCCGGCGGCGCGGTCGCCGGCGCGGTTGCGGCGCAGCACTCGCTGACGGCACTGGAGGGCGTGCGCGTCCGCATCGGCATGCACACCGGCGAGCCGCGGCTCACCGAGATCGGATACGTCGGCGTCGACGTTCACCGCGCCGCGCGGATCGCGCGAAGCCGGCCACGGCGGCCAGGTGCTGCTCTCGCGAGGCGACGCACGGCCTCGTCGCCGGAGGCAGCGGTGCGCGATCTCGGCGAGCACCGGCTCAGGGACCTCGACACAGCCGCAGCGGCTCTACCAGCTCGAGGGCGCCGGGGCTCGAGCAGTCGTTCCCGCCGCTGCGCACGCTCGAGAACCGGCCGACCAACCTGCCGGTGCAGGCGACGCCGCTGATCGGGCGCGAGCGCGAGCTGGCGCGCCGTGGCGGAGCTGGTCACGCGGCCGGACGTGCGGCTCGTGACGCTGCACGGGCCGGGCGGCTGCGGCAAGACCCGGCTGGCGCTGCAGGTCGCGGCCGAGCTGGTCGACGACTTCCCGGACGGCGTCTACTTCGTCGCGCTCGAGTCGGTCGACGGACCCCGCGCTGGTCGTGCCCACCGATCGCGCAGACCCTCGGCGTCAACGAGACCGGGCGCCGACGGCGTCGAGGACGCGCTCCGCCGCGTCGCTCGGCGACCGCACGGCTGCTGCTCGTGCTCGACAACTTCGAGCACCTGCTCGCGGCCGCGCCGCGGCTCGGCGAGCTGCTGGCCGGCGAGGCCGACCTGCACCTCGCTCGTCACCAGCCGCGCCGCGCTGCGCCTCTCGGGGCGAGCACGAGTGGCCCGCTCGCGCTGCCGACTCGCGCAGCGAGCGACCTCGATGCGTCGCATACGAGCGGTCGCGCTCTTCGTCGACCGCGCGCAGGCCGTCAGGCCGAGTTCACCGACGAGAACGCGCCGCGCGGTCGCCGAGATCTGCCGCCGCCTCGACGGGCTGCCGCTGGCCATCGAGCTGGCCGCCGCGCGGTCCGCGTGCTCTCGCCCGCAGGCGCTGCTGGCGCGGCTCGAGGAGCGGCTGCCGCTGCTGACCGGCGGCCCGCGCGACCTGCCCGGCGCGCCAGCAGACGCTGCGCGGCGCCATCGACTGGAGCTACGACCTGCTCGACCGCGGACGAGCAGCGTGCTCTTCGCCCGGCTGGCCGTGTTCGCCGGCGGCTGCTCGCTCGAGGCGGCCGAGGCCGTCTGCGACGCGCGAGCTCGACGCGCTGGAGTCGCTGGTCGAGAAGAGCCTGCTGCGCCGCGAGAGACGCCCGGACGGCGAGCCGCGGTTCCGCATGCTGGAGACGATCCGCGAGTACGCGGGCGAGCAGCTGGAGGCGCTCGGCGAGCGAGGCCGCGCTGCGGCGGCGGCACGCCGAGTGGTTCGTGGAGTGGTCGTCGGAGCGCCGGCGGCTGCGCCGCGAGGCGGTGATCCTCGGCGAGTGGGAGCGCGAGAGCGACGAGTACGAGAACCTCCGCTCGGCGCTCGCCTGGCTGCGCTCCTCGGGCGACATCGAGCTCGAGCTGCGGCTCGCGACCGCGCTCGGCGGCTACTGGGGTATCAGCGGCTACCTGAGCGAGGGCCGCGCGTGGCTCGAGGACGCGCTGACGCGTGCC
Organism: uncultured Thermoleophilia bacterium; assembly: GCA_963799895.1. Classification (GTDB taxonomy): domain Bacteria; phylum Actinomycetota; class Thermoleophilia; order Gaiellales; family Gaiellaceae; genus JACVRM01. Next base: position 48,093 of record CAWCYR010000012.1, read on the forward strand.
GACGACGCGCCGCCGCTCGTGCGCGCGTCAGCGATGCACGTCTGCGCGGGCCTGCCGTGGCGCCAGGACGACGCCGAGGCGAGCGACCGCTGGGCAAGGGCCGCCTACGACATCTTCGTCGCCGAGGGCGAGGAGCGCGGCGCCGCCGAGGCGCTGATGACGCGGGCGATCGCCGCGGAGCAGCGCGGCGACATCGAAGCGGAGTCGCGCTTCCACGACGAGGCCGAGGCTATCTTCCGGCGGCTCGGGCTCGAGCGCCCGCTCGCGTCGATCCTCAACAACCGCGCGTACGCGGCGCTCGTCCTGCACCAGTGGGAGCGCGCGGAGCGGCTGTTCGCAGAGAGCGTCGAGATTTTCCGCCGCCTCGGCGGCGCCTGGTGGTTTCCGCTCCTCAACATGGGGCTCGTCGCCTGCGTGACGGGGCGGCCGGACGAGGCCGAGCGGGCGTTCCGCGATGCCGCGCGGGCGGGGGTCGAGATGGCCGAGGTCGAGACGATCTACTACGCGCTCGAGGGACTCGGGAGTACCGCGGCCTCGCGCGGTGACGATCTCGAGGCGGCGCGCTTCTGGGGCGCGTCCGAGGCACTGCGCGACCCGGCGGGCGCGAAGCTCCAGGCGGCGGAGCGCGAGCTGCACGACCGGCTGGCGGCGGAGGCCCGTGGCCGCGCCGGCGACGACGCCTTCGAGCGTTCGTGGGCCGTCGGACGGTCGCTCTCCTACGAGGAGGCCGTGGCGGTGGCGCTCGGGTAACACTTGATATCATTTCTGTACTGATGCTCAGTGCAGATCTGATCAGAGAGGCGCGCCTGCGCGCCGGGATCACCCAGGCCGAGCTCGGCCGCCGCATCGGCCGCTCGCAGTCGCAGGTCGCACGGTGGGAGCGCGGCGCCGTAACGCCGAGCTTCGAGATGCTGCTCGAGCTCATCCGGGCCAGCGGATTCGACCTCTGGTACCGGATGCTCAACCGCGACGACTCGTACATCCCATACATCGAGCGCTCGCTCGAGCGGGAGCCGCGCGAGCGCGTCGAACGGGCGGCCGCGAACACGGCTGCATTCCGGGAGATTCGCGAAGCGGTCGCCGCGGCCCGTGCCTGACGTCCCGTTCGATCCGACTCGCCTGCTCGAGGTCCTCGGCCGGCACGGGGTCCGTTTTGTGGTGATCGGAGCGATCGCCGCGATCACGCAGGGCTACCCGCTGCCGACCGAGGATCTCGACATCACGCCGGAACGCGCCGAGGGGAACCTCGACCGGCTGGCGTCGGCGCTTCGCGAGCTCAACGCGCGCCTCCGCCTCCCGAACGCGGAGTCGCAAGCGTTCCCGATCGAGGCCCAGTTCCTCGGCAGCGTGGATGCCTGGACGCTCACGACGGACGCCGGCGACCTCGATCTCCTGTTCACGCCCGCCGGGACGCGTGGGTACGACGACCTGCGCGTCGATGCCTCCGAGGCCGACCTCGGCACCCGCGTCGTCATCGCCTCGCTGCGCGACGTGATCCGGATGAAGGAGGCGGCCGGCCGGCCGAAGGACGTCGCGCAGCTGCCCGCGCTCCGCCAGACGCTCGAGGTCATCCGCGAGCGCGAGCGGCGCTCGAAGGGTTAGCTACACCTCGAGCAGGAGCGCGTCGCCCTGGCCGCCGCCGGAGCAGATCGCGGCGAGCCCGAGGCCGCCGCCGTTGCGGCGCAGGTCGTGCACCATCGTCGCCAGGATCCGCGCGCCGGACGCGCCGATCGGGTGGCCGAGCGCGACCGCTCCGCCGTTGACGTTGACGTTCTCGGGGTCGGCGCCGAGCATCTCGCGCGGAGTTCAGCACCACCGACGAGAACGCCTCGTTCAGCTCGACGCGCTTCACGTCGCCGATCGTCTTGCCGGCCTTCCGAGCGCCTGCGCGCCCGCCTTCGCCGGCGTCCGCGCGAGATAGGCGAACTCGTCGGCGACGTAGCCCTGGGAGACGATCGTCGCCAGGATCTCGAGGCCGCGCTGCCGCGCGAACTCCTCGCTCGTCACGATCACGCAGCCCGCGCCGTCGTTCACGCCCGGCGCGTTGCCCGCGGTCGTCGTCCCCTCGGGGTCGAACACCGGCTTCAGCGCCGCAAGCTTCTCGTACGACGTATCGCGGCGTGGCGCCCTCGTCGGCGGCCAGCCCATCCGACTGGGACGATCTCGTCAGCGAAGCGTCCCTCGTCCTGCGCCGCGACGGCGCGCTCGTGCGAGCGCAGCGCCCAGCGATCCTGAGCCTCGCGCGAGATGCCGAGCTCGCGGGAGACGAAGGAGGCCTGCTCGACCATGTGCCGCCGGTCGAACGACGAGGTGAGCCCGTCGTAGGTCATCGAGTCGATAAGCGTCCCGTCGCCGAGGCGGTAGCCGAACCGCGCCTTCTTGAGCAGATACGGAGCGTTCGACATCGACTCCATCCCGCCGGTGACGACGACCTCGGTGGTCGCCCGCGCGAATCATGAGGTCGGCGATCTCGATCGCGCGGATCGACGACGCGCACACCTTGTTGATCGTGTCCGCCGGGACCTCGACCGGGATGCCGGCGCCGACGGCCGCCTGGCGCGCCGGAGCCTGGCCGACGCCGGCCTGCAGCACCTCGCCCATGATCACGTACTCGACCTCCTCGGGCGCGATGTCCACGCGGTCGAGCGCGGCCTTGATCGCGGTCGCGCCGAGCTGCGGCGCCTCGTAGTCCTTGAGCCCGCCGCCCAGCTTCCCGAAGGGCGTGCGCACGGCGGAGACGATCACTGAGCGGGTCACGAATCCAGCCTAGCCACGTGTGATCGACGCAGGGACGGTCCGATCGGCCATTGTTCCGTCGTGCGCATCGCCGTTCTCCGCGCCCTCGTGCTGGGCGACCTGCTCTGTGCCGTCCCGGCACTGCGCTCGTTCCGTCGTGCGTTTCCGAACGCGGAGATCACGCTGGTCGGGCTGCCCTCGGCCACCGGTTTCGTGGAGCGCTTCGGCGCGTACCTCGACGGGTTCCTGGAGCTGCCGGGGTATCCGGGGCTCCCCGAACGCGAGCCCGAGATCCGTGAGGTGCCCGGCTTCCTCCAGGAGGCCCAGGCGCGCGAGTTCGACCTCGTCGTCCAGCTGCACGGGAACGGCGAGGTGACGAATCCGCTGGCGCTGCTGCTCGGTGGCGGGCGCACTGCCGGCTTCTATCCCGACCGCGGCTGGTGCCCCGACAAGGAGGCGTTCACGATCTACCCGGACCGCGGCCCGGAGGCGATACGCCTGCTGCGGCTGCCCGAGTTCCTGGGCCTTCCGGTCGACGGCCCGCAGCTCGAGTTCCCCGTGACCGACGAGGATCGCGCCGAGCTCACGGAAGTTGCGGGCGAGCTCGGCGAACACGCCGTCGTCCACGCTGGCGCGCGGCTGCCGGCGCGGCGCTGGTCGGCGGCCGGGTTCGCCGCCGTCGGAGACGCGCTTGCCGAGCGGGGCCTGCGCGTCGTGCTGAGCGGGATAGAGGCCGAGGCGCCGCTCACCGCCGAGGTGGCGGCCGCGATGACCTCGCCGGCGCTCGACCTCGCGGGCCGGACGTCGCTGGGCGCGCTCGGCGCGCTGGTCGAGAAGGCGCGCCTGCTGGTCACGAACGACACGGGCGTGTCGCACATCGCCGCCGCGCTCCGGGTGCCGAGCGTCGTCGTCTTCACGACCTCCGACCCGCGCCGCTGGGCGCCGCTCGATGGCGCCCTGCACCGGTCGGTCACGGCGCCCGTCATCCGGCCGGAGCTCGTGCTGGCCGAGGTGGAGCGGCTGCTCGGCGAATGAGGCCGGTCGCCCTCGTCGACGCGCGCAACGTGCTGCGCTCGCGCTGGCCGAACATCCGCGAGGACGCGCTCGTGCGCGGCGTCGAGCGGTGGGCCGAGGACGAGGGCGTCGAACCCGTGATCGTCTTCGACGGCCAGGCCCCCGAGGTCGAGACGCGCGCCCGCCTCGTCGGCAGCGGCAGGCAGATCGCCGACGACTGGATCACAACCGAGGCGGCCCGGCTCGAGCGCGAAGGGACGCCGTACTGGCTGATCACGTCCGACCGGGAGCTGCGAGAGCGCGCCGGCGGCGCGGCGGCACGCATCATCGGCGGCGGCACATTGGCCGCCAGCCTCCCCTAGGAGGAGCCCGAGCGCCGCGCGGGCGGCGGCGCGGCCGCGGCGGCGGCCTTCTTCACCCGCTCCTTCTTCTTGCGCTGGCGGTCCTTCTTCCAGCGCCGGATCGGCCGGTCCCCGCGCCCCACTACGAGACCGCCGGATCGTCGGACATCGCGGCGAGCCGCCGCGCGAGCGTGCGCAGCACCCTGTTCTCGACGTCGGGCTGCTGCTCGACGAAGCTGCGGAAGCTCTGCGCCGTTAACACGAAGAGGCGCACCGGCGTCGTCGCCGTCACGGTGGCGGTGCGGGGCATGTCCTCGATGATCGAGATCTCGCCGATGAAGTCGCCGGCGCCGCTCGTGCCGAGCACCTCGCCGTCGCGCACGACCTCGACCTGACCGTCCATGAGCACGAAGAACTCGCGGCCGGTGTCTCCCTGCCGCGTCAGGACCTTGCCGGCCGGGACCTCGAGGTCGTCGGCGAGGCGGGCAAGCTCCTCGAGCTCCTTACGAGACAGGCCCTCGAAGAGAGGCGCCTTCTTGAGCGCGTCGACCTTGGCGTCGGACCCGAAGAGCCGCACGCGCCAAGCCTAAAGGCTCCGAAGGGTGAGCGCTCCTTTCGCCTTGCGCCGCGACTTCGTAGAATCCGTGCAGGCGGCGATGCCCACGTCGATAACTCAGACCCGGATACGCCGCCCGCTTGCGCTGACGCAGCGCGCTCGTCTCGGCGCGCGCCCGCCTCGCCGCGACCTTCGCTACCGCATGCCCCCGCAGGGCCGCGGAGACGGCGGCGGTGCGGGCGAGGAGGCGAGCCCGCGGCGGCGAATCCTCGTCGTCGACGACGAGCCGGCGATCCGGACGCTGTGCCGGGTCAACCTCGGTCTTTCCGGGATGGATGTACTCGAGGCCGCCAATGGGAAGACGGCGATCGAGGTCGCCCTCGCCGAGCTGCCGGACCTGATCCTGCTGGACGTCATGCTTCCGGGCGAGACCGGCTGGGACGTCGCGGCGGCGCTCGGGGACGACGCGCGTACGCGCGATATCCCGGTCGTCTTCCTGACCGCGATGGCGGATGAGAGCGATCTCGTCCGCGGCAGGGACCACGGCGCGGTCGGGTACATCACCAAGCCGTTCGATCCGGTCGGCCTCGGCGACACCGTCGAGGTGACGCTCGAACGCCTCGCTCGCGGAGAGCGCGAGCAACTGCGTTCCGAGATCCCCGGGTGAGCCAGGCGCTGAGCGACGCCGAGCCGCTGCGCCTCGGCCCGGAGTCGATGGGCTGGACACGCCGGATCGCCGCACCCGCGCTCGTCGTCGCCGGGCCGGTCGCGGCGATCACGATCAACGCGCTCGTCGGGAAAGCTGTCTTCCCAGCGCTCGTCTGCCTCCTGGCGATCGCGGGGGCGACCGCGATCGGCGGCCTCGGCTATGGCCTCTCGGCCGCCCTGGTTTCGTCGGTCACGATCCTGCTGATCGAGCCGGGTGACCTGTCGGACGCCCAGCGCGCCGTGCTGCTCGTGCTGTTCCCGGCGACGGCGCTCGTGATCAGCGTCCTGATCGGGCGTGAGCGCATCGCCCGAGCCGCCGCTGACGAGGCCGCCGCCCGCGCCGAGGTGTCACGCCGGGGTACGCAGCGGCTCGAACGGCTCGCGGCAGCTCTGGCCGAGGCGTACACGCCGCAGCAGGTCCTCGACGCGACGCTTACACAGGGCGTCGCCGCCGCAGACGCGACCGCCGGTCTCCTCGCGCGCGTCTCGGAAGACGGTGAGCACCTCGAGGTCATCGCCTCACGCGGGTACGACGACCGGGCGGTCGAGCCGGGCGAGCGCTGGAGCCACTTCCGACTCGACGCCCCTGTGCCGCTCTCCGAGGCCGTGCGCACCCTCCGTCCCGTCTTCGTCAACTCGAAGGCCGAGCGCGACGAGCGCTATCCCGTCCTGGCCGACGTCGCGCCGGACGACTCGCACGCGCTGGCCTGCCTGCCGCTCACCCTGGAGGGAGCGGCCATCGGCGGCATCGCGTTCTCGTTCGCGCGCGACCACGTGCTCGACGAGTCGCGGCGCTCCCTGAAGGTGGCCATCGCCAACCAGGTCGCGCAGGCGCTCGGCCGCGCCCGGCTGCTCGAGGTCGCAGAGGCTGCCCAGGCACGCGCGTCGTTCCTGGCCGAGGCGACCGCGCTGCTCTCCTCCTCGCTGGACTACGCGGAGACGTTGGGCCGGCTGGCGCAGCTCGCCGTCCCGCGGCTCGCCGACTGGTGCTCGATCGACATGCGCGGCGAGGACGGGTCGATCGACCGGCTCGCGGTCGCGCACCAGGACCCGGCGAAGGTCGCCTGGGCGCAGGAGCTCCAGCGGCGCTTCCCGCCGAACCCGGACGAGCCGCGGGGTGCCGCAAACGTCATGCGGACGGGCGAGCCCGAGTTCCTGCCGGAGATCCCGCAGGAGCTGCTCGACAGCGCCGTCGCCCAGAACCCCGAGCTCGGCGAGGTCATCCGGGAGCTCGGCCTCCGCTCATGGCTGTGCGTCCCGCTGCGCGCGCACGGGGAGGTGCTCGGCGCGCTCTCGCTCGTCGGCGCGGAGTCGGGCCGGATCTTCACGCAGGCCGACGTCGACCTGGCGACCGAGCTCGCCGACCGGGCCGCGATCGCCGTCGAGAACGCGCGCCTGTACCGGGAGAGCGAGCGCCGGGCGGACGCAGCCCGCGCCCTCGCGTACACGGCGGACGGCGTCGTGCTCGTCGACCGCGACGACCGGGTGCGGTACTGGAATGCCGCGGCGGCGCAGCTCACCGGGGTCGCCGAGGAGAAGGCGGTGGGCCGCCCGCTCGGGGCCGTCTTCCCGGCGTGGGACGAGATCGGGCACCACGTCGAGACCGCGCCGACCGGGACAACGGCGAGGCCGGCAACCCTGCCGGTGCCGCGGGAGGACGGCGAGCGCTGGATGTCGATGACGGCCGTGGACTTCGGCGAGGGCCGCGTCTACGCGCTGCGCGACGTGACCGCGGAGCGCGCGCTCGAGCAGGCGCGCTCGGACTTCGTCGCCACGGCGTCGCACGAGCTGCGGACACCGATCGCCGCCGTCTACGGAGCCGTCCGCACACTCCGCCGTCCCGACGTTCAGTTCTCCGACGAGGACAAGGAGATGTTCCTCCAGATCATCGAGACCGAGGGCGACCGACTGCGCAACCTGGTCGAGCAGATCCTCGTCGCCGGCCAGATCGACGCCGGGACGGTGCACCTCGCGCAGCGACCGTGCGACGTCGTCGCGCTCGCAGAGGGCGTCGTCGCCGCCGCGCGCCTGCGTGCGCCAGCCGGGATCGAGCTGGTGCTCGAGCCGGCCAACGGGATGCCGGCGCTTACGTGCGACGAGGACAAGCTGCGACAGGTGCTCGTCAACCTGGTCGAGAACGCCGTGAAGTACTCGCCCGACGGCGGGCTCGTGAACGTCTCGGTGGCCGCCGACGACCGCCACGGACGGATCGTCGTGCGCGACGAGGGGCTCGGCATTCCGCCGGACGAGCAGGCGCGGGTGTTCGACAAGTTCTTCCGGCTCGACCCGGCGCTGACCCGCGGCGTGGGCGGCAGCGGCCTCGGCCTCTACATCTCGCGCGAGCTCGTGGAGCGCATGCGCGGCCGGCTGACCGTGGTCTCCGAGCCCGGGCACGGCTCGACCTTCACGGTCGAGCTGCCGCGTTCCTAGCCGCCGAAGAGCACGAGGTCGGGCTCGCGCTCGCCGCGCAGCACCTCGAGGTCGACCTCGACGCAGGCGATCCCGCGCGCCTCGGCGAGCGTGCGCGCCTGCAGTCGGATCTTCTGCGCCGCGAGGATCCCGCGGCACCCGGCAAGCGCCGGATCGAGGCAGATGCGCTCGAGGTAGCGCGTCAGCTGCTCCACCGCCTCGATGCCGGCGACGCGCTTGATCTCGACCGCGACCCAGCCGTCGTCGGCGTCACGGCAGACCAGGTCGACCGGGCCGATGTCGGTCGGCCACTCTCGCCGCACGAGCCGCAGTCCCGGCTCGACCACCTCCGGCTGCGCCGCGAGCTCCTCCTGGAGCTCGCGCTCGACGCCGTCTTTCTCGAGTCCGGCCGGCTCGCCCATGTCGTGCGTGACGTCGCTCAGCACCTCGAGCAGCCGGATCTCGAGCCGGTCCTCGCTCTTGCCGGCTCGCTTGCGGACGACCAGGGCGCTCTCGTCCTCCTCGACGACCGTCGGCGGCGTCATCCAGTTCAGCGGCTTGTACCCACCCGCGTCGCCATGGACGAGCACCGAGCCGTCGTCCTTGAGCAGGAGCAGCCGCGTGGCCTCGGGCAGGTAGGCGCTCAGGCGGCCGGTGTAGCGGACCTCACAGCGGGCGACGAGCAGGCGCATCGGAGCGGCACCGTACTGTCCGTTTCGGACAGGGTGTCCCTACCGCTTCTCGTTCGTGCGTCATGAGACGAGGGGCGTACCCTGGGAGCATGTTCCGTCTCGTCTTCACGGCGTTCGTCGTCCTGCTCGCGTTCGTCGCGGCCACGAGCCGCGCCTCGTCCACGAGCATCTCGCCGTGCCGGCAGGTGAGCCAACCGATCTGGTCGCCGGACGGGACCCAGATCGCGTACTACGGAAGGCGCTGGCCTCCGCTGACCGGCCACCGCAACCCGAACGACATCCTGCAGGCGCTCTGCACGGCAAACGCCGACGGGACGACCCGGCCGCTCCGCTACACGGTGTGCAGCGGCAAGTGCCCCGACCCGCCCAACCAGATCGCCTGGCTGCCGTCGAATCAGCTGCTCGTGCTGCGGGACGGAGACATCCTCCGGTTCGCGCCCGGGAGCAAGCCGCGGAAGATCGCCCGGATCAACGACTTCTCCTTCGTCACGAACGCAGCCGGAACTCGCATCGCCGCCGGCGCCGGCACGTCCTCGTGCCTGAGCTGCTCGGGGCCGGTGACGATCCTCAACGCCCAGTCGGGAGCCCTCGTCGGCAAGGTGGGCGGGAAGAACGCTCTACAACGTCGATCCGAGTCTCTCGCCCGACGGATCGAAGGTCGTCTTCGAGCGCAGCGCGTCCAACGACTCCGGGAAGACGTTCGGCATCTGGACGGCGAAGGCGGACGGCAGCAACCTCCGGCAGCTGGTGAAAGTCGGCGAGCATCCGTTGTGGTCGCCGAAGGTCGGGAAGGTCGCCTACGTCGCCGTCGCCGGGAAGTCCGTCGCGCTGCGCCTGGTCTCGGCCGGGGGCGGCAAGAGCCGAGCTCTCGTCCCCCGCAACGTCGAGAACGTGTTCGGCTGGTCGCCCGACGGCAAGCTCCATCGCCTTCGAGACGGGTAAGGGAACCCTCGGCAAGCTGGCGGTCGTCGACGTCGCGACGGGGAAGGTGCGCAGCCTCCTCCAGCTCAACTACGCGCCGACCGCCGCCTGGTCGCCGGACTCGAGCGAGCTGGTCGCCAACACGCGTTCCGAAGAGCGCAGAAGTGCTGGTCGACCTGGCGCGTGCCGGTCGACGGCTCGAAGCCGACCCTGATCTCGAGCTGCACCAGCTAGCTAGGCCCACGGCAGGCGAGCCCAGTTCGGCGGCCGCTCTCGCCGGAACCGCTCGACCGTCGCGTACGCCTGCCTCCAGTCGGAGGTCTCCTCCGCCACGCTCGCGCCGTAGCGCGCCGCGAGCTCTGACACCGGGTAGTGCACTCCCGGGCCCGTGCGCGAACCGACCATCAGGAGCACACACGGCCCCTCACCCGCGCCCACAAAGGCGTGCTCGGTCCACGGAGGAGCGTGGAAGAAATCCCAGGGCCGCAGGCGTCGCTCCTCGTGCTCGACGACCAGCGCGCACTCCCCTGAAAGGACGAGGAACGCCTCCTGGTTCGACTCGCCGTGGTAGAGGCTGGTCTGCCCGGGCTCCAGGACGGTGACGTTGATCCCGAGCTGGTCAAACTCGACCGGCGGGTCGCCGTACTCGTTCTCGAAGGCGCACCGTGCGCCCCTCTTCTCCGAGGACCACCACTCGGCGTCGCGCACGTTGACGACGAACCAGCCCGGGGTGACGGGCGTGAGCCCCGATCCGAAGTCTTCGAGCTGCGCTCCAGGCACGTTACTGTCCCTTCCGGACTTGTCTAGCTGTGCGCGTCGATGAAGGCGAGCGTGCGCCGCCAGGCGTCGTCCGACGCCTCGGCGAAGTCCTCCTGCTTGCGATCGAAGAAGCTGTGCGGGGCGCCCTCGTACGTGACGAGCTCGTGCTCGACGCGCGCCGTCTCGAGCGCGCGCTCGAACGCGGCGACGTCGTCCGCGCTGATCGCCTGGTCGGCCCCGCCCATGAGCCCGAGGATCGGAGCGGCGAGCTCGGATGCCCGCTGCTCGGGGCCCGGCTGGCCGTCGGCCGTCAGCCCGGGGCGGCCGTAGAAGCCGACCGCGCCGGACAGTCCGTGGCCGGCAGCGGTGGCCAGCCACGAGTGCCGCCCGCCGAAGCAGAAGCCGACGGTGAAGAGGCTCTGCGCGCCCCGACGCCGCAGCTCGGCGACCGCCGCCGCGACGTCGGCCTGGACCTGCTCGCCGGTCAGGACGCTCACGTGCTCCGGGTAGTCGAAGTCGTCGCCGCGCTTCTCGATCCCGGCCGTCCGGCCGAAGTAGTCGAACGCGAGCGCCGTATAGCCGCGCTCGGCGAAGCGCAGCGCGACCTCCTCGTAGAAGCGGTAGAGGCCGCGGACGTCCGGGAGGATGACAACGCCTGCGCCGTTCGGCTCGTCCGGGGCCGCGCAGAAGGCCGCGAAGCGGTTGCCGTCGGCCGCGTCGAGGACGAGCTCCTCATGTGCGACGGCTGCGCCGCGGATGACCGGGACGGGCGGCAGCGAGTCGCCGTCGAAGCACACGCAGTTGACCCTACCGGCACAATCGCAGCACGTCCCCACCGAAAGGAGTCGCCCGATGACTGCCTCCACCAACGAGCTGGGCGCCATCCTCCTCCGCCGGTTCATCGACCGTCCGGAGGAGCGGGCCATGATCGTCAACCGCTTCGTCGACAATGCCGCCGAGCGCCTCGGCGCCCTCGACCGCGACCGCCGCCGCAACGGTCGGCGCGCACATCCCGCCGCGCTCTTCGCCGCCGGGTTCGCCGTCGGCGTCGGTGCCGTCGCGATCGTCACCTTCCGCTCTCACCTCGGCCGTCGGATTGCCCAGCACCTGCGCGAGGACAAGGCCCTGCACGCGGAGCGCGTCGCCGGCTACGACGACGCCGAGCTCACGCACAAGGTCGAGAGCGTCGTCTTCCGCGACGACGACCTGCCCAAGGGCGAGGTCAGCATCAACGCCGAGAACGGCACCGTCTTCCTGCGCGGCCAGGTCGACTCGCCCGACACCATCGTGCGCCTCGAGAGCGCGGTGCGCGATGTCGAGGGCGTCGACGGCGTCGAGAACCTGCTCCACGTGCCCGGCACGCCCGCGCCGCATGCCAAGGGCGGCGCGCTGCTCAAGGACTGATCCGCTCGAGCTTGCCTCCCGGCCCGATCGTCGCAAGGGCCGGGAGGAGAACCGCTGCCGCGTAGGCTCGGGGCCTGCAGCTCTTCGTCCTCACGCGCCACGCGCACTCGACGCTGAACCTGGCGAACCGGGTCAACGGCGATCCGGCCGTCGACGTCCCGCTCACGGAGACCGGCCGCGAGCAAGCTCGCCGTCTCGGCACCCAGATCGCCAACCTGCCGGTCGAGCTGGTGGTGCACACGCGCTTCGGGCGCACGCTCGAGACAGCGGAGATCGCGGTGGATAGCCGGCGCGTCCCCTTCCACGCCGAGCCGCTGCTCGACGACATCGCCGTCGGGGAGCTCGAGGGGCTGCCGATCGACGACTACCGAATCTGGAAGCGCGCGCACACGCGCGCTGACGCCTTTCCCGGAGGCGAAAGCCTCGACGACGCCGCGCTGCGCTACGCGCACGCGTTCCGGGCACTGGCCGGCCGGCCCGAGCAGGCGGTGCTGGTCGTCTCCCACGAGATCCCGGTGCGCTACGCGCTCAATGCGGCGGGCGGGTCGAGCGAGCTCGACGCACCGATGCACGACATCCCGAACGCGACGCCCTACCTCTTCGACGCGCCGGCGCTCGAGCGCGCGGCCGCGCGCATCGAGGAGCTCGTCTCCATACTCCCGGGCGTCGACCAGGGAGGCACCAGATGACGACCCAGACCGAACGCCCGCAAGGTGGCGTCGAGCCGATGCAGGCAGCCCCGGACCCGATCGACCCGAACCTGCACGATCGGGCACGTCCATCTGCGCACCGCGGACATCGATCGCGTGCGGGACTTCTACGTCGGGGTGCTCGGCTTCGATGTCGATCTTCGAGGCCCGCGACGTGCCCGGGTGGGGCACGACCGGCGACATCCTCTTCCTCTCGGCCGGCGGCTACCACCACCACCTCGGCTTCAACACGTGGAAGTCGAAGGGCGGGCCACCGCAGCCAGACGGCGTCACGGGGCTGCACCATGTCGCGCTGCGCTACTCCTCGCGCGCGCACCTCGCGGACGCCCTCCGCCGACTTCAGCGCGCCGACTGGCCGGTCCGCGCCTTCATCGACCACGGCACGCACGAGGCGATCTACCTCGACGACCCCGACGGGAACGACCTCGAGCTCTGCTGGGACCGCCCGCCGAGCGAGTGGCCGCGCGGCGAGAACGGCCCGTTCGGCGGCGAGCGCGACTTCGACGTCGAGGGCCTGCTGGCCGAGCCGCCGGTCTAGCCACCGCGAAACGCGAACAGGATCTGCACGCGGCGAAGCACGGCGGCGTGCGAGCAGAAAAAAGGCCCCGGGTTCACCGGGGCCTTTTCACCTCAGGAAGCGCTTTTCGGGCGCCGTCCGCGGCGCGCCTGCTTCGTGCCTTTCCGGCCGAGCTCTTCCGCCTCTTCTTCCGTCACGTCGAGCACGTACGTTCCCTTGCGAGCGTCCTGGAACGAAATCGAGATTCGTGCGGCCTTGCCTTCCTGAATCTCGTTGCCCGAAAGGTCACTCACGAAAACGGTCTTCCTCGCCATTCCATCCTCCGTAACGATATTGCTTAGGCGGGCGAGTATAACCAGGCAATTCGCGCCGTTGCAACATGTCCAAAAAGGCGGCCGGAGTTACGATCGTCAGGGGACTCTGGCGGAATAACCTCTGTGCCGCCGCGGCACGCTGGACGTTCATCGCACCGCGGCGACGAGGGCGATCCCGCCAGAGTCCCCTAGGATCGCTCGCGGTGACGCTCGCCGACGTCAGCACGCCGGCCGGCACCGCGCCGCCCAGGCTCGGCGTGGTCCTGCGCGAATGGGGCCGCATCGGGTGCATCGGCTTCGGCGGGCCACCCGCGCATATCGCCCTGCTGCGCGACCTCTGCGTGACGCGACGCCGCTGGCTGGCGGACGACGATTTCGAGGACGCGATCGCCGCCTGCAACCTCCTCCCCGGCCCGGCCTCGACGCAGCTCGCCATCTACTGCGGCTGGCGGGTGCGCGGGCGCTCCGGCGCGCTGGTCGGCGGCCTCGCCTTCATCGGGCCGGGCCTGGTGCTCATCCTGGCGCTCTCGGCGCTCTTCCTCGCCGCGTCTCCGCCGGACTGGGTGCTCGGCGCCGGGGCGGGCGCGGGCGCAGCGGTCGCCGCGGTCGCGGTGCAGGCCGGGTGGAGCCTGCTCCGCCCGAGCTGGGGGAAGGCACAGGCCCGTGCACGCTGGGTCGTGTATGCGCTCCTCGGGTCGATCGCCGCCGCAACCGTCGGCCCCTGGCTCGTGCTCGTCCTGCTCGGCTGCGGGGTCATAGAGCTGCTCGTGCAGCGCCGCGGGATCGGAACTCTCCTCTGGCCGCTCGCAGCGGCACCCGCCGGCGGCCTGCTTGCCGTCTCCTGGGTCGCGTTCAAGGTCGGTGCGCTCTCGTACGGCGGCGGGTTCGTGATCGTCCCGCTGATGCAGGCGGACGCGGTCGACCGCTACGGCTGGCTCACGCCGACCCAGTTCGTCAACGCGGTGGCGCTCGGGCAGGTCACGCCAGGGCCGGTCGTTCACACGGTGGCCGCGGTCGGCTACGGCGCAGACGGCCTGGCCGGCGGTCTGCTGGCCGCGCTCGTCGCGTTCACGCCCTCGTTCGCGTTCGTCCTCGCCGGTGGCAGCCGCTTCGACGCCATCCGAGCCGACCCTCGCGCCCGCGCGTTCCTGGACGGCGCCGGGCCGGCCGCGATCGGCGCCATCCTCGGCTCGGCGGTCCCGCTGGCGCGCGCGCTGGACGAACCGTGGCAGGCGGCGGTGCTAGGCGGCGCGGCGGTACTGCTGCTCGTGCTCCGGCGGGGCGTCGTCCTCACGCTCCTGCTCGCGGGAGCCGTCGGCGCGGTCGTCGCCCTGGCGGGCGGGCCGCTTCCGTAGGGGAGCGAACGAGTCGGGGGCGAGCGCCGGCATACACAGGTCTACTCGGTGTTCGTCGAGACGGTTTTTCAGCGTTCGCGGGGCGGAATGCCGCGGAGCGGCTCGACGAACGCCGCGAGCTCGTCGCGAGCGTACGGCGTGTGCCGCCGCCGCGTTCCGGGCGGGTCGTGCTCCAGCCCGGTGCCGTCCCGCCAGGCGTGCCGTGGACGCACCGGCCGCGGCTGGAAGCCGCCGCCGCAGTTCGGACAGACGCCGTGGAGCACCGTGTCGACGCACGTCGCGCAGAACGTGCACTCGTACGAGCAGATGCGAGCGTCTGCAGATTCCGGCGGCAGGTCGGCGTCGCAGAGCTCGCAGTTGGGGCGGAGCTCGAGCACGACGGGATCCTCTACGCCGGCGAAGCGCGAAACGCCGCGCGAAGGCGCTCGAGCTTCTCCGGCGGCCAGAGCGTCTTCGAGTCGTAGTAGACGTCGAACGCCGGCACGGACGGCGGGAGGGTCACCCAGGGCATCTTCGAGCGGGTGTAGATGTGGACGTCCGGAGCGACCGCCGACGGATCGTCCAGTGTCCCCGCGCGTACGAAGCGCACCTCCGGGCGGCCGTACTCGCTGAAGACGGCGACCTCGCACTCAGGGCAGCGGAAGATCCGCTGGGCGCTCCCGTCGTCGCGACCGACCGAGACGGGCCGCGGCTCGCCGGCGAGCAGCTCCACGCGGTCGCTCTCAATCAGGAGGTTGATCACGAAGGCGCTGCCCGTCTGGCGCTGGCAGTTCAGGCAGTGGCAGCAGTGCACGACGAGCGGCTCGGTCGTGAGCCGATAGCGCACGGCGCCGCAGGAGCAGCCTCCCTCCACCGCGCGAACCTACCGCGCGGCGAGCTCAGCGAGTAGGGGGTTCCGTAACCACGCCAACATGTCCTAAAGTGCTGGTATCTGCGGTTGGCCGTTCCCTGGGCGATGACGAGCAAACCGCACATCCAGCTTGAGGCGCTCCACGCACTGGCGCGTGCGCTCGCGGCGGGTGAGTTCCGCGCGCGGACGGTGCTCGAGCGCGCCTGCGCGGTCGTCGCCGAGGGCTTCGGCTTCGAGCGGGTCGGGATCGTCCGCTACGTCCCGGCGACGAGCGTCCTGATCCCATTCGCGGCCCATGGGCTCAGCGCCGACGAGCTCGAGACGCTGCCGGCCGCCCTACCGATCGCGCGCTCGCGCGCCTTCCAGCGGGCGCTCGCGAGCGGTACGGCCCTCTTCGTTCCGGAGCCGAGCGAGGAGGACGTCCTCCCCACGCCGGTCGCCCGAGAGTTCGGCATCGGCTCCTTCGTGCTCGTCCCGCTGATGAGCGAGGGGCGCTGCCTGGGCTTCATGACGTGTGACGAACGCGGCGAAGCGTTCTGGCTCGAGCCGCCCGACATCGAGGTGCTCGCCACCTCCGGTGCACTCATCGCAGCGTTCCTGGAGCGCGCGATCCAGCACGCCGAGCTGCGTCGGCTGAACGAGCTCAAAAGCCAGTTCGCGGCCCTCGCGTCGCACGAGCTGCGCACGCCGGTGGCGGCGATCTACGGGGCCGTGCAGACCCTGGACGCCCGCGAGGACGAGCTGTCCGCCGATGACCGCGCCGAGGTGCGACGCACGCTCTCGCGCCAGTCGAAGCGGCTCGTCGAGCTGGTCGACGCCCTGCTCGACCTCTCCCGGCTGGAGGCGGATTCGATCAGCATCGACCCGGTTGAGCTGGACGTGCGGGAGCGCGTCGTGGAGATCGCCGGCGTCGTGGCCGAGAACGGGATCACCATCGACGTCCCGGACGGGCTGCGCGCTGTCGTCGACCCGAGCGCCTTCGACCGCATCGTCTCCAATCTCCTGATGAACGCTCGAAGCCACGGCGAGCCGCCGATCACGGTGTCGGCATGCCGCTCGGACGGCGAGCTGTCGCTGACGGTCGAGGATCGCGGTCCCGGCATCGCGGCGGAGGACCTCGGCAGCGTGTTCGAGCGCTTCACGCGCGGCGGGATGGCCGCTGGCGACGGCGCGGGGCTCGGGCTCGCGATCGCGCAGTCCTACGCGCGCGCCCATGGCGGCAGCCTCGCCTACGAGCCGGCGCAGCCGAACGGCGCCCGCTTCCGCGTCACCCTGCCGGGCTGATCAGCAACCAACGACGCGGGCGATCCGCGTGACGTCGGCCTTCCGCGCAGCCGGGACGGAGCGCTTCAGCGTGGCCAGCGCGGCGCACGCCTTCCTGTGATTCCCGAGCGCCGTGAGCACAGCGTCGACGCGCTTCCGGAGCTGCTTCGCGAGCTTCGTCTGCAGTGTCTTGAGCTGCGGGGCGGCGCCGTTCACGACGACCGGGAAGCTTGCCGTGCGGGTGTTCGCGGATGCGTCCGTGGCGGTGCACTGGACCACCGTGCGCCCGATCTTGAACGTCGAGCCCGAGGCGGGTGCGCACGACACCCTCGGCCCTGTGTTCGCGACGTCGGTCGCCCTAGCGTTGAAGGTGACCTTCACGCCCTTGGCAGAGGTCGCGTTGAGGGTCAGCGAGCGCGGCACCGACAGCGTGGGCGCCGTCGTGTCGACGACGGTGACGGCGAACGCACCGCTCGCGGCGTTCCCGGCGGCGTCACGCGCAGTGCACGTCACGGTCGTCGTCCCGAGCGGGAACGTCGCACCGGAGGCCGCCGAGCAGGTCACGCCGGGCGCCGGATCCGCCGCATCGGTCGCGCCGGCGGTGAACGAGACCGCCGCCCCGAGCGGGCCGGTCGCCTCCCTCCTGGGCGGCACGTGCAGCGTGAGCGCCGGCGCCGTCGTGTCGATGACGTGAACAGCGAACGAGCCGCTCTTCGCGTTCCCGCTTGCGTCGGTGGCCGTGCACATCACCGTAGTCGCCCCGACGGGGAACCCCGAGCCCGAGGCGGGCACGCACGACAGGCCGGGCGCGTCGTCCAGGTCGTCGCTCGCGTGCGCGGCGAACGACACCGGGGTCGTCGGCCCGGTCGCCTCCACCGTCGGCGGGCTCGGCAGGTCGAGGGTCGGCGCCGTCGTGTCGAGGTACACACCCGCCGAACGCACGGCGGTCGAGCCGCCCACGACCGGGAGCACGACCTTGCTCAGGTGCGTGTCGATCGTGACCGTCGGCGTGCCGATCGTGACCGTGCCGAACGCGCCGTAGTCCTTGTAGCTGGAGACGACGACGAGGCCGATCCGATGCCCGGCCGGGAAGACATAGTCGTTGCCGATCAGCGGGAAGTCGAACGCGTACGACATCGCAGGGATGAGCGGCGCCGGCAGCGTGAACGAGTCGCGGTTCGTCGCGTCGAGGACGCCGTTCGACACCAGCCACTGCGTGACGCTCACCGTCGGCTTGGTCTTGACGGGGAAGCTGCAGCCGTCGAGCGGCCAGGCCGCCAGATCCTCGAGCCCCACGCACGAGGACGTCCCGTTAGTCGTCACTCCATCGCTGTTGCGCGTGGGGCGCGTGAACGGGGTCGCCGAGTAGTCCATCAGCACCACGCCCAGGTTGCCGCTCGCCGTCGAGAACGAGCCGTGCAGGTCGATCGCCGGCACGCCGGAGATGTGCACGTCCTTCCGGAGCACGGGCGACAGGAAGACGAGGCGGTTCGTCTGCGAGCCTCGGGCGTGTTGATCGTGGCGTTCTCGGTCTGCCCGGGCAGGTCGGCGAAGGAGAGCGCGCTCGTGTTTCCGCCGTTCGCGAGCGCACCGAACGTCCCGGCCGATCCGGGCGCGCTGCCGTTCAGGAAGACGTTCGCGTCTGAGGTGCCTGGCAGCGGCCAGTCGGGATCGTTCTCCCAGACGTCGGTCGAGCGCTCGATCGTGACGCGCGGCTCGTTCATGATGCCGTTCTGTACGCCCTGCAGCCAGTAGTCGAACCAGCGGTGCAGCGTGTCCACCCAGACGTCGCGGCGGAAGTCGAACGGGTCGACGTGGCCCTCCTGCGAGAGCCACAGCTTGCGCGGGACGTTGTGCGCGGCCAGGCCCGCCCACCAGGTGGTGAAGTGGTCGGGCTTGACGTTGTCGTCGTTGAGCCCGTGCGAGGCGAAGACCGACGCCTTCACGTTCGCGACGTTCGTGTTGTAGTTGCGCGCCTGCCAGAACGGGTTGACGTCGCCGGTCGCGTCGCCGTCGTCGGCCGACATCTGCGTGCGGGTCGCCGCGCAGATCGCCGTGCGGTCGGGCGGCACGACGCCGAGGCGTCGCGGCCGTCGGTTGTGCGTCGATCGTACTCGGACAGGCAAGGTCGGGTAGTGCGTCCGAGTTGAAGCGGACGCCGTTCGACCGCGAGTAGTCGTACCAGTCGGAGATCGCCGAGATCGGCACGATCGTGGTCAGGCCCTGGACGCCGGTCGCGGCGACGCCGTTCGCCAGCGTGCCGTCGTACGACTTGCCGATCATCGCCGCCTTGCCGTTGTCCCAGTCGCCGTGACCGGCGTTGCCGCCGGCAACGGCGTCGAAGCCCTGGATGCGGCCGTTGAGCCAGTCGATGACCGCCTTCATGCCGGCGATGTCGCCGGGCCCGCCGTGCAGCGGGCAGCCGGTCGAGAAGCCGGTGCCGAGCGCGTCCGCGAGGACGACCGCGTAGCCGCGCGGGACGAAGTAGTTGTCGTAGAACAGCGGGAAGCGGTCGGGCGTCGTCCGCCGTCGTGTGCAGGAATCGTCGCGTTGATCTCGCCGACCGAGGTCAGGTACGGGCTCGTGTAGATGATCGCCGGCACCGGCCCGGCAGCCGCCTCGGCGGGCCGCATGATGTCGAGCGCGACCCGGTCGGTGACGCCGTCGGCGTCCTGGTCGACGCCCGCGACCGGCACCCAGACGCGCTCGCGGATCGCGTTCGTGTAGCTGTAGACGGGCGCCGTCTCGCCGTCGGGGCCGAGCGAGGGCGCCTGCGCCGCGGCCGTCGCCGATGCTCCGGCAAGAAGGGTCAGACCGCAGACCGCGGCCGCCACCATCCCCCCGACGACCCGGCGCACACTCTCAGTGTCAGGGCGCCGTAGGACGGCGTCAATGCGGCGCGGCCGAGTACTCCTCGTCCGTGACGTGCTCGCCCCAGGTCGCAGGGCTGCCGTCGTCGCCCACCTCGACGATCGCAATGTGCACCATGAAGCGCGTCGCAGTCGCGCCGTGCCAGTGCTCCTCGCCGGGCTCGAAGAAGACCCGGTCGCCAGGCCGGATGACCTCCACCGGGCCGCCGCGGTGCTGACACAGGCCGGCGCCCTCGGTCACCCAGATGGTCTGGCCGTGCGGATGCGTGTGCCAGGCGGTGCGCGCGCCGGGCGTGAAGTGGACGTTCGTCGCGTGGATGCGGGAGCCCTCGGCCGGCGCCGCGACCGGGTCGAGATAGACATCCCCGGTGAACCAGTCGGCCGGCGCGCGGACGGTCTCGTTGTCGTTCCTCGTGATCTGCATGGCGCCGAGGCTACCGACGCGTCGAAACGAACTTCTTCGCGTATACCTCCGGGCTTGAGAGCGACCGTGATGTACGGGGCCGGCGACGTCCGCGTCGAGAACGTCCCCGACGCCCACCTCCGCGAATCGACCGATGCGCTCGTGCGCGTCACCCGCGCCGCGATCTGCGGCAGCGACCTGTGGCCGTACCAGTCGATGGAGCCGACCCCGACCGGCCGGCGCATGGGGCACGAGTTCGTCGGCATCGTCGAGGAGACCGGAAGCGACGTCCGCACGCTGAAGGCCGGCGACCTCGTCGTCGCGCCGTTCCTGTGGTCCGACGGCACGTGCGTCCTCTGCCGCGAAGGCCTGCACTCGTCGTGCCTCCACGGCGGCCGCTACGGCGCGGACGGCGTCGACGGCGGCCAGGGCGAGGCCGTCCGGGTACCCCAGGCCGACGGGACGCTCGTCGTGCTTCCAGCAGGCGAGGACGAAGCGCTGATGCCCTCGCTGCTGACGCTGAGCGACGTGATGTCGACCGGCCACCACGCCGCGCGCTCGGCGCGTGTCGGCCCCGGAAAGACCGCGGCGGTCGTGGGCGACGGCGCGGTGGGGCTGTGCGGCGTCATCGCTGCGCGCCGGCTCGGCGCAGAGCAGGTGATCCTCCTGGGGCGCCACGAGGGCCGAACCGCACTCGGCCGTGACTTCGGTGCAACCGATGTCGTCGCGGCACGTGGCGACGACGCCGTCGAGCGGGTGCGGGAGCTCACGGGCGGCCTGGGCGCGCACAGCGTGTTGGAGTGCGTCGGCCACGGCGAGTCCACCGTCACGGCGATTCGCATCGCGCGCCCGGGCGGAACGGTCGGCCGCGTGGGGATCCCGCAGGACGCCACCGTGCCGCTGGCCGTCCAGACACTCTTCCGCAACGTGACCATCAGCGGAGGCGCGGCGCCGGCCCGCGCATACATCGAGGAGCTGCTGCCCGACGTGCTGGAAGGGCGCATCGAACCGGGTCGCGTGTTCGACCGGGTGGCGAGCCTCGACGAGGTTCCCGACGGCTATCGCGCGATGAACGACCGCGAGTCGATCAAGGTCATGGTCGCCCCGTAGGAACGCGAGGCAAGGAGAGGTAATGAAGAAGCGAACGCTCGGGGGCACCCTCGAGGTCTCGGCGCTCGGACTCGGCTGCATGGGCCTGAGCCAGTCGTATCCGCCCATCCCGGAGAAGGCCGACGGGATCGCGTTGGTCCGGGACGCTGTCGAACGCGGCGTCACGTTCTTCGACACCGCGCAGGTCTACGGGCCGTTCACGAACGAGGAGCTCGTCGGCGAGGCGCTCGAGCCGGTGCGCGACCAGGTCGTGATTGCGACCAAGTTCGGCTGGGAGCTATCGACCGGCAAGGCCAACGGCGTCGACAGTCGCCCGGAGACGATCAAGCGGACGGTCGACGACTCGCTGCGGCGACTCCGTACCGACCGGATCGATCTCTTCTACCAGCACCGCGTCGACCCGAACGTGCCGATCGAAGACGTCGCGGGCACCGTCAAGGAGCTGATCGAGCGGGGAAAGGTCAAGCACTTCGGCCTCTCGGAGGCGGGCGTGCAGACGATCCGCCGCGCCCACGCCGTCCAGCCGGTTACCGCGCTGCAGAGCGAGTACTCGCTCTGGTGGCGCGAGCCGGAGGAGGCGATCCTGCCCACGCTCTCCGAGCTCGGCGTCGGCTTCGTCCCGTTCAGCCCGCTCGGCAAGGGCTTTCTCACCGGCACGATCGCCGAGACCACCGAGTTCATGAGCGGCGACTTCCGCAACACCGTCCCTCGCTTCACGGACACCGAGGCTCGCGCGGCGAACCTCGCCTTCGTCGAGCTGCTGACGCGGATCGCGGAGCGGAAGAACGCGACCCCCGCGCAGATCGCCCTCGCGTGGGTGCTCGCGCAGAAGCCATGGATGGTGCCGATCCCCGGCACGACGAAGCTGCATCGGCTGGATGAGAACATCGCGTCCGCCTACCTCGAGCTCACGCCGGACGACCTCGACGAGATCGAGGAGGCACGGATCGAGGCGCAGGGCGCCCGCTACTCCGAAGCCAACCAGCGGATGATCGACCGGTAGCTCAGGCGACCGAACCGCAAGGGCGCTCGAATCAGGCAGCTTCCCGTTCGGCCGGGGGCAGGTAACGGCTGATCAGGGCACGGGAGAGCTGCTGCTGTCGCCGCACGAGCTGGAGCCGGTTCGACTCCAGCTCCCGGCGCGCCGCGTGGCGCTCGTGCAACGCCTGTCGCTCTCCGACGAGCGTGCGGACCGCCTCCTCGATGCATTCGACGCTAGCCATCGACCTTCGCCGCCTCGTCACGATCGATGCCGAACAAGCTCTCGAGCCTCGCGGCATACGCGTAGGGGTGGTAGTAGGCCTCGAGTGCATCGGCCGGCGGGACGTCAATCTGAAACTCCGCGCCGGTTCTCGAGTCGCGCACAGAAACCTCCACCCGATCAACATCCGGGTGCCAGAGGAGGAGGACTTCGACTCCTCCGCTCTGCCGCTGGGCCAACTCTCGCGTCAGCGCGCTCACGCGCTCACTCGGTGCGGACGACTGTCGGTCATCCATGGTGACGGTGATGAGGTTCTCCATGACTTCCTTTCGCAGTGATTTGACGTCTCGTGAGACAAGGACACCGCGAGCCGGTGTCTATTCCCACACGACCCGCGCTCGTCGCCTGCTGGACGCGGGGCCCGGCACTGAGTCCTCGCTTGGTTTGCCGAGGATCGGCGTCACGGGCTGATCGAAGCGCCGCCGGGCCCGTCCGACCAGGTCGTTCGTGAGCCAGTGCGAACGCCCCGCCGGATGCATCGCGATCACGATTTCGTTCGCGTCGAACTCGTTCAGGGCGTCGCTGATCGCCTGGAGTGGGTCGCCGTCCCCGATGACGCCATGCGCTTCGATGCCAAGCGCGCTGAGCCGCTCGAGGCTTGCGTCGAGACGAAGGCCGGCGTTGCGCCGCGCCTCGTCCTCGTCGGAGACCCAGTGGCGAAGGCGCGAATTCAGCGCCGGGGCGATAACGAACGCCTTCGCGGGCTCCTCATCAGCGCGGAGCGCGATCACGTCACCGAGTGCCGCGAGGTCAAAAGACTCGTTGGCAACCAGAAGGAATCGCCTGCTGGGCTTCGTGTGTCCGGTCGTGTGGGTGGCCTGGTGGTTCATGGTTTCCTTTCGATCGAGTCGCCGAATTGCCTCTGTGAGGAGAGACACCGGCGACCGCTGTCTATTCCCGACCAGGCGTCCGCTCGGGAACGGTCTGTCGGTGTTGTCGCGATGACAACGACCCTCGCCCGGCCGTATGCTCGGCCGGGACGCACAGGCCGTCACGGCCTTCACTTATGGAGCGCACGCTCGACCCCGCCCGGCTGGGAGATCACCTCGACCGGCTCTTCCGGGCCGCCTGGGCGCTCTGCGGCTCGCGCGAGCAGGCAGAGGACCTGGTTCAGGAGACCTACGCCCGCGTCCTCGGCCGCCCGCGCCTGCTGCGCAACGAGGATGACCTCGGTTACCTCCTGCGCGCGCTACGCAACACGTTCCTGAACCAGAAGCGTGCCGAGAGCCGCCGGCTACGTCCCGACCCGCTGCCCGAGCAGCTCGACCTCGTCAGCGACCCCCATGCGCGCGATCCGCAGGCCGCGCTCGAGGCCGGCGAGCTCTACGCCGCAATTGCCGCGCTCCCCGACGACTTCCGTGACGTTCTCGTCGCCGTCGACATCACCGGCCTGTCCTACGAGGAGGCCGCCCACTCCCTCCGGATTCGAACGGGGACCGTGATGAGCCGCCTGTACCGCGCGCGGCAGCAGGTGGTGCGCCGAATCGAAGGCGGGTCGTAAGGCCTCTGACACGCCGAAGCGTCAGCCGCCGGTCTGAACCGTCCCGACGAGCACCTTCTCGCCCGACGAGGCCTGATTGCCGTCGGCCGTCTCGCGCGTGACCGTAAGCGTCGTGAAGTCCGTCGGCGGCACGCCTGCCCACAGGGTGACGTTGCGGCCGTCGTTGAACGTTCCGACCGGCACGAGCACACCGGCGGGGTTCCGCAGCCACGCCTCGTAGAAGCGCCCGCCGTCGCGGCGGGGAAGCCCGGTGGCGTCGAGCTCGATCCGCCAGCCCGACGGCATCTTCGTAAGGGTCGCCTCGCCCCGGGCGCCCGGCGCCAGGTCGGTCGCGGCTAGGGCGGCGTTGAAGCTCGGGCCGGTTGTGCTCGAACCGAAGACCCCGAGCCCGATTGCAATCGCCGCGAGGCCGGCGGCCGCACCGGCGCCGACCAGAACGAGGCGGCGTGATGCGGCCACGCGGCGCGGCCGCCGTTGCGCGTCGACACGCGCTCGCAATGCCTCTGGCGCCTCGACCTGGGCCGCCACGGTGCGCATGAGCGCAACGGCCCGCTCTTGCTCGGCGAGGCGGTCGGCGAGCTCGTCAGACGCGGCGACCTGGGCCTCGAGCTCGGCGCGACGCTCGGGGGCGAGCGACCCGTCCGCGAGCGCGGCCAGCTCGGCGATCTCGTAACCGCCGGCTTCGTCGTCTCGACGGCGTCTTAGCGGCATGGCAGCACCAACGGTAACCCGGTCGGACGCGAGGGGCGGATCAACGGGACTGAGCAGAAAGCTCTCACGCCCTGGAAGACACCGTTCAGCCGAGGTTATTCCCGTCGCGGCACGCAACGTGAATTGGCCTACGGCGGCGGGAATAGCTGCTGGTTCGCGGTGTCTTCCCAGGAGATGAAAGCCAACAACTCCGAAAGGGACACCATGAAGATGCTTGACAGTTTCAAGGATTCGCGAACCGTCACCCTTGTGCTCACGGTCGCCGTGCTCGCCCTCGCCGCGGCGGTTTTCGCGCCCGGCGCGGCCGCGGCGAAGATCAAGCCGAAGCCGAGCTACTCCTCCTACCACGCCAAGTACGCGCGCTTCGAGCACCCGAAGCTCAAGCACCGCACGCTGGTGATCGAGGGCACGCAGGCGGCAGACAAGATCGCGCTTCGTCTGAAGGCCCACAACCCCGGCACACTCCAGATCGACGTCGGCGACAACGGCTCGGCCGACTTCAGCTTCAAGCGCAAGCAGATCGCGCGGATCGCCGTTGATGCGCGGGCGGGAGACGACCTCGTGCGGATCGACGACAACAACGGGGCGTTCACGAACGCGATCCCGACGACGATCTCCGGCGGAGACGGAAACGACGTCCTGCTCGGAGGCTCCGGAGCGGAGACGCTGCTCGGTGGTGCCGGCAACGACTCGGTCGACGGCAACGGCGGCAACGACATCGCCCTGCTCGGCTCCGGTGACGACCTGTTCATCTGGGACCCGGGCGACGGCAGCGACGTGGTCGAGGGCCAGGACGGGGCCGACACGATGCGCTTCAACGGCGCAGCAGCCGCGGAGCAGTTCACCCTGTCGGCCAACGGCAGCCGGCTCCGCTTCTTCCGCGACGTCGGCACCATCACCATGGACACCGCCGGCGTCGAGCACGTCGACGTCAACGCCCTCGGCGGTGCCGACACCATCACCGTCAACAACCTCGCCGGCACCGACGTCACCAGCGTCACCGCCGACCTCGCCGCCACCCTCGGCGGCACCACCGGCGACAGCGCAGCCGACAACGTCATCGTCAACGCCACCCAGGCCAACGACGCCATCAAGGTCAGCGGCGACAGCTCCGCCGTCGCCGTCTCCGGGCTTGCGCCGCTGGTCACGATCCAGCACCAGGAGCCAACCGACGCGCTCGCCGTCCACGGGCTCGCAGGCGACGACACCATCGACGCCTCCGCGCTCGCGGCCGGCGCAATCGCGCTCACCCTGGACGGCGGCGACGGCAACGACACGCTCGCCGGCGGCAAGGGCATCGAGACGCTGCTCGGTGGTGCCGGCAACGACTCGGTCGACGGCAACGGCGGCAACGACATCGCCCTGCTCGGCTCCGGTGACGACCTGTTCATCTGGGACCCGGGCGACGGCAGCGACGTGGTCGAGGGCCAGGACGGGGCCGACACGATGCGCTTCAACGGCGCAGCAGCCGCGGAGCAGTTCACCCTGTCGGCCAACGGCAGCCGGCTCCGCTTCTTCCGCGACGTCGGCACCATCACCATGGACACCGCCGGCGTCGAGCACGTCGACGTCAACGCCCTCGGCGGTGCCGACACCATCACCGTCAACAACCTCGCCGGCACCGACGTCACCAGCGTCACCGCCGACCTCGCCGCCACCCTCGGCGGCACCACCGGCGACAGCGCAGCCGACAACGTCATCGTCAACGCCACCCAGGCCAACGACGCCATCAAGGTCAGCGGCGACAGCTCCGCCGTCGCCGTCTCCGGGCTTGCGCCGCTGGTCACGATCCAGCACCAGGAGCCAACCGACGCGCTCGCCGTCCACGGGCTCGCAGGCGACGACACCATCGACGCCTCCGCGCTCGCGGCCGGCGCAATCGCGCTCACCCTGGACGGCGGCGACGGCAACGACACGCTCGCCGGCGGCAAGGGCATCGAGACGCTGCTCGGTGGTGCCGGCAACGACTCGGTCGACGGCAACGGCGGCAACGACATCGCCCTGCTCGGCTCCGGTGACGACCTGTTCATCTGGGACCGGGCGACGGCAGCGACGTCGTCGAGGGCCAGGACGGCGCCGACACGATGCGCTTCAACGGCGCAGCAGCCGCGGAGCAGTTCACCCTGTCGGCCAACGGCAGCCGGCTCCGCTTCTTCCGCGACGTCGGCACCATCACCATGGACACCGCCGGCGTCGAGCACGTCGACGTCAACGCCCTCGGCGGTGCCGACACCATCACCGTCAACAACCTCGCCGGCACCGACGTCACCAGCGTCACCGCCGACCTCGCCGCCACCCTCGGCGGCACGAGTGGCGACGGCCAGGTCGACCGGGTCGTGCTGAACGGCACCGCCGGTGACGACGCCGTCGACGTCAGCGGAGACTCGGGCGAAGTGAAGGTGGGCGGCCTCGCCCCGCTAGTGACGATCTTCAATCACGAGGCGACCGACCGCCTGGAGGTCAACACCCTCGCCGGCAACGACACGGTGGACTCGGTGGGCCTGGCTGACGGTTCGATCCAGCTCTTCGTGGACGGCGTACCCGTCCCGTAGCGAATCCGCGGCCGACAGATGCACGGGGGCCCTTGAGGGAGGGCTCCCGTGCAGAACCTGAGTCGTCAGCTGTCGAAGCGAATGACGCTGCGAATGCCGGCCTGCTGCTCCATGAGCTCGAAGCCCCGATTGACCTCATCCAGGGCGAGTGTGTGCGAGACGAACGGCTCGACGTCGATCTCTCCGGCGAGCCAGCGCTCGACGAGCTGCGGGACACCGTCCCGGCCTTTGACACCGCCGAACGAGGAGCCGGCGACCCGACGGCCGGTGATCAGGTAGCGGGGGACGACCTCGAGCGTCTCGCCCTTGCCGGCAACACCGCACATCGTCGCAAGGCCCCAACCCATGCGAGCCGACTCGACCGCCTGCCGCATGACCGCGACGTTCCCCGTCGCCTCGAACGTGTAGTCGGCGCCGAAGCCTCCGGTCAGCTCCAGGACGCGGTCGACCGCGTCGGCGCCGCCGGCGAACACATCCGTCGCGCCCTGTCCGCGCGCGAGCTCGAGCCGGTCCTCCGAAAGGTCGAAGCAGATGATCCGCTCGGCCGCCTGCAGCCGGCAGCCCGCAACGGCGCCGAGGCCGACCATTCCGGCGCCGAAAACGACGCACGTCGTGCCCGGCTCTACGCGCGCCGTGTTCATCGCAGCACCCAGCCCCGTCGAGAGCCCGCACGCGAAGAGGCATGCCCGGTCGAGCGGCGCCTCCGGATGCACCTTCGCGAGCGCGATCTCCGGCATGACGGTGTACTCCGCGAACGTCGACGTGCCCATGAAGTGGCGAATCGGCTCGCCGTCCCGCGACAGTCGCGTCGTGCCATCGGGGAGGTAGCCGAGGTTCTGCTGCTCGCGGATCGCGAGGCAGAGGTTCGTGCGCGGATCCAGGCAGTGGACGCACTCGCGGCACTGCGGCGAGAACAGCGTTACCACGTGGTCGCCGGGCACGACCGACTCGACGCCCTCGCCGACTCGGTCGACCACACCGGCGCCCTCGTGACCGAGGACGGCCGGCGCATACCCCGACGGGTCGGCGCCGGACGCGGTGTAGAGATCGGTGTGGCAGACCCCGCACGCGACGAGCCGGACGAGCACCTCGCCCGCACGCGGCTCGGCAACGTCGACGTCTTGCACGACGAGTGGTGACCCGAACTCCTCGAGGACGGCCGCGCGGATCTTCACGACGCGACTCTGCCCGCTGCTCGGTGGTCCTGCAAGAAAGGCCTCGTTTCCCGAGGCCTTTCGAGTAGCGGGGGCAGGATTTGAACCTGCGACCTCCGGGTTATGAGCCCGGCGAGCTACCTGACTGCTCCACCCCGCGTCGCGGCCGGAATTGTAGCGCGTCAATTAAGGGGTTGCAGACAACCGTGCAAGCCCTGACGCCGAAGAGGAGACTGAACGCGGCCCCGGGCGAGTGGACCTGGGCACCGACAGAAAAAGGAGAGTAGATGGCGATCCTTGCAATGGCCGAGCTTCCGGGCGGCACGCACGAGATGTACGACACGGTGAACGAGCTGATGGGCATCACCGCGGAAAATCCGCCGGCGGGCCTGATCCACCACCTCGGCCTGGACACGGACGACGGAATGATGATCATCGACGTCTGGGAGTCGGCCGACGCCTTCAAGAGCTTCATCGAGTCCAACATGGACAAGATGCAGGCGGCCGGCATCCCGCCGTTCGAGCCGACCATCCTGCCGGTGCACAACATGCTGATCGGCTCGGGCACGCAGCCGAACGTGGCGGTCATCATCGACCTGCCCGGCTTCACGACCGACCAGTACGACGCCATGACGACGCAGATGAGCGCTCACGCGGGCGACGGCAGCAGCCACCCGGCCGTCTCGCACACGATTGCGACCACCGAACGCGGGATCTTCGTCGTCGACGTCTGGGACTCGCCGGAGTCATTCGGGCGTTTCGCCGAGACCGAGCTCGCCGCTGCCGGCGACCTCGGCGACGTCCACCCGCGCATCGTCCCGGTCTACAACCGCCTGGCCGGCAAGACGCGCGCCATCGCGTAGGAGCTTTCGTGGCCCGGCCGCCCTGCGCGGCCGGGCTACGGTGGCGTCGTGCGTGTCGCCGCTCTCGACCAGGGAACGAACACCACCCGGCTGCTCGTCGCAGATGTCGCGGAGGGCCGCGTCGACGAGGTGCTGCGCCGCTCGCAGATCACGCGCCTCGGCGAGGGCGTCGACCGGCGGCGGCGCCTGCTGCCGTTGCCGATCGCGCGCGTCCGCAACGTCCTGACCGACTACCGCCGGTCGCTCGAGCAGCTCGGCGCGGAGCGCGCCCTGCTCGTGGCGACGAGCGCGGTGCGGGACGCCGAGAACGGCGACGCCTTCCTCGGCGAGATCGAGTGGAGCTACGGGTTCACGACCCGGCTCGTCGCTGGCCCCGAGGAGGCGGAGCTCAGCTTCCGGGGCGCGACCCTCGGGCGCACCCTGGCCGCGCCGACGCTCGTCATCGACATCGGCGGCGGGTCGACGGAGCTCGTCCTCGGCGACCACGCCGGCATCCGCGCCGCGACGAGCATCGACGCCGGCTCGGTGCGGATGACCGAGCGCTACCTGCACGCCGACCCGTCCAGCGCGCAGGAGCTGGACGCATGCGCGACCGCGGTGCGCTCGCTGCTCCGCGAGGTCGCCCCGGCCGAACCGGCGCCTACCGAGGCGATCGGCGTGTCCGCGACGATCACCACGCTGGCCGCGCTCGACCTCGGCCTCGACGAGTACGACCCCGAGCGCGTCGACGGGCACGTCCTAACGGCGGACGCGGTCAGCAAGCAGCTCGAGCGCCTCGCCGGCCTTCCCCTCGAGGAGCGCCGCCGCGTGCCGGCCCTGGACCCGGACCGCGCGCCGGTCATCGTCGCCGGCACGGTCATCCTGCGCGAGGTGCTCGACCACTACGGCCTCGACACACTGGAGGTAAGCGAGCGCGACATTCTGGACGGGATCGCGCTCGAGGCGGCGCAGCTGCCCGAGCCGGTCGAGGGCGACGCCCCGCCAGGCGCGTACACCTGTTGTTAGCGTCCGAGCCGTGCCGCTCAGCGACGCGAGCGAGATCAGCCTCGAGGAGCTGCAGCTTGCGGCCCGCAACCACGGCATGCCGCTCGAGGCCCTGCGGTGGCCCGTCACGCCCGCCGGCCTGCACTACCTCCTGATCCACTACGACGTCCCGGTCGTCGACCCCGCGTCGTGGCGCCTGCGAGATCGGCGGCCTCGTCGAGCGGCCGCTCAGCCTCACACTCGACGACCTGCACGCGCGGCCAGCCGTCGAGCACGCGGTCACGATGGAGTGCGCCGGCAACGGGCGCGCCCGGCTGACGCCGCGCCCGGTCTCCCAGCCGTGGCTGCACGAGGCCGTCGGGACGGCGGTCTGGGGCGGCACGCCGCTCGCGGGGCTGCTCGAGGAGGCGGGTCTGCTGCCCGACGCGGTCGAGGTGCTCTTCACCGGCATCGACCGCGGGATCGAGGGCGGCGAGGAGCAGGCCTACCAGCGCAGCCTCGGCCTCCACGACGCCCTGATGCCGGACGTGCTGCTCGCCTGGGAGATGAATGGCGCGCCGCTGCTGCCGCAGCATGGCTTCCCGCTGCGGCTGGTCGTCCCGGGCTGGTACGGCATGAC
Source organism: uncultured Thermoleophilia bacterium (assembly GCA_963799895.1). GTDB lineage: Bacteria > Actinomycetota > Thermoleophilia > Gaiellales > Gaiellaceae > JACVRM01. The sequence continues at coordinate 78,670 of CAWCYR010000012.1, forward strand.
GAGCGTGAAGTGGCTCGCCTCCGTCGAAGTCGTCGCGGAACCGTTCCGCGGCTACCAGATGACGGCCGCGTACCGGTACCGCGACGAGGAGGACGACGAGGGCGAGCCGGTCACGCGCATCCAGCCGCGCGCGCTGATGGCGCCGCCGGGGATCCCGGACTTCTTCACGCGGCGCGCGCACCGTGCCGCTCGGGCGCGTCGAGCTCGAAGGCCGCGCCTGGTCGGGGCTCGCGCCCGTCGCCGGCGTCGACGTGAGCACCGACGGCGAGACGTGGCAGGAGGCAGAGCTCGAGCGCGATGTCGACGGCCGCTGGGCCTGGTGCCGCTGGTCGTTCATCTGGGAGCCGCCCGGCCCGGGCGAGTACGTCCTCTCATGCAGTGCGCACGACGAGGCCGGAAACGTGCAGCCGAACGACCCGCCGTGGAACCTCGGCGGCTACGCCAACAACGGCGTGCAGCGCGTCACCGTGACCGTCGTCTAGCGCCGGCGAGCGCGTACTGGAGGACCTCGGTCGCGATCGACATGATGATCGACGCCCAGATCGCGTCCCAGAAGAACGAGTTGATCGTCAGGTCGTGCGTCAGCGCATCGGTGATCTCGAGGACGATCGCGTTGACGACGATCAGGAACAGCCCGAGTGTGATCACGGTCAGCGGCAGGGTGAGCAGGCGCAGGATCGAGCCGATGATCGTGTTCACGAGCCCGAACAGGGCCGACACCCAGATGTAGCCCCAGACGCCGCCGTTGATGGTGACGCCGCCGAGCAGCCATGCGGTCACCGCAAAGGCAAGCGCGATGACCAGCCAGGAGATCAGCAGATTTCGCACCGGGCGACCTTACTGCTCGGCCGTGATGGCCGCGTCAGGCTCGTCCTCGGCGAGCCGGCGCTGGAGCACGCTCCGCGACAGTACGCCGACCAGCCGCCCGTCCTCGACGACTGGGACGCGCTCGGCGTCGTGCTCCTCGAGGAAGCGGAACGCCTCCTCGACCGGCATGTCGCCGTCGATCGTCCAGTGCGGCACCTCGGCGATCTCCGCCAGTCGCGTCTCGCCGGGGACGAGGCCGGGCGCGACGACCTCGCGGACGAGCGTCTTGCGCGTGACCACGCCGACGAGCTGCTCGCCCGCGCAGACGAAGATGGCCCGCACCTCGGGCCGCGCGAGCAGCACCCCCGCCTCCTGCGCCGTCGCGTCGACGGACAACGAGCGCGGCTCCGTGACCATCGCATCGCGCGCTCTCACGGGTAGAACCCCCTGGACGTCATCGCTGCGGCCACCTCGCGGATGCCGGCGACGAGTGCGGCGGCGCGAAGGGTCATGTGGCCGTCGGCCGACAGCGCCCAGACCCGGTCGAAGGCGTCGGTCAGCTTGTCGGCGAGGCGCGCGCGGATCTCGTTCCGCGTCCAGAACAGACGGCCGAGGTCCTGCACCCACTCGAAGTAGGACACGGTCACGCCCCCGGCGTTCGTGAGCACGTCGGGCAGGACTGGGATTCCGCGCTCCACGAGGATCTCGTCGGCCTCGATCGACGTTGGGCCGTTCGCGCCCTCGGCGATCAGGCGCGCGTCGATGCGGCCGGCGTTCTCGACCGTCACCTGGTCCTCGCGCGCCGCCAACACCAGCACGTCGCAGTTGAGCTCGAGCAGCTCCGCGTTCGTGATCCGCTCGCACTCGCGGTACTCGGCGAGCGACCCGTGCCGGGCCGCCCACTCGTGCAGCGTCACAATGTCGAGCCCCTTCGGGTCGTAGAGCCCGCCGGAGACGTCGGAGACCGCGATCACGCGGGCGCCGCGATCGGCGAGCTCGCTGGCCGCGATCCCGCCCACATTCCCGAAGCCCTGCACCACGCAACGCTGCTGCGAGAGGGGCATGCCGAGGCGGTCGCAGGCTCGCTCCGTGACCATGACCACGCCCGCACCGGTCGCCTCATGCCGGAAGACCGAGCCGCCGAGCGCGATCGGCTTGCCCGTCACGATCTCCGGCACGGCGTGCCCGACCAGCATCGAGTAGGTGTCCATCATCCAGGCCATCGTCTGCTCGTTCGTCGCCATGTCCGGCGCGGGGATGTCGCTCTTCGGCCCGATGAACGGCAGCAGCTCGGAGGTGAAGCGGCGCGTCAGCTTCGATGATCTCCGCCTGCGACAGCGACTTGACGTCGCAGCGGACGCCGCCCTTGGCGCCGCCGTACGGGAGGCGCAACAGCGCGCACTTCCACGTCATCCACATGGCGAGCGCGGCGCACTCGCCCAGGGTCACCTCGGAGTCGTAGCGGATCCCACCTTTGGTCGGGCCGAGCGCGGTCGAGTGCCGTACCCGGTAGGCGGGGAAGACCGCGGCGGAGCCGTCGTCGAGCTGGACCGGGACCGAGAGCATGACCGCCTGCTCCGGGTAGCGCAGGCGCAGCGCGATCGAGTCGTCGACGTCGGCGTAGGGCAGGGCCTGCTCGAGCTGGGTGACGGCGGTGCGGAAGAGAGGCGAGTCCCATTCGAGCGCGCTCGAGACGCCCTCCTCGACGCTGGCCATCGCCCGGAGTGTAATCAGGTGCCCGACGGCACCGGCCGAACGGTCAGGACGAGGTCGGGGCCGATCGCCTCGACGCGGACATCGTCCCCCGGCTCGGCGGTCGGCTCGCAGCGGGCCTGCCAGAGCTCCCCCTCGGCTCGTACCTGGCCGAGCGGGTCGCAGCGTATGACGACCTGGGCGATGCTCCCGACGAGCGCCTCAGGCCCGGTCTGCGGCCGGCGGCGTTTCGCGTACCAGAGCCCGAACCCGACCTCGGCGAGGTCGACGGCGGCCGCGCCGATGATCGCGATCAGCCCCCAGGGCGAGGGCAGCAGGAAGATCGCCGCCAGGATGGCGAGAATGACCAGCACGGCGTGATTTTGCTGGCTAGACCGTCTGCGGCGCGGCGCGTACGGTCGCCCGCAGACGGGCGACGAGCCCCTCGACCAGCTCGCTCTTCAGCAGCACGTCGTCAGCGCCGGCCTCGCGGGCCGCACGGCTGAGCGCCGGTGCGTCGTCGCCGGTGATCGCGATCAGGCAGAGGCTCGGCCGGTCGCGGCGCAGGCGGGCGACGGTGCTGACGCCGTCGAGCAGCGGCATGTGCAGGTCGATGACGACGGCGTCCGGCTCCTCGATCTCGACGCGGTCGAGCGCGGCGATGCCGTCCGAGACCGTGCTGGAGACGAGCAGCTCCGGCTGCTGGTCGACGAGCTCGGCAAGCGACGCGAGGAAAGTCTCGTCGTCGTCGACCAGGAGCACGCGGATCTGTCCCCTCGGTCCTCGGACACTGGCCGCCATTCTCGACCAACGGCGGCGTCGCGTCCATTCGGGTTTGCGCACGGCCGAAAACGGGCGAAGGCGAGCGGCCGGAGGCGGCGTGCGTTGCCCATTCCGGTGCCGCCTCCGGCGCGCAGACCGTATCCAACGTGCACGCAGGCGTCATTCCGCGCGCAGGAGAATGCCCCTGATGGTCGCTGTCCCGTTTGCAGCCACCCGCTTCGCCGCACATCCCCTTGGACGACGCCGCGAGCTTGCAGAGTGCCGGGGGAGGGAGTCGAACCCTCACGCCCCTTGCGGGACACCTGATTTTAAGTCAGGCGCGTATGACCAATTTCGCCACCCCGGCGCGGACGCAGGGTAACGGGGTTACGTGCCTTCGACGTTGACGCTCTCCGGGATCCCCTCCGGCCCCTTGCCGCGATAGGTGTCCCGGAACTTCGTGAACGCGCTCTTGTTGAAGGTCGGGCACACGGCCGAGTGTGCGAAGCCGTAGTAGGTCGGGTCGGAGCCGTACTTCGATGTATCGCCGGTCCAGGCGGTGATTGCGACTCGCTTGCCGAGTGCTTTCAGCGGGGTGCCGAACATCGAGAGGGACGACGAGTCGTAGAAATCGCGCAGATCGGAGACCGTCGAGGCGGGCGTCTGGGGTCCCCACCACAGGATCACGCCGCCGTGCTCCTGGTTGTGCACGACATACCGCGGGTCGACAGCCGTCGTGTAGAAGCCCCAGATCGCGGGCGTCGGGTAATGCGACCCACCGGACGGCGGGAAGCTGTTGTACGGCACGACCGTCCCGACCTGCACGTGGATCAGCCCCGGCTTGAGCGGGTGGACCTTCACCGTCTTGAAGCTGCAGCCGGCCGACTCCATGGCGCTCTTCACGCCGGCGTCGCCGCTGGCGCTGCTCGAGCCGCCGAGGGTCAGGAACGCGACGGCGGCGACCACGAGCACGACCGCCGACGCCCCCAGGATCCCGAGCAGCATCTTCCGGTCGCCCGCGGAGGACTTGTTCGTCGCGGTGCGGCGCTTGGGCGCCTGGACCGGACGGCGCGGAGGTGCAGGTGTTTTCTTCTTCTCGGCCATGAGCGCGGCGGATGGTAGCAACGGCCTTCGCCGGTTCTCTATCGGCCGGATCGTGCCGTCCGATGAGCTTCCTACTGTTTGTAGACCATGATCCCGATCTTTGCTCTGCTGATCGGCGCCGCCGCAGGCGCGGCCGGCGCCTGGCTCCTCGCGCGTGCGCGCGCGGACGCGTCGATGACGGGGCTCCGGTTCGAGCTGGAGCATGAGCGCGCGCGCTTCGAGGAGAAGGTGAAGCTGCTCGAGCGCGCCGAGGCCGGGTTCGCAGAGAGCTTCAAGGCCCTGTCCTCGGAGGCGCTGCGCTCGAACAACACCGCGTTCCTCGAGCTCGCGCGCACCCAACTGGAGCGCTTCCAGGTCACCGCGCAGGGCGATCTCGAGCAGCGGCAGAAGGCGGTCGAGGCGATCGTCTCGCCGATCCGCGAGTCGCTCGAGAAGGTCGACGGTCAGATTCGCACCCTCGAGCAGGCCCGCACGCACGCGTACAGCACGCTGTCGGAGCAGGTGCGCTCGCTCGCCGAGGGCCAGCAGGCGCTACGCCTCGAGACCGGCAATCTCGTGACCGCCCTCCGCTCGCCGAGCGTCCGCGGCCGCTGGGGCGAGATGCAGCTCAAGCGCGTCGTCGAGATGGCCGGCATGCTCGCCCACTGCGACTTCGTCGAGCAGACGACGACCATGTCCGACGAGGGCCGGCTCCGGCCGGACATGATCGTGAAGCTTCCGGGCGGCCGCAGCGTGGTCGTCGACGTGAAGGCCCCGCTCAGCGCGTACCTCGAGTCGCTCGAGGCAACAGATGAGGGCACGCGGCAGGCGAAGCTCGCGGATCACGCACGCCAGGTGCGCGACCACATCCGCAAGCTGAGCGCCAAGAGCTACTGGAGCCAGTTCGAGGACGCGCCCGACTTCGTGGTCATGTTCCTCCCGGGCGAGCCGTTCTTCAGCGCAGCGCTCGAGCAGGACCCGACGCTGATCGAGCAGGGCGTCGACCAGCAGGTGATCCTGGCCACCCCGACGACGCTGATCGCGCTCCTCCGCGCCGTGGCGTACGGGTGGCGCCAGGAGCAGGTCGCCGAGAGCGCCCGGCACATCAGCGAGCTCGGCCGCGAGCTGCACACGCGGCTCTCGACGATGAGCGACCACTTCGCGAAGCTCGGCCGCAGCCTCGACGGCGCCGTCCGCTCCTACAACGACACGATGGGCTCGCTCGAGCGCCGCGTCCTGGTGACCGCGCGGCGGTTCAAGGAGCACGGGGCGGTCGCGAGCGAGGAGCTCGCCGAGCTGACGCCGATCGACCGGACGCCCCAGCTGGCGCAGGCGCCGGAGCTGCGCCCCGTGCAGCCCGACGAGCCCGACGAGCCCGACGAGCCCAGCGTCGAAGCGTCGAGAACCGAAGCCGCCTAGAACCTGAGCAAGGCCCCGATCCCTTCCACGGGATCGAGGTCCTGGCGGTTCCGGAGCGCCCGCACCTGCCCGCCGTTGGCGAGCGTGTGGTGCACGGCCAGGTCGAGGCCGCGTTCGCGGTGGTCCATCTCGGTACCGTCCAGCGGGCACTGGCCACCGGTCGCGGAGAGCCGCCCGCATGCCGGGCACTGCCACGCGTCGTGCGCGACGCCCTGAGAGAAGAGCAGCACCTCGACGCGCGCGTCCGACGCGGCCTCGAGCGTCTTCGCCCAGCCGGCCGCTGCACGCCCGTCCCGGCCGATCTCCTCGCGCCAGCGCTCGACCAGCTCTGCCTCGTCCTCCGCGTCGGCCTGCTCGAGTACCGGCAGCACCGCCTCCAGCAGCTCGGTCGGGCCGGCCTGGGCCGGCGCCTGCGCCCACCCGACGACGGCCTCCTTCACGTCGCCCGGGAGCGCGTTCTCGAACTCGCTGCGCATCTCCTGGGGGATGACGATGACCACTCGTGCCGACCTTGCACGCCGCGCCTGCTGCCCGAGCTCGCCGACCACGGACTTGATGTGCTCCAGGACGAGGTTCTCGATGTGGCGCTGGTACCGCGCCTGCGACCAGCCGCCCTGGTCGTGCTGGCCCGGCGTGTCGTCGGACGCGTCCACGACCTCCTCGAGCCGGCCTGCCCTCAGGCGATAGAGGCGGCCTTCCTCGCGCGAGACCACGGCCACGATCGCACCGGTGCCGCGGCCGACGAGCGGCACGAGCGGCGTCAGCAGCGCTTCGCGCCCGACCGACACCGCGTCCTCGACCGACTCGGCGAGCGTCAGCGTGCGCCAGAGGTTGTCGAGCCCCGAGCAGAAGACAGCCACCCCGTGCGCGCCGTCGCGGTCGAAATCGGTGTCGAACCAGCGGCGGATCCGCTCGACGTCACCGCGCAACGCCTCGCGCTGGTCGTGCGACAGGCTCGCCCAGTCGCCATGGCTCGTGCGCAGGCCGTCAAGCAGCGAGTGCACGCGCGTTGAGGTCTCGCGGGCGGTCGGCGTGTCGCTCGGGTCGAGGTCGACGTAGACGCTGATCGCACAGCCGTGCGCCGCACGAAACTCGGCGAGCTGGCGCAGCGTTTCCCAGGTGACGGACGCGGCCACGGCCGAGGAGTCTAGGCGCCCCGGACCCGACGATGCGCGTCAGAGCGTGGCGCGGCGCGCGGGCGGCGGCTCGGCACGCGTCATCGCCTCGAGCTCCCCGACCGCACGGCGCACCTCACGGACGAAAAGCGACGCGTAGAACCGCTGCAGCAGCGCCCCCGCCGGGAACGCCAGCACCGAGAGCGCAGCGACCAGCTCACCCGTCGCGGCCGCGTACGCGACGCCGGCGACGCCGTACACGACCAGGTAGACGAATACGACGCCCGCGAAGATACGCAAGGCCCACGACAGGCGCGCCGTTCCTGCCATCAGCGACCCACCCCGCTCCAGCTCGATCTCGCCCTCGAGCACCGGCCGGAACGGCGTCAGCGGGATGGTCGGGACGTAGACGAGCCGCACCGGCGGTCCCGGATCGCCCTGGAACAGCGACCGGCGGTCACCGATGACCTCCCGGAGGCGTGCGGCCGCCTGATCCGGCGGCAGCGGGGAGGCAACCTCGAATTTCCGACGCGGGTCGACGAGGGCTTGAACACGTTCGCGGGCGGGAAGCTTCATGCCATCCATTTCGTTGAATAACCTGAAGGCCCGCTACGCGGCACAGCAGGGCCACGACCTGAAGGAGCATCATTGAGCAGTACCGACGTGCGTGAAGTGATCATTATCGGAGGCGGCCCCGCCGGCTACACGGCTGCGCTCTACAGCGCCCGCGCCAACCTGAGCCCGCTCGTCATCGAGGGCTTTGCCTGGGGCGGCCAGCTGATGATCACGAGCGACGTGGAGAACTACCCCGGCTACGCGGAAGGCGTGCTGGGGCCCGAGATGATGCGCGACTTCCGCAGGCAGGCGGAGCGCTTCGGCGCCGAGTTCGTCACCGACGACGTGACGCGCGTCGACTTCTCCGAGCACCCCTTCCGCATCTGGGTCGGGGACGACGAGTACCGCGCCGAGTCCGTCATCGTCTCGACCGGCGCGACCGCCCGCCAGCTCGGGCTGCCCTCCGAACGCACGCTCCAGGGCCGCGGCGTCTCCTACTGCGCCGTCTGCGACGCGCGCGTTCTTCGGCGACAAGCGCGTGATCGTCGTCGGCGGCGGCGACTCGGCGATGGAGGAGGCCGTCTTCCTGGCCAAGTTCGCCGCCAGCGTCACGGTCGTGCACCGCCGCGAAGATTTCCGCGCCTCGCCGATCATGCTCGACCGCGCCCGCGGCAACGAGAAGATCTCGTTCGCCACGAACAGCGTCGTCGACGAGGTCATCGGCGACGGCAAGGTCACGTCGGTACGGCTGCGCAACGTAAGCACCGGCGAGACGACGGACATCGAGGCGGACGGCCTCTTCGTCGCCATTGGCCACGACCCGAACACGGCGCTCTTCCTCGACCAGCTCGACCACGACGAGGCCGGCTACCTGGTCACGCAGCCCGGCTCGACCGCGACCAACGTGGACGGCGTCTTCGCCGTCGGCGACGTCGTCGACCACGTCTACCGGCAGGCGATCACCGCCGCCGGCTCGGGCTGCATGGGCGCCCTCGACGCCGAGCGCTGGCTGTCGGCGCGCGAGGGCCACGCGGGCACGCCACTCCCGGAACCCGCTCAGGTTTAGCCCGGTATCGCAACGCTACGATCGCCGGCGGAATGCCGTTCTTCATCTGCCCGAACTGCAAGGAGCGCTCGATCGACCACGACGGTCGCGAGGGCATCACCCGCCAGGCCGTGGCGTGCCAGCGCTGCGGGTTCGGCTTCCTCTTCGAGCTGATGGACGACTACTACCCGGCTCCGACCACCGGGTTCGTCGTCTGCGACCAGGAGGGCCGCATCCTCGCCCTCGGGCGTGGCGTCTTCGAGCTGACCGGCTACTCGGAAAGCAACGTGATCGGCATGGACGCGGTGCAGGCCCTCGGGCTCTCCGGCTGGGAGGACGGCAAGAACCCAGCTGAGCTCTCGCTGGAATGGGGCGTCCGCCGGCTCGGCGAGCACCTCCAGCTGCGGACGCACGCAGGCACGCAGAAGCGGGTCACCGCGGACTTCTTCCCCGCCTACGACGACGACGGCGGCCTGCTGATCGCGCTCACGCCGGTCTGAGCGCGGGCTGCACGTCGACACGGCTCGACGGGCAGAGGTCGTTCACGACGCACTCGGCGCAGTCGGGCGCCCGCGCGATACAGACGCGCCGGCCGTGCCAGATCAGCAGGTGCGGGAACCGCCCCCAGTCCTCGCGCGGCACGAGCCGCTGGAGGTCGCGCTCGATCTTCACCGGGTCCTCCTGCCGCGTCAGCCCGAGCCGCTGCGACAGGCGCCGCACGTGCGTGTCGACGACGATGCCCTGCGCGTTGCCGAGCTCGGCGGCGACGACGTTGGCCGTCTTGCGGGCGACGCCGGGAAGCTTCACGAGCTCGTCGAGGCGGGTCGGCACCTGGCCGTCGAAGTCCTCGAGCAGCAGGTGCATCGTCCCGCGCAGCGAGCGCGCCTTCTGCCGGAAGAAGCCCGTGGCGAAGATGTCGCGCTCGAGCTCCTCCTGCGGCACGGCCAGGTAGTCCTCGGGCCGCCGGTACTTCTGGAAGAGCGTCGTGGTGACCCGGTTGACGTTCACGTCGGTCGTCTGTGCGGAGAGCATCACCGAGACCAGTAGCTCGAGCGGTGAGCGGAAGCGCAGCGCGATGGTCGCGTCCGGGTGCGCGGCGGCGAGCCGGTCGATGATCGGCCGGATGCGGTCGCGGCGGCGGCCGACGGGGCGGCGTGCCTCGCGGACGTAGCTACGCGCCACGGCCGGCGAACTCCGGCCGTTCGCGGGCAAGCTGCTCGAAGAACTCGACCGCGGCCTGCCGGCTCTCCGGCTCGAGCAGCGTCTCGCGGGCGTACTCGGCCGCCTCCGGGAACCCGGTCGCCTCGTAGGCGCTCGCCGCGGCCGCGACGTCGTACTCCGTGCGCCGGTGGTGGACGCCGTCCGCGATCAGCGCCCAGTACGCGCCCGGCAGGTCCTCATAGGGGAGGCCGACGCTGCCGGCGTTGGCGACGGTGATGCCGTCGAGCTCGCGGATCCACTGGGAGTGCGTGTGGCCGCAGATCACGACGTTGGCGTCGGCGGTGGCAAGCGCCTCGCGTAGCCGGTCGTCGGGCGTGTCGGGCGTCAGTACCTCGAGGTCGCTGCGCGGCGAGCCGTGGCAGAAGAGCGTCGGCCCCACGCCGTCGACCACCACACGAACGTTCGCCGGGAGCGAGCGCATGAAGTCGAGCCGCTCCGCGCCGAGCTGCTCGCTCAGCCACTCGAACCGCGCGCGGCCAAGCTCCTCCTGCGGCGCCGTGTTGTCGGCAAGCTCGCGCTCCGCGTTGCCGCTCAGAAACAGCGCGCGGTCACCGAGCGCGCGCAGCCGGTCGAAGGTCTCGACCGGCATCGGCCCAGCCGCGAAGTCGCCCCCGATCACGATCGCGTCGACGCCCTCGCGCTCGACGTCGGCGAGTGCGGCCTCGAGCGCGGGCAGGTTCCCGTGGATGTCGTAGAGGGCGGCGACTCGCATGGGTCGGGAGACGGTAGCTATGCGACGGCCGCGTGGGCGTCAGAGGGCGCCTGTACGAGGCGCGGGCCCGCGCACACGGCGCCGAGCGCCGGGCAGCCGGCACAGACGCGCTCGCTCGGCGTCGGGCGGAACCCGCCCGCCGCGATCGTCCCCACGACCTTGCCGAGCTCCGCCTCGAGCGCGGCCACATCGGCGCGCCCGTACGTGGCGGCGACCGGCTCGTCGGGCCGCTCGAGGAACTGGTAGACGACCTCGACCTCCTCCGCGCCCGCGCTCAGGCAGGCGAGCGCATAGACGAGGCGCTGGAGCCGATAATCGGCCTCGACCACCTCGGCGGGGCTCTCGTCGCCGAGCGCGTTCGACTTGTAGTCGACGACCAGCGCGCGCCCGCCGCCGCGATGCACGACGTCGAGGTAGCCATGGAAGAGCACGCCCGCGTGCTCGAAGACGAAGTGCGGCTCGCGCTGGACGCCGTCGAGCGCGGCGAGCCGCGCGGCGAGCGGCGACGCGCAGTAGGCGGCGAGCAGGGCGCGCACGCGCGCGACGTTGTCGGCGGTCGCGCCCGGATACGCCGAGCGGACGCGCGCCTCGATGTCCTCGGGCACGGCCGGCAGGCCCAGGTCGATCTCCTCGAGCAGGCCGTGGACGGCGCTGCCGATCTCCGCCGCGCCGAGCCCGTCGTGGCCCGGGATGTCGCCTCCGGAGTCCGCCGGCCGCATCCCGGCGACGCGCTCGGCGTAGTAGCGGTACGAGCAGCGATCGAACGTCGCGATGGCCGTGAACGAGAGCTTGCGCGGGACGTGCAGCGGTGCCGGCTCGACAGCGGCGAGCTCGGGCAGGACGGGCGCCGGCTCAGAGCGGCCGGCCGGGATCGCCTCGAAGAGCGGCAGCTGGCCCTCCTCCACCGGCGGCTCCTCCGCCGGTGCCTCCTCGGCGCCGCGGTCGACGCGCACGAGCAGGGTGGCGCCGTCGCGCTGCAGCTCCACGGTGGCGGCCTCGAGCTCCTTGGCGGCGTCCAGCCGCTTCAGCACCCAGCCCATCGGAGTCGTGTCGTCCGGCTTCGCGAAATCGACCGAGCCGGCCACGATCAGGCGGTCGATCGCGCGGGTCATGGCGACGTAGTAGAGGCGCAGCCGCTCCGCATGCTGCTCGGCCTCCCGCCGTTGCAGCACCTCGTCGTAGGCGAATGCCGCGCGCCGCTTGCTCGTCGCCGGGTCGACGATGCGGAAGCCGAAGCGGCCGTCCGAGAGCGCGAGGATCTCCTCGGACGACGGCGCCGTCTTCTCGCGCCCGGCGTCCGCGACGACGACCACCTTGAACTCGAGCCCCTTGGCGGCGTGGATCGTCAGCAGCCGGATCGCGTCTGCCCCCTCCTCCTCCGCGACCGCCTCCAGCTCGCGCGCGCCGACGGCCTGCTGGTCGCGGACGAAGCGGACGAAGCCCTCGATGTCGCGGCCGCGCAGCTCCTCGTACGAGCGCGCGAGCCGCGCGAGCTTGCGCAGGTTGGCATACCGCCGGCGCCCGTCCCAGCGGGACAGCACGGCGAGGTCGTAGTCGTGCGCGGCGACGATCTCCTCGCAGAGCCGCTCCAGCGGCAGGCGCGGCGCCGCGGACGAGATCCGCTCGTAGCGCTGCTTGAACGCAGCCAGCAGCCGAGCGTCGTCCGCGTCCAGCTCCGGGACGCCGCGCTCCACACCGACGAAGAGCGGGCGCTTCGGCGCTGCGCGGCGGAGCAGAACGAGCGCGTCGTTGGACAGGCCGACGAACGGCGAGGCGAGCACGGTGACGAGCGCCTGGTCGTCGTAGCGGTTGTGCACCAGGCGCAGGTAGGCGAGCAGGTCGACGACCTGCTGCTGGCCGAAGTAGCCGCGGCCCGTGGCCCGGTAGGTGGGCAGGCCGAGCGCGCGCAGCTCCTGCTCGTACCACTCGGCGTCGGTGCCGGCGGCGAAGAGCAGGACGATCTCGCCGGGGCTGGCGTCGCCACGGTCGACGAGGTCGCGGACCCGGCGGGCAACTGCACTCGCCTCGGCTCTGCGCCAGTGCATCCCGGGTCCGGTGTCGCGGTATGACGCCTTGTCGGTGACGAGCAGCTCGACCGGGTGGCCGAACACCGGGTCCGGGAACTCGCCGGAGGCGGCGAGCGGCTGGAACTCGTCGCCGAACTCCTCCGCGAACAGGTGGTTGACCGCGGCGAGCACGTCGGGCCGCGAGCGGTAGTTGCGTGTCAGCGCGAGCCCGCCGCCCTCGTCCGCGCGCCGCTCGCGGAACACCTGCACGTCCGCGTGCCGGAACCCGTAGATCGACTGGAACTCGTCGCCGACGAAGAAGACCTCCTTCTCGCCGGGCCCGGCGCTGATCAGGTCGATCAGCTCGCACTGGAGCCTGTTCGTGTCCTGGAACTCGTCAACGCTCACGTGGCGGAAGCGCAGCTGCTCGCGCGCGCGGATCGCCTCGTGTTCGCGCAGCAGGTCACGCGCGGCCAGCTGGAGGTCCTCGAAGTCGAGGGCCGCCTCGCGCCGCTTGGCGGCGGCGTACTCGGCCGCAAAACCCTCCAGCAGGGCCTGCAGTAGGTCGCGGTCGCGCGTCGCGACCTCGTCGAGCGCGGCCTGCTCCACCTGCTTGCGCGCCTCCTCGTAGCTCGCGGTGCGGGCGCCCTGCCGGTTCTTGTGCGGGCTCAGGTCGAGCAGCTGCTCGGCGGACGGCGAGCGCCCGAGGATGTCGAGCAGCCGAGCCGCATTCGCCCGCTGCAGCTCGGACGCGTCCGCGTCGTCGGCCAGGCAGCGGGCGGCCTCGGCGAGCGCATCGACGCGGCCGGGGAGCTGCGACGGCTCGCCGAGCTCGAGCACGAGTGGCCGTCCGGCCGAGCGCAACGTCTCGTAGATGCCGGTCAGCATGCGCCGCAGCCCCGGAGCCGTGTAGGTCGCGAGCAGCCGGATCCGGTCGGGATCGTCCTCCGCGCAGAACGCATCCAGCGCGGCCTCGAAGGCCTCGGAGCGCAGCACCGCGGCCTGCGCCTCGTCGAGCTCGCGGAAGCGCGGGTCGAGCCCGGCCTGGAACGGGTACGCCTTCAGCAGCCGGTTGCAGAAGCCATGGATGGTCGAGATCCAGGCGCCGTCGAGCTCGCGCGCAAGGTCGTGCCGCCCGCGGGCACGGAGCTCCGAGCGGATGCGAGAGCGCAGCTCGCCGGCGGCGCGCTTGGTGTAGGTGATGACGAGCATCGAGTCGACGTCGACGCCCTCGTCGCAGACCGCGCGGACGAAGCGCTCGACGAGGACGGCCGTCTTCCCGGTGCCGGCGCCGGCGGAGACGAACACGCGGCCGCGCGCCTCGACGGCCGCGGCCTGCTCGGGGTTCAGGGAGACGGTCATGCGCGCCCCACGCGGCACATCGACCAGAGCTGGCACCACGACGGGCACTCGCCGCCGCGCGGATCGTGCCGCACGTCGCCGTCCCGGATGCGGCCCGCGAACGTCCGGGCCGTCTCGCGAGCGCCCTCGACCTGCGCCCAGAAGACGTCGTCCTCGACGTAGTCGTTCTTGACGAAGCCGGGGAGATCCTCGGCCGCGTCGCTCCGCAGCAGCCCGCGCGCACGACGGTCGCCGGCGAGCGGCCGGTAGACGCCGCCGAGCGGCTCGAGGCCGATCAGGTCACGCAGCACAAGCATGTAGAGCGGGATCTGCAGGCGCAGCTCCTTCTCGATCTCGCGCGCGGAGTGGGCGGTCTTGCCGGCCTTGTAGTCCTGGACGATCGCGCGCGCCGAGAGCGGTTCGACGTCGATGCGGTCGATCTTTCCCGACAGGGTGAGCCCGTCACCGAGCTCGAGTCCGCGGATCGTCGAGCGCTCGTTGCCGAAGGCGACCTCGAAGCGGTCCGGGACGAGGCGGCCCTCCCCCTCCGCCTCGTCCCGGACGAGCGCTTCCAGGTCGCGCGCCAGCCCGGCCCGCAGCTGCCGCCGGTCCAGCTCGCTCATCTCCATGCGCACGCCGGCGACCGCCTCGTCGAGGCACGCCCGCATGAACGCGACCGCCGTCTCGACGTTCGACGCGTCGAGCTTGTCGGTCGCGAGCTCCTTCTGGATGCCGCTGAAGAAGCGGTAGAGCGCCGAGTGCGCGACGGAGCCGCGCAGCTTGGGGTCAACCTCGGCGTCGATCTGGCGCGGATCGACGACACGCTCGAAAAGCCACGCCGACGAGCAGTCGGCGAAGCGCTCGAGCTCGGTGACGTTGAAGGTCGTCCGGCTGGAGACCTGCTCGAGCACCAGCGGGTTGCGCAGCAGCGTGCGGCGGCGCTCGGCGCCGAGCGCGCGGTCGAGCCGACGGTCCCAGCCGTTGGCGCGCGCGAGCGCCTGCGCCTCGGAGCGGGTGCCGTCGACGGCCGCGAGCGATGCGACCGCGCGGAGCCGCTCGCGGTCGGTCGGCGCGCCCTCGAGCGGCCAGGTGAGCGCGGAGAGCGGGCGCCGGCGCGTCCAGCGCACGACGTCGTCGCGGTCGAAGAGCGCGGCGACCTCCTGCCAGAACGGACTGGCCTCGCGGGGTGCCCCCTCGTCGGTCGCGGCCTCACGCACGAGGTAGAGGCGGCGCGTCGCGCGCGCGCACGCGGTGTAGAAGAGGTAGCGGTCGCGGGCGACCGGGTCCGGCCGCTGCAGGCTCGGCCCGACGCGGCGCCGCAGGTCGTCGTCCAGGAACGGCGACGCGGGCGGCCGGCGCGGCAGGCTGCCCTCCTCGAGCCCGAGCACGAAGACGACGTCCCAGCGCCGGGTGCGGGCGCGCATGAGGTCGACCACCTGGACGCGGCCCGGGCCGCCGGCCGTGCGGGGCCAGATCGTGAGCCGCTCGAGCGCAGCGACGACGTCCTCAGGCGACAGCTCGCCGTTCAGCCTGCGCCAGCCGTCCAGCTCGTCGAGCAGGCGGGCAACCGCCTCGTAGGCGCGCAGGTCCTCGCGCGACAGCTCGCCGACCGGAGGCCGGTCGAGCCGGTGCGCGCCCTTGAGCAGCGCGACCGCGGACTCGCGGACGGCGCCGGCCGGCTCGGTGGCAGCCCGCAGCGCGTCGACCACGGCGAGCCGCGACCCGCGCAGCACCTCGACCTCTGCCTCCACCCGCTCGGGCGCCGCGATCCCGCGGCCGCGCAGGCGGCCCTCGACGTAGTCGGCGTGCGAGCGGGCGAGGCCGGAGTACGGCGAGCGGATGTAGCCGAAGAGCTCGCGCCGGCCGCCGCCCAGCCATGCGTAGCGGAGCAGCGAGAGCAGCGACTGCCCGTAGGCCGTCTGCGCGAGGCGGAGCGGCGCCTCGACGCCGTAGGGAATGCCGAGCGTGCCGAAGGCGGTCTCGAGCGGAGCGCGCAGGCGCTCGACCGACGGGCAGACGACGCCGATCAGCTCGGGCGCGATGCCGCCGCGGATGAGCTCGAGGATCTCCTGGCCGACGAGCTCGAGCGAGCCGCGCGGGCCGGCCCCCTCGAAGAAGCGGACGGCGCCCTCGATCGCCGGCGGCGTGGGCGCGGCGTCGGCGAAGAGCGCCCGCTCGACGTGCGCGATCGCCGGGTGGGCGGCCTCCGCCCAGGCAGGCGGCAGCTCCTCGACCCGGCCGCCGGCGAGCCGGGACAGTGCGTCGGCCGTGCGGCCGAGCGCCGCGAAGGCGGGGCGGCCCGGCTCGTACGGAAGCGAGACGGTCACCTCGGCGCGGCCGGCGAGCGCCTCCATCAGCCGCCACTCGGCCGCCGTCAGGTCCTCGAAGCCGTAGGCAAAGACGGGCTGGCCGTGCCAGGCCTCGAAGTCGCCCTCGAGGCGCTCGACGGCGTGCGCGCGGAGTAGGTCGCGGTCCCAGAGCGCGAGCCGGTCGAGCTCGGCCCGGTATGCGGCATAGAGGCAGCCGAGGTCGCCGTCGAGCTGGTCGGGTGTGACGAGCGCGGCGCCGAGCTCGCGCACCGCGTCCCGGAGCGCGTCCACGAAGCCCTGCGAGCGGGCGGAGGTGCTCAGGCCGTTCAGCGCCGCCTGGGAGGTGGCGCGGCGGAGCAGCAGGGTCTGCTGTACGTCCGTGGCGACCGGGCGGGCGCCTGCGCGGCGGGCGAGGCGGCGGAAGAGGTCGTCGAAGGTCCCGATCGAGCCGCCCACCAGTCCGCCGAAGCGGGCGACGAGATCGCGCTCCGCGCGCTCGACGTCCGACCCGTTCGGCACGATCAGGTACGGATCGCGATCGATTGCGGCCGCATAGCGCTCGAGGAGCAGGGCAACCTTGCCGGCATTCGCCGGCCCGACGACCAGCGAGAGGGCCATCTGCCCATCGTACGGACGCCTTCGGACGGCACCAGGCCGCCCAGAGCGGCGTCTTCCCAAAGAGCGGGAAAAGCCTCCTACGCCGCGTCGGCCTCGGCCTGGCCGCGCCGGATCCGCCAGGAGCGCAGCAGGCTGAGGAGCGCCTGCTCCTCCTGGTCGAGGGCGACGTCGCGCGCGCCGACGACGCGCAGGCGACGCGGCCGGAAGTCCTCGATCGTGCGCCCGTCCAGGTACTGCTCGACGACAGCCGGGCTCACGTACGAGCTCCGGGCGACCGCCGGCGTGTTGCCGAGCCGCTCGCCGACCGTGCGCATCACGCGCGCAACGACGCGTTTCGCCTCGGCCTCCGTCTCGGCCGGGCCGTGCTCGGCGAGCGCGATCGCGGCGGTCAACGTCCCGCCCCACGTGCGGAAGTCCTTGGCGGTGAAGTCGTCGCCGAGGTGCTCCCGGACGTAGTCGTTGAGGCGGCCCCCGGTGAGGTTGTACGTCTCGCCCTCCTCCACGTAGCGGAAGATGCGCCCGCCCCCGCGGAGCGCGAGCAGCTCGCGGACGGCCTCGGCGAGCTCGGCGTCGACGAGCTGGCTGCGGACGAGGACGCGGTGCTTGCCGCGAAACGAGAACTTCATCCGGCTGCCGCGTACGGCGACGTGGCGCTTCGTCAGCGTGGTGACGCCATAGGTGCGCGACTCCCGGGCGTAGCGGTCGGAGCCGACCCGGAACCAGCCCAGGTTGATCAGCCGCACCGCGACCGCGGCGACCCACTCCCGCTCGTACGGGCCGAGCTCCATGTGCTCCGACATGGCGCTGCGGAGCTCGGGCAGCCGCTCGGCGAAGCGAATCAGGCCGTCGTACTTCTCCTGCTCGCGGGCCGCGCGGTAGTCCTCGTGGTACAGGTACTGCCGCCGACCGGCTGCGTCGAGGCCGGTCGCCTGGAGCTTGGCCGATGGACGCGCCGCGATGCGCACCTCGCGCCAGGCCGGCGGGATCGCGAGCGCCTCGATCCGCGCGAGCTTGCCCGGGTCCGTGATCCGGTTCCCGCGGGCGTCGACATAGCGGAAGCGCCGGGGCGACCCCAGCCGCTGCCATCCTCCGTGGCGCGCCATCGAGCCGTTCTAGCCCAACTGGGTTCCGCGTAATCTGCGCGCCGATGGACGAGACGACGATCGTGGTGCTCGAGGGCGACGAGACCGGGCAGGAGTTGCTGGAGGAGGCGCTGCGTGCACTCGACCCTTCCGTCACCGGGGTGCCGGTCTCGTTCGAGCGCTTCGACCTGTCGCTCGAGTCGCGCCGCGCGACGGACAACCAGGTCGTTTACGAGGCGGCCGCGCGCATCCGCGAGACGGGCCTCGGGCTGAAGGCGGCGACGGTCACGCCGGAGGGCGCCGGCGACGTCGGGTCGCCGAACCGGATCCTGCGGGAGGAGATCGGCGGCCGCGTGATCATCCGCACCGGCCGGCGCATCCCCGGCGTGATCCCCCTGGGCGGCGTGCACGCGCCGATCTCGGTCGTGCGCATGGCGGTCGGGGACGCGTACGGCGCCAAGGAGTGGCGGGAGGGCTCGGGCGACGACGAGGTCGCGTTCCGCACCGAGCGCATCGAGCGCCGCATCTGCCGGTCGGTGGCCGAGTTCGCGTTCCGCGAGGCCGAGCGCAGCGGCGCGAAGGTGTTCGGCGGGCCGAAGTACACGGTCAGCCCCGTGTACGAGGGCCTGCTCAAGGAGGAGATGGACGCCGCGGCGGAACGCCACCCGGCGGTGCCGTACGAGCCCCAGCTGATCGACGCGACGTTTGCGCTGCTCCTGCAGACAGAGGGCTCGCCGCTGGTGATTCCGGCGCTGAACCGCGACGGCGACATCCTCTCCGACCTCGTCCTGCCGCTCTTCGGCTCGATCGCGGGCGCGGAGTCACGCCTGGTCGCGTTCGACGACGACTTCGTCCTCCAGGCGGTCGTCGCAGAGGCCGCGCACGGCACCGCGCCGTCGCTCCAGGGCAAGGACGTCGCGAACCCGCTGGCGATGATCCTGGCCGGCGCAGCGCTGCTCGCCTACGGCGACCCGCAGGCGCAGGCGGCGTCGCGGGCGCTACGCGAAAGCGCACTCGAGGCGGTCGCCTCCGGGGTCCGCACGGCCGACCTCGGCGGCCATTCCGGCACGACCGAGTTCACCGACGAGGTCATCCGCCGGACGCGCGCCAAGCTCGAGGTCTGGGCCACGCTCTAGCGCCGGCCGTCCGCTGCTCACGCATAGAGTTGCGCGCTTGAAGGTCGGGGTTCCGAAGGAGACAACGCCGGGCGAAAGGCGCGTCGCCCTCGTTCCCGACGTCGCCGGACGGCTCGTCAAGGCCGGCTCGGAGGTGCTCGTCGAGCGCGGTGCGGGCGTCGCCGCCGGACACCTCGACGCCGCGTACACGGAGGCCGGCGCGCGGGTCGTCGAGGCGACCGAGATCGACGCGCAGGCCGATGCGATCGTGCGCGTCGCGAAGCCCTCGGCGGCCGAGATCGCCCGCCTGCGCGACGGCGTCGTCCTGATCGCGTTCCTGCAGCCGCTGACCGACCCGGACACGACCCGTCTGCTCGCCGAGCGCGGCGTCGTCGGGTTCGCGATGGAATCGATCCCGCGCATCACCCGCGCGCAGCCGATGGACGCGCTCTCGTCGCAGAGCACGGTCTCCGGCTACAAGGCGGCGCTGATCGCCGCCGATCATCTGCCGCGCTTCTTCCCGATGCTGATGACCGCGGCCGGCACGGTGCGCCCGGCGAAGGTGCTCGTGCTCGGCGCCGGCGTCGCCGGGCTGCAGGCGATCGCGACCGCAAACCGGCTCGGCGCGGTCGTCTCCGGTTTCGACGTGCGCCCGGTGGTGCGGGAGCAGGTCGAGAGCCTCGGCGCGACGTTCCTCGACCTCGGCGTGACCGGCGAAGAGACCGAGGGCGGCTACGCGCGCGAGCTGACGCCGGAGCAGCAGGCGCAGCAGCAGCAAGCACTCGAAGAGCGCATCCCGGGCTTCGACGCGGTGATCACGACCGCGCTGATCCCCGGCCGCCCCGCTCCGCGGCTGATCCCGGCCGCGGCCGTGCGCGGCATGCGCCCCGGCTCGGTCATCGTCGACCTCGCCGCAGAGGCAGGCGGCAACTGTGAGCTGACAGTTCCGGGCGAGATCGCCGTGGTCGACGGGGTCATGGTCGTGGGCCTGCTCGACCTGCCGAGCACGATGGCGACCGACGCCAGCCAGCTCTATTCGCGCAACGTGCTCGCGCTGCTGCAGCACCTGGCGCCGGAGGGCGAGCTGCAGCTCGACTGGGACGACGAGATCACCGCGGGCGCGTGCGTCACGAAGGACCGGGTGGCGGCCTGATGGAGAGCCAGTTCCTCATCGAGCTCACCGTCCTGATCCTCGCGATCTTCCTCGGCCTCGAGGTGATCTCGAAGGTGCCGACGCTGCTGCACACGCCGCTGATGTCCGGCACGAACGCCATCCACGGCATCGTCATCGTCGGCGCGATCATCGTCGCCGGCCTGCCGGGCCAGGTCTGGTGGATCCGGGTCATCTCGCTGGCCGCGGTCGCGCTCGGGACGATGAACGTCGTCGGCGGCTTCGTCGTCACCGACCGGATGCTCGAGATGTTCAAGAAGCGCCCAGGCGAGGACGAGGACAAGCGATGAGCCGCTCGGACGCGATCAACCTCGCGTACCTGGTCACGATCATCTGCTTCATTCTCGCGCTCCGCTTCCTGTCGAATCCGGCGCGCGCGCGCCAGGGCAACTGGGTGGGCGCATTCGGAATGGCGGTCGCGATCGTGGCGACGTTCTTCCGGCCCGGGCTGCAGAACATCGGCTGGATCCTGCTCGTCATGGCCGTCTTCGCGCCCATCGGCTGGTACGCGGCGCGCGCCGTGAAGATGACCGCGATGCCGCAGATGGTGGCGCTGTTCAACGGCGTCGGCGGCGGGGCTGCGGCGCTGATCGCGCTGGTCGAGTTCCACCACGCGATCCCCGAGCCGGGGAGCCTGAGCGCCAGCGTGTCGGTCTCGATCGTGCTGAGCGCGCTGATCGGCTCGATCTCGTTCGCCGGCTCGCTGATCGCGTTCGCGAAGCTGCAGGAGCTGATCGGCGGGCGGCCCATCACCTACCCGGGCCAGAAGATCGTCAACGCGCTCGTGATGGCCGGCCTCGTCGCGCTCGGCATCGCGGTCATCGCGGGCGTCGAGCAGGAGTGGGTGCTCGGCCTGCTCGTCGTCGGCGCGCTGGTCTTCGGCGTGCTGTTCGTCCTCCCGATCGGCGGCGCCGACATGCCGGTCGTGATCGCGCTCCTCAACGCCTTCACCGGCCTGGCCGCGGCGGCCACCGGCTTCGTCCTGCACGACAACGTGCTGATCGTGGGCGGCGCCCTGGTCGGCGCGTCGGGCACGCTCCTGACGCTGATGATGGCGCGCGCCATGGGCCGCTCGGTCGCCAACGTGCTGTTCGGCGCCTTCGGCCAGGTCGCAGGCGCCGGCGCGGCCGCCGCGGTCGCCGGGGGCGACGGCACCGTCCGCTCGACGACGGCCGACGACGTGGCGGTCATGCTGGCCTACGCGCAGCAGGTGATCATCGTGCCGGGCTACGGGCTGGCGGTGGCGCAGGCGCAGCACGACGTCCGCGAGCTCGCCGAGGAGCTCGAGAAGCGAGGCGTCGACGTCAAGTACGCGATCCACCCGGTCGCCGGCCGCATGCCCGGGCACATGAACGTGCTGCTCGCCGAGGCGAACGTCCCGTACGACCAGCTGTACGAGATGGACGAGATCAACGACGAGTTCGAGCGGACCGACGTGGCGCTGGTCATCGGCGCCAACGACGTCGACGAACCCGGCCGCGCGCAACGACACCGGCAGCCCGATCTACGGCATGCCGATCCTGAACGTCGACCAGGCGAAGAACGTCGTCGTGCTCAAGCGCCGCATGGACCCGGGCTTCGCGGGCATCGACAACCCGCTCTACCCGATCCGAAGACGGCCATGCTCTTCGGCGACGCCAAGGACTCGGTCGCCAAGCTCGTCGACGCCGTCAAGGGCCTCTGAGAACCAGCAGTCCCGTCTGTTCCGGGCCTCGCTTCTCGGGACAGGCAGCTCCGGGGCCGGCCGCGGGCCTCCCTCCGGTTTGACCGTATCGACAGAATCCGCACGCGTGGGTGACGTGAGCGAGGAGAAGGTGTGCCGAACGTTCCACTGCTGACGGGCGAGCACGTGCGGGCGGCGGTGTCGCCGTCGGAGGCGGTCGACGTGGTGCGCGACGCGTTCCTGGCCTACGCTCGCGGCGACTGGACGATGCCGCCGAAGACCTACGTCGAGGCGTACCCGGCGGGCGACTTTCGTGCCATGCCGGCGCTCGGCGGCGGCTACGCGCTGCTCAAGTGGGTCACGTCGTTCCCCGGCAACCCCGCTCGCGGCCTACCGACGGTCACCGGCCTCGTGCTGCTCTCGAGCGCCGAGGACGGGTCGCTCCGCGCCGTGCTCGACACGGCCGCGGTCACCGCGCGCCGGACCGGTGCTGCGGCCGTGCTGGCAGCCGAGGTGCTGCGGCGGGACGACGCCGGCCGGGCGGCCGTCGTCGGGGCCGGCGTGAACGGCCGCGCCGCGGCCGAGACCTTTGTCGCCCGAGGCCACGACGTGGCGCTGTGGGACGTCGATGCAGACCGGGCCACCGCCGTGGCCGGCGAGATCGGCGCGACCGTGGCGGGCAGCCGGGCGGAGGCGCTCGGCGCCGACGTGGTCGTCACCGTGACGCCCGGCCACGACCTGCTCTTCCCCGAGGGCAGCCTGCGGCCCGGCCAGCACGTCAGCCTGATGGGCGCCGACGGCCCCGGCAAGGCCGAGATCGGCGCCGACGAGCTGGCCCGCGTTGCCGGCGGCGCCGGCGTGCTGGTCGTGGACGAGTGGGAGCAGGCGTCGCATGGGGGCGACACCTCGCACGCGGTCGAGCGCGGGCTGCTCGGACGGGAGGCCGTCGCGACGCTCGGCGGCATCATCGCCGGCGAGGAGCAGGGCCGTCGCTCGGACGCCGACATCACTGTGTTCGACTCGACGGGCCTCGCGATCCAGGACCTCGCGATCGCGATCGCGGCAGTGCGCGAGTACGACGCCGGTGGGCTCTCGGACGTCCAGACGCTCACGCTCTGACCCCTCGCTATGGTCCCGCGACCCGACGGAGGAGGAGCAGATGCAGCCGAAACTGGTGCACATCGAGCTGCCCGCGAAGGACACCACCCGCGCCCGCACCTTCTGGGGCCGGCTCGCCGGTTGGGAGTTCCAGGGCTGGGAGGGCGGCCCCGAGTACTGGATGTTCCAGGGCGAGCCCGGCGGCGCGATCTACCCGACCGATGCTGAGGTCAACGGGCCGCTCGTCTACTTCGGAAGCGACGACATCGACGCCGACATCGCCGCCGTTCGCGAGCTTGGCGGGCGGGCCGAGGACAGGCAGCCGATCCCCGGCGTCGGGTGGTTCGCCCGCTGCGAGGACACCGAGGGCAACCACTTCTCGCTCTTCCAGAGCGACGAGTCCGTCCCGGCCGGTTAAGCGAGCCGCGCGGGGTCGAACAGCTCCGGGTCGGGCGCCCCTTCGCCGAGTATCGCGCGCGCGACCAGGTCACCGGCCAGAAAGCCGATCACGTTGCCGTGACCGGAATACCCAGCGGCGGCCCACACGCGGTCCTCGCCCGGCACACGGCCGACGAGCGGGCGACCGTCCGGGGACGTGCCCCAGATTCCCGCCCAGCGGTGCGTCACGTCCGGGCGGCCGCCGACCAGCTGCGCGGCGAGCTGCTCGATGCGATCCTGGATCACCGGCGTCGTCTCCTCGACGGCCGTCCACTCGGTGTCGAGGCTGGCGTCGCGCCGACCGCCGATCACGAGGCGGCCGTCCGGCAGCTGCTGCCAGTAATCGAACCCGTGGCGCGAGTAATGCGGCCGCGGATAGAGCATGCGGCCGAGCGGTCCCGTCACCAGCACCTGGCCGCGCGTCGCCCGCACCCGCTCGTCCAGGAACGGGACGAGCCCGCCCGTGTACCCATCCGTCGCAACCACGACCTGCGCCTCACCAAGCGTCTCGAGCGATTGGACGCGCTCGTGCTCGCGCAGCTCGGCGCCTGCCTCGGCGGCGAGCGCCGCCAGACGCCGCACCCAGCGCGCCGGCTGCAGTGACCCATCCGTCGGGTGGACGACCGCACCGCGAAAGAGCGCGTCGAGCGGGGCCGGAGGATCGTCGAGCCACTCGGCCGCGAAGCCGTCCTCGACGAGCGCCTCGTACTCGGCCCTCAGCTCGTCTCCCTCGCGCTCGTCGGCCGCGAGCCGCAGGCTGCCTGTGCCCACGAACGCGTCGCCGGCGAGCGAGGCCAGCCGCGCGAGCGCTCGCTCGGTCAGCTCCCAGTAGTGACGCGCGAGCCCGGCCCCGAGCTCGCGGCGCGCCGCGTCGTACGGCATCGCGCCTCCGCGGAGCGCGAAGCCGCCGTTCCGGCCGCTCGCGCCCGACGCAATCGCGCGCGCCTCCACGAGGCGGACGCGGACGCCCGCCTGCGCCAGCGTGAGCGCGCAGGAGCAGCCCGTCACGCCGCCGCCGACAACGACCACCTCGGGGTCGCCCTCGAGCCGGGTCGCAGGCAGCGCCGGTGCCTCCTCCTCCAGCCAGAACGAGCCCACGTCGGGCGATCGTAATCACTGCCCCGCCGCCCTCGGACGAGCAGTGGGTTAGGTTTGCGCGGTCTTACGGCCAACGAGGGAGGGCACATGAATCGTCCACCACGCCCCGGCGGGCGCACGCTCGCAGGATGCGTCGCGCTCGTTGCTGCGCTCTTTGCGTTCGTGTTCGTTCCAGGGAGCTCCGCCGCCCAGTCGCGGCCGGGCAGCGACTACCTGGCGCTTGGCGACTCGCTCGCGTACGGCTACCAGGCGGCAAAGTTCGCGGGCGAGTTCCCGAACGTGATCCCGGAGAGCTTCAACGGCGGCTACGTCAACCGGCTCAGCTTCTGGCTGCAGTTGCGGAATCCCACGATCAAGACGACGAATGACGGCTGCCCCGGCGAGTCGACCGACTCCTTCATTCATGGTGGCCGGGGGCCGCTGACGGGCTTCAATTTCGTGCCCAACCCGGGCTTCTGCGGCGACCAGCCTGCGCCGGGCATCGGCGCCATCTTCAGCAAGGCCTGGCTGCATCATTTCTACGCCGGCTCGCAGCTCGCCGACGCGCTCGCGTTCCTCGCGGCGCATCCGGACACGAATCCCATCACGGTCGACCTCGGGGCCAATGACGCACTCATCTTCCTGGAGAAGTGCGGCTTCGGCGCCGTCCCGAACTGCATCACTCCGCAGTCGGTCGCGGCCGCGTACGCCCACATCGGCGCCAACATGACGACCATCCTCGGTGCGCTGCGCGCCGCGGCCCCGGACGCCGAGATCGTCGTGCTCGGCCTCTACAACGCGTACCCGACCGTCCTGCCGGGCGGAGATCAGACGACCAGGACTCTGAATGGCGTGCTGCGAACCGCCGCCATGAGCGCCGGTGCCCGGTTCGCGGACCCGCTGGGGGTCTTCAACCCGTCGGCCTACACCGGTGCGCCCGAGGCCACCGACATCCCGGTGATCTGCGCCCTCACCAACATGTGCCCCGGCGGGATCTTCAATCCGGCCAGCCCCGCCGCGGACATCCATCCCACGAACGCCGGCTACTCCGAGCTCGCGCGCAGAATCGCGTTCGCACTGACGCCGGTCTTCGGCTAGGTCGCAAACACGTGACATCCGTCGGAGGGGCGCATTAGCGCCCCTCCGGCTTACCGCCCCGCCGCGCGCCGGTAAAGCCCGTCTCCTGCCGAAGCGAGCCCGGCGAGCTCCAGTTCGGTGAGGGCGGCGGCCACGGCCGACGCATCGAGCCCCGTCGCCCGCACGAGCTCGTCGACCGCCATCGCGCCGTCCAGCGCATCGAGAACGCGTGCCGCTGCTCCTCCGACCGGTGGCGGCGCGGCCGGCGAGTCTTCGATGCCGAACGAGCGCAGGACATCCGCCGCCTCGAGCAGCGGCGTCGCGCCGAGCGTGAGCAGCCGGTTCGTTCCCGCGCTCAGCGCAGAGGTGATCTCGCCCGGCACCGCGAACACCTCCCTGCCCTCCTCGAGCGCGAGATCGGCCGTGATCAGCGCGCCGCTTCGCTCTCGCGCCTCGACGACCACCGTCGCCGCGGCCAGGCCGGCCACGATCCTGTTGCGCGCCGGGAAGCGCCACGGCGCCGGCTCGACGCCGGGGCCGTACTCGGAGACGACGAGGCCCGTCTCGCGAATCCGGCGCGCGAGCTCGGCGTGCGAGGCCGGGTAGTCGCGGTCGATCCCGCAGCCGAGGACGGCAACGGTCCTGCCGCCCCCGTCGAGGGCTCCGCGGTGGGCCTCGGCATCGATCCCGCGCGCCATGCCGCTCACGACGACGAGACCGGCACGTCCGAGCTCGCGCCCGAGCGTGCGTGCCACCTGGGCGCCGTACGGCGAGCAGGCGCGTGCGCCGACGATCGCGACGGCGGGCCTATCGAGGAGATGGGGCGCACCGTCGCCGCAAACGAAGAGGCCGGCCGGTGGGTCGAAGATGGCGGCCACCCCGTGCGGGAAGCGCGGCGAGGAGCGCGCGATCCACGTCACGCCGAGCTCGCGGAACCGCTCGACGTAGGCGCGTTCGTCGAAGCGCCGCACGAACGCGCGATAGTGGGCGTCGGTGGGTTCGCGCACGACGTGGCGCCCCGTCGCGGCCGCGTAGGCGGCGAGCGCCAGCTCAGTCATGCGGCGAGCTCGGGCGGCGGCCGGTACGCGAGTGCCTCCCCGACGTGCTCTTCGGCGATCGCGTCCGCACCAGCGAGGGCGGCAACCGTGAGCGCGACGCGCGCGACCCGCGCTCGGCCGCGGCCGGAGAGCGGAAGCCGTTCGACCGCGCGGTCGAGCAGGTCGCTCGCCGCCGGCGTCCGCGGCAGCCCGCCCGCCGCCAGCCGCCCGCGGGCCGCGGCGACGCGCTCGCGAACCGGCGCCGAGGCCTCGCCCGGCTCGGCGGCCAGCTCGTGGGCGCGCGGCCGTGGCGCCGTGACGACGAGGTCGAACCGGTCGAGGAGGGCGCGCGAGAGCCTGTCGCGGAAGGCCGACAGCCGCTGTGGCGAGCATGAGCACGCGGCTTTGGGGTCGCCCCGGGCGCCGCACGGGCAGAGGTTCATCGTCCCGACCAGCTGAAAGCGGGCCGGGAAGACAGCGCGGCCGTCGACGCGCGCGACGGCGATCGAGCCGTCCTCGAGCGGCTGCCGCAGCGCCTCCAGCGCCGGCCGGGCGAACTCCGGCAGCTCGTCCAGGAGGAGGACGCCGTTGTGCGCGAGCGTCGCCTCGCCGGGTCTGAGGCGCCCCCCGCCCCCGCCGACGATCGCCGGCATGGATGCACTGTGGTGCGGCGCCCGGAACGGCCGCCGCTGCACGAGCCCGTGCCCCGGCCGCAGCAGGCCGGCAACCGACCAGACGCGCGTTACCTCGAGCGCCTCGTCGAACGTGAGCGGCGGGAGGATGCCGGGCAGTCGCTGGGCGAGCATCGATTTCCCGGTGCCCGGCGGCCCGGCGAGCAGCAGGTTGTGACCTCCGGCGGCGGCAAGCTCGAGCGCCCGCCGCGCGCGCTCCTGCCCGCGAACGTCGGCGAGATCGCGGTACGCGGGTGCGCGGCCGTCGCGCTCCGGCGGGGCGCACGGCTCGATCTCGAGCGTGCCCCACAGGTAGTCGGCCACCTCGCGGAGATGAGCGACGGGGATGGCCTGGATGCCGGCGAGCGCCGCCTCCGGCGCGGACTCGGCGGCGCAGAGGATCCGCTCGGCTCCCGCACGCCGCGCGGCCTCGGCCACGACGACGGTGCCGGCGACGGGACGGATATGACCACCGAGCGCGATCTCTCCGACGGCGGCGTGCCCGTCCACTCGGTCACGCGGAATCTGGCCCGACGCGACGAGGATCGCGATCGCGATCGGGAGGTCGAAGCCGGCGCCCTCCTTCTTGAGCGCCGCCGGCGCGAGGTTCACGGTCAGGCGCTCGCCGGGCCAGCGGAGCCCGGCCGAGATGAAGCCGCCTCGCACGCGTTCCTTCGCCTCCTGACAGGCGCGGTCGCCCAGCCCGACCAGCACGAACGCCGGCTGCTGGCCGCGAACCTGCGCCTCGACCTCGACGCGCCGCGCCTCGAGGCCGACGACGGCATGCGTGATGACCCGTGCGAGCACCTTCCGACGCTAGGGACGAAGGTGTGACGTGTCTGTGCCGGCTACGTGTCGAGAGGCTCGCGCCAGACGAGCGCGGTGCCGTCGAGCACGACCACGGCGTCCTGGTTCGTGATCGTCGTCCGCAGCCGCGAGATCGGCTTGTCGTCGCGGAGCTCGAGCACCTCGACCTCGGCCGTGATCACGTCCCCGGGGCGCACGGGGCGCGGAAGCTCCAGTCCACCTGCAGGAAGACGCTGCCCGGGCCGGGCAGCTCCTCGGCGACGACCGCGTTCAGCAGGCCCGAGGTGACGCCGCCCTGGACGATCAGCCCGCCGAAACGCGAGCGCTCGGCGAGCTCACGGTCGTAGTGCAGCGGGTTGCGGTCGCCCGTCAGCTCCGTGAAGAGCTCGATGTCGCGCTCGCGGATCGCGCGCGACCGCCGCGCCGTGTCGCCGACCCGCATCGCGGTAGCCTCGCAAACCGTGCGATCGTTGTATTGTGCTATAGAAATTTTGCATATCTTCTAGTTAGATATACAGACAGTGCCAGAGAGCCGCTCCGCTTCGCGCAGGACTCGCAACATCTATTGCAGATCTCGCTTTTTACTATATGCGATTGCGTTCACAGCTTTTTGCAATCTTGTCCGTGCCGAGCAATAGATTCCACCTGTGCTCGCCCGGACGCAGGCTGCTCTCTATGAGTCGATCGACCTGGAGCTTTCATGGTCGGAAGACCAACTCCCGCAGGTCTTACGGACGAAGCATGTGCACGCCCTGCATCCCTACCTCGGGAAGTTCATCCCGCAGCTCGTCGAGGTCTTCCTGCGACGCTACTTCAAGCCCGGCGACCTGATCTTCGATCCGTTCGCAGGCTCAGGGACCACGCTCGTCGAAGCGAATGCCTTCGGCGCCGACGCCGTCGGGACGGACATCTCGGCGTTCAACTGCCTCCTCGCCAGCGTCAAGACTCGCGGATACGCGGTAGCGGAGCTCGAGCTCGCCCTGCGCACGGTGCTGGAAGACGCGCGCCAGAACGGGTCGACGGCTGCAAACGCCATCCCCGTGGCTCCAACAGTGGATCGCGCCCCAGGCGCTCGACGAGCTGCTCGCCTATCGCGAGCGCCTGGAGACCCTGCCGCCGATTCACGCAGACGTCGCACGGGTCATTCTCTCGAGGGCCGCACGATCGGCTCGGTTGACCACGCACTTCGACCTCGACTTTCCTCGGAAGCCGATTACCGCGCCCTACTACTGCTACAAGCACAAGCGCACGTGCCGGCCGGTCGAGACGGCAGCCAAGTTCCTCAGCCGTTACACAACCGACACCTGTCGCCGCATCCGTGCGTTCGGCGGAGTGCGCACGAAGGCAGCGGTGACGGTCTTGCACGGAGACACGCGGGATGTGCGCCTCGATCGGCCCGCGGCCGGTGTCATCACCTCTCCGCCGTATCCCGGACTGATCGATTACCACGAGCAGCACCGGTACGCCTATGAGCTGCTCGGCCTTGACGATCGGCGCGACAAGGAGATCGGCGCGGCGGCAACCGGCCGGCGCAAGACCGCGCTCACGCAATACGTCGAGGCGATGAGCGCGGCATTCGACAATGTCACCGCACAGCTCGAGCGGGACGCGTGGGTGCTCATCGTGGTGAACGATTCCCACGGCCTCTACCCCGCGATTCTCGAAAACGCAGGCCTCGCCGAGGTCGATCGGGTGACGCGCCACGTCAATCGCCGCACCGGCCGGCGCGCCGGCGAGTTCTTCGAAGACGTGCTGATCTGCCGCGCCGTCTGACCGCGCGCGATGGACGCCGCTGTCGACGTCGAGGTCAAGGAGATCCTCGACCGCTTCATGGACGGATGGATCGCGAAGCAGCACGAGGAGATCCGGCGGATCAAGGAAGAAGGCGTCTCACCGCAGGGAGTGCTCGCTCCGTTTCACGATGCCCTGGTCCCTGGAATCCGCGGACTCGGAGAGCGCTCCTTCTCGACATCCCTCGGGAACGTCCACGAACAGATCGCGCAGGCAATCGGGAAAGCCAGCCACGCTGATGCGCGGCGTGCGTTCGACCTGACCGGCGAGCTTCCGGTACTGGCCCGCGAGTTCATTACCCAGCGTGTCGCGGCACTCCGGAGCGCAGCCGTCGCGCCGGACCACGACTTCGAGCGGAGTCACCTGCTCGAGACGTTCGGTGCCACCGTCGTCGAGACCACCCGCATCGATCTCTGGATAACCACGCATGACGGCGTCGATCACTACTTCGAGATGAAGAGCGCCAAGCCCAACAACGGTCAGTGCGTCGAGATGAAGACGAGGCTCCTCACCGCCCTGGGGATCCGCCGGCAGCCGAGCGTCCACGTTGCGTGGGCCGTTCCGTACGACCCGTACGGCGCTCCCGCCGCGTATGCCCACCCGTATCCCAAGCGCTTCTTCGACTTTCCGCGCGAGGTGCTTATGGGTGCGGCATTCTGGAATTTCGTCGGCGACGACGGCGCGACCTACGAGAACCTCCTGGCGTTGTATCGCGAGGTCGGCCGGAACTACGAAGCCGCGCTCGACAGGCTCCGCGCAGAGCTGGCCAGCCGGGATGCATAGCGACGCCGCTAGAACGCGCCGCTGATCCGCCGCAGCCCGGCCGGCGAGACGGCGACGACGTCGAACCGCACCGCGAGCCCGCGCAGGTGCGGATGGGCCCTCAGCCAGGCAGCCGCCGCCCGGCGCAGGCGCCGCTGTTTCTCCGCCGTGACCATCTCGGCGGGATCGCCGAACCGCGGGCCGCTCTTCTGCTTCACCTCGCAGAAGACGACGATGCGTCCGCGCCGGACGACGAGGTCGAGCTCGTTGCCGCCCGCCCAGGCGTTCATGTCGAGGATGCGGTAGCCGCGGAGGCGGTAGTGGCGGCGGGCGCGGCGCTCGGCCTCAGCCCCGCGCTGCCGCGTGTTCACGGGCGTCCCCGTAGCAGAGCGCCTGGAACGACAGCCGGTGCACCTCGGACGGGCCGCGCCGGCGTACGACGGCGGAGTGCTCCGGGGTGATGTAGCCGACGTGCGAGCGGAAGCCGTAGTGCGGGTAGAGGGCGTCCATGCGGCGCATGGCGCGATCGCGGACGACCTTGGCGACGATCGACGCCGCGGCGATCGCGGCCGAGCGCTCGTCGCCGTCGACGATCGCCTGGTGCGGCGGCGCGCTCGGGCCGAGCCGGAAGCCGTCGACCAGGCAGACCTCGGCCGGCGGGGACAGCGCGTGCAACGCCGCGCGCAGCCCGTTCAGGTTCGAGCGGTGCAGCCCCTCGCGGTCGATCCGCCAGGGCGCGAACACGTGCACGGACACCTTCTCGGCACAGCCGATCACGGCGCGGAAGAGCCGCTCACGGTCGTTGTGCGACAGCTGCTTGGAGTCGTTCAGGTCGGCGAGCGGCCGCACCTTGTGGTCGCGGAGGCACTCGTAGTCGAGCAGCACACCGGCGACCACGAGCGGCCCGGCGAGCGACCCGCGGCCCGCCTCATCGGCGCCTGCGACGAAGCGCGCGCCGAGCCGGCGGTCGAAGCGGAGGAGCCGTTGGCCGGGGCGCGCCACGAGGGCCGAGAATAGCGGCGCGGGCAGCCGGCACCCGCAATCGTCACACAGTCGTTGCTACTAGCTGAACTGGCTGTTGCCGAACGCGTCGACGGCCGACCAGATGGCGCCGATCACGGAGACCAGGATTCCGAGCAGGAAGAGCAGCAGCGCGGCGCCGAAGAGACCGCGCGCCGTCCAACGGCCGCTGATTCGGGCGGCGGCGGGCAGATACTCGGGCAGCGCGACGAGGCCGGCGAGCAAGACGGACGCGCCGAGAGCGGCCGTGCTCACGATGAAGAACGAGATCTGGCGGTCCAGATGACCCGGCGTGCCGTACGTGAAGAATCCGAACCCGCCGCCGCGCACGACCATGACCAGCGCCGCGGCAATCGAAAGCCAGACGGCGCGCCGCTCGAGATCGGCGGGAGTCGCGGCCGCAGGCGCGTCGTCCACTACGCGGGCTGCTGGACCTCGGCCTCTTCGGCCTCGGTCTCGGCCGTGGCGGCCGCGTCGCCCGGCGTGTCCTGCGCCTCGGCCACGACGGCCTCGGTCTCGGGCTCCTGCGCCTCGACCTCGGTCTCCTCGGGCGGGGCGGGCGCCTCCTCGACGACCGGCGCGACGACCGTTGCCGCCTCGCGGGCGGCGGCGGCGCGCGGGCCGCGGATCTCGCGGACGCGGGCCTTCTTGCCGACCTTGCCGCGCAGGTAGTAGAGCTTCGCGCGGTTCACGTCGCCGATCGCCTGCACCTCGATCTTCTCGATCTTGGGCGAGTGCACCGGGAACGTGCGCTCGACGCCGACGCCGAAGGACTGCTTGCGGACGGTGAACGTCTCGCGCACGCCCGCGCCCTGGCGCTTGATGACGATGCCCTCGAAGACCTGCACGCGGCGGCGCTGGCCCTCGATCACCTGGAAGTGCACGCGCACGGTGTCCCCTGCCTTGAACTGCGGGAGGTCCGTGCGCAGCTGGCGCTGCTCGAGGCTGTCGATCACGTTTGGCATAGAGAAAAGGCCCGGCGGGCCCGGCTGCGAATCGTAGCGTAGCGGTGAAGGCGGCGACGGGTTACGGAAAGCCGAGGCGCTTCGGCGGCCAGTAGATCGCGAAGACCTTGCCGATCAGCTCGTTCTCGTCGAGGGCGCCCCAGACGCGGGAATCGCACGATTCCCGGCGGTTGTCGCCCATCACGAAGATGTGCCCCTTGGGCACGTGCCAGGTGCCGCTTTCGCCACCCAGCCGGTCGTTCTTGATGTAGCCGGTCTCGTCCAGGGGCTTGCCGTTGATCACAACCTTGCCGCTGTCGCGCACCGTGACGGTGTCGCCGGGCAGGCCGATGATCCGCTTCACGAACGTCCCGCCCGCACCGCACTGTTCCTGTGCTGACCTCGGCGTGTGGAAGACGACGATGTCCTTCCGGGCCGGGTCGGTGAAGTGGTAGATGAACCGGTTGGCGAGCACGCGGTCGGAATACGAGGCCTCGCAGTCCAGCCCGGGTTTCGCGCAGTGCAGCGTCGGCTCCATCGACGACGACGGGATCCGGTACGGGTTCACGACGTACGCCTTGATCAGCAGGACGATGACGACGGCGCCGACGATGGTGACGATCCAGTCCACCGCGATCCGCCACGGCCTCGGCCAGTTCTCGGTGAGGCGGTCGACCGGGCCTCTCATGCAGCGCTCCGCAGCCGGCTCTGCTCGCGCCGCCACTCAGCGACGCGCCCGTGGTCGCCCGAGAGCAGCACGTCGGGAACGCTCCAGCCGCGGAAGTCCGCCGGGCGCGTGTAGTGCGGGTACTCGAGCCCGCCCTCGAGCTCCGGCGAGAAGCTCTCCTCCAGCCCGGACTCCTCGTTGCCGAGCGCGCCCGGGAGCCGGCGCGCGACCGCGTCGATGATCACCATCGCGGGCAGCTCGCCGCCGGAGAGGACGTACGGGCCGATCGAGATCGCGTCGTTCGCGAGGTGATCGACGACGCGCTCGTCGAAGCCCTCGAAGCGGGCCGACAGCAGGGTCACGTGCTCCTCGCCGGCGAGCTCCTCGACCACGCCCTGCGTGAGCGGGCGCCCGCGCGGCGACAGGG
Organism: uncultured Thermoleophilia bacterium; assembly: GCA_963799895.1. Taxonomy (GTDB): domain Bacteria; phylum Actinomycetota; class Thermoleophilia; order Gaiellales; family Gaiellaceae; genus JACVRM01. Next base: position 112,202 of record CAWCYR010000012.1, read on the forward strand.
CGATCACGCGGTGCTGCGGAGGGCCGCCGTAGACGGCGTCGAGGGCCGCGGCGACCACGTCGACGCGGAGCACCATGCCGGCGCCGCCGCCGTACGGCTCGTCGTCGACCTGTCCAGCACGCAGCGGTGTCGTGTCGCGGTAGTTCAGGAGCCGCACCTCGAGCTCGGAGCCCAGAACGTTCGAAAGGGGCCGCTGCTCGAACGCGCTCGCGAATGCATGCGGAACCAGCGTGAAGACATCGACCTGCACGGCGGCCGCCGAGGTTACCCGTCGCCTGCGAAGCCGGGAGCGATCTCGATCGTCCCCGCCTCGAGGTCGACGTTGCCCACGCACGCGTCCACGAGCGGCAGGCGGAGGCCGGAGTCGAGCACGAGGACATCGTTCGCGATCCCCGGCTCCACGTCCTGCACGGGGCCGAGCTCGCGGCCGCCCGCCTCGACGGCGCGCAGGCCGATCAGCTGGAAGACGTAGTACGAGTCTTCCTCGGGCGGCGGCAGCTCCGTGCGGGGCACCAGCAGCTCCAGGCCGCGGTCTGCAGGGCGGTCGAGCCGGATCACCGGCCGCCCGCCGGAGTGCTTGGCCTCGACGATCGTGGCCGGCTCGCCCCCGACGTGGACGACCGCGCCCTTCGCGAGCCGCTCCGGCGACTCCGATGGCCGCTCGACGAAGAAGGCGCCGGCCAGCCCGTGCGGGCGGCCCACCCGCCCGACGGCCACCCACTCCGCCTCAGTCACTCAACGATCTCGAGCACGACGCGGCGGCGATCGTCGCCGGCCGAGCCGGCGCGGACGACCGTGCGCAGTGCACGCGCCATGCGGCCCTGGCGGCCGATCACCTTGCCGACGTCGTCGGGCGCGACGTGCAGCTCGAGCACGACGGCATCGTCGCGCTCCACGCGCTCCACCCGCACGGCGTCCGGCGCATCGACGAGCTGCCGCGCCAGGTACTCGAGCAGCTCCTCGCTCAAGCCAGATTCTGCGTCTTCAGCAGGCGCCGCACCGACTCCGTCGGCTGCGCGCCCTTGCCGAGCCAGTCGCGGACCTTGCCCTCGTCGAGCTCGATCAGCGAGGGCTCCAGCTGCGGGTTGTACCGCCCGACGATGTCGATGAACCTGCCGTCGCGGGGCGCGCGCGAGTCGGCAACGACGACGCGGTAGATCGGGTTCTTCTTCGACCCGACCCGCGTAAGCCTCATCTTGACTGCCATCTGACCTCCGAAATCTCCATGTGCGTGAGCGCCACAAGCTACCGCTTCGTCCGCCGCTGCTTCTTCCGTCTCCCCTTCGAGCCCGGCCGCGCGGACTGCGGCGCGGCCACCGTCGGCGCGCCGTTGAGCGCGCCGCCGCCCGGCACCATCCCGGCCGGGAGCGCCGGCATCTTGCCCTTGCTCATCCCCTTCATCATCTTCTGCATCTGCTTGCGGGCGCTCATCAGCTGGTTCACCTGCTCGATCGAAGTGCCGCTGCCCGCCGCGATCCGCCGCCGCCGCGACAGGTCGATCACATGCGGGAAGCGGCGCTCGCGCGGCGTCATCGAAAGCACGATCGCCTCGATCCGGCCCATGTCCTTCTCGTTGACGTCGACGTCCTGGAGCTGCTTGCCGATGCCCGGCATCAGTCCCAGCACGGACTTGAAGGAGCCCATGCGCTTCAGCATCCGGTAGCTCGTCAGCAGGTCGTCGAACGTGAACTCGCCCTGGAGCATCTGCTCCTCGAGCCGGCGCTGCTCGTCCTCGGACGCAGCCTCCTCGGCCTTCTCGATCAGCGTCAGGACGTCGCCCATGCCGAGGATGCGGGACGCCATCCGGTCGGGGTGGAAGTACTCGAGCTGGTCGAGCTTCTCGCCGAGGGAAATCAGCTTGATCGGGCGGCCGGTGACGGCCTTCACCGAGAGCGCCGCGCCGCCGCGCGCGTCGCCGTCGAGCTTGGTCAGCACGACGCCGTCGAACGCGACCCGCTCCTGGAACGTCTCGGCGACGGCGACGGCCTCCTGGCCGGTCATCGCGTCGAGCACGAGCAGCACGTTCGTCGGCTTGACGGCGTTGCGGACGGCGACCAGCTCGTCCATCAGCGCCTCGTCGACGTGCAGGCGCCCCGCGGTGTCGACGATGACGACGTCGCGGCCCTCGTCGCGCGCCCGCTGGACGCCGGCCGCCGAGACGGCAACGGCGTCGCCCTCGCCGCGGTAAACGGGGATCTGGATCTGCTTGCCGAGCTGCTCGAGCTGCTCGATTGCCGCCGGACGCTGCAGATCGGCCGGTACCAGCGCCGGCTTCTTGCCCTCCTTGCGCAGGAGCAGCGCCAGCTTTGCCGAGGCGGTCGTCTTCCCGGAGCCCTGGAGCCCGGTCATCAGGATCACCGTCGGCGGCCGGCCGGCGAACGCGAGCCGCGAATCGCCGGTGCCCATCAACTCGGTGAGCTCGTCGTGGACGATCTTCACCACCTGCTGGCCCGGGTTCAGGTCCTTCAGCACCTCCTCGCCGAGCGCCCGCTCGCGCACGCGCGCGACGAAGTCCTTGACGACGCGGAAGTTGACGTCCGCCTCGAGCAGCGCCAGGCGGATCTCGCGCATGGCGCGCGAGATCGACTCCTCGTCGAGCCGTTTCTTGCCGCTGAGGTCGCCGAGGGCGGCGCTGAGCTTGTCGGAAAGCGTGTCGAACACGGTTGAGCAAGTGTAGGCCGGGCCGCCCTTTCCCCCGCTACCGAAAGGGTGTATAGACGCCCCGTGCCACGCTTGCTCGTCCTCGCGATGACGCTCTCGGCGGCGGCCGTCCTCGGTGCAGCGGCATCCGGACGGACGGTCCGCGCCGGGGGCATCTTCCGGGTCGCGGGGGCACCCGACGCGATCGACCCGGCGATCACGCTCGACGCGAGCGACGCGCTCGCGGCGACCTGCACCCGGCTCATGCGGAATCCGGACCGTCCGCCACCCGAAGGGACGCGCACGTTCCCGGACGCGGCGGCGCGGTACCCGGGCGTGTCGCGTGACGGCCGGACGTACACGTTCCGGATCCGCAAAGGCATCCGCTTCGCGACCGGCGAACCGGTGACAGCGCGCAACTTCGCCCATGCGATCGAGCGCGTCCTCGCACCCGCGGCAAACTCGCCCTGGGCGCAGTACATGCAGGACATCGTGGGCGCGAACGCCGTGTTGAAGGGCAAGGCGACAACGCCGTCGGGCGTCACGGCGCAGGGTGACACGCTGGTCGTCCGGCTGACGCACGCGGCGCCCGACTTCCCGTCACGCACCACGACGACCGCGTTCTGTGCCGTCCCCGTGAACCTGCCGGTGAGCGCCGAGGGCACCACGGTGCTGCCGGGCTCGGGCCCGTTCACCGTCGAGGAGTTCGTCCCGAGCCAGAAGCTGGTGCTCGTCCGCAACCCGCTGTACCACGGCGCTCGCCCCAGGCACGTCGACGAGATCGTCTTCAGCTCGGCCGGCGACCCGGTCGGGGCCGTGGAACGCGGCGCGGCGGACTACGCCGAGGCCGATCCGCAAGCGCTGGCGGCCGTGCCGACGCGGTACCGGTCGCAGCTGCACGCTGCCGGCGGGACGTCGATCAGGTTCGTCGTCCTCAACTCGTCCCGGCCGCTCTTTCGCGGCAACAGTGCGCTCCGCCGCGCGGTGAACTTCGCGGTCGATCGTCGGGCGCTCGTGGCGGTCCGCGGCGGCTCGATCACCGGCCGACTGACCGACCAGTACCTGCCGGCGAGCATGCCGGGCTTCCACGACGCGCGCGTCTACCCCCTCACGCACGCCGACGTGCGGCGCGCCGAGGCGCTTGCGCGCGGCCACACGAGGAGCGGGACCGCCGCCCTCTGGGTGAAGGACACCCCGACAGACATCGCGCAGGCCCACATCATCCAGCGCGACCTGCGGCCGCTCGGCCTCCGCGTCACGGTCACGACGCTGCCGGGCCCGGCGCTCTTCCAGCGGCTCTTCACGCCGGGCAGCGCCTACGACATGACGCTGCTCGGCTACGGCCCGGACTACTTCGACCCCTACGCGATGCTCGACGTCCTCTTCGACGGGCGCCTGCTGGGCAGCCCGTACAACTTCAATCTCGGACACTTTGACTCACCCGCCTTCGACGCCCGCTTCGCCGCCGCCTCGAAGCTCCCGCCGGACGCGCGGTACCGCGCCTACGGCGCGCTCGACGTGGCGCTGGCGCGCGAGCAGGCGCCGGCGATCGCCTACGAGGACGAGAGCAGTCTCAACCTCGTGTCGAAGCGGGCCGGCTGCCTCGTCTTCAATCCGTTCCTCGACCTCGCGGCCGTCTGCCTCAGGTAACTACGGCGCGTCGACGGTGACCCAGACGAGGCCGTGCGCGACGGCGACCCCGGCGGGGCGGCCGCCGACCTTGATCGTCTTGACCCCGCGGCTCCCTGGATCGATCCGCGAGACGGTCCCATCAGCGCTGTTCGCAACCCAGACCCGGCCCGCGCCGTAGGCGATCCCGAGCGGCGTGCGGCCGACCGGCGTAAAGGTGACCGAGCCTCCGACGGGCGCGATCTGTGACACGGCGCCGGAGCCGCTGTCGGCGACCCACACCGAGCCTGCGCCGTACGCGATGCCGACCGGCGCCGCGCCGACGGTGATCGACGGGAGCCTCTTGGCGGCGACCACGCTGAAGGGCGTCACGGTGTTCTTGCCCTTGTTCGCGACCCAGACATTGCCAGCGCCGTAGGTGATGCCCGAGGCGCCGAAGCCGGCGTACCCGACAGGCGTCAGGCGCTTCGATCCGTCGCGGATTCTCGCCACTTCACTGGTTCCGAACGCCACCCACACGTCCGGGCCGCCGATGGTCACGCTCCCCGCCTGGCCCCCTGAGACCCTGACGTACGGCCCGAGCGACACGGTGTCGCTGACGAGGTTCAGGTCCGGGTCGACCTTCTCCACGGTGTGATCTGCGCCCTCGGCGACCCACACCGCGCCGTTTCCGGCGCTGACCCCGGTCGGGGTCTTGCGCAGCGTGATGTTTTTTTCGACGGCCCGGGTCCGTTCGTCGATCCGCGTCAGCGTCCCGTCGTCCTCGTTCGCGACCCAGACCGCCCCGAAGCCGACCGCGACGCTGCCCGGACGGACGCCGACCGGGACGTCGTCGACGACCTTGCCGGTTCGCGCGTCGATGACGCCGACCGAGTTCGGCGGGACGGCCACCCCGGCACTGCCGCGCGTGAGCAGGAACGCCCCAACGGCAACGACCGCTGCGAGGGCGACAATCGACCCGGCGACGAACGGCCGACGCCGCTGCGCCGTCCGCAACCGCGGGAACCGCGACGGCAGATCCGGCGCGACGACCTGGAACAGCTCGACGGGATGCTCGAGGTCCTTCAGCCTCTTCGAGCCGAGGGCGCGTAGCGACGTGTCCGGCGGAAGGTCGTCGCGCACGAGATCGCGGGTCGTGCGGGAGAGCAGGATCTGGCCGCCGTGGCCTGCCGCCATGATGCGCGCCGTCCGGTGGATGCCGAGGCCTACGTACCGCCCTTCCCCGGCGACCGGCTCGCCGGTGTCGATGCCCATGCGCACGCGGACCGCCAGCCCTTGCGGCCAGTCGTTCGCCGCCAGGGCCCGCTGGGCGGCAAGGGCGGCCGAGACGGCGTCGCGCGCCTTGCCGAACGCGACGAAGAACGCGTCGCCCTGCGTGTCCACCTCTCTGCCGCTGGATGCGGCGAACGCACCCCGGAGCAGGCGCTGGTGCTCGACGAGGACCTCGTGGTAGCGGTCGCTGCCGAGCGCCTTCAGGAGCGCGGTCGACCCCTCGATGTCCGTGAAGAGAAACGTGACCGTCCCGGTGTGCAGCTCCGTCGTCAAGCGGGACGGTCGTTACGCCGCCGGGCCGGCGTTGTCAAGGTCGGGCAGGATACGACGACCCAGTCCCCGCGAGAGAGGAACTCGAATGGCCCACGTCGCAAAAGTGGTCACGATCATCGGCTCGTCCCCCGAGAGCTTCGCCAAAGCCGCCGACGTCGCCGTTCAGGAGGCCGCGAAGACGATCCGCGGCATCAGCGGCGCGCATGTCGTCGAGATGAGCGCGACGGTCGAGGACGGCCGCATCAGCCAGTACCGCACGACGGTCAACATCGCGTTCGCCGTCGAGCACTGGGGGCTCGGCGAAACGTCGACTGTGCCGCACGAGCGACGTTCCGCCAAACCCCCTGGTCGCGCCCCTGTTGGTGGCTGTCCGCACGAGCCTAAACTCGGCGCGTGCAGACACGAAAGACGGTGTCGATCCTGTTCTGCGACGTCGTCGATTCCACGCCCCTGGGTGAACAGCTCGATCCGGAGTCGCTGCAGCGCGTCATGAGCCGGTGGTTCGCCGAGGCGCGCGCGATCGTCGAGCGCCACGGCGGCACGGTGGAGAAGTTCATCGGCGACGAGGTCATGGCCGTGTTCGGCGTGCCGGTCGTGCACGAGGACGACGCGCTCCGCGCGGTGCGCTCGGCCTCCGCGATGCGCGAGCGGCTCGTCAGCCTGAACGACGAGCTCGAGGAGGCGTACGGCGTCCGGCTCGCCGTGCGGATCGGCGTCAACACGGGCGAGGTCGTCGTCGGCGACCCGTCGACGGGCGGCACCTTCGTCACGGGCGAGCCGGTGAACATGGCGAAGCGCCTCGAGCAGGCGGCCGACCCGGGGCAGATCCTGATCGGCAAGACCACGTACCCGCTGGTTGCGAACGCCGTGCAGGCCGGCCCGCTCGAGTCCTTCCCCGTGAAGGGCAAGCGCGAAGCTGTTTCGCCGTTCCGCGTCGACAACGTCGACGCCGGCGCACCGGGCGTCGCCCGCCGCCACGACACGCCGCTCGTCGACCGCACGCTGGAGCTGGCCCGTCTCGAGCACGCGTTCGCGGCCGCTGCGGCAGGCCCGACGAGCCGGCTCGTCACCGTGGTCGGCGCGGCCGGGCTCGGCAAGACCCGCCTGACGGAGGAGCTGATCCACCAGGTCGAGGGCCGCGCCCGCGTGCTCACGGGCCGCTGCCTCCCCTACGGGGACGGCATCACGTTCTGGCCGCTCATCGAGGTTTTGCGCTCGCTCGGCGACGACGGCCTGGACGGCGCGCTCGCCGGCACCGAAGACGGTGAGGCCGTCGCCGAGCGGCTCCGCGCGCTCACGAGCGACACGCCCGGGCCGGTCGACGAGCTGTTCTGGGCCGCCCGGCGCCTGCTCGAGTCGCTCGCCGCCGAGAAGCCGCTCGTGCTCGTCCTCGAGGACATCGACCGCGCCGAGGCGACGTTCCTCGACCTCGTCGAGTACCTCCTGAGCCGGATCGAGGGAGCGCCGGTGCTGCTGGTGTGCGCGGCGCGGCCGGAGCTGCTCGAGCGGCGGCCGGAGTGGACGGCCCCGAACGAACGCTCCGACCTGATCGTCCTCGAGCCGCTGTCGGAGAGCGATGCGGAGACGCTGCTCGCCGGGCTCGGAGCCGAGCTGGATGACGCGACGCGCGAGCGCGTCCTCAGGTCGGCAGAGGGCAATCCGCTTTATGTGGAGCAGCTCGCGGCGCTCGCCGGCAGCGGCGAGGTGGTCGTCCCGCCCACGATCCAGGCGCTGCTCGCCGAGCGGCTGGACCGGCTGCAGGACGACGAGCGGGCGATCCTCGAACGCGCCGCGGTCGTCGGCCAGGAGTTCTCGCTCCGCATCGTCACCGACCTCTGCCCGCCCGAGCTCCGCGGCGACGTCGGCCGCCACCTCCTCGCGCTCGTCCGCAAGGAGCTGATCCGGCCTCACGCCTCGTCGTCGACGCGGGAGGACAGCTTCCGCTTCCGGCATGCCCTCATCCGCGACGTCGCCTACGACGGTATGCCGAAGGAGGCACGCGCCCTCTTCCACGAGTGGTGCGCCGACTGGATCGAGCGCAACGCCGGCGGCCGCGTGGCCGAGCTGGACGAGATCGCGGGCTACCACCTCGAGCGGGCGGTCGGGCTCCGCGTCGACCTCGGCCCACCGGATGCGCGGACACGACGCCTCGCCGCGCGTGCCGCGGCGCTGCTCGGCGCGGCCGGTGCGCGCGCACACGCGCGCGGTGACGTCCCGGCGGCGGTGGGTCTCCTCGAGCGCACCGCTGCGCTGCTCGACTCGGACGACCCGGGGCGAGTCGCCGTCTCGGTCGAGCTCGGCGCTGCCCTGCACGCCGGCGGGCAATTCGATCGAGCCGACCTCGTGCTCACGGAGGCCACGGCCGCGGCCGGCCGTCTCGGTGATGAGCGCCTGCTCGCGCATGCCGAGCTCGAGCACGCGTTCGTACGCATGTACTCCGAGCCGGAGCGGGCGCTGCCGCGGCTGGAGGGGATCGCCGAGGGCGCAGTCGAGGTCTTCGCACGCTTCGACGACGACGCAGGCCTCGCCCGCGCGTGGCGCGTCGTCGCGAACGGCCAGTTCGGACGCGGGCGCTACGCCGACGCGGCCGAGACCCTCGACCGCGCGATCGCGCATGCCAACCGCGCCGGCGCCGAACGCGAGGAGGTCGTCCTGCTCTGGCGCCTCGGCATCGCGCTCGCGCTCGGCCCGGTGCCCGCCGACGAGGCGCTCGCGCGGACGGAGCAGATCCTCCCGCGGGTGGGCCACAACCTGGTGGGCGAGGGCGTGACCCGGGCGCTCGTCGCCCGCCTGCACGGCATGCTCGGCCACGAGGTCGAGGCGCGCGAGGAGTACACGCGGGCGCGCGCCGCGGTCGAGCGGCAGGGCGACTCCGTCTACGCCGCCGCACTGGCGCTCTACGCGGGGCCGGTCGAGCAGTACGCCGGCGATCTCGCCGGAGCGGAGCGCGAGCTGCGGGCCGCCGTCGACCGCCTGAGCGCGATGGGCGAGAAGGGTGCGTTCTCGACCGTTGCGGTACTGCTGGCGCGCGTGCGCCTGGAGCTCCGAGACTGCGACGAGGCCGAGGCGCTTGTCGACGCGAGCGAGGAGGCGGCGGCCGCCGAGGACGTCTATTCGCGCACGCTGTCACGCGGGGCGCGGGCGCGGATCCTCGCCAGTCGCGGCGATCAGGAGGCGGCAGTGGCCCTCGCGCGCGACACCGTGACGCTCGCGGACGAGACCGATGGGCTGTCGCTCCAGGGCAGCGCGCTGCTCGACCTTGCGCTCGTGCTCGACGCTACGGGTGACAGGGCCGCGGCGCAAGAAGCACTCGGCGCGGCCCGGGAGCGGTTCGGCGCCAAGGGCGATCTCGCTTCGCTGACACGCGCCGCGCTACTTGACACTCGCGTTACGAAGGCGTAGGAACGCGCCATGGAGCTCGGGTTTTTCATCAAGTTGAGCGAGATCCCGGACCTCGCGAGCAAGCTCGAGGATCCCGACTTCAACGAACAGCTCCGCAACAACCCGGCCTCGGTGTTCGCGGACTTTGGCATCGACATCCCCGAGGGGCTGATCCCCGAGACCGTCGAGCTGCCCTCGCCGGAGCGCATCGCCGAAATCAGGGAAGCGATGGCCGTGCTCGAGGGCGAGGACCACACCGACTTCCCGTGGTTCCCGTGGATCTTCCGGCCGGACTTCCCGTGGTTCCCGTTCCCGTGGTTCCTCCGGGGCGGCGGGCGGCGCGGATCGTAGTAACGCCGCGGGTCCGCCGGGCCCGGTGCCTCTTCCTCACCTTCACCGACACGCCCACGCTCGATCTGGCGGCGCTCCTGCGCGGCGACGTCCGCATGGGCGTGGCAGCGCAGGCCATCGCGCTCTCGGTGCTGCGCGGGCAGGCCTACTCGCTCCGCGACGACGACCTCCAACTGCTCGCGAGCGTCGAGGCGACCGGCTGGACGGACGCCGACGCCTGGGACGAGGCCCGTGTGGCCCAGCTCGTCGAGCGCGGCCTGCTCGTCAGCGACGCCGAGGACGGCGAGGCGGCAGAGCTGCGGCGTCGCGAGGAGTCCATCGCCGCGTCGAACTGGCAGCCGTATGGCCTGCTGCTGCACGCCCTCACGCGCTGGCGGGGCGTCGGCGAAGAGGACGTAGCCGTCGACAGCGCCATCCTCGACGCGACCCTCGATGAATTCATCGAGCGGCACGGCGCGCCGCCGCCTGTACTCCACCATCGCGCCGGCGACCAGATCGAGCTGCCGTTCGACGAGGGGAGCCCACTCGCAGAGCTGCTCGCGCGTCGGCGAACGACCCGCGTCTTCGACCGCGACCGGACCATGGAGCTCGGCGACCTCTCTGCGCTGTTGCGCTGGACGTTCGGCGCGCACGGCTACGCGCGCGCCCACGACGACTTCGTCGGCGTCGCCAAGACGAGCCCCTCGGCGGGAGGCCTGCACCCGGTCGAGGCATACCCGATCCTGCTGCGCGTCGACGGCGCCGGGCCGGGGCTCTACCACTACGACGCCGGCCGGCACGCGCTCACTGAGCTGCGCCGGCTCGACGCTGTGGAAGCGGAGCAGCTCGCAGTGCGCTCGGGCGCGGGTCAGCCATGGCTGCGCGACGCCGCGGCAATCGTCCTGCTGACCGCGCGCTTCGAGCGGACGTTCTGGAAGTACCGCGGCAACGACCGCGCGTTCACCGCCCTGCTCATGGACACGGCGCACCTCAGCCAGACGTTCCAGCTGCTCGCCACCGAGCGCGGGATCGGGGCCATGGTCACTGCGGCCGTGAACGCCGCAGAGGTCGACGAGGAGCTGGGCATCGACGGCTATGCGGAGGGGGCGGTCGCCCTGCTCGCGTGCGGCCTCGCCGCGGAGGGGCCGTCGCCGCTCCAGCCCGAATTCAAGCCGTTCGTGCCGCGCGAGACCGAGCTGTAGGGCTACCCGGTTACGAGCGCCCGCGCGAAGTCGTGCGGGTCGAACGGGCGGAGGTCGTCGAGCGTCTCCCCCACGCCGACGAGCTTCACCGGCAGACCGAGGTCGTGCGCGATCGCGACCGCGACGCCGCCCTTCGCCGAGCCGTCCAGCTTCGTCAGCGCGACGCCGGTCACGCCGACGGTGTCGCGGAAGAGCCGTGCCTGCTGCAACCCGTTCTGGCCGGTAGTCGCGTCGACGACGAGCAGGGTCTCGTGCGGCGCCCCCGGCAAGCGCTGCTCGATCACGCGGCGCACCTTCGCGAGCTCCTCCATCAGGTTCGTCTGCGTGTGCAGGCGCCCCGCGGTGTCGACGATGACGACGTCGCGCCCGCGGGCGCGCGCCGCCTCGATGGCGTCGTAGGCGACGGCGGCGGGGTCGCCGCCGTGCGACGAGCCGACGAAGTCGGCGCCCGCGCGCTCGGCCCAGATCTCCAGCTGTTCCTCGGCCGCGGCGCGGAAGGTGTCGGCGGCGGCCAGGACGACGCTGTGCCCGTGCTCCCTGAGCACCGAGGCGAGTTTGCCGATCGTCGTCGTCTTGCCCGTGCCGTTGACGCCGACGACGAGCACGACGCTCGGCCGCGCCTGCACGGCGAGCGTGCCGGGGTCGCCGAGCAGCCGCTCGAGCTCCTCCGCCAGCGCCGGGCCGAGATCGCCGTCGGCGCCGCGCGTCTCCAGCCGCTGGACGAGCTCGGCGGTGGCGGGTACGCCCACGTCGGCCATGATCAGCGACTCCTCCAGCCGCTCCCACGCCTCCTCGTCCGAGGCGTCGAAGGCAGCGAGGGAGATCTCGGCGGTCAACGCCTGCCGGCTCTTCGAGAGCGAGTCGCGCAGCCGGGAGAAGAAGCCGGTGCGTTCCTCGTCCGGCTCAGGGGCGCCGTTCGCCTCGCCGAGCAGGTCTGCCCACGACCTCGCCATCCGGCGGAGGGTAGTTACGCGACCGCGAGCGTCGGCGCGTGCGGCGTGCGCCGCGAGACGATCTGCGACACGCCGTCGGGGCCCATCGTCACGCCGTAGAGCGTGTCGGCCGCCTCCATCGTGCGCTTCTGGTGCGTGACGACGATGAACTGGGCCCGGTCGGCGTAGCGCCGGAGCAGCTCGACGAAGCGGCCGATGTTGGTGTCGTCCAGCGCGGCCTCGACCTCGTCGAGGAGGTAGAACGGCGAGGGCCGCGCCAGGAAAAGCGCGAACAGGAACGAGAGGGCGCCGAGCGCCTTCTCGCCGCCGGAGAGGAGCGACAGCCGGGTCACACGCTTGCCCGCGGGGCGCAGCTGGATCTCCACGCCGGCCTCGGTGCCCTCGTCCTCGCCCTCCAGCTCGGGCTCGGTCAGCCTCAGGCAGCCGTCCCCGCCCGGGAAGAGCGTGGACGCCACCTCGGTGAACGCGGCCTCGACCGCCTCGAAGGTCGCGTTGAAGCGTGAGTCGACGGCGTCCGCGAGCTGCGCGCGCAGCTCCTCGAGCTCCGTGAGGCTCTGCTCCAGGTCCTCGCGCTGCTCGACGAGCTCGCCGAGCCGCTCCTTCTCCCGGTCGTACTCCTCCTTGGCCAGCGGGTTCACCTGGCCGAGCGCCTCGAGCCGGCGCTCCGAGCGCTCGAGCTTCTCCACGAGGGCGTCGCGGGGCTCCTCCCCGGTCTCGACGGCCTCGTCGCCGATTCGCCGCTTCAGCTCGTCGGCCTCCGTGCGCAGGCGCGCAAGGTCGACGTCGACCGCGGACAGCTGCGCGGCCGCCTCGCCGGCGGCGCGCCGCACCTCGGCCTCGTCGGCTGCCAGCCGGCGAAGCGACTCGGCGAGCTCACGCGTGCGCTCGCCGCCCGCATCCGCACGGGCGCGGAGCGGCGCTTCGAGCCGGGCGGCGACCGCCTCGGCGGCGCGGAGGGTGTCGCCGAGCCACGTCACGGCCGCGTGCACGCGGCGGAAGAGCACCGGGTCGATTGCGGGCAGGGTCGGGCCTGCCTCCGCGAGCGCGGCGGCCGAGACGGCGGCCTCGCCGCGCGCCGCGCTCTCGCGCGTCCGGGCGGCGTCCAGCTCCTGCTGGTCGGCAGCGATCTCCTCGGTGAGCGAGCGGCGGCGCGCCTCGAGCTCGAGCAGCACGGCCTCGGCGGTCTCGCCCGCGTAGAAGACAACGCCGCGCGCGGGCTCGTAGCGGTGGCCCTCGCGGGTGACCGCATGGCCGGAGGTCACGTCGGCGATGCGGCTCTCGTCGACCACCCAGACTCCGTCGAGGAGCGCGGCGACGGCCTCGCCGCCGGGCCGCGGCCGCACGTGCGTGCCGAGCGGGTCCGCACCGGAAAGCGGAGGCTCCCCGGCCGGCGCCGGGGTGGGCGGGACGACCACGCCGAGCGGCCCGAGCCCGCCCGCGCGCGCCCGGTCGACGAGCGCGAGTGCGTCCTTGTGGCTCTCCGCGACCAGGGCGCCGGCCCGCCACGCGAGCGCCGCCGCAACGGCGCGCTCGTACCCGGGGTCGACGTCCAGGAGCGACAGTGCGAGACGCTCGCCCTCCTCGGCGAGCGCACGGGCGGCCGGCGCGAGCCCCTCGCGCTCGGCAAGCGACCGCTCGAGCACGGCGAGGCGGTCGCGGGCGACGCCAAGCCGGTCCTCCAGCGACTCGCGCGTGTGCGTCGCTTCGCGGGCCGTCCGCTCGGCAACCGCGCCCTCGCGTGCGAGGTCGGCGCGTGTGCGGGCCTGCGGATCGGCGCTCTCGTGGAGCGTGAGCCGCGCCGAGAGCTCGGCGGCCTGGGCCTCCGCGGCCTCGCGGCGCATACTCAGGCGGTCGACGGCACCGCGCAGTCGATAGAGCGAGCCGGTTGACGACTCGCGGCGGCCGGCCGCATCGGCCAGCTCCTCCTCGGCCCCGTTGCGGTCGCGGAGCAGTGACTCGAGCCGCTCGTCGTGGCGTCGGCGCTCGAGCGAGGCGGCGGTGCGCCGCTCATCGAGCGCGGCCGTGCGGGATTCGACCTCGGCCAGCGCCAGGGCGTCGATGCGGCGTCGCAGCTGCTCGACCTCACCGCGCAGCTTCTCCGCGCGCTCGGCCGCGCTCGCCTGGAGCGCCAGCGGACGCAGGCGCTTCTGCACCTCGGCCTCGACGTCCTTCGCGCGCTCGACCTCGATCGCGACGCGCGCGAGCTTCAGCTCGGCCCGGTGGCGGCGGCGCTTGAAACGGCCGACGCCGGCGGCCTCCTCGATCATGGCCCGGCGTTGCGCAGGGCTGGATCCGAGGATCTCCTCGACCTTGCCCTGGCCGATCACGGTGACGCCGCTCGCGAGGCCGACGTCGGCGAGCAGCTCGACGAGGTCGGTGCGGCGGACAGCGCTCCCGTTGACGAGGTACTGGCCCTCGCCGCCGCGGTGCAGGCGGCGCATGATCGACACCTCGGAGTACGGCAGGTCGGTCCACGAGCCGTCGCCGTTGTCGAAGCGCAGCTCGACCTCACACCACTTCGCCGCCTGGCGCGCGTCGTTGCCGTTGAAGAGGACGTCGTCCGGCTTCTCGGCGCGCAGCTCGGTCGGGCTCAGCGAGCCCGTCGACCAGAGCAGGCCGTCGGCCACATTCGACTTGCCGGAGCCGTTCGGCCCGACGATCACGGCGACCCCGCGCTCGAGGCGCACCTCCACCTCGTCGGGGAAGCTCTTGAAGCCGCGGAGTCTGATCGCCTGCAGGTGCAACGCGGCGGGGACGCTAGCGCGTCTGCCGGACTACGCGGCCTCCGCTTGAAGGCTGTCGAGCGCCTGGCGAGCGGCCTCCTGCTCGGCCGCCTTCTTGGAGCTGCCGGTGCCGACGCCCTCCTGCTGGCCGTCGATCAACGCGGCGCACGTGAAGCGGCGGTCGTGCGGCGGCCCTTCGACCTCGAGCACCTGGTAGGTGACGGAGCGGCCGAGCCGTGCGAGGGCCTCCTGCAGCTCTGTCTTGTGGTCGACGTGGGTCGTCAGCGCGTACTCGATCCGCGGCGTGAACGCGTCGACGATCGCCGGCTCGACCTTCTCGAAGCCGTGCTCGAGGTAAACCGCGGCCAGCGCGGCCTCGAGCAGCGCCGCGAGGACATTGCGATTCCGCTGCAAGCGCTCGAGCTCCTCGGCCGGGATCTCCTGCGCCTGTTCGGCGAGCTGCGTCCCGAGGTCGAGCTCGCGCGCGACGACCGCGCAGCTCGCGCGCGAGACGACGTGCGAGCGCACCTTGGCGAGCCGCCCTTCCTGGAAGTCCGGGTAGCGGTCGAAGAGTGCACGCGCGATCGCGAGCTCGAGCACGCTGTCACCCAGGAACTCGAGGCGCTCGTAGGACGACGCCCGGTCAGGCGCCCAGGACGAGTGCGTGAAGACGATGCCGAGACGCTCGGCAGGGAGCTCGGCGATCAGACGGCCGAGCTCGGCGGTTGCAGCCGCCTCTCCGCTACTGGCGCGAGGAGACGTAGTCGACAGCCTGACCGACCGTCTGGATCTTCTGCGCGTCCTCGTCCGAGATCTTGATCCCGAACTGATCCTCGAGCTCCATGATCAGCTCGACAAGGTCGAGCGAGTCGGCGTCGAGGTCGTCCTGGAACGACGCCTCCTCGGTGATCTCGCTCTCGTCGACACCGAGCTGTTCGCTCAGCACTTCCCGGACCCGCTCGTAGACTTCCTCGCGCGACGCTGCCATCTGACCTCGCTTGCCGTTGTCGTTTTGGGGACGCGCGATGCTAACAGGGGTTGCGGCAGCGTTGCGAGGCTACGGTGCGGCGGTCGGCAGCGGCTCGACGTCGCGCCCGCGGTATGTGTGGCAGTTCGGACAGACGTGATGCGGCCTTGTCGGGTGCTGGCAGTTCGGGCAGAGGTTCACGCGCGGCGCTTCCAGCCGGTGCTGTGCACGGCGCTTGTCGCGGCGTGTACTGGTCTGTCGTTGCTTCGGAACGGCCATCGGAGCGCGCCAGTATAGCGTCGTTACGCGGAAAGCCGGAGCTCGCGGCCCGGCGCGATCCGCTCCAGGAAGCGGCGGTCGTGCGAGACCACGAGGAGGCTTCCGTCGTAGGCGGCGAGCGCCTGCTCGAGCTGCTCCACCGCCTCCAGGTCGAGGTGGTTGGTCGGCTCGTCCAGGACGAGCAGGTTGACCTCGCGCGTCTGGAGCTCGGCGAGCTGCGCGCGTGTGCGCTCGCCCGGTGACAGCGACGCGGCCGGCCGGCCGATGTGCCCGGCCCCGAGGCCGAACTTGGCGAGCAACGTCCGTGCCTCCTCGGCGGGCATCCCGGTCTGCACCCGGAATGCGTCGAGCAGCGTCTCCTCGCCGCGGTAGCGATCGCGGCGCTGGTCGATCGTCCCGATCACGGTCTGGTGGCCGACGACGCGGCTGCCGGCCTCGAGCGGCAGCTCGCCGAGCAGCGCGGCGAGGAGGGTCGACTTACCGGAGCCGTTGGGCCCGGTGACGACGACCCGTTCCTGCCAGGCGATGTCCAGGTCGACCGGCCCGAGCCGGAAGTCGCCGCGTGAGACGACGGCGCCGTGTAGCGCCGCAACGATGTCGCCCGGCCGCCGGCCCGCTCGGAGCGCGAGGTGCAGCTCCCACGGCTCGAACGGCTTCGCGGGGCCGTCGACGCGCCCGAGCGCCCGCTCCGCCTGGCGCACCTTGGTCATCAGCGCGTGCGTGCCGCGCCGGTCGGCCTTGGCGCCGCCGGCGCGCGCCTCCGTCCGTCGCTGCGCGAGCAGCGCGGAGACTTCCCGACGGCGCTCCTGCGATTGCTCGAACGCGGTGTAGGCGCCGCGGCGCTCGGTGTCGCGGCGCCCGGCGTACTCCGACCAGCCGCCGGCCCACTCGCGGAGCCTGTGGCCGCGGGGCTCGATCGCTGCGATGCGGTCCACCATGGCGTCGAGGAAGGCGCGGTCGTGCGAGATCACCACGACGCCGCCGGGGAGGGCCGTGAGGTGGCGCTCCAGCCGCTCGAGCCCGTCGGCGTCGAGGTCGTTTGTCGGCTCGTCGAGCAGGAAGACGTCGAAGCGGGCGAGCAAGATGGAGGCCAGCGCGGCGCGGCCGGCCTCGCCCCCGGACAGGCCGGCGACGGGGCGGTCGAGCCGGGCGGCAAGACCGAGCTCGGCGCAGGCGGCGCGCGCACGCGCGTCGAGATCCGAGCCGCCGAGCGCCAGGAAGCGGTCGAGCGCTTCGGTGTAGGCGTCGACGGCGTCCGGGTTCTCGGCCAGCTCGCGCGTGAGCCGGTCGAGTTCCCGCTCTGCCTCGGCGACGCCGGTACGGCGCGCGAGGTACTCGATGAGCGGCTCCTCCGCGAATAGGTCGCGCTCTTGCGCGAGATAGCCGACGAGCAGCTCGCGCGGCGCGCGGACGACGGCGCCCGCGTCTGGCTCTTCCAGCCCGGCAAGCACGCGGAGCAGCGTCGACTTCCCGACCCCGTTCGGGCCGACGAGACCGATCCGGCTGCCCGGGCCGACGGCAAGCGTGACGTCGTTGAGGATCGGCTGGGCGCCGTAGGACTTCGTGACGCCCTCGAGCGAGATTCGCAAGACGGGTACCTCCTGAGCGAGCGTGGGCGCGGCGCGCGTTCGCGCGGCGCAGGTCGTGGGCTCGAGCTCAGTCCGTCATGAGAGGCGCCCGGAGGCGCCTGCTCATGGTAGCGCCCGTGAAGAGCAACGACGAGTTCGGGAAGCGCAGCCCCGGATCCGTGGGATCGGCTTGGTGTCGGCGGACGGCTAAAGCTGCCGCTTGAGGTTCGCGAGCGCGCCCCACCGCGGGTCGCCGCCCTCGACCTCGTGTTGGTGCGGCGTCAGGTTCAGGTCGAGCCCGCACTCCGGGCAGAGCCCGGCGCAGTCCTCGCGGCAGAGGATCTGCTCGGGCAGCAGGTCGGCGATCGCGTCGCGCGCCCACTCCTGCAGGTCGAGGCGATCCTCGTGCACGTACGGCGTCATGAGCTCCTCCGCGCCGTCCGGCTTCGTCGCCTGGTACTCAGTCGCCCGCACGTCGACGACGAGCGAGGCGTCCTCGAGGCAGCGGAAGCAGGGGCCGTGGAACCGCGTCGAGAAGGCCAGCTCGAACACCGTCCCCGTCATCGCCTGCGTCACCACAACGTCCGCATCCACGGTCGCTGGGTCGGGCGCGTAGGCCTGCCCGCCGAGCTCGAACGGCTCGAGCGTGATCTCCTCGCGGGTGCGGTACTGCTCGCCTGACCGGAGGCGCAGCGTTCTGAGATTCAGCGTTGCCGTCACACGGCCAGCGTAGCGCCGCCCGGGCGCGCTACCGGGCTCGGCTAGACGAGGTCGTCGTCGTCGCCGACGGAGGCGGTGACGGCCGCCGGGACCGTCTCCTGCGAGCGCTCCTGGAGTCGCTCGCGGCCGCGGCGTACCGCGCCGAGGAACTTGTCGAGGTTGACCTCGAGCGTCGAGAGGATGCTGTCCGCCCAGTCCTCCATCTCGAGCCTCGTCTCGCGCGCCGTGCGGCGGGCCTCCTCGATGATCTCCTGGGCCTGGCGCTCGGCCAGTTTGACGATCTCGGTCTGCGATGCCTCGCGCAGCGCCTGCTCGCGCGCCTCGCCGAGCATCCGGTCGGTCTCGCGCTTGGCCTCGGCGAGCATCTCCTGGCGCTCCTTGACGATCCACCGCGCCTGCTTGATCTCCTCCGGGATGGTCGCGCGCATCTGGTCGAGGATCTCGTAGATCTCCTCACGGTCGATGCGCACCTGGTCGGTCAGCGGCACGGCCTTCGCGTTGTGCACGAGGTCGTCGAGCCTGTCGATGAGAACGAGGACGTCCATGGCCGATGAGTGTAGTCGCCGGGCCGGAGTGAACCTACTCCGAGGGGTTCTCCGGCGTCCCCGGACGGCCCTTCGGGAAGAGCTCGCGGAAGCGCTGCGCGACCGGCTCCGGGACGAGCTCGTCGACCCGCCCGCCGAACGCCGCGACCTCCTTGACGCCGCTCGAGGAGACGAAGCTGTACTGCGGGCTCGCCATCACGTACATCGTCTCGATGTCGGGGGCCAGCGTCCGGTTCAGGTGGTTCATCTGGAACTCCCACTCGAAGTCGGAGATGACGCGCAGGCCCTTGACCATGGTGCGGGCGCCCCACCGGCGCGCGAAGTCGACGACGAGCTCGGCGAAGACGTCGACCTCGACGTTGGGCTGCTCGGCGAGCGCGTCCTTCAGGAAGCCGACCCGCTCCTCGATCGTGAACAGGGCCTTCTTGTGACGCGGCTCGTTGACGACGCCGACGACGACGCGCTCGAAGACACCGGCCGCGCGCGTGATCACGTCGAGGTGCCCGAACGTGACCGGGTCGTAGGTGCCCGGGCAGATCGCGGTGACGGGATGCGACTCGCTCACGGCGCCTCGAAGACGGTCAGCCGCGCCGAGCCGTAGCGCCGGCTCGTGCGCTTCGGCAGCGCGAGCTCGGGCTCCTCGCGCTGCGACGTCTCGACCACGACGATGCCGTCCTCCGTCAACACGGCGGGAACGTACCGCGACAGGAGCGGCTCGACGTCCGAGAACAGGCGGTACGGCGGGTCGACGAGGATCAGGTCGTAGCGCTGTCCGGCGGCCGCGTCGGCGGCCAGAGCGTGCGCCGCAGCGCGGCAGACCACCACGGCGCCGGTCAGCCGCAGCCGGTCGAGGTTCTGCTCGATCGTCCGGCAGGCGGCGCGGTCCGACTCCACGAAGACCGCCTGCGACGCCCCGCGGGAGAGCGCCTCCAGCCCCATCGCGCCGGAGCCGGCGTACAGGTCGAGCACGCGGGCGCCTTCGAGCGGGCCGATCAGGTTGAACGCCGCCTCGCGCGTCCGGTCGGATGTCGGCCGGGTGTCGAGGCCCTTCGGCGCCTGGATGGTGTGGCCCTTGCGGCTGCCCGCGATGATCCGCACCGCGGCAGCATGCGCTAATCGAGGGCGTTCAGCATGCGGTCGGCGACCCCCCAGAACTCGGCCTTCGCGGCCGGCGTCGTCTGCAGCGGCGCGAAGTGGTTCGGACCAGCCCCTGCTGTGAGCGGACGACGTCGAGCTGGATGCGCTCGCCGGGGAAGCCGACGCTCTTGAGCCGGTTGAGCAGGAACCGGGCGCCGCCGCCGTCGACGACCGTGTCGTCCTCGCCGATCTGGAGCAGGATCGCCGTTTTGTGGTTCATCCCCGTGAGCGGGATGATCCGCCGCTCGTCGCCCTGTCCCGCCGGGAACACGGCCATGATCGCGTTCGGCACCGGCAGCCCGTTCCGCTTCGCAAACGCCCCGTACTCGACGACGAGGCCGCCGCCGCGGGAGTAGCCGATCGCGAGCACCGGCAGCCCCTTCGTGTCGACGCGCTGCATCGCAGCCTTCACGCCCTTGACGACGAACGGGGTCGGGTCGGGCTCGTAGCCGACCTCGTAGCGCGGGTAGATGACCAGGCTGCCGCGCTTGACGAGATGGTCGATCCAGGGCCGGTGATTCACCGGCGTCGCCTCCTGTGGGCCGCCCTGGCCGTGGAAGAAGACGACGACGTCCTTCGGCTTGCCGGCCGGCTGGAAGACCCAGACGCCGTTCGCGCCCTGGCCGATCGGGCCGGTCGCGGTCGCCTT
The DNA here is from genome assembly GCA_963799895.1 of uncultured Thermoleophilia bacterium. Taxonomy (GTDB): domain Bacteria; phylum Actinomycetota; class Thermoleophilia; order Gaiellales; family Gaiellaceae; genus JACVRM01. The sequence continues at coordinate 132,470 of CAWCYR010000012.1, forward strand.
ATCCGGGTAGCTCGTGCTCGAGCCGCCGCAGCCCGCGAGGGCCGCGAGCAGGATCAGAAGGGCGGGGAGCCGACGCACGTACTGCTTGCGACGAGCAAGCGCGCCGCCCGGTTAGGCGAGGCGCGCGTCCTCGGTCGCCGCGAAGACGCGCTCGACGGCCTCGTTCAACGGCCCGTCGTAGTCGAGCAGCGCCTCCGCATCGCCCCGCGCCTGCTCGAGGAGTGCGCGGTCGCTGCGGAGCCGCGTGAAGCGCAGGTCGGACAATCCGGACTGGCGCGTGCCGAGCAGCTGGCCCTCGCCCCGCAGCTCGAGGTCGACCTCCGCCAGCTCGAAGCCGTCCGTCGTGGCGACCAGCGCCTCGAGCCGCGCTCGCGCGGAATCGGTCAGCTCCTCCTTCGCGCGGGAGACGAGCAGGCAGTACGACTGCTCTCGCCCCGCGGCCGACGCGGCCGCGGAGCTGGTGCAGCTGCGCGAGCCCGAAGCGGTCGGCCTCCTGGACGATCATGATCGTCGCGTTCGGGACGTCGACGCCGACCTCGATCACGGTGGTCGCGACGAGCACGTCGAGCTCGCCCGCCTTGAAGCGCCCCATCAGCTCGCGGCGATCGGCCGGCCGCAGGCGGCCGTGCAGCAGCCCGACGCGGTAGCCGCGCAGCTCGCCGCGCTGGAGCCGCTCGGCCTCCTGCTCGGCCGCCCGCGCGACGCTGGTCTCCGACTCCTCGATCAGGGGGCAGACGACGTAGGCCTGGCGGCCGTCGTCGAGGTGGCGGCGCAGCCGCGTGTACGCCTCGGGCGAGCGGTCCTGGGTCACCCAGGCGGTGACGATCGGCTTGCGGTCGGCCGGCGGCTTCGCGATCTCGCTGACAGAAAGGTCGCCGTAGACGGTGAGCGCGAGCGTGCGCGGGATCGGCGTCGCCGTCATGTGCAGCAGGTGCGGCGCGCGGCCCTCGGCGAGCGCGCGGCGCTGCTCGACCCCGAAGCGGTGCTGCTCGTCGACCACGGCGACGGCGAGGTCGGCGAAATCGACCTGCTCCTGGATCAGCGCGTGCGTGCCGACGGCGATCTGCGCCTCGCCCGCGGCGAGCGCCGCCCGCGCCGCGGCGTGCTCGGAGGCGTTGACCGAGCTGGTCAGCAGCACCGGGCGCACGCCGAGCGGCGCGCAGAGCCCCTCGACGGTCAGGAAGTGCTGCTCGGCGAGCATCTCGGTGGGCGCCATGAGCGCGCCCTGGCGGCCGTTCTCGACCGCACGGAGGAGCGCGTAGAGCGCGACGACCGTCTTGCCCGAGCCGACGTCGCCCTGGAGCAGCCGGTCCATCGGCCGCGTCCGGGCAAGATCGGCGTCGATGTCGGCGATGGTCGACTCCTGGCCGGCCGTGAGCGTGAACGGCAGCGCCTCGCGGTAGCGCGCGACCAGCGCGCCGGGCGCGCTGAGCGCCGGCGCCTCTGCGACGGCTCTGTCCCGGCCGCGCCGCTGGAGCCCGAGCTGCAGCACCAGTAGCTCGTCGTACGCGAGCCGCTTGCGGCCCGCCTCCGCGTCGTCCGGCGAAGCAGGCCGGTGCAGCGCCCGGACGGCATCGCTGCGCAGCGGCAGCCGGCGCTCGCGCCGCAGCGCCGCCGGGAGCGCGTCCCAGTCGTCGCCCGCGAACGGGAGCGCGAGCCCGACCAGCTCGCGCAGCTTCTTGACGGTCAGCTCCTCGCTCGCCGAGTACACGGGCGCGTAGTCGGCGGTCTCCGACTCCCCATCGAGGTCGTACGACCGCACCGTGAACTCACCCCGGGCCCGCCCGCTCAGCGCGCCGCGCACGCGGACGCGCGTCCCCGGCTTGAGCCGGTCGGCCAGCCAGATCTGGTTGAACCACACGGCCGTGATCTCGCCGGTCTCGTCGGCGATCCGGGCCTGCACGATCGACAGCCGCCGCCGCGGTCGCCGCACGGTGACGCCTCGAACCGTCCCCGAGACGACGACCTCCTCCTCGCCGAACAGATCGGCGATCCTCCGCTCGGCCGCCGGCTCCTCGTAGCGGCGAGGCCGGTACTCGACCAGGTCGCGGACGGTGCGCAGCCCGAGCCCGGCGAGGCGTTTCGCAACCGCAGGCCCGACGCCCGCGAGCGCGGTCACCGGCCGGTCGAGCAGAGCGGGGCGCGGCGCGCCGGGCGTGATGCCGAAGGCGGCGTCGCCGCCGGCGAAGGCGACGGGAAGACGGGTCATGGCAGGTGCGAGGATCGCCCCAGAGTAGAGCGGCCCTCGGACTCAGCCCGTTTGCTCGACGGTCTCCCCGACTCCGTGGCCGTTGCCGTCGAGGAACTCGACCTCGAGCTTCTCGATCCGCGGCCCCTCGGTCTCGACCACGGCAAAACGCAGCCCATCCCAGACCACCTCGTCGCCGGTCTCCGGCGCCCGCCCGAGCTCGCCGAAGACGAAGCCGGCGACCGTGTGGTAGTCCTCCTGCGGCAGCTCCTGGTGGAATTCCTCGTTGAAGTCGTCGATCGGGAACGTCCCGTCCACCAGGATGCGGTGCTCGTCGAGGCGCTCGAAATCTTCGTCGGGCAGGTCGTACTCGTCCTCGATCTCGCCGACGATCTCCTCGAGCACGTTCTCGAGCGTGACGATCCCCTCCGTCGCCCCGTACTCGTCGACGACGATCGCCATGTGCTGGTTCGTCTTGCGGAACTCGGCCAGCAGCGCGGCGAGGTCCTTCGTCTCGGGCACGAAGTACGCCGGACGCAGGATCTCCTCGATCTGCACGTTCTCGATGCCGTCCCCGTACAGCGCCTTGAACAGGTCGCGCACGTGCAAGATTCCGAGGATCTCGTCGACCGACCCGCGATAGACCGGGTAGCGGGTGAACGGCGAGTCGATCACGGCGGCGAGCGCCTCGTCCGGCGGCATATCGACCGAGATGGCGACCACCTCGGGCTTCGGCACCATGATCTCGTTGACCTCCTTGTCGGCGAAGTCGAACGCCTTGTAGATCAGCTCCTGCTCGGCCTCCTCGATCTCGGGCGCCTGCGCAACGAGCATGCGGATCTCGTGCTCGGTGTGGCTCGAGCCCGCCGGGTCCTTCGGGTCGACGCCGAACCAGCGCACGATCTGGTCGGCCGACGACTGCATCACCCAGATGATCGGCTTCGTTGCGATGTAGAAGCCCTCGAGCGGGACGACGAGCTGGAGCACGAGCTTCTCGCGCGTCGCGAGCGCCAGCGACTTCGGGACGAGCTCGCCGATGACGACGTGCAGGTAGGTGACGATCAGGATCGCGATCGCGAACGACACGCCGGTGGCGAGGTACGGGTGGAAGATCTCCGCGATCAGCGGCTCGCCGACGGCGCCGATGAGGATCGAGAACGCGGTCACGCCGAGCTGCGACGTGGCGATGAACCTGACGGGGTCGTCGAGCAGGCGGACGGCGAGGCGCGCGCGGCGGCTGCCGAGGTCCGCGAGCTCGCTCAGGCGTGAGCGGCGCGCGGTGACGAGCGAGTACTCGGCCGCGACGAAGTACGCGTTCCCCAGCACGAGCAGGAGAACCGCGATCGAGCTCCAGAGAACGCTCACGCCCCTGCCTCCGGGGCGCCGCTACTAGGCGGCTGGTCGTCGTCCAACTTCTTCCGAGTATAGCCCTGGCTTTCGGCGGTCAGATCCGCGCCGCCACAACGCGGAGACAACAAGCGCGCTACACGGCGCTGTGAGCATCCGGGGGGTCAGCTGCAGGGAGGGTCCCCTGACACGAACACGTGTTCTATACTGGCGGCCTGGGTACCGAATACCGAGAAGAGCCCTGCCGGTCTGCGCTCAACCGCGTTCGCGGCATGCCGTTCGACTGGTCGCTGAACCCCTACATGGGGTGCGTGCACCGCTGCACGTTCTGTTACGTCCGCGCCTTCGAGCTCCGTGCGGACCGGCCCTTCGACGAACGCTACGGGCGCTCCATCCGTGTCAAGAAGAACGTCGCCGAGGTGCTCCGCCGTGAGCTCGCGCGGCCGTCGTGGCGCGGCGAGTCCGTGGCGATCGGCGCGGCCACCGACCCGTACCAGCCCGCCGAGGGCCGCTATCGGCTGACGCGTGCGTGCATCGAAGCACTGGGCGACGCGGCCAACCCATTCGGGATCATCACCCGGGGGCCGATGATCGTCCGCGACGTCGACGTCCTCCAGGAGGCGTCGCGCCGCGCAGACGTGGGCGTCACCTTCTCGGTGCCGACGCTCGACGAGCACGTCTGGCGCACGACCGAGCCGGGCACAGCACCGCCGCGGCAGCGACTGCGGGCACTGAAGACGCTCGTCGACGCCGGCATCCGCGCGAACGTGGGCATGGCGCCCATCCTCCCCGGCCTGTCCGACCGGCCCGAGCAGCTCGCCGAGGTCGTCAAGGCCGCACGCGACGCCGGCGCCACCGGCGTCTGGGCGAACCTCCTCTACCTGCGCCCGGGGACGCGCGAGCACTTCCTCGAGCAGCTCGCGCGCGACTGGCCCGAGCAGCTTCCGCGCTACGAGGCGCTCTATGCGCGCGGCGCGTACGTGCGAAACGACGTGAAGAAACCGGTCCAGGAACTCGTCGCCGATCTGCGGCGTCGCCACGGCATCCGCGACCGCCGCACGGTCAGGCCGGAGCTCGCGCGCGAGGAGCAGCTCGCGCTCGCCGTCTAACCCGACCCATACAATCGCCCGCGTGGACGATGCTGCTGACACCGGTCAGCGCGAGATCACCTGCCTGATCGTCGATGACCACGAGGTCGTCCGCGAGGGCATCCGGATCTCGCTCTCGAACACGCCGCACATCCGCGTGGTCGGCGAGGCCGGCGACGGCGAGGCGGCGGTCGCGCTGGTCGAGCGACGCCACCCGAACGTCGTGATCATGGACGTGCGCATGCCCGGGATGGACGGGCTCGAGGCGACCAAGCTCGTCACCGAGAAGGCGCCCGACTCGCACGTGCTGATCTTCACCGCGTACAGCGAGCGCAGCCTGCTCGGGCGGGGCCTCGAGTCCGGCGCGAAGGGCTACATCCTCAAGGAGGCGCCGCGCGACACGCTCATACGCGCGATCGAGAAGGTCGCGAAGGGCGAGACCTTCGTCGACCCGGCGCTCATGACCGCGTTCCTCCCGGGGCGCGAGGGCGCCGAGATGCTCACAGGGCGTGAGCGCGAGATCCTCCAGCTCCTGGCCGACGGCATGTCGAACGCCGACGTCGCCGAGCGGCTCTTCATCAGCCAGGAGACCGTGAAGAGCCACGTCCGCCACATCCTCACGAAGCTCGAAGCCGACACGCGCACGCATGCGGTCGCGATCGCGCTGCGTGAGGCGATGATCGATTGAGTCGTGAATGACGACGCTGTCCGTGTCGCCGACCAGCTGATCGCCGCCGAGCAGGAGGAGCGCCGGCGCCTCGCCCTTGCGCTCCACGACGGCCCCGTCCAGTCGCTCTCGGGCATCGCGCTCATGCTTGACGCCGTGCTGGGCTCACTCGACTCCGGCAACGTCGACCAGGCCCGGGACCTGCTCGCAAGCGTCGTCGACCGCCAGCGCGACGCGATCCGCTCGCTCCGCGACCTCTCCTTCGCGCTGGAGCCGATCATCCTCCGCGACCAGGGTTTCGTCCCTGCCGTCCGTGCACTCGCCGAGCAGCTCGGCGTCTCCGCGAAGCTGCGCATCGACCTCGACGTCGACGCCGGCGAGGAGCTGGCCGAGCGCGCGCAGGTGACGCTCTACCAAATCATCCGCGACGCGCTCCACCAGGCTCTCCGCCGCGGGCCGCCGACCCGGATCTCCGTGACGATGGCACGGCTCGGCGACGGCGGAGTCGAGACCGTCATCACCGATGACGGCGCCGCCGAGCGCCGCCGGCGTGTGTTCGAGCCGCTCGAGGAGCGCGCCCGCGCTGTGAACGGCATCGTCGAGGTCGATCCGGCGAACGAGCACGGCACGGTCATCCGGGTCACCGTGCCCGGCTACACGGCCCGGTAATACCATCAGGTACAGCCATGGCACCCGAGACGGGCTACCTGCTGTTCGTCCACAAGACGACCGGCTACGAGCTACAGGACGCTGAGGGCGAGGTGCCCGAGGCGGGCGCGCGCATCGAGCTCGACGGCGGGACGGCGTACGTCGTCTCCAAGGTCGGCCCGTCACCGCGCCCGGGCGACTCCCGGCGCTGCGCGTACCTGCAGCCAATCGGTTAGGCGTCAGCAGATGTGCTCTGCAGCGGCGAGGCCGAGCACGAGCGCCTGCGCGAGCCCGCTCGCGTAGCCGCCGGTCGAGACGCCGCCGGCGTCCACGCCTGCGGCGTAGAGCCCGTCGAGCGGCGACCCGTCCTCGCGCAGCACCCGGGCGTGCTCGTCGACCCGCAGGCCGCCCATCGTGTGCGTGATGGCGGCGTGGACATAGACGCCCAGGCGGACCCCGTCGGCCACCGCGAAGGGCAGCCTGACGGGGTCGAATACCGGCGCGCCGGCGGCGCGCGCCCGCTCGACTCGAGCAGCGACGTCCGGGTCGGCGAGCGCCTCGTCGTCGAGCAGATACCAGGCACGGGCGCCCGGGCGACGCGCGGTCGCCTGGACGACATCGGTCTCCGACCAGCTGGGCGCGTCCTCGAGGAACGGGTGCCCGGCGCCGTCGACAACCGTCGCGCGCGCGGCGTAGAGCTGGGCGAGCGACACGAAGTCGGCCTCCCCGTAGGGCGCGTCCGGCATGTTGCGGCCGTAGAACTGGTGCATCCCTCCGGTCAGGGCGCCGCCCGCGGCGAGGCCGGCGCGCAGCCCGTCGCCGGCGCTCCACGGGTTCGCCCGCAGCGCGAGCGGCTGGGTCGTGATGTAGCGCACCACGAGCTCGTGGTCGCCCCCGAACCCGCCGGTGGCGAGCACGAGCGGCCCGTCGACGGTCTCGCCAAGGCGCACATGGCCGGCGGCACGAACGAGCGCGTCCGTCAGCCCGGCGGGGTCGAACCGCATCCCCGCGGTGCGGGGATTGCCCGTCTCGCGGCGGACGACCGGCGCGCCGAGCGACTCCAGCCACGCGAGCGCGTCGTCGAGGCGGTCGACGATCAGCCGCTGCAGCGTCTCGTCGCCGTCCGGACACTCGCGGCGGAAGTCCTCGAGGGTGCGGTAGCGCCAGATGACGCAGCTCGAGAGCAGCATCGACCCACCCGGGCGCGTGCCCTTCTCATAGACCACGGGCGCTGCGCCGAGCTGCCGCGCGCGCGCCGCGCACACGAGCCCGGCCATGCCGGCCCCGGCAACGGTCAGGTCGGTTACTGGAGCGCGAACGTCGGCTTGTGCTCGACGTACTCGATGCGCACGCCGTCCGGGCCGGTCAGGAACGCCGCGTACGTGTTCGGCGCGTCCACCACACGCTCGACCTCGATGCCCGTGCGGTTCGCCTCCTGGACGTGCTCGTTCGCCGAGTCGACCAGCACCGCCAGGTGGTTGAGCAGCGGGCGGCCGTCGTCCTCGGTGTCGCCGTGCCAGAGCTCGACCCACGCACCTGCGACCTCCACGCGCGGCGCGCCCTCGGCGCCGGCGCCGGCTCGCGCGAACCCGTACGCCTGGTACTCGAGCGCGGCCTCCTCGGGCCGCGGCGAGAACAGCGCCACGTGGTCGAAGTCGTAGTCGCTCTCGGTCTCCGCCTCGACGAGGCCCAGCCGCAGGCCTTCATAGAGGTCGAAGTAGACGCCGCCGTGCTCGCGCTCGAGGGGCCAGTCCTCCGGGAGCTCCGCCAGCGCGTCGTCGAGGTCGTTGACGCGGAACGCGATGTGCCGGAGCGCGCCGCGCTCGCGCGGCCCCTCGGCGTCGAAGAGGGTGAGCTTGCTGCGCCGGGCGTCGGCGCCGACGAGCGTGAACGTGTCCGTCCGCTCGATGACGTGCATGCCGAGATGCTGGGTCGCAAAGTCGGTGATGCGGTCGCGCTCGGCGACCCACAGGGCAACGTGATCGAGGATTTTCGGCTTCATCAGGTGAGGATACCCAGGGGCGCCCGGTCTCCCGAGCGCCCCCGCGAGGGCTATTTCCTACGGGAGACCGCCCGCTGCAACTGCTCCTTGTTCATGCGCGAGCGACCCTCGATGCCGAGACGCTTGGCCTCGTTGTAGAGCTGCTCCTTGGTGCGATCGCCGCTGCGGCTCGAGGAGCCGCCGCCCCGCGACGACGAGGACCTCGTCTCGCGGGACTCGGCGCGCTGCTTGTTCACCGTGCGTGCGGCGATCTCCTTCGCACGCTTCGTCGAGCGGCCTTCCTTCTGCTCGGACTCCTTGATGTGCTCGTACTGGCGTTCGCGCTTTGCGCCCCATGACTTAGGCATGCGACCTCCTCTGTGTCGTTTGACGGCCGGGACTTACCCTGCTCGTGCGGTTTCATGCGCCCGGACCGTGTTACGCTCGCTGCCGTGGCGACGATCCTGCTGGTCGGGGTCGACCTCTTCGTGAGGGGCAAGCTCGAGGCTTCGTGCCCCGGCCATGACTTCGTAACCTCGGACACCGTCGTCGACCCGGATCTCGTGGTCGTGGACATCGCGCGCATCGACCCCGAGGAGGTCGCGGACACGTACGTCGACGTCCCGATCCTCGGCTTCACGAACCACACGGACACCCAGGGCCTGCGCGCGGCGCACGAAGCGGGGTTCGATCAGGTGGTGGCCAAGTCCGCGCTCTCAGAGCGCGCAGCACAGCTGATTGAGGAGCTGACCGCCTCGGTAGGATAGGCGGCGATGACGTACATCATCGCCGAGCCTTGCATCGACATCAAAGACAAGTCCTGCGTGGACGTCTGCCCCGTCGACTGCATTCATGAGGCTGATAGAATTTTAGTATAGATGCTGAGGAATGTATAGATTGCGGCGCATGCGAACCGGAGTGCCCGGTCGAGGCGATCTTCCCCGAGGATGCGCTTCCGGATAAGTGGCAGCCGTTCGTGCAGATCAACTACGCGTACAACCAGAGCATGGACGTCGTCAACCAGCTCACCGACGCGTACGCGACCGAGCACAACGTCCAGAACCCCCCACTCGAGTAGCCACTTCGAGTCCGGGCTCAGGCTCGCCCGCGCCGGGGAGTACTTCGAGGCGCACGAGGAGCTGGAGCTCGCCTGGCGCGCGGCGGAGCCCGATGAGCGCGACTTCTTCCAGGGACTCGTCCACGTCGTCGTCGCCTGGTACCAGGCCGGCCGCGGCCGGCGGATCGGGTGCGAACGTCAGCTCGAGAAGGCCGAGCGCCGCCTGGCTCCCTACGCGCCGGCGCATCGCGGCGTCGACGTTGCCGCCGTACTCAGAGACCTGACCGCAGCGCGCGAGCGCGTCGCCGGCGGCTCGCTCGACCTATCCGAGCCCGAGGGGCTGCAGCGCCCACTCGGCGCCGACGCGTAGCCACCAGTCGCGGTTGAAGAAAAGCAGCAGGCCGAGCGCGACGAGCAGGCTCCCGCTCACCACCTGGATGACCCCGTAGTGGTCGCGCAGCCAGCGGAAGGCTCCCATCGCCCGCGTGAACGCGATCCCGGCGGCGAGGAAGGCGAGCGCGAGCCCGAGCGAGTAGGAGAGAAGCACGGCGCCGCCGCGCACGACCGAGCTGGCGTCGCCCGCGAGCACGACGACGGACGCGAGCACCGTGCCGATGCAGGGCGCCGCGCAGACCGCGAACGCCGCGCCGAGGAGCAGCCCCGAGCCGGTGCGCCGAGCGCCCTCGAGCAGCCCGGGCGCCGCCATCCGGGTCGGCACCGGCAGCAGGCCCATGAAGGCGAGGCCCATCACGACCAGCACGAACCCTGCGATCGACGTCCGCGTCTCGGAGTCGAGCACGCCGCCGACCGCGGCCGCGCCGGCGCCGACCAGCACGAAGACCGCGGTGAAGCCGATGATGAACGGCACGCTCGAGAGCGCGACGCGCCGGGCCGTCCCCCGCTCGCCGAGCCGTCCCGCCTCGACCGCCGAGACCGCCGACAGATAGCCGGGGAGCAGCGGCAGCACGCAGGGCGTCAGGACGGAGATGAACCCCGCGAGGAAGGCAACGGGCACCTTGCCGGCCATGGCCTACGAGGTCTCGTAGCGGGCGAGCTCGCTGTCGATCCGGCGCTCCGTGTCCGGGTCGAGCCGCGGCGCCTCGTCCGGCGGGCCGGAGTCGCGCGCCCGTGACCAGCGCCACGCCGCCCAGCCGACGATCGGCACGGCCACGAGCAGGCCGATCAGCGGGAGCAGCCATGCGAGCAGGTTGAAGCCGTGCTTCGGAGGCGCCGCCAGCACTGCCTCGCCGAACTGCGCGACAAGCGCACCCTCGATCTGCGACTTCGTGTCACCCGCCGTCCGGCGGTGCGCGATGAACATCTTCATGTCCTGCGCGACCGCGGAGTCCGACTGGTCGAGCGTGGTCCCGCAGACCGGGCACATGATCTCGCTCTCCAGCTCGTTCTGGGTCGGGTGCTGCTCGCTGGCAAGTGCCGCCGCCGGCGCGAGCAGCGCCGCCGCGAGCACGAGGAGGAGCGCCACTCTCATGCCGGCTTCAGCGCCTCGTTCAGAAGGCGATCGATGTCGGCGCTCTCGAGCTGGCCGAAGTAGACCTTCGCGATCCGCCCGCGCCGGTCGATCACGAACGTCTTCGGCAGGGGCAGGCCCCCGAAACTCCCGAGCACCTTGCCGGCGCCGTCGTAGCCGACCGGGTACGACGTCCCGACTCTGTGCATTTCCCGCTTTGCGCTCGACTCGAAGTCCTGCGCGTCGACGCCGACGAAGGCGACGCCGCGCGTGCGGTACGCACGGTATGCCTGCTCGAGCCGCGGCATCTCGCGCTTGCACGGGTCGCACCAGGACGCCCAGAAGTTGACGAGCACGACCTTGCCGCGCAGCGACTTCAGGTCGACGTGACCGTCGCCGTCAAGCCGGGCAAGCCGGAAGTCGGGCGCCGAGGGCTTCTTCCCCGCCGAGGCGTTGTTCACGAGCGCCGCGCCGTTGCCCTGGTGCGTCACCTTCCACCCGAGCAGCCCGAAAAGCGCTGCAACAAGCCCGACTGCAAGCACCTGCGCGGCCAGCTTCAGCGGCCGACCCATCACGCCGGGAGTCTAGTTGGGGACGATGAAAACCGGTGTGCCGACCTGGACGTGCTGGAAGAGCCACTCGGCCTGCGGGATCAGCATGCGAATGCAGCCGTGTGAAGCGGAGTAGCCGATCGACGCCGGGTCGGGCGTGCCGTGGATGCCGACGCCGGGCGAGCTGAGGCCCATCCAGCGGGTGCCGAGCGGGTTGCCCGGGCCGGGCGGGACCGGGCTCTCGCCCTGCGCCCACGGTGAGGCCGGCGGGAACCACCAGGGGTTCCGCCACATGACGATGATCTCGAAGCGGCCGAGCGGCGTCGGGTACGCGGGCTGGCCGACGGCGACGCCGAAGGTCTGCCACGAGCGCATCCCGTGGTACAGGTTCAGGCGGTGCGTGCTGCGGTGGATGACGATCACCGGGCCGAAGTTGCTCCGCGAGATCGCCGGAGCCTCGTCCACCACCGGGAGCTTGACCGCCCCCGGCGTCCCGGCGGCGAGCGCCTTCGTGAGCACGGTCACGGCGCGTCGCTGGTCGATCGAGTGCCCCGCCGTGCCGTCGGTGACGAACGGCTTCCCGTTCCGGAGCGTGACCGTCGAGTCGCTGCCTGTGCGGTCGTAGAGCTTCGCGGTCTGCCGGACCCACGCCGCCGTGCGCGCCCGGTCGACGGAGATCTTCAGCGGCACGTCGGTGCCCGTCCCGGCGAGCAGCGCCTGCTGGACGGCCGCACCCACGGCGGCGGTCGCGCCGAGGGCGCGCGGCGGGACGAGCGTCGGCCGCTTGCCGACCAGGATCCGCCGCGACTCGTCGAAGTGCGAGGCGACGGCCTGCTGTGCGTCGGCGGGCGCGTAGCCGCCAACGTCGACGCCGTCGATCGTCACCCCGTCCGGGACCAGAAGTGTCGGCGCCCCCGGGGTGTCGGCCCGAGCGGCGGCGGCACAGAGCCCGCACAGGATGAGCAGGCAGAACAGGAGCGATCCCTTGCGCACCCTCTGATTTTATGGACCTTGTCGACTTGCTGCTAGATCCGTCGGGCGACGACGATGGCGCAGTCGTCCTGCAGCTCCCCGCCGGCGAAGGCGCGGCAGTCTTCGAGCACGGCAGAGGCGACCTCGGCAGCGGGCGCGCCGGCGTGTGCCGCAAGCACCGCGTCCAGGCGCTCGACCCCGTACAGCTCCTGTTCCCGGCGTGCCTCGATGACGCCGTCCGTGTAGAGGACGACGGAGTCGCCCGGGGCCAGCGTCGCCGCGACCTCGTCGTAGCGCTCGCCGGCGGCGATGCCAAGCGCGACGCCGCCGGCCTCGAGCGGCTCGACGGCCGCGCAGCGCACGAGCCGCGGCGGCGGATGCCCGGCGGCGGCGCAGCGCAGCCCGCCCGTCGCGCCGTCGAGCGTGACGACGACCATCGTGATGAACTTGCCCAGCGCGATCTCGTCGCCGACCACGTCGTTCGCGGCCGCAAGGAAGTCGCCGGGCTCGGGGTGCTCGCGCGCCAGCGAGCGAAAGACGTACTTCGCCATCGCCATGTCGGCCGCGGCGTCCACGCCGTGCCCGGTCACGTCGCCGAGCACGACCGCGAGACGGCCGTCGTCGAGAACGAGGAAGTCGAACACATCGCCGCCGACCTCGAGGCGCGCAGACGACTCGTATGCGCTCGCGACGTCGAGCCCCTCGACGTCCGGGAGGGATCTGCGGCAGCAGCGCCTGCTGCATCGACTCGAGGAAGTGCTTCTGCTGCTGGTACAGCCGCGCGTTGTCGACCGCGAGGGCCGCGTGCGTCGCGAGCGACGCGGCAGCGGCGAGCGAGCCCGCGTCCAGCGGGCGCTCCGAGTCCAGAGAGATCACGGAGAGTGCTGCGATCAGCTCGCCGCCGCTCGCGACCGGCACCACGACCGCCGTCCCGCCGCGCTCGAGAAACGGGGCGAGTAGCTCGTACACCGAACCGAGCTCGCGCGCCAGCGCCGGCGTGAGCAGCACGGGACGGCGGCGCGCGACGAACTCCTTTGCCGCGTCGGTCGCCAGCGACTGCGGACGGTCGAGCAGCGCGCGCGCGACGGAGTCGAGACGCTCGTCGGCAACGTGCATCGCCTGCGGCTCCAGCACGTCGCGCCGGGCGTCCAGCGTCCGAACGACGGCGGCGTCGGCATTGAGCAGCTCGACCGCCGTGCGCGCGACCGCGCTCAGCGTCTCGGGCAGCGACATGCTCTCGGTGAAGGACTGCGAGACCTCGTAGAAGGCGCGCAGCTGCCGCGCCGCCTGGCGCTCGGCCTCCAGCGCGCGAGCGCGCTCGGCGCCGAGGCGCTGAGCCTCCTCGTGCAGGCGGGCGTTCTGGACGGCGACGCCGAGCTGCGCGGCGAGGGCGGCGAGCAGGGCGATCTCGTCGCCGCTCGGCACGCGGCCACGCGGCAGGTAGGCGACGAGCAGCCCGATCGCGTCGTCGAGGACGACGAGCGGCACGGCGACCGCGGCCTCCACATTCGCGAGGGAAACAGCCTCGCGGACGCGCTCGAGCCCCGGGTCGCGGGACGCGTCCTCGACCACGAGGGCGCCGCGGGCGCGCAGCGGCCCGAGCGCCCGCTCGAGCAGCGCCGCGCCGACGTCGGTATGCGGCCCGTGCACGCCGCGGGCGGCCGCGGCACGCAACCCGCCGTCCTCCCGCAGGTAGACGGCCACGCCCTCGGTGCCGAGCAGCTCGGCCACGCGGGCGACCGCCGTCTCGAGTGTGTGCGAGACCGAGAGCTCGGCGATCGCCTGGCCGACGACACCGAGGAGCGCGCGCGTCCGCTCGAGCTCCGCGCGCGTCCGCTCGCTGCGCCGGCCGGCGTCGAGCGCGCGGCGCGCTCGACCCGCGAAGGTCTCGAGCGCGCCCAGCGTCCCGGCGGGAGCCGGCTCGTCGAACAGGAGCTGCAGCAGCACAGCGGGCGAATCGTCGATGCGCAGCGTGACGGCGGACGCCGGCTCGCCCGCGAAGACGACGCGGCGGTCGCCCGGGGACGGACGCTCAGGCGGCGAGAGCGCCGCGGCGGCATCCCGCGGCAGCCCGAACGACGCGAGCGGCTGCGGCGGGGTGCCGTTGTCGCCGAGCTCCCACAGCACCGCGGCCCGTGCGCCCGAGCCGCGCGCGGCGAGCCGGACGACGGCCGGTTCCACGCGCGAGCCCTCAGCCCCGGCTGCGAGCGCCTCACCGGCGGTGTCCAGGAGGCCGGCTTCCAGGCGGCTCGGCTCGCGCGCATCTCCGCCCGCGACCAGCGCCGCCTGCGTCGCGGCGACCCGCGCGAGGACGCGGTCGGCCTCGGAGAACGCGGCGCCCTTGCGGAGCAGCTCAACGGTGCCGATGCGGTCGTCGCCGGCGGTGATCGCCACGACGAGGGCCGCGTCAACGCCCGCGCGCTCCGCGGCCCGGCGTAGCGCCGGCGGGAGCGTCGCGACGTCCGTGATCTCGCCCTCCAGGACGGCGGCAGGCACGGACGAGCCCTCGAGCTCAGCCGCGAGCGCCGGCGAAAGGGACACGACGGCGCGCGCGACGAGCCGGCCCGTCGCCGGGTCGGCGAGGCGCAGGACGGTCGCGTGCGCGCCGGTCCCGGAGGCCAGCGCGCCGACGACCGCGGCCAGCCGCTCGTCGAGGCTCGCCGCATCGCTCAGGCGCTCGGCGGCGACCGCGAACGCCTCGACGCCGTGTGCCGTCACGTCCGCCACTGCCCTGAGTATGGCCGCTCCCCAGCGCGGCCCGCCGCCAGCCGTCCTAGACTTCCGTCGTGGCCCAGCCCGCAAGGCAAGCGCCTGTTCACGACGACGAGCCGCCGATTCTCGATCCGCGCGTCGTCGAGCGGGCCTACCGGCGCCAGCGCGCCAAGCGGCGCGCTCGCGTGGAGCGCCTCCGCGAACGCGGCCACGCCAACCTGCGCTTCTGGCTCGTGATCATCATCCTCGTCTCGCTCAGCGTCTATCTGGCGCTGACCGTCTGGCAGGAGCTGCAGGCGCTCTTCGGCCTCTGATGCTCAGGTGCGTGCCTTCGCGAACGGCGACCACGACGCCGCCACCCATTCGCTGTTCGAGCAGTGCTCGCAATCCGGGAGTGTGCGAATGACCGTGACGGTGTGGCCGCAGGTCAGGCACCGGTACGAGCCGGTCGCCGTCGCGCCTCTGACGAGGCTCGCCTCCATCCGCCTCATTTCGATCTCAGCGGTCACCATCGACCCCTTCCGTCGCGCGTGAAATCTCACGTGGGACCTGCCCATACTGCGCGCCGTGGAAACGCCGCCGCCCGTCACTGAGCAGGACCAGCTCGTCCCGGCGCGTCCGCGTGGCGGCGTCTGGGCGTGGGGCGGCTGGCTGACCTGGGTCTCGGGGATCGTCCTGATGCTCTCGCCGTTCATGGGCTGGTACGTCGGCTCGGACGGCGGCCCCACGATTGCCGTCATCGGCTGGCACACGGGGGTGCTCGGCAAGCTCGTCTTCGTCATCGGGGCGGCCGTCGTGGTGCTCTGCATCCTGCGCGAGGTCGGCATCGAGCTGCCGCCGACCGTGCCCGAGAGCCTGGTGATCGTCGCCCTCGGAGCGCTCGCGACCATCTTCATCCTCATCCGGCTGATCTCGATCCCCGAGGAGTTCGTGCCCAACAACGGGCGCGGGATCGGGATCTGGATCGCGCTGCTCTCGTCGATTGGTGTCATCGTCGCCGGGCTGCTGCGCGCCAACGAAGAGCTCTGACCGACCACTGGGCCGCGTGGCTGCAGTGACTGAGATCGCGCGGGGGCGGGAAGACGACGCGCGAATGCGGATCTCTGTTCCCCTACCGCTAGGCGAGGCTCTGGCGGCCCGCCGCATGTCTAACCGACCCAGCGACGGCTCCTGAAGCAATCGAAGCACGCGTCCGCCCACAAAGGGGCCCGTGGGGGAACCAGGGTTCCCCGCGCTTAAACCGGCAGGAGCTGCTTCGTCGACTCGATGAGCTGCTGCGGGTTGAACGGCTTGCCGATGAAGGCCTGGGCGCCGCGCGACTCCGCGTCGGCCAGCGTCTCGTCGTCGACCTTGCCGCTGAACATGATCACCGGGATCGAGCCGACGCCGTGCCGCTCCTGGACGCGGCGGAGCATCTCCCAGCCGTCGACCTGCGGCATCATCACGTCGAGCAGGATCAGGTCGGGCGGCTCCTGCTCGAGCGCGCTCAGCCCCTCCTCGGCACTGGCCGCCTCGCGGACGGTGTAGCCCTCCATCTCGAGGTTCACGCGCACGAACTCGCGGATGCGGTCGTCGTCGTCGACGATCAGGATCGACGGGCCGCCCGTCTGGCTGCGCGCCGGAGACGCCGAGCGCTGCAGGAAGGCGTCGAGGTCACCGCGCCGGTAGCGCCGGTGTCCGCCCGGCGTGTAGAAGGCCGGCAGCCGCCCGACGTCCGACCACTTGCGGATCGTGCTCTGGGCGACGCCGAGGTACTTGGCGGCCTGACCGAGTGTCAGCCAGTCCGGCTCGGCGCCGACCGGCGGGCGGCGGTTGCGTGAGGTCTCGTTGGCCGTCACCTGGCGAATCTACCCAAACGTGCCATTTCTTGCGCGCCCGCAACGGGATCCATACATTTGGCTCACGGCCGCGTCACCGTGACGGTGACCGTCGAGGGCGAGCTCAGCGGCAGCGGCCCGAGTGTACGGATCGACGTCGTGGTCGGGCTCTTCGCGGGGTCGGGATTGTCGTCCAGTGTCTGCCCGAGTGCGACGCCGATCCCGAAGATGACCGCCGCTGCGCCGATGCGGATTGCCCAGCGCACGACCGTCCGCCGGCGGCGCTTGCGCCGCAGCCGGGGACTCGGCGTGAACGTTGGGCTCACAGTCACGGGCGGTAGTCGCTCGCGCCGCGCGAGTAGAGGTGGAACGCCGCATCGCCGACCAGCGCGGCGTCGCGGTACGCACGCGGATCACCGCGCTCGTCGAGCGCCTCCCGGCTCCAGCGGTCGCTGTGCTCGTACGCGCGCACGAGCTCGCCGAGGGTGAACGTCTCGCCTATGCGGCGGCGCAGCTCGTCGATGACGACGCCGACCTGATCTCTCAGTCGGTCGTAGAGCACGTGATCGTCGGCGACCGCCTCGAGGCGGCGATAGCCCTCCTCCCACTCGCGGCGCGTCGTCTCGACTGCGGCTTCCAGCTCCGGCACCGCGCGGAGGCTACAGCCCGTCGAGACAGCACCGGTCGGCCGGCCACGGGCCGCCGGACTCGCGGAGGATCGCCTCGCCGAGCGTGTACGGCGGCTGCGCGAGCGCCCACGCGACGTGTGCGTGCAGGCACTTCAGCCGCTCCGGCCGGGCGGCGCCGCCGATGCCCGCCTCGAGCGACGAGCCGCCGTCGCTGCCCCGGACTCCGGCGGCGAGCGAGGCACGCAGCTCGCGCTGGGCACGGGTCGCCGCGCTCGAGGCTCGCGCCGAGCTCGGGGTCCTTTGCGACTGTGTCGCCCCAGCGCTCGACACCGCCGCCCGCCTCCACGCGCGACACGGCGGCGACCAGGTGCGGGCACGTCAGCCAGTACGTGGTCGGAAACGGGTTGCCGTCGGCGTCGTACGGCGCCTGCTCCGTGACCGCCGGCGCGCCCCAGGGGCAGCGCACGGCGACGCGCAGGAGCGCGCGGGGCTGCCGGCCGAGCTGCCGGACAAGAACGGCGTGATCGTCCACGCCGCGATCGTAAGCGTGTCAGCGGGCGGTTCGGTGGGAGCGGCGCCAGCGCTCGATGCCCGACACGACGTACAGCTGCTCACCGGGACGGACGAGGCTGAGCTGCCGGGCCTCGCGCGCGAGCAGCAGCGTCTGCGACGAATGCTGGAACCCGGCGCGCAGCGTGTCGTGCTCGGCCTGCAGCCGGCGGACCTCGGCCGCGCGCTTGCCGACTTCCGCGCGGGTATGGAAGTACGTCGTCAGCGGCCGGACGTAGAGCAGCCCGACGAGGAGGAGCAGCCCGGCGGCGAGCACCCGCGCGTTCGGGCGCGGCAGCGAGCGGCGCTGCTTCTTGCCGCGCCGGCGGCGCCGGTCGGGCGGGCGGCTCTTCGAGGGCACGGCGGACCGTTCGCGGCGGCCGCCCTGCGTCCTCCCTTACGCGGTCTCGACGCGGATCAGGTTCGTCGTGCCCGGCATGTTCACGGCCGTGCCGGCGGTGATCACGACCAGGTCGCCGGCGTCCACGATCGACGTGCTGCGCGCGGCCTCGACGGACCGTGACCACAGGTCTTCCACGTCACGCCCCTCCGGGATGACGACCGGCGTCACTCCCCACTCGATGGAGAGGTTGCGAGCGACGCCCGGGTGATGCGTCAGGGCGATGATCGGCCGCCGCGGGCGCAAGCGGGCCACCGTCGAAGCCGTCCGGCCGGTGAAGGTGGGAACGAGGATCGCCTTGGCTCCGAGCGCCTCGGCGAGGTCGCAGGCCGCGTTCGACACTGCCTCGGTGATGGACGGGTTCTCGTCCGGCTGCGGCAGCTCGTGCCGGTATCCGAGCGCCGGCTCGATCACACGGGCGATGCGGTCCATATACGAGACGGACTCGAGCGGATACTCGCCGGCCGCGGTCTCGGCAGACAGCATCAGCGCGGAGCTGCCGTCGAGGACGGCATTTGCGACATCGCTTGCCTCGGCCCGCGTCGGGTCGGGCGAGTGGATCATCGACTCCAGCATCTGCGTCGCCGTGATCACCGGCTTCCCGCGCTCGAGCGCGCGGGCGATGATCCGCTTCTGGATCAGCGGCACCTCGGCCACGCCGATCTCGACGCCGAGATCGCCGCGCGCGACCATCACCGCGTCCGTCTCGGCCAGGATCTCGAGCAGCGAGTCGACCGCCTCCGCCTTCTCGATCTTCGCGATCACCCGCGCACGCGAGCCGGCGTGCTCGATCAGGTCACGCAGATCCCGGACGTCCGCGGCGGAGCGGACGAACGACAGCGCGACGTAGTCGACGTCGAGCTCGTGGAGAGCGAAGTCGAGGTCTTCGAGGTCCTTGCGGGTCAGCGACGGGATCGGGATCGGGACCCCCGGCACGTTGACGCCCTTGTGCGCCGTGACGGTGCCGCCCGTGATGATCGCGCACATTGCGCGCCCGCCCTCGACCGACTCGACCTGAAGCCGCAGCCGGCCGTCGTCGATCAGCACGTCGTGCCCGGGCTTGAGCACGTCGCCGAGGATCGTCGGGCTGACCGGCAGCACGTCCTTGTGGCCGTCGAGCTCCTCCGCGCCGACCACGGTCACGTGGCCGCCGGTCTCGAGGTGCATCGGCTTCTCGAGGTCGCCGACGCGGATCTTCGGGCCCTGCAGGTCCGCGATGACCGCGATCGCGCGCCCGACCGTCTCCTGAGCGGCCCGGACATACTCCGCGCGCCGCGCGTGGTCCTCGCGAGACCCGTGCGAGAAGTTGAAGCGCGCCGCGTCCATGCCGGCCTGCGCGAGCGCCGCGACAGCCTCGGGCGAAGACGTCGCAGGCCCGAGCGTGGCAACGATCTTGGTGCGCCGCGGCGTATGGCGCTGCACGACGGCCAAAGTAGCGGCTCCGGGTATGGCTAGCCGACCCGAGCTGCCCGCTTGAACGCGGCCCAGCCCGGATAGACGGCCTCGTGGCCGAGCTCCTCCTCGATCCGGAGCAGCTGGTTGTACTTCGCGACGCGGTCGCTTCGCGACGGAGCGCCCGTCTTGATCTGCCCCACGCCGGTCGCAACTGCCAGGTCGGCGATGGTCGTGTCCTCGGTCTCGCCGGAGCGGTGCGACATGACAGCCCCGTAGCCGTTCTGGCGCGCCAGATCGATGGTGTCGAGCGTCTCCGTGAGCGTCCCGATCTGGTTGACCTTGATCAGGATCGCGTTCGCCACGTGCTCGTCGATGCCCCGCCGCAGGCGCTCGACGCTCGTCACGAAGATGTCGTCGCCGACGAGCTGGACCCGGTCTCCGAGGCGCTCCGTCAGCTGACGCCAGCCGTCCCAGTCGTCCTCCGCGACACCGTCCTCGATCGACACCAGCGGGTAGCGCTCGGCGAGCCCCGCATAGAAGTCGGCCATTGCCGCGCCGTCGGCCTCGCGGCCCTCGAAGCGGTAGACGCCTTCGCGGTAGAACTCGCTCGATGCCGGGTCGACCGCGATCGCGACCGCGTCGCGGTGGCCCACCCGCTCGGCGGCCTCGAGGATGGCGTCGATCGCCTCCTCGCTCGAGCCGAGGTCCGGGGCGAAGCCGCCTTCGTCGCCGATGGCTGTCGACAGGCCGCGCTCGTGCAGGACGCCGCGCAGCGAGTGGAAGACCTCGGCGCCGACACGCAGCCCCTCCGCGAAGGTCGGCGCGCCGGCCGGGACGACCATGAACTCCTGGAGGTCGATCGAGTTGTCCGCGTGCACGCCGCCGTTGATCACGTTCATCATCGGCACGGGCAGCGTCCGCGCCTCCGGCCCGCCGAGGTAGCGGAAGAGCGAGAGGCCCGCCTCGGCGGCGGCTGCCCTGGCGTTCGCGAGCGAGACGCCGAGGATCGCGTTCGCGCCGAGCCGCCCCTTGTTGGGCGTCCCGTCGACCTCGATCAGGCGCTCGTCGACAGCGCGCTGGTCGTCGGCGTCTAGGTCGCGAACGGCCGCTGCAAGCTCGCCGCGCACGTTCTCGACCGCACGCGTGACGCCCTTGCCGCCCCAGGCCTGGCCGCCGTCGCGCAGCTCGACGGCCTCGTGCGCGCCTGTCGACGCCCCCGATGGGACGGCGGCGCGGCCGATGGCGCCCGAAACGAGCTCGACGTCCACCTCGACGGTCGGATTGCCACGCGAGTCCAGGATCTGGCGGGCTCGGACGTTGCGGATCGCGGTCATGCGAGAACCTCCTTGGCGAGCTCGTAGTAGCGCTCCTGCGCGTCGAGGCCGAGCTCGGCCCAGCGCTCGCCCCGCTCGTCGGCGAGCTTAACGGCACACTCGACGCGCGCGCGAAACTTGCGTGTCGTGCCGCGCAGCGCCAGCTCGGGATCGACGTTGAGCTTCCGCGCCACATTCACGACCGTGAACAGCAGGTCGCCGAGCTCCCCTGAGACCTGTGCGTCGGGCTCCGTCTGGGCGGCCGGTGGGCCGACCCGCTCCACCTCTGCTTCCAGCTCGTCGAGCTCCTCGCGGACCTTCGCGAGCGGCCCGGCCAGGTCGGGCCAGTCGTAGCCGACCGACTCGACGCGGCGCTGCACCTTGCGCGCGTACAGCAGCCCCGGCAGCGACTCCGGGACGTCGTGGAAGACGCCCTCGCGGCCCTCCTGCTCGGTCTTGATCTGCTCCCAGCGCAGGCGCACGGCGCCTGCGTTAGGGGCATCAGCCTCGCCAAATACATGTGGGTGCCGGCGTACCAGCTTCTCGTGGACCCCTCGTGCTACTGACTCGAGGCCCCCTAAGCCTTGCTCCGACAGGAGCAAGGCCAGGAAGTAGACCTGGAAGAGCAGGTCGCCCAGCTCGTCGAGCTGCTTGTCCTCGCGCCCGTCCATCGCCGCATCGGCGACCTCGTAGGCCTCCTCGACGGTGTGCGGGACGATCGTCAGCGCGGTCTGCTCCCGGTCCCAGGGGCAATCGCGGCGCAGGCGCTCGGTCAGGTGCTGCAGGTCGAGGAGCGCCTCGGCGAGGCCGGCATCCTCAGCCACTCGGCGTTAGCCGGTCGCGGTGGTGGAGGTCGTCGTCGCAGGCGGCTGGAAGCCGGCCTGGTACTTGACCGCGCTCGCCTTGGCGAGGTTCTTGCGGAAGTCCTCGGCCCATTTCTGGCCGACCTCGGTCTTCTTCGACTGCGCCACGATCTGCTTGATCTGCGCCTTGACCGACGCGAGCGGCGTCTTCTTCTGCGGCTTGACCGCGGAGAGCGCCTGGATGATGTGCCAGCCGAACTGCGTCTTGACCGGCTGCGAGACGTCGCCCGTCTTGATCGAGAAGGCGACCTTGTCGAACGGCGGCACCGTCTGGCCCTGGGCGAGGTCGCTCAGCTTGCCGCCCGTCTTCTTCGAGCCCGGGTCCTGCGAGTACTTCGAGGCCAGCGCGGCGAAGCTCGCGCCGGTGCGCAGCTTCTGCTCGAGCTGGTCGGCGAGCACCTTCGAGCGCGCGTAGTCGACCTTGTCGCCGGCCTGCGTATTGGCGGGCTTCCCGCTCTTCGTCAGCGCGACCAGAATATGACGCACGGTGCGCGTCGCCGGCGTCTGGTAGGACGACTTGTTCTTGGTGTAGTAGTCGGAGATCTCCTTGTCGGTGACCTTCGTGCTGGCGCTTGCGGTCACCTTGTTGAAGATGTCCTGCTGGGAGAGCTGCATCGCGACTTCCTGCCGGAGCTGCTCCTCGGAGACACCCTGCGCCTTGAGGGCGGCCTGGTACTTCGTCTTGTCGCCCTTGTAGTACTGCGTGATCAGCTGGTTGACGCGCTTGTCGACCGCGCTGCTCGACGGGCCGACGCCCATCTTGTCCGCCTCGCAGATGTACGCGTCACGCAGCACGAGGTAGCTGACGACCTGATTCTGGATCTGGCGGTACTCCTGCGTGCCGGCCGCCGGGAACGCCTGCTTGTTATGCGTGTAGTTCACCCGCGCCTGGTTCAGCACCTGGTTGTAGTCGTTCTTCGTCACCGGCGTGTTGCACTTCTCGACGACGGCGACGGCGTTCGACGGCACGTTGCCAGAGCCGCCGCAGCCCGCTGCGAGAGCGAGTGCCGCCAGGGGCGTGAGTGTGAGCAGAATCCGACGTTTCATTGGCTTGTCGCTATTTCGCCCGGGCGCGTGGACCGGTTTTCACGCCGCGTGGCGAAGCGCGACTATAGCATCGAGTATTCGCACCGCCTGGCCGAATTCATCCTGCCTTAACGAAACCTCGCGCTTGGCGACCGTGTAGACGGCGGTGTCGATCTCGGCACGCAGTTCGCGGAGCTCACCCGACCCCAGCACGAGCGGGCCGACGGTGACCTTGCCGTCGCGGTAGACGAGGTAGTCGGCGCCGATCCGCGCCAGCTTCAGCTTCGCCTCCTGGATCGCGAACAGGTGCTCCACCGGCTCCGGCACCGGGCCATACCGATCCTCGAGCGCCGCGTGCAGCTCGCGCAGCTCGTCCTCGGTCTCCGAGAGGGCGAGGCGGCGGTGGAGGTCGATCTTCTGCGCCTCCGATGCGACGTAGGCGGCCGGAACGTAGGCGTCGATGCGGGCGTCGACACGGACCGGCCTCGTCGCCTGGCGGCGCTGGCCCGAGAGCTCGGCGACCGCCTCGTGGAGGAGCTCGACGTAGAGCTCGAACCCGACCGCGGCGACGTGACCGGACTGCTCGGCGCCGAGCAGCTCGCCCGCGCCGCGGATCTCGAGGTCGCGCATCGCGATGGCAAAGCCGGCGCCCAGCTCGGTGTGGTCGGCCAGCGTCGCCAGCCGTGCGCGCGCCTCGGATGTCAGCTCCTGCGCGTCCGGGTAGAAGAGGTACGCGTGGGCCGGGACGTCCGACCGGCCGACGCGCCCGCGGATCTGGTAGAGCTGGGCGAGCCCGAGAGTGTCCGCGCGCTCGACGACGAGCGTGTTCGCCTGCGGGATGTCGAGGCCCGACTCGATGATCGTCGTCGAGACGAGCACGTCGGCGTCGCCGCGCAGGAAGCTCAGCATGCGCTGCTCCAGCTCGCGCTCCGGCATCTGGCCGTGCGCGACGAGGATGCGCAGCCCCGGCACGAGGTCGACCAGCTTCGCCGCCGCCTCGTCGATCGTCTCCACGCGGTTGTGCAGGAAGAAGGACTGGCCGCCGCGCGCGTGCTCGCGCTCGAGGGCGGTGCGGATCAGGTCCTCGTCGTACTCGCCCACGTAGGTACGGATGGGCCGGCGCCCCTCGGGCGGCGTCTCGATGATCGAGATGTCGCGCAGGCCCGACAGCGACATGTGCAGCGTGCGCGGGATCGGGGTGGCGGTCAGCGCGAGCACGTCGAGCTCGAGCCGCAGCGAGCGCAGCAGTTCCTTTTGCTGGACGCCGAAGCGCTGCTCCTCGTCGACGATGACGAGGCCGAGATTCTTTGCGATGACGTCGCGCGAGAGGACGCGATGCGTCCCGATCAGGACGTCGACTTTGCCTTCGGCAAAGTCGTTAAGGACTGCTTTGACGTCAGCCGGCCTCCTGAAGCGGGACACCATTTCGACCCGCAGCGGGAAGTCGCGGTAGCGCTCCCTGAAGGTGTTCCAGTGCTGCTGGGCGAGGATCGTCGTGGGGACGAGCATCAGCGTCTGGCGGCCGTTCACGGCCACCGCGAACGCGGCGCGGACGGCGACCTCGGTCTTGCCGAAGCCGACGTCGCCGCAGACGAGGCGGTCCATGGGCCGCGGCGCCTCGAGGTCCTCCTTGACGGCCTCGATGGCGCGGGCCTGGTCCTCGGTCTCGCGGTACGGGAACTCGGACTCGAGCTGCCGCAGCCACTCGTTCTCGAGCTCGTAGGCGACGCCGGGGGCGCTCTGCCGCTCGGCGTAGAGCTTCAGCAGGTCGCCGGCCAGCTCGCGCACGCCCGCGCGGGCGCGGTTCTTGACCAGCTCCCAGGCCTTGCCGCCGAGCTTCGAGAGGGCCGGCGAGCGCGCGTCGGCGCCGATGTAGCGCGAGACCTTGCCGATCTGCTCGTGGGGGACGTAGAGCCGGTCCTCGCCGCGGAAGGCGAGCAGCAGGTAGTCGCGGGTGACGCTCGCGACCTCGCGCGTCTCGAAGGAGAGCAGCTGGCCGACGCCGTGGTCCTCGTGGACGACGTAGTCGCCGGTGCGCAGCTCGGCGAACGACTGGAGCGCGCGGCCGAGACGCGCGTCGGCGCGCGGCGGGCGCTTGCGGAAGACCTGGGTGTCGGGCAGCACGGCGAGGCCGAGCTCGCGCCAGACGAAGCCGCGGCGGGCGGGCGAGATGACGAAGGCGAGCCCGGCCTCGCGCGGCAGCCTGCGCGGATCGTCGACGAGCTCGGCCTGGACGCGCCGGAGCATCGCCTGGGCGCGGAGCGCCTCGCCGCGGTGCGGGAAGGCGACGATCACGCGCAGGCCCGCGCGGACCAGCGCGCCCAGCTCGTTCTCCGCCTCGGAGAGGCCGCGCGCCGAGATCGCCGGGCGCTGCGCCTCGAACGCGAACGGCTGCCCCTGCGGGAGCGGGTCGAGCCGCGCGGCGTCGCCGAGCCGGAGCTCGACGCCGAGCTCATCGCGCGCGGCCTCGAGCACCTCGTCGGCCTGCCAGACGAGGTCCGGCGCGCCGTCGAGGAGCGGCACGAGGTCAGCCGGCCTCGCCGGCTCATCGTCGTCCGGCAACATCGGCTCGGTCAGGTCCGGGCGCCGCTCCGCCGCCGGGTAGACGAGCGCCTCGTCGACGGCGTGCAGCGCGCGCTGCGTGAACGGCGAGAACGCGCGTACAGACTCGATCTCGTCGCCGAAGAGCTCGATGCGCAGCGGCTCCCGGCCGGTCGACGGGAACACGTCGACGATACCGCCGCGGACGGCGAAATGCCCGCGCTCCTCGACCTGGTCGACACGCTCGTAGCCGGCGAGCGCGAGCTCCTCGGCGAGCGCGTCGATGCCCGGTTCCGCGCCGAGGCGGATCTCGACCGCCCGCGGGCGGACATCCGGCGGAGGCGCGCCCTCTGCGAGCGCAAGCGCCGACGCAAAGACGAGCCCGCCGGCGGCAAGGACGTCGAGCGCTCGGGCGCGCTCCCCCACGAGGTGGGGCGGCGGCTCGAGCCCCGATTCCCAGCGGACGCCCCGGCTCGGGAGCAATCCGACCCGCTCCGGCCCGAGGTACCAGGCCGCCGCCTCGGCCGCGTCGCGGGCGTCGGCGTCGTCGGGCAGGACGCAGACGAGCCGGCGGTCGAGCTGCACGTGGAGCGCCGATGCGACGAGCGGCAGCGCGGCCTCGGACACCCGCGCGCGGCTCCCTGCCAGGTCCGCGGCAAAGCGGCCGAGCCGTTCGTGCTCGGCGAGCTCGCGCGCGAGCGGCGCGAGGATCGGCGCGTCTGTCAGCGTCTTCTGGTCCACGACGATGGCCCGGCACGGCCGGGCACGGATGTTAGAAGCGTAGTTAGACGACGCTGTCGAGGAACTCGACGTCGCCGCGCTCGGGCGGGGCGCCGTAGATGAAGACGAGGAGGTCCTCGTCGCCCTCGTTTACGACCTGGCGGGCGGTGCCCGTCTCGACGTGGATGAGGCCGCCCGGTCCGACCTCGTGGCGCTCCGGCGGATCGCCGAGGTACATGGTCATCGTGCCGCTGACCGGAACATAGGTCTCTTCCTGCAGCTTGTCGTCGTGGCGCCGGCTCTTCGCCCCCGGCTCGTACCGGAAGAAGTTCGCGCGCGTGTTCTGGAGGCCGGCCTGCTCGGTCACGCCGGCGGCGTGCCGCGGGGCCTCGCCCACCTCGTGCGGGCGGGTCTGGTACTCGAGATCAGGCGCGCGAAGAACGAAGTAAGCCACCGCCGACGACTTTACCCACCGGGGACGGCCCCACTGTCGTTAGTGGAAGCGGCGCTGCGTCGCGTCGAGCCCATCGACGGCGAGGCTCTCGACGGCGTCGGCGGCGCGCGAGACGATCGTCGCCGCGTCGTCCTCCGGCTCGAAGTCGGCGAGAACGTAGTCGGCCAGGTCGCGCGGGTCGCCACGGCCGGGGCGGCCGACGCCGATCCGCAGTCGCAGGAACTCCTGCGAGCCGAGCTGCTGAACGATCGAGCGCAGACCGTTGTGGCCGGCGAGGCCGCCGCCGAGCCGCGCCTGGATGCGGCCGAGGTCGAGGTCGCCCTCGTCGTGCACCACGAGCAGCTGGTCGAGCGGCAGCTTGTAGAAGCCGACCGCCGGGGCCACCGACTTGCCCGAATCGTTCATGTACGTCTCGGGCGCGAGCAGCGCCACGCGCTTTCCGTCGAGCCGGATCTGCGCGAACCGGGCCGAGTACTTCGAGTTGAACGTCGCGCCATGGCGGCGCGCGAGCTCGTCGACGACCATGCGCCCGGCGTTGTGGCGGGTGTGCTCGTACTCGCGGCCGGGGTTGCCGAGCCCGACCACGAGCAGGTCGAGCGAGGACTCCGCGGGCTCGTCGCGGTTGCGGCGCCCGGGCAGGCGCACGCGGTAGGCCTAGCCTTCTTCGCCGGGCTCGCCGGCTGCTTCTGCCTCCGGCTCGGCCCCTGCTTCCGCTCCGCCCTCGCCCTCGGCCACCTCGGCGCCCTCCTCGCCCTCCTCGAGCTCCTCTTCGGGCTCCTCGACGCGGGTCGGGACGGTGACGGTGACGATGACGGTCTCGTGCGGGTCGTCGACGAAGCGGACGCCGCCCGGGACGGTCACTTCCTCGAGGCGGATCGAGTCGCCGACCGCGAGGCCGCTGACATCGACCTCGATACGCTCCGGCACCTCCAGCGGCAGCGCCTCGACGGTGATCTCGCGCGCAACCTGCTGGAGCACGCCGCCTTCGCGGACGCCCGGCGAGTCGCCGATCAGCTCGATGCCGACGGTCGTCTGGATCACCTGGTCAAGCCGCACCTGAACGAGGTCGACGTGCGTCACGCGCCCGGTGATCGGGTCGCGCTGATACTCCTTGACGATCACGGGCCGCGCGTCGCCGCCGACGGTGACGTCGAGGATCGCGTTCAACCCGTGGTCCGTCGTGAGCGCGCGGCGCAGCTCGCGCTCGTGCACGCTGAAGACGAAGGGGTCGTTGCCCCCGCCGTAGATGACGCCAGGGATGAAGCCCTGCTTGCGCAGGCGCCGTACAGCCGCCGAGCCCAGCTCGGCGCGCTCCTCGACTTCAAGCTGTACGCGTCCCTCAGCCATTCCGGCGGACGAGTGTAGCGATCGCCGCTAGAAGAGTTGGTTCTCGCCGGCGAAGATCGCGGAGACCGACTCGTCGGAGAAGACGTTCCAGATCGTGTCGGCAAGCAGGCTGGACACGCTCACGACGGTGATCTTGTCGGGCTTGCGCAGCGGGTCGATCGGCACCGTGTCGGTGACGGCGATGGCGTCGACCTCCGGGGCCGCGCCGAGCTTCTCGAGCGCGTCGCCGGCGAAGATCCCGTGCGTCGCGAAGACGTAGACGGCCTCGGCGCCGTGCTCGCGCAACGCCCGCGCGCCGGCGATGAGCGTGCCGCCGGTGTCGATGCGGTCGTCGCCCATGATCGCGATCTTCCCGCGCACGCGGCCCGTCACCTCGGTGACCTCGGCCGTGTCGTGCTCGGGGCGCGTCTTGTGGATGATCGCGAACGGGGCATCGAGCATCTTCCCGAAGTGGACGGCCATCCTGGCCCGGCCCGGGTCGGGCGAGACCGACACCACGTTGTCGCCGGTGAACCCCTGTGTCCGGAAGTGGTTGGCGAAGAGCGGCAGGGCGATCATGTGGTCGACGGGGATGTTGAAGAAACCCTGGATCTGGCCCGCGTGCAGGTCCATCGTGAGCAGGCGGTCGACGCCCGCGGTCTGCAGGAAGTCGGCCACGAGGCGGGCGCTGATCGGCTCGCGCGGCTTGGCCTTGCGGTCCTGGCGCGCGTAGGGGTAGAGCGGCATGACGGCGGTGATGCGCTTCGCCGAGCCGAGCTTCGCGGCCTGGGCCATGAAGCACAGCTCCATCAGATGCGTGTCCACCGGCACCGAGCCGGTCTGGAGCAGGAACACGTCCGCGCCGCGAATCGACTCCTCGAAGCGGCAGTACCCCTCGCCGTTCGCGAATGTCTTCAGCGTCACTTCGCCGCAGTCGACGCCCAGGTGCTCGCCGATCTTGTGGGCGAGCTCCGGGTGCGAACGCCCGGCGAACAGCATCAGCCGACGCTGGGTGCCGCGCTCGATGAAGTGCCCCGGCTGGAGCTCGCTGCGCGGCTCCGGTGACTCGAGACCCGGGAGCTCCGTCAGCTCAATCGTCTCGCTGCTCATAGACATAGCCCTCTTTGATCACCTGCCTCGGCGGGAAGCCCGCGAGCGAGCCGGGCGGCACATCTTCAGTTATCACCGTTCCGGCCGCTAACCAAGCGTCATCGCCGATCTGGACGGGGGCCACGAAGACATTGTGGATCGCGGTCCTGACGTTCCGTCCGATCGTCGTCCTCGACTTGGGCAGCCCAGGCCGATGCGAATAGTTCGCCGTGACGCCGCCCGCGCCGATGTTCGTCCCTTCGCCGATGTCCGCATCTCCCATGTAGGAGAGGTGAGGGACTTTCGCTCCCTCGCCGACCCGCGTGTTCTTGATCTCGACAAACGTGCCCGCCTTGGCCCCTGCCTCGAGCACCGTTCCGGGTCGAAGGTAACAGAACGGCCCCACCAGCGAGCGCGGACCGATGTGGGCGTCGATCGCGACCACGTGGGGCCCGACTTCGGCCCCTTCGGCGACCGTCGCGGCGCCCCGCAGGACCGTGAACGGATGGATCACGCAGTCGGCCTCGAGCTCGACGGAAGCGTCGATCCAGGTGCTCGCCGGGTCGAGGATCCCGGCGCCGGCGGCCATGTGCGCGTCGTTGACGCGGTCGCGCAGGGTCGCCGCCGCGGCGGCCAGCTCGGCGCGCGTGTTGACCCCGTCCGGAGAGCGCGAATCGTCCGTGCGGTGCACGACGGCCTTGCGCCCGTCCGCGACGAGGACGCCGACCGTGTCCGTCAGATAGAGCTCACCCTGGTCGTTGTCGGCGGTGATGTGCTCGAGCGCCCACCAGAGGTCAGCCGCCGAGAAGACGTAGAGGGAGGCAGCCATCTCGTCGATGGCGAGCTGCTCGGGCGTCGCGTCGCGCGCCTCGACGATCGCGCTCGAGGTCGCCCGCCGTGTCGCGCACGATGCGCCCGTACGGCGGGCGCGACGGCGGTTCGTAGGAGAGGACGGTCACGGCGGGGCGCTCGCGGCGGTGCGTCTCGACGAGCTCGCGCAGCAGCTCGGCGGTCAGGAGGGGCGAGTCGCCGGAGGCGACCAGCACGTCGCCCTCGAAGCCCTCGAGCGCCGCGCGCGCGCTCGCCGCGGCATCGCCGGTGCCTCGCGGGTCCCGCTGCACCGCGGTGGTCTCGCCCGGGAACGCGTCCTGCGTCTCCTCCGAGACGACGATCACGACCGGATCGGCGCCCGCCAAACGCACGCTGCCGGTGACCCAGTCGACCATGCGGCGGCCGAGCAGCGGGTGCAGGTGCTTCGGCGTCGCGGAGCGCATGCGCGTGCCGAGCCCTGCGGCCATGACGACGGCGGCGAGTGGGTCCTGGTCCGGGGAAGTCATAGGTTGTGCTGGGGCGCCAGGATTCGAACCTGGGATCGCGGGACCAAAACCCGCTGCCTTACCACTTGGCTACGCCCCAGTGTCCGATCCAGTGTGTCAGCCGCGATCGGTGAACAGCAGGATCAGGGCGATCACCGCAATGAACCCGACCGCGATCAGCGCGAACGTCCCGACGACGATCACGAGGATCGGTATGAGGGCGACGAGCGCCTGTGACGCCGCCGCGATCCAGAACGCGTACCGGCCCGCGTCCCACGTGACGCGCCGGCCGAGCCAGAAGTAGAGGCCCACGATGACGATCGCGAGGAAGATCGACGGCAGGCGCGGCAGCGCGCCGACGATGATGAGGAGCCCCTCCGCGACCGCGATCCAGATCGCGATCTTGACGCGGTTCGCCCGGAGCCAACGTCCGCTCTTCGTCGTCCCGTGCTCGAGAACGGGGCCCCCTTCGATCTGGGGCGTTGGATAGACCACGAATCAACCGTACCAAGCAGGAACGGTCATGCAGGTGCGGCCCGCGTGCCGGAGCGCGCGCCGCGCCGCGGACGCGTCGGCGCGGTCGAGAAAGAGCCCGTACACGGTCGGCCCGGCGCCGGTGACGTCGGCTCGGAAGGCGCCCAGCTCACGTAGCTCCCCTGCGACCGGTGACGAGGCGAGTTCGTTCGGCGGCAGGCGGGCCAGGTCGCCGGCCTCGACCGCCTCCAGGAGGGCGGCCCGGCGGTCGTCGAACCCTTCCGCGCCGTCGAACGCGCGGTAGACGTCCGCGGTCGACGCCTTCGCCTCGCCGTGCGGCACGACGAGGACGACCCAGTAGTCCGCCGGCAGCGAGACGGAGCGGAGCGTCGTCCCTGTGCCCTCGCCCAACTGCGGACCGGACGTCAGGAAGAAAGGGACGTCGGCGCCGAGCCCGGCAGCGATCTCCTGCAGGTCGCCGCGCGGCTCGGGCAGGAGCGCGTTCGCGAGGCGGAGCGCGGTGGCGGCGTCGGAGCTGCCACCGCCGAGGCCGGCCGCGACCGGGATCCGCTTCGTGATCGCCGCGTGCCAGGCAGGCTCGACGCCGGCGCGGTCGGCGAGCGCCTCGAGTGCGTCACGCACCAACGTGTCGCCCGGAAACCCGGTCACGCGCAGCGTCGGCGCCGGCTCGATCGTGATGCGATCGGCGAGCGCCACGCGCTGCAGGACGGTCACGACCTCGTGGTAGCCGTCCTCGCGGCCCGGGCCGACGACCAACGCGAGGTTGATCTTCGCGGAGGCGGGCACGCGGTTCATGCGAGCGCATTCGTCAGCTCGAGGAACTCCGGCGGGGCGAGCTGCTCGGCCCGGACATTCGCGGCACGGCCGATCGCCTCGAGGGCCGCCGCGGCTTGCTCGCGCGGCGCGATGCCGGCCAGCGCGATCGAGTTCGGCAGCGTCTTGCGACGGTGCGCGAACGCCCCTTCCACGACGCGCTTGACGGCCCGCCAGCCGTCGGGCAGGCCGGTGCGCTCGAAGGCGACGAGGGCCGAGTCGACGTTCGGGCGCGGGCGGAACACCGTCCGCGAGACCGGATGGAAGCCGGTCCGCTCTCATGGCCAGCTGGATCAGCACGGACACTGCGCCGTACTCCTTCGTCGCCGGACGCGCGAAGAAGCGCTGTGCGACCTCGAGCTGAACCATGACCGTCCAGCGGTGGACGGACGGCAGGCCGTCCAGGCTCTCCACCACCACCGGCGTGGCGATGTTGTAGGGCAGGTTGGCGACGAGCTTCCCCGGCGCGGGTTCGAGCTCGGCCGGGTCGAGCCTGAGCGCGTCGCCGAAGTGGAGCCGGACGTTCGCGAAGGCGCCGAGTGTCGCGGTCAGCCGCTCCTCGAGCGAGCGGTCGATCTCGACGGCGTGCACCAGGCGGACGCGCTCGGCGAGGAACGCGGTGAGGATGCCCACGCCCGGCCCGATCTCGAGCACGACGTCGTCGGCGTCCAGTTCCGCGAGGCGGCCGATGACGCCCAGCAGGTTCTCGTCGACGAGGAAGTTCTGGCCGAGGTGGCGCTTGGCGTCCGGAAGCCGGCTCACAAGAGGTGGAAGGCCGCACGGGCGTTCTCCGCCGTCTGCCGCCCGAGCACCTCGGCGTCCTCGCCGCGCGCAGCGGCAAGCGCCGCGACCGTGTGCACGATGTTCGCCGGCTCGTTCGGCCGGCCGCGCAGGGGCTGCGGCGCGAGGTAGGGGCTGTCCGTCTCGACGAGCAGCCGCTCGGCCGGCACGTCGCGCGCCGCGGCCCGCACGTCCTCGGCGCGGTTGTAGGTGACGTTGCCGGCGAACGAGACGTAGTACCCGCGGTCGAGCGCGACCGGGAGCAGCTCCGGTTCGGAGAAGCAGTGCAGCACGACGGTCCCGCGAAACGGCGCGAGCACGTCCGCGGTGTCCTCCACGGCCTCGCGGCAATGGATCACCACGGGCAGCCCGGCGTCCGCTGCGAGCGCCAGCTGGGCCTCGAAGAGCGTCCGCTGCTCGGCCTTGCGCTCGGCGCCGTAGTGGTAGTCGAGGCCGGTCTCCCCGATCGCGACGACCTTCGCGGCACGCGCAAGCTCGCCGAGCTCGGCCGGGTCCTCGCCGTCGCCGGCCTTGTGCGGGTCGATGCCGACCGTCGCCCAGACGCCGTCGTTGGCCGCCGCGATCGCGACCGTCGCCCGGCACGACTCGAGACCGGCGCCGATCGACACGATGCCCTCCACCCCGTGCTCGGCCGCCCGCGCGACCACGGCGGCCGGGTCACCGTCGACCGAGTCGAGGTGTGCGTGGGAATCGATCAAGGTCTCACGGGCCCTAGGCTCCTACTCCTCGAGCTCGTCGCGCAGCACCTGCTCCGGATCGAGCTTGCGGAAGAGCGGCTTCGGCTCGGCCAGCGTCTGGCCGGGCTGCAGCTCGCTCGGCGCCCACCGGCCGATCCAGGACGCATAGTCGCCGGTCAGCACCCGGTGCGAGGCGCCGTCCTCCTCGACGGTGCGGAACTCGAGCGGGCCGGCGATCCAGCCCTCGTAGCCGAGCAGCTCGTGCAGCGTCTGCGAGCTGAACGGCAGGAAGGGCGTGAAGATGATCTTCAGGTTGTCGACGGCGCGCAGCAGCACGTAGAGGACCGTTGCCGCGCGCTCGCGGTCGGTCTTGATCGTCGCCCACGGCGCCTGGTCGCTCGCGTACTGGTTGACCCGGTCGGCCAGACGCATCGCCTCGGTGATCGAGGCGCGGAAGCGGGCTGCCCCGATCAGCTCGCCGACGGTGTCGAAGCCGGCCTCGACGGCGGCGATGATCTCCTCGTCCTCCGGCGTGAGCGGGCCCGGCTCCGGGACGGCGCCGAAGTGGCGGTACGAGAGGGCGAGTGCGCGGTTGACGAGGTTGCCCCACTTCGCGACGAGCTCGTCGTTGTTGCGGCGGACGAACTCCGCCCATGTGAAGTCGGTGTCCTGGTTCTCGGGCCCGGCGACGGCGAGGAAGAAGCGCAGCGCGTCGGCGTCGTAGCGCTCGAGGAAGTCGCGGACGAGGATGCCCACGCCGCGGCTCGCGCTCGCCTTGCTCCCCTCCATCGTGAGGAACTCCGACGAGACGACGTCGTACGGCAGCTCGAGCCTCCGCCCCGCGCCGAGCTCGCCGCCCGTGTCGTAGCCGAGCAGCTCGCTCGGCCAGATGACCGTGTGGAACGGGATGTTGTCCTTGCCCATGAAGTAGAAGTGGCGCGAGTCGGGGTTCTGCCACCAGTCGCGCCACGCCTCCGGCTCGCCGGTGACCGCTGCCCACTCGATCGCCGCCGACAGGTAGCCGACGACGGCGTCGATCCAGACATAGATGCGCTTCGTCTCCTGCTCCTCGTAGCCGGGCACCGGCACGCGGATGCCCCAGTCGAGGTCCCGGGTGACGGCGCGCGGGCGCAGCTCCTCGACGTAGCGGAGCGAGAAGTTACGCACGTTCGGGCGCCAGTGCGTCTGCGCGGAGATCCAGTCGTGGAGGCGCTCCTTGAACTGCGGCAGGTCGAGGAAGAGGTGCTTCGTCTCCCTGAAGACCGGCGGCTCCCCGTCGACCTTGGAGCGCGGGTCGAGCAGGTCGACGGCGTCGAGCAGGTTGCCGCAGTTGTCGCACTGGTCGCCACGCGCATCCTCGTACCCGCAGATCGGGCACGTGCCTTCGATGTAGCGGTCGGGCAGGGTGTTTCCGGTCGTCGCCGAGAACGCCCCCATCGTCGTCTGCTCGACCAGGTACCCGTGCTCCCAGAGCGTCCGGAAGACGTCGCGCGTCACGCGCGCATGGTTCTGGGTCGTCGTCCGGGTGAAGAGGTCGTAGCTGATCCCGAGCCGCCGCAGGTCCTCGCCGATCTGCTCGCTGTAGAGGTCGACCAGCTCCTCGTACGTCTGGCCCGCCTGGTCGGCCGCGATCATGATCGGCGTGCCGTGCTCGTCGGTGCCGCTGACCATGAGCACGTCGTTGCCGCGCAGCCGGTGGTAGCGGGCGAAGATGTCCGACGGGATGCCGAAGCCGGCCACGTGGCCGAGGTGGCGCGGGCCGCTTGCGTACGGCCAGGCGACGGCGACGAGGATCTTCTCCGGCACCGGGCCATCTTAAGGAGGGGGCGCCTCCCGCCCCGCTCGGGTGGCGGGGCGGGAGGCAGTCGTGGTCAGGCCATGGCCGCGACGCGTGCGCGCCGTGGCCGTGGCCGTGCCCGGGCGCGTGGCACCGGCCGGCACGACACCGCCCGGGCGCGGAGCGGTGCGCGGCGGCAGGCCGGGCCGGCAACCGCCCGCCGGCCGAGCGGGCACGGGCCGACGACCCGCACCGGGACGACGGCCGGTCGCCGCCGGCGGACGGCCGCGCAGGCTCCCGAGGCGGCGAGCGCCACCAGGAGTGCCGGCAGCCACCACGTCACGACCGGTCGGCCGGATGCGCGGGGCCGCGGTTCCGCGGAACCGCCGGCCGGGACACGCGCAGCGGCTCCGGCGGGCACGCCAGGCCGGGCCGCCACCGCCACATGGTGCGGCGGGGATCGTACGACCGGCCGCGGGGCGGGCGTCACCTTCCGCAGCGGGATGGCCGCGGTAGGGCGCCGGTGCGCGTCCGTGAACGACACGGCAGCACGCACCGCGTGGGTCGCGTGGATCGTTCCCGGCGCCGTCGACGGCTCCGGTGACGAGCTCGCCGGCCGCTGAGCCGCACGTGGGGCCGTGGCGACCGGCACGACCGACGCCGGGGGCGCGACGACCCGCACGGCGACGGGCACGGGTACCGGCTCCGTGACAGGGGCCGGCGCTTCGGGCTCGGTCACCACCGCCGGCTCAGGGGCCGCCGGCACAGGCGCCGGAGCCGGAGCGGGCGCAGGGGTCGGGGCGGCCACCGGCACCGGCGGCGGGGCCACCGCGACCGGCGGCGGGGCAGGCGGCGGAGCGACCACGGGAACCGGAGTCGCGGCCACGGGACGCGGCGGGAGCAGGCTCACCGGGTCGACATAGCCGTGCTCGTCGTCCGCATGGCGGATCCCCAGGTGCACCGACGGGGCCTCGTGCTCCGCCTCGCCGCTCGAGCCGAGCGTGGCCACGGTCTGCCCCTCGGACACGACCGCGCCTCGAGCGACGCCGAGCGTGCCGAGGTGGAGCAGGGTCACTACCCAGCCGTCGTCCGTGCGGATTGTCAGCGAGCGGCCGTAATGCGGGAGGGTTCCGGCGTAGCTCACGTGGCCGCCGGCGGGTGCCCGGACGGGATCGCCCGGCGTGCCGCCGACGTCGATGCCGCGGTGCTGGCCGGCGGCGTAGGGGTCCGCGCCCAGCGCGAACTCCTGCACGACGGGGCCGTCCGCGGGCCACGTCCAGGCCGTCGCTGCGGGAGCGGCGGCGAGCACAACGACGGCTGCCGCCGCAAGAGAGACGAAACGCATCTTCACCTCCTTCCGTTGTCAGATATGCGAACGCCAACCACGCTAGCGGCGCGATCGGACGTTGTCAAAATTGTCTACAGGGAGTGCTTGGAGGTTGGTTTACAGAAGTGCCTGGAAGATGGTTACAACGACCGTTTGTAGAGCGACCGCGCGGACGCACCCGTGAGCCGCTCCACGACCTGCGCGGCCTGACGCCGCGGGACGCCGGCCTCGACGAGCTCGGCAACGGCCGCGACCGCATCGTCGTCCGCCTCGCGCCGCGCCGGGACCGGCCCGAGCACCACGACGATCTCGCCTTTCGTCTCGCCGTCGAACCGCTCCGCGACCTCTCGCGCAGGCCCACGGACGACCTCCTCGAAGCGCTTCGTCAGCTCGCGGCAGACGGCGACCGGGCGCTCCGGCGCCGCCGCCGCGAGCGAGGCGAGGCTCGCCGCGAGGCGGCGCGGCGACTCGAACGCGACGGCCATGTGCGGCCACGACTCCAGCTCGGCCCACAACGCGTCGAGTGCCCCGCGGCCGCGAGGTAGGTAGCCGAGGAACTGGTACCGCTCGGCGGAAAAGCCGCTCGCCACGACTGCCGTCGTGACCGCTGACGCGCCAGGCAAGACCGTCACTTCGAGCCCGGCGTCGAGCGCAGCCGACACGAGGCGCACGCCGGGGTCGTTGATGCCCGGCAGCCCGGCGTCGCTGACGAGCGCCAACCGCTCGCCGGCCCGTAATCGCTCGAGCACCTGGGCCTGCCGCCCCGCCTCGTTGTGCCGGTGGTAGCTGAGCAGCGCCCGCGCGCGGATGCTGTGCCGGTCGAGCAGGCGCGCCGTGTGCCGGGTGTCCTCGCACAGGACGACGTCGGCCTCACGCAGCTCGTCGAGCACGCGCAGCGTGACGTCGTCGAGGTTCCCGATCGGCGTCGCGCAGATCGCGAGGGTCACGCGCGCGCGGCGAGCAGCTCGAAGGCGCTCAGGCCCGCGCCGATGACCCCGGCTTCGGTGCCGAGCTCGGCCTGGACGATCCGGACGGTGTCGCGCCCCGGGTCGAGCGCCTCCGTGGCGACGACCTCCCGGGCAGGACCGAGGATGAGCTCCCCTGCGCGTCCGAACCCGCCGCCGACGGCGATCACCTCGGGGACGAAGACGTTCACGATCGTGACCATGCCCTCGCCAAGGATGCGGCCGATCCCGGCGAGCGCCGCGACGGCGCGCGGATCGCCGTCGTGGCCCGCGTCCACGAGGACGCGCCCATCCGCGAATCCGTGCTCGACGGCGACCCGGTCGGCCGCACTGCCCGAGGCGAGCGTCTCGAGGTGCCCGCGCCCCGGGCAGCCCGCGCCGCACGGCGGCCCGTTCACGTCCACGACCATGTGCCCGAGCTCGGCGCCGGCGCCGCGGGCGCCGCGATATGGATGGCCGTCCAGGATCAGGCCGCCGCCGATGCCCGTGCCGAGCGTGAGCATCACGAAGTCGCGCGTCCCCCGGCCCGCGCCGAGCTGCCACTCCGCGATCGCGGCGACGTTGCCGTCGTTGTCGACGAACACCGGGAGCTCGAGCCGCTCTTCGAGGTACCCGGCCAGATCGATGCCCGCGAGCGGCGCATGCACGGAGCCGATCACGCGGTGCGCGACCTGATCGATCCTCGACGGCACCCCCACGCCGACCGCTGCGACGGGCTCCGAGTAGCCCCGCACGGCCTCCTCGAGGGAGTCCAGGAACGCCTGCTGCGACCCCTGCGGCGTGGGGCGCTCGTGGGCAGCGGCAAGCGATCCATCCTCCGAGACGAGCCCCGAGGCGATCTTGGTGCCGCCGACGTCGATCCCGATCACGGGCAGGGACTCCAAGGGCGGCGGCTAATCTAACCCGCCGGATGGGCCTCGAAGAAAAGCCGTACCGCGTTTACCGCGGCGGCCGCGTCAAAGGCAAGGTTCCGACGGTGCCGAGGCCCGAGCGGGAGCGCCGGCCGCCGGGCCGCAACGGACGCCCGCCGCAGCAGCGCTATGCGGGCACCGGGCCGACGCCGCGACGGCGCCGCTGGCCGCGCAAGCGCTGGCTCGGGCTGATCCCGGTCGTGCTGATCGCGCTGCTCACCGTCTGGGCGGTGGCGAGCTACCTGGCGGTGCAAAGCGGCGTCGAGACGGCGAACAAGCGGCTGCCCCGCTCGGCGACGCGGGCGCTCAGCCCACAGAACGGCTCCGTGCTGTCGAACCCGACGCACGTCCTGCTCCTCGGCACCGATCACTCGACGACGGCGGCCCGCCGCGGGCTCGAGCACACCGACTCGATCCAGCTGATCCGCACCGACCCGGGCCGCAACCGCGTCTCGTACCTCTCCATCCCGCGCGACCTGCGCGTGGGGATCCCGGGACACGGGTTCGACAAGGTCAACACCGCGTACCAGATCGGCGGCGCCGCGCTCGCGATCCGCACGATCCGCGGGCTCGGCGTGCCCGTCAACCACGTCGCGATCGTCGACCTTGCCCGCTTCCCCAAGCTGATCGACTCCGTCGGCGGCGTGGACATCGACGTACCGCGTCCGATCCTGTCGAAGTTCGACTGCCCGCTGAAGACGAACGCCCAGTGCGCGTCGTGGCCGGGCTGGCACTTCAAGAAGGGCGTGCAGCACATGGACGGCCGCCGGGCGCGCATCTACTCGCGCGTGCGCAAGAACCTGCTCAACCCGGCGGACACGGACATCTCGCGCAGCGCCCGCCAGCAGCAGGTCATCACGGCGCTCACCCAAAAGATGACGTCCTTCGACACCCTCGTAAGAATGCCGTGGATCGGCGGCGACCTGACGAAGCCGCTTGCGACCGACCTGTCGACGAACGAGTTCCTCGAGCTCGGCTGGCGCAAGTTCCGCGCCGGCTCGTCGCACACGCTCTACTGCCGGATCGGCGGCTCCCCGTCGAGCTTCGGCTACCTGATCCCCGAAGGCGACGACGTCCGCCGCGTGCTGCGGGAATTCGAGGGGATCGACGCGCCGCAGCCCCCGCCGCCGGGCACGCTGTTCGGCTCCGGTTGCCGGATCGGCCACCCGCTGCTCGGGTAGCGATCGGTCTAGCTCTCTTTTGCTTTTTCCTTGGTGTCCGACTTCGACGACGACTCGCCGCCGCCCTCGCCGCCGCCCGAATCGGACTTCTCGCCACCGCCGCCGCCGCCCCGCTTCGACCCGCGGCCGTAGTCGGTCGTGTAGAACCCTGAGCCTTTGAAATGGACGGCGACCGGGTAGAGAACCTTCTCCAGCGGACCGGCTCCGCACGTCGGGCAGGTCTCCGGCTGCGCGTCGCTCATGCGCTGGAACAGCTCGAACACATGGCCGTTCGGGCACTTGTACTCGTAGATCGGCACCAGACACAGGCTAGCGACCCGGTGGGCGAGCACTCGGGCACTGCGAGTGCCGACCGCGCCTTTCGCTGGGGCGTGGCGGGGTGCACCGCCGCTGTCGCAGCCTTCCTGCTCGCGCGCGTGCGGGCATGGCCGCCGCACGAGGACGAGACGCTCGCCCTGTTCGTCGGGCGCGGTTCGCTGCCGCACGTGCTGGCCACGGTGCACGGCGAGCGCGGCGGCGCTCCGCTCCACTTCCTGCTCGCGTGGCTCGTCAACGAGCTGGGCGGCGGGCTGACGGAGCTGCGCCTGTTCTCGGCGCTCTTCGCCGTGGCGAGCATCCCCGTCGTCGCCCTGCTCGTACGACGCCTGGCGGGGAGCGCGGCGGCACTCGTGGCCTGCATCGTGGTGGCGGCAAGCTGGATGCTGCTCTTCCACGGCGTCTACGCCCGCATGTACAGCCTCTTCCTCTTCACGA
Source organism: uncultured Thermoleophilia bacterium (assembly GCA_963799895.1). Lineage (GTDB taxonomy): Bacteria > Actinomycetota > Thermoleophilia > Gaiellales > Gaiellaceae > JACVRM01. The sequence goes on from CAWCYR010000012.1 coordinate 172,287, forward strand.
GCGCACTGTCGTACCTCGCCCTGCTCGTGGCGGCCGACCGGGGCGGCCCCCGGCGCTGGGTGCTCTGGGCGCTCGCAACCGTGGTCATGGTCGCCGCGCATCCCTACGGTGCGCTCGTCGTGGCCTCCGAGGGGCTCTGGGTGCTCGCGACGCGGACGCGCCTCCGCGAGGCCGTCCCGGCCTTCGCGATCGTCGGGGTCGTCTGCATCCCGTTCTGGTACACGGATCTCGTCCTCGCCCGCCGGTTCGACGTGGGCGTCGGCGGGGGCAGCAGCCAGAAGCTGCACGGGCCGATCGACGTGCTCGCCTACCTGGCGCGCGCGAGCGGCGACTTCGTGGCGGGCTGGCCGGTGGCGATCGCGGCGGTGCTCCTCCTCGGGCTCGCCGGCCTGGTCACGCTCTGGCGCCGCGACCGCCGCGCCGCGCTGCTCGCGCTGTCGGCGTTCGCGACGCCCGCGCTCGCGTTCCTCACGGCGAAGATGGGCTCGTCCGCGGCGCCGGAGTCTCGGCACCTCATCTTCACGCTCCCGTTCTTCGCGATGCTCGTCGGGCTCGGCGTGCTGCGGCTGCGGCGGATCTCGGTGCTGCTCGTCCCCCTCGTGCTCGCCGCGCTGATCGCCGGCGAGCTCGCCTGGGGTTACGGCCGCACGCCGCTGCTCTACAAGGGCGAGCCGGCGTCACGGAGCGCGGCGCGGGCCCAGGCATCCGCCTGGCTCGCGCGGACAAGCAGGCCCGACGACGTCATGTTCGGCTACGACCCGCTGTTCCTCGGTGCCTGGGAGCGTAACCGGGCCGTCTCCCACACGGTCGTCCCACGAGCCGACCCGGTGCTCGCGCTGCACGCGCTCCGCGGCGCCCCGCAGCCGCTCGGGCGCGGCGTGTGGGTGCTGGATGCGAGCGACACGAACAACTTCGACCCGCAGCCGACCATCCCGCTGCGCGTGCCCGCCCCCCACTCCGCCTTCGAGGCGCGTGTGTTCGGGCCGTTTCTCGTCATCCGCACGCGCCGGCCCGTGGTGACGCCCGCACGGTTCCTGCAGGACTCGTCGAGCGTGATGCTGACCGGCAAGTCGCTCTTCCTCGGCGACGCCGACATCAACTTCGTGACTGTCCGCCGGGCTTCGGATCAGCTCTCGCGCGACGAGGACGGCAGCTCCCGCTCCGCGAGCTCGCGGTAGCACGGCGCCTCCTCGAAGGCGGCGAGCCCGGCCGGCCGCTGCCGCCGCGCCTCGATGCGACGGCGCCGCCGCGCGGCGGCGATGACCGCCGACGCGCCCAGCACACCGCCGAGCACGAACGACGGCAGGCGACGGAAGCCGCGGTCCTCGTCCATGCGGCCAGTGTAGAAGTGCGCGATGCGCATCTGCACGCTCGGCGACCTTCTCCTCGACGTGATCGTCCGGCAGGAGGACGAGCCGGCGACGCCGGCCTATGAGCGGCGTGCGCAGACGCTCGTCGGCGCCGGGGGCCAGGCTGCGAACGTCGCCGCGTGGGCGATCACGCTCGGGGCTGAGGCCCGGTTCGTCGGCAAGCGCGGCAGCGACCCGGCCGGCGAGATCGCGACCCGCGAGGTGGAACTGCGCGGGGTCGAGGTCGTCGGCCCGGTGCCAGAGGGCCGGAACGGCGTCGTCGTCTCGCTTGTCGGCATGGACGGCGCGCGCACGATGATCTCCGACCGCGGGGTCGCGCCCGAGCTCCGCGCCGAGGAGCTCGACATGGGCTGGTTCCGCGGGTGCGACTGGCTGCACATTGCCGGCTACAGCCTCTTTCGAGGGCCGATCGACGAGGCCGCGGCGAAGGCAGCCGGGGCGATTCGCGCGCTCGGCGGACGTCTCAGCGTCGACCTGTCGTCGGCGTCGGCGATCCAGGCGTTCGGGCCGGAGCGGCTGGTCGACCGCCTGGCGCTGCTTAGGCCGAACGTCGTGTTCGCGAACGAGGACGAGCAGGACGCGCTCGGCGCGGTGGTGCCAGGCGCCGTCACGGTGCTGAAACGAGGGCCGGACGGCATCGTCGTGGGCGAGGAGTCGCACCCGGCGCGGCCGGTGGACGTCGTGGACTCGACCGGGGCCGGCGACGCGCTCGCGGCCGGCTTTCTCGTCGGCGGCGCCGAGCTGGCGCTCGAGACGGCGGCCCGCTGCGTCGCCCAGCTGGGCGCGATGCCACCCGCCGGCTGGTAGAAGGCCCGCGTGCTCCAGCTCTCAGAGGAGGTCGAGCAGGCACTCGAGCGGGACGGGCCGGTCGTCGCGCTCGAGACCACGCTCATCGCCCACGGCTTTCCCGTCGGCGAGGGCATCGCGGTCGGCCGCTCAAGCGAGGCGGTGGTGCGCGGCACCGGCGCCGTGCCGGCCACGGTGGGCGTCCTGGACGGCGGCGTCCGCGTCGGCCTGACGAACGCCGAGCTCGAGCGCTTCGACGCCCGTGCGCGCAAGGTCGGCCCCAGCACGATCGCGGCCTGTGTCGCCTCCGGCGAGGTCGGCGCAACCACCGTTGGCGGAACGCTCGTGGCCTGCCGAGCGGCCGGGATTCGCGTGCTGGCGACCGGCGGCATCGGCGGCGTCCACCGCGGCTGGGAGAGCAACCCGGACGTCTCGGGCGACCTCGGTGAGCTCGCGCGGACGCCTGCGGTCGTCGTCTGCTCCGGCGTCAAGTCGCTGCTCGACGTCCCGGCGACGGTCGAGCTGCTGGAGACGCTCGGCATCCCGGTCGTCGGCTGGAAGACCGACTCGCTCCCGCTGTTCTACTGGGCTGCAGGCGGCCCGGCGCTCACCGACCGGGTGGACTCGGCGGCGCAGGCGGCGGCAATCGCCCGGGCGCACTGGGCGCTCGGCGGCGCCGCGATCCTGCTCGTGCAGCCGCCGCCGAGCGAGTTCGACGCCGAGCCGCTGATCGAGGAGGCGCTCGCCGCCGCGAGCGCCAAGGGCGTTCGCGGCGCCGCGGTGACGCCGTTCGTCCTGGCGCGGCTGCACGAGGAGAGCCGCGGCGCGACACTCGTCGTCAACCGCGACCTGATCGCTGCGAATGCATTGACGGCCGGCGAGGTCGCGGTCGCGCTCGCCGGTTAGGCGAGCGCGCCGAGGAACTCGTCGATCGAGAGCGCCGTCAGCGTCTCGAAGCTGGAGCTGCCGCGCGCGCCGAGCGCGACCGACACGCGCGCGATCGTCGCCGCGTCCGGAGCCTCGACGACGTTGATGAAGTCGTACGGGCCGAGGGTGGCCCACTGGTGCAGGACGCGGGCGCCGAGCTCCTCGACGTCGCGGTTGACCTCGCGCAGCCGGTCAGGGTTGGACCGCAGCGTCTGCACTCCCTGGGGCGTGAGCTTCGAGAGCAGGATGTAGGTCGGCATCGGGGGCCTCCTCGACTGGTGGACGGCGCGACTCTAGGCGCTTTTCAAAGCGAGCGGTCTGGTCGATGTAGAGCAGGGCGCTGCCGACGAAGAGCAGCGGCGCGAGAACGAGGTCGGCCAGAAAGAGCGCGACGTGCTGCGTCTGGTCGCCTGCCCCCTGAAGCAGGAGGATCAGCACGGTCCGGCTCAGGAAGAACACGACGACGAGCGTGAAGAGCGAGCCGACCGCGTGCACGTAACCGGCGCGCGCGAGCGCGACCGCGCGCCGGAAGCTCGCGCCGAACCCGGCGCCCTCCATCAGGGCGACGGGGGCGGCCAGACCTACGAGCGCGAGCCACGGGATCGGAAAGACGAGTCCCACGATCGCAAGCCAGACGATGCCCGGGACGACGAACGCGAACAACACCAGCGGGACGACTGCGAATGCCGCCACACCGACGGCGTACGCACGAGCCAGCCGCTCGCGCACGACGGGCGGATCGAGCAAAACCACACACGCGCGGAGGTAGGCAGCCGTCATGAGCAGCGACCCGAGGGTGAGCAAGACGGCCAGCGAGGTCGCTCTTCCTGCGTTGGCGCCGACGAGGTCGAGGACGGCGGGCGCGAGCCCGATCGGGAGCAGGGCCCAGAAGCGCGAGCTATAGAAGCGCATCGACTCGGCGACGACCTGGCCGATGGTGCGCTCGGCCGGCGGGAGCGGCGGCGGCAGCGGCGCGTTGCGCGCCGCGCGTCTCTCGGCCCGGCTAGCCAGCGATCTCGCCGGCGAGCGCCTCGGCCTCATCGACGAGGACGGAGACCGCCTCGAGGCCGGCCGACCAGAAGCCGGGGTCCTCGATGTCGAAGCCGACGCGCCGGGCCAGCTCGCCGGGCGGCGCCGACCCGCCCGCGCGGAGCAGGTCGAAGATCGGCTCGACGAGCGCGTCGCCCTCCTCGACGTAGCGCTCGTAGATCGCGAGCGAGAAGAGGTAGCCGAACGCGTACGCGTAGACGTAGCCCGGCACGCCGATGAAGTGCGGGATGTAGCTCCACCACGAGCGATAGCCGTCGCTGACCTGGACGGCGTCCCCGAGCATCGCCCGCTGCGTGTCCGCCCAGAGCTCGTTGACGCGCTCGACCGGGAGCTCGCCCTCGCTCCGCCGCGCGCCGTGCGCCGCATCCTCGAAACGGTTGATCGCGATCTGGCGGAACGTGGTCGCGAGCGCGTCCTCGATCCTGCCGGTCAGCAGCGACAGGCGCGCCTTCGGATCATCCTCGCGCTCGAGCAGGAGCTGGAACGTGATCGCCTCGCCGAACACCGACGCGGTCTCGGCGAGCGTCAGCGGCGAGCGGGCGTTGAGGAGGCCGAGCGGCTGCGCGAGCATGCCGTGCAGCCCGTGCCCGAGCTCGTGCGCAAGTGTCAGGACGCTGCGGCGCTCGCCGGCGTAGTTCATGAGCACGTACGGGTGCACGTCCGGGACGGTGGTCGCGCAGAACGCGCCCGGGGCCTTGCCCGGCCGCAGCGCGGCGTCGATCCAGTCGCGTTCGAAGAAACCGGAGATGATCTCGCCCGCGCGCGGGTCGAAGCTGCCGAACGCCTCGAGCACCGTGTCCCGCGCCTCGTCCCAGGAGACGGTGGGCGGCTCGTCACCGAGCGGCGCGTACCGGTCGTAGTCGTAGAGGGTGTCCAGCCCGAGCAGCTTCGCCTTCAGGCGGTAGTAGCGCTGCGGGATGTCGTAGCGCGACGTGAGCGCCCCGACCAGGCTGTCGACCGCCTCGTCCGAGATCTCGTTCGAGAGGTTGCGCGACGAGACCCAGCGCGGGTAGTTGCGCAGGCGATCCTCGATCGCGCGCTCGTTGAGGACGGTGTTGAGGATGTACGCGCGTGTGCGCAGCCCCGGCGCGAGCGTCGTCGTGACGGCCTCGGCGACCGCGCGGCGCGCGTCCTGGTCGGTCAGCTGCTGGAGCCGCGCAAGCGCCTCGTCGAGCGAGGTCTTCGACCCGTCGACCTCGACGCCGAGGTCCGCGACAAGCTCCTCGAACAGGCGCACCCAGGCGCTGTTGCCGGTGACGCTCTTCTCGGTGTCGATCCGCTCCTCCGGCTCGGAGAGGACGTGCGGGCGGTACCGGCGCTCGGTGCGCAGCACGTTCGCGTAGTGCGCGAGCGCCGGGTCGGCGAGCAGCTCCTCGGCGCGGTCGTCGTCGACCTCGACCCACTCGAGCTCGAAGAACAGGAGCTCGGTCTCGATCGCCGTCGCCTGCTCTCGCGCGCGCTGGGCCAGCGCGCCGCGTGACTCGTCCGACGTGTCCGCGGCGTAGCGGAGCTCGGCAAACGCCTCCGCGCGCGTGACGACGGAGCGGATGCGCTCGGTCTCGGCCGTCGCCTCGTTCAGCCCGCCGGCGTCGAGCTCGCCGAGCTTGCCGCGGTAGCGCTCGCGGAACACCTTGGCGTCGGCGAGCGCACCCTCGAGGTCGCCGGGAAGCCGCGGGTCGTCCGGACCGAGGTAGAGGTCGTCGAGATTCCACTCGACGGCTTCGGCGCCGGTCACCGTTGCGGCCACGGCGGAACCCTAGCGAGCGATGGATCGGCCGAGCGCTGCGATACGGCACAAGAACCGATCGTTCGAGCCCCCGGCAAGAGCTATTGAAAAGCCTGCTCGGGGGCGGTGGGTATGCGCCGCCCCCCGCTACGGTGCCGCGGTGCGTTCTCTGGTCGCCGCCGTCGCGGCCGCAGCGCTGCTCGCCGGCTGCGGCGGGTCGTCGAAGTCGGCGGCTCCGGAGGGGCCGCCGCTCGAGACCGAGTGCGGCGACCTGCCCAGGGGGCTCGACGCGAAGCCGGTCTGGCTGCACACCTCCGACGGCGTCCGCCTCTACGCGGCGACGGCGGGAAAGGGGGCGAAGGCGGTCGTGCTCCTGCACGAATCGCAGGCGAACCTCTGCGGCTGGCTGCCGACGATGCAGTGGCTCCAGAAGAACGGCATCCGCTCGGTCGCGATCGACATGCGCGGCGCCGGCCGCTCAGGCCCGGGGCGGCCCTCGGCCTATTTCCACTACCGCCCCGACATCGAGGCTGCGCTCGACGAGGCCCGGGCAGAGGGCGCAAAGGATCTCTTCCTGATGGGGGCGTCATTGGGCGGCGCGACTACGTTGATGTACGCACCGACCGTGAGCGGGCTTGCCGGTGTGGTCAGCCTCTCCGGCGAGCTGCAGCTCCCGAACTACAAGCTGGACGGCATCGATGCAGTGCGCAGGCTGCGCGCACCGCTGCTCACGATCGGCAGCCGCGGGGACGCCTACTTCGACGCTGCGGACTCGAGGAAGCTGAATCAGGCGGCCGGCTCGCCGGACAAGCAGGCGGCCCTCTTCCCCGGCTCGTACCACGGCTGGGATCTGCTCGACGTGGCGCCGTACAAGGCCCGCGTCCAGACGCTCCTGCTCGCCTGGCTCGAGCGGCACTGACACTTCGCCTGGGACTGTCCCCAGGAGGGGTCCGCTGCGGGCATGGCGTTTGTCACGAATGTGTGCCAATGCCGACGACTGGGCCCGCGCGGGCGGCAGGTTTCTGCACGATCACGCGATGGGTAGAGCGGCCCGCGCGCAGCGCGGGCCGCTCAGGCTTCGGGATCAGGCGGCCGCGGTGACGGCGGCGCCGGCCTTCTCGAAGACCAGCTCCCCGTCGCGCGCGTCGACGAGGACGGTGTCGCCCTCCTCGAAGTCGTGCGCGAGCAGGCGCAGGGCGAGCGGGTTCTCGATCAGGCGCTGGAGCGCGCGCTTCAACGGCCGGGCGCCGTAGGCCGGGTCCCAGCCCGCCTCGGCGAGCACCTCCTTGGCCTCCCCTGTGACCTCGAGCTGGAGGCCGCGGGCGGCGAGCCGCTCGTGCAGCCGGCGCAGCTGGAGCTCGACGATCTCGCCGAGCTGCTCCCGCGAGAGCGGGTGGAACTCGATGATCTCGTCGATCCGGTTCAGGAACTCAGGCCGGAACACGTCGCGCAGCGCATCGGCCGAGCGGATGTTCGACGTCATGATGATCACGGTGTTGCGGAAGTCGACCGTGCGCCCCTGGCCGTCGGTCAGCCGGCCGTCGTCGAGGATCTGCAGCAGCACGTCGAAGACCTCGGGGTTCGCCTTTTCGATCTCGTCGAGCAGGACGACCGAGTAGGGGCGCCGGCGGACGGCCTCGGTGAGCTGGCCGCCCTCCTCGTACCCGACGTAGCCGGGCGGCGCGCCCACGAGCCGGGCGACCGTGTGCCGCTCCTGGTACTCGGACATGTCGAGCCGCACCATGGCGCGATCGTCGTCGAACATGAACTCGGCAAGCGCCCGGGCCAGCTCGGTCTTGCCGACGCCGGTCGGGCCGAGGAAGACGAACGAGCCGATCGGCCGGTTCGGGTCCTGCAGGCCGGAGCGCGCACGGCGCAGCGCGTTCGCGACCGCCTCGACCGCCTCGGCCTGGCCGACGACGCGCTCGTGCAGCCGTGCCTCCATATGGATGAGCTTCTCGGTCTCGCCCTCGAGCAGGCGTGACACCGGCACGCCGGTCCAGCGGGCGACGACCTCGGCCACGTCGTCCTCGTCGACTTCCTCCTTGACCATGCTCGGCTCCGCCTCCATGCCGTCGCGCGCGGCGAGCTCCTGCTCGAGCGCGGGCAGCTGTCCGTAGCGGATCTCGGCGACGCGCTGGAGGTCGCCGGCGCGCTCCGCGCGTTCGGCCTCCGTGCGCAGCTCGTCGATCTGCCGCTGGATCTCGGCGATGCGCTGCAGGACCTCCTTCTCGCGCGACCAGCGGGCCGCGAGCTCGTCGCGCGCCGACTTGGCCTCCGCGAGCGCCCGCTCGACGGGCTCGCGCACCTCGGACGACTCCTTCGCCATCGCCGCCAGCTCGATCTCGAGCTGGCGGACGCGCCGCTCGGCCTCGTCGAGCTCGAGCGGCTGCGATTCGATCTCCATGCGCAGCCGGGAGGCGGCCTCGTCGACGAGGTCGATCGCCTTGTCGGGCAGCTGCCGGTCGGAGATGTAGCGGTCGGAGAGCACGGCCGCGGCCACCAGCGCCGCGTCGCGGATGCGGACGCCGTGGTGCGCCTCATAGCGCTCCTTGAGGCCGCGCAGAATCGCGATCGTGTCCGCGACAGACGGCTCGCCGACGAAGACCGGCTGGAAGCGGCGCTCGAGCGCGGCGTCCTTCTCGATGTGCTTGCGGTACTCGTCGAGCGTGGTCGCGCCGATCGCGCGCAGCTCGCCGCGCGCCAGCATCGGCTTGAGCATGTTGGCCGCGTCGACGGCGCCCTCGGCCGCGCCGGCGCCGACGATCGTGTGCAGCTCGTCGATGAAGAGGACGATCTCGCCGGCCGCGTTGGTGATCTCCTGGAGCACCGCCTTGAGCCGCTCCTCGAACTCGCCGCGGTACTTGGCCCCGGCGAGCAGCGCGCCGAGGTCGAGCGCCCAGACGCGCTTGCCCTTCAGCGTCTCCGGCACGTCGCCGTCGACGATGCGCTGGGCGAGGCCCTCGACGATCGCCGTCTTGCCGACGCCGGGGTCGCCGATCAGCACCGGGTTGTTCTTGGTCCGGCGCGACAGCACCTGGATGACGCGCCGGATCTCGTCGTCCCGCCCGATGACCGGGTCGAGCTTGCCCTGCTCGGCCAGCGCCGTGAGGTCGCGGCCAAACTTCTCGAGCGCCTGGTAGGTGCCCTCGGGATCCTGCGACGTCACGCGCTGTCCGCCGCGCACCTCCTGGAGCGCGCGCAGCACCTGCTCGCGCGGGAGGACGTCGAGGGCCAGCAGCAGGTGCTCGGTCGAGACGTAGTCGTCCTCGAGCTTGCGCGCCTCCTGCTCGGCGCCGTCGAGCACCTTGCGGAATGCGTTCGAGATCTGCGGCTGCAGGTTCTCGGCGCCCTGCATGGAGGGCCGCGACGCGAGCCGCTCGTTCGCCTGGGCGCGCAGCGCGTCGGGCGAGGAGCCGGCGCGCTCGACGATCGTGCGCGGGAGCTCCTGGTCGAGCAGCGCGAGCAGCAGGTGCTCGGGATAGATCTCCGGGTTGCCGGCGCGGCGCGCAAGCTCCTGCGCGGCGGCGACGGCCTCCTGGCTCTTGATGGTCAACTTGTTGAAGTCCATGCGTCCTTTCGTGCCGGGGATTCCGGCTTGCGATACAGAACGAGGTCGCGCCGGTAGTGCCGGTGCACGTCGGCGACCTCGTCGCGCCGGCGCCGCTCCAGCCGGTCGATGTGCGCGTGCGCGCGCCTGAGCTCGTCCTCCAGGCGGAGCACCAGCTCGACGCCCGCGAGGTTGAGGCCCACCTCCGTCGTCAACCGCTGGATGAGCTTCAGCCGCTCGACGTCGTGCTCCGAGTAGAGCCGCGTGTTGCCGGCGGTGCGCTTCGGGCGCACGAGGCCCTTCTGCTCGTAGACGCGCAGCGTCTGCGGGTGCATGCCGACGAGCTCGGCGGCGATCGAGATCATGTAGCGAGGACGCTCCAGGTCCGGGGACGTCATGCCCGCCTCCGCTTCAGCCACGTCCGGTAGGCGACGAGCCCGGCGAGGAAGACGCCGAGCAGGACGATCGCTTCCCAGCTCTGGCCGTCGAGGCCGAGCGCCCAGAAGGCGACCACGAACCCTACGACGAAGGCGCCGAAGCCGAGCATCTCCCCGGTGGTCAGGCTCGTCTTCACGCGACCAGGCCCTCACGCGGATTCTCGCCGGAGACCTTCTGCAGCTCCTCGAGCAGCTCACGCTCGCGCTTCGTCAGCTTCTTCGGGACGCTCACACGCACCCGCGCGAGCACGTCGCCATGGCCGGAGCCCTTGAGCTTCGGCGCGCCGCGGCCGCGGATGCGCAGCAGCTTCCCGTCCTCGGAGCCGGCCGGAACCTTCAGCGAGACCGGGCCTTCCGGCGTCGGCACCTCGACCGACGCGCCCAGCGCGGCCTCCGCGTAGGTGATCGGCACGTTCGACGACCAGGTCGGCCCCGCGCCGCTCGTAGAGCGCCGACGGGGCGACGCGCGTGACGACGTACAGGTCGCCGGGCAGGGCCGCCGTTCGTGCCGGCCTCGCCCTTGCCCTTCAGGCGGATGCGGGTGCCGTCCTTGACGCCGGCCGGGATCTTCACCGTGTAGCGCTTCGTCCGCCGCTCGCGGCCCGAGCCATGGCAGCGCGGGCATGGATCCTCGATCACGGTGCCGTTGCCGCGGCAGCGCGGGCACGGCTGCGACAGCGCGAACAGGCCCTGGCTCTCGGAGAGGACGCCGCGGCCGTTGCAGTCCGGGCAGATCTTCGGCGACGTGCCCGGCTTCGCGCCGGTGCCGCCGCACTCCGAGCAGGCGGTTTCCACCTCGACGGGGATGCGGGTCTCGACGCCGCGCAGCGAGTCCTCGAATGACAGGCCCACCTCGGCCTCGATGTCCGCGCCGCGCATGCCGCGCGGACGCTGCCGCTGACCCGTCCGCGGCCGGTGCCCCGATTGAACACGCCGCCAAGGAAGTCGCCCAGGTCGCCGAAGTCGAAGTTGCCGCCGAAGTTGACGTTCGGGCCGCCGCCCGCGGGACCGCGGCCGTTCGCCGAGCCGAACGTGTCGTACTGCTTGCGCTTCTCGGCGTCCGAGAGCACGTCGTAGGCGCCCTGCACCTCCTTGAACCGCTCCTCCGCGGCCGCGTCGCCCGGGTTGCGGTCCGGGATGGTGCTCGCGCGCCAGCTTGCGGTACGCCTTCTTGATCTCGTCCTCGGTCGCGTCCTTCGTGACGCCGAGGACGTCGTACAGGGTCTGTAGCCATCGTCTCCTGGTCGCGGCCTGCGGACACGACGACGCGCGCCGGCCGCAGCACGCGGTCGCCGAGCCGGTAGCCCTTCTGGAGCGACCTGCGATCACGCTGCCCTCCTCCTCGTCGGACGGCTGGGCGAGCAGCGCCTCGTGGACGTGCGGGTCGAACGCGGCCGTCGGTCTCGATCTCCTCGAGCCCCTCGCGCGCGAGCGCGTCCTGCGAGCGCGCGCTGGACGAGGCGGACGCCCTCCTCGAGCTTCGCCTCCTCGTGCTGCTCCGCCGCCTCGAGCGCACGCTCGAGGTCGTCGAGCACGGGCAGCAGCTCCTTGACGAGCCGCTCGCTCGGCCCGCGCGGCCGAGCGCCTCCTGGTCGCGCGCGACCCGCTTGCGGTAGTTGTCGAACTCCGCCGCGAGCCGCTGCAGGTCGTCGAGGTACTCGTCGCGCTCGCCTCCGCGGCTGCGACGCCGGTGCCTCGACCTCCTCGCCTTCGGCTCGGGCGACGGGGCCGTCGGCGTCCTCCTCGGCGTGTCGCGTCAGCCCTCGGGCGTCCCTCGCGGTCGCGACCGGTCGTGCGACGTCTCGGTCACGAGGACGTCTTGCGCCTCCTCGTCGATCACCTCGTAGTCGGCGTCCTCGACGACCTCGTCCTCGGACGCCGGCCGCTCGCCGTTGCCGCCGCCGACTGCGCCTGCGCTGCGTCGCCTGGGCGTAGACCGCCTCGGCGAGCTTCTGCGACGCCTGCTGCAGCGCCTCCGTCTTCGCGCGGATCTCGCCGATGTCGCCGCCCTCGAGCACGCTGCTTGAGCTCCATGATCCGGCCCTCGATCGTCGAGGCGTCGGCCGCGTCGAGCTTGTCGCGGTGCTCCGCGAGCGACTTCTCGGTCTGGTAGGCGAGCGTCTCGCGCCTGGTTCTTCGCGTCGGCGAGCTCGCGCAGCCGGTGCGCCTCGTCGCGCGTGCGCCTCGGCGTCCTTGATCATGCTGCTCGACCTCGTCCGGACTGAGGCCCGAGCCGCCCTCGATCTTGATCTGCTGCTCGTTGCCGGTGCCGTGGTCCTTCGCCGACACGTGGATGATCCCGTTCGCGTCGATGTCGAAGGAGACCTCGATCTGCGGCATGCCGCGCGGCGCCGGCGGGATGCCGACGAGCTGGAACTTGCCGAGCGTCTTGTTGAACCCCGCCATCTCCGACTCGCCCTGGAGCACGTGCACCTCGACCGACGGCTGGTTGTCCTCCGCGGTCGTGAACGTCTCCGACTTCTTGGTCGGGATGGTGGTGTTGCGCTCGATCAGCTTCGTCATCACGCCGCCCTTGGTCTCGATGCCGAGCGACAGCGGGGTGACGTCGAGCAGGAGCACGTCCTTGACCTCGCCGCTTGCAGCACGCCCGCCTGGATGGCGGCGCCGACGGCGACGACCTCGTCCGGGTTCACGCCCTTGTGCGGGTCCTTGCCGATGAGCTCCTTGACCTTCTCCTGCACGGCCGGCATGCGGGTCATGCCGCCGACGAGCACGACGTGCTCGATGTCCTTCGGCTCGAGGCCCGCGTCGGCGAGCGCCTGCTTGGTCGGGCCGACGGTGCGCTCGAGCAGGTCCGCGGCGAGCTCGCTCGAGCTTCGCGCGCGTGAGCTGCAGGTCGAGGTGCTTCGGGCCCTCCGGCGTCGCGGTGACGAACGGCAGGTTGATCTGCGTCGTCATCGTCGACGAGAGCTCGATCTTCGCCTTCTCGGCGGCCTCGTAGAGGCGCTGCAGGGCCATGCGGTCCTGCGCCAGGTCGATGCCCTGGTCGCGCTTGAACTCGGCGACCATCCAGTCGACGATCGCCTTGTCGAAGTTGTCGCCGCCGAGGTGGTTGTCGCCGTTCGTCGACTTGACCTCGAACACGCCCTCGGCGAGCTCGAGGACCGAGACGTCGAACGTGCCGCCGCCGAGGTCGAAGACCAGGATGGTCTGGTCGGGCCCTCCTTCTCGAGGCCGTAGGCGAGCGACGCGGCGGTCGGCTCGTTGATGATGCGCAGCACGTTCAGGCCGGCGATCTTGCCGGCGTCCTTGGTCGCCTCGCGCTGCGCGTTGTTGAAGTACGCCGGGACGGTGATCACGGCGTCCGTGACCGGCTCGCCGAGGTAGGCCTCGGCGTCCGTCTTCAGCTTCTGGAGGATCATCGCGGAGATCTCCGGCGGGGCGTAGTCCTTGCCCTCCGCCTTCACGCGCACGTCGCCGTTCGGGCCCTCGACGACCTCGTACGGGACGATCTTCATCTCCTCGTCCACCTCGTTGAACTTGCGGCCCATGAAGCGCTTGATCGAGAAGATCGTGTTCGGTCGGGTTCGTGACCTGCTGGCGCTTCGCGGGCGCGCCGACGAGCCGCTGGCCGTCCTTGGTGAACGCGACGACGGACGGCGTGGTGCGCCCGCCCTCGGCGTTCGGGATGACGGTCGGCTCGCCGCCCTCGAGCACGGCCATTGCGGAGTTGGTCGTGCCGAGGTCGATGCCGATGGTTTTTTGAGCCATAGGGAAAAACTCCTTTCTCGACTTCTCTGCTGAGATAATCTAAGCGTGATGGTAGCAAGTTTGGCGGGCTAGCGTCGACCCATGCGGACGGTTGCGCTGGCCACCTGCGCCGAGGTGCCGGAGCTGGACGAGGACGGCCCGGCGCTCGTCGCGGCCCTGCGCGAGCGCGGCGTCGAGCCGGTGGCGGCCGTGTGGGACGACCCGGCCGTCGACTGGGGGCGCTTCGAGCTCGTCGTCCTGCGTTCGACCTGGGACTACGCCGAGCGGCGTGACGAGTTCCTCGCCTGGATCGACCGGCTACCGCGGGTCGTCAACCCGCCCGTGGTCGTGCGCTGGAACAGCGACAAGGCCTACCTGGGCGAGCTGGCGGCGGCCGGCGTGCCCGTGGTGCCCACCACCTTCATCGAGCCCGGCGACGCGCTCGAGCCCTTCGCGAACAAGGTCGTGCTCAAGCCGCGCATCTCCGCCGGGGGGCGCAACACCGCGCGCTACGAGGCGCACGAGCTCGAGCTGGCGCGCCGCCACCTCGAGGCGCTGCACGCGGCCGGGCGGCCGGCGATGGTGCAGCCGTACCTGGACGGCATCGACGTGGTCGGGGAGGCGGCGCTCATCTGGATCGGCGGCGAGTACTCGCACGCGATCACAAAGGGGCGCTGCTGCGGCCGGGCCAGACGCCCGGCACCGGGCTGTTCCTGGCCGAGACGATCGCGGCGCGCGAGGCCTCGGCCGCGGAGCGCGATGCCGCCGAGCGCGCGCTCGCGGCGCTGCCGTTCGGGCCGCAGGCCCTCGCGTACGCACGCGTGGACCTCCTACCGGCCGACGACGGCCCGGTCGTGCTCGAGGTCGAGCTGACCGAGCCGTCGCTGTACCTGGGCTACGACGCGGTCGCCGCCGGCCGGTTCGCCGACGCGATCGTCGAAGCCGTTAGAGCCGTTCCTTGATCTCGTCCTTGGCGTCCTCGACCTTGCCCTTGGCGTTGCCCAGCTCCTTCTGCGCCTCGCCCTCCTTCTCGCGCAGCGGATCGTCCGTGAGCTCGCCTTCCTTCTCCTTCACGGTGCCTTCGACCTTGTCCTTCCATTCACCCATGTCGTCCTCCTGATCGCTTGTCGCTCCCGTGTTTCCGCCCCCGTGGCGGCCGAAACCCGTTGGAGCGTCAGGCGGTCGCGGCGAGCGCGCGTGCGCGTGGAGGCGACGTCGACTCGCGGACGACGAGCCGCGTCGCGAGCTGAACCGAGAGCGTCTCGACGCTCTGGTGCTCGAGCAGGCGGATGAGGAGGCTGACCGCCGTGCGGCCCATCTCGGCGAGCGGCTGGCGGACGGTCGTGAGAGCGGGCGTGACGATGCTGGCATGCTCGACGTCGTCGAAGCCGACGATCGAGAGGTCCTCGGGGATGCGCAGGCCGCGCGCGCGTGCCGCGCGCATCGTCCCGATCGCGATGTTGTCGTTGAAGGCGAAGATCGCCGTCGGCGGGTTGCGAATGTCGAGCAGCGCTGCCGCGCCCTGCTCGCCCTCGGTGATCTCGAAGTCGGCCTCGACCTCGAGCTCCGGGTCGAACTGGATGCCCGCGGCCGCCAGCGCCGCGCGGTAGCCGCGCCGGCGGTCCTCGGTCGCGACCCAGCCGGGCGGGCCGGTGATCGCGCCGATCCGGCGGTGGCCGAGCGCGAGCAGGTGGCGCATCGCCTGGTCGGCGCCCGACATGTGCGCGGCGGAGACGGAGGGAATCCGGTCGTCGAGCGGCATCAGCGGGTCGACGACGACGAACGGATAGCCGGCGTCGAGGGCGCGCTCGAGCTCCTCGCTCGACTCCTCGGGCAGGACGATGAGCGCGCCGTCGGTCGCGCCGCCGTGCATCAGCCGGTCGAGCAGGGAGACCTCGCGGTCGTGCTCGTGCTGGGTCGGCGAGAGCACGACCCGCATGTCGTGCTCGTACAGCGCCTCGGCCGCGCCGGCGAGAATCTCCGCGAAGTACGCCGGGATAGACGAGCGGGACGAGGACGCCGACGAGGCCGGTGCGGCCGGCGGAGAGGCCGCGCGCGTTGCGGTTCGCGGTGTAGCCGTGCTCGCGGATGACGCGCCGAACGGCTCGCGCGTCTCGTCGGAGACGTCGTCGCGGCCGTTCAGGACGCGCGAGACCGTGGCGATCGAGACGCCGGCGAGGTCGGCGATCTCCCGGATGGTCATGCGGCTTGCCGCTGGCGGACGGCCATCAGACCCTCCATTGAAGCATGTTTTCCGGAACGTTCCCGAAGAACCCCGGGCCCTATCCGTGCCGACATCTGGCCGCCGAACACTTTCTTGACTCACTGTAACAAACGTGGTAACA
The DNA here is from genome assembly GCA_963799895.1 of uncultured Thermoleophilia bacterium. Classification (GTDB taxonomy): domain Bacteria; phylum Actinomycetota; class Thermoleophilia; order Gaiellales; family Gaiellaceae; genus JACVRM01. Next base: position 188,189 of record CAWCYR010000012.1, read on the forward strand.
GTTCCGGAAGCGTTTCCGGCCAACGAGTAGGTCGCCCGGCACCGAACTGGGCGAGAAAGGACAACAGATGCGACGCACCTCGACTCGCTCGCTCGTCGCCGCCACAGCCGCACTGCTGTCTCGTCCTCGCGGCGGCCGCAGCGGCGCCCGGCCGCCACCGGCAGCGACCAGCTCATCCGCCGCGGGCCACACGTGCCTCGTGATGACCGGCTCCGGCGACCCGGCCTTCATCAAGAACTTCAACCCGTACGCCGGCGGCGGCCTGCCGAGCAACTCGTTCGCCCAGGGCGCGTTCTACGAGCCGCTGATCGCGACGTCCGCGGCGGGCCGTCCAGACGGTTCCGTGGCTCGCGCGCAGCTGGAAGTGGTCGAACGGCAACAAGACCCTCACGCTCAACCTCGCGACCAATGCGAAGTGGTCGGACGGCAAGCCGCTCACCGTCGGCGACGTCGTCTACAGCCTCACGGCCGGCCGCCAGGACAAGGTGATGGACCGCATCGGCCTCGCCGGCGCCGGCAACAACATCGCCTCGGTCAAGGCGAAGGGCGCGCACACGGTCGTGATCAAGCTGAAGGCGCCGGACTCGCAGTTCATCGCGGCGATCCTGAACCGCGCCGTTCGTCGTCCCGCAGCACATCTGGTCGAAGGTGAAGGATCCCGCGACGTTCACGAACCCGAAGCCCGTCGGCTCGGGGCCGTTCAACGTCGATCACGCGCTTCACGACGCAGGACTACGTCCTCGAGCAAGAACCCGCACTACTGGCAGGCGGGCCTGCCGAAGATCGCGTGCCTCGAGTACGTGCAGGCGCCGTCGAACGACGCCGCGCTCGCGCTGATCCAGAGCGGCCAGGTCGACTGGACGCACAACTTCGTCCCGAACGTCGAGAAGGCGTACGAGGCGAAGGACCAGGAGCACTACCACGCCTTCTACTCGAACCGCGACTACCCGGTCTCGCTCGTCTTCGACGACACGCAGTACCCGTACAGCCTGGTCGCCGTTCCGCAAGGCGCTCAGCCTCGCGATCGACCGCAACTCGGTCTCGAAGCTCGGCGAGTACGGCTACGAGCCGCCGACCGACGCGCATCGGCCTCAGCGGGCTCTTCCCGAAGTGGGTGACCGACAAGACGGTGAAGGCGCTCGCGAAGTCGATGGCGACCTACAACCCGGCCGCCGCGAAGAAGATGCTGACCGACGCCGGCTTCACGTACAAGGGCAGCAAGCTGCTCGACCCGAAGGGCAACCCCGTCAAGCTCGACATCCACGTGATCTCGGGCTGGTCGGACTGGGTCGCCTCGAACCAGATCATCACGAGGAACCTGCAGGCGATCGGGATCGACTCCAACGTCGCGCTCGAGCCGGCCTGGGGCGACTGGTTCCCGAACGCGTTCGCGACGAAGAACCCGACGCTGCTCTGGCAGGTCGCGCTCGCGCGGCTCGCCGTACGGCTACTTCTACTCGAACCTGTCCCAGAACGCGTTCATCCCGTCCGGGCAGGACGCGAGCGCCGACCGGCAACTGGGAGCACTTCTCGAACGCCAAGGCGACGACGCTGCTCAACCAGTGGAAGGGCACGCTCGACGTCGAGAAGCAGCACGCGATCGCGACGCAGCTGGAGAAGATCTTCCTCCAGGACCTGCCGATCATCCCGCTGTTCATCGGCGCGCGCTGGTCGACGTACAGCACGAAGTACTTCCACTGCTTCCCGACGCCGAAGAACTTCTTCGCCGACCCGATCTTCACCACGTACCCCGACAACATCCTGCTCTTCACCCGCATCTGCCCGGGCGGCAAGGCCGGGCTTCCGACCCAGGTCACCTCCATGCCGGCGGGCGGGGCTGACCCCGCTCCGCCCGCCGGCTTACGCTCGAGGAGCCGACATGCGCTGGTTCGCCCGCCGACTCGTCTTCTACGCCTTCGCGCTCTGGGTCGCGCTGACGATCAACTTCCTGCTGCCGCGGCTGATGCCCGGCGAGCCCGATCGCCGGCCTGCTCCAGCACCTGACCCCGGCGCAGCTCTCCGGCGAACCCCGGGCATCGTCCAGACCTACGAGGCGCTGCTCGGCGGCGGCCACAACTCGATCTGGCAGGACTACGTCACCTACCTGCGGCCGCATCGTGCACTTCGACTTCGGCATCTCGACGTCGAACTACCCGACGCCGGTCTCCGAGGTCATCGGCCGGACGCTCCCCTACTCGATCTTCCTCGTCGGCGTCGCCTTCCTGCTCGCGTTCGTCATCGGCACGGCGATCGGGATGGTCGCCGCGTGGCGCCGCGGCGGCGTCGTCGACAACGTCTTCGTCCCGACGTTCATGGCGCTCGGCGCGTTCCCCGCGTTCTTCACCGCGCTGCTCGGGCTCTACTTCCTCGGGCTCAAGCTGCACTGGTTCCCGATCCAGCACGCCTACGACAGCGAGCCTCACCCCGGGCTTCAACTGGGCGTTCCTCTCGAGCGCGTTCCGCCACGCGCAGCTGCCGATCCTCGTGATCATCGTCGCCTACGCCGGCGGCTGGGTGCTGAACATGCGCACGGTGATGATCAACACGATCGGCGAGGACTACGTGACGATGGCGCACGCGAAGGGTCTGCGCGACCGCCGCGTGATGACGCGCTACGCCGGCGCGGAACGCGATCCTGCCGCCGCTGAACGGGTTCGCCGCGCTGTTCGCGAGCGCCGTCGGCGGGCTCGTCTTCGTCGAGTACGTCTTCAGCTACCCCGGCGCCGGCCTGACGCTTCAGCAGGCCGTGCTCGGGCAACGACTACGCCGCTCGCGCAGGCGCTGCTCGTCGTGCTCTCCGTCTGCGTGATCGTCGCGAACCTGATCATGGACGTGCTCAACCTCGTCCTCGACCCGCGGCTGCGGGCCGGCTGATGTCGCAGCTCGACCCCGCACTCGACACGTCGACCATCGACTCGCGCCGCCGCGGCGCGCTGCGCGGCCGGCTGCGCGTCCCCGGCTGGCTCGTGCTGCTGCTCGCACAACCCGAAGTCGCGCCTCGGGCTCGGCGATGGTCGCGTTCGTCGTCGTCATCGCGCTGATCGCGCCGCTGATCTCGGTCGCGCACCCGAACGACTTCAACCTGCTCGCCGCCCGCCAGGCGCCGTCCTGGCACCACCTCTTCGGCACGACCGACCAGGGCAGCGACATCTTCTCGCAGGTCGTCGCTCGGCGCCCGGCGCTCGCTGCTGCTCGGCGTCGCCGCGGCGCGCGCTCGCGACCGCGATCGCCGCGATCCTCGGCATCACCGCCGCCTACGTCGGCGGGCTCGTCGACGAGATCGTCAACTTCCTGATCAACGTCTTCCTCGTCATCCCGGCGATCCCGCTGCTCATCGTCATCTCCGGCTACCTGCAGCACCGCGGCATGTGGACGATGATCGTCGTCCTCGCGCTCGTCCTCTGGGCGTTCGAGGCGCGGATCCTGCGCGGCCAGGCGCTGTCGCTGAAGAGCCGCGACTTCGTCGCTCGCGGCGAGGGCGGCCGGCGAGTCGACCTGGCGCATCGTCTTCGGCGAGCTGATGCCGAACATGATCAGCCGCATCGCGGCCGGCGTTCGTGCTCGTCTTCTACGTCGCGCTGCTCATCGACGCCGGGCTCGAGTTCCTCGGCCTCGGCGACCTGTCGAACGACGAGCTGGGGCATGACGCTCTACTGGGCGCAGACGAACTCGACCGTGCTCCAGGGCGAGTGGTGGCCGTTCTTCTTCCCGGGCGCCGCGCTCGCGTTCACCGTCCTCGGGCTCGTGCTGATCCTCGCCGGGCATCGACGAGGTCAGCAACCCGCGCCTGCGCACGAGAAGCGCAGCGCGGCAGCATGCTGACCTCGCCGGCGGACAGCCATCGCTCGCCGAGAGCGCTGACGAGCTCGCGAGACCGCGCGAAGGCCGAAACGCTGCTCGAGCTGCGCGGGCTCGCGGTCGACTACGGCGCGCGCCGCGCGCCGTCGACGGCGTCGACCTCGCAGATCCGCCAGGGCGAGATCCTCGGGCTCGCCGGCGAGTCCGGCTGCGGGAAGACGACGATCGCGAACGCGGTGATGCAGATCCTGCGGCCGCCCGGGCACGTCACCGGCGGCAGCATCCTCTTCCGCGGCGAGGACATCCTCGCGCTGAGCGACGAGGAGCTGCGGCGCTTCCGCTGGCGGAACGTCTCCATGGTCTTCCAGAGCGCGATGAACGCGCTCAACCCGGTGATGCGCGTCGGCGACCAGTTCGTCGACACGATGCGCGCCCACGAGACGCATCGACAAGCGCCGGGCGCTCGCGCGCGCGGGCGAGCTGCTCGAGCTGGTCGGCATCGACCGCGCGCCGCGTCCGCGCGTACCCGCACGAGCTCTCGGGCGGGATGCGCCAGCGCGTGATCATCGCGATGGCGCTCGCGCTCAAGCCCGAGCTGATCATCCTGGACGAGCCGACGACCGCGCTCGACGTCGTCGTCCAGCGCGAGATCCTCCAGCAGGTCGAGGCGCTCAAGCGCGACTTCGGCTTCGCCGTCCTCTTCATCACGCACGACCTCTCGCTCCTGCTCGAGTTCGCCGACCGGATCTCGATCATGTACGCGGGCGAGATCGTCGAGACCGCCTCGGCCGAGCGGCTGGCGGCGAACCCGCAGCACCCGTACACGCAGGGGCTGCTCGCGTCCTTCCCGCCGCTGACCGGCCCGCGGCTGCCCGCTCACCGGGATCCCCGGCTCGCCGCCGGACCTGCGCGACCCGCCGACCGGGCTGCCGCTTCCATCCGCGCTGCCCGCACTGCGTCCCCGAGCAGCCTCGGGCTCTACACGCGGCAGACGACCGAGCGGCCCGTCCTGCGCGAGATCGAGCCGGGCCACCAGGTCGCGTGCCATCTCGTCGAGGAGGGCGACGCATGAGCGCGGCGCGCGCTCGAGGTTCGCGGCCTGACGAAGCACTTCCCGGTCGGCGGCGCGGTGCGCCGCTCGCAAGCTGCACGCCGTCGACGACGTCTCGTTCGAGCTCCGGGCCGGCACGATCACCGCGCTCGTCGGCGAGAGCGGCAGCGGCAAGAGCACCGTCGCGCGCGCTGCTCGCCCGGCTCGTCGAGCCGACCGCGGGCACGGTGCTGTTCGAGGGCGACGACGTCCCGGGCGCGCGGCCGCGGCGACGAGCTGCGCTACCGCTCGCAGGTGCAGATCATCTTCCAGGACCCCTTCGACTCGCTGAACCCGGTGAAGACGGTCCGCCACCACATCGAGCGGCCGCTGCGCATCCACGACATCGTGCCCTCGCGCCAGGTCGAAGCGCGCGTGCACGAGCTGCTGCGCGACGGTCGGGCTCGTACCCGCCGGCCGAGATCGCCGCCAAGTACCCGCACGAGCTCTCGGGCGGCCAGCGCCAGCGCGTCGCGATCGCCCGCGCGCTCGCGGTCGAGCCGAAGGTCGTCCTCGCCGACGAGCCGACGAGCATGCTCGACGTCTCGATCCGCATCGGGATCCTGAACCTGATGCGGCGGCTGAAGGAGGAGCGCGGGATCGCGTTCCTCTACGTCACGCACGACCTCGCCGCAGCGCGCTACGTCGCCGACGACATCCTCGTCATGTACGCCGGCCAGATCGTCGAGCAGGGGCCGGTCGAGGAGGTGCTCGCCGAGCCGCTCCACCCGTACACGCGACTGCTGCTCGCGGCCGTGCCCGATCCCGGCGAACGCCCGAGCGCGCCAGCGGGTCGAGCGCAGCACGGGCCGCGCCTCCGCCGCCGTCGATCCGGGCGCAGGGCTGCCGCTTCCGTGACGCGCTGCCCGCTCGCGATCGACGTCTGCTCGCACGTCACCCCGCAGCTCGTCGAGGCGCAGCCCGGGCACGCCGCCCGCTGCCACGTCACCGCCCCGTCGCCGTCACCTGACCGAGAGGACCCACGATGCCCGTCGACACGACCGCCTTCCCGCACGACTTCGTCTGGGGCGCCGCCACCGCCTCGTACCAGATCGAGGGCGCCGCCCACGAGGACGGCCGCGGCGAGAGCGTCTGGGACCGCTTCTGCGCGACGCCCGGGCAAGGTGCGCAACGGCGACACCGGCGAGGTCGCGTGCGACTTCTACCACCGCTATCCGCGAGGACGTCGCGCTGATGCGCGAGCTCGGGCTCGACGCGTTCCGCTTCTCGATCGCGTGGCCGCGCGTGCTGCCGGACGGGCCGCGGCCGGGTCAACCAGGCGGGGCTCGACTTCTACGACCGGCTCGTCGACGAGCTGCTCGCGCACGGCATCGAGCCGTTCGCGACGCTCTTCCACTGGGACACGCCGCAGGCGCTCGAGGACGCGGGCGGCTGGCCGGCGCGCGCGACCGCCGAGGCGTTCGTCGAGTACGCCGAGGTCGTCGGCGGCGCGGCTCGGCGACCGCGTGCGCCACTGGATGACGCACAACGAGCCGTGGGTCTACGCGTGGATCGGCCACGCCTGGGGCGTGCACGCGCCCGGGCGGACGAGCGAGCGCGACGCCGTCGCGGCGGCGCACCACCTGCTGCTCTCGCACGGCTGGGCGGTCGAGGCGATCCGGCGCGGCCGCGCCCGGACGCGCAGGTCGGGATCACGCTCAACCTCTCGCACGCGTACCCGGCGTCGGACACGCCCGAGGACGAGGCGGCCGCGTGGCGAGGTCGACGGCGGCGGCAACCGCTGGTTCCTCGACCCGATCTTCCGCGGCTCGTATCCGGCCGACCTGCTCGAGCGCAACGAGCTCGTCGCGCCGCTCGTGCAGGACGGCGACCTCGAGGCGATCTCCGCGCCGCTCGACTTCCTCGGCGTCAACAACTACTTCCGCCTCGTCGTCGGCGCGGGCGCCGACGGCGGCCGCGCATCGTCCGCGACCCCGAGGCGCAGCACACCGACATGGGCTGGGAGGTCTACCCCGACGGGCTGCACGCGCTGCTCGACGCGCGTCGCCGACGACTACGCGCCGCCGGCGATCTACGTCACCGAGAACGGCGCCGCCTTCGGCGACGTCCGCGTCCACGACGGCCGCGTGCACGACCCCGAGCGCACGCGCGTACCTCGAGTCGCACATCGGCGCGGTCGGCCGCGCGATCGCCGACGGCGTGCCGGTCAAGGGCTACTTCGTCTGGAGCCTGCTCGACAACTTCGAGTGGGCGCACGGCTACTGCGAAGCGGTTCGGGATCGTCTACGTCGACTACCCGACGCTCGAGCGCGTGCCGAAGGACAGCTTCTACTGGTACCGCGACTTCATCGGCAGCCGGCCGCGCCAGCCGGCGCCCTCGCCGGTGGCCGCGGGCTAGGCGGGCGCCGCCCCGGGGTACCCTCAGCGGATGGAGCCGCTCCGCGACGCGTGGGGACGCGAGATCAAGAGCCTGCGGGTCTCGGTCACCGACAAGTGCAACTTCCGCTGCCGGTACTGCATGCCCGCGGAGGGCCTGGAGTGGCTCGGCCGCGACGAGCTCCTGACCTTCGAGGAGATGGCGCGGCTGGTGCGGCGTGCTGGCGTCCATGGGCGTCGAGGAGGTGCGGCTGACCGGCGGCGAGCCGCTGGTCCGCCGCGACCTGCCGGTGCTCGTGTCGCTGCTGGCGCCGATCCCGGGCGTCACCGACCTGTCCCTGACGACGAACGGCGTGCTGCTCGACCGCTACGCCGGCCCGCTCGTCGAGGCCGGGCTGCGCCGCGTCAACGTCTCGCTCGACTCGCTGTCGCACGTCCGCTTCGCCGAGATCACCCGGCGCGACGCGCTCGACCGCGTGCTCGCCGGGCTCGCGGCCGCCGAGCGCGTACCCCGAGCTGAGCCCGATCAAGGTCAACTGCGTCGCCATCCGCGGGTTCACCGAGGAGGAGGTGCCGGCGCTTCGCCGAGCTGGCGCGCCGCAAGCCGTACGTCGTCCGCTTCATCGAGTTCATGCCGCTCGACGCCGACCAGGCCTGGCGCGGCGACGACGTGCTCACGGGCGGCGAGATCCGCGCGCTGATCGAGGAGCGCTGGCCGCTCGAGGAGATCCCGCGCCAAGGCCTCGTCCACCGCGCGGCGCTTCCGCTTCGCCGACGGCGCCGGCGAGATCGGCTTCGTCAACCCCGTCTCCGAGCCGTTCTGCTCCACCTGCGACCGCATCCGGCTGACCGCGGACGGCCAGCTCCGCACCTGCCTGTTCTCGCGCCGCGAATGGGATCTGCAAGACGCCGCTGCGCGACGGGCGCCTCCGACGAGGAGCTCGCCGGCGCTCCTGCGCTGGGCCGTGCAGCACAAGGAGCTCAAGCACCGGATCAACGAGCCCGGCTTCGTCCGCGCGTCGCGCTCGATGTCGCAGATCGGCGGTTAAGGTCGCGCAGTTCCGGCTGAAGGTCGTCGGCCCACCGGGGTAGAATTTCTAGTTCCCCCGAGACGTTCTCTCCTGATATGTCCACTTCCACCGCAACGGTCAGCCGCCGGTCATTCCTCCCGCGTGGATGGGGGGATTTCCTCCTGCAGCTCTGCATCTGGTTCGGCTTCCTCGCCGCCTACGAGATCGCCCGCGGCGTCGCCGACCGTGACCCGTCGAAGGCGCTCGAGAACGGGCGCCGGATCATCAACCTCGAGGGGCCGAACCGCCTCTACGAGCTGACGCTGCAGCGCGTGATCAGCGAGCACGGCTTCCTCGAGGCCGCCGCCTCGTGGACGTACTGGGGCTCGCAGTTCACGGTGCTCGGGCTCGCGCTGCTCTGGGTGTACCTGCGCCGGAACGAGGCCTTCTACAACTTCCGCAACGCGATCATGCTCGCGAACGTCATCGGGCTGA
>CAWCYR010000013.1:0-43235 GCA_963799895.1 uncultured Thermoleophilia bacterium
TCGTCCAGTGGACGAAGCAGAACCCGGACTCGCCGATCAACTTCATGGTCGACGAGTCCAGGCCCGAGGGCCGCTTCTGCTCCGGCAAGGTGCGGCTCTTCAACGGGCGCACCGGCGAGCCCTTCGAGCAGAAGGTCACGGTCGGCTACATGTACATCCTGAAGCTGCTCCACCTGGTCGACGACAAGATCCACGCGCGCTCGACCGGCCCGTACTCGCTCGTCACGCAGCAGCCTCTGGGCGGCAAGGCCCAGTTCGGCGGCCAGCGCTTCGGCGAGATGGAGGTCTGGGCCCTCGAGGCCTACGGCGCGGCCTACACGCTCCAGGAGATGCTGACCATCAAGTCCGACGACACGGTCGGGCGCGTCAAGGCCTACGAGGCGATCGTCAAGGGCGAGAACATCGCCGAGCCGTCGATCCCCGAGTCCTTCAAGGTGCTGCTGAAGGAGATGCAGTCCCTGGCGCTCGACGTCGACGTCCTCTCCGAGGAGGGGTCGGAGGTCGAGGTCCGCGAGGAGGAGGACGAGCTGCTCCGCGCCGCGGAGGAGCTCGGCATCGACCTCTCGCCCGGCTCGCTCCGCGCGCAGGCCCGTCAGCCCGACGCGCAGGAGCTCGAGGCGGGCCAGGAGCGTGTCGACGAGGGCGGCGAGCTGAGCCTGCCGGCGGACGAGACGCTCGACGACGTCACCGACCCCGAGCTGACGCCGCAGGCCGCTGCCGTGGAGGAGGTCGAGGAAGAGCTCGGCCCCGTAGCCACCGGCGAGGTCGCCGACCTGGACCTGGACGAGTAGTCACCCACCGACGGAGAAGGAAAGGAACAACTTGATCGACAGACGACATTCCGTCGACATCAACGACTTCGACGCGATCCGCATCGGCCTTGCGTCGAGTAAGCAGATCCGTGACTGGTCGTCCGGTGAGGTGACGAAGCCCGAGACGATCAACTACCGCACGCTCAAGCCCGAGCGCGACGGCCTGTTCTGCGAGCGCATCTTCGGTCCGACCAAGGACTGGGAGTGCTACTGCGGGAAGTACAAGCGCGTCCGCTACAAGGGCATCATCTGCGAGCGCTGCGGCGTGGAGGTCACGCGCCAGAAGGTGCGGCGCGAGCGCATGGGTCACATCGACCTGGCCGCGCCCGTCTCGCACATCTGGTTCTTCAAGGGCGTGCCGAGCCGCATCGGCTACCTGCTCGACATCGCTCCCCGCGAGCTGGAGAAGGTCCTCTACTTCGCGGCTTCGATCGTCACGCAGGTGGACGACGAGGCCCGGGCGAAGGACCTGAACGAGCTCGAGGACAAGGTCAAGGCGGAGTACGAGCGGATCTACGTCGACCGCGACGAGTCGCTCGCCGCCCTCGAGGGCCGGCTCAAGCGGCGCCGCGACTACTTCGGGAAGGGCAAGGAGAAGGACTTCGACGAGGACGACGAGTTCTGGGGCCGCGGCCTGTCCAACTGGGCTGAGGAGCAGGCGCTCCCGACCCTGGACGAGGTCCGCCAGCTCATGGCCGGGCTCTTCGTCGACGTCTCCGGCACGATCACGACCGAGGACTCGAAGAAGATCCGCGAGCTCGTCCGCAACTCGGCGATCCGCGACGACCGCCGGCTCTCGACGCGCGAGCTCGAGCAGGTCGCGACCTCGGCCACCCAGATCCGCGAGGCGCTCGCCCCGCTCCATGCGGAGGTCGAGGGCACGAGCGGCTCGAAGAAGGGCGCGCTCACCAAGCGGATCAACAAGGTGCAGGAGGCCCTGCTCGGCGGCGAGGAGCTGACGGGCGACGACGCCGAGCTGGTCTCGGGCGTCGACCAGAAGACCCTCGAGAAGGCGCGCGACCTGGGCAGTGGGCTGCTCCGCGAAGTCCTGGACACCGCCGAGCCGGATGCCGACTCCGCGGCCCTCCGCGACGTCGCCAACGACCTCTGCCTGCGCACCGACGGGCGGATGAGCCGCGAGGACCTCGACGCCGTGATCCAGTGGGCGCTGAAGGTCCGCGAGATGTACCTCGACATCGAGTCGAGGCGCGCGGACGCACGCGAGGCGGCCGAGGACTCGCAGAAGCGGCTCGAGACGACCTGGGAGAAGTTCCGCGAGCTCGAGGTCAAGCACATCGAGCCGGACGAGCAGATCTTCCGCGAGATGAAGGACCGGTTCGGCTCGCCGTACGGGTTCGGCGTCTACTTCCGCGGCGGCATGGGCGCGGAGGCGATCCGCGACCTGCTCAAGGACCTCGACCTCACCGCCGAGGCCGAGTCGCTGCGCGACGTGATCGCCACCTCCAAGGGCCAGCGCCAGCAGCGCGCGATCAAGCGCCTGAAGGTCGTGAACGCCTTCATCAAGTCGGAGAACCGCCCCGAGTGGATGGTCCTCGAGGCCGTTCCGGTGATCCCGCCGGAGCTGCGCCCGATGGTCCAGCTCGACGGTGGCCGTTTCGCCACCTCAGACCTGAACGACCTCTACCGCCGCGTCATCAACCGGAACAACCGCCTCAAGCGGCTCCTGGACCTCGGCGCGCCGGAGATCATCGTCAACAACGAGAAGCGCATGCTCCAGGAGGCCGTCGACGCGCTGTTCGACAACGGCCGCCGCGGTCGTGCGGTGACCGGGCCGGGCAACCGCCCGCTCAAGTCGCTGTCCGACATGCTCAAGGGCAAGCAGGGCCGGTTCCGCCAGAACCTGCTCGGCAAGCGCGTCGACTACTCGGGCCGCTCGGTCATCGTGTCGGGCCCGAATCTGAAGCTGCACCAGTGCGGGCTGCCGAAGCTGATGGCGCTGGAGCTCTTCAAGCCGTTCATCATGAGCCGGCTCGTCGAGCGCAAGGCCGCGCAGAACATCAAGGCGGCGAAGAAGTACGTGGACTCGATGGTCCCGGAGGTCTGGGACGTGCTCGAGGAGGTCATCGCGGAGCATCCGGTTCTCCTGAACCGCGCGCCGACGCTGCATCGCCTCGGCATCCAGGCGTTCGAGCCGGTGCTCGTGGAGGGCAAGGCCATCCAGGTCCACCCGCTCGTCTGTCACGCGTTCAACGCTGACTTCGACGGCGACCAGATGGCCGTCCACCTCCCGCTGTCCGCCGAGGCCCAGGCCGAGGCGCGGATCCTGATGCTCTCGGCGAACAACATCCTCTCGCCGGCATCGGGCCGCCCGCTCGCGACGCCGACGCAGGACATGGTGCTCGGCGGCTACTTCCTCACCTACTCGGACAAGTCTCCGGAGACGAAGACCTCGCAGGAGCTTGCGAAGGAGCTCGGCCTCAAGGGGATCCCGCGTTTCCAGAACGAGGAGGAGATCGAGTTCGCCGTCGAGGCGCAGCAGATCTCGGTCCAGACGCCGATCGAGTACCGCCGGCACGGCGAGGTCATCCTGACCACGGCGGGCCGCGTCATCTTCAACGCCGAGATCGAGGCGGCGCTGGAGGAGACGGGCGAGATGGACGGCGATCAGCAGGCAACGCACCCGTTCGTGAACCGGACGCTCGCCAAGCGGGACATGGACGAGGTCATCTCGAGCCTGGCCCGGCGCTTCGGCGCACCGGTGATCGCGGCAGTCCTCGACCGGATCAAGGCGATCGGCTTCCGCTACGCCACCCAGGCGGGCATCACGGTGTCGAAGAACGACATCGTGGTTCCACCCGCGAAGGCGGCGATCCTCGCCGAGCACGAGGAGCGGGTCCAGCGCGTCGAGCAGCAGTACGACACCGGCCTCATCACCGACGAGGAGCGGCACGAGCTGATCACGACGATCTGGACGGAGGCCACCGACGCCGTCGCACGTGCGATGGAGGAGAACCTCCGCGAGCTGAACCCGATCTTCATGATGGCCAACTCGGGCGCCCGCGGCTCGTTCACGCAGATCCGCCAGCTGGCGGCGATGCGCGGCCTGGTCGCCAACCCGAAGGGCGAGATCATCGAGCGCCCGATCAAGGCCAACTTCATGGAGGGCCTCCCGGTGCTCGAGTACTTCATCTCGACGCACGGCGCCCGCAAGGGCCTCGCCGACACGGCGCTGCGCACGGCCGACTCCGGGTACCTGACCCGGCGTCTTGTCGACGTCGCGCAGGACGTGATCATCCGCGAGGAGGACTGCAAGACCGAGGATCACGTCGACCTGCCCCTCAAGAGCACTGACGGGATCAACAAGAGCCTCCTCGGACGGTTCCTCGCGACCGACGTGTTCAAGCCGCTCAAGACGGGCGAGCCGGGCAAGACGCTGCTGGCCGAGAAGGGCACGATGTTGACCACCGACATCGTCCTCTCCCTGATCGAGGGTGTGGGCGAGGAGCACGTGGACACCTTCCGCGCGCCGGTGCGCTCGGTGCTGAAGTGCCGGGCCGAGGTCGGGCTGTGCCGGGCCTGCTACGGGATCTTCCTGGCCACCGGCGACCTCTCGACGATCGGCGACGCGGTCGGCATCATCGCGGCCCAGTCGATCGGCGAGCCGGGCACGCAGCTGACGATGCGGACGTTCCACACGGGCGGCGTGGCCGGCGCGGACATCACGCACGGTCTCCCGCGCGTCGTCGAGATCTTCGAGGCCCGCAACCCGAAGGGTGCGGCCAAGCTGACCGAGGTCGCGGGGCGGATCGAGATCGAGCCGGACGACCGCGGCCCGAAGGTCACCGTCCACCAGGACGGTCTCGACGAGAACGGCGAGCCGCTCGAGCCGGTCACGTACCAGGTTCCGCGGCGCACCCGCCTGCTCGTCGAGAACGGCCAGATCGTCGAGCTGGGCGATGCGCTGCACGAGGGCTCGCAGACCCCGGCCGACCTGCTGCGCCTGAAGGGCTCGACGGCGACCGAGCTGTACCTCGTCGGCGAGGTGCAGAAGGTCTACAAGTCGCAGGGCGTCGAGATCCACGACAAGCACATCGAGGTGATCGTCCGGCAGATGCTCAAGAAGGTCCGCGTCGAGGACGCGGGCACTACGGAGCTTCTGCCCGGCCAGCTGGTCGATCGTGTCGTCCTCGAGCGCGAGAACGTTCGCGTGAAGAAGGGGAAGGGCCAGCAGGCGACCCACGAGCCGCTGATCCTCGGGATCACGAAGGCGTCGCTCGCGACCGAGTCGTTCCTGTCGGCGGCCTCCTTCCAGGAGACGACCAAGGTGCTGACGGATGCGGCGATCGAGGGCAAGGTCGACCACCTGCTCGGCCTCAAGGAGAACGTGATCATCGGCAAGCTGATCCCGGCTGCGACGGGCCTCAAGCGGTACCGGCAGATCGAGATCGAGCCGACGGAGAGCATGATCCGGGAGACCCCGGCCGCCGACCGCGAGGCGCTGCTCGCAGCGCTGCAGGAGATCGGCTCGGACGGCGGGTCGCTGGCCCTGGACGACCTCTCGTTCGGCGGCGAGCCGCAGCACGACGCCAACGGGGACGGCATGCCGACCGAGGGCGGCGAGGCGACGGAGACCCCCGAGATCAAGAGTCCGCTCGACGAGGACTAACCGCTCGTAGCAACGGCACTACGCGAGGCCCGGCAACGCCGGGCCTCGCTCGTTCAGGGCTGTCCAACGTGTCAGGCTTGCGCGATCGCAAGCCAGGAGCTCCCAGCCGGCGTCGTCACCTTCCTGTTCACGGACGTCGAGGGCTCGACCCGCCTCGTCAGGCAGCTGGGCGACCGGTACGCGGACGTCCTGGCGGCGCACCAGCGCCTCTTGCGCGAGGCGTTCAGCGCTCACGGCGGCCGCGAGGTCGACACCCAGGGCGACGCGTTCTTCGTCGCCTTCCCGAGCGCGCGCGACGCCGTGCTCGCCGCCGTCGACGGCCAACGGTCGCTGATCGCCCATCCCTGGCCGGACGGCGGCGAGGTCAGGGTCCGCATGGGGATCCACACCGGGCGGGCGGCCGGCCAGGACGGCAAGTACACCGGGCTCGCCGTTCACCGGGCCGCGCGGATCTCGGCAGTCGGGCACGGCGGCCAGATCGTGGTCTCACAGGCCACCCGCATCCTGCTGGACGACGAGGAGGAGGTGCCCGGCGTCTCGCTGCTCGACCTCGGCGAGCGGCGGCTCAAGGACTTCGATCAGCCCGTCCGCCTCTATCAGGTCGAAGCAGACGGCCTCCCGGCGGCATTTCCGGACGTCACGGCCCCGCGTGCAGAGCGTCCGTTGTGGCGGCGGCCCGTCCTTGTGGCGGCGACTCTCGTCGCGGCCGTTACTGCCGTGGGCGTTGGCCTCGCGGTCGTCGCAGGGAGCGGAGGAAGCCGGCCCGGACATGTAGTGGTCATCGACCCCGAGACCAGTTCGTTGGCCGGTTCGGTCCCGACCGGGCGAGAGCCCGGTCCCGTCACGTCGGGCGCGGGCTCGATCTGGGTCGGCAACCTCGGCGACCGAACGGTGACGAGGATCAATGCGGTGCGGCGTATCCGGACGGCGACCGTTTCGCTTGAAGGCCGCAGCCCGACCGGCCTCGACTACCGCGCGGGTGCGTTATGGGTCGCCCACGGCCTGCGTGGCCAGCTGTCGAAGGTGAGCGTTCGAACGAACCGGATCGTGAAGACCGCCAGCCCGGCCGACTCGGGCTCGGAGAGAGGATCGGTCGACGCGACCGTAGACGGCGTATGGGTCGCGTACGGCGACTCGACGGTGGCCCGGATCGATCCGCGGACACTGCAGGCACCTGCGTCGACGTACACCGACGACGGGACGGTCGGCCTGGTCGTCGCCGATGACACAGTGTGGGTGCTGAACGCGGGTGCCCGCACCGTCACGCGGTTCGACCCCCCGACCCTGGATCCGCGTGGAGGCACGATTCAGGTTGGCCAGGATCCCACCGCGATCGCCGCCGGCGACGGGGCCATCTGGGTTACCGAGCGGTCCGGCGTGCGGCGCATCAACGCCGCGACCGGCAAGGCGAACGAGTTCCGCGTCGGCTCCCGGCCGGTGGCCATTGCCGTGGGCGGCGGCGCGGCGTGGGTCGCGAATGCGGGCGACGGGACCGTCTCGCGCATCGACACTGTGAGCGGGGTGGTGAGCGAGATCCATGTCGGCGGCGAGCCTTCTGGCATCGCGTACGCCGACGATTTCGTCTGGGTCGCCGTGCAGCCGCGGTAGGCTCATGCGTCATGCGCCCAGCTCTCGTCCTCCTCGCCGCCGGCGTCTTCGCCGCCGCCGCCGCGGCGTCGGGCGCGCCGAGCGGGACCTACAGTGCAACGATCGCGGGCAAGCCGGCGGCGCTGAACGGCAGGTGGCAGGTCGATTTCGGCACCTCGCGGGCTTTGCGCATCGTCCGCAACGGAAAGGTCGTCGTCGTGGCGACGGCGTCGACGCTCGCGGGCGGGCGCCTCAGGATCCACGATCGCTCCGGGCCGTACGCGTGCAGCCCGACGGAGGGCGACGGGGTCTACCGCTACGCGCTCGCCGGCCGCCGGCTCACGTTCACGGCGGTCTCCGACCGGTGCGTCGGCCGGAAGCTCGTGCTCACGACGAAGCCATTCCTGAAGTAGCGGGGCCGTCGCCCGCCAAGGCGGGGCTGTCCCCGTGTCTCGCTCGCGGCACGTCTGGGCCCATCTACGGTTGGCCTCATCTTTTAGCCGGGCACCTGTACGGGAATGTATGACCGGGATGAATCCGGTCCCGCGGCGGTGTTAGTGCCCCGCAGGCGTTTCGTGTGTGTTCATCGGGCTCTGCTACAAGAGGCGCGTGCGGAAGCTTCTGCTCCTCGGCATTTTCGCCGCGCTCGCGCTCGCGCCGGCGGCCGCCGCGCGACCATTCGCCGCGCCCGCCACGCCGCCCGGCTGCGACCTGCCCGCGCAGCGCCCCCTCTGGATCGACTTCGGCGACGGCTCCGTCCCGTTCTGGCAGCAGATCTTCGCGAGGCCCGGGGTCATCGCTGCCGCCTCCAACTTCCTCGTCCCGCCCAAGCTCCGCGCCGCGGGCGCGAAGACCATCTACTGGGACATGCACCTGAACAACCGCGTCGGGACGCCGCAGAAGCCGCTGAGCCCGGCCGGGATTGTCGACCAGGCCGACCGGCTCTACATGCGCGCGGTCGCCTCGTCGGGCTGCGCGACCCCGGTGATCGCGCTCAACGAGCTCTTCGGCGCCGGCACGGCGACGCCGTGGTCGGACTCCAACACGCAGTACCGCGCGAACGTCCTCACGCTGCTCCGGCGGCTCTCGACGCTCGGCGCGCGCCCCTACCTGCTGGTCTCGAGCCCGCCCTACACGGGTGGCGACGCGGCGCAGTGGTGGCGAGACGCCTCGCAGGTCGCCGACCTCGTGCGCGAGGTCTACTTCTCCGGCCCGCGCATCTCGAAGCAGGGGCCGCTGCTCGGCAGCCGCACGATGCGCGACGCGCTGCGCAACTCGGTCGAAGGCTTCACCGAGATCGGCATCCCGGCATCGGGCCTCGGCGTGATGCTCGGGTTCCACACGACGAAGGGAGTCGGCTCAGGGCGCGACGGGCTCAAGCCGGCGAGCGCCTGGTTCGACGTCGTCAAGCTCGAGGCGCTCGCCGCCCGCCAGGTCGCGGGCGAGGAGGCAATCGGGTCCGTCTGGTCGTGGGGCTGGGGCGTATGGAGCACGGGCGAGACCGACCCGGACAAGGAGGCGGCCGCCTGCGTCTGGCTGTGGACGCGCGACGCCTCCCTCTGTGACGGGCCGAAGCTCGCCGGCGACGGCTTCGACCTCTCGCGCACCGAAGGGCTCCTTCCGGCGGGCGTCCAGTGCGCGCTGGGCACGAGCGTGGTGACGCGCTCCGCGCTCGCGGCGGTGACGAGGCTGACGGGCGACCCTGACGCCGCGCTGAGCGCGCTGCAGGAGCGCCTCGTGCTCGGCCAGGCGACGAACCTGACCAACTCCGAGCTCGACGCAGCAGAAACGCAGGTTGTCGCCCGCTGGTTCGGCGGCCGCTTCGCGCGCTACCAGGCCGCGCTCGCGCGCGCCGGCATCTCACGGTCGCTGGCCCGGTCGATCATCGATACGCAGGCGCGCGAGCTCAAGATCCGCCGCTCGCTCCACGTCGCGGCGCCGGCGTCCGCCGAGATCCTCGACTGGTACACGAGCTATGCCGGCGAGCCCGCACGCGTCGTCGATGCGACGCCTGCGCCCTGGTGGCTCGGCGGGCGCACGCACGGCGTCGCGCTCTCTGCGACTGCCCCGGCCGCCGTCCTCACCGCGCTCCCCGGCGCGAAGCCGCTGCTCATCCCCACGACGACAGGCTTCATCCGCGTCACCGTCGGCGAGCCGGCGATGCCGCTCGGCGCCTACCCGCTGTCGCTTGCGACACCGGCGATCAGCGCGGCGCTGGTGGAGTCGAAGCAGCTGACCGCGTTCGAGAAATGGCTCCTCGCCCGCCAGACTGCCGCGCTCCGCAGCACCGTCTGCATCCGGGACGAGCTACCGTCGCCCGAACCAGTCGATCTGACTGGGTTCGTGCCGTTCCTCGCGCTCGCCTGAGTCGGGCGCGTGCATCCGGCCGCCGCGCCGGTCGACCTCGCGAACGCTGATCGTCACGGGCATGCGGACGGCGCGCGCGTCGCCGACCGCGGCGAGCGCGGGCTCGAGCCGGCGCGCGATCTCCTCCAGCAGCTCGAGCTGCGGCGCGCCGAGCGCGGCCGCCGGCGCGCGGGTCAGGATCGCGAGCAGTGCGGGCGTGCTGCCGGGCACCGGCACGGCGACGCCGCGCTCGATCCGGCCGCCGGCCAGCTCGTCGTACGGCTCGCGCTCGTACGCGTACGTGATCTCGATCGAGCGCGTCCGCATCTGCGGGGAGGGCAGCGTGCTCGCCAGCCGGTCGGCCTCGTGCCGCGCCAGGCCCAGCGTGCCCACGAACGGCTCGCCGGCAAGCGTCACGGAGACGAGCGCTGCGTCCGCCCCCGGGATCGCGCACGCGGTCTCGAGCGCCTGCGCCAGCAGGGCCTCCAGCTCCTGCGACCCCGTGGCGCCGTTCGGTGACGGCGCGGCGCGGGGCGGCTCGGCCCGCGGCGGCGGCTCGGCCCGCGGCGGCGGCCCGGCGCCGCGGTGGCGGCTCCGGGTCCGGTGCCCGGGGCGACTCCACGGCACGCGCGGCCACCTGGTGCAGCTCGTGATCGAGGCGAACGGGCGCAGGCTCGACGTCCGGTGCGGCGGTCGGCTCCTCGACGGCAGGCACGGTCGCCGCGGCCGGTGCCCGCCAGTCGCGCAGGAGAACGATGGACAGCACGACCGCGAGCGTCGCAAGGACCGATGCGGCAACCACGAGGGCGGTCGTCATCAGCTCGCGCTGACGGCGGGGCGTGAACCGTGCTCCATTGCAACCCCCATTGTTGGCTGTTTGCCGGGAAATTTCACGGGGTAGGGAGTAGTCTGCCGCGCAGCGGCACGGGGGCCGTCCGGCGGCCGGGGCGCAGAGAGCCGGTCGCCTCTCAAGCGGGAGGGGCAGTAATGGAAAACAGTGGGGGGAACAGGGCGTCCGGCGGGGCGTCGCTCGGCACGCGGCTGGTCGTGTTCGGCGTGGCCGCGGGCGCGCTCGGCTACGCCGTCGTGTACTTCTTCGACCGCTCGCTCGGTGAGGAGCGCCGCCGCCGCGTGCTCGAGGCGGCTCAGGCGGCGATGCAGGAAGTTGTGCTGCTGTCGCAGCGGCTCGTCGCCGCCGCAGAGCCGGAGCCGGCGTCCAGGCCCGATCGCGGTCGGGCGTCGGAGCCCGTGCTCGAGCGGCCGCGGGACTACCACGAGCCTATCCCTGCGCCGGAGATGACGGACTCGTTGCACGACAAGGTCACGTTCTTCCGCCTCGGCGACGAGGAGGCCGAGGCGGCACCCGTGCTCGCGCCGGTCGCCGTGATCGCCGAGGAGCTGCCGCGGCCGGAGGCGGAGCTACACGAGTCGCGGTACGACCCGCCGTCGCTCGCGCCGACGATCATCGCCTACGACGCCGATCCGGCGCCCCGGGCCGAGCCTGAGCCCGAGCAGGAGGTGCCGGCCGCCGGGGAGCCGCGCACGGGCCGGACGCTGCTCGCGGCCGCCGCCGTCGTCGCCGTCCTCGCGGCCGCTGCGGCGCTCGGCGCCTGGGCGATCTGGAGCGGCGGCGACTCGAAGCCGGCCGCCGCGCCCGCGCCGGCCGGTGCGGCACAGCTCGTGAGCCTGATCAGCCAGCCCGGCGCGCACCGCCTGCCTGTCGCGGGCTCGAAGGGGACGATGGTCCTGGTGACGACGCCGAGCGGCCGTGCCGTCCTGATCATCTCGGGCCTGAAGCGCGCGCCCGCGGGCAAGGTCTACCAGGCATGGATCGTGAGGGGGAAGACGCCGGCGTCGGCCGGCCTCTTCAAGGGCGGGCAGCCCCAGTACGTCATCCCCCTGTCGGGGCGCATGCCGAAGGGCGCGGTCTTCGCCGTCACCGTCGAGCGGGCGGGAGGCGTGCCGGCGCCGACGCAGGCCCCGGAGTTCACCGCCAAGACGAGCTAGTTCTCTAGCGTCAGCGGACGTCGCCCTTGCCGTCGCGCTTCGCGCGGTACAGGGCCTCGTCCGCGCGCTTGAAGAGCGACTGGGCGTCGTCGTCGCTCGTGACCTCAGCGACGCCGCCCGACATAGTCACGGTCTGGCCGCCGGCGAGCGGCCGGGCGTTGATCGCCGCCAGCAGCCGTGTGTACAGCAGCTCGGCATCCTGGACGGTCGACTCCGGGAGCACCACTGCGAGCTCGTCGCCGCCGACGCGGCAGGCGATGTCGGCCGAGCGCAGGGTCTCGCGCACGCGCGCGCCGATGTCGGCGAGCACCGCGTCTCCACCGAGATGCCCGACGCGGTCGTTGATCTGCTTGAAGTCGTCCAGGTCGAGCAGCAGCAGCGCCAGGCTGCGCTCATAGCGCTTGGCGCGCGCGATCTCGCGCTCGAGCACCTCGTCGAAGTAGCGGCGGTTGTGGAGCCCGGTGAGCGCGTCCATCTCGGCGAGTTGGCGCGCCTCGAGGTAACGCGTCGCGTTCTCGATCGCCGGGCCGGCCGTGCTGGCCAGCTCCTCCAGCAGCGCCACCTCCTGGGTGGCGGCGTCGCGCTCGCGCCCACGCCAGAAGACGGCGAGCGTGCCGATGAACTGCTCGCGCAGCCCGACGAGCGGCACCATCAGCCCGCCGCGGATGAGGTTGCCGTCGCGGCCGGTGTCCGGCTCCGCGTAGCGGTAGTTGAGCGAGACGGCGCGCGGCTGGCGGCTCTCCGGCGGCGGCGCGATCGGCTGGCTGAGGGCCTCCTCACGGCTCATGCCGTGCGTGGCGACGAGCGGGCCCTCGCCCGCCTGCGGGAGCACGACCATGACCGAGTCGATGGCGGGGAGCCCGTGTGCGGCCTCCAGCGTCCGACCGAGCACGTCGTCGAGGTCGAGTGCGCCCGCCAGTTGCGCGAGGAAGCGGCCGCGCCGGTTCTCGTACTCGGACCGCTCGAGCGCCTGCGTCAGCTCGCGCACCCTCGACTCGAGCCGGGCCTCGCCCTCGTAGAACGGCTGTGACTGCTGTTGGGACTCCACGACCGCGGGCACCTGCGACGGGGACGGCGAGGGGTTCGGCCGGTGGCTCTCACGCGCGCGCGAGGGCGCCTCGCGCGGGCGCCGAAGGACAAGCAGGACGAGCAGGACGACGACGAGCGTCGCCAGCGCCGCAGTGATGGCCGCCAGCGCCGTGGTCACGGCATCGTCCTGTTATCGCAGGTGTCTGCCTGCGTGCGCATTTCCGGCCCCCCCAGAAAAGCTCTGCCCCAAGCCCTTGCCCGCAAGGCTCGTGTCCTCACTGTAGTTGGCCTGTCGCCTGTTTTCCTCCCCCATGGAAGCGGTGGCCATTCACGCTTGCCGAGCGGGTTTGCGGCTCCCTACGCCGTTCGCTACCATGCCGCAGGTGGTTGGCAGGGCCTGCCCCTGGCCGACCTTCTTTGTGTGTAGGAAGACCCTCGACCGTCTGGGAGACCAGGAGAAAACCAGTGCCGACCGTTAATCAGCTTGTGCGCAAGGGCCGCAAGGCCGCGCACGACAAGACGAAGACCCCGGCTCTTCAGGGGTCGCCGCAGCGTCGCGGCGTCTGCACGCGCGTCTTCACGCGCACGCCCAAGAAGCCGAACTCGGCGCTCCGCAAGGCTGCGCGCATCCGGCTCACGAACGGCGTGGAGATCACTGCGTACATCCCGGGCGAGGGCCACAACCTGCAGGAGCATTCGGTCGTGCTCGTGCGCGGCGGGCGCGTCAAGGACCTGCCGGGCATCCGCTACAAGGTCATCCGCGCGGCGCTCGACGCCGCCGGCGTGACCGACCGCCGCCAGGGCCGCTCGAAGTACGGCGCGAAGAAGCCGACGAGCTGATGCCGCGCCGCGCCGACATCGAGCCGAGGACCGTGACCGAGGACCCGGTGCACAGCTCCGTCCTGGTCCAGCAGGTGATCAACCGCGTCATGCTCGACGGGAAGAAGAGCGTCGCCGAGACGCTGGTCTACGGCGCGCTCGACCAGATCGGCGAGAAGACCGGCCGGCCGCCGGTGGATGTGCTCGAGCAGGCCATCAAGACGGTCACGCCGGTGCTCGAGGTCCGCTCCCGCCGCGTCGGCGGGGCGAACTACCAGGTTCCCGTGGAGGTGCCGCAGCGCCGCGCCCGCACGCTCGCCGTGCGCTGGATCGTGGAGAACGCGCGGAAGCGCCGCGAGAAGGGGATGGACGAGAAGCTCGCAGGCGAGCTCCTCGACGCGCTGAACCAGCAGGGCGGCGCGTTCAAGCAGAAGGACGATCAGTACCGGATGGCGCAGGCAAACAAGGCCTTCGCGCACTACCGCTGGTAGGCAGTCCGGAGAGAAAGAGAGAGATGTCGAACGTTGCAACCAAGACGGAAGTCGGGCTCGACCGCGTCCGGAACATCGGGATCATGGCCCACATCGATGCGGGCAAGACCACGACGACCGAGCGCATCCTCTATTACACGGGCCGCACCCACAAGATGGGCGAGGTCCACGAGGGCGCCGCGACGATGGACTGGATGGCGCAGGAGCAGGAGCGCGGCATCACCATCACGTCGGCCGCGACGACCGCGTTCTGGCGCGACCACCGGATCAACATCATCGATACCCCGGGCCACGTCGACTTCACCGTCGAGGTGGAGCGCAGCCTGCGCGTGCTCGACGGCGCCATCGCCGTCTTCGACTCGGTCGCCGGCGTGGAGCCGCAGTCCGAGACCGTGTGGCGCCAAGCCGACCACTACAAGGTTCCCCGGATCGCGTTCATCAACAAGATGGACCGCACCGGCGCGGACTTCTTCGCCGCCGTGCAGTCCATGATCGACCGCCTCGGCGCCCACCCGGTGCCGGTCCAGCTGCCGCTGGGCCAGGAGGAGCATTTCCGCGGCGTCATCGACCTGATCGAGATGAAGGCGATCGTCTACTCGGACGCCCTCGGCACGGAGTACGCCACCGAGGAGATCCCCGAGGAGCTGCGCGAGCAGGCCGAGGAGTACCACCACCAGCTGATCGACTCGGTCGCAGACCACGACGACGAGCTCACCGAGACGTATCTCGAGGACGAGTCGAAGGTCACCCCGGAAATGCTGCGCCGCGCGCTGCGCGCCGCGACGCTCGACATCACGGTCACGCCGGTGCTGGCCGGCTCGGCCTTCAAGAACAAGGGCGTGCAGCCGCTGCTCGACGCCGTCGTGGAGTACCTGCCGAGCCCTCTCGACGTGCCCCCGATCCAGGGCATCGACCCGCGCACCGAGAACGAGCTCTCACGCCGGGCGGCGCTGGACGAGCCGTTCGCCGCGCTCGCCTTCAAGGTCATGACCGACCCATACGTCGGCAAGCTGACGTACTTCCGCGTCTACTCCGGCCAGGTCAAGGCGGGCGACCGCGTCGTCAACACGACGAACGGCCGCACCGAGCGCATCGGCCGCATCCTGCAGATGCACGCCAACCACCGCGAGGAGCGCGAGTCGATCGGCGCCGGCGAGATCGCCGCGGCCGTCGGCCTCAAGCAGACGACGACCGGCGACACGCTCGCCATCGACAGCGCGCCGATCGTCCTGGAGTCGATGACCTTCCCGGAGCCGGTGATCGCCGTGGCCATCGAGCCCAAGACGAAGGGCGACCAGGACAAGCTCGGCGCCGCACTTCAGCGCCTGTCCGAGGAGGACCCGACCTTCCGCGTCCAGACGGACGACGAGACGGGGCAGACGCTCATCTCCGGGATGGGCGAGCTGCACCTGGAGATCATCGTCGACCGCCTGATGCGGGAGTTCAAGGTGGACGCCAACGTCGGCCGCCCGCAGGTCGCGTACCGCGAGACGGTCGGCAAGCGCGTCGAGAAGATCCGTGGCCGCTTCGTGCGGCAGACGGGCGGCCGGGGCCAGTACGGCGACGCCACGATCAACATGGAGCCGGCCGGGCCCGGCGAGGGCTACGAGTTCATCGACAAGATCACCGGCGGGACGATTCCCAAGGAGTACATCCCGTCGATCGACATGGGCATCCAGGAGGCGATGGAGTCGGGCATCCTGGCAGGGTTCCCGGTCGTGGACGTGCGCATCGAGCTCGTCGACGGCTCCTACCACGACGTCGACTCCAGCGAGATGGCGTTCAAGGTCGCCGGCTCAATGGCGTTCAAGGAGGGCATGAAGCG
The DNA here is from genome assembly GCA_963799895.1 of uncultured Thermoleophilia bacterium. Classification (GTDB taxonomy): domain Bacteria; phylum Actinomycetota; class Thermoleophilia; order Gaiellales; family Gaiellaceae; genus JACVRM01. Next base: position 15,544 of record CAWCYR010000013.1, read on the forward strand.
GGCCAATCCCAAGCTGCTCGAGCCCGTCATGGCCGTCGAGGTCGTCACCCCGGAGGAGTACCTCGGCGATGTCATGGGTGACCTCAACTCCCGGCGCGGCCGGGTGGAGGGCCTCGAGCCGCGCGGCAACGCGCAGGCGATCAAGGCGCGCGTCCCGCTCGCCACCATGTTCGGATATGCGACCGACCTGCGCTCGACGACGCAAGGCCGGGCCACGTTCACCATGCAATTCGACCGGTACGAGGAAGTGCCGCAGTCGATTGCGGGCGAGATCGTCGCCGCCCAGACCTAGACGAAAGGATTGACGGAGGAGAGATGGCCAAGCAGAAGTTCGAGCGCACGAAGCCGCACGTCAACGTCGGCACGATCGGTCACATCGACCATGGCAAGACCACGCTTACCGCGGCGATCACCAAGGTCCTCGCGGAGGCGTCCGGCAGCGGCACCATCAAAAGCTTCGCGGACATCGACAACGCTCCCGAGGAGCGCCAGCGCGGCATCACGATCAACACCGCGCACGTCGAGTACGAGACCGAGGCGCGCCACTACGCGCACGTCGACTGCCCGGGTCACGCCGACTACATCAAGAACATGATCACGGGCGCCGCCCAGATGGACGGCGCGATCCTCGTGGTCTCGGCTGCCGACGGCCCGATGCCGCAGACGCGCGAGCACATCCTGCTCGCCCGCCAGGTCGAGGTGCCGGCGATCGTCGTCGCGCTCAACAAGGCCGACATGGTCGACGACCCCGAGCTGCTCGAGCTCGTCGAGCTGGAGGTGCGCGAGCTGCTCTCCAAGTACGAGTTCCCGGGCGACGACATCCCGGTCATCCAGGTGTCGGCGCTGAAGGCGCTCGAGGGCGACGCGGAGTGGACGCCCAAGATCCTCGAGCTCATGCAGGCCGTCGACTCCTACATCCCGGAGCCGACGCGCGACGTCGACAAGCCGTTCCTGATGCCGATCGAGGACGTCTTCACGATCACCGGCCGCGGCACGGTCGTGACCGGCCGCATCGAGCAGGGCAAGTGCGAGGTCGGGAACGAGGTCGAGATCGTCGGCATCCACCCACAGGTCGAGAAGACGACCGTCACCGGGCTCGAGATGTTCCAGAAGACGCTCGACTACGCGCAGGCCGGCGACAATGCGGGTGCACTGCTCCGCGGTGTCAAGCGCGAGGACGTCGAGCGCGGCCAGGTGCTCGCGAAGCCTGGCTCGATCACCCCGCACACGCACTTCAACGCCGAGATCTACGTCCTCTCCAAGGACGAGGGCGGGCGCCACACACCGTTCTTCAACGGCTACCGGCCGCAGTTCTACTTCCGCACGACGGACGTGACCGGCGCGATCAAGCTCCCGGATGGCCAGGAGATGGTCATGCCGGGTGACAACACGAACATGGAGATCGAGCTGATCCAGCCGATCGCCATGGACGAGGGCCTGCGGTTCGCCGTCCGCGAGGGCGGCCGTACCGTCGGCGCCGGCGTCGTCACAAAGATCATCACGTAGTGATCAATAAAAGAATCATCACCTAGGTAGCGAACGCGACTTTCTCGGAGAGGGGCAGACGGCACGTGGCACAGAAGATCCGCATTCGGCTCAAGGGGTATGACCACACCCAGCTGGACCGTTCGGCGACCCAGATCGTCGATACGGCCCAGCGCACCGGTGCGACGATCACCGGCCCCGTGCCGCTGCCCACCGAGAAGAACGTCTACTGCGTGATCCGCAGCCCGTTCAAGGACAAGGACTCGCGCGAGCACTTCGAGGTGCGCACGCACAAGCGCCTCATCGACATCCACAACCCGACGCCGAAGACGGTCGACTCGCTCATGCGCCTCGACTTGCCTGCCGGCGTGGATATCGAAATCAAGCTATAGGCCAATTTGCTCCGCAAATCGGCTAGACCAGATATGACCAGCGCCCACGCCCTAACCAAGCTTTCGCCGCCCCAGAGGAACGCCCGATGAAAGGCATCCTCGGGCGAAAGCTTGGCATGACCCAGGTGTTCGACTCCGAGAGCGGGCAGCGCACGTCCGTGACGGTGATCGAGGCAGGGCCCTGCCCGGTCACGTACGTGCGGACGAACGACGCGGACGGCTACGAGGCCGTCCAGCTGGCCTTCGACGCGGTCGCAGAGCGCAAGCTGTCGCGGCCGGAGCTCGGTCACCTGAAGAAGGCGGGCGCCGACCCGCACCGGCACATCGTCGAGTTCCGCGGGCCGTCCGAGCTGACGGTCGGCGAGACCGTGACCGTCGAGGCGTTCGCGCCCGGCGACAAGGTCAAGGTCGCCGGCATCGGCATCGGCAAGGGCTTCGCCGGCACGATCAAGCGGCACAACTTCAGCCGCGGCCCGGTCACGCACGGCTCGCACAACATCCGCAAGCCGGGCTCGATCGGTGCCTCCGCGACTCCGTCGCGCGTGTTCAAAGGCATTCGCATGGCCGGCCGCATGGGCGGCAAGCGCGTCACCCAGGTCGGGCTCACCGTGCACGCGGTCGAGCCGGAGCAGAACCTGCTGCTCGTCAAGGGCGCCGTCCCGGGCCCGAAGAACGGCATCGTCGAGATCCGCGAGGAGCAGCGCTAGTGGCTGCCCCGAAAGCACCCACGCTGGGCGCCAGCAAGGAGGTGACGCTCTCCGAGGCGGTCTTCGCCGCCGAGGTGAAGCCGCACCTCGTTCACGAGGCCGTGCGCGCCGAGCTCAACGCGCAGCGCGCCGGCACGCGCGCGGCCAAGAGCCGCGGCATGGTGTCGGGCGGCCGCGGCAAGCCGTGGCGCCAGAAGGGCACGGGCCGCGCCCGCGCGGGCACCATCCGCGCCGCGCAGTTCACCGGCGGCGGAGTCGTGTTCCCGCCCTCGCCGCGCAGCTTCGACGTCAAGGTGAACAAGAAGGCGTACCGCTCCGCGCTTCGCAGCGCACTCTCCGCGCACGTCGAGGAGGGGAGTCTCGCCATCGTCGACCCGGCCTCGTTCGACCAGCCGTCGACGCGCACCGCGCTCGGGCTGCTCCAGGAGTGGGGCAAGGAGCGCCCGGTCGTCGTCGTCGCGCTGTCCGACCAGGAGACCGTCGTCAAGTCGTTCCGCAACCTCGACCGTGTGCTCGTCGTCGAGCCCGCCGAGGTCGAGGTCGCCAGCATCGTCTGGGCCCGCGCGCTCGTCGTCACCGAGGCCGCGCTCGAGCTCCTGCAGAAGAGGGCGGCGAGCTGACGTCCTCTGACCTCGGATCTCGCACGCGTGGAACCGCGGCAACGCGGCGCCATGCGTCGTCCTCGGTCGCGCCCGTAGCGTCCCGCTACGAACGCTCCCTGCGTCCTAGCCCGGCTTGCGTTTCGCGGCCCACGCGCACGACCTCCGAGGAGAGTGGCCTGTGAGCATCAACCTCAACGAGGTGCTGATCGCCCCCGTCGTCTCGGAGAAGAGCTACGCCGAGATCGAGAACGGCAAGTACTCGTTCCGCGTCCACCAGGACGCGCACAAGACCCAGGTCCGGCAGGCCGTCGAGCAGGCGTTCAACGTGAAGGTCGCGGCCGTCAACATCCTCAAGGTCCGCGCGAAGCCGAAGCGGCGCGGCCTCATCAAGGGCACGCGCCCCGGGTGGAAGAAAGCCATCGTCAAGCTCAAGCCCGGCCAGGAGATCGAGATCTTCCAGGCCCCCAATCTCTGTTATGCCAGTTCGCAAATTCAAGCCCACGAGTCCCGGCCGGCGGTTCATGTCGGTGTCGACCTTCGAGGAAATCACGAAGACGACACCGGAGAAGAGCCTCCTGGAGCCGGTGAAGAAGTCGGGCGGCCGCAACAACAACGGCCGCATCACGACGCGGCACCGCGGCGGCGGGCACAAGCGCCGCTACCGCATCATCGACTTCAAGCGCCTCAAGGACGGCGTGCCGGCGAAGGTGGCCGCGATCGAGTACGACCCGAACCGGTCGGCCCGCATCGCGCTGCTGCACTACGCCGACGGCGCGAAGGCCTACATCATCGCGCCCGCGCGCCTGCGCGTCGGCACGACGGTCGAGTCCGGTCCCGAGGCCGACATCAAGCCGGGCAACGCGCTCCCGCTCGAGAACATCCCGACCGGCACGCTGATCCACAACGTGGAGCTGAAGCCGGGCCAGGGCGGCAAGATGGCGCGCTCTGCGGGGACGAGTGTCCAGCTCGTCGCGAAGGACGACGGCTATGGCGTGCTCCGGCTCGCCTCCGGCGAGATGCGCCGGGTGCCGCTAACCTGCCGGGCCACCGTCGGTCAGGTGGGGAACGTCGACCACCAGAACATTTCGGGCGGCAAGGCGGGTCGCAGCCGCTGGATGGGCAAGCGGCCCACCGTCCGCGGCTCCGCGATGAACCCGGTCGATCACCCGCACGGCGGCGGTGAGGGCAAGTCCAAGGGCGGCCGCCACCCGGTCACCCCGTGGGGCGTGCCGACGCTGGGCAAGCCCACGCGGCGCAAGCACAAGGCATCCGACAAGCTGATCGTCCGGCGACGCCGGCGCGGAAAGGAAGGTAGGCGGTGAGCCGCTCGTCCAAGAAGGGGCCGTTCGTCGAGGAGCGGCTGATGAGCCGCATCGAGGCGATGAACGCCGTGAACGAGAAGCGGATGATCCGCACCTGGTCGCGCTCTTCGACCGTCTTCCCCGACATGGTCGGGCACACCATCGCCGTCTACGACGGCCGCAAGCACGTGCCCGTGTTCATCTCCGAGCAGATGGTCGGCCACAAGCTGGGCGAGTTTGCGCCCACGCGGACGTTCCGCGGGCACGCCGGTGACCGCCAGGCTCAGGTCAAGAAGCGGTAATGGCGACCACGATCAGAGCAGACGGACGGGCCGAGGTACGGGCTCAGGCACGGTGGGTGCGAACAGCGCCGCGCAAGGCGCGCCTCGCCGTCGAGCACATCCGCGGCCGCACGGTCCCGGAGGCCCGCACGGTGCTCGCATTCACCCAGCGCGCCGCTGCACGCGAGGTCGAGAAGGTGCTGCGCTCGGCCGTCGCCAACGCCGAGGCGAACCACGGGCTGATCGGCGACGAGATGATCGTCGAGACGGCCGTGGTCGACGAGGGCCCGACGATGAAGCGCTTCCGCGCGCGTGCCCGCGGCCGCGCCGCCCCCATCCACAAGCGCACCTGTCACATCACGCTGACGCTGACCACGCTCGAGGCGGTCCCGGAGGAGCGGCAGCGCCGCCTCGCCCCGCGCCGCCCGCAGGAGGCCGAGCCCGTCGCGGACGTTCCGGAGGTCGAGGAGACCGAGGTCGAGGAGGCCCCGGTCGCCGAGGCTGAGACGCCCGAGGAGCCCAACGCCGCAGCGGAGGAGAAGCCCAAGCGTTCCCGCCGGCGCAAGAAGACTGAAGACCAAGAGGAGAGCGAGAGCTAATGGGCCAGAAAATTCATCCTGGCGGGCTGCGCGTCGGCGTCATCCACGATTGGAAGTCCAACTGGTACGCCAGCCGCAAGGACTACCCGCAGATGCTGCTCGAGGACGTGAAGATTCGGGAGCACATCTACAAGAAGCTCTCGCACGCGGGGCTGTCGGACATCCTGATCCGCAAGGACAACCAGCGGATCACGATCGACATCTACACCGCGCGCCCGGGCATCGTGATCGGAAAGTCCGGTGCCGAGGTGGACGCGCTGCGCCGCGAGATCCACGCGATGACGCAGAAGAACGTCCACATCAACATCAACGAGATCAAGCGGCCCGAGCTCGACGCCAAGCTCGTTGCCCAGTCGATCGCCGAGCAGCTGGAGAACCGTGTCAGCTTCCGCCGCGCGATGAAGCGCTCGCTCGCCTCGGCCATCCGCTCGGGCGCGCACGGCGTGAAGATCACCTGCGGCGGCCGCCTCGGCGGCTCCGAGATGAGCCGCTCGGAGACCTACTCCGAGGGGCGCGTGCCGCTGCACACGATCCGCGCCGATATCGACTACGGCCAGACCGAGGCCAAGACGACGACCGGCCGCATCGGCGTGAAGGTCTGGATCAACAAGGGCGAGATCATGCCGGAGGGCTACGAGTCCCTCGGCGGCAAGGATCAGCGGCTGGGCGACCAGGATCAGGCGCGCCGCCGAGGCGGCCAGCGCGAAGGCCTCGCGGCCTCGCGTGAGGGCGGCCGTGGCCGCAGCCAGGACCGCGAGGGCCTCGGCCCGGTGCGCCAGCGCAAGCGCGGCGACCGCCCGGGCGGCGGCCGCGGGCCGGGACGTCCCGGCGGCGGCCGTGGCGGCGGACGCCCGCGCCAGCAGGAGAACGTCGAGAAGCCGCGCACCGACGAGAACGCCGTGTCGGCAGAAGGCCGCGAGCAGCCCGTGATCGAGCCGCAGGTCGAGACCACTCCGGCTCCGGTCGCCGAGGCACCTGACACGACCACCCAGAAGCGCGAGCACGAGAACCCGGCGACGATCGACGACACCGCCGGCCCGAAGAGCGACGCCAAGGGCGGCGAGGGCTCCGGCCACAAGCCGGGCGGGAAGGGCCGGTCGTAGTCGATGCTGCTCCCGAAGAAGACGAAGTTCCGCAAGGTCCACCGTGGCCGCCGCCGGGGCCTCTCGAGGGCTCAGACGGAGGTTCAGTTCGGCGACTACGGGATCAAGACGCTCGAGGCCGGTTGGCTCACCAACCGCGAGATCGAGGCTGCCCGAATCGCGATGACGCGCAAGATCAAGCGCGGCGGCAAGGTCTGGATCAACGTCTTCCCGGACAAGTCGGTGACGCAGAAGCCGGCCGAGACCCGCATGGGCTCCGGCAAGGGCAACCCCGAGCACTGGGTTGCCGTCGTGAAGCCCGGCCGCGTCATGTTCGAGCTGGCCGGCGTGCCCGAGCCGCTCGCCAAGGAGGCGCTGCGCCTTGCCGGCGCGAAGCTGCCCGTGCGGACCAAGTTCGTGAAACGCGAAGCGCCGCTATTCGACTGAGAGACCACATGGACGCCAAGGAACTTGCAGAGATGACCGACGACGAGCTCGACGAGAAGCTCACCGAGACGCGCAAGGAGCTCTTCGAGCTGCGCTTCCAGTACGCAACCGGCGGCTTGGAGAACCACACCCGCCTGCGGCACGCGAAGCGCGACGTCGCGCGAATCCTGACCGTGCGCCGAGCGCGCACCCTGGAGAAGACGAATGGCTGACGAGAAGGACCAGAACGAGACAACCGAAGAGCCGACCGAGGACGCCGGCGTCGAGGAGACGCCGGTCGAGGCCGTGGCCGCCGAGCCCGAGCCCGAGGCTGAGCCGGCCGAAGAGGCCGCTGTCGAGGACGCCGAGCCCGTGCCGGACGTTGCGGCCGAGGCCGAGGTGGCCCCTGCCGAGGAGGCGCCGGCTGAGCCGGCAGCCGAGGAGCCCGCCGCCGAACCGGTCGCAGGGGAGCCCGTGGCCGAGGCCGCGCCGGCCGCCGAGCAGGTGGAGGCCGCCCCCGCGCCGCAGTCCGGCCCGAAGCCGAAGCGAAAGCGCCTGCCGCGCTCCGAGCGCCGCCGGCGCCCGAACGTCGTGCGCGAGAAGCCGGCGCAGCGCAAGCCGATCGTCCGGCTCCCGAAGCCGGAAGGCGAGCGCGGCCGCCGCCAGGAGCGGCGCGGCGTCGTCGTCTCCGCCGCGATGGACAAGACGATCGTCGTCATGGTCGAGACGATCAAGGCGCACCGGAAGTACAAGAAGGTCGTCCGCCGGTCGGCGAAGTTCCACGCGCACGATGAATCGAACACGGCGGGCGTGGGGGACACCGTGCGCATCGTCGAGTCGCGCCCGCTGTCCAAGACGAAGAACTGGCGGCTCGCCGAGGTTCTGGAGAAAGCACGGTGATCCAGCAGGAGACACGAGTCCGCGTGGCTGACAACACCGGCGCGCGCGAGCTGCTCTGCATCCGCGTCATGGGCGGGTCGAAGCGGCGCTACGCGCGCGTAGGTGACGTCATCGTCGGTACCGTGAAGAGCGCAACACCGCAGGGCACGATCAAGAAGGGCGAGGTCGTGCGCGCGGTGGTCGTCCGGACGAAGAAGCCCTTCGGCCGCGACGACGGAACGCAGATCGCGTTCGACGAGAACGCGGCCGTGATCATCGATGCCCAGCGCAACCCGCGGGGCACGCGGATCTTCGGCCCCGTCGCCCGCGAGCTGCGCGACAGGAACTTCATGAAAATCGTCTCCCTAGCTCCAGAGGTGCTCTAACCCATGTCTGCAACGAAGCTGAAGATCCACAAGGGCGACGTCGTCCAGGTGCTGAGCGGCAAGGACCGCGGCAAACAGGGCCGCGTGCTCGCCGCGCTGCCGCGCGAGGGCAAGGTCGTCGTCGAGAACCTGAACACGATCAAGCGGCACATGAAGCCGCGGCCGATGAAGGACCCGAGCCGGATGGGCGCGACCCAGATGATCCCGGGCGGCGTCATCGACCGGCCGGCGCCGATTCAGATCTCGAACGTCATGCTCGTCTGCCCGGTCTGCAAGCGGCCGACGCGGATCGCCCATGACGTCAAGGAGGTCAAGGGCGAGCGGCACCGCACCCGCGTCTGCAAGCGCGCCGACTGCGGCCAGGAGATCGACCGCTAGGCGATGGCGACCGCAACGGACTACGTGCCGCGCCTGAAGCGGCAGTACAACGAGGAGCTGCGCGGCCGGCTCAAGGACGAGCTCGCCAAGAGCACGGTCATGGACGTCCCGAAGATCGAGAAGATCACGCTCAACATGGGCGTCGGCGAGGCGAAGACCGAGTCCAAGGCCCTCGACGCCGCGATGGAGGAGCTGACGATCATCGCCGGGCAGCGAGCTCAGCTGCGCCGCGCGCGCAGGTCGATCGCCGGCTTCAAGATCCGCGAGGGCATGCCGGTCGGCACGAAGGTGACGCTACGCGGCGACCGCATGTACGAGTTCCTCGACCGGCTCGTCTCGATCGCGCTGCCGCGGATCCGCGACTTCCGCGGGCTGAACCCGGACGCGTTCGACGGGCGCGGCAACTACTCGCTCGGCATCCACGAGCAGATCATCTTCCCGGAGATCGACTACGACAGCGTGGCCGCGATCCGGGGCCTGGACGTCACGATCACGACCACCGCGAAGACCGACGACGAGGCACGCGCGCTGCTGCGCGGCATGGGCCTGCCGTTCGCGGCTGCGCGGGACGGAGGGGAGCAGTAGTGGCAAAGAAGTCGCTCGTAGTGAAGGCCGCTCGCCCGGCGAAGTACAAGACGCGCAACTACCTGCGCTGCAATCGGTGCGGCCGGCCGCGGGCAACGTTCCGCAAGTTCGGCCTCTGCCGCATCTGCCTGCGGGAGCTCGCCCACGAGGGCGCGATCCCCGGCATGACCAAGTCATCCTGGTAGTCCGATGCTGACCGATCCGATCGCAGACATGCTCACCCGCATCCGCAACGCCAACAAGGCGATGCACGAGCACGCCGTGATGCCGACCTCGAAGCTCAAGGAGGACATCGCGCGCCTGCTCAAGCAGGAGGGCTACATCGTCGACTACCGCGTCGAAAAGGGCGCCGACCAGAAGGGCAAGGACGGCCAGCCGGCGCCGCTCGGGTACGACCTGCTCAGCATCGAGCTGAAGTACGGCCGCAACCGCGAGCGCGTCATCTCGGACCTCAAGCGCGTGTCCCGGCCGGGTCGCCGCGTCTACGCGCCGAAGGACAAGCTCCCGCGCGTGCTGGGCGGCATGGGGACGGCTATCGTGTCGACCTCTCAGGGGCTCATCACAAGCAAGACCGCCGAGGAGCAAGGGGTCGGCGGCGAGGTCATCTGCCACGTCTGGTGACCTACCGGAGCGCTGAATCATGAGCAGAATTGGCAAACGACCGATCGACGTGCCCGCCGGGGTCAACGTCTCCATCGACCCTGGCCGTGTCATGGTGTCCGGGCCGCTCGGCGAGCTTCACCAGCAGGTGCCGGCGCGCATGGCGATCGCGCGCGAGGACGGCCAGCTGATCGTCACGCGACCGACGGAGCGCGGAGACGATCGCGCGCTGCACGGCCTCACGCGCACGCTCGTCGCGAACATGGTCGAGGGCGTCACGAAGGGCTTCGAGAAGAAGCTGCAGATCCAGGGTGTCGGCTACCGCGCCGCGCTGCGCGGCACCTCGCTCGAGCTCAACGTCGGCTTCTCGCACCCGGTCGTCATCGACGCGCCGAAGGGCATCGCCTTCGAGGTGCCGACGCCGACCGAGGTGACGGTCAAGGGCATCGACAAGCAACAGGTCGGCGAGATCGCCGCCCAGGTGCGCAAGGTGCGCCCGCCGGAGCCGTACAAGGGCAAGGGCATTCGCTACGAGGGCGAGTACGTCCGCCGGAAGGTCGGGAAGCGCGCGTGAGCAAGCTGTCGGTGCTCGAGGCGCGCAAGCGCCGTCACCGCCGCGTGCGGGGCAAGGTCTCGGGGTCGGCCGAGCGGCCGCGCCTCGTCGTCTTCCGCTCCAACCGGGGCATCGAGGCACAGCTGATCGACGACGTCGAAGCCCGCACCCTCGCTGCTGCCAGCTGGCTGCACGTCAAGGGTGACCACTCGAAGGCCGACATGGCCAGCGAGGTGGGCAAGCTGCTTGCCGAGCGCGCGAAGGCCGCCGGCGTCGAGAGCGCCGTGTTCGACCGCGGCGGCTACCTGTACCACGGACGCGTCAAGGCGCTCGCCGATGGCGCGCGCGAGGGAGGACTGAGAATTTGAGCGTCACCGAAAGTCAGGAGTCGAGGGATCTCAAGGAGCGGGTCGTCGAGATCAACCGCGTCGCCAAGGTCGTGAAGGGAGGCCGGCGGTTCTCGTTCACCGCGCTCGTGGTCATCGGCGACGAGCACGAGAAGGTCGGCGTCGGCTACGGCAAGGCGCGCGAGGTTCCGCTCGCGATCTCCAAGGCTGTCGACGACGCCAAGAAGAACCTGTTCTCCGTGCCCCGCCACGGCACGACGATCACGCACCAGATCCTGGGTGAGTACGGCGCGGCGCGCGTGCTGCTGCGGCCGGCGAGCGAGGGGACGGGCGTCATCGCCGGCGGCGGCGTGCGTGCAGTGCTCGAGCTCGCTGGGATCCGCGACATCCTCGCCAAGAGCCTCGGCACGACGAACCCGATCAACATGCTGAAGGCGACCGTGAACGGTCTGCAGAACCTGCGCCGGCCCGAGGACGTCGCCAAGACGCGCGGGCTGAGGATCTCCGACGTGCTCCCGCCGAAGAAGAAGGTCGAGGAGGAGGAGCAGCCCGAGGCACCCGAGATCGTGGCCGTCGCGGAGACTCCGGCCGAAGAGGCTCCGGCGGTCGAGGAGGCTGCTGCAGCCGAGGAGGCTCCGGCCGCGGAGGAGACGCCCGGGACGGAGGAGCCGGCCTGATGACCGCGCTCCGCATCACGCAGGTCCGGAGCTCGATCGGTCAGAGCGAGCGCCACCGCGGCACCTTGCGGGCGCTCGGGCTCGGCCGGATCGGCCGTTCGGCCGAGCACCAGGAAAGTCCGCAGCTCCAGGGTATGCTGAGGAAGGTGCGGCACCTCGTGCAGGTCGAGGCCGCGACCGACTGAGGACCGAATGCCTGAGCAGCTCAATCTCTCGACGCTGAAGCCCGCCGAGGCGCGCCGCGATCGCAAGCGCGTCGGCCGCGGCCTGGGCTCCGGCAAGGGCCGCTATTCCGGCCGCGGCATCAAGGGCCAGAAGTCACGCTCCGGCTCGGCCAAGATGCGCGCCGGCTTCGAGGGCGGCCAGATGCCGCTGCACATGCGGCTCGGCAAGCAGCGCGGCCCGTACTCGAAGGACGCGATGCCGGTCGGCCCGCACCGCACGTTCACGCAGGCCGTGAACCTGCGCGACCTCGAGGCCCGCTTCGACGCGGGTAGCGACGTGACGCTGGAGGCGCTCCGCGAGGCAGGCCTGATCAAGAACACGAAGATCGACGTCAAGATTCTGGCCTCGGGCGAGCTGACCAAGAAGCTCACCGTGACCGCGCACCGCTTCTCCGCTGCTGCGAAGGAGAAGATCGAGGCCGCCGGCGGCACGGCCATTTCGCTGCGCGAAATGGTTAGCGGCGGCAAGACGCGAAAGCGCCGGCTGCTAAAGGGAAAGGGCTCCCCAAGCCAGAAGTCGTCGGTGGAAACCGAAATCGACTCGCCCGAAGAGGAGCAGACTTCTGGCATGGAGAACGAGGGCTAGATGTTCAGCTGGCTCGCCAATGCCTGGCGCGTCCCGGACCTGCGCAAGCGGGTGCTGTTCACCGCCCTGATCCTGGCGGTGTACCGCCTGGGCGCGTGGATGCCGGCGCCAGGCATCGACTCCGCGAAGATCAAGGGCTACTTCAACTCGCAGGGCAGCGGCGTGCTCGGCCTGCTGAACCTGTTCTCGGGCGGCGCGCTGTCGCAATTCGCAGTGTTCGCGCTCGGGATCATGCCGTACGTCACCGCCTCGATCATCCTCCAGCTGATGACGGTCGTCATTCCGAGGCTCGAGCAGCTGCAGAAGGAGGGCGAGGCCGGCTACGCCAAGATCAACCAGTACACGCGCTACCTCACGGTCGTGCTCGCGGCGCTGCAGTCCACCGGCTACGCGTACCTGTTCCACCGCCAGGGCGTGCTGAGCGGCAGCACCGGAAACCTCGTCCTGATCGTCCTGACGCTGACGACCGGCACGGTGCTGCTCATGTGGCTCGGCGAGCAGATCACGAAGTACGGGATCGGCAACGGGATCTCGCTGCTGATCTTCGCGTCGATCCTCTCGAGCGCGCCACTCATGATCAACGCCTGGTACAACGGCTCGGTCACCGAGCGGCTGTTCCTGCCGCTGATGATCATCGCGGTCGTCGTCGCGGTCGTCTTCATCCAGGAGGGCCAGCGGCGCATCCCGATCCAGTATGCGAAGCGGATGGTGGGCCGGCGCCTCACGAGCGGCGGCTCGACGTACCTGCCGTTGCGCGTGAACATGGCCGGCGTCATCCCGATCATCTTCGCGGCTGCGCTGATGGCGTTCCCGCCGACGATCGGCCAGTACTTCCCGTCCACGCAGGGGTTCGTGAACCGGCACCTCTCGTATACCGACTGGCCGTACATCCTCACCGAGGCGACCCTGATCGTCGTGTTCACGTACTTCTACACGGCGGTCCAGTTCAACCCCGTCGATCAGGCGGACAACCTGCGCAAGCACGGGGGGTATGTCCCCGGCATCAGACCCGGTGCGCCCACGGCGATGTATTTCGACCGCGTGCTGTCACGGCTGACGTTCCCAGGTGCGCTGTACCTGGCCGCCATCGCGGCGCTGCCGACGATCGCCGTCGTCTACTTCAACTTCTCGCAGACGACCACGCGCCTCGTCGGGGGAACCTCGGTGCTCATCGTGGTCGGTGTTGCGCTCGACACGATGCGGCAAATGGAGTCGCAGATGATGATGCGCTCCTACGAGGGTTTCCTCAAATAGCCGCTGCCCCGCGGTGAACATCCTCCTGTTGGGCCCGCAGGGATCGGGCAAGGGAACACAGGCGAAGCGGATCGCCGCCGAGTACGGCTTTCCGCATATCGCGACGGGCGACATCCTGCGCGAGGCGATCGCCGAGGAGACGCCGCTCGGCCTGCGCGTCAAGCCGATCCTGGACGGCGGCCAGCTCGTCCCGGACGACCTGATGATCGAGTTGATCCGCGACCGGCTGAGCGAGCCCGACGCCGCCGAGGGGTTCATCGTGGACGGATTCCCGCGCACGATGGCGCAGGCCGACGCGCTCGACGCGATGCTCGAGGAGATCGGCCGTGATCTCGACATCGTGTTCGAGCTCCAGCTCGACGACGAGTCGGCCGTGCGGCGCCTGCTGCGCCGCGCCACCGAGGAGGGCCGGAGCGACGACACGCCGGACGTGATCGCCAAGCGGCTCGCGACCTACCACGAGGTGACCGAGCCGCTCGTCGGCCACTACCGCGCGAAGGGCAACCTCGTCGGCATCCACGCGGGCCGTACCATCAACGAGGTGTTCGCCGAGATCCAGGACGCGCTCGAGCAGGTCGCGGCATGATCATCCGCAAGTCGAGCGCCGAGCTGGAGCGTATGGCGTGCGCGGGCCGCCTCGTCTCCGAGACGCACCAGCTGCTCGCCGAGCACATCCACGCAGGCGCGACGACGGCCGAGCTCGACCGCATCGCCGAGGAGTTCATCGAGTCGCGCGGCGGCTACCCGACCTTCAAGGGCTACCGCGGCTACCCGGCCGCGATCTGCACGTCGGCGAACGACATGATCGTCCACGGCATCCCGGGGCCGTACCGGCTCGACGACGGCGACATCCTCTCCGTCGACATCGGGGTCACCCTCGACGGCTTCATCGGCGACGCGGCGTACACGTTCGCGGTCGGCGAGATCTCGGAGGAGGCGGCCCGGCTGCTCGCGACCGGCCAGGAGGCGCTGGCGGCCGGCATCGCCGAGTGCCGGACGGGGCGACGGCTCTCGGACGTGTCGCACGCGGTGCAGGAGGTGACCGAAGCGGCCGGCTTCACGGTCGTGCGCGCGCTCGTCGGCCACGGCGTCGGCCGCGCGATGCACGAGGACCCGCAGATCCCGAACTACGGCCTGCCCGGCCGTGGGCCGGAGTTGCGCCCCGGCATGGTCTTCGCGATCGAGCCGATGATCACCGCGGGCACGTACGAGATCTACCTGCACGACGACGACTGGTCGATCTCGACCGTCGACGGGTCGCTCGCGGCCCACTTCGAGCACACGGTCGCGATCACCGAGGGCGACCCGCGCATCCTCACGTGGCCGCATCCGTCGGTGGCGGCGCCGCTCGTGCGCCACGCCGGCGCGAATTCTTAGACAGCTCGTAGCCCAGGCTTGGGCTGCTCACAGGTTCGCGCGGAAGACTAGGGCCATGTCCGAGCTTGCACCCGAGCCCTTTGCTCTCCCTCCCCTCGCGCAGGGCCGGCGCAAGCGCAGCCCCGTCGTGGCCCTCATCCTGGCCGGTCTGCTCGCGGCCGTGGTCGGTGCCGTCGTGCTCGCGCTCCAGCGCGGCTCGACGGCACCTGATGTTGGCGGCGCCAGCGGCATCGGGTCAGGTGCAGTGGTCATCGACACGAGCCTCGGCTACCAGGACGCCGCGGCGGCGGGCTCGGGCATCGTCCTCACCTCCCAGGGCGAGATCCTGACCAACAACCACGTGGTCCACGGGGCGACGACCATCAAGGTCGTCGCCCCGGGCACGGGGCGCAGCTACACGGCGACGGTAGTCGGCTACGACGTCGCCCACGACATCGCCGTCCTCCAGGCACAGCACGCCAGCGGCCTCAAGACCGCGCCGCTCGGCGACTCCGTGGAGCTTCGCGAAAGAGTGACCGCTCTCGGCAACGCGGGCGGCACCGGGTCGCTGGTGCGCGCGACCGGCACGGTCACCGCGTTGAACCAGCAGATCACCGCGTCCGACGACAGCGGCGGCAGCGAGATGCTGACCGGCCTGATCCAGACCAACGCAAACGTGCAGCCGGGCGACTCCGGCGGCCCGCTCCTCGACTCCGGCGGCAAGGTCGTCGGCGTCGACACGGCGGCGTCGAGCTCGGGCAGCTACGGCTACCAGGACATCTCCCGGACGTCGGAGGGCTATGCCGTCCCGATCGCTACGGCCCTCTTGGTGGTCAGGCAGATCGAGTCCGGCGACGGCTCGGGCACCGTCCACGTCGGTGGAACGGCCTTCCTCGGCGTCAACCTGACGATCGACCAGTGGAGCCCCGGGTCCGGTGCCTCCATCGCGAACGTCGTCTCCGGCGGGCCGGCGGACGACGCCGGGCTGCAGACCGGCGACGTCATCACCGGGATCGACGGCCAGGCCGTGAGCACCCCCGCCGAGATCACCTCGCTTTTGCTGGACAAGCAGCCCGGCGACACCGTCACCGTCACCACGCAGAGCGGCACGGTTACGGTCACGCTCGGCAGCGGCCCCGCGCAGTAGCAACGGCCCCGAGGCCTCTCTCGGGCCGTGCCTCGTTTGCTACGATGCCGCGACGCGCAGCTCTGCTGCGGTCTTTGCGATGTCCGCGCCTACGCGTGCGTGGACCGAGCTTTTTACGAACACGAATTGAGGTTGAAGTGAAGGTCAGGCCGTCCGTCAAGCCGATGTGCGAGCGCTGCCGCGTCATCAAGCGGCATGGGCGCACCATGGTCATCTGCACGAACCCGCGGCACAAGCAGCGACAGGGGTAGGAGGAGCGCGTTGGCACGAATCGCAGGCGTAAACCTGCCGCGCGAGAAGCGGCTCGAGATCGGGCTCACGTACATCTACGGCATCGGCCGGTCGACGGCCAACGAGGTGCTCGCCGCCCTCGGCCTGTCGCCGGACACGAAGGTCCGCGACCTCACCGACGAGGAGGTCACGAGGCTCCGCGAGCACATCGACGCGAACCTCCAGGTCGAGGGCGACCTGCGCCGCGAGCGCTCGCAGGCGATCAAGCGCCTCGGCGAGATCGGCTCGTACCGCGGCATCCGTCACCGCCGCAGCCTGCCCGTGAACGGCCAGCGGACGAAGACCAACGCCCGCACCCGCAAGGGCCCGAAGAAGACCGTCGGCCGCGGCAAGAAGGCGAAGTAGTGGCGCCTCCTCGTCGTGCCGCAGCGGCCCGGGGCCGCACCCGTCGCCGCGTCAAGAAGAACATCGCCGTCGGCCAGGCGCACATCAAGACGTCGTTCAACAACACGATCGTCGCGCTGACCGACAAGGAGGGCAACGTGATCGTGTGGGAGTCCGCCGGCTCGGCCGGGTTCAAGGGCTCGCGCAAGTCGACGCCGTTCGCCGCCCAGGTGACCGCCGACGCGTGCGCGCGCAAGGGCATGGAGCACGGCCTCCAGAAGGTCGAGGTCTTCGTCAAGGGCCCGGGCTCCGGCCGCGAGACCGCGATCCGCTCGCTGCAGGCCGCCGGCCTCGAGATCCTCGGCGTCAAGCGACGTCACCCCGCAGGCGCACAACGGCGTCCGCCAGAAGAAGCGGAGGCGGGTCTAATGGCCCGTGCACTCGGCCCCAAGTGCCGCAACTGCCGCCGCGAGGGCATGAAGCTCTTCCTCAAGGGCGAGCGCTGCCTGACCGAGAAGTGCGCGGTCGAGCGCCGCTCGTACCCGCCGGGCGAGCACGGCCGCGGCCGCATCAAGCAGAGCGAGTACCTGCTCCAGCTGCGCGAGAAGCAGAAGGCGCGGCGCTACTACGGCCTGCTCGAGAAGCAGTTCCGCAACTACTACGAGAAGGCGGCGCGGCGCGCCGGGCATCACGGGCGAGAACCTGCTGCGCATGCTCGAGACGCGGCTCGACAACGTCGTCTACCGGCTCGGCTTCGCCGCCTCGCGCGCCCAGGCGCGGCAGCTCGTCCGCCACGGCCACTTCCACGTCAACGGCCGCCGGGTCAACATCCCGAGCTTCCAGGTGCGCCCGAACGACATCGTCACGATCGCGCCCAGGTCGGCCGCCGAGGCCGTCGTGCGCGACGCGACCGACCTCACCGCCTCGGTCGCACCTGGCTGCAGGCCGACCACGAAGGACTCACCGGCAAGGTGCTCAAGTGGCCCGAGCGTGTCGAGATCGACACGCCCGTCCAGGAGCAGCTGATCGTCGAGCTCTACTCGAAGTAACCGGGCCATCCCAGGCCCAAGGAAAGGACTGACTGAATGGCCACTCGCACATCCCTGATGGATTTCCAGATTCCGCGGATCGTCCACGAGGAGCTCGAGGCCGAGCGCGGCGTCTTCGTGATCGAGCCGCTCGACCGCGGCTTCGGCTACACGTTCGGCAACTCGCTGCGCCGCGTGCTGCTCTCGTCGCTCGAGGGCGCCGCCGTCACCTCGGTCAAGATCGAGGGCGTCGCGCACGAGTTCACGACGCTGCCGGGCGTCCGCGAGGACGTCACCGACATCATCCTCAACCTCAAGAGCCTCATCTGCGCGCCTGCACGGCGAGTCGCCCGAGATCGAGGTCCGGCTCATCGAAGGAGGGCGCCGGCGTCGTCACGGCCGCCGACATCGAGGCGCCTGCCGACCTCGAGATCCTCAACCCGGAGCTCGAGATCGCGCACCTCTCCGACAACGGCAAGCTCGAGATGACGCTCACGATCGGCCGCGGCCGCGGCTACGTGCCGGCCGAGCTGAACCGCGGGCCCGAGCACACGATCGGCGTGATCCCGATCGACTCGATCTTCTCGCCCGTGCGCCGCGTCTCGTACGACGTCGAGGCGGCCCGCGTCGGTCAGCGCACCGACTACGACAAGCTCACGCCTCGACGTCACGACGGACGGCTCGATCGAGCCGCGCGACGCGATCGCGCAGGCCGCCGAGATCCTGATCCGGCAGCTCGCGATCTTCACCGACATCGACAAGATCGAGGGCTTCGGCGAGGCCGCGGCTGCCGCGGCGGCCGCCGAGCCGTCGCTCGCGCACGGGATGGAGAACTTCCCGATCGAGGAGCTCGAGCTCGGCGTCCGCTCGTACAACTGCCTCAAGCGCGTCGGCATCGAGACGATCGGCGACCTCGTCGCCAAGACCGAGCAGGAGCTCGCCGCGATCCCGAACTTCGGCAAGAAGTCGATCGAGGAGGTCCGGGAGACGCTCGCCGCGCACGGCCTCAACGCTGCGGGGCGACGAGCTAGCGCCATGCGCCACGCCGCGCCGGCACGAAGCTCGGGCGCGACAGCGCCCACCGCAAGGCGCTCTACGCGAACCTGACGGGCGCGCTGATCGAGCACGGCCGCATCCGGACGACCCAGGCGAAGGCCAAGGAGGTGCGGCCGGTCGCCGAGCAGATGATCACGCTCGGCAAGCGCGGCGACCTCGCCGCGCGCCGGCAGGCGGTCGCGTTCCTGCGCTCGCAGGACGGTCGTGCAAAAGCTGTTCGACGACGTCGCCCCGCGCTTCGCGGAGCGGCCCGGCGGCTACACGCGCATCGTCAAGCTCGGCCCGCGCCAGGGCGACGCGCCGCCGAGATGGTCTACCTCGAGCTCGTCGACTACGTCGCCGCAGGCGGCCGACGCGCGGAGACGCAGCGCCGGCGGCGCTGCGCCGGCGCCGCGAGCAGGAAGCCGCCGCCGCCGGCGTAGGCTCGAGCGCGGTGCGGCTCGCCTCGAGCTCGAGTACGACGGCACCGGGTTCCGCGGCTGGGCGCGTCCAGCCCGGCCACGCGCACGGTCGAGGGCGAGCGTGCGCGCAGCGCTCGACGCGGTCTTCCCGGCTGGGACGGCCTCGCGGTCGCCGGCCGCACGGACACCGGCGTCCACGCGCTCGCGCAGGTCGCGAGCGTCGACGTCGCGGGCGGCCCGCCGCCCGGATCGCAGCGGCCGAGGCGCTGAACGCCGCGCTGCCCGGCGGACGTCGCCGTCGTCGCGGCCGCGGAGGCGCCGAGGAGTTCCACGCGCGCTTCTCCGCGCGTCGCGGTCGCTACCGCTACCTCATCCTCACCGCGTCGCGCGCGTCGCCGCTCGAGGCAGCGGCGCAGCTGGTGGCCGCGCCCGCTCGACGAGCGACGCGCTCGCCGAGTGCGCGGCGCTGCTCCTCGGCGAGCACGAGTTCCGGGCCTTCACGCCGACGAGACCCAGCACGAGGTCTTCGTGCGCGACGTCGTGCAGGCGGCGTGGGAGCGCCGCGGCGACCAGCTCGACTTCGAGATCACCGCCGACTCGTTCCTCCGCCACATGGTGCGGACGCTCGTCGGGCACGATGCTGGAGCGCGGGCCGGACGGATCGCGGCGCCTGCTCGCGGGCGCGCCGCGGGCCGAGGCCGGCGACGACCGCGCCGCCGTGGGGCTGCTATCTCGAGCGCTCGAGTACGGCCAGTCCGGCCGAGCGTCACCGTCACGATGACGCCGAGTGCGGCTATCGACACGGTCGTCCTCTTCGACCTCGACGGCACGCTGATCGACTCCGGCGCCGATCATCCTCGCCTCGATGCAGGCACGCGACGCTGACCGTGCTCGGGCGCGAGCTCGGACGAGGAGCGTGCTCCGGCCGCGTCGGCGGGCCCGGGCTCCGTCGCGCAGATGCGCGGCCTCGACCCGGACCGCGTCGACGAGCTGGTCGAGGTCTACCGCGCGCACAACGAGCCGCTCCACGCCGAGCTCGAGGCGTTCGCCGGGATCGCGAGCTGCTGCTCGAGCGCTGCGCGACGAGCGGCCGCCGGCTCGGGATCGTGACGGCGAAGCGCCGCGCGACCGTCGAGCTCGCGTTCGAGCGCCTGCCGCTCCTGCGCGCACTTCGACCGTCGTCGTCGACGGTGCCGAGGACACCGAGCGGCACAAGCCCGATCCCGAGCCGGTGCTCGAGGCGCTCGAGCGGCTCGGCGCGCGCGCCGGAGGACGCCGCCTACGTCGGCGACTCGCCGTTCGACATCCGCGCGGCGAAGGCGGCGGGCGCTGTACGCGATCGCCGTCGGCTGGGGCGGCATCCACGCCGACGACGCGGCTCGAGCCGAGGAGCCCGACGCCCTCGTCCACACGCCGGAGGAGCTGCTTGGCGTCCTCTGATCCGGCCGGCCGCGCGCGCGACGAGCTGCGCGGGCTCGCTCGACGCACCACCTCTACCGCTACCACGTCCTCGACGACCCCGAGATCTCGCGACGCCGACGTACGACGCGCTCTACGACGAGCTCGTCGCGCTCGAGGAGGAGCACCCGGAGCTCGTCACGCCCGACTCGCCGACCCAGCGCGTCGGCGCGCCGCCGTCGCGAGCGCTTCCAGAAGGTCGCAGCACCTCGACGCCGATGGGGTCGCTCGAGAAGGTGACGACCGACGAGGCGCTCGACGAAGTGGGCCGACGACGTCCGCAAGCGGCTCGGCACCGACGAGCCCGTCGCGTACGTGATCGAGCCGAAGATCGACGGGCTCGCGATCAACCTCACCTACGAGGACGGCGTGCTCGTCGCGCGGCGCGACGCGCGGCGACGGCGTCCAGGGCGAGGACGTGACCGTCAACCTGCGCACGATCGAGCCGATCCCGCTGCGCATGCGCGGCGACGACGCGCCGCCCGCTCGCTCGAGGTGCGCGGCGAGGTCTACCTGCCGATCTCCGGGCTTCCGCGAGCTGAACGAGCGCGCTCGCCGGCACGGGCCAGAAGCTCGCGCCGAACCCGCGCAACGCCGCCGCCGGCTCGCTGCGCCAGAAGAACTCGGCGATCACCGCCGACCGGCCGCTCGCGGTCTGGGTCTACGGCATCGGCGCACGCGAGGGCCTCGAGCTTCGAGACGCAGTGCGGAGATGCTCGCAGTGGCTGCGCGAGCACGGCTTCCGCACGAACCCGTACGCCGA
Organism: uncultured Thermoleophilia bacterium; assembly: GCA_963799895.1. Lineage (GTDB taxonomy): Bacteria > Actinomycetota > Thermoleophilia > Gaiellales > Gaiellaceae > JACVRM01. Next base: position 36,712 of record CAWCYR010000013.1, read on the forward strand.
GCGGCTCGAGTCGATCGAGGAGGTCGCCGCAGCGCTGCGCGCGAGTGGGAGACGCGCCGCGTCGAGCTCGACTACGAGATCGACGGGATCGTGATCAAGGTCGACTCGCTCGACCAGCAGCGCGCGGCTCGGCGCGCTGCACGAGCGGCCGCGCTGGGCGCGCGCCTTCAAGTGGGCGCCGATGACCGCGCAGACGAAGCTCCTGCAAGATCGCCATCCGCGTCGGCCGCACCGGCGCGCTCAACCCGTGGGCGCATGCTCGAGCCGGTCGAGGTCGGCGGCGTCACCGTCTCGCGCGCGACGCTCCACAACGAGGAGGACATCAACCGCAAGGACATCCGCGAGGGCGACATCGTGATCGTCCAGCGCGCCGGCGACGTGATCCCGCAGGTCGTCGGCCCGGCCGGCGACGCACCGCCGCGGGACGAAGCCGTTCCGGATGCCGACGCAGTGCCCGCTCTGCGGCGCCGAGGTCGTCAAGCCCGAGGGCGAGGTCATGCACCGCTGCCCGAACCGCGCGTGCCCGTCGCGCGGGCTCGAGACGCTGATCAACTGGGTCATGGCGGCCGCGGACATCGAGGGCGTCGGCGAGCAGTTCGTCCGCGCGGCTCTGGGAGCTCGGGCCTCGTCCGCTCGATGCCCGACCTCTACCGCCTGACGAAGGAGCAGCTGCTCGAGCTCGACGGCTACGGAGAGATCTCGGCGACGAACGTCGTCGACGCGATCGAGCGTCGAAGCAGCTGCCGTTCTCGCGCGTGCTCTTCGGCCTCAACATCCCGGACGTCGGCTGGGTGACGGCGCGGAACCTCGCGCGCCACTTCGGCACGGTCGACCGGCTGCTCGCCGCGACCCAGGAGGAGATCGAGGAGGTCGAGGGGATCGGCCCCGACCGCGCCGAGGCGATCGCCGAGTGGTTCTCGGACGAGGAGAACCGGGCGCTCGTCGCAGGAGCTGCGCGCGCTCGGCCTCCGCTTCGAGGCCGGCGAGGAGGAGCGGCCGGCCGAGGGGCCGCTGACCGGGCAGCCGTACGTGATCACCGGCACGCTCGAGTCGCTGCACGCGCGAGGAGGCGAAGGCGGCGCTCGAGGCGCTCGGCGCGAAGGTCTCGGACTCGGTCTCGAAGAAGACGACCGGCCTCGATCGTCGGCGAGGAGCCCGGGCTCGAAGCTGGCGAAGGCGCCAGAAGGCGGGCGTGCCGGTCCTCGACGCGAGGCCGAGCTGCAGAGCTGCTATCTGCGCGGCTAGGACGGTCGCGAAGCTGGTCCTGCGGCCTGCGCGCGCCCCGCGACCGACGTTGACCGGGCTGCCGTTCTGGATGCACGCGAACGCGTAGCGCGCCGCGCACGTAGCCCGAGAGCGCCGACGCAGTCGTCGGCGTGCCGGTCTTCGCGCGCACGTGGCCGCGCGCGGCGTGCCGCGCAGCCGGTCGCGCGAGCGTCCCGCTCACGCCGGCGACCGGCGAGCGCGTCGCACGAGCGCGCGCAGATCGCGGGTCGTTCCAGGCAGCCAGCGAGCATCCCGACGAGCGCGCTCGGCCGTCAGCCGGTCGAGCGGCGAGAGCCCGGAGCCGTCGACGATCCGCACGCCGGTCGAGCGGGACCTGCCGCTCGTGCAGGAGCGCGACGCACGACCGCGCGCCGCCCGCGGCCGTCGTGCCCTGCCGGCCTGCCGGCGCCGAGCTGCTTGAGCAGCATCTCGGCCGTGAAGTTGTCGCTCTCGTGGTCCATGAAGCGCAGGATCGCCGCGAGCGGCGACGAGACGGATCGTCGCGAGCGGAACGGCGCCGAGTCGGCGCTCGCCCGTGACCGCGCGGCCCGCGACCGCGATCCCGCGCGCGAGCAGCGCCTCGCGGAACGAGGCGCCGCGGCGAGGAGCGGCTCGCGTGGCGCGCCGGCCTGGTAGCGACCGCGGTCGACGACAGCGCCGAGAGCGGAGGCGACTCGTTGAGGAAGAAGTACGGCTTCCACCCCGGCGCCGATGCGCTTCGCGTCGAAGAACGACTCGTCGCCGACGACATGCGCCCGGTGACGCGCCGGATCCCGTGCGCGCGGAGCTGCGTCGGCGAGGCGACCGAGGTCCGCGAGTGTGAAGCGTCGGGTCGCCGTAGCCCTTGAGCACGACGTCGCCGCGCCAGAGCGTCCCGTCGAGCTCGCCTTCGCCGAGGACGTCCGTCGCGAAGCGGAAGCTCGGCCCGAGCGCGAGCAGCGACGCGTAGGTGACCGCGAGCTTCTCGTTCGATGCCGGGATCAGCGCAGGTGGGATTCTGCGCGTAGAGCGCTTGCCCGTCGCGAGGTCGACCGCCAGCGCGGCAGTCGGCGCCGGACGTGGGGGACGGCCGAGCGCGTGCGGGAGCGGGCCGCGCGTCGCGTCTGGCCCGCGGCGGGCGGAGCACGACGACGGCGCGAGGCAGGAAGCGAGCCCGCCAGGCGTGCGAAGCGACGCACGGCGCAGATTGTCGCAAGGCGTCGGCGTCGTCAAGTGTCTGGCCGACCGGCAAGATGGGCCGCTCGGCCCATGATCCTCGGCTGCGGATGCCCGATAATCGGCTCGTGGCCGACGACGGACACACTGATGCCGGGCGCGCAGCGGGGCATGCCGGACGACCGCGCTCGCCATCGAAGAGGCGCTGACGCGACGGCTATGCGCGGGCGCTGCACTCGAGGCGGAGTGGCTGCGGCTCGAGCGCCGCATCATGGCCCTGACGACCGGGGCACGAGCGGCGAAGCTGCCCGAGCGGCGCGCGAGATCGCGCGCCAGCTCGAGCTGGAGCGCGCGAGCGCTCGGGGCGCTGGACGCGGCTGAAGGCGGCCTAGAGCCCTATGGGCGACCGGCCCTCGCAACGAGTTGACGTAGTCGCGGCATGCGCGCCGCCGAGGGAGCTGCCGCGCCCTCGAATGCGTGGCGCCGCGTCCGTCGAGTTCGACGCGCGGCCCGCCCTCGGCGTCGCTGCGTTGAGCGAGCCGATCCACCTGCGAATTCGCGTGAACATGGCTCGACGGTACTCTTAGACGAGCCCGGTCCGCACGGCGTAGACGGCCGCCTGGATGCGGTTCTCGATCTGCAGCTTCATGAGGATGTTCGAGATGTGGTTCTTGACCGTCTTCGGGCTGATGTGCAGCTCGCGCGGCGATGTGGGCGTTGTCCTTGCCGTTCGCGATCAGGCGGAGGACGTCGAGCTCGCGTTCGGAGAGCTCGGCGCGCGGTCGTCGGTCGGCGTCCCCGGCGAGCGGCGCGCGCGCACCCGCTGGAGGACCTTCGCCGGCGATCGACGGGGAGATCAGCGACGTCGCCGGCGGCCGCCGCGTCGATGCCGCGGATGAGCTCGTCGATCGACGCGTCCTTCAGCAGGTAGCCGCAGGCGCCCGCGACGATAGCGTCGATGACGTCGCCGTCGTCGTCCGAGATCGTCAGGACGACGACGCGGGTCAGCGGCGCGAGCCGGCGATCTCCCGCGTCGCCTCGACGCCGTTCGATGACCGGCATGTTGATGTCCATCACGACGACGTCGGGCGCGTGCTCGCGGACGCGCGCGACGCGCCGGCGCCGGTCAGGAGCCTCGCCGACGACGAGACGCCCTGCTCCTCGAGCAGGTGTGCGGAGGCCGGTCCGGAAGAGGTCGTGGTCGTCGACGAGCACGACCGGGGGCCGCGCGCCCGGCTGCTCTCGGTTTCTCCCGCCGGCGCCTCCTGCGCCATGCCGTGTCCTCACCTTCGGTGGATGGTGATCGTCACGGTGCGTGTTCCCCATGCACGGGCTTCTTCAACCGTGGGGAACCAGACGTCGATGCGGCTGCCCCGGATCGCGGCACCCGTGTCGGCGGCAATCGCGCCGCCGTAGCCGGGGACGGTGAGCGCCGTGCCGAGCGGGATGACGGCAGGGTCGACGGCGATGGTGCCGGGCGCCGTCCTGCGTCCCGGTGGCGGTGGCGCCGCGGATCACGTAGGCGGTCTGCGACGAGCGGTCTAGCGTTGGGCGGGCACGAGCGTGCGCCGGCGGGGGGCCGCGACTCGAGGCTGGCGGGCGGGCAGGTCGGGCGGGCCGTGTCCGTTCTCGCTTCGAGCGCGACGGCTGGGCCGCCTCTCGCGCGAGGCGCGCAGGATGCCGAGCGCTCCGCCGACGGGGCGCGATCCGTGTGGGGAAAGCCGGTGCGATCCAAAATGCCGCAGCCCCCTGGCACTGGCGGATCCACGCGCGGTCCTGGGCGGCGGCGCGCTTGAGCTCGTCGAGTGGCGCGATCGCGTCGCTCAGGGACTTGGCGCCGAGGACGACCTCGAGCGTGCGGCGTCCTCGCCCTCCACGTAGAGGTCGCGGACGGCGCGGCGGGCGAGGTTGCGCCTGCGCGACCGCGAGCGATGCTGCTCGGGCGACTCCGGGAGCTGCCACGGGCGGCGGAGGCGGACTGCGCGCCTGCGAGCGCGTCGTTTCGGGCCTGCAGGAGAGGGCAAGCGTGGCGAGGACGCGCGCCCTCGCGTGTCGAGGGGTGGCGGCGCTCGGCCGACTGCGGCTGACGGGCGAGCGCTGCCAGGGCGACCATAAATCGCGGCGGCGGCGCGAGGCGGCGAGTCCCCCCGGACAGGCGCGGGACGGTAACAGGTTTGTGCCCGCATTCAGCTGTTGGCGCCTCAGGCAACGGGTTGTCGCCTGTCGGGGACACCGCTCGTAACACTGTGCAGTATCGGCACTTTGGGCTATCGGTTGCCGATTGCGAGTGTCCGGACACATTGCTAAGGTCCTCCCTCTCCAATGGCGGGGCGCCCCGCCACGCGTCGTCGAAAATGGCGTCGCGACATCGGGTCACACAGCGGGTAAGGCGTTAGCGCAGGTACTCGGCGTTGCTTTGCTCGCGGTGGGTCTTCTACGTAGCTCCGGCGGCGTCGGCGCAGCCTGCCTCGATCGTGTTCAAGAAGCAGCAGGCGAGCGAGGTGCTGAACCAGATCCAGTCGCTCGACTCGAGCTTGTCGCACGCGATCGACGCGTATGACCCGCGAAGTAGCCGCCTCCAGCAGATCCACGGTGATATCGGCGGGCCGAACAGGGCAGCAGTACAAGATCGCGCGCCGGAACCTGAAGAAGGCGCAGTTGATCCTGCAGAACCGGCGTGGTGGCGATGTACAAGACCCCGGCGCAGGCGTCGACGCTCGACGTCGTCCTCGGCTCCCACGTCGCTCAAGCGATGGCGATCGACGGCGTCGACATGGCGAACCGCGTCGAGAAGCAGGGCACGACGGTCCTCCAACGCGTCGCGAAGTGGCGCGTCGCCGTGCAGGCAGCACGGCCAGGCCCTGCGCAAGGCGAACTCGGGAGGCAGAAGCAGCTCGTCGCCGAGCGTGCGTCCTCGAGAAGGCCGCGATCAGATCTCTGCATCGCCCGAGCGGCACCAGATGTACTCGACGATCCAGGGCCAGATCTCAGAACATGATCGCCGCCCAGGTAGCGGCCAGCAGGAAGATCCTGAAGCGCGAGGCCGAAGCGCGGCTCCGCGCCCAGCAGGCCGGCTGCCGTCCAGATCGTCCCGAGCCCCGTTACCGTCGCGACCACTGCCACGACGACGACAGACACCTCGTCGGCCGCCGTCGTCCCGGTCGCGCCGCCGTCGCAATACACCGGCGTGGTCGGCATTGCGATGCGCTACCTCGGCGTGCCCTAGTGTCGGGGCGGTCGAGTCCCGCGGCTTCGATTGCTCCGGCCTCGTGGCCTACGTCTACGCGCAGGTCGGCGTCTCGCTTCCGCATTACACGGGCGCGCAATGGAACGTGGGCGTCCCGGTCTCGCGTTACGACCTCCAACCGGGCGACCTCGTCTTCTTCGACGGCCTCGGCCACGTCGGAATCTACATCGGCGGAAACTCGTTCATCCACGCCCCGCACACCGGCGACGTGGTGAGGATCAGTCGATCTCCGGCTGGTACGCCGACACCTACGTCGGCGCCCGCTGCGAACCTCTAGCCGGCCGGCTCCTTTCCACGAGGAGGGCAGGCGGTTCCGCGGGAACCGCCCCAATTCCCCCACCCGGGGTGGGGCCGTTGTTCCCTCCGCCCTCGGCGTCGACGCTAGCCGCGAAGCTGTGTCGCGTCTGTGCCGATTGCGTGAAAATCCTGCTGCCGCAGGCCGCTCAGGCCGAGTCGTAGAGCTGCTCGATGTCGCCGGCGAAGTGCTCCTCGAGCACCCGCGCTTGATCTTCAGCGTCGGCGTGATCTCGCCCTCGTCGGCCGTGAAGTCGCGCGGCAGGATCGCGAAGCGCTGGACCTGCTCGAACGCGGAGCGTCGGGGGCGGCGTTGACCGCCTCCTGGACGAGGCCTCGCAGCCTGTCTGTCGCGAACGACCGCGGGTCGGCGTCGAGGCCTTGCTCGGCTGCCGACGCGGCCACTCGACGTGGGTGACAGTGCCGCGACGAGGGACGGCGGTCGCCGACGACGAGCGCGTGCGAGACGTACCTCGAGGTCTTGAGCGCGTTCTCGAGGTCTGGGGGCCACGTTCTTCCCGCCGGCGGTGACGATCAGTCCTTCTTGCGGTCGGTGATCTTG
>CAWCYR010000014.1:0-37964 GCA_963799895.1 uncultured Thermoleophilia bacterium
GTCTATCGGCCAGCTACCGCGGAATGAGCTCCGCGCGTTGCTTGACGCGGCACTGAGCCTGCCCGGAGAGGTGCCGCGACAATCGCGCGAATGCGATAAACGCGCGGCCTTTGCCACGGGGGCCGCGAGCGACTTCGACCGGTCGCGTGAGCTTTGGGAGCAGGCATTGGCCCTGTACCGGGCGGCAGACAACGCGACGGAAACCGCACGCGCGTTAGCAGGGCTCGGATTCGCCGCCTCCCGTCTGGACGACCAGGTCGCGGCAAGGGATCTCTATATGTCCAGCCTCCAGCTGTACCGGGAGCTTGATGACCTGGACGGCGAGTGGATCGTGACCACCAACCTGGGGGAGCTGGAGCGCGAGGCCGGTAACTACCAGCAGGCAAGCACGTGCTAGACAGGGCTGTGAGGCTTGCAGGGCGGAGGGTGACTTCGAGGCCGTGTCCATGTCAGTCCACGGCATCGCCGACGTCGCGCTGGACCAGGGCGACCTCACGCTCGCCTCCGAGCGCTTCGGCGAAGCTCTGTCCGTCTCCCGTGAGCTGGCCGGCGCGCGGCGACTGCCCCCTGGTGCCTGGCCGGGCTTGCCTGTGTCGCAGCCGAGCCGGAGAAGTCGAACGGGCCGGCCTGCTCTGGGGTGCAGTCGAGTCGCTCGAGGATCAGGTTGGCGTGACCATCCCGGCGCCGGCGCACCAGCGGTACAAAGCGCCGATAGATGCGCTCCAATCCGGCGAGCTCGGCGCAGCCATCGAGAGGGGGCACACCCTTCCATTAGACGAGGCGGTCGTATTCGCCCTCGCCCCCGCCGGCGCCCCGTGATCCCGGATGAAGGCGCGCTTGTGCACGCTGGTCGCCACATCCAGCGGCCGTTCAGCCGGGACGCGGCACACGAGCGGCGCTGAAAGGCGCCTGCGCGTACGGTGCGCGTACGGGCTTGCTTCCCCTCGTTGCAACTCGTTACCGGGGACTCGCGTACGCGCACGCCTGATTTGCAGGCAGTTTCAATTCGTTGCGTCTCGTTGCAGCTTGTTGGCTGGGACAAGAAGGTCCCCGGTTCGAATCCGGGCGCCCCGACTGAGATATGCGGGCCAACGCCGTACGGGCGGCGTCGTCTGCTGAACTACGTGGCCATGTGCGAATTCCATGAGCCCGGACTAGAGCCTCTCGACCAAGACGAGTACGCGCTCGATACGCCGGTGGTTCGCGAGTTCATCGAGCGAGTGCAGTTTCACCGGCAAGCCGCGGCGACCGCGGCCAACGCCGTAGGCGCGATCGAGCCCCACTTCACGGATCTCATGTCGGCGCAGGCCTGGCTGCCCGAGGAATATCAGCACGACGCGCCGCAGAGCAGTATGGGCGGCGGAATCGGCCAGTGGCTGATCTTTCGGGCGGCTGACCGGTCGCTGTCGCTCTTCAGCCTCGTCGTGCCGGCCGGGTCGCGGACGCCGATCCACGACCACCTTGCATGGGGCCTGATCGGGCTCTATCGCGGCAACCAGGACGAGGAGTTCTTCCGGGCGGAGGACGGACACCTCCTGAGCATTCGCCGACGGTCTCTGGAACCTGGCGACTGGTACGCGCTGCTGCCACCGGAGCACGACATCCACCGTGTGACGACGACGTCGACGGCGACGTCGGTCTCCATCCACCTGCTTGCGAACGACACGGGCTGCGTAAGCCGCCACGTGTACGACGAGTCGACCGGCGCGACGACGCCGTTCCGGTCGGGCTGGGTCAACTCGCGCTGCGAGTAGCCCGTTGGGCTCAGTCGAGCCCCGCGAGCGCATAGGCGACAGCGTCGTTGACGCTGAGCGCACGTCCCTCAGACTCGGCTACGACAACCGCAGCGTCGTCGCCGTCGAGGCCGCTCCGCACCCGTTCTCCCTGATCCAATTCCAGGGCGTGCGGCACGTACCCCGTCTGCTCGCGAAGCGAGTCGGCTGCTCCGAGCAGTCGCGCCGCGCGGACGGGTTCGCCTCGTCGCGCGGCGATGTCTGCAGCTCCGAGCAAGCCCGAAAGGAAGTCCTCATGTGATCCAACCGTGAGCGCGAGCCGGAGCGATTGGCCGTACAAGGATGCCGCCTCGTTCACCGCCTCCTCAAAGAGGGCCACCGCGGCGATGCCGCACAGCGCGCCTCCTTCGTCCGCCACCGCGGATAGCTCGCGGTGCAGCTCCAACGCGCTCTCGAAGTGCAGTCGCGCCGCCCGCGGATCGCCCAGTCGGAGAGCGATGTTCCCGAGATTGTTCTCGGCGAGCGCAACGGTGCGCATGTCACCGCATTCTTGCGCGACCTCGATTCCTTCGAGGTGCACCGCCCACGAGCGGTCGAAGTCGCCTTGCATCTCGAGCACGAGTGCGACCTGCAGGAGCGACCGCGCGATGACCGGGGCATCTCCGCGTTCGCGGCCGAGCTCGAGGCGTCGCTCGGACCACCGCAGCGCGCTCTCGACTTCGCCCATTCTGGTCGCCACGAACGGCGCCCCGTACAGCAGCTCAGCCTGGTCGAGGGAGGGGTTTCTCTCGGCCGTCTCGAGCGCATGCACGAGATACCCGAGAGCTTCGGGAAAGAGCCCGCGCACCGCAAGGTAGAACCAGGTCGAGCCGGCCAGCTCGACCTCGAGGCGCTCGTCATGGGTCTGCGCCCAGCCGATCGCGCCGCGGATGTTTTGCAGGTCCGCGTCGAGGCGAGCAAGCCACTCCTGTTGCGACGCGCCGCGCAACTCGCCGTGGGCGCTCTTGGTGAGTTGCGCGTACCAGAGCGCATGCCTGCCGCGGATGCCGTCATCTTCGAGTTGTTCGAGTGCGAACTCGCGGATGGTCTCGAGCATCAGGAAGCGTGACCCCGCGATCGACTTCAGGAGGCTCAGGTCGACGAGTTCGGCGAGGGCGTCGACGGAGCCAGTGCAGACGTCCTCGGCGGCCTCGAGCGAGAAGCTCCCGGCGAACACGGCCACGCGCGCGAAAAGCTGCTCCGCGTCCTCGTGGAGCAGGTTGTAGCTCCACTCGATGGTCGCGCGGAGCGTCTGCTGGCGCTCGGGGGCGTCGCGGGCGCCGCTCGTGAGCAGCGGCAGGGCGTGGTCGAGCCGGCCGAGCAGCGTCGCCGACGCGAGCACCTTCGTGCGGGCAGCGGCGAGCTCGATCGCGAGCGGCAAGCTGTCGAGCCGGCGGCAGATCGCGGCGATCGTGTCGTCATCGTCGACCTCGCGGCCTGCCTCTCGGGCGCGCTCGATGAACAGCGTGACCGCGTCGTCTTCGGCGAGCGCGTCGAGCGGGTACTCGCGCTCGCCGCGCACGTGCAGCGGGCCTCGGCTCGTCACCAGGAGCCGGAGTCCTTTGGCGCCGGCCAGCAGCTCGCCGAGGGCGGGCGAGGCGGCGAGCAGGTGCTCGAGGTTGTCGAGCAGCAGCAGCAAATCCTTGTCACGTACGTGCGCGCCCAGCTCGCCGTGCGCGCCGATCGTCTGTGCGATCTGCGAGGGGACGAGCTCCGGATCGGCGAGTGCCGCGAGCGGCACCCAGAAGACGCCGTGCTCGAACGACCCGACCAGCTCCGCGGCGACTTGCAGCGCGAGCCGCGTCTTGCCCGTTCCGCCCGGGCCTGTGACGGTGACCAGCCGACTGCCGTCGCGGAGAAGATCGAGTAGCTCGGCGAGCTCGCGCTCGCGGCCGAGCAGCCGGGTCGCGGCAATGGGCAGGTTGGTGGCGTCGAGCGTCCTGAGCGGCGGGAACTCCTCGCCGCCCAGTTGGTAAAGCCGCGCCGGCGCGGTCAGGTCCTTCAGCCGGTGCTCGCCGAGATCGCGTACGTCGGCGTCGACCAGGTCGCGAGTGGTGGACGAGAGCAGCACCTGCCCGCCGTGTCCGGCGGCCGCGATCCGCGCGCCCTTGTGCACGTCCACGCCGACGTAGCCCTCGCCGGTCGCGATCGGCTCGCCCGTATGGATCCCCATTCGTACCCGCACCGGCCCGACCGCGAGCTCGCGCTGTGCCTCCTCGGCTGCCGCGACCGCGCCCGCGGCTCGCGGGAATACGACGAAGAAGGCGTCGCCCTGCGTGTCCACCTCGTGACCGTCGTGCCGGGCAAACGCTTCACGCAGTACCTGCCGGTGCCGTTCGAGCGCTTCCGCGTAACCAGCGCCGCCGAGCTGTTCGAGCAGCCGCGTAGAGCCTTCGATGTCCGTGAACAACAAGGTCACCGTTCCGGTCGGCTGGGCCACCACGGCGTTCAATATCTCGCCACCACGCCCTCCCCGGCAATGGGTCGTGCCCCAGTCGCCGTGAGAACGCGGCCCCGACTCCGCTGTCACCAATGGCGCTCCCCCGATCCGACCACCGACAGTGTCGGCTCGGTTCGCTTTGAGGGCGGATGACCGAGCGCTGCCGCCGCGCCCCGAGGCGCGGCGGCAGCGTCGGTTAGTGCCAGCTAGTGGAGCTTGAGCCGGTACGCGCCGCGGCCGTGCGTCGCCGCGTACACCCACTGGGCCGGCCCGTGCTGCGCCCTGGCGAGCGTCAGCCCGGACACGGCCGCGGTCGGCAGGCCGTCCGCGGCCGGCACCCACGTCTGCGTTCCCTTCTCCAGCAGGAGAACTGTGAAGTCGGTCGAGACGAAGATGTTCCCGGTGTCCGTGTCGAGGACGGCGTCGTTGATCGGCTGGTCGCCGAGGTCGTAGGTGATGTTGGTCCACGTCGCGAGCCCGCTGCCCGGGTCGTAGACCACGTCGAACACGTGACCCGGCGTCGTCAGCGTGTTCGAGTCGAAGCCCGAGAACGTGACGATCGCGTGGTTCGGGTTCGTCGGGTCGGCATAGATCGACGACACCGCGCGACCCGGCGTCAAGAAAGACGACGTGTCGATCCGGGTGAACGTCACGCTCGCCGGGTCGGCGGCGTTGCTGTTCTTCGAGATCAGCACGCGTCCGGCGCCGGTGCCCGCCCACATCGTGCCGTCGTCGGTGCCGCGCGACAGCGCCGAGATGGTGTTGCCGCTCTTCGTCGTCCCGAAGCCCGTTCCCGTCAGCGTCGCCGTGCCGAGCTTCGGCCAATCGGCGGCCGAGCCACAAGCACCGGTGAACTGCTCGTTGCTCGGGTCCTTGCCGGGGATCGTGGTCACGTTGCAGTGCGCCTCCAGGAACGAGCGATCGCCGCCACCATCCGATGTCCGCCAGACGCTCTGCGCGCCCACGAAGATCGTCTTCGTCCGGACCGGATCGGAGACGGTCGGTGTGCAGAAGCGGTCCACCTCCGGGAAGTTGACGACGAAGCGGTCGCCGATCCAGAGCCAGGTGTTCTGGTTGAAGTCGGCGTAGTTGATGTCCATCTGCCCGTTCGTGTAGGTGTGGAAGCGGAAGTGCGGATCGCTGGCGTCGTATCCGCTGTCGCATCCGTCCCCCGTGAGCGGCAGCTCCCACGTCTTCTTGCCCGTGAACATGATCGTGCCGTTGTCCTGCAGCCCGGTCATCGCGTCGTTGTCCTTGAACGGGTTGACCGAGATGCTGTACATCTGGAGGTCGCCGAGCCCGGCGTTCATGACCTGGAGCTCGGTCGGGATCTTGCTCAGCCACTGCTTGCACTCGGTGAGGTACGCGGGATTGATCTGGTCGAGCCCGCGACTGTCGCACTGGCTCGAGGCGTCGGCCCACTGGCCGCTCGTGCGAATGAGCCCGCCGTCGGAGCCGACGAAGAACTTGTCGGGATCGTTCGGATCGAACGCGATCGCGTGCTGGTCGGGGTGCATCGACTCGCCGCCGACGTCCCCGGTCGCGTCGTTCCACGTCGCGCCGGCGTCGAAGGACACGAGCACCGCGCGGCCGTTCGAGCGCGGGCCGACGACCGGAGCGACCTGGAACTCGTACGGGTTCAACTCCTCGTAGTGCATGAGCCCGGCGACGACGACCATGTCGGGCCGGTTCGGCGGCGACATGATCGACATGTCGTACGAGCACTGCCCGCCGAACGCCGAGACGCAGTAGTTGTAGACCGCGAACCCGGGCGTGCCGTCCGTTGAGTTCGACAGGCGCGTCCAGGCCTGGTTGTTGTTCGCCGTCAGCGTCGCCGCCGGCTGGCTCGCGTCGTCTACGCGGTAGACCTGCGCGCCCTGGCCGCCGCCGCTCGCGTCGCCCAGGTAGATGCGGGTCTTGCCGTTGGCCAGCGGCACCGGCGAGAACGTGAAGCGGCTCCGGTTCTCCTGGAAGATCGGCGTCCAGGTGCCGACCGCGCCACCGGACTGCGAGCGGAGGAGGCCGCCCGTGTTGCTGCTCGCGATCGTCGCGTACACCGTGTTCGGGTCGTTCGGGTCGAACTTGACCTCGTTGGCGGTGCCCGGCAGCACGAGCGAGAACGTCGCACCGCCGTCCGTCGACGCGTAGACGCCGAGCGCCGGCGTCGCCGCGACCGTCGCGCTCGTCGAGTTGGACCCCTCGCCCCGGGTGCCGGAGCGCGTGCCGATCAGGATGTGGTTCGCGTCACCCGGCTGGATCGCGACCCACACGATCGACCGGTTGTTCGCGACGGCGACCGAGCCGGGCACGAGGTTCCAGTGGTTGCCCTCGTCGGTCGACTTGTAGAGGCCGAGCCCGGCTTCGCTGTCGCCGCTCGCGTTCCCCTCGCCGGTGCCTGCGTAGATCGTCTTGCCCTTCGCGTCGTTCGGGTCGACGGCGATCGAGCCGATCGCGTTCGTCGGGATGTCGGCCGAGACCTGCTTCCAGTTCGGATTCTTCGCAAGCGCGTTGTCCGTCCGCCAGACGCCGCCGCCGGCGGCGCCGACAAACAGCGTGCAGTCGCCGTCGTTCTTGCAGTTGCCCATCGTCGCGGCTGTCTCGCGGCCGGACCACTGCGTCGGCTTGATGAACGACTGCGTGCCGAACTTGTCCACATTGAGCGTGTCGGGCCCGAGCGACTCCCAGTTCTTCGCAATGAACTTGGGGCCCTTCTTCTTCGCCTTCGCGTCCGCCTTGATCGCGCCCTGGATGTTGCCGATCGTGACGTCGGACGCCGGGTACGCGCGGTCGGTGTACTCCTGGGCCGCCTGGCCTCCCTCGTTCTCCTGTGCGCCCTCGTGATTCAGTGTGCGGAACTTCGAGACCACAACCTTGTGCGGGCCGGACGCGTGCGCCCAGCCGTACACGCTCGCGCTCCCGATCAGGAACGCGAGCACCACAGCGCTGGTGGCCAACCGCCAGTATCTCCTCATGTAACGCCCCCCCTTCGCACCCTAGAAATGAATGCTCCAATATTCACGTACCTCGTCCCGACGTCAACCGTGAACCCTGATTTCGGCGCTGACGCGAGACCGCCGCGTTCGGGTGAGAGACCGGTAAATCAGGACATTCCGCGCACCCGCGGGTCGAGGCGTGATGATCCGTACCAGCGCTCGGAGTAGCCTGGGGGACAAGAGGTCCCCGGTTCGAATCCGGGCGCCCCGATTAGAAGGCCCTTGCAGCAGGAAGGAGGCGCAATGCCCCGGTTGCGGGATCGTGGTCGCGATGGCGGCACGAAGTACCAGATGCGCGAGAAGGTGTTCGCGGTCGGAGACGACTTCTGGATCGAGGACGACTCCGGCGATCGTGCGTTCAAGGTCGACGGGAAGGCGCTTCGAGTCCGCGACACACTCGTGCTCGAGGACTCCTCGGGCGCTGAGCTGTTCTCCGTCCAGGAGAAGAAGGCGCGCGTCCGGGACACGATGGAGATCGAGCACGACGGCCATACCGTTGCGACCGTGCGGAAGGCGCTCGTCTCGCCGCTGCGCGACCGCTTTGCGATCGACGTCGAGGGCGGCGACGACATGGAGGCGAAGGGCAATGTGGTCGACCACGAGTACAAGATCGAGCGCGGCGGCAACCAGGTGGCCGAGGTGTCGAAGCGTTGGTTCCGGGTTCGCGACACGTACGGGATCGAGGTCGAGCCCGAGCAGGACGACGCGCTCATCCTCGCCGTGACGGTCTGCATCGATCAGATGACGAGCGCCTGAGACGAGGCGGCCTGGCGAGGCGCGCGGGGGAGCCTAGGCGCTGATTCCGTGCGCGGTCGGCGACGTGCGCGCCCGCCTCGTGGAGCGCCGTTCGTCGTCGTGCGTGCCCGGCTTGAGGTCGAAGACGACCTTCTTCACCTTCCCCGTGAAGGGATACGGCGATTTGTCCGCGTAGGCGCGGTCGACGGGCAGGCCGTTGTCGCGGCCGATGTCCATGCCGGCGTAGCCGGAGAAGCGGACGGAAGACCGTCCTCTCGATCCGGCCCTCGCCGATCTTCTCGTCGTTCGCGTACAGGGAGACGGTTCCGCCGGCCGACTCGTTCTTGCCGGTCGGCGTCGAACTGCATGCGGACCGTGACGTCGCCGGTCGGGATCGGCTCGGGTCGAGACCTGCTCGTACTGCTCGACGCCCATCATCGAGTAGCTGTGGTGCAGCAGGCCGTTCTCGTCGACCCAGAGCGAGAAGCCGCCCATCTCGTCCGCCTCGGCGACGATCACGCCCTCGGCGCCATCCTCCGGGACCGAGAGCTCCGCCTCGATCGCGTAGGAGCGGCCGTAGATGCGCGGGATCATCCCGGAGGCGATGTTCTCGACGTCGCCGTAGAACGTCTGGGTCGTGATCGTCGGCATCGGCGGCAGGATCCCGAAGAAGACGGAGAACGCCGCCATCAGCGGCAGCACGTTGTGCTTCTCGGCCTCCTCCCAGAAGAGCTCCTTGAGCTCGGCGAGCTTCTCCGGGTTCTCCGCGGCGAGGTCGTTCGCCTGGCTGAAGTCGTCGGGGAGGTAGTACAGCTCCCAGGTGTCCTGCTCGGGGTCGTAGGCTCCGGGTGCGAACCTCGCCATCGTCGGCGGCGAAATGTCCCAGGGGATCCGGTCGAGCTTGCAGGCGGCCCACCAGCCGTCCTTGTAGATCGCCCGGTTGCCGACGATCTCGAAGTACTGCACGGTGTGCCGCTCCGGTGCGTTCGCGTCCTCGAAGGTGTAGAGGAAGCTCGTCCCCTCCATCGGCTTCTGGTCGGTACCGTCGACGACCTTGGGCTCGGGGATACCGGCCGCCTCGAGGATCGTCGGCCCGATGTCGATGCAGTGCGTGAACTGGGCGCGCAACCCACCGGCGTCCTTGATCCGCTCCGGCCAAGAGATCACCATGCCGTTGCGCGTGCCGCCGAGGTGGGAGGCGCACTGCTTGCCCCACTGGAACGGCGCGTTCCCGGCCCACGCCCAGGCGGATGCGTAGTGCGGCGCGTACGCGTCGGTGCCCCAGGCGTCGAGCCCGCCGTACTGCTCGATCAGCGAGAGCTGCTGCTCGGGGCGTCAGCGCGATCCCGTTCTGCATCGTCAGCTCGTTGAAGGAGCCGGTGAGCGTCCCCTCGATGCTCGCGCCGTTGTCGCCGAAGATGTAGATGACGAGCGTGTTTTCGAGCTCGCCCATCTCCGCGACCGCGTCGAGCAGGCGGCCGACGTTCCAGTCGGCGTTCTCCTGGAAGCCGGCGTAGACCTCCATCTGCCGCGCGTACAGCGTCTTCTCGCTGTCCGAGAGCGAGTCCCAGGCTGGGAGCTCGTCCGGTCTCGGCGTGAGCTCCGCGTCCGGCGGGATCACGCCTAGCGCCTTCTGACGTTCGAAGGTCTCCTCGCGGAGCACATCCCACCCCTGGTCGAACTTGCCGCGGTATCTCTCGCTCCACTCGAGCGCGACCTGGTGCGGTGCGTGCGAGCAGCCGGTCGAGTAGTAGATGAACCACGGCTTTTCCTGGTCCTGGGCGCGCACCTGGTGCAGCCAGCGCGCCGCCTGGTCGGTGAGGTCGTCCGGCCAGTAGTACTCCTGGCCGTCCTCGCCCTCCGGAACGCCGAGGGTCGTGTTGTCCTGCGTGATCACCGGGTCGTACTGGCCCGCCTCGCCGCCGAGGATGCCCCAGAAGTGGTCGAACCCCCAGGCGTTCGGCCAGCGGTCGAACGGCCCGGCCGCTCCCTGAACGTGATCCGGGGTCAGGTGCCACTTTCCGAATCCGGCGGTCGAGTAGCCGTTGCCCTGAAGCGCTCGGACGAAGGGAGCGCAGTCCTTGGGCACGCTTGCCGAATAGCCGGGGAACGGCCCAGGGAACTCGCCGATCGACCCGAAGCCAACTGTGTGGTGGTTGCGACCCGTCAACAGCGCGGCGCGGGTCGGCGAGCAGAGTGCTGTGACGTGAAAGCCGTTGTACCTCAGGCCCTGCTCGGCGACCCGCGTCATCGCGGGTGTCGACACGGGGCCGCCGAACGTTGCCGGATTCCCGAAGCCAGCGTCGTCGATGAGCACGAGGAGCACGTTCGGCGCCCCCTCGGGCGGCGAGGGCGTCATGTTGATGGTCCAGTCTGCGACGGACGCGTCAAGCGTGCGCCCGATCGCCCCGCCGAAGTTCGGATCCGGGATCGGGAGCACCGTCCGGTCCGGGCTGAACTTCCCCATCGCCTCGGCGAGCGACTCCTTCAACGCGCCCATGCCCTTCTTGTCGCCCTGGACGACCGATCGGATCTGCGCGCCTGCGAGCGCCTGCTCGACACCGAGCCGCTGCTCGTCGTCGAAGATCGCGATGATCCCGGCCGACCCCGGCGGCAGGTTCTCGCCGATCTTGTCGTGGATCTCGTTGTCGACCCGGTGGTGGACGAACCTGCCGATTAGCCCGCCGGCCACCGCTCCGACGGCGACGGAGGCAAGCAGCGGGGGGGCGAACAGGCCGACTGCAAGCCCGACGCCGCCGCCCCAGCCCACCCCTTTCCGGCCGAGGCCGTCGCCGGTCTGCTGCACCGAGACGCTGCCGTCGTGCGCGTGCGTGACGAGGATCGCGCCTTCGATCGCGACCTGCCGAGCCTTCACCAGGGCGATGAGCGCCTCGAAGTCCTTCGACGCAGCCTCGATGTCCTCGTAGCCTGCGACGACGACGTCTGTCGGTGTGTCGGCCATCACGATCTCCCTTCGGTCATCCGGAAACGGACTGGGAACGCGGCAAGACCGCTGCCTTCGAGCCTACGCAGGTGCCGCCGGCGCGCCTCATCCCGACGGGATGAAGCACCTAGTCGAGTGGACACGCGTGGAGGCGGTCAGCCCGCCGCTGGAACGGCAGGCACCGGGGCCGGCGACTTCTCGGCGGCGGGAGCGGCGCCGACGCGGGCATCGACGAATGCAGTCAGCATCTCGCTCGTCAGGTACGCGACGGCGACGGCCACGACAACGAGGGGGGCGACTGCGAGCCCGGCCTGCGCACAGAGAAGCGAGGCGATCATCACCGAGGCAAGGGGGAGGCGCAGCACGGCGACGCAGGAAGCTCCGACCAGCGCCGCGATCGCCTGCGGCTCGGCGTAGCCGGGCAGATGTCCTGCCAGCAGGCCGGCCGCGACTCCGAGGAAGATCGCGGGGAAGGTCGGGCCGCCGCGAAAGTTCCCGAGCGAGATCGACCAGGCGAGGCCCTTGAAGAGGAGCAGGAGCGCAAGCGTCGAGAGGGAGACGGTGGCGGCCTGCCCGAAGAGCGAGCCGAACGCCTCCTGCCCCGAGAACAGCACGGCGTCGGGCGACTGATCGGTCGACTCGGCGAACGCAATCGCCAGGCCCCCGACCGCCACGCCGGCCGCGACCGTGAGCAGGAACGGACGCTGATCGACGATCAGCTTCAGCCAGTGGGCGAGCTCCATGATCGCGAAGACGACGACGGCCGTGGCTGCAGCGAGGAGGATCGTCCAGCCGAAGTCGCCCCAGCCCGGCCCATCGAAGGGCGGCAGCGGGAAGGGGCTCAGCGCCCACGCCGCGGTGCTGAAGCCCGAGAACGATCCGAGTCCGATGAAGACGAGCGAGCCGACCCCGGCCGCCAGGAGTCCCGGGAGCAGCACGATCGGCAGCGTGGCTCCGCCCAGCCCGGTCGCCTCGATGATCAGGACCGCGCCGATGACGGGCGACCCGAAGATCGACGAGACGGCGGCGAAGCTCCCCGCCGCTGCCATCAGAGCCACAGCCTGGTCGGGCGCGTCCTTCTTGGCGGCTCGCATCGCGATCGTCCCGAGCCCGAAGCCGATCGCGATCAGTGGGCCCTCCGGCCCGAGGACGAGCCCGAGGCCGAGCGACGCCCCGGCTGCTAGGAGCACGCCGGGCAGGTCGATCGGGCGTGTCGGCGTACCGCCTGCCTTCAGCCCCTCGGACGGAACATGACCGCCATGGCCCGGCAGACGGACGACCGCGAACGCCGTCAGCAACCCCGCCAGAGCGACCCAGGGCAGCGGCCACCAGACCGGCACCGTGTGATAGCCGAGGTCGCTCGGCAGGTCCTCGTAGACCCAGATCTGGATTTCGTGAACGCCTTCGAGGAAGCACCACGACGCAGCCGAGACCACCAGGCCGACCACGCACGCGAGCACGAGCAGCACTCGGTACTGCTGGGTACGGATCAGCGCCGCAGGATCCGGAGGGACGGTATCCGGGTTCACGCGAAGTGAAAGCGTAAACCTGCCGGGCGTAACGTTGCGCCGGGATGGTCGAGGTCGCGATCCAGGTGCTTCTCTACGGTCTCCTGGCCGGTCTCAGTCCGCTCGCGCTTGCAGCGACGATCGCGGTGATGCCGGCAGGGCGGCTGAGGGTGTTCGGCTTCGCCGCCGGGTTCGTCGTCGCCCAGACGCTGGTCTGCTCGGTGCTCGTAATCATCGGAATCGCCGCGACCGGCTCGAGCGGAGGCAATTCCCCCGGTTTGCGGGCCGTGCTGGAGATCGCGTTCGCGCTCGCGCTGATCGCGCTTGCACTCAGGCTTCGCCGTGGGCCCGTGCGCAAAGACAAGCGGCCGGAGTGGAAGGAGCAGTCGGACGCCCGAAGGCAGGCACTGGTCGCAAGACTCGGCCGGCTGCGCTTCATCACCACGGTCTTCGCCGGGTTCGTGCTGGGCATCGGGGGGCCGAAGCGACTGGTGCTCACGAGCCTCGCCGCCACGACGATCGTCGCCGCGGGCCTTGGAGACGGGAGCGAGGCGGTGCTCGTCGTCCTGTACGTCACGCTCGCGACTGCACTCGTCTGGGGCCCGGCCGCGCTGTTCGTGATCCTGGGCGAGCGTGCCGTCACCTGGATGGAGAGGGTGCAAAGGAAGGCCGTGCGCCGGCAGCCCCACGCGACCGTCTACGCCCTACTGGTGCTCGGCGTCTTCCTCATCGTCGATGCGGTCGGCAGCCTGCTGATCTCGTGAAGGACACGCCTGAACCTGTGCCTCGGCCGCTGTGGAGACGCTTGCTCAGACCGGCCGTCATGATCGCGGGGCTGGTACTCGTGTTCGGCTGGCTGCTGCCGCAGTTCATCGATTACGACCAGGTCTGGGCGGCGCTGGAGGAGCTGGACCCGCGGGAGGTCGGCGTGTTGCTCGGGCTCTCGCTGGTGCGCATCCCGACCGAGGCGCTGATGTATCGGGCGTTCTTGCCTGGTCTTGGTCTATGGCGGGGGAGCCAGGCGTACCTGTCGTCGAACTTCGCCGGGCAGCTGCTCCCACCGCCGACTGCGAGCCTGGTTCAGTACGGCTACTTCCGGGGCGGCGGCTATACATCCGACGCCTCCGGGCTCGCGGCGCTTGGCTCGTTCCTCTTTCCGACCATCGGCCGGTTCGTACTCCCGCTCATCGCTGTCCTGGTACTGCTCCTCACCGGCGAGGTGAGCGGCACGGTCGTGGTGGCAGGCGTGCTCTCGCTCGCGATCACCACGGTCGCAGGCGTTGCCGGTTACCTGTTCCTGCGCGACGAGCGCTCGGCGCGCTGGATGGGAGCGAAGGCGCAGCGGCCGCTCTCGTGGATCCTGGTCAAGTTCAAGCGTGAACGGATCGAAGACGGCGCCGGAAAGGCGGCCGCAGAGCGCATCCGGGCGCTCGCCGTCCTCCACCAGGGCTGGGCGCTGGGCTCGATCGGTGTCGCGGCGAACCTCTTCATCACCTACCTGATCCTGCTCGCCTCACTCCGCTTCGTCGGCGTCTCGAGCGCTGACCTCTCGGCGGCCGACGCCTTCGCCGCGTTCGCGATCGCCTTCTGGGCCGGCGCGGTCTTCCCGATCACGGGGAGCGGCCTGGGAGTCGTCGACACCGTTCTGATCGCAATGTTGTTCGAACTGAGCGGCGCCTCCGACGACGCGCTCGTGGCCGCGGCGCTCCTGTGGCGCGTTTTCTACTCGGTCGTCCCCTTGCCGTTCGGCGCGGTCACGTTCAGCCGTTTCAAGAAGGCCAGCTCCGATGTCGCCCCAGCAACTGCACAGAGCAGCTAGTCGTGAGGTCGGACCGGTAAATCGCTGGCGACCGAATCCGAGCCGTCGGGCGGAATTCAAGGACATCCCGCCGCGCTTCACCGTTGGATGAGCGGATGCCGGCGCGCTAAGAGCTCTTCGGTGAGCCCGCGGCCGAGCTCGCCGCCGCTACACGGCTTTGAAGCCCGCCATTCGATGACTGCGTTTCCGCGTGCGGCGAGCGGGGAGTAAGTGCTCCGGCGAAAAACGACCGAGGAGGGACTCGATGGCAGAGTTGACCACGCTGGAGGCGAAGCTCGGAGAGGTGACGGGCCTCGCGATGGCTGCGCAGGATCTGACGCAGAAGATCGCCAAGCTGGTTGAGGAGGAGGGCGAGCACGAACAGCTCGTTCAGACTCTCGGTCGGATGCGTGAGGAAGCGGCCGAGACCGAACGGCGCTGTACTGAGGTCGCGGACGGGCTGAATGGTAAGAAGACCGCGGTGCTCGAGAAGGCGCGCGAGACGAAGCAGGAGGCGACGGAGATGGCCTCCACATATCTCGGCGACGACGCGGACGCACTCGACGGCTTCGAGTTCATGACCATGGCCGAGGCCGGCGAGGTCGGCCATTGGTCGATCGTCGACCGGCTTGCTAGCAAGGCGGGCGAGTCACGGCTTCAGGAGCTTGCCGCCTGGGCCCAACCGATTCAGCAGCGCCATTTCGACCTGACGATGAAGGGGTCGCTCGAGCTTGCCGACTCGGAGGATCCGAACGCGCCCGAGTAGGGCCCCCCGCGTACCGCGCGCCTACGGATAGCCACGCCGGTTGGTTCACCTCTCGGCGCACCGCTAAAGCCGCCGAAAAGGGAGGACGCCGAGCACTCGCGAGCTCGAGCGTCGGCGTCACTCCCCTCGGCTCCCCACACTCACGTGGATCGTTCCGCAGGGTCTAGCGCCGAGTCGTACGGCGCCTGCTGTTATTCCGAACAGCGGTGAGGTCTGAAGACGTCGGACCCGTTCGTGGCTGTGCCCGTGGAACCGAATCGTCGGCCCGTGCTCGCCGCGCTGGGGACTCCTACGCAACGTTTCGAGCCTCGTCGGGACCGACGGCGCCGGTCACGAAGGGCGCCACGCGTCAGTAGCGGGCAGGCCGAGCGGCATTCCGGGACGCTCCACGTGCCAACACGCGGACGACGGGCGACGCGGCGCAGATTGAGGTTTGTGGGCGCCGTAGGCGCCGACTATGAGGATGCGCATGCAGTTCGTTTAGCCGCAGCCGCGATGGTCAGAAGGGTCGGAACTAGCGACCAGAGGAGGGTTCATGGCCAACGCACAGCACACCGCCAAGAGCGGCGTTGCGGGTTCCGACAGCGGAGCTTCAGTCTCCGACCAGTCCGCAACGGACCAGACGAAGGAAGCGGTGAAGGAGACCGCTCAGCAGGTGCAGGAACAGGTGGGACAGAAGGCGCAGGAGGTTCGTGCGCAGGCGGGGACGCGCGTCCGCGACGAGCTCGACACCCGTTCGACGCAAGCCGGGGAACAGGTGGCGGCGACGGCGGACGCGATCCGCCGACTGAGCCAGCAGCTTCGCGAGGAAGGACACGACGGGCCTGCGAAGTACGCGGACCAGGTTGCCGAGCGCGCCGAGCGTCTCGGCGGGTATCTCACTCAGACGAACGCCGCCCGCCTCCTGCAGGACGTCGAGCGCTTTGCCCGCAGCCAGCCGTGGCTGACCGCCCTTAGCGGCGCCGCAGTTGGTTTCCTGTCCTCGCGCTTTCTGAAGGCTTCCAGCGCCGGCCGGTATCAAGAGTTGGTCGGCCAGAACGGGGCGTCGCCGCGAGCGTTGCCGGCGGGCGGCGCGCCCGCGGCCTCGAATGTGGCCAGTGGCGCTGCCGACCCGTCCGGCGCACCGAAGACGGCGGGAAGGAGTGGAGGCCGTGGCCAGCTCTGACACGCGTGCCGAGCTGAGCCAGTCGGACGTGCAGGATCAGTCGACCGGCGATCTGGTGAAGCAGCTCGCCACCGAGACAAGCACGCTCGTCAAGCAGGAGCTCGAGTTCGCTCGCGCCGAGGCGGCTCGCATCGGCGAAGGCGTCATCACACTGGCTCGGCAGGAGTTGCGGCTGGCCAAGGCAGAGATGGCCGAAAAGGGCCGGAAGGCAGGACCCGGGCTCGGGATGATCGGCGCCGCCGGTGCGACGGCGTTCCTGGCGGCCGGTGCGCTCACTGCCTTCGCAATCCTCGCCCTTGACGGCGTGATGGCGAACTGGCTTGCGGCATTGATCGTTGCGATCGCGTGGGCCGGCGTGGCCACCGCGCTGTATTTCGCGGGCAAGCGGCGCGTAGATGACGCCGGCCCGCTCGTTCCCGAACAGACTCTCGAGACGGTAAAGGAGGACGTGCAATGGGCGAAGACCCAGATCTCATCAGACAAGAGATAGAGCAGACGCGCGTGGAGCTGGAGCGCGACGACCCGGCGGAGCGGATCCGTGAGGACATCGACGACACACGGGCGCAGATGAGCGAGACGATAGGCGCGCTCGGCCACAAGGCCGACGTCAAAGGGCGGGTGAAGAACTCCATCTCCGAGAAGAAGGACTCGCTCGTGGGCACTGTCTCGTCGGGCAAGGACGCCGTCGTTGGGAAGGCGGATTCGCTCGTGGGCGCCGTCACCGGCGTCGTTCCCGACAAGCGCCGGGTGGCGGGTGGTGCGCGCAAAGTGGGGCTCTCCAAGGAGAACCCGCTGGGTCTGGCGGTAGGCGGCGCTGCGGTCGGATTCCTCGCCGGCCTGCTGATTCCGTCGACACGCGTCGAGGACGAGAAGATGGGCGAGATGGCCGATCAGGTCAAGGACACGGTGAAGGAAACGGGTCAGGAGGCGCTCGACCGCGGCAAACAGGTGGCTCAGGAGGCGGTCGGCGCAGCGAATGATGCGGCGAAGGACAGCGCACAGGAGCAGGGCGAGGAGATGGGCGAGACGCTGAAGGACAGCGTCCGCGAGGTCGCCCCGACGGGCGGCGCGTCCTAGCTCGAGCAAGGTGGCCAGGTGCGCGGAGCCGCGCACCTGGCCTTTTTCTTTGAAGTGAGCGCGGCCGGTTCTTCTACGGGTTTGCCACCCAAGCGGGCCGGCGTTGCTGGTCGGCGGAAACTTCCGCCTCCGACGAGCCGGTCGTGCGGAGGAGTGCGGCAGCTTCGGTGCGTGTGCGGACGTCGAGCTTTTCGAAGATGTGATTGAGGTGAGTTCTGACGGTGTGTGGGGAGATCCAGAGCTGCTCTGCGATCTCGCGGTTGGTCGCCCCATCCGCGGCCGCTTGGAGGACTTCCCGCTCTCGCGCGGTGAGCTCGAGCACGGCTGGAGAGGCGGGGGCGCTCCACCGGCTGCGCCAGAGCACGAGGTGGGGGCGGAGCAGTCCAAGTAGGTCGCGCTCTCGGCGTTTCAGGCCCCAGTGATCCTGCTCGAAAAAGAAGAAGCGGGACTTCCCGTTTGGCGCCGGGAGGAAGAGGCGAACGTAGTCGGCGGTCCCGAACGGGTGATGGACGTGCTCGAAGAACTCGAGGCGGTGAAACGCCGGCCTACTCACCCGATCGGAGGCCGCCATCGGCTCGACCGCCCGGGCATGGAAACGACATGTGATCGGGTCCTGGTGCCACCACCGCCTGACCGTCCCGTCAAGCCAGGCCGGCTCGGTGCGGTTCCTGACGAGGCAGTTGACCGAGTAGCTGCGACCGCCCTCCTCGATCGAGAACTCGCCGTACCCCGTCGTGTGCGCGCCGACCAGCGTGCCGAGGCGATCGAGCACCGGCAGTGGAAACGGTTCGGCCGAAGGTAGCGAGCCGAGGTCGTGCAGAACCGCGAGCACACCACGGAGATCGGTCGTGGTGACCTTCGCCACTACCGCAAGATACGACGATCGTCGTATTCCCTCAACTCGCGGACTGGACGACGATCCCCCGAAGAAGGCGTTCTTGGCACGACGCCCAAGCCGAGAGGGGAACGACGGATGGTCAAGACATTCGCGGTCGCGCTCGTGGTCTTCTCGTTCATCTCCGTGACGACGATCGCGGCGTCAGGAAGCGACCGGCCCGGTGCGCATGCGTGGAGGGTCGGTGTCACCAGGGTCTGCACGCGCGCTCTTCTGTTCGAAGGCCGCCACTCGATCGGAACCGAGCAGGGAGCGGTCGCCGTCGCGCGCGACATCCGTGCCTCGACCGCACGCCGACTCGCGCGAATCGGAGCGCTTCGAGCGCGCCCCGAACGGCCGCGATCGGCCAGGCAGTGGTTGGGTGTCGAGCGCCGCCTGTCTGAGATGTACGCGAGCAGTTACCTCGACATCTGGCACGCGATCGCCCGCGCGAACAGCCCAGCGGAACGGGTCCGGCTCCCGCGGATCCTGAAGCGAATGCTTCATCGGCCCGATCTGACGCGTGCGCGAGCGCGCCAGCTCGAGGAGGAACTACAGGTTCCGGACTGCACGGGCGGCGAGAACACGACGCCGAGCCCCTCGATCGCCTTCAGCCCATGAAGCGGCTCGCCCAGGCCGCGTTAGTGCGTGCGAAGCCAGATGGCCCCGCTGCCGAGCGTAGGATCGTGCGGCGGGGGAGTCAGCGCCAGCGGCAGCGCAGCCCCGAGCTCGGCCCGGTGAAGTTCTCGAGGTAGCCCGGCCAGAGAGCGATCTCGAACCGGCTGTTGTATTGCAGGAACGCGTGCAAGGCGTACGCCTCGTTCCACGCACCGCCGCGCAGGGCGTACTGCTGTGGGTACTCGAACGGCCACCCGATGTCGTGAAAGTGAACGTACACGCCTCGCTCGAGCGCAGGGAGCACGCGGAAGAGCAGATCGTTGACGTCGCTGCCGCGCTTCATCTGGTGCGAGGAGTCGATGAACAGGATGTCGCCGGCCCGAGTTGCGTGAAGACGTCCAGCGGCACGTCCTGCACCTGCTGGACCAGCAACCGCACGCCAGCGCGGTCCTCCTTCGTGAGTAACCCCTGGAGGATGGTGGGGCTCGGCTCGATGAAGGTGAAGTCGACGTCCGGAAGATCCCGGTCACGGGTATCGAGCATCAGCGCCGATGAGAAGCCGCTACCGACCTCGACGACACGGGCAGGGCTGAGGTGGCGGAGCATGCAGTAGAGGACGATGCCTTCGGCGGGGCCATAGAAGTCGTTGCGGAACCCGTACCGATTGGCGCCAGGCTCGTCGCCGAACGGCTGGTCGTCGTGGAACCGCGCCAGTTCGCCGACTAGCTCCAGCTGATCGGCATCCCTCGTGTCGATGCCGCCGAGCGTGGATGGCGGGGGTTCCGGCCACAGGGTCGCGCGCCGTGCCTTGATCTCTTTGACCGAGGGCAGCGGCGAGTAGTAGTGGCCCGGCGGATACAAGAGGCGCACTGATGCGCGCGCGGCGCGCAGCTGGTCGAGACCGCGCCCCACGCGTCGGCGGATCGGTATGAGCGCCCGTTGTGAAATCGAGGTCACGAGTCGTCGCACAGGGAGTGCCGAGCCCAGCACATCGAGGCGCCCTCGAAGCCCTAGCGACTCGGCCGTCGCGTAGCGCCGGTGCGGGCTTCATCCAGACCGGGTGAAGCGGTGGCGCCCGGCGACGGCGACAGTCACCGACGAGCGGAACGCCCATCGGCTACCCGCGTCCGTCAACGGAGGGATCAGTCATGAGCAAGCCGTTCGCAGGTGTGGTGAACGTCGATATTCGCGACTCCAAGCCCGACTGGGCGCCGTTCGAGCCGCCGAAGGCACCGGACGGCGCGCCCAGCGTCGTGTACATCGTTCTCGACGACGTCGGCTTCTCGGCGCTCGGTTCCTACGGCGGGCCCGTCGACACGCCGAACATCGACAGGGTCGCCGACCAGGGCCTGCGCTACACGCAGTGGCACACGACGGCGCTCTGCTCGCCGACTCGCTCCTGCCTGCTGACGGGGCGCAACCACACGCGCAACAGCATGGCCTGCATCACCGAGGCGGCCATCGGCTTCCCGAACGCGAGCGGCACGATCCCCCCCGAGAACGGCATGTTGCCGGAGATCCTTGGCGAGCTCGGCTGGAACACCTACATGGTGGGCAAGTGGCACCTCTGCCCCGAGGACGAGATGAACCTCGCCTCGACGCGGCGAAACTGGCCGAGCGGCCGCGGCTTCGAACGCTGGTACGGGTTCCTCGGCGCCGAGACGAGCCAGTGGTATCCCGACCTCGTCTACGACAACCACCTGGTCGACCAGCCGAAGTCGCCGGAGGAGGGGTACCACCTGACGGAAGACCTCACCGACAAGGCGATCGAGTTCATCATGGACGCGAAGTCGGTGGCGCCGGAGAAGCCGTTCTTCCTCTACTACGCGCCCGGCGCCTGTCACGCGCCGCACCACGTGCCGAAGGAGTGGATCGAGAAGTACAAGGGCCGCTTCGACATGGGCTACGAGGCGCTGCGCGAGCAGACGCTCGCCCGGCAGAAGGAGCTTGGGATCGTCCCGGGGGACACCGAGCTGCCCCCGATCAACCCGATCGGGACGACGGAGACGCGCACTGGTCCCGACGGTAAGCCCTTCCCGCCGCTCGACGTCACGCGGCCGTGGGACTCGCTCTCCGACGACGAGAAGAAGCTGTTCTGCCGCATGGCCGAGGTCTACGCCGGGTTCCTCGAGCACACGGACGACCAGATCGGGCGGCTGCTCGCGTTCCTCGAGGAGTTCGGCTGGCGCGAGAACACGATCGTCGTCCTCGTGTCCGACAACGGGGCCTCCGGAGAGGGCGGCCCGAACGGCTCGGTCAACGAGATGAAGTTCGCAAACGGCATCCCCGACACCGTCGAGGCGAACATGCCGATGCTCGACGAGCTCGGCGGCCCGAAGACATACAACCACTACCCCAACGGCTGGGCGATGGCGTTCAACACGCCGTTCAAGATGTGGAAGCGCTACGAGTTCAACGGCGGTACGTCTGACCCGTGCATCGTCTCGTGGCCTGCCGGCATCAAGGCCAAGGGCGAAATCCGGCACCAGTATCACCATGCGATCGACATCGTCCCCACGGTCATCGACTCGCTCGGCGTCGAGGCGCCGCAGACCATCAAGGGGCACGTCCAGAGCAGCTTCGACGGCGCGAGCATGCGGTCGAGCTTCGACGACGCAAAGGCACCCACGACCCGGCAGACGCAGTTCTATTCGATGCTCGGCTCACGGGCGGTCTGGCACGACGGCTGGAAGGCCGTCACGAACCATCCGACGATCGCCGGCTGGAGCAACTTCAACGACGACGAGTGGGAGCTGTACCACACCGAGGTCGACCGCTCCGAGCTGCACAACCTTGCGGCCGAGCACCCGGAGAAGGTGCGGGAGCTCGTGAACCTCTGGTTCGCAGAAGCGGGGCGAAACCAGGCGTTCCCGCTCGACGACCGCTCGGCACTCGAGATCATGCTCACGCCGCGGCCGGTGCTGTCGCCGCCGCGCGACCGCTACATGTACTTCCCCGACACGGCGGAGGTTCCGGAGGCCCAGGCGGTAAACGTCCGCAACCGCTCCTTCACGATCGGGGCGCTGGTCGACATCCCGGCTGCGGGCGCCGAGGGCGTGCTCTTCGCGCACGGGTCACCGTTCGGCGGCCATGCCCTGTACGTGAAGGACAACCGGCTCCACTACGTCTACAGCTTCGTCGGCATAACGGAGGAGAAGATCGTCTCGACGGTCGACCTGCCGGTCGGTGAGAACCTGATCCTGTCGGCATCGTTCGACAAGAGCGGGGAGGACCCGCCCGGGGTCGCCACGGGGCTCCTCTCGCTCTGGCACGGCGAGACGAAGGTCGGCGAGGGCCCGATCAAGACGCAGCCAGGGAAGTTCATGATCGCGGGGGAGGGGCTTTGCATCGGACGCGACGGGGGCGCCGGCGTCACGGAGGACTACCCGGGCGTGCAGCCGTGGCGCTTCACCGGCGGGACGATTCGGCGCGTCGCGGTCGACGTCAGCGGCGAGGCGTACATGGACCTCGAGCGCGAGGCAGCCGCGATGCTGATGCGCGAGTAGCGCTCGGTGATGGAAAGCGCGCCGGAGCGGGCGGCCAGGCTCGGCCGCGTCCCGCTGCTGATGGTGGCGATAGGCGTCGTGCTCTTCGTGCAAGCGCTGTTCGTGCTCTCGTACGTCGGCGCCCTGCACGATCCAAAGCCGCACGATGTGGCGTTCGGGGTCGTCGGTGCTTCTCCGCTGCCGGTTGCGGTCGGGAAGCAGTTCTCGTTGAAGACGACGCGGTACCCGAGCGAATCGGCCGCACGTGACGCGATCGACCAGCGGAAAATCGACGGAGCGTTCGTCGCAGGTCCGGCGGGGGCGACGTTGATCGTCGTTCCGGCGGCAGGCCTGGCCGGGGCGACGGCGCTCAGCACCGCCTTCGGGGCCGCTGCGGCCGCCCTTCACCGGAAGCTCGCGATCGTCCAGGTTCACCCGTTGCCGTCGGGTGACGAGAGCGGCACCGTGTCCTTCCTCGTGGTGATGGCGCTGATCATCGGCGGGTACCTGTCCTCGACGATCGGGATGGCCTACGGGGGACGAGCGACGCGGCGCGGACGCCTCGTCTCGCTGGCTCTCGCCGCGGTCATCGGGGCGTTCGTCACGGACACGGTCGCCGGGCCCGTGCTCGGTGCCCTGCCAACGTCGAAGTTTCTGGTGCTCTGGGGGCTCTTCACCCTTGTGATGATGGCCGTCGCATTCGCAACTGCAGCGCTGCAGACAGTGCTGGGCGCCGCAGGGACCCTCGTCGTGGTCGTCGTCTTCGTGATCTTCGGAGCTCCGGCCTCGGGCGGTTCGGTGCCGACCGCATACTTGCCCGACATCTGGCGGATCTTCGGCCCGTATCTCCCTGCAGGAGCGGGCACGACTGCCGTGCGGAACACGATCTACTTCGGCGGCAACGGCACCGCGACGTCGCTCGTCGTGCTCACCCTGTATCTGGTCGCCGGGGCGGGGACCGTAATCGTCATCCGTCAGCGGCGCCGGCCGATCGGCGGCGAGACCGAGGTTGAGGCGGCTGCCGCGGCGGCGGCCGCAGTCGTGTAGTCGCCCGTCGCTTAGACCCCTTCCATCGCCTCGATGCGGCCGGAGGCGACCGCGGCGGTCAAAGCTCGGTAGTCGCGCTCGTTGAGATCGGCGTACGCCTGGGCGAAGTCAGCGACCGCGCGGTCGAAGACGTCTGCCTTGCCGAGGTAGGACGCGATCGCCACCCGATCTCCCGAGCGCGCATGAGCCCGCGCAAGGGTCCAGCCGCAAACCTGTGCGTACAGCGCGAGCCCGCGCGGAAGGATCGCTTCGAGGTCTATCGAAACCTTCCAGTCCCACAGCTGGCGGACATAGAGATCGTGCGGCTTGCCGTCGATGCCCTTCGGATTGCGCAGCCAGCCAAGGAAGATGTCGCTGGACGCCTGCATCATGCGCTGGCCCTCGACGACGCGCTGGCCGTGGTTTCGGAACTCGCTCTTGCCGAGATGCGGCTCGAGCACCGAGGGCCCTGCCTCCTTGACCTGCAGGAAGAGAGGATCGGAATCGTCACGGCCGAGCAGCAGCAGGATCCACGCGAGGGTGCCGACGCTGCCGACGCCGACTACCTTGCGTGCGACGTCGACGATGCGGAATTCCTCCAGCAGCTTGCGGCGGTCATGTTGCAGCGAGCCGCGGTACAGGCGGAATGCCTCCTTCACGGTGTGTGTGATCTGGTCTGCCTGTTCCTCGTCCACGAGCTCGGCGATCGGTACGACGAGGGGCGGGTCGGAGACGATCCTTGGCTCATCGTCCACGAGGTGCGTGAGCTTCGAGAACGCCTTCATGCTGTCCTTCGTCCGTGCCTTGGCGAGGCTCTGGTCCACGGTCTTCGCTGTTTTCTTGTTCTGCTCGACACGAATGCGGGCGGCGAGCTGGTCGGCGTCGAGGCGCGAGTACCAGACGGCGAGGTTGGGCATCGCTGCGAAGTCGCGTATCGCTTCGCGATACGCGCGCACGACACCGATCACGGCGGCTCGACGCTCGGCGTCGGTGAAATTCCGGTCGCGGCCGCAGATCTCGAAGCTCGCGGCCAGCCGCTTGATGTCCCACTCGAACGGCCCCGGCAAGGATTCGTCGAAGTCGTTCAGGTCGAACACGAGCGCGCGGTCCGGCGACGCGAAGCCACCGAAGTTCGAGCAGTGGGCGTCGCCACAGAGCTGGACGGTGAGGCCGGCGCGCGGTGTCGGGGCGAGGTCGTGCGCCATGATGCTGGCCGCACCGCGGTAGAACGTGAACGGCGAGACGAGCATCCGCCCGTGGCGAATCGGAACGAGCTCCTGCACGCGTCCTTCGTCCTCCTGCTCCACCAGCCCGACCGGATCGCGATCGCCGAGCGTGTCCAGGCCCGAGTGGCTTGCGCGAGGAGTCTCGGCGCGGGCCGCGCGGCCGCGCGCCGCCCGCTCGGCAAGGGTGAAGTGCTCGACCTTCGGCTCCCCCTCGGCGACCGCCGAGCCGTCCTTCATCTCATCGATTTGGGTAGTCATCGTCCCTTCCTTCGGTACGTCATCAACGACCCGTTCCGGTCGGTGCCGAGCCTGCCGCGGTGCGGCCGCTCCCCCTCGCGATCAAGGGCGAATCGCCATCGAATCCTCCTACTTTCGGGCGGCTGTCCTCAGCCGCCGCGCTAGGGAACCTGGCTCTGCGGACACCACGCGCCATCTGGTGCGGACGCTACGGGCAGCCGCCGAGAGCCGGGTCACCCCAAGCGGGTGACTCGAGTGGATGGGACGCGCTCGGGCCGCGCGGTCAGGCGGCTTGGCGTGCGATCGCCCTCGGACTTCGAGACTGAGATCACGGTGAGTGGGAAATGCGAAGCCATGACTCGGCTTGCAACGACGCGCGGCGCGGCCGTCCTCGTTCTCGCCGTTGCTGCCTGTCTGCTGCCCTTCACCTGAGCGCCCCAGCGTGGGCTGGGCTCTTCTTCAGCGGCCCCGTCGGGCAAGGTGAATCACCGGCGTGACCCCCGGGCCATGAGCGTCGGTCAGCCCCGAAGGGCCATGGCAGCTGCGGATGAAAAGGAGCGCGGCGCCAAAGGCGCCGCGCTCCGTTCGAACCACACCTCAGGTCAGGAGGCGAAGAACTTCACGAGCAGCTCGTTGACGCGCTCGGCTTCGTCGTGATGAACCCAGTGCGACGCGTGGGGCAGACGCTCGACGCCGACCAGGTTGGGCACGTCGTGGTGCTCGGGCTCGGCGAGGGTGCGGCCGAGGTAGCGATCGCGCTGCCCCCAGATGACCAGGGTGGGCGCGGAGACGAGCTTGATCGCGGCCTTGGCCTTCCACGGCGGCGTGAAGACCGAGTTGCGGTAGTAGTTGATCATCCCGGACAGCGCTCCCGTCTGCGACCAGGCCTCGACGTAGCGGTCGGTCTCCTGCTCGGTGTAGGCAGGGCGTGCGTCGCGCAGGAAGTTGCGGAAGAAGCGGAAGTTCCTGGCCCGCACGATGCGCTCGGGCAGCCACGGGAGGGCGAAGAAGAAGAAGTACCAGCTGCGCACGAGCTGGCGGGGCTTGAAGAGGCCCTTCTGGAGCTTGCGCGGGTGGGCGGCGTCGAGAATGGCGAGGCGCTCGACGACTTCGGGGTGGTTCATCGCGGTGGTCCAGGCGACCGTCCCGCCCCAGTCGTGGCCGACGAGGATCGCCGACTCGTAGCCGAGCTCGTGGATGAGGCCGTTGATGTCCTCGGCCAGCTTGTCCGCGCCGTAGGGCCCAATGCCCTTCGGCCGTGAGGAGAGGTTGTAGCCGCGCAGGTCGGGCGCGACGACGTGGTAGCCGGCTGCTGCCAGCGGCGCGATCTGGCGGCGCCACCCGTACCAGAACTCCGGGAAGCCGTGCAGGAGGATGACGAGCGGCCCGTTGCCGGCCTCGACGTAGTGCAGCCGCATGTCGCCGACCTCGGCGTAGCCCTCGCGGAGCTCGGCCAGGCCGTCGTGCGTGGCGCTCGTGAACGTCTCGGCGCCAAAACCAGTTGTGGTGT
Organism: uncultured Thermoleophilia bacterium; assembly: GCA_963799895.1. Classification (GTDB taxonomy): domain Bacteria; phylum Actinomycetota; class Thermoleophilia; order Gaiellales; family Gaiellaceae; genus JACVRM01. The sequence goes on from CAWCYR010000014.1 coordinate 26,175, forward strand.
GCATCGTTGCCATTTCGGGGTCTCCTTTCGATCCCTGGAGTTTCTTGACCGCTCAAGGATCGCGTCTCGGGCCACCGTTCGCGCCAGTGAAAGACCCTGGCGCGTTCACTGGTGCGCGAGCGAACCCGATGAGAAGGGGCGATCATCCCGGCATGCGGCGCCGGCTCCCGAGCGCGACCGTCACCTTCCTGTTCACGGACGTCGAGGGGTCGACGCGGCTGCTGCACGAGCTCGGGGCGGAGGCGTACGCGGAGGCGCTGGCAGAGCATCGGCGAGTGCTGCGCAAGGTCTTCGCCGCGGAGGGCGGTGTCGAGGTCGACACGCAGGGGGATGCGTTCTTCTACGTGTTCACCGATGCACGGGCGGCATTCACCGCCGCGGCGGCGGCGAATGTGGCGCTTGAGCCCGGTCTGATCCGGATCCGGATGGGGCTACACACCGGCGAGGCCCTTGTGACGGGAGAAGGTTACGTCGGGGAGGACGTCCATCTCGGTGCGCGGGTCGCAGCCGCGGGGCACGGCGGCCAGGTGTTGTTGTCGGCGGCCACGCGGGCCTTGCTGGACGGCGGCGTAACCGACCTCGGCGAGCATCGCCTCAAGGACATCGCCGAGCCGGTGGCGATCTTCCAGCTCGGGAAGAAGCGCTTCCCACCCCTCAAGACGATCTCCAATACGAACCTGCCGCGGCCGGCGTCCTCGTTCATCGGGCGTGAGCGGGAGACGGCTGAGGTGGTCGAGCTCGTGCGCGGGCACCGGCTCGTCACGCTCAGCGGGCCGGGCGGGTCGGGCAAGACGCGGCTCTCGATCGAGGCGGCTTCGGATCTCGTCGGAGAGTTCAAGGCCGGCGTGTTCTGGGTCAGCCTTGCCGCGGTCCGTGACCCGGCACTTGTCCTCGAAACGGTCGGGCAGACGCTCGCGGCGAAGGATGGCGTCGCCGAAGCGATCGGCGAGCGGGAGCTGCTGCTCCTGCTCGACAACCTCGAGCAAGTGATCAGAGCCTCGGCAGAGCTCGCCTCGCTCGTCGAGGCCTGCCCGAACCTGCACGTGCTCGTGACCAGCCGCGAGCTGCTTCGTGTCCGAGGCGAAGTCGACTATCCCGTACCGCCCCTCGCCGAGCCCGAGGCTGTAGCGCTTTTCTCTGAGCGGAGCGGGCTCGAGCCGAACGCGACGACCGTTGAGCTCTGTCGCCGCCTGGACAACCTTCCGCTCGCCGTGGAACTCGCCGCGGCCCGCACCGGTGTACTCACCCCACCGCAGATCCTGGACCGGCTCGCCCAGCGCCTCGATCTCCTGAAGGGCGGCCGCGATGCGGAAGCGCGCCAGCACACGCTTCGCGCGACGATCGAGTGGTCGCACGACCTCCTGGCCGACGACGAGAAGCAGCTGTTCGCGCGGATGTCGATCTTCGGCGGCGGCAGTACGCTGGACGCGGCGGAAGAGATCGTCGAGGCTGACGTCGACCGGCTGCAGTCGCTGCTCGACAAGAGCCTCGTACGCCGGACCGGTGAACGGTTCTGGATGCTGGAGACGATCGGGGAGTTCGCCCGCGAGCGCCTCGCCGCCTCGGACGACGCCGACGCGATCGGCCGCCGGTACGCAGAGTGGTTCCTTACGCTCGCCGTGGAGGCCGAGCCGTTCCTGAAAGGAGCCGAGCAGCCCGTCTGGCTGCAACGCCTGGAGGACGAGCACGACAATCTCCGCACGAGCCTCGACTGGTTCTTCGACCACGGCGATGTCGACCGGGCGGTCAGGCTTGCGGGGCCGCTGTGGCTGTTCTGGTGGATGCACGGCCACGTCACGGAGGCGCGCGGCTGGCTGCGGCGAGCGCTCGATGCTGCCCCGGACGAGCCGTCGGAGGCCCGGGCCAAGGTGCTCTACGGCGCCGGCTATCTCGCGTACGAGCAGAACGAGACCGAGGAGGCGCTCGCCCTGCTCGAGGAGGGCTACGCCTACGCGAAGGAGGTCGGAGCCACAGCGCAGGCCGCGATCGCCGCCGCCGTCCTCTGCCCCATCCGGGCCGAGACCACCAGTAGCCCGTCCGATCGTCGTGCGGCAGTGGCCCTGGGAGAGGAGGCGGTCGCTCTCGCGCGCGCGGCAGGCGACGACTTCGTGCTCGCGATCGCGCTGAACAACCTCGGCGGCGTGATGCACATGCTCGGTGAGAGCGAACGGGCGAGGGCCTGCTTCGAGGAGAGCCTGGAGGTGCGCCGCCGGATCGGCGATCTTTCGCGGGTCGCCCTGTCGTTGCACAACGTTGCCCAGATGGCCCTGCAGGAGGGAGAGACGGACAAGGCTGCTGCCATGTTCGCGGAGGCGGCCGAGATCGCCACCGCGATCGGCGACAAACGCCACATCTGCTTCGCGCTCGCAGGGCTCGGCCGGGTCGCATACCGCGAGGAGCGATGGGAGGAGGCAGGGACGCGCACGCGGGAAAGCCTCCGTCTCGCACTGGAGCTCGGCATGAAGCTACCCGCGGCGGAGGAGATCCTCTGGCTCGCCGGGATCGCCGCCGCCACGGGACACACCTCGCGGGCTGCTCGGCTCGCGGCCGCAGGCGCCTTCCACCTCTCGCTGCTTGCGCCCTACGAGGCGGACAATCCCGACAACAAGGAGATCATCGAGAGCGTGGAAGCGGCCTGCGACCCGGAGGCCTGGGAGCAGGCCTCGGGGGAGGGCAGGGCAATGAGCCTCGACGAGGCCGCTGACTACGCGCTGTCCGCCGCCTGACGGCGCTACGAGAGCGCGGCGCAGACGTCGAACGGCTTCTTGTCGGTCGTGCTGACGAGCGTCAGGACACCATCGTCGGAGATCGAGAGAACCGTGTGTCCGGTGTAGACGTACGTAGCCGGGCCGCGCGGGTTGAAGCGCGCGTTGTAGCTGACCATGACCGAGCCGTCGAGGGTCAGGTCCGCCGTCTGGTCCGGATGCACGATCTCCGTCGACGGACCGGAGACGTTGAGGATGATCGACTTCCCCGTGCCGACGTTCGTCACCCGCTCCTTCAGGACGCCGTTGACGGACATCCGGATGTCGCCGTTCGCGTCGGCCGGGTACGTCGTGAGGTACTGGTTGTTCGACACGGGCGCCGCGTCGAACTCGAAGGTGCACACGCGCCCCGCGCGGAAGTGGGCGGACTGCTCGGCGTCCGTGATGGCGACTCTCGTGGGCTTGCCGTCCGCCGCCGAAAGCACCGCGGGGTAGACGAAGAAGCACGATCGCCGAACCGCTTGCCGCCAGCAGCAAGAAACGTTTGAGCCCTGTCATTCTTGCCTCCCCCGATGGAGTTGCCGCACAAAACACCGGTCGGAGCGGTCAGCCCGCGGTTGCCCCTGGCCAGCCTTCGCTGCCAACGCTGTCACGTTCTCGCGAAGCGGTCAACCCGTTCAGGGACCGCGCACGACGGTCACCAGCTCGCCGAGCGGCCACTCCTGGACGAAATCTTCCTGTCCCTTCACTCGCATCGTCGCCCGGACGGTTGTCGCGGTGCGATCGATATCCCGGACGACCGTCGCCTCGAGTTCCTCGTCCTGCCCGGGAAGGCTCATCAGGACGACGTCGCCGAGCTCGAGCCGCTGGACTTCGTACTCCATCGCCACGAGGACTCGGCCGCCTCGGTCGACGAAGTAGGCCTCGCGCGCGCGGCGAAGTGGACCGTCGAACACCGCCAGCCAGGGGGTCAGAGCCGTCGCCTTGACCGGATCGTCGAAGAACGCTCGCATCGCCTCGTCCGCGCGCTCGCCCTCGTGAAGAAGACGACCTCGTCCTCGGTCAGGAAAACGCCGACGCGGTCGAACATCGCCGTGAGCTCCGGGTCGGGTCCCGCGGCGATCAGCTCGCGTACTCGGTCCCGGCCGCCGGGCTTGAGACGGGCAACGAGCACCAGGCGATTTGTCTCCACCGCTCTGCCTCAGTCCCGCCGGAGCGTGGGCAGCTTCGTCCTCGAGCAACGCCACCACGGCGTTGCCCCAGTCCCCGACGTCGTCCAGCGGCTCCTGATCACGGATCTCCGTGAAGCCCGTTATCAGGATGTCCAGCTCGTGACGGCTGAGCAGCGCGCCCGGGGCCGATCTCGGCAGATTCCGTCCCCCCGCCATCGACCTCGGCCTTGCGGGCGGCGGCGAAGCGGGCGACGGCCTCGTGATCGCCGACGACCGCGGCGAGCTGGTCCAGGAGCTCATCAACCCGCGCGTGCCCTGCGGGCGTGAGGGCGTCTAGCGCCCTGGCCAGATACTCGGAGTGATGGTCCGCCGTCGACACGTCCGCTCGCCGGGATCATCGCACGGGCTTCCGTGCTATAGCCCTTCGACGGCGAAGACGAGGTCGGCGAACTGCTTTGCAGTCGTCCTTGCGCGCCCAGTCGCGCTCCAGCTCGCAGAGGAGCTGGACCCAGCTCGTCGGCTGCGCGCCGGCCTGGACGACCCGCTCGAGCGCGGCTCGGTGTGCCTCGACGGAGGTGCCGCCGACTGCGTCCACGTCCGGGTAGACCTCGTATCCCTCTCGGAGGGCGTCGAGCGTCGGGAAGGTGAGGCAGGCCTCCGTCCAGAGTGCGGTCATAGAGCAGCTTCTTGCGACCGGTTGCCTTGACGGCCTCGACGAATTCCTGGTCTTCCCAGGCGTTGATCGACGTTCGGTCGATCGCCTCGATGCCGTCCAGTACGTCCGCGACCTGTGGGCGCCGTGCCCGGGCCCTGACGAGCGCGGCCCAGCCGTCGTGCGACGATCCGCCCGTGCCAGCACAATCGGACTGGGGCGGCCGGCATCGGTGGTCGTGGTCGGCGGCGGCTTCGGCGGCCTGCAGGCCGCCTGGAGCTGCGGCGCGCGCCGGTCGAGGTCACGCTGGTCGACCGGCGCAACTTCCACCTCTTCCAGCCGCTGACCTACCAGGTCGCCACCGGGGCGCTGTCGCCGGGCGAGATCGCCTATCCGCTGCGCGCGATCTTCAAGCGCGACCGCAACGTCCGCGTGCTGATGGCCGAGGTCGCCGGACTTCGACCTCGACGGCGCGCGAGCTGCACGTCGCGCCGGTCGGCCGGCGATGCCGGCGCCCGACGTCGCTCGCCTACGACACGCTGATCGTCGCCGGCGGCTCGCGCTACTCCTACTTCGGCCACGACGAGTGGCGCGACGTGCGCCGCCGAGGTCAAGTCGCTCGAGAGCGCGCTCGCCGTGCGCAGCCGGCATCCTCAGCGCCTTCGAGGCGGCCGAGCTCGAGCCCGACCCGGCGCGCCGCGCGGCCTGGCTGACGTTCGTCGTCGTCGGCGGCGGGCCGACCGGGCGTCGAGATGGCCGGCCAGATCGCCGAGCTCGCGCGCGACACGCTGCGCCGCGACTTCCGCGTCGATCGACCCGCGCGACGGCGCGCGATCCTGCTGGTCGAGGCGGCCGACCGCGTGCTCGACGACGTTCCCGCCGTCGCTGTCGGCGCAAGGCCGCGCGCTCGCTCGAGCAGCTCGGCGTGACGCCGCTGCTCGAGCGCACGGTGGTCGGCATCGACGCCGAGGCGGTCGACGGTCGCGACGCCCGACGGCGCGCACGAGCGCATCCCGAGCGCGCACCGTCATCTGGGCGGCCGGCGTCACCGCCTCGCGCGCTCGCCGGCGCGCTCGGCGAGCTGACCGGCGCCGAGCGTCGACCGCGCCGGGCCGCGTCACCGTCGAGCCCGACCTCACGCTGCCCGGCCACCCCGAGGTGTTCGCGCTCGGCGACATGGTCCGCGTGCGCGACGCGCGACGGCGAGCCGCAGGTCGCTGCCCGGGCGTCGCGCCGGTCGCGATGCAGCAGGGCCGCTACGCCGCCAAGGTCGTCCGCGCCCGGCTGCGCGGCGAGCGACGCGCGCGCCGTTCCACTACCGCGACAAGGGCAACCTCGCCACGATCGGCCGCGCCGCGCGCCGTCGCCGACATCAACGGGCGTCCGGCTCAGCGGCTTCCTCGCCTGGATCACCTGGCTCGTCGTCCACCTCTGGTACCTCATCGGCTTCCAGAACCGGCTGCTCGTCTTCATCCGCTGGTCGTTCAGCTTCGTCACCCACGGCCGCGGCGCGCGGCTGATCACGCGGACGAGCGCCGAGACCCTCGGGGCCGACGACGGTGAATGAAGCCGCTGAACCGACGACGGCCTCCGCGCCCACGCGCACCGGGTGGAGGCGCTACGGCCGGCCTGGCTTGCTCGTCGTCGTCACAGGCGTATCGCTCTATCTGCTCCTGCCCAGCCTCACCGCCGTCTTCTCCTCGTCGCGGTCGCTCGACAAGCTGACGTGGTACTGGGCGGGGCTCGCCCTCCTGTGCGAGGCCGGGAGCATCGTCTGCATCTGGGAGCTGAACCGGATCGCGCTGCACATCAGGAGCTGGTTCCTCGTCGCGTGCTCGCACCTCAGCGGCAACGCCGTCGGGAAGGTCGTGCCCGGTGGCGGGGCGACCGCCACGGCGTTCTCGGTCGGGATGCTCCGCCGCGCGGGCGTCGATACGGGCAACGCGGCGACTGCGCTGACGGCGACGGCGGTCCTGCAGCTCGGGACGGTGCTCACGCTGCCGATCCTTGCTCTGCCGGCGGTAATCGGCGGCGCGGCCGTCGATCGCAGCCTCGCCACCGCCGCGTACCTCGGCGCCGCACTGCTCGTGCTGCTCGTTGCCGCCGGAGTGGCAGCCTTCGCCTCCGACCGGCCGCTCCGGTTCGTCGGACGGGGGATCCAGTGGCTGCTGAACCGAACAATGCGGCGCGAGCGCCCGCTCACGGGCCTGCCCGAGGCGCTTCTGGCCCAGCGTGACTTCGTCAAGCGGACCATCGGCCTGCGCTGGAAGGCGGCCATCGTGTCTGCGTCCGGCAGCACGATGCTCGACTACGCCGCGCTCCTCTGCGCGCTGCGGGCCGTCCACGCCCAGCCGCGGCCGTCGCTGGTGATCCTGGCCTACACGGCCGGCAAGCTGCTCGCCCTGATCCCGCTCACGCCCGGCGGTCTCGGCTTCGTCGAGGCCGGGCTCGTCGGGACGCTGACCCTGGCCGGCGTCACGCCGGGCGATGCGCTCCTCGCGACGCTCGCCTACCGGCTCGTCTCGTACTGGCTGCCGATTCCGTGGGCGTCGTCGCGTACGGCCTCTTCCGCCGGCGGTACCCGAACGCGAGGCCGCGAACGCGCTAGGTTCGGTTCCTGGAATTCGGCATCCTCGGCCCGCTCGCCGTCTGGAGGGACGGCCGCGAGCTCGCGCTCGGCGCCGCAGAAGCAGCGGGCGCTGCTCGCGGTTCTGCTCATGCGGGCGAGACGAGGTCGTGGCGACGCGAGGCTCGTCGACGAGCTCTGGGGCGAGCGGCCGCCGGCGACGGCGGTCAAGACCGTGCAGGTCTACGTCTCGCAGCTGCGCAAGGTGCTCGGCGAGGGCGTGCTCGAGACGCGGCCGACCGGGTACGTGCTGCGGCTCGACCCGCGGCGCGCTCGACGTCGACCGGTTCGAGGGCCTGCTCGACGAGGGCCGGCGGCTGCTCGCGCGACGGCGCGGCCCGGCGAGGCGGGCGCCGTGCTGCGCGAGGCGCTCGCGCTCTGGCGCGGCCCGCCGCTGGCGGACGTTCGGGTACGAGCCGTTCGCGCCGGAACGAGATCGGCCGGCTCGAGGAGCTGCGCCTGGTCGCGCTCGAGCAGCGGCTCGAGGCCGACCTCGCGCTCGGCCGCCACGCCGAGGTGGTCGCCGAGCTCGAGGCGCTCGTCCGCGAGCATCCGCTGCGCGAGAGCCTGCGCGGGCTGCTGATGCTCGCGCTCTACCGCGCCGGCCGCCAGGCCGACGCGCTCGCCGTCTACCAGGACGCGCGCGCGCACGCTCGTCGAGGAGCTCGGCCTCGATCCGGGCCAGGCGCTGCAGCAGCTCGAGAAGGCGATCCTGCGTCCAGGACCCGGCGCTCGACCTGCCGACGCGCCGCCGCCGCCCGGCCGCGCCGATCGCCGCGCCGTCGGCGCGCCCGCCCCGCGGCACGCGCTCGTCGCGTCGAGGCGCGCGGAAGATCGTGACGGTGCTCTTCTGCGACGTCGTCGCGCTACGACCGAGCTCGGCGAGCGGCTCGATCCCGAGGCGCTGCGGACGCGTCATGCTCGCGCGCTACTTCGAGCGGCTGCGGCGGTGGTCGAGCGGCACGGCGGCACGGTCGAGAAGTTCGTCGGCGACGAGGTCGATGGCCGTCTTCGGCGTCCCGCGTGTGCGCGAGGACGATGCGCTGCGTGCGCTGCGGGCGGCGCTCGAGATGCGCGACGGCGCTCGTGCGGGCCTCGGCGTGCAGGCGCGGATCGGCGTCAACAGCGGCGAGGTCCTCGCGGGCACGGCCGCCGGAACGCTGCGCGTCACCGGTGATCCCGCAAGGGTCGGCAAGCGGCTCGAGGAGGCCGCGGCGCCGGGCGAAGTCCTGATCGGCGAGCACGACGCTCGCGCTCGTCGCATAGCGCAGCCGACGTCGAGGCGGTCGAGGCGCTGCACGTGAGAGGGCGGGCCAAGCCGGTCCCGCGCATATCGGTGCTAGGCGTCCACGAGGCGCGCCGCCCGGCTCCACGTGTTGCGTTTCGTCGGACGCCAATGCGAGCTCGCGGCCGTGCGGCAGGTCTGGGAGCGAGTGGTGGCCGAGCAGCGATGCGAGCTCGTGACGCTCGTCGGAGAGGCAGGGATCGGCAAGTCCCGCCTTGCCGCAGAGCTACTGGCGTCGATCGACGCGCACGTCGTCGCCGGACGCTGCCTGCCGTACGGCGAAGGAATCACGTACTGGCCTGTCGTCGAGGTGCTCAAGGAGCTCGAGCTGCCGCCCGAGGAGGCCGCCGCGGCGACAATCCGGTCGCTTGTAGGAGACCAGGCGGCTGCGGCAACGGCGGACGAGATCGCGTGGGCGTTTCGCCGGACGCTCGAGCACGCCGCAGCCGAGCGGCCGCTGGTCGTCCTGCTCGATGACATCCATTGGGGCGAGGAGACGCTGCTCGAGCTCGTCGAGCACTTCGCGCTCCTCTCATCGGGCGCCGCCATCCTGCTCGTCTGCCTGGCGCGGCCGGAACTGGTCGAGCGCCGCCCTTCGTGGCCGGCCACGCTGCGGCTGGAGCCGCTAGCGACGAGCACGTCGACGAGCTGCTCCCGGAGAGCATGACCGGCCGGCTCCGCACGCGGATCGCCCGTGCCGCCGGGGGAACCCGCTTTCGTCCAGGAGATGCTGGCGCTCGCCGACCACGGCGAGGTGACAGGACGCGGTCACCGTGCCGCCCACCCTGCACGCGCTGCTGGCCGCACGCGTGGACCGCCTCGAGCCCGCCGAGCGAAGCGCGCTCGAACGCGGCGCCATCGAGGGGGAGATCTTCCACCGTAACGCCGTGCAGGCGCTCACGCCGGAGCATGCGCCGGTGACGCCGACACTCGCCGCCCTTGTGCGGAAGGGGCTGATCACGCCCGGCCGGACCGACCTGCCCGGCGAGGACGGCTTTCGCTTTCGCCACCTGTTGATCCGCGATGCCGCGTACGAGGCGCTGCCGAAGGCGAGCCGCGCCGAGCTCCACGAGCGCTTCGCGGCGTGGCTGGAAGAGCACGGCGCTCAGCTCGTCTCCCTCGACGAGCTGCTCGGGCATCACCTCGAGCGGGCGTACCGGTACCACGAGGAGCTCGGCTCGGTCACGGAGGAGATCAGCGCGCTCGGGCGGCGGGCAGCTCTCCGCCTGGCTTCCGGGGGACGCCGCGCGATCGGCCGCGGCGACATAGCGGCCGCCGCCAACCTGCTCGAACGCGCGCTCGCGCTCGGGATCGAAGACCCGCGCGACCGCACGCGCGCCCAAATCGATCTCGCATACGCCGTCGGCGAGACGGGGCCTGTACCGGAGTCGGACGCGATGCTCACGGCGGCCATGGATGCTGCGGCCGGCCTCGAGCAGCCAGGCCTCGAACTACGCGCCCTGGTCCAGGTCTGGTCACATCGCATCACCGATCCGAGCTGCGATCACGCGGACGTGCTTGCGTTCGCGACGGCTGCGGTCGAGACGTTCGAGAGCTTGGCGACAGGTCCGGCCAGGCTCTCGCCGGGCGACTGGTCTCGATGGCCCTGCAGCACCAGGGCCGGAGCCGCGAGGCCACCATCGCGGCCGAGCTAGCGCTCGTCCACGCGGAGGCCTCCGGCGACCCGGCCACCCGCCGGCGGGTCGTCTCGACGGTCTGCTTCTACATGGCCGGCGGGCCGCACGGCGCGACGCCCGTGAACGAGGGCATTCGCCGCTGCGAGGAGCTGCTCGAGTCGAGCAGAGACGATCCCGCCCTCCAGGCCGTCGTATCACGGAGCCTGGCTGTCCTGTTCGCGATGGCTGGGCGATTCGACGAGGCACGCGACCACATCCGGCGCAGCAGCATCGTCGTAGAAACCCGGGACGGGCGTACGTCCAACGTCTTCCAGCTGAGCATGGCACAGGCGCTGGAGCTCATCGGTGACCGCGCCGGGGCCGAGGAGGTGCTCGTGGCGAGACATGCTCATCTGCGCGGCGCGGCCGGCGCGGTGCCCGACCGGCCGGCCATGGCCTCGGCCGTCGAGCTCGCCAGCTTCTACTGCGACGACGGTCGCTGGGACGAAGCCGCAGATTCCATCTCCTACACCCTTCACTGCCCCGAGCCGGCCTTCTACCAGGGGTGGGCGGTGCAGCGTGTCATAGTCCAGGCGCGACTTGCCGCGCACCACGCCCACTACGCCGAAGCGCTGGCCCTCGCACAGCGCGCGGTTGCGCTGGTCGAGCCCATCGAGAACCTTGACTTCAAGGCCAGAGCACAGTTGGCTCTCGCCGAGGTGCAGCGAGCGAACGGCCAGACGGCGGCCGCCGACGCCGCCGTCGATGCGGCGATCCGGTTCCTCGAGGAGCGCGGAAACGTCGCCGCCATCGCCCGTCTCCGGGGCTCAGCGGACGACCGGGCACGGCAGGCCACGTGAGCTGGCGACTCCTCGCGGGATTGGTCGCCGCTGTCGCCGCCCTGTCGGTCGGGGCCGCCGGCGGGGTGGCCGGCCCGACAAGCGGTGTGACGCTGAGCATGTTCGCGAATATCCAGTACAAGCCCGGTTACAAGGTGGTGATCGCGAACTTCGAGCGCGTCTACCCGAACATCGACGTCAACATCACCTACCCGCCGAACCGCGAGCTAGAGGCCCAGCTCGAGACGACCGAGCTCGCGGCGGGCAACGCTCCCGACGCTCCTGAGGTACCTCCCGGGCTGCGGCACGCCGATCTCGGTCTGCGCGCTCGCGAAAGCGGGCCACCTGGCGCCGATGGTGAAGAAGCCGTGGGTGAAGCGGTCGCTCCCGCTCGTGACCTCGTCGAAAAAGCACGGAAAGGGGCTCTTCGCCTTCACGCCGATCGTCGCGCCCTTGGGCATCTTCACGAATGACGACCGGTTCAAGCAGCTCGGGCTGAAGGTCCCGCAGACGTTCCCGCAGCTCCTGAGCGTGTGCCGGAAGGCGAGGTCCGCCGGAACGGCCGCCTTCGTGCTTCGCGGGCGCGAATCAGGTGACCGTCCGGGTCCTGATCGTCGACATGGCGGTCGCGACCGTCTACGGGAAGGACACGAAGTGGGCGGCAAAGCTGAAGGCGGGCAAGGTGACCTTCGCCGGGACCGCCGGGCTGGCGCCAGGCGCTCCAGGAGTTCGTCGATATGAACAACGCGGGCTGCTTCCAGCCGGGGGCGGCAGGGACTTCGGCCGCTTCGGCACGGGACCAGTTCGTCCGGGGGCAAGGACTGATGCTGCCCGGCATCACGTTGGGCCGGGGCCTGATCGCAGAGGGCAGACCGCAGTTCTCGTACTCCCACCA
>CAWCYR010000015.1:0-102041 GCA_963799895.1 uncultured Thermoleophilia bacterium
CCGAGCTGGGACGACGATCTGGCCGCGCGCGCGCATCGAGCGTCTCGGCCTGCCCCTCAACCGCAAGATCGGGAAGCTCTCGGGCGGCAAGCAGTCGCAGGTGGCGCTCACGCTCGCGCTCGCTAAGCGGCCCGAGCTGCTGATCCTCGACGAGCCCGTGGCTCGCTCGATCCCCTGGCACGGCGCGAGTTCATGAACACCGTGCTCGAGGTGGTCAGCGAGGCGAGATCAGCGTGATCCTGTCGTCGCACATCCTCGCCGACCTCGAGCGGGTCTGCGACCACCTCGTCATCCTCTCCCACGCCCGCACCCAGCTCGTCGGCCCGATCGACGACATCCTCGCCGAGCACCGGCTGCTGACCGGGCCGCGCTCGGAGGCCGCCTCCGTGGCCGGCGGCACGACGTCATTCGTGAGCGGCACACCGAACGGCAGACATCCCTGCTCGTGCGGTCGACCACGCGCCTGTACGACGCGCAGTGGGAGGTGCACGAGGTCGATCTCGAGGAGATCGTGCTCGCGTACCTGGGCTACCCCGATGCGCAGCCGGCGCCCGCCGTGCAGCTCGACGAGGCGATGGCGCGATGATCTGGGTGAGCTGGCGCGAGCAGCGCGCCGAGACGATCGTCGCCGGCCTGATCGTGGCCATCATGGCGGCGCTTCTGGTCCCCTCGGGCCTCCACATGGCGTCGGCGTACGACCACGACGGCCTTGCGGCGTGTGCCGGCGCGCACACCTCGCCGGTGTGCGACCAGCTCGTCGGTTCATTCACGTCACGCTTCGACCGGCTCGCGAGCTTGATCGACTGGCTCACCCTCCTTCCCGGCATCATCGGCGTCCTGCTGGCCGCGCCGTTCGTGCTCCAGCTCGAGCACGGCACGTATCGGCTCGACTGGACGCAGAGCGTCTCCCCACGCCGCTGGATCGTGACGAAGATCGGCCTCGCGGCCGGCGTCGCGCTCGCCGCGTCGCTCGTGTTCATCGGGCTCATCACCTGGTGGCGAGAGCCGCTCGTCCGGCTGGAGGGGCGCATGGACAACAGCGTGTTCGACTCCGTCGGCACCGTCGTGCTCGGCTACACGCTGTTCGCACTCGGGCTCGCGCTCGCGATCGGCGTGGTCTGGCGCCGCGCCGCGCCTGCCGTCCTCGTCGCGTTCGGCGCGTACTTCGGGGCGCGGCTCTTCGTCGACTTCTGGCTCCGCCAACGGCTCGTCCCGGCGAGAGTACTGACCTGGAAGGCAACCGCGCCCGACCCGCCGGGCCTGCGGAACGCGTGGGTGATCACGGAGGGCCCGAGCGACCGTTTCGGGACACCTCGTGCAACCACACGTGACGCGCGCGCAGGTTGCCGCGTGCGGGAGGGGCGGCGGCAACCTGAAGGGCTGCTCTGTTCGGGAACTTCCACGCGGGGTTCACGCATGCGGTCTTCGAGCCCGCGAGCCGGTTCTGGACAGATGCAGCTCGTGGAGACGGGGCTCTTCACCGGCGCGGCGATCGTGCTGATCGGCTTCGCCGCGTGGTGGACCGACCGGCGCGCGGCCTGATCAGACCCGCTGCGCCGGCAGCGTGGCCGGCTGCTCGTCCTCGGGGACGAGCCACACGGTCGCGAGCGGCGGCAGCGTGACCTCGGCCGAGAACGGCTGGCCGTGCCACGGCACGTCCTCGGCCGACGACGGCGCCCAGGTTGCCGACGTCCGAGCCGCCGTAGAACGCCGAGTCGCGTGTTCAGCAGCTCGCGCCAGCGCCCGCGGCGCGGGCAGCCCGACGCGGTAGCCGTGGCGCGGCACCGGCGAGAAGTTGCAGACGCACACGACCGGCCGCGTCTCCGCCCGCGAGCACGCGCGCGAACGCGATGACGTTCGTTCGTCGGCGTCGTTCGGCTCGAGCCAGCGGAACCCGGCCGGGTCGAAGTCGACCTCCCACAGCGCCGGCTCGTCGCGGTAGAGCCGGTTCAGGTCGCGGACGAGCGCGCTGCACGCCCGCGTGCGTCGGGCTGCTCGAGCAGGTGCCAGTCGAGCGTGCGGTCGTGGTTCCACTCGCGCTCCTGGCGCGAACTCGCCGCCCATGAACAGCAGCTTCTTGCCCGGGTGCGCCCACATGTAGCCGTAGAGCGCGCGCAGGTTCGCGAACTGCTGCCAGCGGTCGCCCGGCATCTTGTCGAGCAGCGAGCCCTTGCCGTGCACGACCTCGTCGTGCGAGAGCGGCAGGATGAAGTTCTCGCGTGAACGCGTAGAGCAGGCCGAACGTCAGCTGCGTGGTGGTGGTAGCGGCGGTGGACCGGGTCGCGCTGCGAAGTAGTCGAGCGTGTCGTGCATCCAGCCCATGTTCCACTTGAAGCCGAAGCCGAGGCCGCCGAGGTAGGTCGGCCGCGAGACGCCCGGCCACGCGGTCGACTCCTCGGCCGCGGTGATCGACGCCCGGGCTCGCGGCCGTGCGACCAGCTCGTTCAGCTCGCTGCAGGAAGGCGATCGCGTCGAGGTTCTCGCGGCCGCCGTACTGGTTCGGCACCCACTCGCCCGCCTTGCGCGAGTAGTCGAGGTAGAGCATCGAGGCCACCGCGTCGACGCGCAGGCCGTCGACGTGGTACTCGTCGCAGCCAGAAGAGCGCGTTCGCGAGCAGGAAGTTGCGCACCTCGTTGCGGCCGTAGTTGAAGATCAGCGTGCCCCAGTCCGGGTGCTCGCCCTGGCGCGGGTCGGCGTGCTCGTAGAGCGCGGTGCCGTCGAAGCGGGCGAGCGCCCACTCGTCCTTCGGGAAGTGCGCCGGGCACCCAGTCGAGGATCACGCCGATGCCCGCGCTGGTGCAGGCGGTCGACGAACGCGCGGAAGTCGTCGGGCGTGCCGAAGCGCGATGGTCGGCGCGAAGAAGCCGGTCACCTGGTAGCCCCACGAGCCGCGAGAACGGGTGCTCCATCACCGGCAGCAGCTCGACGTGCGTGAAGCCCAGGTCGCTGCACGTAGTCGGCGAGCTCGTCGCGCGAGCTCGCGGTAGCGTCAGCGAGCGGTTGCCTTCCTCGGGTCGCGCGCGCCACGAGCCGAGGTGCACCTCGTAGATCGACATCGGCTCGCGTGCAGGCTCGTCGGCCGCGCTCGCGTCGCCGATCCACGCCTCGTCGCGCCCACTCGTGGCGCGAGCGTCGCGGACGATCGAGGCCGTCTGCCGGCGGCACCTCGGTCGCGAGCGCGAACGGATCGGCCTTGAGGACGACGCAGCCGTCGGCGCGCCGGATCTCGAACTTGTAGCGCTCGCCGTCGGCCGACGCTCGGGGACGAACAGCTCCCAGACGCCGGTGGCGCCGAGCGAGCGCATCGGGTGGACGCGCGCCGTCCCAGCCGTTGAAGTCGCCGACGACGCTGACGCGCGCGCGTTCGGCGCCCACACCGCGAAGGCGGTGCCGCTGACGCCGTCGACCTCGCGCACGTGCGCGCCGAGGCGCTCCCAGAGCTCCTCGTGGCGGCCCTCGCCGACGAGGTGGAGGTCGAGCTCGCCGAGCGTCGGCAGGAACGCAGTACGGGTCGTGGGCCGTGATGGTGTTGCCGTCCGCGTAGCGCACCTCGAGCTCGTAGCGGAGCGGCAGCCCGACGTCCGTCGACGAAGCCCTCGAAGAGGCCCGGCTCGCCGGCCGGCTCGAGCTCGACCGGGTCGTGCCCTTCCGGCCGGGCGACGACCGAGACGGCGTCGGGGCGGAAGGCGCGGACGACGACGCCGCCGTCGTCGGGTGCGCCGCCGAGCGTGGCGTGCGGGTCGTGCAGCTCGATCTCGACCACCGGTTCATGGCGCGTCGCTGCGGTCGGGCCGAGGACATGTGTGCACACGGCCCCGGAGAGCATCGGCCGTCAGCGTCGCGAGGCCGAGCGGAGCCGGGCTCCGCTCGGCGAGCTGGCCGGCCAGGAAGCGTGGTGCACTCCTCGAGCAGCCGCAGGATCCCGGCCACGGGAATGCCGACCCAGTCGGGCCGGTGGTTGAGCTCGTAGCGCAGCTCGTACACCGCCTTCTCGAGCTCGAAGAGCGACAGGAGCCGGTCGACTGCGCCCTGGCCGCCGGGGAGCAGGACGCGGTCGACGGTCTCGAGGTAGCCGCCGAGGAACTCCTCCGCGCTCGCGCTCTCCCAGCCGCCCGGGGCGCGGCGCCGCCGGCCAGGTCCGCGGCCGAGGCGGCGTAGGCGAACGAGCGCAGCATCCCGGCGACGTCGCGCAGCGGCGAGCGCTTGCGGCGGCGCTCGGCGAGCGACCGGGCCGGCTCGCCCTCGAAGTCGAGGATGACCCAGTCGTCGCGCGCCCAGAGCACCTGGCCGAGGTGGTAGTCGCCGTGGTGGCGGATCATGCGGCCGGCCGGCGCCGACGTGCGAGATGCTGCGGAGCCGCTCGCGCACCTCCTCGCCGCGGCCGCGCGATCGGGCTCGAGCTCGGGCAGGTCGGGCAGGTCGAGGAAGAGCTGCTCGATCTCCTCGTCGATGGTCGCGACGAGCAGCGGCGAGGGCCTCCTGGCTCGGCTCCTCGGGCGCGAAGGCCGGGTCGGCCGCGTCGGCGCCGAGCGCCGTGTGCATCGCGCCGGTCACCTCGCCGAGGCGCCGCAGGCGCGCGCGGGAACGAGTCCGGGTCGTCGTCGGAGCGCGTCGAGCGCGAGCGCCCAGCCGTCGGGCGCGTCCGGGACGAACTCCTGGATGATCCCGAGCGTCGCGTCGAGCGGCCTGCCGACGTAGGCGTACCAGCCGCCGAGCGGCGGGATGTGCTCGAAGCCGCGCTCGGTGAGGAAGCGCAGCAGCTCGAGCTCCGGGTTGATGCCGGCCTCGAGGCGGCGGTACACCTTGAGGATCAGCCGGTCGCCGAAGACCACGGACGTGTTCGACTGCTCGGCGTCCGAGCGGCGGGCGTCGCCGAGCTCGCCCTCGAGCATCGCCGCCCGCGACCGCGCGGAACTCGAAGACGCCCTCGCCTGCCTCCAGCGTCGCGTTCCGGGCGCATCAGCCGGACGAGCTCGCGTGCCAGCACCGGGTCGGCGAGCGCGTCGTAGACGGTGAGGCTGTCGGCCTCGGTGATCACGTCCTCCACCCACTCCTCGCCGACCGAGCGGAAGCCGAGCAGCAGCTGGTAGAGCTCGTGCGTTCCCGGCTGGAAGCGCACCTCGACCAGCGCCGCGACGAGCAGCGGCGCGGTCTGCCGCAGGGTCGCCGCGTCGAGGACGTGGGCGTCGATGACCTCCTCGCTCTTCGCAGCCGAACCAGCGCTGCGGCCGGATGAACTCGATCAGCCGCTCCTCCGCGAGCAGGTCGAGGTCGCCCGCGCGGATACGGTCGCCGATCACTCGCTCGGCGCTTTCAGCTGGAACCAGAAGAACCCGCGGGGCGCCAGCGTGAGCAGGTACGGCAGCTCGCCGATCGGCGGGAAGCGCGTCCGGCCGAACATCTCCTCGGGGACCATACCCTCGAACGCGCGCAGGTCGAGCTCGACCGCCTGCGCCGAGCGGGCGAGGTTGTGGACGCAGAGCACGACGTCCTCCTCGTACCGGCGGACGTGGGCGAAGATGCGCGGGTTGTTCGTCGGCAGCGGCTCGTAGGTGCCGAGGCCGAAGACCGGGTGCTCCTTGCGCAGCGCGATGAAGCGGTGCATCCAGCGCAGGAGCGACGTCGGCGTGCGCAGCTGCGCCTCGACGTTCATCGCCTGGTAGCCGTACACGGGGTCCATCAGCGGCGGCAGGTAGAGCTGCGCGAAGTCGGCGCGGGAGAAGCCGCCGTTGCGGTCGCCCGTCCACTGCATCGGCGTGCGCACGCCGTCGCGGTCGCCGAGGTAGACGTTGTCGCCCATGCCGATCTCGTCGCCGTAGTAGAGGACCGGCGATCCCGGGCAGCGAGAACAGGATCGCGTGCAGCAGCTCGATCTCGTCGCGGCCGTTGTCGAGCAGCGGCGCGAGGCGGCGGCGGATGCCGAGGTTGAGCTTCATGCGCGGGTCCTTCGCGTACTCCGCGTACATGTAGTCGCGCTCCTCGTCGGTCACCATCTCGAGCGTCAGCTCGTCGTGGTTGCGCAGGAAGAGGCCCCACTGCGCAGTTGTCCGGGATCGGCGGCGTCGGTCGAGGATCTCGAAGATCGGCGTCGCGTCCTCGCGGCGCAGCGCCATGAACATGCGCGGCATGACCGGGAAGTGGAAGGCCATGTGGCACTCGTCGCCGTCGCCGAAGTACGTCGACGACGTCCTCGGGCCACTGGTTCGCCTCGGCGAGGAGCACGCGGTCCGGGTACTTCGCGTCGACCTCGGCGCGCAGCGCGCTTCAGGAACGCGTGCGTCTCGGGGAGGTTCTCGCAGTTCGTGCCGTCGCGCTCGAAGAGGTACGGGACGGCGTCGAGGCGGAAGCCGTCGATGCCGAGGTCGAGCCAGAAGCGCAGGACGTCGAGCATCGCCTCCTGCACCTCGGGGTTGTCGTAGTTCAGGTCGGGCTGGTGCGAGAAGAAGCGGTGCCAGTAGTACTGCGCCGGCGACCGGGTCCCACGTCCAGTTCGACGGCTCGGTGTCGACGAAGATGATCCGCGCGTCGGGGTAGCGGCTCGTCGGTGTCCGACCAGACGTACCAGTCGCGCTTCGGGTTGTCCGGGCTCGACGCGCGACTCCTGGAACCACGGGTGGTCGGTCGAGGTGTGGTTCATGACGAGGTCGGCGATCACGCGGATCCCGCGCTCGTGCGCCGCCTCGACGAACGTGCGGAAGTCGTCGACGCGTGCCGTAGTCGGGGTGGATCGCGTAGAAGTCGGCGATGTCGTAGCCGCCGTCGCGCAGCGGCGATGGCGTACATCGGCAGCAGCCAGATGCAGTCGATCGCCGAGCCACTGGAGGTAGTCGAGCTTGTCTGGTCAGGCCGCGGAAGTCGCCCGATGCCGTCGTCGTTGCCGTCGAAGAAGCCGCGGATGTGGATCTCGTAGAAGACCGCGCGCTTGAACCACAGCGGGTCGCGACTCGAACCAGTGCGCCGGGCTGCCGGCTCGTCGGCCTGTGCGGCCTCGCGGCGTCGGGCGGCGATGCGTCACGGAGCGCCTCCGCGTGCCAGGCGCGGCAACGCGCCGCTCGGTGCCAGGCACTGTGACGTGCGCGTCACCGGCTCGACCCTGCACGATGTGCGCTCTGCCCGGGCCGAGCCGGACGAAGTTGCGGCCGATGCGCCCAGTGGTACGTCAGTCGGTCGAGCAGCTCCGTGCCGGCGAACGTCGGCGGCAGCCCGAGCGCCGGCCGGACGACGCACGAGCGCCCTCGTGCGCGGCGAGTCGGGTCGAGGTTGACGCACGACGAGGACGCGTGTCGCCCGCCCGCGCGCTTCGCGTAGCGCGACAGGTGCTCGCTCTCGGTCTCGAGGAAGCTCGAGGTTCTCGAGCCGCTGCAGCGCCGGGTTCTCGCGCCGGATCGCGTTCAGCCGCGCTGACGAGCGGCAGCAGCGACCCGTCGAGCGTCGCGCTCGCTTGAGCTCGTACTTCTCCGAGTCGAGGTACTCCTCGCTGCCCTCGCGCACCGGGATCGTTCTCGAGCGCTCGTAGCCCGAGTAGATCCCGTAGCTCGGCGACAGCGTCGCCGCGAGCACGAGCCGCGCCTCGAACGCCGGCCGGCCGCCCGTCTGCGAGGTACTCGTGGAGGATGTCCGGCGTGTTCGCGAAGAAGTTCGGCCGGAAGAAGTCGCAGCCCGAGCGCGACGAGCTCGCGCAGGTACTCGGTCAGCTCCCACTTCGTGTTCTTCCAGGTGAAGTACGTGTACGACTGGCTGAAGCCGACCTTCGCGAGCGTCGTCATCATCGCCGGCCGCGTGAACGCCTCGGCGAGGAAGATCACGTCCGGGTCGACGGCCCGCACCTCGCGGATCAGCCACTCCCAGAACGGCGAGCGGCTTCGTGTGCGGGTTGTCGACGCGGAAGACTCGCACGCCGCGCTCGACCCAGAGGAGCATCACGTCGCGCAGCGCGTTCCAGAGCCCCTGCCAGTCGTCGCGTCTCGAAGTTGAAGTTGTAGATGTCCTGGTAGCGCTTGGGCGGGTTCTCGGCGTACTTGAGCGTGCCGTCGGGCGGCGGTGGAACCACTCGGGGTGCTCCGCCAGCCACGGGTGGTCGGGCGAGCACTTGATCGCGAAGTCGAGCGCGATCTCGAAGCCGAGCTTGCGCGCCGCGCGCGACGAGCCGCTCGAAGTCGTCGCAGCGTGCCGAGCTCGGGGTGGATCGCGGTGTGCCCGCCCTCCGCGCGCGCCGATCGCCCACGGGCTGCCGACGTCGCCCTCCACGGCCTTCTCGCGCGTTGTTCCGGCCCTTGCGGTTGGTGAGCCCGATCGGGTGGATCGGCGGCAGGTAGACGACGTCGAAGCCGAGCTCGGCCAGCTCCGGCAGCACCTCCTCCACGCCCTCGAAGCCGCCCCACGAGCGCGGGAAGAGCTCGTACCAGGAGCCGAAGCGGGCGCGCTCGCGGTCGACGTCGACGCCCAGTGTCTGCGACCACGTCTTCTCGCTCCGGTCGCCGGCGGATACGGCGAGCGCCTCCTTCAGCGTGAGCGGAGTCACGTCCGAGCAGCAGCGCGCCCTCCGCGAGCTCGCTGGCCAGGTCGGCCTGCCCCGCATCGACCTTGCGCCTCAGCCTCGACCTGCCACGACGCGACCCGGTCGACCCACGCCTCGATGCGAAAGCACCACGCGCCGACGGCGTCGACGGCGAACGAGCCCTCCCACCGGTCGTTGCCGACGTGCTGCAGCGGTGAGTCTGCCCATTTCGTCGCGCCGCGCCGCTTCCACCGGATTGCGGCGCCCAGCGTCTCGTGACCGTCACGGAAGATCCGCGCGCGCACGTCCACGCGGTCGCCGACCGTGCGCTTCACGGGGTAGCGCCCGCAGTCGACCTGCGGATGGACGTCCTGGATCTGGATCCGAGCTGGCGGTCGCTTCGTCCGCGGTGCAGCCATGGGCACGGGTTCCTTTCGACCGACTTCCAAAAAGCGAAACTAGACCGCGATGAAGCTACCGCGCTCGAGCGGCGTCCTGCTGCATCCCACGTCGCTGCCGGGCGGCCGGCTGGGCGACGAGGCCTACCGGTTCGTGGACTGGCTCGCCGCCGCCGGGCAGTCGTGGTGGCAGATCCTGCCGCTCGACGCCGCCCGACGAGACCGGCTCGCCGTACTTCAGCGCGTCGGCCTTCGCCGGCTGGCCAGGCCTCCTGGCCGACCCGCGCGCGCGTGTGTCTGCGAAGGAGATCGAGGACTTCGTCGCCCGCCATCCCGCATGGATCGGCGACTGGGCCGCCTTCGCCGGCGGGAGCGCCGTCGCCGATCAGGTGCGCTTCGAGCGCGAGTGGAGCGCGCTGCGCTCGTACGCCGCGGAGCACGGCGTCCGCGTGATCGGCGACCTTCCGATCTACGTCGGCGCCGGCCAGCGCCGACCACCGGATGCACCCGGAGCTCTTCCAGGAGGGCTTCGTCGCCGGCGTGCCGCCGGACGCGTACACGCCGAACGGCCAGCTCTGGGGGAACCCGCTCTACGAGTGGCCGGCGCACCGCGCGACCGGCTTCCGCTGGTGGGTGGAGCGCTTCCGCCGTGTGCTCGAGCTCGTCGACGTCGCGCGCATCGACCATTTCCGCGGCTTCGTCGCCTACTGGGCCGTGCCCGAGGGGCGCGAAGACCGCCCGCCGCGGACGCTGGCGCCGCGGCGCCCGGCCGCGAGCTTCTGGCGCACGGTCGAGCGCGAGCTCGGCGGGCTGCCGGTCATCGCCGAGGACCTCGGCGTGATCACGCCGCCGGTGCGAGCGGCTGCGGGACGAGCTCGGCCTGCCGGGGATGGTGGTGCATGCAGTTCGGCGTTCGGCGGCGGCCGGAACAACCCGCACCGGCTCGCGAACCACCGCGAGAACCAGGTCGTCTACACCGCGACGCACGACAACGACACGACCGTCGGCTGGTTCCGCACCCTGCCGAAGGCGCGAGCAGATGCGCACCGGGCTCGACCCGCGCGAGCCGCAGCTGGTCGCTGATCGACCTCGCCTGGTCGTCCCGTGCGGCCCTGGCGATCACGCCGGCGCAGGACGTGCTCGGCCTCGGCAGCGAGGCGCGCATGAACCGCCCCGGCACGGACGGCGGCAACTGGCGGTGGCGGCTGCGCCGCGGCCAGCTGACCGAGCGGCACGCCGCACGGCTGCGAGCCGTGACGGAAGCCTCGGGGCGGCGCTAGAAGATCTCGGGGCACCAGGGCCGCAGCCCCGTGCGAAACAGCGAGTCGGCGCGCTCGACGGCGCCCGGTGCGATCTCCTCGACGCGCCCCGCGCGTACGAGCTCGGCGAAGGTCCAGCCGCCGAAAAATGCCGAGCCCAGGTCGGCCACGTCCAGCCGGAGCTCGGGGTCCCCGCCGCGCTCGACCGTGCCGGCCCCGCCCTCGGCGCGCAGCGTCCACGTCCCGTCGTTCCAGTTGCAGAACGTGTCGCGGACGTCGAAGGCAACGGTTCCATCGGCGGCATAGGAGCGGCCGGCGAGCGCCGCGGGCAGCTCGAGGAGCCGGACCCACAGCGCGTCGGCCACCCGCATGTGCAGGCGTCGCGGGTCGAGCACCGACAGGAAGAGCGGGTGGTCGGCCGGTAGGAGCCAGGCGTTCACGGTCGTGACGAGGTCGACGCCGAAGAGGAAGCGCCAGATCTCCCGCGTCGCCGCGGGCGTCGTGCCCATCGCCTCGCGGACCATGAGCTTTCCACCGGCGATTCCGTTCTCCCAGTTGCCCTTGTAGCGGTAGAGCGCGTACGCCTCGGGCGTCCCGTCGTCGTCCTCCCAGACCGCGCGGTAGAGCGGGCCGCCGCCGTTGCGCCAGTGCTCGGGATCGGCGAGGCGCCTCGTGGCCCACCAGGTCTCCGAGCGGCGCACCATTCCCGCCCGCTGCTCCTGGACGCGCTCGTAGATCGCAGGAACCAGCTCGGCCGCCTCGCCCTCGTCCAGCAGCCGTGTTCGGCCGGACGGTTCGTCCGGCGGACGGAACGTCATGCGGTCGCGCTCGGCCTCGATGCTCGCGGCAGCGGATGCAACGCCGTAGCCGAAGCGGCCGTAGATTGCGGGCTCCGATGCCCACAGCACCGCGAGCGGCTCACCGCGCTCGTGAGCATCGTCGAGCTGGCGCCGCATCATCTGCGTGAGGACGCCGCGCCGCCGGTGAGTCGAGTGCACGCCCACGAGCGTGACGCCGGCGACCGGCAGCTCGCCGCCGCCGGGCACGCGCATGCGGATGTCGTACGTTCCCGCAGTCCCGACAGGAACGTCGCCGTCGAGCGCCCAGTACTGGTGCGCCGGGTCGAGCTGCGACGTGAACATCTTCTCGTCGTGCTCGTTCGCTGTCTCGAGGAAGGCGGTCATGACGGCCTCGACGAAGCGCGGCAGCTCCTCCGCGCTCGGCGAGGTGATCTCGATGGTCGAGGTGGCCGCCACGTGGGGAGCCTAGATGCGTTCGAGCGGCGCGTACTCGAGCATCAGCCGTCGCTCGGCGCCGTCCTGCGCGAACCGCACGGTCACGACGCCGCCCGGCTCGACCCGGAGCACGACGCCCTCGCCGAGCGTCCCGTGGCGGACGCTGTCCCCGGTGGAGAGGTCGGGCAGGTCGCTCTTCGGCACGAACGACCTGGCGCCGTAGGACGACCATGAGGCGGGCCGCAGCCGCTCGCGCTCCACGCCCTCCGCCGGCAGCTCGTCCAGGAACCGCGAGGCCAGGTTGTAGGAGCGGTTGCCGTAGAGCGAGCGCGTGGTTGCGTGCGTCATCGTCAGCCGCTCCTGCGCCCGGGTCATGCCCACGTAGCAGAGGCGCCGCTCCTCCTCGAGCGTGTTCTCCTCGAGCGAGCGCGAGTGCGGGAAGATCCCCTCCTCCATGCCGATCATGAAGACGCTCTTGAACTCGAGGCCCTTCGCGTTGTGGAGCGTCATCAGCGTGACGAGCGACTCACGGTCGCGCAGCGCGTCCTGGTCGGAGTAGAGCGAGATCTCCTGGAGGAAGTTCGAGAGGCTCGGCTCGGCGCGCGGAGGCCTGGTACTCCTGCGTGACGCCGACGAGCTCGCGCAGGTTCTCCATGCGGCCCTGCGCCTCGATCGTCCGCTCGGCGTCGAGCGAATCGAGATAGCCCGAGTCCTCGAGCACGCGCTCGACGATCTCCGGGACGGTCAGCTCGCGCGCGGCCGCCTGCAGTGACTGGAGCAGCGTCCAGAGCGCCTGCACGTTGCGGAGCGGCGCGCCGGCGACGCCGGCCTCCTCGGCGCGGTCGAGCGTCTCGAACAGCGTGACGCCCATGGCCTCCGCGTGCGCGCCGAGCCGCGCGAGGGTCGTGTCGCCGATCCCACGGCGCGGCCGGTTGGCGATCCGCTGAAGCGAGACCGCGTCGGCCGGGTTGTCGAGCACCTGCAGGTAGGCGACGGCGTCCTTGACCTCGGCGCGCTCGTAGAAGCGCGGCCCGCCGATCACCTGGTAGGCGACGTCCTGGCGCACGAGCACGTCCTCGAGCACGCGCGACTGCGCGTTCGTCCGGTAGAAGACCGCGATCTCGGAGCCGTTCTCGCCCTCCTCGACGAGGCGGGCGATCTGCGCGGCGACGAAGCGCGCCTCGGCGTGCTCGTCCTCGGTCTCGAGCGCCCGGACGGCCTCGCCCTCGCCGAGGTCGGAGTAGAGGTTCTTCTCCTTGCGCTCGGTGTTGTGCGCGATGACGTGGTTGGCCGCGCGCAGGATCGTGTTCGTCGAGCGGTAGTTCTGCTCGAGCGGGATCACGCGCGTTCCGGGGAAGTCTTTTTCGAACTCGACGATGTTACGAATGTCCGCGCCGCGGAACGAAAAGATCGCCTGGTCCGGGTCCCCGACGCTGCACAAATTCCCGTGTTTTCCAGCCAAAAGCTGGAGCAGCCGGTACTGCGCGTGGTTCGTGTCCTGGTACTCGTCGACGAGCACGTAGCGGAACGCCTTCTGCCAGCGCTCGCGCGCCTCCGGGAACCGCTCGAGGACGTCGACGGTCAGCATGAGCATGTCGTCGAAGTCGACGGCGTTCGAGGAGAACAGCCGCTGCTGGTACAGCTCGTACACCTCGGCGACCGTCTGGTCGAAGAACGAGGCGACGCGCTCCTTGTACATCGCGGGCGATACGAGCTCGTTTTTCGCGTTCGAGATCGCCGCGTGAACGCCGCGCGGGACGAACCGCTTCGGGTCGCGCTCGAGATCCTCGAGGCACTGCTTGACGAGCCGCACCTGGTCGGCCTGGTCGTAGATCGTGAAGTTCGACCGGTAGCCGAGCCGCGCCGACTCCGCGCGCAGGATGCGTCCGCACGCGGCGTGGAAGGTCATCACCCACAGGCGCCGCGCCTGCTCGCCGATCAGGTCGTCGAGCCGCGAACGCATTTCCGCCGCCGCCTTGTTCGTGAACGTGATCGCCAGGATCTCGTTCGGCTTCACGCCCATCGCGTTGATCAGGTGGGCGACCCGGTACGTGAGCACCCGCGTCTTGCCAGAGCCGGCGCCCGCGATGACGAGCAGCGGGCCCTCGGTGGTCAGCACGGCCTCGCGCTGGGCCTCGTTCAGGTCCGAGAGGTACTGATCGGGAGTCGCGACGGCCATCGAGTCGATGCTAGCGGCGGCCCTCGCCGCCGCCCGCTACCGCACCCAGAGCTGGTCGATCAGCGCGCCGAGTCCGGCCGGGCTGTACTGGTAATTGCCTGCTCGCTCCGACAGGACGTCGACGGCCCGTGGGTTCACGAGCGGCACCCACGGTGCCTGGTCGACGGTCTCCCGGTCGACGTGCTCCCAGACGCCGCGGGCCGCGTCAGGATTGGCCGCCTGGTCTGCGATGCCCTTCTCGATCTTCCCGTCGATGGCGGGATCGCAGAACTGAGCGGCGTTCTGATTGTCGGGCGAGCCCAACACACGGGATCCGCACGTCAGCACCGGCTCGAAGAAACCCGACGCAGCGGGGTAGTCGGAGATCCACTCCGCGATGCCGATCTGCGCCCGATTCCGCGAGTCGTTGACGGCCCCGAAATACGCATCGCCGCGCGGCCCAGCCTTCATCACTGCCTTGTACCCGAGGCCGCGCAGCAGCTTGACGGCGAGCCGCCCGATCCCCGGGATGTCCGGCCATGACCAGACAGTGACCTTCATCCCGCGCGTGCCCGAGCGGTCCACCAGAGTGCGCGCCTTCGGAAGATCCGGCGCCGTCCAGAGCCCGCTTGGAGAGGGCGCCGCCGTGTACCCGCAAAACCGCGCGTAGCCGGGATACGACGGCGGCAGGATCTGACACGTCGGCTGGGCCACGTCCTGTCCGCCGGCGGCCTGCACGGCGGAACGCCGGTCGACCGCGTAGTTCAGCGCCTTGCGCACGTCGACCCGGTTGAACGGAGCGAGCCGGGTGTTCAGGAAGAGCGCGATCGTCGCCGGCTGCGGATTCGTGTGAACCCGGGACGAGTACCCGGTCATGAGCTTGGAGAGCGTGCGAGCGGTCGGGGGCGTCTCGGACTGAGCCGTGCTGAACAGATCCGCCCGCGCGGCGAGCACCGCATTCACCGCCTGATCCGGAGTGCCGCCGACCTGCATGTCGATCCGGTCCGGATATCCGTCTGGCTGCGCCGCCTTTGACCACTCGTGGTAGTGAGGGTTCCGGACGAGCGTGATGCGGTTCGTGGGCTGGACGGTCACGAACTCGTACGGGCCAGTTCCGGCGAGGGGATGGTTGCCGATGTCGTGAGCCGGCGCCCCGCGCGGGACGACGTACGCAAACGGAAGCGCGAGCTTGTAGAGAAATTCGGGGTCGGGCGATGTCAAGTGAAATGCGACCGTCCTCGCGGGGTCGTTCACCACGATGCCGCTCCGAAGGCGGCAGTTCTTCGGCCGCTTCTCGCAGCGAGCCGCGCCGACGATGCGGTCGTAGTAGTACGGCACCGGAAGCTTGAGCGCGAAGTCGCGCTCGAGTGCCCTCCGGACGTCGGATGCCCGCACCGGGTCGCCGTTGGAGTAGTGGATGTTCGGTCGGAGCTGGAACGTGTACGTCCGCCCTCCGTCCGTCGGGGCCGGCAGTGACGTCGCGAGGTCAGGCACGAGCTGCGTGCCGGCCAGTCCGCTCGCCTGGTTCTGCGCCACGAGCCCGTCACCGACCATGCGGAGGATCGCCCAGGAGGTCGAGTCGTACGCGTGTGCCGTGTCCAGGGATCCGGTCGGGCGGCCCAGGCGCACCACGAGCGTCCCGCCACGATGGCCCGCGCCCGTCTGGCGTACACCGACGAGCACGTCGCTGCCGAGGATGCCAACGCCTTGCGGGCGGTTGCCCACCTCGATGCGTCTCGCGACCTCGTTCGTCTGTGGATCGATGCGCGACAGCGTGCCGTCGAACTGGCTGCTGACCCAGATGCCGCCCGCGCCCGCGGCGAGCGACGTCACGCCGTTGCCCACGGAGACGGTCGTGACACGGTTCTTCACCGGATCGATCCGCGAGACCGTCCCATCAAGGCTGTTCACGACCCATACGTTCCCGCCCGCCACAGCGATGCCGGTCGGGCCGTTGCCGACGGTAAAGGACTGACCGGCCTTCCCCGAGCCCGGATCGATCTTGACCACGCTGTCCCCCGACTCCTCGCTCGCCCACAGCCCGTGCGTGTCGGCGGCGAGCTCGGTCGCCGCAGTCGGAAACGTCTTCGGGACTCCGTCAGCGTTAATCCGCGTGATGGTGCGGTCGCCTGTGTTCGCGACCCAGACGTTTCCCTTGTAAAAGGCGACGCCGACCGGGCCATTGCCAACCGGGATCGTCTGGACGACCTTGTTGCTCCCGGCGTCGATCTGGGTCACCGTCCCCTCCAGGCTGTTGGCGACCCAGACATTTCCGTTTCCGACCGCGATGCCGCTCGGCTGGCTTCCGACGCCGATCGTGTCGACGACCTGCTTCGTCGCCGGGTCGATGCGGGACACGCTGTTGGCGTCTGCGTTCGTGACCCAGGCCGACCCTGCGCCGACCGCGACATGGCTCGGTGTCGCACCGGCGGTCACCTCGCCGGTGATACGGCCCGTGTTGGCATCGATCAGCCCGACCGCGTTCGAGTCGACGGACGACAGGCCGTGCGCGCCGCCGAGGCTCGCTGCGAGCGCGGCGATTGCGCCGGCAACGATCAGCGCCGCTGCGACGCCGGCCGCGAGCCAGCGGCGCGTCCTCAGCCGAGTGCGCCAGACGACCGACCTGGCAGCCTGCGCCAGCTGATCCTCCTGCCCCGTGTAGGCCGTGGGCGCATCCGCCGTCCGCAGTGACGGAAAGTCGACCGGAAGGCCGTCGACGTCGACCTGGTAGATCCGCTCGGGGCGCTCGAGGTCCTTGAGCCGGAACTCGCCGAGCTCGCGAAATCCGATCCCGGGCAACTCGTCGTCCTCGAGCAGCGAGTGCGTCACCTGCGAGACGAGGATCTGCCCGCCGTGCCCGGCCGCCATGATCCGTGCGCCCCGATGGACGCCAAGGCCGTGATAGCCCTCGTCGCCGAGGCTCGGCTCACCGGTGTGCAGGCCGATCCGAACACGGAGCTCTACGCCGTCCGGCCAGGCATGGGCAGCGAGGCCGCGCTGGCACGCAGCCGCTGCGAGCACGGCGTCCCTCGCCTTGCTGAAGGCGACGAAGAACGCGTCGCCCTGGGTGTCGATCTCCTCCCCGTGGTGCTCTGCGAACGCGGTGCGGAGGATCCGGCGGTGGTCGGCGAGCACCTCGCCGTACGCATCGTGCAGCTGCTGGAGCAGCCTCGTCGACCCCTCGACGTCACTGAAGAAGAAGGTGACGGTCCCGCTCGGAAGCTCGGCCATCCCGAGTCAGAGTGTCGCGGCGTCTGGTGGCCCAGCGCAAGCACGCGGCGTTACCATCGCAATTTTGCTATTGTTCGTGCATGGAGATCGGAGGCCTGGTCCTCCTTGGCGGCGCAGGTTTCCTGGTCGGTGCGGCGCTCGGTGCGTCGTTCGGGACGAGCGGCAAGCGCCTGGGACTGATCCTCGTGCTGGCGCCGTTTGCGGCGCTCGCGTTCCTCGCCTGGGGCTTCTTCGCCGCCCCGACCGAGCCGCCCTCTGCCCGGGAGTGCTTCGAGTGCACCTATTCCCTCGGTCGCTACTGGGAGTTCGGCTTCCTGGTAGTCATCCTGGCCTTCAACGTCGTCGGCTGGTGGATCGGCGCCGCGGTCGGGGCCGGCTCCCGCCGGGTTCTATCGACGCAGCGCTAGCAGGCGGCCGAGCGCCGCATAGGCTCCGAGCACCGCGAGCATCTCCGGGAACCCTCGGACGAGCCCGTCGCCAACCGTGCCCTCGGCGCTCCAGCCAGAGACGCATACGAGCGCTCCTGCCGCGCCGGCGACGAGGACGGCAAACGACCATGGATGCGAGCGGAGCGCGAGCGCCGGCCCCACGACAGGCGCAAGCTCGTCGAAGACATCCCCCGCCTCACCGCCGGGCAGCGGACGCGGCCGCGCGGCACTGATGACGCGCGAGGCCGAGACGGCGAGCAACGGGAGCGTCGCGGCGGACAGGAGGACGATCCAGCCCGAGTCCTCGTACTGGTGCGCGTAGACAATCCATGCGACCGCGGTCACCGCGGCGCCGGAAAGCGCCACGGCCGCCCGCCGGCGCACCACGGAGAGCTCGGCCGCCCGCGCAGGAGGCCGCAGCCGAAGCGCCCGCCAGGCCATGAACATCCCGGCCACGAACGCGATCTGCGACGCGAGCACGATCGCGACCGACGCCGCGATGCCGAGCGGCCCGCCGACAGTGATGTCGGCTGAGCCAGACAGCGCGAACCCCGCAATACAGGCAAGCCCGGCGGCGACCAGCCCGCCGAATGCGACCAGAGCGGCCTGCCGCGTCTGCGTCGTCGCCACGACCGCAGCGATGTCGCGGGCGATCTCCTGCGAGTCGCCGAACGCGCCCTCCGACTCTGCGAGGTGGTCACGCGCCTCCTCGAGCGCGCGCCGCTGCCAGCGACCGCGGACGCCGACGGTGTCGAGCTCGCGCCGGAGCTCGTCGATCACGTCGTCACCGCTTCGACCGCGCGGACGAACTGGCCCCACTCGCGGCGCTGCGCCGCCAGCTCGCGCCGCCCCTTCCCCGTCAGCCGGTACGTCCGCCGCTTGCGGCCGTTCACCGTCGAGGCGTCGCTCGCGAGCAGCCCGGCGGCCTCCAGCCGGTACAGGGCCGGGTACACCGTGCCTTCGCCGAGGTCGAACGCGCCCTCGCTGGCGTCGCGGATCGCCTCGACGATCGCGTACCCGTGCAGCGGCTCCTTCGCGACGGCGCCGAGCAGCAGCAGGTCGAGATGGCCGCGTGATACATCGGCTCGCATAGTATGAGCCTACCAGGCCTGGCAATTGCAGCGCAGTGCCCTAGGCTCGGTATGAGGGTCTCGAGGGGGGACGAGCATGAGGTGGGTACGCATCGCCATCGCCGGCGCGATCGTCGCGTCGCTTGTGACGGCGGCAATCATCGGCAGCGCCGTGCGCGCGCAGACGTCCACGGCCCCAGCGGCCGTCGAGGTCCGGCACGAGCTGCATCGAGACGTCTCGCCTGCGATCCAGCACATGCTCCCGACGCCGCCGACGCGGAAGAACGGGCCTGCACCGCGTGAGCTCGAGCTGCCCCGTGTCGGCGTCACCGGCCTGCGCGACCCCGTCATCCAGCGGCAGGGGAGCGCGACGCTCGCCGCCCCGACGGCCGGCGCGGGCTTCGAGGGCCTCGGCAAGGGGCTGGGCGGCTCGATCGTCAACTCCGCGCCGCCCGACACGAACGGCGACGTCGGCCCGAACTCCTACGTCGAGATCGTCAACACCGCAGTTCGCCGTCTTCTACGAAGACGGGCTCCGTCCTCTACGGGCCGGTCAACACCAACACGCTCTGGCAGCGGCTTCGGCGGCGGCTGCCAGACGAACAACGACGGCGACGCGACGGTCGAAGTACGACCGGCTCGCCAACCGGTGGGTGATCAGCCAGTTCTCGATCGCGACGACGCCGTACCTCCAGTGCGTCGCCGTCTCGACGACCGCGAATCCCGACCGGCTCGTACTACCGCTACTCGTTCAGCTACGGGAGCACGAACTTCCCCGACTACCCGAAGCTCGGCGTCTGGCCGGACGCCTACTACACGACCTACAACATCTTCAGCCGCGGAACCAGTTCACCGGCGCCAAGGTGTGCGCGTTCGACCGCGCGCGCATGCTGGCCGGCCTGGGCGCGACGCAGCAGTGCTTCGACACGCTCTGGGTTCTATGGCGGTCTGCTGCCGTCCGACCTCGACGGGCCGACACCGCCGCCCGCAGGGTCGCCGAACTACGTCCTGAACTTCGGCGACCAACTCGCTGAACATGTGGAAGTTCCACGTCGACTGGGCGCGCCCCGGCCGCCTCGACGTTCTCCGGTCCCACCACGATCCCGGTGGCCGCCTTCTCCGCGGCGTGCGGCGGCGGCGGGACGTGCATTCCGCAGGCCGTGACGCTCAAACCGGCTCGACTCGCTCGGCGACCGGCTGATGTACCGGCTCGCGTACCGGAACTTCGGCGACCACGAGTCTCTCGTGGTCGACCACTCGGTCACCGCCGGTAGCTCCGTCGGCATCCGCTGGTACGAGCTGCGCAACCCGAGCGGTACACCAACCGTCTACCAGCAGAGCACCTACGCACCGGACGCGACGTATCGCTGGATGGGCTCGATCGCAATGGATCGCGCGGGCGACATCGGCGCTCGGGTACACCGCGTCGAGTGCCTCGACGAAGCCGGCGATCCGCTACACCGGCCGGCTCGCGAGCGATCCGCTGAACGCGCTGGGAACGGAGTCGACGCTCATCCAGGGCGGCGGCGCGCAGACCGGCTTCCTACACCGCTGGGGCGACTACTCGAGCATCAGCGTCGACCCCACGGACGACTGCACGTTCTGGTTCACGAACGAGTACCTCGGCGTCGACGGCACCTACAACTGGCGGACGCGCATCGGCTCGTTCACGTTCCCGAGCTGCACGACGCCCCAGGCCGGCAACGACTTCTCGCTGGCCGGCAGCCCGGCCGCCTTGACCGTCCATCAGGGCCAGTCCGGCACCGCGACCGTGGCGACGAGCGTGACGGCGGGCGCAGCGGAGAACGTGACGCTCACGGCGACCGGCCAGCCGGCCGCCACGAACGTGAGCTTCAGCCCGGCGTCGGTCGCAGCGGGAGGCTCGTCTTCGATGACGGTTGCGGTAGGGAATTCGCCGGCCGGGACGTACACCATCACCGTCACCGGGACGAGCCCGAGCGCGACCCACACGACGATGGTCACGCTGACCGTGATTGGCAACGACTTCTCGCTTGGCGCAAGCCCGGCAGCTGTTTCCGCGCCGGCCGGGCTGTCCGCCACTTCGACCATCGCGACGAGCGTCTCAGTTGGTTCCGCAGAGACGATCACTTTCTCGGCGGCCGGCGCGCCGGCCGGCGCGACCGTGACCTTCAACCCGGCCTCGGTGACCGCTGGCTCGTCATCGACGATGACGGTGACGAACGCGAGCGCGCCGAGCGGCACGTACACGATCACCGTGCGCGGGACGAGCCAGAGCGCAACGCATACGACGACGGTCACGCTGACCGTCCCCACGGCAGCGGTACAGCTCGCGAACGGCGGCTTCGAGACCGGCGGCCTCGCGCCCTGGGTGCCGGGCGGAATCGTCACGCCGATCGTCGTCGGCTCAGGAGCGCATGCGGGCACGTACGTGGCACGTCCGGGTGCAACGACGGCCTACAAGGGCGACAGCACGTTCAGCCAGACGATCTCCGTCCCGGCGGGCGGCGGCACGCTGAGCTACTGGTACAACCCGCATTGCCCGGACTCGCTGAGCTACGACCAGCAGCAGGCGCAGATCCGGAGCACCTCGGGAGCCGTCCTCGCTGTGGTGATGAACGTGTGCTCGAACACGGGCGTATGGACCGAGAAGACGTTCAGCCTTACGAGCTTTGCCGGGAGCACGGTGGTGCTGTGGTTCAACGTCCACGACGACGGCTGGCCCAGCGATCCGAGCTACATGCTCGTGGACGACGTCTCGGTGCAGTAGCACGCTCCGCTGATAGCGTCGCCTTCGTGAGCTACGCGATCGGCGCGATCGACGACCTCGGCGACGGCTACGGCTTCCGCAAGGTGCGCGGGCCGCTCGGCGTAACCGCGTTCGGGGTCAACGTGCTCGTCGTCCCGCCGGGCAAGGAGAGCGTCCACCACTACCACGACGAGCAGGACGAGCTGTACTTCGTGCACCAGGGCAAGGCCGAGTTCCACGTCGACGGCCAGACCCACGAGCTCGGGGTGGGCGGCATGTGTCACGTGGAGTCGACGACGCCGCGCTACTTCTCCAACGTCGGCGACGGCGACCTGGTCGTCCTCATCGTCGGCGCGAAAGACGGTTACGTCGGCCGCGACGGCCAGCTCGTCGACATGGCTGATCTGGCGAAGCGCCAGGCGATCTCGCGCGGCGACTTCACGTAGCGACGAGGACGAGCAGGGCGACCGTCCCGGCGAGCTGGGTGACGGCGCCGAGCGCGTCGCCGGTCACACCACCCAGCCAGTGCTGGAAGACGAGCCCGAGCAGTAGGGCGGTGCCCGCCGCGCCGAGGGCCGCCCACGCACCGTCGATGCCGGTCACCGCAACGGCGATCGCCAGCGCGACGACGACGGCTCCCAGCGCCGACACCCACCCCACGCGCCCCGTCAGCACGCTCCCCGGCCCGCCCTCCGCGCGAGCGTAGGGCAGGGCTGCCGCGAGCGGCAGCGACGCGGCGCGGCTGAGGGCGCCGGCGGCGACCAGCGCACCGACCGGCGCGGCGGCCAGACCCGCGATCGCCGCGGCCCGAACCAGCAGGTCCAGTCATCAGCGCGACGGCGCCGTACGCGCCGATCCGCGAGTCGCGCATGATCTCGAGCGCGCGCTCGCGGGTCTGCGCCCCGAGCGCGTCGGCCGTGTCGGCGAGCGCGTCGAGCGTGCAGCGCGCCGGTGAGCGACCAGCTCGACCGCGACGCGCGACCCCCGCCGCCGCCAGCGCCGGCAGCGAGCGGATCGAGCGCAGCGCCGCGACGCCGCCGACAGCGCGCCGATCCCCGGCGCCGACGAGCGGGAAGAGCGCGCCGCCGCGCGCGACGTCGTCCGCGTCGAGCCGAGCGCACGTCCGACGGGGATCCGCGTCAGGAACGCGACCGCGCCGCGAGGCCGCGGCGCTCAGCGGCCCGCATCGGTGACGCCGGCGTCCGCGAACGTCGCCATCTCCTCGAGGATCGCGAGCGACGCGCGGAGGAGCGGCAGCGCGAGCGCGGCGCCCGAGCCCTCGCCCAGCCGCAGCTCGAGGTCGAGCAGCGGCTCGAGGCCGAGCGCGTCGAGCACGAGCGCGTGCCCCGGCTCCGGCGAGCGGTGCGACGCGACGAGCCTGGCCGGCAGCGCCGGCGCGAGCCGCGCCGCGGCGAGCGCCGCGGCGCGCGTGATGAACCCGTCGAGCACGCACGACGAACCTCGTGCGCGGCGGCAGCCGAGCGCGAGCCCGGCGAGCAGCGCGATCTCGAAGCCGCCGACGGCGGCGAGCACGCCGATCGGGTCGGCGGGATCGGGGTGGTGGAGCCGCGAGCGCGCGCCTCACGACCGTCGACCTTGTGCGCGAGCCCGGCGTCGTCGAGGCCGGTGCCGCGGCCGCACGACGAGCTGCGGGCCGACACTCGAGGAGCGCGGCGGCGAGCGCGCTCGCCGAGGTCGTGTTGCCGATGCCCATCTCGCCGAGCGCGACCAGCCGTCGTCGCGCCGAGCTCGTCGGCGAGCTCGACGCCGGCCGCGAGCGCGCGCCTCCGCCTCGGCGGCGCGTCATCGCCGGCCCGTCGTGCATGTTCGGCCGTCCCGGGCCCGATGCGCAGGTCGAGCACGGCCGAGCTCGTGCTCGACTGGCTCGACGACGCCGGCGTCGACGACGACGAGGTCGGCGCCGGCCTGGCGCGCGAGCACGTTGATCGCGGCGCCGCCGGCGGCGAAGTTCGCGACCATCTGCGCGCGTGACCTCCTGCGGGTAGGCGCAGACACGCCCTCGCGCGGCGACGCCGTGGTCGCCGGCGGCGACGACGATCGACCGGCGTCGAGCGCGTCGGGGACGAAGCCGCGGATCGCCGCGACGCGGCAGCCGAGATCCTCGAGCCGGCCGAGGCTGCCGCGTGGCTTCGTCTTCTCGTCGAGGCGCCGGCGCAGCGCCGCGTATCCGCGCCTCGTGGCCTGCGCCTCACGCATCGACGAGCTCCCATGGGGACGAGAGCGGAGCGCGCGGCCGGCGACGACGAGCAGTGCGCCTCGTCCGCCGCCTCGGCCCAGGCCGCGTTCACGCGGCCGAGCGACGTCGCGGTAGCGCGCGCGCCGAGCGCGTTGTCCGGGACGATCGCCGAGGCCGACCTCGTTGCTGACCGCGATCGGTGAGCCCGGCCGGCCGCGGCCGGCGGCCGCTGCGAGCCGCCTGCTCCTCGATCTCCGTCGCCGCGCCTCGAGCAGGTTCGCGACCCAGAGCGAGAGGCAGTCGACGACGACCGTCGCCCTCGGGCGACCGCGCGAGCGCGCGCCGCAGCTCGATCGGCTCCTCGACCGTCGTCCACGTCCGCGGCCGCTCGGCGCGATGCAGCTCGATCCGCTGCGGCCATCTCGTCGTCGCCGGCCTCGCCGGTGGCGATGAAGATGACCGGCCCGCCCGCTCGCTCCGCCAGCTCGAGCGGCGAGCGCAGGACTTGCCGCTGCGCGCGCCGCCGAGCAGGACGACGAGCGTCATCGCCGCAGCGGGCAGCGACGAACAGCGCCGCCCTCGTCGTGGACCACGCGGACGCTCGCGCCGTAGTGGCGCGCGACGAGTTCGCTCCGTGAGCACCTCGCGCGGCGCGCCCGTCGGCGACGACGCGCGCCGCGGTCGAGCAGCAGCAGCCGGTCGGCGTACTGCCCGGCAAGCGTCAGGTCGTGCATCGTCGCGACGACCGTCAGCCCGCTCGCGCGCGCAGCGCGTCGACCAGCTCGAGCGCCTGCTGGCTGCGGCCGATGTCGAGCGCGCTCGTCGGCTCGTCGAGGAGCAGGATCGGCGCCTCCTGCGCGAGCGCCCGGGCGAGCACGGCGCGCTGCTGCTCGCCGCCGCTGAGCGTGCCGAGCCGCCGCCCGGCGAAGTCGAGCGAGGTCGAGCCGGTCGAGCGCCTGCGTCGGCCGCCTCGCGGTCGCCGCGCGCCCTCGCGCGCGAGGTAGCCGAGGTGCGGCGTGCGGCCGAGCAGCACGTACTCGGCGACGGTCATGCTCGCGCGGCATCGCCGGCGATCTGCGGGACGAGCGCGACGCTGCCGCGCGAGCTCGCGGCGCGCGCGAGCGCGCGGTCGTCGCACGCCGTCGAGCGTGATCGCGCCGGTACGCGTCGACGAGGCCGCACGAACGCGCGCAGCAGCGTGCTCTTCCCGGCGCCGTTCGGGCCGATGAGCGTCACCCACTCGCCCGCGCTCGACGCGAGCCGGAGACGCCGTGGAGCACCGTCGGCGCGGCCGAGCGTGCACCGAGACGCT
The DNA here is from genome assembly GCA_963799895.1 of uncultured Thermoleophilia bacterium. GTDB lineage: Bacteria > Actinomycetota > Thermoleophilia > Gaiellales > Gaiellaceae > JACVRM01. The sequence goes on from CAWCYR010000015.1 coordinate 24,515, forward strand.
CGTCGCAGCGCGATCGTCGTCCGGTCACTCCGCGGCTGGTGCGCAGCACGATCGCGAAGAACGGCGCGCCGAAGAACGCGGTGACGACGCCGATCGGCAGCTCGGCCGGCGAGAGCACCGTCCGCGCGAGCACGTCGGCGAAGACGAGGAAGCCGCCGCCGACGAGCAGCGAGAGCGGCAGCACGATGCGGTAGCTGCCGCCGGCGACGAGCCGGATCGAAGTGCGGGACGATGATGCCGACGAAGCCGATCAGGCCGCTGACCGCGACCGCCGCGGCCGTGCCCAGCGTCGCCGCGGCGACGAGCAGCAGCCGCACGCGGCCGACGTTGATGCCGAGCGCCGCCGCCTCCTCGTCGCCGAGCGCGAGCACGTCGAGCACGCGGCGGTGCAGGAGCAGAGCACGACGGCGCTGACGCCGCGTACGGCAGCAGCAGCACGACGTCGTGCCAGCCGGCGGTGTCGAGGCTGCCGAGGATCCACGAGTAGACCGCCTGCGAGCGTGTCGGCGTGCTGCTGCTGGACGAACGTCTGGATCGCGGTGAGGAACGCCGCACCGTGACGCCGGCGAGGACGAGCGCGCCGGTGCGTCCCGCGCCGCCCGCCGACGCGGCCGAGCGACGTAGGCGAGCACGACCGCCGCCGCGCCGCCGGCGAACGCGGCGACCGGGAGCAGGTCATTGCTCCAGGCGCCCGCCCGAGCCGTAGACGATCGCGAGCGTCGCGCCGAGGCCGGCGCCGGCCGCCACGCCGAGCAGGTACGGGTCGGCGAGCGGGTTGCGGAACACGCCCTGGTAGGTCGCGCCGGCGATCGAGAGCATGCCCGCCGACGAGCAGCGCCGAGCACGACGCGCGGCAGCCGGATCTGCCAGAGGATCGCCGAGTCGGTCGCGGAGAGCTGCGAGTGCACGCCGAGGAACGGCACGTGCGAGGCGAACTCGCTGACCATCGGCGAGTAGCCGATGTCGGCCGGCCCGACAAAGAGGCCGCACAGCGACCGCGACGGCCGCGAAGAGAACGCCGCCTACGTACCAGGGCCAGCTCCGGCGGCGCGCCGGCCGCGGCACTGCGCGTACGCGCAGGACCGCGGCCGACAGCTCCGCCGCCTGCCCCAACCTATTTGGCCTTCAACGACTTCAGCGCGCTCGCCACGGCGCGGACGAAGTCGACGAGGCGCGGCCCCCACCGCGACGCGATCGAGTCGTCGACGCGGACGATCGTGCCCGTCTTGACCGCGGCGATCCCGCTCCAGCCCGGCCGGGCCGAGACGGTCGCCTTGCTCTGGCCGCAGCAGCGCGAGTCGGCGAGCACGATCAGGTCCGGGTTCGCCGCGACGACGTACTCCGAGGAGAGCTGCGGGTAGCCGGCTCGCCGGGTCGCGGCGTCGGCGATGTTCTTCAGGCCGAAGAGCGCGTAGACGCGGCCGATGAACGTCGTCGGACGTGGCGCGAGTAGAGGTCCGGGCTCAGCTCGTGGTAGACACCGTGAGGTTCTCGTGCGGCGCGGACGGCGACCGCCGCCTGATCCGCTGCTGCATGCGCGCGACGAGCGCCTTCGCCTCGCTGCTGGTGCCCGGTGCGCGCGCCGAGCTCGCGGATCTGCGCGTACGCGCCCGAGATCGTGTTCGGCGGCCGGCTGGAGCAGCACCGGGATGTGGAGCTTCGTCAGCGAGCTGCGTCGAGCCCCTTGACGTCTCCCGAGATGACGACGAGGTCGGGCTGGTAGTCGCGATCGCCTCGACGTTCGGCGTGTAGCCCGAGAGCTTCGTGCGCGGGGCCTGCTTCGGGTAGTCGGACTGGTCGTCGACGGCGATCACCTGCTTGCCGGCGCCGATCGCGAACAGCGACTCGGTCGCCGTCGGAGACAGCGAGATGATCCGGTGCGGGACCGCCTTCTGCGGTGCGGCAGCGGCAGACGCGACGACGGCGATGGCCGCGAGCAGCGCGATGAGGGCTCGTTTGAGCACCGAATCCTCCTTCCGCGAGGGGTTCGGTTACGGGAGGCGGGCGGCCAGGTCTTCTGACTCGGGGCTCCCCTCCTCGCCGCCTTCCCGGCCCGTGGGCCAGTGGCGTCTCGGCGCGGAGGCTTCTCCCCTTACAGCGGCGGGACCGTCCCGGACTTGCACCGGCGTTCCCTCAACCGCTCGCCTGTTCTGACTAGGGGCCGGACACTACCAGCGGCCTGATCGACAGACTGTGGTCATGGAGGCGCACGTCTTCCGCAACCGCTCGCCGCTCCTGACCGTGTGGCTGCCGATCGTGCTCTGGGCCGGGCTGATCTTCACGCTGTCGTCGATCCCATCGCTGCACAGCGGGCTCGGCACGTGGGATCTGATCCTGCGCAAGTGCGCGCACGTGACCGAGTACGCGATCCTCGCGTTCCTGCTGCGGCGGGCGGTGGCGACGCCGTGGGCGGCCGCGGCGGCGTTCCTCTACGCCTGCTCGGACGAGTACCACCAGTCGTTCGTGGTCGGCCGCGAGGGACGGCCGCGCGACGTGGCGATCGACTCGATCGGCATCGTCATCGGCCTGCTCGCGGCCCGCCGGGTGCTCCGGTGAGCGCGCTCGCCATCGAGCTGGACGCACTCGGAGACACACACGGCCTGTGGACGGCCTGGCTCGCGGACGCGTCGCGGCGCTACGCGTCGATCGCGGGTCTCGATGCGTCGACGCTGCCCGCAGATCGCGGCGAGGCCGCGGCCCAGCTCGACGAGTGGGCCGAGCACGGGATCGGCGACTGGCGCGCCTCGCTCGCGCGGTTTGCCGAGGATCACGCGCCCGTGCATCTTCGCCGCGACTCCGCCGTGGCCGCCGCGCTGCGCGCGCTCGCCGGGCGCGGCGTCCGGCTCGGGGTCTTCACCGATGCGCCGGAGCCGCTCGCCCGCGTCGTGCTTGCGCAGCTCGGCGCCGACCGCCGGGTCGACGCGGTCGAGGCCGGCACCGGCGCGCTGGAGCGGCTGCTTGCCGCACTCGGCGAGGCCGACGTAGCGCGCACGCGCGATGACCTGATCCGCGCCGCGGACTACGATCCGGTGCATGGAGCCCAGGGAAATCGGTGACCGCCAGTTCGACGCCCTGCTCGGGCGCCTGGACGGGTTGACCGCCGAGCTGCGCGCCCTCAACCGCCGGCTCGACAGCGGCGAGCAGATCGCGCCGCTCGTGCGCGAGCTGCAGTCGCTGAACGAGTCGCTGCAGACGCTCGCCTACGCGGCGCTCGGGCAGCAGGCGCCGCGCGTGCATCGCAGGCGCTCGGCCTAAGCCCGCTCGGAGCCGCTACATCCGCTCGGGCAGCAGCGCCTGGAGCGCCTCGATCGTGTCTGCCTCGGTCGCGTCCTTGTCGGGCCGGTAGCCCTTCACGCGCGCGAAGCGGAGCGCGACGCCGCCCGGGTAGCGCGTCGACGCCTGGACGCCGTCGAGTGCGATCTCGACGACCAGCTCCGGCCGGACGAAGACGGTGATCCCGCGCCGGTCGACCTCGCGCTCGAGCAGGGCGGCTGTCTGCCACTCGAGCAGCTCGTCGGTCATGCCCTTGAACGTCTTGCCGACCATGACGAAGCCGCCGTCGGGCCCGCGCGCGCCGAGATGGAGGTTGGAGAGCCTGCCCTGCCGCCGCCCATGGCCCCATTCGGCGCCGAGCACGACCAGGTCGTAGGTTCGGACGGGCTTGACCTTGCGCCACGCCTTGCCGCGGCGCCCGGCGACGTACGGCGAGCCGGCGTCCTTGACGACGACGCCCTCGTGGCCGGCGGCCAGCGCCTCCACAAGCACGCGCTCGCCCTCCTCCGGGTCGCTCGTGAGCATGCGCGGGATGCGCATGTCGCCGGCGATTGCATCGAGCCTGGCCGCGCGCTCGGCCAGCGGCACGTCGAGCAGATCGTCGCCGTCCAGGTGCAGCACGTCGAAGAGGAACGTCCTCATCCCCTCGGGCGGGGCGGCGCCGTCGAGGCGCGCGACCGTGTCCTGGAAGGCGGCCGGGCCGGCGTCGCCCATCCAGATCGCCTCGCCGTCCAGCACTGCCTGCTGCAGCGGCAGCCGCCGCACGGCGTCCGCGATCCCCGGGAGCACGGCCGTGATGTCGTTGAGGTTGCGCGTGTAGATCTGCACCTCGTCGCCCCGCCGATGGATCTGGATGCGGATGCCGTCGAGCTTCCACTCGACCGAGGAGAGCTCGAAGCTCTCGACCGCCTGGCGGACCGTCTCCGCCGGCGAGGCGAGCATCGGCAGCACGGGGCGAAACAGCTCGAAGCCGACCGCGCGCAGGCCCGCCTCGCCCTCGGCCAGTGCGATCGCCGCCGTGCGCGACAGGTCGCCCGAGAGCATGTACGCACGCCGCGTGACGTCGGCCGGCACGCCCGCAGCCTTCGCGACGGCGTCCACCATCACTCCGGCCAGCGCGCCCTGGCGCAGCTCGCCGGTAAACAGACGGCGCAGGAACGAGGCCTCCTCGGCCGTCGCGCGGCCGAGGACATCGGACAGGACGGCACGGCGGGCGTCCGCCGAGCCCTTGCCGGTGAGCTGCTCCACTGCCGCCACCGCCGCGTCGACGTCAGCGACGGTGAGCGACGGCTCGCACGGCCGGTTTCGCGTCGACCCCGTAGACCATCGCGTAGCCAACCCCGACGCGCCCCTGGCGCGGCGCGCCCGTGAGGAACCCGACCGCGATCGGCACCTCGTCCGGGTCGAGCCGGCGGAGGAGCTCGGCGAGGGCCGCCGTCTTGGCGGAGCGAGCCGAAGTGGCCGCGACAGCGGCCGACGCGTCGGCGACGTCCGCGAACGCCGTCAGCTCTTCAGCAGAACGCCGCGGAGGTCGTCTTCCTTGCCCGCCTCGAGGATGGCGAGCACCTGGTCGCCGGCCTGGAGCTCCGTCGCCTCGTCGGCGATCCACGCCCTGCCGTCGCGCATGACGGAGATCAGACGCGAGCCCTCCGGCAGCGGCAGCTTGTCGATCCGCTTCCCGACCGACGGCGAGTCCTTGTCGATCTGCACCTCGACGATCTCGAGGCTCTCGCGCTTCAGCTCGAGCAGGTGCACGAGCTCGTGCTCGGGCACCTCATGCTCGATCATCGCGAGCACGTTGGCGGTCGCCGAGACCGTCGGCTGGATCCCCAACAGGTCGAAGTGCTCCTGGTTCCGCGGGTCGTTCACGCGCGCGATGACCTTCTGGACGCCGAAGTGCTCGCGGGCCATCTGGCAGATGACGATGTTGTCCTCGTCGTCGCCCGTGACGGCCACGAGCAGGTCGGGCGGCCGCCTGATGCCGGCACGCTCGAGCACGAACATCTCCGTGGCATCGCCCACCTGGACCCGGTGCTCGAACTCGGCCTCGAGCCGCTCGAAGCGGTCGCGGCGCTGCTCGATCAGCGTGACCTCGTGGCCCCAGGAGATGAGGGTCCGCGTGACGTTCGCCCCCACCTTCCCCCCGCCGGCTACCAGGACGTACATCTACGCCGGTGCGCGTTCCGGGCGGATCTCGCACGAGCGCGCCGCCTCGATCAGCACCGAGATCGCGCTCGAGGTCGGGCAGACGATGCGCAGCCCGAGGGTGGAGTACAGCTCGGCTCGCGCCGGGTCGAGGATGCGGACGACGACGCAGCCGACGTCGAAGCGCTTCTCGAGCACCTGGCCGACGACGATATTCGTGTTGTCGCCGTTCGTCGCGATGACGGCGGCATCGGCCTGGTCGGCGCCCGCCTCGCGGAGGAGCTCTACGTCCATCCCATGGCCGACCAGGAACCCGCCCTTCCAGTCCTCGCCGAGCCGCGTCAGCGCGTCCTCGCGCTCGTCGATCGCCACGACCTCCCACCCGTGGCGGTCCAGCGCCTTCGCGACCGAGGAGCCGACACGGCCGCAGCCGATCACGATGGCTTTCATGGAGTGAGCGTAGCGGACTCCTCGGGCTCTGCCTCGTCCTCCAGGACGCCCTGCGGGTAGGCGATCACCATCACCTCGCAGGACGCCTTCCGCAGCACGTAGTCGACTGTCGGGCTGAAGAACCGCGATTGCCGCCGCCAGCGTGGCGCCGAGCCGAGCACGATCAGGTCCGCCCCCCAAACGTCGGCCTGCTGGACGATCGCCTCGCCGAGCGAGCGGGTGCGGATGGAGACGGTCTCGATCTCGACGCCGTGCTCCTCGGCGAGCTCGCGCGCGTCGCCCAGGGAGGCAAAGGCGGCCTCGGATACGTCCGGGAGGTCGGCGTCGAGCGGCGTGTCCATCGGCACCTTCTCGCCGTAGAAGACCCGCAGGGCCGACCCCGCTCCTCGGCCAGCCGGATCGCCGTGGCGAGCACCTCGTCCCCGATCGGGCCCAGCTTCAGCGGCACGAAGATGCGCTCGTACGCGCCCTCCTCGAAGGGATCGAGGTCGCCCGCAGCCGGCACGACGCGGCCGAGCACCGGCTCGCGGCGCGACGTCCGCACGAGGACGAAGATGATCGCGCCGGCGACCAGCCACAGCGGCCCGACGATGCGCGGCGTCGGGTGCGTGATCAGCGACACGATCCAGATCGCGAAGGTCAGTGGCGCGCCGATCAGGGCTGGCAGCGGGACGAGCGTGCCGCGCCAGCGCACCTCCGGCCGGGCGCGGAACGGGCGCTCGAGGTTCGGCTCCGTGAACCGCAGCTTGATCACGGCCACCTGCGCGGCCGTGAACGCGAGCAGGACCCCGAAGGAGAACAGGCTCGCCAGCGAGCGGACCGGCTCGTCGGTGAACGCAGTCGCGATCAGGAAGCCACAGCTGACGAGCGACGTGCTGATCAGCGTCGACGGCGAGAACAGCGTCCGGCGGTTCAGGCGCGAGAACGAGTGCGGAAGCATGTCGTGCTTCGCGAGCGAGTACGCGAGGCGGCCGGCGCCCGACATGGAGGTGCTGACCGCTGCGATGAGCACGAACGTTCCGCTGACGCCGATGACGACGCGGAGCACGTCGACGAGCGATTCGGGCAGCGGGCCGTTCAACGCGTCGGTGATGCCGACGAGCGGCGCGCGGATCCACTCGGTGCCCAGGTCGGTCGCGTAGCCGTTCGGGCCGGCCGGGTCGCGGTGCGGCGGATAGGCGGAGAGCCCGATGACCGCCATGGCGAAGGCGACAACGACCGCCGCCCCGATGCCGATGAACAGGCTGCGCGGCAGTGTGCGGCCCGGCTGGCGTGCGTCCGAGGCGAGGTTGGCCACCGTCTCGAGGCCGGTATAGGCGAGCATCGCGAGCGGCAGCGAGAACGCGAGCGCGAACCACGACGGCGCCTGGCCCCAGATCACGCCGCTTCCGAAGCCCTGCGTCGAGAGCAGCCAGATGCCGCCGAGCACGATCAGCAACAGGTGCGACACAACGGCTACGGCGGCGATCACGATCGCGAGCCCGTACAGCCCCGGGCGCCGGACCAGGCGGATGCCGGCGACGCCGAGAACGATCGCGATCCCGATGACGATGTCCCACGGCTTGTCGCGGATGCCGTTCCAACCGAGCGCCGCGCCGAGGTAGTGCGGCGCGAACAGCGCGGCAAGCGCGATCACGATCACGTAGTCGAGGAACAGCACCCAGCCGGTCAGGAAGCCGGCCTGGTCGTTGAAGGCACGGCGGACGAACAGGGCCGCTCCGCCCGTCTCGGGGATCGCGGCCGTGCCCTCGGCGTACGACGCCGCGACGAGCAGGAAGAGCAGGCCGACGGCGAGCAGCACCCACGACGTCAGGCCGAGCGCCTCGAACGCCACGATGCCGAGCGCAAAGTAGATCGACGACGCGATCTCGCCGTAGGCGACCGCGGCGAGCGACGGGACGTCGAGGACGCGTTCCAGCCCTGTGACCTTGCGGGCCATTACCGGGACAAAAGGTAGAGCCGCAGGGCGCCGACGAGGAGCAGGCCGCCGCCGAAGACGTACCCGACCGCGAGCCCGGAGCCCCCGGCCACCGCCGTGACGACGAGCATCAGCGCGCCGAGGACGACGAGGACGACCGACATCGCCGTGGTCGCGTTCCTCATGCCGCCTTCCGGCCGGCGGCGACCATGACGCGAGTCGGGGAGTTCTTGAGCACGTAGTCGACCGTGCGGCCGAAGACGGCGTTGCGGCCAGCCGCCGCGCGGGCCCGGCGCGGCGCGCCGAGCACGATCAGCTCGGCGCTGCGGGCACGCGCCTCCTTGACGATGGCCGAGCCGGCGGTGCGCGCGCGCACGATGCGCGTGTACACGGGGACGCCGTAGCGCTCGACCAGAGCCTCGGCGTCGTCGAGCAACTCGTCCGCGGCCGTCTCCTCTGCATCGCCGAGCCGCGAGTCGAGCGCCACCTCCAGCGGCATCTCGAGGACGTGCAGCACGGCGATCCGCGAGCCCCGGTCCGAGGCGAGCCGCGCGGCGGCGACGAGCGCCTCCTCGGACTCGGGCGAGCGCACGACCGGCACGACGATCGTCCGGTACTCGACGGTGAGCGACGGGCCGAGCACGAGCTGCGGCGCGTGCACGATCTCGGTCAGCGGCTCGTGGACGAAGCGGCGCCGGTAGATCGTGTAGCCGATCAGGCCGAACACGAGCCAGCCCAGGCCGACCCAGCGGCTGACCGGATTCTGGACCAGGATGACGAGGAACGAGATGAAGGTGGCCATGCCGCCGATGAGCGCGAAGACAGGCCAGTCGATGCCGCCGACCCTGAGGTTCGGCCGCGCCGTGTAGGCGAGCTTCCGCCCGTGCGCCTTCACTCGCAGCCGGACGATCGACGCGTGCGCGATCGTGAACGACAGCGTCGCGCCGAATGCGTACAGCGTGCCGACGAACGTGACGCTGCCCGGCAGGATCAGCAGGATCGGCGCGATGCCTGCGAATGCAACGAGGGAGATCCAGGGCGTCTTGAAACGGGGATGGAGCCGCCGGAAGACAGACGGCAGCTGCCGGTACGACGCCATCGAATAGGTGATCCGGGAGGCGCCGATCACGCCGGCGTTCGTCGCGATATAGAGGATCGTCGCGGCGAGGATGCCGACGTAGATCTTCAGCGCGCTGAGCGTCGCACCGGTGAGACCGAGGTTCTCGACGATGCCGAGCACCGGGTCGTTCTGGAACCCGCCCTGCTCCGGCGGCAGCGCGAGCAGGGTGGTGAGCTGTCCGTTGATCTCCTTCACGGGCAGCGCCGAGAGCGCGATCAGCGGCAGCGTGAAGTAGATGGCGAAGACGGCGCCGGCGACGAGCTTGTAGGCGTTGGGCACGCTGTGGACTGGGTCGCGCACCTCTTCCGCCAGGTTGGAGACAGTCTCCACCCCCGTGTACGCGAGCATCGCCACCGGGATGGCGATCGCCAGGTTCGACCAGGTCGGCGCGACGCCCCAGTGCACGTTGTCGACGAGGATGCTCGGGCTGAAGACGAGCACGAAGCCGAGCGCAACGAGCAGCACCTGCGTGGCGAAATCGATGACTGCGAGGACGATGCTTAGCTTCGCCGCCTCCTGCACGCCGACGATGTTGAGGACGACGAGCGAGACGATGACGATCGCGCCGCCGACGATGTCCCACGGATTGGTCTTCAGCGGCTCCCAGAAGATCGAGAGGTAGTGCGGGACGAAGAACGCCGATGTCGCGACGGTGACGATGTACACGAGCATCTGCGACCAGCCGGCGCCGAAGCTGACGAGCTCGTTGAACGCGTGGCGGGCGAAGCTGGCGGATCCGCCGGCCTCGGGGAAGCGGACGGTGCCCTCGGCATAGCTCGCGGCGGTCGCCGCGAAGATCAGCCCGGCGATGACAAAGACGATCGGGGTCAGCCCGAGCGCATAGGCGGCGGTCAGCCCGAGCGCGTAGTAGATCGACGAGCCGACGTTGCCGTACGCGGTCGCGAAGAGAGCGGGCGTGCCGAGGACGCGCTCGAGTCCCTGCTGCTGGCGGCGTCGCCTCCGCGGCACGGCGCCGAACTCTAGTGCGGAGCAAGGTCACCGCTCGGCCGCTACCGCGAGCCCAGGCCCGTCACAACTCTGTTTCAGTGCCTGACACCGCGTCAAGTGCCTGAGGCAGCGGATTCGCTACGCGTCGTACTTCGACCAGCTCCAGGGCCAGTCACCGGGCTGCTCGCAGTGGCCGGCGCGAACCGGGTTCCACGGCACGTACAGACACAGCTGTGCCAGGTACTCGTCGTCCTCGACGAGCTGCGAGTGGAACCGTCCCTGGAAGAGGGCACCGCTGCGCTCGTGACGCCGGTTGAAGTAGTGCGCGTACGAGCCGTTCAGACGCTGCATGCCACCGGATAGCGCTTCGATCCGCGTCTGGAGGACCACGTGGTAGTGGGTGGGCATCAGGCAGAAGGCGATGAGATCCCACGCGAAGTCGCGTGTGACTCGCCCGAAGATGCGCATGAACGCCTCGTAGTCCGCCTCGTCTTTGAAGATGACCATCGGCCCGGTGCCGCGCGTGTACGCGTGGTAGATGCCGTCGGGAAGCACGGTGCGCCAGGCCCGCCCCATGCAGCGAGCGTACGGGCGCGCAATGCGCTCTCCCGCTCGCCGACACACATTTGTTTCAGTGCCTGACACCGAGACAGGCTCGTGACGGTGCCTGGCACCGAGGGCTACGCCGGCGAGCGTACGGGGGTGGAACGCGCTCTCCCGCTCGCCGACACACATTTGTTTCAGTGCCTGGCACCGAGACAGGCTCGTGGCGGTGCCTGGCACTGAGGGCTACGGCCGCCCCACGCCGACACACAGTTGTTTCAGTGCCTGACACCGAGACAGGCTCGTGACGGTGCCTGGCACTGAGGGCTACGCCGCGAGCGGCGGTGCCGGCTTCAGCACCAGCGTCTCCGCCGGTGCGTGGCTGAGCACCCACACGAGCTGCTTCTCCGTGAAGCCGCCGTGGCCGTTCGCCGGCGCCGGGAGGACGATGCGGTCGAAGTGCTCGACCTCCCACAGGCGGCTGAGCGCATGCGTCAGCGTCCGTCCCTTTTCGATGCGCGCGTCGACCGGGACGTTCGCCCGCAGGGCGGCGAGCTCGACCGCCTCCAGCACGGGCATCGCCCGAGCGACGTTGTCGCGCTGCGCAGAGTCCTCCGCGTACTGCAGCGGCACGACGAGCAGGTACGCGGGCACGAGGACCGCGTCCTCCGCGCGCGCGATGCGGATCGCCGCGTCGAGCACCGTGCGGTCGAGCGTGCCGGCGAACGGCACGAGGATCCGCCGCGCTCCCGGCCGGATCGGAAGCCGCCGCGGCCGGCGCCGCCACGCGATCGCACCGGCCACCACGACGCCGGCGAGCACGGCAGTCACGACGATCAGGACCACGTCGAGCGTGCTCAAGCCGTCAGCTCCTTCCGCTTCGCCCGGTTCTGCACGACGCGGATGTCCACGCCCGGCAGGTTGCGCACGAGCGCAGAGACCAACGAGCCGTGCAAGATCTCGCGCCGGCGCGACTCGTTCGGCGTCCCGACGACGACGTAGGTGATCCCGCGGTCGGCCACGACCCGCCGCACGGTCGCGACGAGGTCGTCGCCCTCCTCCTCCAGGAAGTGCGCGCCAAGGATGACCGCCAGCCGCCGGAGTGCCGCGAGCGACACCTGCTCCTCCTCGCTCGGCTTGGCGCCGGGCTTCTGCACCCAGAGCACGTCGAGCTCGCCGCCGAGCCGCTCCGCGGAGCGCCACGCACGCCGCATGATCCGCTGCGAGCGCGGCTCCGGCGTCACCAGCACGAGCACCCGCTCGGCGACCGCCTGCTGGCTCAGCGGGTCGAGGACGGTCGCTGCCGGCCGGGACTCGACGTCCTCGGCGACCTCGCGGAGCGCCAGCTCGCGCAGCGCCGAGAGCTTGTCGGCGCGGAAGAAGTTCTCGAGCGCCACCTCGGCGCGGTCGCGCGGGTAGACCTTGCCCGCGCGCAGCCGCTCCTGGAGCGCCTCGGGCGTGAGGTCGACGAGCACGACCTCGTCGGCCATCTCGAGCACGCTGGTCGGGGAAGGTCTCCCGCACGCGCACGTCGGTCAGCTCTGCGATCGCGTCGTTGAGGCTCTCGAGGTGCTGCACGTTGACGGTCGAGATCACGTCGATCCCGGCATGCGAGCACCTCGTCGATGTCCTGGTAGCGCTTCTCGTTGCGCATGCCCGGCGCGTTCGTGTGCGCGAGCTCGTCGATAAGCGCCAGCTCCGGTGCGCGCCGGATCACGGCGTCGAGATCCATCTCCTCCAGCTCGAGCTCCCCGTGCTCGGCGCTGAGGCGCGGCACGACCTCGAGGCCCTCCGCGAGCGCCGAGGTCTCAGGCCGGTCGTGCGGCTCGAGGTAGCCGATCACGACGTCGCGGCCCTCGCCCTTCGCCTGCTGTCCCTCCTGCAGCATCCGGTAGGTCTTCCCGACGCCCGCGGCCATCCCGAGCAGGATCCGGTAGTGGCCGCGCGCCACGGCGTCAGGCCCCGAAGACGTTGTGAATCAGCAGGTCGATCAGCTTGATCCCGATGAAGGGCAGGATCATGCCGCCGACCCCGTAGATGAGCAGGTTGCGCTGCAGCAGGGCGGTCGCGCCGATCGCGCGGTACTTGACGCCCCGCAGCGCCAGCGGGACGAGGGCCGGGATGACCAGGGCGTTGAAGATGATCGCGGAGATGATCGCGCTCTTCGGCGTGCCCAGCTGCATGATGTTCAGCGCGTCGAGCGGCCCGCGCTCGCCCGGCTTCGCCGCGTAGGTGAAGGCGAACATCGCCGGGATGATCGCGAAGTACTTCGCGACGTCGTTCGCGATCGAGAAGGTCGTCAGCGAGCCGCGGGTGATCAGGAGCTGCTTGCCGACCTCGACGATCTCGATCAGCTTCGTCGGGTTCGAGTCGAGGTCGACCATGTTGCCCGCCTCCTTGGCGGCGGTCGTGCCGGTGTTCATGGCGACGCCGACGTCGGCCTGGGCAAGCGCCGGGGCGTCGTTGGTGCCGTCGCCCGTCATGGCGACCAGCCGTCCGCGGCCCTGCTCCTCCTTGATCAGCGCCATCTTCGCCTCGGGGGTGGCCTCGGCGAGGAAGTCGTCGACGCCCGCCTCCTGCGCGATCACCGCCGCGGTGACCTTGTTGTCGCCGGTGATCATCACGGTGCGGATGCCCATCCGGCGCAGCTCGTCGAAGCGCTCGTTCATGCCGCCCTTGACGATGTCCTTGAGGTAGACGACGCCGAGCGCCCAGTTGTCCCGCGCGACCACGAGCGGCGTGCCGCCCTGCTCGGCGACGCCCTGGACGATGCGGTCGAGCTCGGCAGGCGGGTTGCCGCCCTGCTCGGCGATCAGCTTCTTGACCGCGTCGGCGGCGCCCTTGCGGATCACAGTGCCGTTCAGATTGACGCCGCTCATGCGCGTGGTCGCGCTGAAGGGAACGAACTCGTGCTCGCCGAGCGCCCGCTCCCGCAGCCCGAACTTGCTCCTTGGCGAGGACGACGATCGACCGACCCTCGGGCGTCTCGTCGGCGAGCGATGCGAGCTGCGCGACCTCGGCGAGCTCGCGCTCGTCCACGCCCGCGACCGGGAGGAACTCGGCCGCCTGGCGGTTGCCGAGCGTGATCGTGCCGGTCTTGTCGAGCAGGAGCACGTCGACGTCGCCCGAGGCCTCGACTGCGCGCCCCGACATCGCCAGCACATTGCGCTGGACGAGCCGGTCCATCCCGGCGATGCCGATGGCGGACAGCAGGGCGCCGATCGTCGTCGGGATGAGCGCGACGAGCAGCGCGATCAGGACGGTCGTCCCCTGCGGCGAGTGCGCGTAGATCGAGAACGGGCGCAGCGTGACCACGGCGGCCAGGAAGGTGATCGTGAGGCCGGCCAGCAGGATGTTGAGCGCGATCTCGTTCGGCGTCTTGCGGCGCTCGGCGCCCTCGACCAGGGCGATCATGCGGTCGAGGAACGACTGGCCCGGCTCCTGCGTGACCTCGATGACGAGCCGGTCGGAGAGCAGCTTCGTGCCGCCGGTGACGGCGGAGCGGTCGCCGCCGGACTCGCGGATGACAGGCGCCGACTCGCCGGTGATCGCCGACTCGTCGACCGAGCCGACGCCTTCGATGACCTCGCCGTCGGCGGGGATGATCTCGCCTGCCTCGACGACCACGACGTCGCCGCGCTTGCAGCTCCGGCGCGGGCACCTCACCGGCCGTCGCGGAGCCGCGCATTCGTGCTCGTGCGCGTCGCGCGCAGCGCGTTCGCCTGGGCCTTGCCGCGGCCCTCGGCGATCGCCTCGGCGAAGTTCGCGAAGAGGACCGTCAGCCAGAGCCAGAACGCGACCACGCCGGTGAACCAGTCGAAGCTGTTCTTGAAGAACAGCACGGTGGTGATCACCGATCCGAGCTCGACGATGAAGATGACCGGGTTGTGGAACTGGACGCGCGGGTCGAGCTTCACGAACGAGTCCTTGACGGCCGCGGCGACGATGTCCGGCGCGAAGAGCGAGTCGCTGCGCCGGCTGCTCATGCCGCCTGCTTGTCGAGCGCGAGGTTGAGCTCGAGCACGTTGACGCCGGGCTCGCCGAGGAAGCCGAGCGAGCGCCCGTCGGTGTTCTGGTCGATCAGCTGGTGGACGCGGTCGGACGAGAGCCCGCGCAGCGAGGCGATGCGCGCGGCCTGGAGGTTCGGGCGTACGCCGGCGTGATGTCCGGGTCGACGCCCGACCCCGAGGTCGTGACCGCGTCGACCGGGATGTCGCCGACCCTCAGGCCGGGGTTGTAGGGGCGCTCGAGCTTCAGGACAGCGAGCGCCGCCGCACGCACGTTCTTGGCGAGATCGGGGTTCGTCGGGCCGAGGTTCGCGAAGGTCGTCGCCGCCGCGTTATACGCGGGACTCGTCGCAGAGGGGCGCTCGTGGAAGTAGCGGGGGCTCGTGAACTCCTGCGCGACCAGCTTCGAGCCGACCACCTGGCCGTTGCGCTCGACCAGGCTGCCGTTCGACTTGTTCGGGAAGACGACGCGGGCGAACCCGGTCATCACTAGCGGCAGAATGAGCCCGAGCGCGACCGTGAGCACGACGACGGCGAGCGCCGAGCGAAGCGCAACCCTGGTCATGACAGCGCCTCCACCATCGGGCCGAGCGTCAACGCCGGGAAGATCATCAGCCCGGCGGTGAGGATGATGATTCCGACGAGGAGGACGGCGAACGTGCCGCCGTCGGTGCGGAACGTGCCCGCCGAAACCGGATGGGTCTTCTTCGCCGCGAGCGCGCCGCCGAGCGCGAGCGCCGCGATGAGCGGGACGAGGCGGCCGAGCCAGAGCGCGATGGTGCCGACGAGCGCCGAGAACTCGGTCGCGCCGTAGCCGGCGAAGGCGCTGCCGTTGTTGTTCGCCTGCGAGTCGTAGGTGTAGAGCGCCTCGGAGAACCCGTGCGCCGCCGGGTTGTAGATCGACTCCAGCCCGCTCTTCGTCACCACCGCCAGCGCGGTCAGGACGAGCACCATCGTGGGCACGAAGAGCGCCCCGATCGCAGCGAGCTTGATCTCGCGCGCCTCGACCTTCTTGCCGAGGTATTCGGGCGTTCTGCCCACCATCAGCCCCGCCACGAAAACGGCGATGAGGATGTAGAAGACCATGCCGTAGAAGCCGGAGCCGGCCCCGCCGAAGACGACCTCGCCGGTGAAGATGTTCACGATCGGGACGGCGCCACCGGCCGCCGTGAGCGCGTCATGGCCGCCGTTGACCGAGCCGTTGGACGCGTCCGTCGTCGTCACCGCCCAGAGCGACGTGTTGGCGATGCCGAAGCGGACCTCCTTGTCGGACATGTTGCCGCCGCTCTGGCCGTGCCCCTGCGTGAGGTTCACGCCCGAGGCACGCAGCACCTGTGAGCCGTGCTGCTCGGCCGGCAACGCGACGGCGATGCCGATCACGGTCATCGCCAGCATGGCGCCGTAGACCGGCAGGGCCTGGCGGCGGTTGCCGACCATCCGGCCGAACATGAAGACCTGCGATGCCGGGATCAGCAGGATCGACAGCATCTCGAGGAAGTTCGTGAAGCCGTTCGGGTTCTCGAACGGGACGGCGGAGTTGGAGTTGAAGAAGCCGCCGCCGTTCGTGCCGAGCTGCTTGATCGCGATCTGCGATGCGACCGGCCCGCGCGCGATCGTCTGCGTCGCGCCGTCGAGGGTGTGCGCGACGGCGGCGCCGCTGAAGGTCTGCGGCACGCCCTGCGACATGAGGATCACGGCGAGGACGACGGCGAGCGGCAGCAGGATGTACGCGATCGACCGGTAGAAGTCGACCCAGAAGTTGCCGAGCGTCGTGGTCGAGCGCCGCGAGAAGCCGCGGATGACGGCTACCAGAACGGCCATGCCGATGCCCGCCGAGACGTAGTTCTGGACGGCGAGCCCTGCCATCTGCGACAGGTACGACATGGTGAACTCGCCGCCGTAGTACTGCCAGTTCGTGTTCGTCACGAAGCTGGCGGTCGTGTTCATGGCGATGTGCGGGGACACCGCCTTCATGCCGTCCGGGTTCAGCGGCAGGTGGCCCTGCAGCCGCAGCAGCAGGTAGAGCAGGGTCGAGAAGACGACCATGAAGACGAGCGCGACCTTCGCGTAGCCCTTCCAGTCCTGCTCCTCCGACGGGTCGGTGCCCATCAGCCGGTAGAAGCCGCGCTCGGGTGCGGTGACCCAGCGCGGGGCGCGGAAGCGGTCGGAGTAGACGTAGGCCATCCACTTGCCGAGCGGGTAGCTCAGGGCGACGAGGACGACCAGGTAGAAGACGATCTGCGAGATCCCCTGGGCGCTCACAGGTTCTCCCCCCGCAGGAGCGCGTAGACCAGGTACGCGAAGACCGCCAGCGAGACGATCAGGCCGAAGATGTCGCTGCCGCTCATACGCGCTCCAGCGCCCAGATCAGCGCGAACGCGAAGGCGAAGCAGGCAACGGTGATGAGGATCCCAAGAATCTCGACCATGGCTCCCAGGGTAGGACCGGGGAGACCAAGGCGGCCTCAGAATTGGACGAAACGACCTTAAGGGTGGCTAAAGGCGCTGCGGAGCCGAGCTTGCTCGGCGCAGCTACGACGCGCGAAGTCGCGTGTGATTCTCGGTTTACCGACGGAAGTCGTCATGGCCCGCGGCAGCGGGCCGGACTTCCGGCGGTTGGACCAGTCGGTAGCCGGCACCGGGCTCGGTGAGGATGTAGCGCGGGCTCGATGGCTCGGGCTCGATCTTCCTCCGGAGCTGCGAGACGTAGACGTGCAGGTAATGCGCCTCGACCTGGTACGCCGGCCCCCAGACCTCGCGCAGGAGGGTGCGGTGCGTCAGCAGCTTGCCCTCGTTCTGGGCGAGCACGCGGAGCAGGTCGAACTCGTGGGGGCTCAGCCGGACGCGCCCGCCGTCGACCGCGACGATGCGCTCGGGGACATCGATACGGAGGGCGCCGATCTCGATCACGGGCGCCTGCGTCGGCGTCGCGCGCCGCAGCACCGCGCGGAGCCGCGCGAGCAGCTCGTCGACCCCGAACGGCTTGGTGACGTAGTCGTCGGCGCCGGCGTCGAGCGCCTCGATCTTCTGGTGCTCCTCGCCGACGGCGGACAGGACGATGATCGGCGCGCTCGTCCAGGTGCGAAGCTCGCGGGCGACTTCCGTGCCGTTCCCGTCCGGCAGGACGAGGTCGAGGATGACCGCCTCGGGCGGGTGCGCGGCGGCGGCCACAAGGGCCGCCTCGGCCGTGTCCGCCGTCTGGACGTCGTAGCCGGCGCCGCGCAGCATCGCGCGGAGCGCGCGCAGGATCTGCGGCTCGTCGTCGACGACGAGGACGCGCTGGCCGCTCACGCCGGGAGCTCGGCGGGGACATCCGCGACCGGCAGGGCGAGGGCGAACGTGGCTCCCTGACCCGGGCGCGACTCGGCCCAGATGCGGCCCCCGTTTGCCTCGGCGAACCCGCGCGCGATGGCAAGGCCGAGCCCCGCGCCGGACCGCCCGTCGCCGGCCGGCCCGCGGTAGAACGGCTCGAAGACGCGCTCGAGGTCGGCCTCGGGGATCCCGGGCCCCTGATCGACGACGCGGACGATCGCCTCCTTGCGCGTCGCGGTGATGCGGACGTGCACGACGCCGGTGTTCGGCGAGAACTTGACCGCATTCTCGATCAGGTTCGCGAGCACGCGCTGGAACTGGCCGGCATCGACACTGACCAGCGCCGACTCGCCCGCGACGGAGAGCCGCCCCTTCGCCCCGGAGGCGTCGACCGCGGCGTGGACGAGGTCGTCGAGCGCCCAGATCTCCGCCTCGGGTGCGGCCGCACCGGCCTCGAGCCTGGAGAGGTCGAGCAGGTCGGCGACGAGGCGCGACAACCGGTCGGAGTCGAGGTCGATGGTCTCGAGCAGCTCGCGCCGGTCCTGCTCGGTCAGCTCGAGCGTCTCGCTGCGCAGCGCCCCGACGGCGGTGCGGATCCCCGTCAGGGGCGAGCGCAGGTCGTGAGAGACCGCGCGCAGGAGCGCCGTCTTGACGAGGTCGCTGCGGCGGAGCGTCTCGGCCTCGAGCGCCTCCCGCTCGAGCGCCTCACGCTCGACCGCGACGGCGAGGAGCGCGGCAAGCGCGGGCAGGAACCGGAGCCGCACGGCCAGGTTCGGCTCGGCGCCCTGCGGCGTCGTGATCGTCCCGACGCGGCGGCCGGCCGCCTCGAGCGGGTAGCCGGCCTCCTGCCGCCGCGGCGTCCCGAGCTCGATCGTCGCCCCGGGTACGCCGAGAACCCCGGCGGCGCGCCCGGCGATCTCGTCGAGCTCCTCGTCGATCTCGCGGCCGCGCAGCAGCTCCGTCGCGAGGGCGGCCAGGACCGCCGACTCGCGCTCGCGCTGCTCCGCGGTCGCCGCGCGGCGGCGTGCGTTCGCGGCGAGCTCGCTGACGACGATCGCGGTCGCCGAGAACACGGCCAGGGCGAACCAGTTCTCGCCCTCGCGCAGCGAGAACGTGTGCGTCGGCGCCAGGAAGAAGTAGTTGAAGGCGAGCATGCAGATAACGGCGACCGGGAGCGAGAACCAGAGCCCCCACAGCACCGCCACGGGCAGCACGGCGAAGATGTAGAGCACGCCGAGGCTGAGCACCGGGACGTGGTCGTCCAGGACCCCGATCGCGAGCGTGACGACGGCGACCGCTGCGGCGCTCGCCGCGATCGGCACCAGGATGCGTTTCGCCAGATCAGCGCGCATCTGTGAACCGTAGACCCGCTAGCCTCGCCTGGGTGCACCTCGGCGCGATCCTGCCGAACTACGGCGCCGACTCCTCGCCGGACGGGATCCGCCGGGCGGCCGAGGCGGCGGAGGAAGCGGGGTTCGACTCGGTCTGGACGACCGAGCACATCGTCGTCGGCCCGGAGGGCGTCGACCCGTACGGCCGGGTCTACGACCCGCTCGTCACGCTCGGCTGGATCGCGGGCTGGACGGAGCGTATCGGGCTCGGGACCTCGATCGTCCTCGTGCCGCTGCACAACCCGTTTCACCTCGCGAAGGAGGTGGGGACGCTGCAGGAGCTGTCGGGCGGGCGCTTCCGCCTCGGCGTCGGCATGGGCTGGCACCGCGACGAGTACGAGTTCATGGGCATCCCGTTCGAGGGCCGCGGCCGGCGCGGCGACGAGGCGATCCGGCTCATGCAGGCGCTCTGGAACGGCGAGCCCGAGTTCCACGGCGAGCTCTGGTCGTACGAGAACGCGACCGCGCAGCCGCACCCATCGCCGATCCCGGAGATCTGGGTCGGCGGCAGCTCGGAGCGCGCCATCCGCCGCGCCCGGGAGCTCGGCGACGTGTGGCATCCGTCGCGCGGCTCCGACGTCGACGACGTGCGCGCCGTGAAGGAGCGGTTCCCGGAGCTGCGCATCGTCCCGCGCACGCGACCTGCGCTCGTCGACGCGATGCTGGAGGCCGGCGCCGAGGGCGCCGTGATCACGTTCGAGGACGAGGTGGAGATGCGCGCCTTCCCGGAGCGCTACCGGTGACGGAGAAGAAGTGGAGGGCCGGCCCGCGGCCGGCCCTCCCTCAGGTGACCTAGGACTCGGTCGAGGTGGGCTCGTGCTCGGCGACGTGGTTCGCCGGCGTGGTCTCGACCTGCGCGAGCGGCGCGCCGCGCCAGGCGCGGACGCGGACGCTGATGCGATCGCCCGTGGTGAGCTGCGTCGGGGAGATCACGGTCGGGACACGGCCCTGCCAGAGGACGAAGACCGTGTGTGAGTCGTATGTGAACGTCTGGTCGAGCGGCGCGCCGAGCATCGCGCGTAGCGCCCGGTGATTGCCGTCGAAGACGTGCAGGCTGAGCGTGCTGGTGGTTGCCGGCCCGTTCAGCGTGCCGCGGAAGAGCCACAGCGCCCGGTGCGGCCTGCCGGGGTTCTGGCCGCGGTCGGCGACGATGTTCGCCGGTGTGGTGGTGACCTGGACGAGCGACGAGCTGCGGTCGGCCCGGACGTGAATGGTCACGAGATCACCGGCACTCAGCGAGTCGATCGAGGCAACGTAGGGCTTGCCTTGCGCCCAGACGAGGAACTCGGTGTCGGCGTCGACGGCGAAGGTCTGATTGCGGCCGGAGCCGACGAGCTTCTGGAGCGCGAGATGATTGCCGGTCTTGACGTCGACCGAAATCGACGCCGCGTTCGCAGCCGGGTCAGCGAGCAGCCGGCCAGTGAACGTGAACTCGACCGGCTTCGGCCCGTTGACGGCGACCGCAGTTCCGGCGACCGCTGCCACGACCACGGCGAGTACGGCGAGTGCGAAGAGCGTAGTCCGCTTCATGCCAGCTCCTTCGTGTGAGGTTGGAGGGGACACTGCGGATGGTTCCCCGCAAAGGTCAGGCTTCCGTAAGCAGGCGGTAAATCCGCCGCAAGGCTGCCGTAAACGTTCTACACGCCGCTGAGCGGCAGGTACGTCAGGAGCGACGCGCCGAGCACGGCTGCTGTCAGCGCGGCTGCGCCGACGAACGCCACCTGGCCGACCCGGCGCGAGATGGCCCCGGGGCGCACGACGAACGGTACGGCGATGAGGCCGACGCTGACGCCCACGGCCGACTCGAGCGCGTGGAAGAGCAGGCCGGCGGCCAGCGCTGTCGGCATGGCGATGCCGTGCTGCGCCAGCGCGAGCGAAACGGCGCCGCTGGTAACACCGATCGAGCCCGGCGTGATGGGCACGGCGCCCGCGAGTATGAGCGCGGCCGCGACGAGGAGCCCGGCGTCGAGGGGGTTGCTGATCCCGAGCGAGGCGGCGACGGCCGTGGCGGCGGCGACGCGGGCCGCGGTTGCGACCGTGGTCCAGCCCACCACGCGCATGCCGAGCCCCGGGTTGCGAAGAAGCGTGGCGCTGGCCTGCCCGAGTGCCGCGAGCCGCGCGCCCGCGCGCCTGCGCAGGAAGAGGACCGCCACCACGGCGATGACCGGAAGCGAGGCCGGTGCCAGGAGGAGCCAGGGCGGGAAGCCGGCAGCGAGCACGGCTGCGGACAGGAGGACCGTGTGCGGAAGCGCCTTCGCGACGGCGACGGCACCGGCGGCTCCGGCGGCGGTGCAGGCGCGGTTGCCGCGATCGGGGAGCGACCGTCCGAACAGGACCGCTCGTACGCCGTCCCCGAGCGTCGCAGGCGCGAAGGTGTTGACGAGCGAGCCCATGCTGTAGCTCGCGCACGCCTGTCCCCGCCTCATCGGCGCGCCGACGGCGGCAAACGAGTTGCGCCAGGCGCAGGCGGACGCGAGCAGGGATGCTGCGAACGCCGCCGCTGCCCATGCAGCGCGGTGCGGGTCGGCCGTCGACAGGGTGGTGAGGCTCGCATCGAAGCTGCCGCTCGCCAGCCAGGCGCCGATGCAGAGCGCGAAGACGATCGTCCCGGCCGAGATCAGGACGATCGCCGCCAGGTGATTTGCGAACGATCTAGCACCGGGCGCACGACATCTCTACCCGAGGGTAATCGGCATCCGTGAACGTTCCGTGAAGGCGCCCCCGAGGGAGCGGCGCGTCTAGTTGTGAATCGAGACGATCAGCGGGATGATCAGGATCGCCACGATGTTCGCGATCTTGATCATCGGGTTGATCGCCGGCCCGGCGGTGTCCTTGTACGGGTCGCCGACGGTGTCGCCGGTGACCGCCGCGGCGTGGGCCTCGGAGCCCTTCCCGCCGTAGGCGCCGTCCTCGATCAGCTTCTTCGCGTTGTCCCAGGCGCCGCCGCCCGCCGTCATCGCGATGGCGAGGAACAGGCCGGTCACGATCGTGCCGATCAGCAGGCCGCCCGAGCATGCGGATGCTGATGATCCCGACGAGGATCGGGATGCCGATCGGGATCAGCGCGGGCGCCAGCATCGACCTGATCGCCGAGCCGGTGACGATGTCGACCGCGCGTGAGTAATCCGGCCGCTCGGTGTAATCCATGATCCCGGGGTGCTCGCGGAACTGGCGGCGCACCTCCTGCACGACCTCGCCGCCGACGCGCCCGACCGCGGTCATCGCGAGCGACGCGAACAGGAACGGCATCAGGCCGCCGATCAGGAGCCCGGCGATCACCCAGGGGTCATCGAGCCGGAACACCGTGTCGTAGCCCTGGTCCGCGAGCCCGGTCGTGTACGAGTCGAAGAGGACGAGAGCTGCGAGCGCGGCCGAGCCGATTGCGTAGCCCTTCGTGACCGCCTTCGTCGTGTTGCCGACGGCGTCGAGCGGGTCGGTGATCGCGCGGACGGACTCGTCCATGTCGGCCATCTCCGCCAGCCCGCCGGCGTTGTCGGTCACCGGCCCGTAGGCGTCGAGCGCGACGATCAGGCCGGTCATGGACAGCTGGGCCATGACGGCCACGCCGATGCCGTAGAGGCCGGCGAAGTGGTTCGCGACGAGGATGCCGGACGCGATCACCACCACGGGGATCGCGGTCGCCTGCATGCCGATCGCGAGGCCCTCGATGATGTTCGTCGCGTGGCCCGTCTGCGAGGCGCGCGCGATCGCCTTGACCGGGTTCCAGCGCGTGCCGGTGTAGTACTCGGTGATCGCGACGAGCAGGAACGTCACGACGAGGCCGACGAGCGCCGACGCGTACAGGTCGCCGAACGAGAACTTGCCGCTGTCGAACGCCGCGGTGACCGGGATGAACCCGAGCGCCGAGAGCACGGTGGCGGCGATCACGCTCTTGTAGAGCGCATTGATGATCGAGCCGCTGCGGCCGACGCGCGCGAACAGCGTGCCGATGATCGAGGCGAGGATCGAGATGCCTCCGAGCGCCAGCGGGTAGAGCGCCAGGTTGCCGGCCGGGAAGCGCTGGGAGCCGAGCAGCATGACCGCGACCGCGGTCACGGCATAGGTCTCGAAGAGGTCGGCGGCCATCCCGGCGCAGTCGCCGACGTTGTCGCCGACGTTGTCGGCGATGACGGCCGGGTTGCGCGGGTCGTCCTCGGGGATGCCGGCCTCGATCTTCCCGACGAGGTCGGCGCCGACGTCGGCGGCCTTGGTGAAGATGCCGCCGCCGAGCCGGGCGAAGACCGAGATGAGCGAGCCGCCGAACGCAAGCCCGACGAGGTCATGGATCGCGGTGTTCTGCGACTTGTCGAAGACCTCGGTCAGCAGGCCGTAGTACCCCGCGACGCCCAGGAGCCCCAGGCCGACGACGAGCATGCCGGTGACGGAGCCGGCGCGGAACGCGACGTCGAGCGCAGGCTTGAGCCCCTTCTTCGCCGCCTCGGCGGTGCGGATGTTGGCGCGCACCGCGACGTTCATGCCGATGAACCCGGCGGCCGCGGACAGCACCGCGCCGATCAGGAAGCCGAACGCCGTGCCCCAGCCCAGCTCGTTGTAGAAGCCGAGCAGCAGGAACGGGACGATGGCGACGATCGCGATCGTCCTGTACTGGCGCTTGAGGTACGCGGCCGCACCCTCCTGGACGGCGCGCGAGATCTCGCGCATCCGGTCCGTGCCGGTCGGCTGCTTGAGGATCCAGTACGTCAGCCCGATGCCGTAGGCCACCGCGGCGAGCCCGCAGAGCAGCGCGAAGAGAACGGCGTGATCGTTGAAGAACGAAGCAACCATAGGAAGCGCCGGACTGCCCCGGCGCCGCGGTTTTGTATCAGACCGGAGAAGGCGACGCGCAGGTGAACCGCGCCGCCTCCGGGTCCGGCTGACTTCAGAACGGAGACAGGGCCGACTATTTGAGGTCAGTGGCCGTATGCGAGCGCGATGAAGGTCACGTGCCCGTCAGGAGCGTCGAATCGGAACGTCGTTCCCGGCCGGTTGACCGCGCGGTAGCCGTGCTGACACTCGATTCCGCCGGGCGGATAGCACTGGACGCCGCCAAGCGCCTGGACGTCCGCAAAGCTGGATCCCACCCCTAGCCCGTCACTGGTTCGGTAGCGAGCGGACCGTGTCTCGATCAACCCGACGCGGTCGCCGATGAACGTGGCAACCACCGAGCGGCCGGCATAAGCGACGCGCGTTACCCGTAGTGGCCTGGGGCGGGCCGAGCGGTCGAGCCGGCTCGACAGGACTGTGCCGTGCCCGGCGCGAGCCCGCGTCTCCCCGAGTGCGATGCCGCCGATCGAGTGGTCGAGAACGAGGAGAGAGCTTGCTCCGTCCGCGGCCGGCGCGAGGAGCGCCGCAGCACAGAGGGCGATCAGAGCCGCGCGCCTTGCGATGCGGTCGCGCATCACGCCGTCAGCGTCAGCGAGTACCGCTCGTCCGCCGCCAGGCACTCGGCCTCCGGAAGCCCAAGCTCCTTGCGCACGATGTTGGTCCCCAACACCATCGAGACCATCTTGTAACCCGCATGCCGGCGGCCCATGCCCTCGCGGCCCATGCCGCAGTCGGAGGAGATGATCAGCCGCTCGGGCGGAATGTGCCTCAACGCCTCGCGGATCAGCGCAGCGACCTGGTCCGGGCGCTCGATCTGCAGCGTGTGATGGTCGATCACGCCGATCACGATCTTCTTGTCCTCGATGGTCTTGCCGATCGCCTCGAGGTCACCGGTGCCAGACGAGCAGGTCTCGAACGTCAGTGCATCCGCATCGACCTCGTTGAGCGCGGGCAAGGTCGGCTGATAGCTCTGCACGTCTTCGAAGATGCGCTGTTGCGAGGGATTGCCCCAGCACGTGTGGCACCAGACCTCGGTCTTCGAGCGCAGGCCCTTGACGGTGTTGTTGAAGATCTCGACCAGATCGTCGACATCGAGCTTGCCGAACGCCTTGCCGCGCACGGGCACCATGTGGATCTGCGGCTCCTCCATCTGGATCACGGGACAGCCGGCGTCGGCCAGCCCGGTCAGTTCCTGGTTGATGGCGTTGGAGAAGGCCCAGGTTCGCTCGACCGGGTCCTTGTAGTAATCGTCCGCGACCGAGGCCGCGAGCAGCTCGGGCAGGATGGTGCCGAACTTCACGGGCCTGTTGGTCATGCGTTGGGCGGCCTTCCACATGGCGGTGTACTGCAGATTTCCGGGTCCGATCTCGCCGGTGACGCGGGGGAAGACACGCGCTTCGAGCGAGTCGTGGAGGATGTGGCCGCGCGGATAGGCGGCGGCGCCGACGTTGTAGACGGCGGGCTCGGCCGTCGCAGCGAACCCCGACATGTGGGTGAGCGGATAGCTCTGCCAGCTCATCCCGCAGACCTCTTCGTCGTAATGCGCGTCGCCGTCGGTGACGATGTCGAGGCCGGCCGTCTCCTGCGCCCGCAGGAAGCACGACACCGCGTCCTCGTACTGCTCGCGGTAGCGCGAGTTGACCATCGCTTCGAGAAAGCTGCGATTGCCGAGCACCGCGGTGTACCAGGATGGGCGTGGCAGCGAGCCGATGATCGACGTCGGCAGCATGACGTTGGCCGAGGCGTTGTACATCCGCTTCCTCCTAGCCGACGCGTGCGCCGCGCAACGCGGTGGCGCAGACGTCCTCTGGCTGGGCGCCGATCTTCGGGATGACCGCGAAGAGCAGCTCGCGCAGCCGTTCGTTGTTCTCGGTGAAGACCTTCAGCACGGCCTCGTGCGTGACGGGCTCGGCGCCCTCGACGCCGACGTCGTGGTCGGTGACCATCGAGATGTTCGCGTAGCAGAGCTCGAGCTCGCGGGCGAGGTAGCCCTCGGGGTAGGCGGTCATGTTGATCATGTGCCACCCGGCGTCCTGGAACCACTTGGACTCGGCGCGCGTCGAGAAGCGCGGGCCCTGGATCGTCACCACGGTCCCGCCGTCGCGCACCGGGATGCCGAGCTCGCCGGCGGTGTCGACGAGCAGCCGGCAGAGATCCGGACAGTACGGGTCGGCCGACGAGACGTGCGTCGTCTCGGGCCCGTCGTAGAAGGTGTCCGCACGTCCTGTCGTGCGATCGACGAACTGGTCACACACGACGAACTCGCCGAGCCGGAGGTCGGCCTGCAGCGCGCCCGAAGCGCAGGGACCGATGATCCGCCGCACGCCGAGTTCGCGCATCGCCCAGACGTTCGCCCGGTAGGGGATCCGGTGCGGTGGCAGCTCGTGGTTCACGCCGTGGCGCGGCAGGAACGCGACGTGCTTCCCGCCGATCTCGCCGACGAAGAGCGGGCCCGACGGCGCGCCGTACGGCGTCTCCACCTCTACCTGTTCGACGTCTTCGAGGAACGAGTAGAACCCCGATCCGCCGAAGACGCCGATCTCAGCCGTCGTCACTCGCGCCCTCATCGGCGGCAGACGCGAACGCCAGCTGCAGGTTCGTCACGAGCTGTTGCAGGTCGCGTGTCACCTCGGGCGGCGCGACGCCGTCCAGTACGGGCACGAGCGCCCGGATCGCGTCGATGGCGACGCGCGCCTCGCTCAGGTCGCGGCTCTGCGCGTCCAGCTTCGCCCAGGCGACCTGGGCCAGCGTCGGGATCAGCGAGAGGACGACGTCGGAGGCTTTGAGCCGCCGGAGTTGCTCGGCGAGCTCCTCCGGCGTCGGCAGCTCCGGCTCGGCCGGCGGCTCGGGCCGACGCGGCTGGTCGGCGCTCCCGCCGGGCGGCACCCAGATGCCGGAGTCACCCAACGACCGGCTCCTCCTGCCGCACGAGCAGGCCGGCGTAGATGTCGCGTAACGAGGCACCTTCCTCGAAGCGCGCGATCTGGCGCTCCGCGGAGTTCTGCGCCGGGACATTGAGGTACGAGGCAGCACCGAGCTCCTCGGCGACCGGCATCACCCAGTCGATCAGCTCCTCGATGGCGGCGCGCGCCGGCCGAACCCGCATCGTCCGCAGATCAATCAGCTCGCCCGAGAGCCCGAAGCGGATCGCACGCCAGAGGTTCTCCTCGATCAGCCGGCGCGGCGGGTCCCAGAGCGGCTCGCCCTCGTCCAGCGCGCGGGCGACCCGGGCGGTGAGCGCATAGATCAGCGCGGCGAGCGAGCGAGCGTCGGCGAGGTCGGGCTGCGCGTCGCAGATGCGCATCTCCACCGTCGGGAACGCGAGGTGCGAACGGACGCTCCACCAGAGCTGCGTGTGCTCGGTGACGGAGCCGGTCTCGTAGAGCAGGCGGACGTAGTCCTCGAACTCCTCCCAGGTCTGCAGCGTGTCCGGGACGCCGCAGCGCGGGAACATGCGCGTGAAGATCTGTGTCCGGGCCGAGTGCAGGCCGCTGTTGACGTTCTCCACGAACGGCGAGCTGGCAGACAGCGCCAGCAGGTCGGGCATGTACGGGCGCAGCGCGCTCGTGACGCGGACGGCACGGTCGGCGCCCTTGATCGCCACGTGCACGTGCAGCCCGAACGAGTTGTTGCGCCAGACGACGTAGCGGAGTACCTCGTCGTTCCGGCGGTAGTGCGGGGTGTCGATGATCCGCTGGTCCTGCCAGCGGCTCCACGGGTGCGTGCCGGCCGCGGCGAGCTCGACGCCCTCGGCATGCGCGAGCTCGAGCACCTGCCCGCGCCGCTCGCCCATCAGCGCGGCGGCCTCCGGGAAGCGCTCGGCCTTACCGGTGCGCACCTCGACCTCCGATGCGATCAGCTCGCCGACGAGGTGATCCTCGATCGGCGTCCCGCGCGACATGAGCTGCAGCGCCTCGAAGCGGTCGGTCAGCTCGAGCGTCGACGAATCGAGGATCGCGAACTCCTCCTCCACCGCAAGCGTGAAGTCGTCCGCCGCCTCGTAACGCTCGCGCGCCCCGCGCAGCAGCTCCTCGTAGTGCACCCGCTGCTCGTCTCCCATCGCGGGGGAAAGCGTAGTTCCTATTGGAACGGCGTCAGCAGGCGCTCGGCGACGCTGCTCCAGCTCCAGCGCTCGACCGCCGTCTGCCGTGCAAGCTCACCCAGGCGGAGCCGTTCGTCGGCGGGGAGCGAGAGCAGCTCGTTGAGCCGGGCCGCGAGGTCGTCAGCGTCTTCGCTGCGAAAGCTCGCCAGCGTGGACCGTTCGGGACCGTACACCTCCTCGAGGTCGGCGGCGACCTCGGCGAGGCCGGAATGGCGGGCGACGACCGGCGGGCAGCCGGCCGCGGCCGCCTCGGCGGCGACCATCCCGAACGCCTCCGGGAAGATCGACGGCACGACGGCGACGTCGCACAGCGGCAGCACGTGCGCGAGATGGCGGTGCTCGAGCGCACCGGTGAAGAGCGTGCCGGGCGGCGCCATCGTCTCGAGCTCGGCGCGGTAGTCGCCGAAGCCGACGATCAGCGCGCGGGCATCCACGTCGCGCAGCGCGTCGAAGAGCACCTGCACGCCCTTGGTGCGCATGAGCTTGCCGAAGTAGAGGACGGTCGGCTCCTCGGAGGCGAAGAACGCCTCGAGCCTCGCGGCGTTGCCCTCGTCCGGCTGACGCTCGTTCGCATTCCCGGGGTTGGGCGGGTCGCGCCGCGCCTCCTCGAGCAGGCCGGCGAGCGCGTCCGCGTGGCTCTCCGGGCGGAACTCGTCGACGTCGACGCCGGGCGGCACCTCGTAGACGTGGTCGACGTGGCCGACGACGTCCTCGAGCACCTCACGGATGTGCTCGGAGCCGACGAAGACAGCGCGCGCGTCGGCGAGTGCGGCTCGCCCGCGTTCGACGAGCTCGGGGCGGCCGCGCATCGAGTACTCGAGCTCCGAGCCGTGCGCCTTGACCGCAAACGGGGCACCGGCTCCGTCCGCGACCGCACCGCCGGGCAGGACGTGGTTCGCGAAGACGAGATCGGCCGGCAGCTCCGCCTGCACCGCTTCGACGTTCGCGCGCACGTAACGGCCCCAATCCTCCGCCGTGAAGTCCTGGATGTACTTCGCCTCGAGCCCCTCGTAGCGGTCGAGCACGAAGGTGGGGAGCAGCCCGCCGATGTCGGGCCGCACGACGCGCGCCCCGGCGAGGTCGAACCGCTCAGGATGCGGCTCCTGGCACAGGACGACGACTTCGTGCCCGGCGAGGCTCCACGCGCGCGCGAGCGCCCGCGTGTAGATGTTCGACCCCGTGCCCGAGAGCAGGTAGCCGTGCCAGAGGACGATCCGCACTAGGGCGGATTACGTCAGATGGAAGTACAGGGCGTAGAGAAGCTCGACGGCCGGGTTCGACGTGTGAACGGCGACGTCGGCGGGCACGTCGAGCAGCGCCTCGGAGTAGTTGAAGATGATCTTGACGCCCGCGGCGACCAGGTCATCGGCGACCTGCTGGGCGGAGTCCGGCGGCACGGCGATGACGCCGATGACGATGTTCCGCTCGCCCACCGTCTCGCGCAGGCGGTTGTCCTCGGTGATGTCGACGCTGCCGAGGCGTCGGCCGATCTTGTCCGGGTCGCTGTCGAAGATCGCGGCGACGTGGATGCCATGCTCGGCGAAGATCGACGAGCTCGCGATCGCCTGCCCCAGCCGGCCGGCGCCGATCAGCGCGATGTTGTGCTGCCCCTGGGTGCGCAGGATCTTGCGGATCTCGGTGAGCAGCGAGTCGATGTTGTAACCGACCCCGCGCTTGCCGAACTTCCCGAACGCGGAGAGGTCGCGGCGGATCTGCGTCGCGTTGATGTTCGTGTAGTCGGCGATCTCCTGAGAGGAGATCCGGTCCTTGCCCATCTTGCGGGCCTGCGTCAGGACCTGGAGGTAGCGGCTGAGCCGCGCTGCAACCCCGACGTTGAGCCGTTCGGCTCCGTCGACTCCGTCCGTGGAGAGACTTTGTAACACGGCACAAGGGTTCTAGCATTTCGCGTGTCCGTGGCGTCAGCGCGGTCACAAACCCGGCTCTGAGCCGGGACTTTGTGCGGCCAGCGCGCGGCGGAACGCGTCCTCGGGCACGAAGTAGGAGAAGCTCCTTCCGCCTTCCACCTCGACGACCGGAAGCAGCTCGCGGTAGCGCGCCTCGAGCGTCGGTGAGCCGGTGATATCGACCTCCTCCAGGTCGAACGGCGTATCTGCCCGCACCCCGACGAGCACCTCGCGCGCCCGCTCACAGAGATGGCAGCCCGGCGAGTGGTAGAGCGTCACGCGCACGCCTGATTGATAACGCGCAGCGCCGGGTAGGGAAGGCGCATGGGCAAGAACGTGCTCGTCGTGACCACGGTCCCCGCGGACGACCCCGGCCTGCGCGACGCGATCGGAGACGCCGGCGAGATCCGCATCGTCGCCCCCGCGACCATGGTGAGCAAGCTGGCCTGGCTCGCGAACGACGAGGACGACGCCCGCCGCGAAGCCATGCAGGCGGCCGATCACACGGCAGACGCGCTCGCCGGCACGGCGAACGTCACCATCGACCGCACGAGCCACGAGACCGACCCGGCCGGCGAGATCGCCGACGCGCTGCGCAACTTCGCTGCCGACGAGATCGTCGTCGTCACAAGCCCCGACGACCAGGCGACCTGGCTCGAGGACGAGACCGTCCGGGCAGCCATGGACCGCTCCGGACTGCCGGTGCGCCACATCCAGATCGGCTAGGGCTGTCCGGGGTGTCCCCGTGCTCAGCCGGGGGCTGTCCCCAGTGGTGAACCAGAGCTTGGTCGGCGGAACTGGCTCTGCCAGCGGCTGGGTGCGTACAAGCCCGTGGGACAGCCCCCGCTGACACGGGACGGCCCCTTACACACGGGGACGGCCCCTACGGGTAGAGGCCTCGCGTGAGGGTTGCTTCCGCGACCCGCAGCACCGCAAGGCCGTACGCAGCCACGCGCATGCTCGCCTGTTTCGCCTCCATCGTGCCCCACGTCTCGTTGAAAGCGCGGGTCATGATGTCGTTCAGGCGGGCGTTGACCTCGTTCTCCTTCCAGAAGTACTCCTGGAGGCCCTGCACCCACTCGAAGTAGGAAACGACGACGCCGCCGGCGTTCGCGAGCACGTCCGGGAGGACGAGCACCCCCCGGTCCTCGAGGATGTCGTCGGCGGACGGCGTGGTCGGCCCGTTCGCCCCCTCGCAGATGATGTTCGCCCGGACCTTGTCGGCGTTGTCCGTCGTGATCACCTGCTCGAGCGCGCAGGGTGCGAGCACGTCGCAGTCGACGAGCAGCAGCTCCTCGTTGCGTGATCGGGTCGGCGCCACGCAGGCCGGAGATCGCCCGGTCTCCTGCTTGTGCGCGAGCACGGCGGAGACGTCGAGCCCGGCCGGGTTGTAGACGCCGCCGGTCGAGTCGGAGACGGCGACGACGGTGGCGCCCTCCTCGGCCATGAACTGGGCGAGGAAGCTGCCCACGTTGCCGAAGCCCTGGATCGCGATCGTCGCGCCGGCGATCCCACGGTCACGTTGCGCAGAGCCTCGCGGATGCAGTAGAGGCAGCCGCGCGAGGTGGCCTCGAGCGCGCCCGAGCGACCCACCGACGTTCAGCGGCTTGCCGGTGACGACGCCGAGCACGGAGTGGCCCTTGTTCATCGAGTAGGTGTCGAAGATCCAGGCCATGACGGCGCGGATCCGTGCCGACGTCGGGCGCGGGGATGTCCTTCTCGGGGCCGATCTCGTTGATGATCTCGCTGGTAAAGCGGCGGGTCATCTTCTGCAGCTCGACCCGAGACATCGTCTTCGGGTTGCAGATCACGCCGCCCTTCGCGCCGCCGAAGGGGATGTTCATGAGGGCGCACTTCCAGGTCATCCACATCGCGAGCGCCTTGACCTCGTCCAGCGTGACGTCCGGGTGGTAGCGGATGCCGCCCTTCGACGGTCCGCGGGCGATGTTGTGCTGCACCCGGTAGCCCTCGAAGGTCTGGATCGTCCCGTCGTCCATCGACACCGGGATCGAGACAACGACCGCCTTCTTGCACTGCCGGAGGACGTTGACGAGGTTCTGGTCGATCCCGAAGGCGCGGGCGACCCGCTGCAGCTGCTCCTGGGCGAGCTCGAACGGATTCTCGCGCAGGTGGGTTTGCGTCAGCTCCGCAGTTGTCACGACGTGATTTCCCTCCTTGGCCTGGCTCGGCCGGATCTTACGCCCACCAGCCCCGGGATCCGGCCGCAAATTCACCCAACCTCAATACGGGCTCAGCGCACGAAGAAGTCGACGGACCGGCGCGTCGGCCGGCCCCCGTTCGTCGGGTAGGCGATGACATCGAGCACGTATGCGCCGCGATGCAGCACCTTGCCGGCCGGGCCGCGGCCCGTGAGCCCGAACGCGTAGCGGCCCGGGAGCAGGTGGCGCTGCCGCGAGATCAGGCCGAGCGGTTTCTTCGCCCCGGCGCGGCGCAGCTCGAGGTCGAGCCGCGATACGGCGAGCACCTGGTAGCCGGTCTCGGCCGGGACGAGGCGGCCGGCGACGAACGAGAGCACCTGTGGCGCCGTGTCCGACGGGTCGAAGCGGTCCTGGGCGAGCCGAACGTCGGCGAGCAGGCCGCCGTCGGCGCCGGGCGGCGCCGCAGCCCAGGGGACCGTCAGCGCCGTGCGGCCGTCGATGCGGAAGCGCACCGTCCCGGTCAGCTCCGAATCGAGCCGGCCGGCGCTCCCTTGAACCAGCACCGTGCCGCTCTTCCCCGGGCGCAGCGTGAAGGCGCGCGGATACGGCGCGACGCGCACGCCCCTGGGATCGCCGTCGACCACGACGGCGGCGGTGACGCTCAGCGGCCGCGTCGAGATATTGCGGACGCTGAGACGCTGCGCCTCACGCCAGTCGCGGCGCTCGGTGCGGTGAAACGCGATCGTCGTCGGGTCGGCCGCCAGCTCCGCCGCCGCAGCCGCGCCGAGATCGAGCTGGCCGGCGCCCTCCGCGGTGGGAGGCTCGTTCCCGAACGGACGTGCCGTCCCGACGAGCGCGCCGCGGAGCTCCGCCGCGTCCAGATCGGGCCGCGCCTGGGCCAGCAGGGCGACGGCACCGCCGACGACCGCTGTCGCGGCGCTCGCGCCGTTGATCACGCCGTAACGGGCAGTCGAGTCTTCGGTCTCTCCTGGCTCCGGGGCGTTCAGCCCGACGCCCGGCGCAACGAGGTCGGGCTTGAGGCGCCCGTCGAAGGTCAGACCGCGCGACGAGAAGGGCGCGACGTCCCCGCCGACCGCGGCGGCCGGGCCGGACGCGATCGAGACCCGCGCGGTGCGCCCGTCGCGAAGCGCCGTGACGAGCGCGCGGCCCGCGTCCTCCGGCACGCCCACGACGGGCACGTTCGCGCGATCGCCGAGGTCGAGCGCGCCCGGAGGCAGACGGCCCCCGTAGAGCACGACCGCCTGGGCGCCGGCGTTCGCCGCCGCGAGCGCGACCCGCTGCGGGGCGTCGCCGCCCGGAACGAGCGCAGCGCGGCCCGCAACGAGGCTGAGGCCGCCCGTGTCGAAGAAATCGGACAGGTGCAGGCCGCCGCCGGGTTGGCCCCCGGCGGTCGTCGGCGTACGCGGCAGGGCGAGCTGCAGCGACAGCCTCGACGGAGCCGCGTCCGTCGCAAGCGGGACGGTGGCGTCGAACGCCGTGTTGAGGCCGACCCGCATCGAGACGTCTGCCATGCGCCCGGTCCCGCGGGACTCGGCGGCGCCGACGGTCAGCGCAGCCGCGCCGGCGCCCGGCCCGGCAATGCTCCCGTAGCGCGGGCCGGCCGGGCCGTCGTTGCCGGCCGGTGCGACGACGAGCGTGTCCAGATCGAGCGCACCGGCGACGGCCTCGGCATCCGGGCCGTCGCCGAAGGCGTCATACGGCTCGGCCACGCCGACGACGGCGATCCGCGCCGCGTCGTGCGCGTCCCCGTCGCCGTTCGGGTCGACGGCGCGCTCGAAGCCGGCGATCAGCTGATCGGTTCGCCCGTAGATGGCCCAGCCGCCCGCCGCATCGCGCTGCCAGCCGGCGACCCGGATCGGATAGATCCGCGCGCCCGGCGCCACGCCGCCCGTGCCGACCATGATCCCCGCGAGCTGCGTCCCGTGCTGCTCGAGCTCCTGCGGGTCGTCGGGGCGCTGCTGGGCGTCGGCGAACGAGTCACCCGAGACGACGTCGTAGCCGGGCGCGACGCGGCCGACGAGCGCCGGATGGCCGATGTCGACGCCGGTGTCGAGCAAGGCGATGCCGACGCCGCGCCCGTTCACGCCGGGCAGGCGGACGCCCAGGTCACCCGCGGGACGGCCCTCTCCGGACACGGCGGCCGGATAGGCGGTGCGAACCGGGTAGACGCCGGCCACGCCGGGCGAGCGTTCGACGAGGGCGATCGCGGGGGCACCGAGGGCGGCGGAGAAGCCGTTCACCACGCGCGCGTACTGGAACTCCGGGTTGACGCGCACCCCGCTCGTGGCGAGGTCGGAGATCAGCTGCCTCTGCCCGGCGAAGATGGCGGCCGTCCAGCGGCGCTCCTGCGCCTCGCTCGCGTGGCCGCCGGCGGCGGCGACGCGATCGGCCAGCGACGGCGCCTTCAGCAGCACGATGACGCGCTGCCCCACCGACGCCGTCACCGGCGGCGCACCGACGAGGCCGTACCAGGCGCTCGCGGGCACGCCGGTGGGCTTCTTCGCCTCCGCCGTCGCCTGCTCGCGAACCGCGGCGATCAGCGCAGCAACGAGGGTGGCCGCGACGGCGACGACCAGGAGGAGCGCGATCTGAGGCGGCGCTCCGTCAGGCCGCGGACGCGTACGCATCGACGGAAAGGTAGCCGGGTGCCTCCTGGGCCTCCCGGTACCGCGCCGCCGAGGCGATCATGGCCGCGTTGTCCGTGCAGAGGGCGAGCGGGGCGAACGCGGCGCCGGCGAGTGGCACTCCGCAGCTCGGAGTTGGCGGCCACGCCCCCGACGACCGCGACGCGCTCGGCGCCCGTCTGCTCGACCCGCTCCACGAGCGCGCGCACGATCGCGCGCTGGTAGCTCGCCGCAAGATCGGCGCGGCGCTCTTCGAGCTCGGCGGGTTCGAGGTCGCGAACCGCGTAGAGCAGCGCGGTCTTCACGCCCGAGAAGGAGAAGTCGAGGCCCGGCACGCGCGCGACCGGGAACGCATACGCCTCCGGGTCGCCCTGCTGTGCGAGCCGGTCGATCGCCGCTCCGCCTGGGTAGCCGAGGCCGAGCAGCCGCGCGCCCTTGTCGAACGCCTCGCCGGCGGCGTCGTCGAGCGTCGTGCCGAGCACGCCGAACCCTCCCCGGTCTTGGACGTCGAGCAGGAGCGTATGACCGCCGCTCGCGAGCAGGCACATGAACGGTGGGTGGACCGCGTCGGGCTCGAGGTAGAGCGAGGCGACGTGGCCGTGCAGATGGTCGACCGGGATGAGCGGCAGCCCGCGTGCCCACGCGAGCGCCTTCGCCGCCGAGAGGCCGACAAGCAGCGCGCCGATCAGCCCGGGGCCGGTCGTGACGGCGACGGCCTCGACGTCGTCGAGGGTCGCATCCGCCTGTTGGAACGCCTCGCGCAGCACCGGCTCGATCAGCTCGAGGTGGCGGCGCGAGGCGATCTCCGGGACGACGCCGCCGAAGCGCGCATGCAGGTCGGCCTGTGAGGCCACGACGTTCGCCCGGATGACGCCCTCGCGCGTGACGAGGGCCGCCGCCGTCTCGTCGCAGGAGGTCTCGATGCCGAGGATCACGCCGTTTCGCTCCGCGAAACGGTCAGGGAAATGGGGTCCTTCCACATCACGAGCGCGTCCTCTCGGTTGTCCGTGTAGTAGCCGCGGCGGACGCCGCGCGACTTGAAGCCGAGGCGCTCATAGAGGCGGATGGCCTCCTCGTTCGAAACTCGCACCTCGAGGGTGTACCCACGGCCGCCGTCCTCGCTCGTTCGGTCGAACAGCTCGGCGAAGAGCATGCGTGCGACCCCGCGGCCGCGCTGGTCCGGGTCGACTGCGACGTTCATCACGTGCCACGCATCCACGTAGCGGGAGATGATCAGGTAGCCCACGAGGCCGGTGCCCGGCTCGACGGCGCCGAGGCAGATCGAGGTCGGCTTCGCGATCTCGCTCGCGAACATGGAGCGCGACCAGGGGGTCGGGTACGACCTGCGCTCGATGCGCTCGATCGCGCCGAGATCGGCGGGGCCGAGCGTGCGGATCTCCGTCACGCGGCCGCCTGCTTGGCATCCGGGACGCGGAGGTAGAGCGGCTCGACCGCGTCCGCCGGGCCGAAGTCTCGGGCGAGTTGCGCGTGGAAGCGGGCACGCGGGACATGACGCTCGTCGTCGTTGGGCGGGATCTCCGCGCCGCGCTCCTCCAGCAGAGCCCTGTAGCGCACTGCGCCGTCGCCGACGCAGACGCGGCCTGGCGTGAGCGGCATGGCAGCAGGCAGCACGACGACCGGCGCGCCGTCGGCCTCGGTGAAGACCTCCTGCCGTTTTGCGTCGATCACGGGGAGCGCACCGGGCGCGCCCGCGGCCAGGGCCGCGAGCGTGGAGACTCCGGCGACCGGGATGCCGAGCGCGAACGACAGCGCCCGGGCGGTCGCGAGCGCCATGCGGATGCCGGTGAAGCTGCCAGGGCCGATGCCGACGGCGACGCCGTCGAGGTCGGCCGGGCGCAGGCCGGCGGCGGACAGCATTGCCTCGGCGTCCTCGAGCACCGAGACCGGCCGCGAGACGCGCTCGTCGAGCACCTCGCCGTCCCGGGTGAGCGCGGCCGTGACCACGGACGTGGCCGTGTCGTAGGCGAGCACGATCACGAGCGCAAGCGTTGCAGGAGATCGGCGGGACCGTCGAGCGCCACCCGCCGATGCGATTCGTCGACGTGCGAGAGCGTGACCCTCGCGCGGACGGGCGGAAGGTCGTTACCGGCCGCCTCGGGCCACTCGACGAAGCAGACGGCGTCGTCGAAGTAGGGCTCGAGGTCGCCCCACTCAGCGGCGGAGACGCCGGTGAAGCGGTACAGGTCGAGGTGCGAGACGTCGACGCGGCCGTGGTAGCGGTGACCGATCGTGAACGTCGGGCTCGTGACCGGCTGGGTGACGCCGAGCGCCCGGCAGGCGCCGCGCACGAAGGTCGTCTTGCCGGCGCCGAGCTCGCCCGAGACGCTGATCACGTCGCCGGCTGCAAGGTGCGCGGCCAGACGGCCCGCGATCGCCTCGGTCTCGCCGGGTGAGGCCGATAGCAGCTCCACCCGAGCAGAGTATTTACAGGGATCTGTCCCGACACGCTCTCGGAACAGCACCGCGGGCGTGGTCGCCGCGAGCGTGTCGGGTCGGGACAGTCGCCTGCTGGACAGGCCTGTCCGGACAGCCCCGTAGGGGACTGTCCCAGGACAGGCGCCTAGAAGAGGCCCAGCTGAACTGCCGGCTCCGGCTGGCCCAGCAGCGCCGGGTCGACCGGGGGCGGCGTAGGCGCCTCGGGCTCGGCCGGCGTGCCGAGCAGCGCCGGGAGCCGGGCGAAGTCGACCTCGAGAACCTTCAGCATCGCCGGCGTGTACAGCGCCGCGGCCGGGTGGTAGAGCGGGAAGAGCAGCACGCTCCGGCCGCCGATCGTGACCTGCTGCTCCTGCCCGTGCACGCGCGTGATGCCGATCTGCTTGCCGGAGAGGAGCTTCGTGGCGAAGTTGCCGAGCGACGCGACGACGCGCGGCTGGACGAGCTCCAGCTGACGGAAGAGGTGGGGCTCGCAGGACTCGATCTCGTCCGGACCGGGATCACGGTTGCCGGGAGGCCTGCATTTGAGGACGTTTGCGATGAAGGTCTCGGCTCGAGACATCCCGATGCCCTCGAGCAGCTTGTCGAGCAGCTTCCCCGCCTGGCCCACGAACGGGTAGCCCTGCTTGTCCTCGTGGAAGCCCGGCGCCTCCCCGACGAACATCAGATCGGCGTCCGGGTTCCCGACGCCGAAGACGACCTGCGTGCGGCCCTCTGAGAGCCGGCACTTCACACAGCCGGCGGTCTCGTCCGCGTACTTCCGAAGTTCCAG
Organism: uncultured Thermoleophilia bacterium; assembly: GCA_963799895.1. Lineage (GTDB taxonomy): Bacteria > Actinomycetota > Thermoleophilia > Gaiellales > Gaiellaceae > JACVRM01. The sequence goes on from CAWCYR010000015.1 coordinate 62,481, forward strand.
CGCGCGCGCCGCGGCATCCACGGGCGGCGAGTCTACGTGCTGCTACGGACGCCTCCACTGAAAATCCGCCTCGCGCTGCGCGCTGGGCATGACGATTTTCAGTGGGTCGAGAAATTACACGCGACTTCGCGCGACGTGGCTACGGCGGGGAACCCGCCTACGCCGATACGTCGGCTATCGACGACTAGTGTCCGCAGCCGCAACTGCCGCCGCAACAGCCCCCGCCCGCGGCCGTCTGGCCGTAGCTGGGCTGGCTGCCCGCGCCGTGCACCGCGAAGACGGAGAGCTGGCGCCGGGCGTTCAGGCCGCCGCAATGCGGGCACGCAGGCGCATCGGCGTCCATGCGGACGAGCTCCTCGAAGTGCTGCTCGCACTCCATGCACGCGTACTCATAAACAGGCACTTGACGAGTTTATCGAGGCGAGCGCGGAGCGCAGCCGGATTTTCGGTGGAAAGGCCGGCCCGGGAACCGGGCCGGCCGTCGAGCTACGGACGTGGTACGGGTCAGTGAATCTCGACCGTTGCGGTCAAGGAAGCGAGTCGCGACAGCTGCCACTGGCCGCTGACGAGGTTGCAGCGCATCGTGACCTTGTCGCCGGTGTGGAACGCCGACAGGTCGGCCGCGGCGGGGTACGTGCAGGTCACCACGGTGTCGCCACCGTCGACCTTGACGCTCACGCTGCCGCCGCCCACTGCCGTGACCAGGCCGGTCACGGTGCGCTGGACGGTGCCGTCAGCCTTGACGAGCGCCGAGCTGCCGTAGAGCAGGTTGAACACGAGGCCGCTGTCCGTGCGCTTGCACGAGAGCGCCACCTGGTCGCCGACCTTGAACAGCGAGAAGTCGACCGGGGTGGCGACGCCGCAGTGCAGCGACGCGTTCTCGGTGCTGACCGTCACCGATGTGTCGGTGAGCTTGCCGATCAGCCCGAGCTCCCCGGTGGAGAGGTTGATCCACGCGGCCGCCGTGCGCAGCTGCACGAGCACGAGCTTGCCGTCGCGCACCGCGCAGTCCATCTTGGCCGTGTCGCCGACGTGGAAGAACGCGAGGCTCACGCCGGTCGGAACCGCGCAGGTGTTGACCTTGTCGCCGTCGCCCCTGACCGAGGCGTTCGTCGACGCGTCGGTGAGGACGCCGGCGAACGACGTCGGCTGCGTCGGCGGGTTCGGCGGAGGCGGCGGGTCGAGCGACTTGATCGCTACGAGGACGAGGCCGCTGTCGGTCCGCTTGCAGTACATGCCGACCTTCGCGCCGACGGCGAACGCCGAGACGTTCACGGTCGAAGGCACGCTGCAGGTCAGCGAGGTCGCGTTGTCCCGCGTGACGGTGATCGAGCCGTCCGTCTTCGCGCTGAGGACACCGGACGCGTCCACATAGGTCGGCGTGGTCGTCTTGCCGCTGTCGTCGCCCGACTTGTTGCCATCGTCGGTCTTCGACGGGTCGTGGTCGGTGTTGCCCTGCACGAGCGTGAACGAGCCGTCGTCGTTGACGGTGACGAGCAGGACGATGACGTCGCCCGGCTGCCACGCGGGGAGCTGCGTGCCGAGCGTGAAGTGCACGCGGACCTGACCGCGGTGCACGATCGCGACGTCGAACCCGTCGTTGCCGCCGCGCAGGAAGATGCCGACGATCTTGACCTGGCCGGTGTGGCCCGTCTCCTTCACGTCGCCCTCACCCGCGTCGAGGCCGGTCTTGCCGACGTCCGCGTTGACCGTGACCTGGTCGCCGGGATCGAGCGAGGCCGAGTCATCGGCCAGAGCCGCGCCGGCGGTGTAGCGGAGACCGAACACGGTCCCGCCCGCCGAGACGATCAGCTGGCTCTTCGCAGCGTTGTAGCGCACCACGACGCCGCCGAACTTCACCTGCTTCGCGCGTCCGAGCGCCTTGAGCTTCGTGCCCTTGTACGTGCCGTCCGAGAGCCGCGCGCCCGTGACGTTCACGCGCTGGCCGACGGCCAGGCCGGCGAGCCTGGCGGTGCGCACGGTGCGCACCTGCTTGCCGATGACGACGGCGACCGTGTGCCGCGCGCTGTCCTTCGCGACGACGACGCCGGTGAATCGACCCGCGGCGGCTGCACCGGGCAGCGCGCTCGCGGCGAGCGCCACGACGGCGCCGAGCAGCATCAATTTCTTCATGGAATTTCCTCCGGGGTCCGCAGTACGAGAGACGCAGTGGTGTGAGCGGGGATATCGACGGAACCTGCCGAAGCTTGTGGAAAGTCCCTCGGAGGGGGTCACCCTTTCTCGCAAACGGCGGGTGACCCGTGCGGGCGATACCGGAACGGAGATATCCTGCACATGCCCGGTATCCGGCTTGGAACTGGAGCGAAGAGAAGTGCTCGAACCCATCTGCGTCATCGGCGCCGGCCGTGCCGGCTCTGCGCTCGCCGCCCGCCTGCGGGAGCGGGGCGCCGCCGTGCGCTCGCGCGCGGGCCGGGGCTGGGATGCCAAGGACGCCGAGCTCGTCCTGCTCTGCGTCCCGGACGGCGCGATCGCCGAGGTCGCGCTGCAGATCGAGCCGGGGCCGTGGGTCGCGCACGTCAGCGGCGCGACGCCGCTCGTCGCGCTCGAGCCACACCGGCGCCGCTTCAGCCTTCATCCGCTGCAGACGTTCACGCGTGCGCGCGGCCCCGAGCAGCTGGACGGCGCCTGGGCGGCCATCACGGCGGAGACGGACGAAGCGCGAGATGTCGCGCTCGAGCTCGCCGCGATGCTGGGGCTCGAGCCGTTCCACCTCGCCGATACCGACCGGCCGCTCTACCACGCCGGAGCTGTCGTCGCCTCCAACTACCTCGTCACGCTGCACGAGGCGGCCGCGAAGCTCGTGGCCGCCGCCGGCGCGCCGCCCGAGGCGCTCGTGCCGCTCATGCGCCGGACGATCGAGAACGGGTTCGAGCTGACCGGGCCGATCGCCCGCGGCGACTGGGCGACCGTGGAGGCGCATCTCGCCGTCATCCGCGAGCGGCTTCCCGAGCTCGAGCCGCTCTACCGCACCCTCGCCGACGCGACCGCCGTTCTCGCCGAGGGCGAGAACGGTTGGGCGATGCAGATCGTCCGGACGATCCGTGAGGTCCGCGCCGTATTGGACGGTGGGGCATCGACCGGGCTTGTGCCGACGATGGGAGCGTTCCACGCCGGGCACATCGCGCTCTTCCGCGCCGCGCGGGCCGAGAACGACGCGGTCGTCGTCAGCCTCTTCGTCAACCCGGCGCAGTTCGACGCCCCCCACGATCTCGCCGCCTACCCGCGCGACGAGGCGGGCGACGCGGCAGTCGCCGAGCGCGAGGGCGTCGACGTGCTGTTCATGCCGTCGGTGGACGAGCTGTACCCGGACGGCTATGCGACGTGGGTCGACGTCGAGGGGCTCGCGGACCGGCTCGAGGGCGTGTTTCGTCCCGGCCACTTCCGCGGGGTCGCGACCGTCTGCCTGAAGCTCTTCAACATCGTGCGGCCGGCACGGGCGTACTTCGGCGAGAAGGACGCGCAGCAGGCTGCGCTTGTCATGCAGCTCGTCGACGACCTGAACGTCGGTGTCGACATCCGCGTCCTCCCCACCGTCCGTGACGACGACGGCCTCGCGCTCTCGTCGCGCAACGCCCGCCTGACCCCGGAGCATCGCGAGGCCGCCGGCGCACTGCCGCGCGCGCTGCACGCGGGCGCGCAGGCCTACGCGCGCGGCGAAGACGCCGCCGCCGCGGCCCAGCGCGTGCTCGACGCCGAGCCGCTCGTCGTCCCGCAGTACGTCGAGGTCGCCCGCTTCGACGGCCGTCTCGTCCTCGCCGCCGCGGCGCGGGTCGGCGGCATCCGCCTGATCGACAACGTCACCCTCAAGGAGGAGACCGCATGAGCATCCGTCAGCACCAGCCCGCCCCGGCCGTCCCGGCCCCCGGGAAGCTCACAGTCCCGGAGCTCGCCGAGATGAAGCGCCGCGGCGACCCGATCGTCATGGTGACCGCCTACGACGCCACCGGCGGCCGACTGGCCGACGCGGCCGGCGTCGAGCTCATTCTCGTCGGCGACACCGCGGCGATGGTGGTGCTCGGCCACGAGTCGAGCACCGTCCCGGTGACGATGGACGAGATGCTCTTCATGACGCGGGCGGTCACCCGCGGAGCGCGGCGGCCGCTCGTCGTCGGCGACATGCCGTTCGGCTCCTACCAGGTGTCCGACGAGGACGCCGTGCGGAACGCGATCCGCTTCGTGAAGGAGGCGGGCGCCGACGTCATCAAGCTGGAGGGCGCCGGCCCATCGCTGTCGCGCGTGCAGTCGATCGTGGGCGCGGGCATCCCGGTCATGGGCCACATCGGGCTCACGCCGCAGTCGGCGACGAAGCTCGGCGGGTTCAAGGCGCAAGGACGGAGCGCCGCGCAGGCGGTCACGCTCTGGGAAGAGGCGCGCGCCCTCGAGGCCGCCGGCTGCTTCGCGCTCGTGCTCGAGGCTGTGCCCGCAGCGGTCGCCACCGAGATCACGCGTGAGCTGTCGATCCCCACGATCGGCATCGGCGCGGGCGCCGGCTGTGACGGCCAGGTGCTCGTATGGCACGACCTGCTGGGCCTGTTCGACGGCCACACGCCTCGGTTCGTGAAGCAGTACGCCTCACTCGGGGAGGAGATCGTCGACGCGCTCGGCCGCTACGCCGCCGACGTCCGCTCACGGTCGTTCCCCGCCGAGGAGCACACCTACGGCATCCCGGATGACGAGCTGGAGGCCTTCCGGGCCGCGATCGGGGTGACCGAGCCGGCTATGTGAACAGGGTGATTCCGGCGGCGAGCGCCGCGAGCACGCCTATCCCGAGGACGTAGGCGCCGATCGTCCGCCGCCAGTCCCACTGGTGGACGACGCGGATGCCGACGAGCACGAGCGCCGCGGCCCAGACGAGCAGCGCCACGTCGGCGACGTCGAGCGCCGTCGAGAGCACGCCGGTGTCGGAGCCGCCCGCGCGGAAGACGTCGCCGCCGAACGCCGCCAGCCGCAGCGGCCAGACGACGAGGAGCGAGAGGATCAGCGGCACGGACGCGTACGCGACCAGGTGGCGCGCGTTGCGGTAGCGGCCCGCCTCGCCGAACCCCGACAAGCCGGCGAACACCGCCAGGCCGGCGACCCAGTAGTCGACGAGCCCCTGGACGCCCCCGGCTGCGATCACCCAGACGACGACGAGGAGCGGGTCGAAGTCGCCGCTGTCGAGCAGCGACGCGTGGCGCGCGGCGACCAGCGCGGCGGCCAGCCCGGTGAGGAAGACGATCGCGGTCACGGGCTCCTGCCTCGCCTCCGCCGCCTCGGGGGAGTCGTCTCGCAGCGCGGTGAACACCGCGCGCGGGTCGCCGAGCACGAGCGGGACGCGCAGCCACCAGGCCCGCTCCCGCATCTCGGTCGTCTCCGTGGCGGCCATTTCTACCGAAACCTACCTCTCTTTTGTGAAAACCCCCTCGAAAGGGTTATCCACCCCCCGCGCTTGGGGGGCGATTACCCATTCGTGGGTGAAAGCGGATCGCCCACGCGCGCCTCAGCGTCGCGCTCTCAGTCGTAGCAAGCGAAAGGAATGGAATGGGCGACAAGAAGCGGAAGATTCTCCTCACGTTGTGCATCGTGGGCGTGCTGGGCAGCGTGGCCGCGTTCGGCACGTACTCGGCGTTCACCGGCACCACGACGAACAGCGGCAACAGCTTTGCTGCCGGCACCGTCTCGATTCAGGACGACAGCGGCCTCGTCGACGGCGCTCTTCAACGCCGTGACCAACCAGGCGCCGAGCCGACGACGGAGCGCTGCATCCGCGTGCAAGTACACCGGCTCGCTGCCGGCGACCGTGCACATGTACATCCCGTCGGTCGCGAACGGCAACAAGTTCCAGCTCGACGGTCGAGCGCGGGTCCGGGCTGACCGACCCGGCACGTCCGCACTGCACCGGGTTCACTCGGTCGTCGACCGGTTTCTGCCACGGGCGACCTGAGCGGGTTCGGCACGACTACGGGGCGGCATGGCCGGCAAGACCGCCGACGCCGCCTGGGCGTCGAACAACACCGTCGACTACCGGATCATCGCTGCAGCCGAAGGACGACACCACGGCAAACGCGCACACGAGCGCCGTCTCGACAGGCACGTTCTCGATCACCTGGGAGGCACACAGCAACTAGCCCCGGCTGAAGAGCGCAACGTACGCGGAGCGGGGCCGTTTCTCGGCCCCGCTTCCGTGTATCTCCGGGGGGAGGCACGCCATGGCACGCGCAGCAGGACTCACCAGCTTTCTGATCGGCATCGCCGCTGCGCTCGCGCTGCTCGCCGGCTGGCGGATGCCGGCCGGGCACGCCGGCGGGGCGACCGCGCTGAGCGTCAGCGTCGGCGTCTCCCGGAACGGTCGACCTGTCGCGACACCGGGACGGTGTTCGACGTCGCGACATTCCGACCGGGCCGGACACTCACGGCGACGGTCGTGCTGCACAACACGCGGCCCGTCGGCACTTCGCCTGCGGCCGCGGGCGCGCGTCGTCGGCGACGTGTCGGTCACGGACGCCATGCAGGCGCGCGTGACGATCCCCGGCGAGCAGCTGTTCCGCGGACCGCTGTCGCGGCTCGCTCAGGCGACCGCGAGGCGGATGTGGCTTCCGCCGGACGAATCCATCCCGGTGACGCTGGCGATCATCGTGCCGCCGTCGAACGGCGGCGAGCGCCGCCGGGCGGGCGGCGGACATGGCCCTCGCGTTCGAGGTCGACCCGTGACCCGACCGCCGCGCCTGGTCATCGCAGCCGCGGTCGCCGCCGTTGCCGCCGCGACATGCGTCGGCGCCTACGCCGCGTACCAGGCGACGGCGACGAACACCGGCAACTCCTTCGCCGCCGGAACGGTCGCCCTCAGCGACAACGACGCTGGGACGGCGCTGTTCACGACGCTCACGGCGATGCGTGCGAACGACACCGGCACCAACTGCATCCGCGTCCGCTCGGACGGGACGCTCGCTTCCACGGTGAAGCTCTACGGGACGACCGGAGGCTCACTCGCCTCCTACCTGACCGTCACGGTGACGCGCGGAACCGACCCGACGCCGTCGTTCGGCAGCTGCGGGACGTTCACGCCGGACGCGACCAACTACATCGGCCAGGGCGCCGGCGTGATCTATAACAACACCCTCTCCTCGTTCCCGGCGTCGTACGCCTCGGGCATCACGGACCCGGCCGTCGGCGGCGGCACGGAGTCGTGGACGCAGAACGAGGTGCACGTCTACCGCTTCGTGATCGCGGCCGGAACGAACACCGCCGCGCAGGGCCTGTCTGCCACAGCCTCGTTCACGTGGGACGCGCGCAACCAGTGAGCACGCTCGTCGTCGCCCCCGCCGTGCGCCGCGGCCGCATTCGCCGCACGGCCGCCGCCTGCACGAGCTGGGCCGTGTTCGGGTTCGTCACCGTGCTCGTCGCGTTCCTTGTCCTGCCGCCGCTCGTGGGACGGCACGGCTTCGCGATCCTCTCGGGAAGCATGACGCCGACGCTCGACATCGGCGATCTGGTGATCGAGCACCCGGTGCACCCCGTCGAGATCCGCGTCGGCGACATCGTCACCTTCCGCGACCCGGAGAACCCGAAGCGCCTGCTCACGCACCGGGTCGTCCGCTACCACGTCAGCCCGTCGCAGGTCGACGTCGTCACCCGCGGCGACGCCAACACCACGGTCGAGCGGTGGACAATCCCGACGAACGGCACCGTCGGCCTTGTCGAGTTCCGCGTCCCGAAGGCGGGCTACCTCCTGATGCACGGCGGCGGCAGCGCCGGCCGGGTGGCGATCGTCCTGATCCCCGCGCTCCTCCTGGGACTGTACGAGCTCTGGCGGATCTGGTTCCCGAAGCGGAGGAGCGATGCGTAGGCGCACCGTCGTCGGCCTCGCGCTTGCGGCGGCGGTTGCCGTCACCTCCGCGGCCTATGCCGCGTACGCCGGCACGACCGCCAACCCGAGCAGCACGATCACCGCTGCGCCGGACTGGACGGCGCCGACGTCGTCGGCGTCCACGATCGCCCGGAGCGCAGGCTGCACGCCGACGACGCCCGGCTACATCAAGCAAGGCGGGACGTACTACGTGTACGCGAGCCGTGACCGACACCGGCAACCCGGCCAGCGGCGTATCCACCGTCACAGCGAACGAGAGCACAGTCACGACCGGGCAGACCGCGGTCGCGCTCGCTGCCGGCTCGTTCTCCGTGGGCGGCACCTCGTACACCCACCGGACGGCTGCACAGACGGCCAACGCCGTGCTCGCCGCGGGATCGAAGACCTACAGCCTGACGATGGCCGACGCCGCCGGGAACAGCGGCACGCAGAGCGGCTACTCGGTCACGGTGGACAACACGGCGCCGACGGCGACCGACTTCCAGCCCGCGAACAAGACGGGCGGCACCGTGGGTCGGGCGGAAACGGGCGACACGGCGACCTTCACGTTTTCCGAGCCGCCGGAGCCCTGCTCGATTCTCGCGAGCTGGAACGGGACGTCGACTACGGTCACTGCGCGGATCACGAATGCGGGCTCGAACGACGCGCTCTCGATCTGGGACTCGGCGAACACGACGCAGCTGAACCTCGGTTCCGTCAATCTCAACTGCAACTGCGTCCAGGCGACGTCGACGTTCACCTCGACGATGGTGCTCGCGGGCAGCGTGCTGACGGTGACGCTCGGCACGCTCTCGTCGGGAAACCCGCGCACCGACGCCGGGAACGCCGTTGCCACATGGACGCCGTCGACGGCCGCCTACGACCGGGCTCAGAACGCGATGGCGGCGACCGCGGTCAACGAGACCGGCACGAACGATCCGAACTTCTAACCGATGAGCGCGGGCGCGATCAACGAGCCGAGGAAGGCTGCGCCCGAGACGGTGAGCCCGAGAAGCGCCGCGCGCCGCTCCGCGTGGGCGCGGAGCGCAACCGCCGCGGCGGCGATGCCGGCGACGCCGAACACCAGCGCCAGGACGTAGAAGACGGCCCAGGTCGGATAGCTCAGGCCGAACGCGGCGAGGAGCAGCCCCACCGCGAGGGCGAGTAGGCCGGTGGCGCCGGCGCGGACCGACCGTTGCGCGTTGCGCGCGCGAAACTCCGCGCGGGTCGGCAGGACGGTGTGGGTGCCGACGGGGTCGCTGCGGAGCCAGACGTTTCGCTGGCGCATGTATCTCTAGACGCGCGGGAGGCACCCATTGTTGGTGGGGCCGGGGAAGCTGCGTCCGTCTCGTGACGGTGTCGTGAACTACGCGGCGGCCATCGCGCGAGCCGGCAGCAGCTCGCGCAGGAACTGCCCGGTGAACGAGTCGGCCTCGGCGGCCACCTGCTCGGGCGTCCCGGCGGCGATGAGCTCGCCGCCGGCATCGCCGCCCTCGGGGCCGAGGTCGACGATCCAGTCGGCCTGCTTGATCACGTCGAGGTTGTGCTCGATCACGAGCACGGTGTTCCCCGCGTCGACGAGGCGCTGGAGCACCTCGAGCAGCTTCTCGATGTCGGCGAAGTGCAGCCCCGTCGTGGGCTCGTCGAGAATGTAGAGCGTCTTCCCGGTTGCGACCTTGCCGAGCTCGGCGGCGAGCTTCACGCGCTGCGCCTCGCCGCCCGAGAGCGTCGTCGCCGGCTGGCCGAGCCGCATGTAGTCGAGGCCGACGTCGTGCAGCGTCTGCAGCCGGCGGCGGAGCTTCGGGATCTTGGCGAAGAACTTCAGCGCCTCCTCGACGGACATCTCGAGAATGTCCGCGATCGACTTGCCCTTGAACCGGACCTCGAGCGTCTCGCGGTTGTAGCGCTTCCCGTGGCACGTCTCGCAGGGGACATACACGTCCGGCAGGAAGTGCATCTCGATTTTCAGCTGGCCGTCGCCCTTGCACGTCTCGCACCGGCCGCCGCGCACGTTGAACGAGAACCGGCCGGGCTTGTAGCCGCGCACCTTCGCCTCCGGCGTCAGCGAGTACAGCTCACGGATGTACGTGAAGAGGTCGGTGTAGGTGGCCGGGTTCGACCGCGGCGTGCGGCCGATCGGCCTCTGGTCGATCTCGATCACCTTGTCGAAGCAGTCGATGCCCTCGACCGACTCGTGATCGCCCGGCTTGACGCGCGACTTCTGCACCCGGTTGGCGAGCGCCTTGTAGACGATCTCGTTCACGAGCGTCGACTTGCCCGAGCCGGACACCCCGGTGACGCAGATGAAGTTCGCGACCGGGAACTCGACGTCGATCCCCTTCAGGTTGTGCATCCGTGCCCCGCGCACCGTGAACCAGCCGTTCTCCTGCGGGCGCCGCGGCGGCACCGCGATCGAGCGCTTCCGCGACAGGAATTGCCCGGTGATCGAGCCCTTCGTCCGCTGCACCTGGGCGGCCGTGCCCTCGGCGACGACGTGGCCGCCGTGCTCGCCGGCACCAGGCCCCATGTCGACGAGGTGATCGGAGGCGCGCATCATCTGCTCGTCGTGCTCGACGACGAGCACGGTGTTGCCGACGTCGCGCAGCTGCTCGAGCGTCGTGATCAGCTTGTCGTTGTCGCGCTGGTGAAGCCCGATCGACGGCTCGTCGAGGATGTACAGAACGCCCACGAGCTGCGAGCCGATCTGCGTCGCCAGCCGCAGGCGCTGCGCCTCGCCGCCGGACAGCGTCGCCGCCGCGCGGTCGAGCTGCAGATAGCCGACACCGACGTTGTCCAGGAACGTCAGCCGCTCGCGGATCTCCTTGATGATCCGCTCGCCGATCAGCCGCTCGGTCTCGGTGAGGTGCAGCTCGTCCAGGAATGCGATCGCCGTCGTCACCGACATCCGCGTGAACTCGTGGATGTTGCGGTCACCGACCGTGACGGCGAGCACCTCGGGCTTCAGGCGGGCGCCCTTGCAGACCGGGCACGGGCGGAAGCTCATGTACTCCTCGATCCGCTCGCGCATTTGCGACGAGTCGGTCTCCTTGTACCGGCGCGCGAGGTTCTCGACGATGCCCTCGAACGCGAGCATGTACGAGCGCCGCCGGCCCATCCGGTTGCGGTACTGGACGTAGACCCGGTCGCCGCCGGTGCCGTAGAGGAACTTGTCCTGCTGCTCGGCCGCCAGCTCCTGCCATGGCGTGTCGAGGTCGATCTCGTAACGGTCGGCGACGCCCGCAATCACCGCCTCGAAGAAGCTCGAGTTGCCGACCGACCACGGCACGAGCGCGCCCTCGGCGATCGAGAGCGTCGGGTCGGGCACGACGAGGTCGGGGTCGATCTCCTGCTGCGACCCGAGGCCGGTGCAGCGCGGGCACGCGCCGTGCGGCGAGTTGAAAGAGAAGATGCGTGGCTGAAGCTCCGGCAGCGAGACGCCGTGCTCGGGGCAGGCGAACTTCTCGCTGAAGATCAGCTCCTCGCCGTTCAGCAGGTCGATGCCGACGAGCCCCTCGGCGAGGCCGGCCGCGGTCTCGATCGACTGCCACAGCCGTGTGCGCAGATCCGGCTTCATCACGAGCCTGTCGACGACCACCTCGATCGTGTGCTTGAACTTCTTGTCGAGCTCGATCGGGTCCTCGAGCAGATGCTGCTCGCCGTCGACCTTCACGCGCGTGAAGCCCTGGTTGCGCAGCTCCTCGAAGAGCTCGCGGTACTCGCCTTTGCGGTCGCGAACGACCGGCGCGTTGACCGTGAAGCGCGTCCCCTCCGCGAGCTGCAGCACCTGGTCGACGATCTGCTCGATCGACTGCCCCGCGATCGGGCGGCCGCAGATCGGGCAGTGCGGATGGCCCACGCGCGCGTAGAGCAGGCGGAGGTAGTCGTAGATCTCGGTGACCGTGCCGACCGTCGAGCGCGGGTTCCGCGACGTGGTTTTCTGGTCGATGGAGATCGCCGGCGACAGCCCGTCGATCGAATCGACGTCCGGCTTCTCCATCATCTGGAGGAACTGGCGGGCGTACGCGCTCAGCGACTCGACGTAGCGGCGCTGACCCTCGGCGTAGATCGTGTCGAACGCGAGGCTCGACTTGCCGGAGCCGGACAGGCCCGTGATGCACACGAGCTTGTTCCGAGGCAGGACGACGGTGATGTCCTTGAGGTTGTGCTCGCGGGCACCGTGTACGACCAGCTCTTCAGCAGACATGAACATTCCAGTTTATCGCCGCGGGTGCGGACGAACGTATGTTCGCATACGCACCGGAAAGCAGCGAAAAGGCCCGTCTGAAAGGGGCCTCTAGGTACTTCGGTTTCGGCCGGGCTCGGTCTTTCGGCGTGCGTGACGCCTAGGACGCGAGCCGCTCGACGAGCTCTGTGACCTCGCGCGGCTTCGGCACATGCTCGATCTCGAGCGGCCCGACGAGGAGGGTGCCGTAGCCGAACATCCGCCCCGCAGTCGTCTGCTCGATCTCGACCGCGTCGATCTTGCGGAGCCGCACCTGCCGCGCGCGCTTGCGCAGCGTGCCGTCGACGACGTACAGCCGCTCGTCCGTCACCACGAGGTGCCGGCGCTCCCAGTTCCAGACGGCGCGTACCGACAGGAACGCGGCGAGCACGACGAGCAGCGCGCCGGCGACCGGCAGCGGCCAGATGAACGCGAGCAGCGCCCCGCCGATCACCGCGACGATCAGCGCCTGCCCGAGCGGACGGGCGAGCACGATGCCGTGCCGGCGGGCGTCGAGGAAGACCTGTTCGTTATCTGGACCGTCGTTGGCCACGGGCTTCCGCGTTCGCCCTGCGCGGCACGCTTCCTGCCCGTCAGGATGAAGCCGTGCCCAGCTGGTGGGAGCAGGCGGTCGTCTACCAGATCTACCCGCGCTCGTTCGCCGACTCGAACGGCGACGGCTCCGGCGACCTCGAGGGCATCCGCCGCCATCTGGACCACCTGTCCGATCTCGGCGTGGATGCGCTCTGGATGTCGCCGATCTACCCGTCGCCCGACGTCGACTGGGGCTACGACGTCAGCGACTACATCGGCATCCACTCCGACTTCGGCACGCTCGACGACTTCGACGCGCTCGTCCAGGACGCGCACGCACGTGGCCTGAAGGTGATCCTCGACCTCGTCCCCAACCACACGTCGATCGAGCACCCGTGGTTCCGCGAGCACCCCGAGCGCTACGTGTGGGCGGATGAGATCCCGAACAACTGGCTCTCGGTCTTCGGCGGCATTGCCTGGAGCCGCGACGAGGAGACGGGCCGCTACTACCTGCACTCGTTCTACCCGGAGCAGCCCGACCTCGACTGGGGGCACCCGGACGTCGGCCGCGCGATCGGCGACGCGATGCGGTTCTGGACCGAGCGCGGCGCCGACGGCTTCCGCCTCGACGCCCTCTCGCGGATCGCCAAGGATCCGGCGCTGCACGACGATCCGCCGGCGACCGAGCCGCCGGTGTTGCCGCTGCCCGACGAGTACGCCACGCTCAGGCACGTCTACTCGCGGAACTACGCGAACATCGAGGAGCGGCTCGCCGTGCTGCGCGAAGCCGCGGGCGGCGCGATGCTCGTCGGCGAGGTCTTCGTCCCCACGGCCGGCCTGGCGCCCTATCTGCGGCACATCGACCTGGCCTTCGCCTTCGAGCTGATGTTCGCGCGCTGGGATCCCGACGAGATCGCGCGGATCCTCGGCGAGGGCTGGCGCGGCCTCGCGTGGACGCTCTCGAACCACGACTTCTCGCGGGTTGCCACGCGCCTGGGCGATGAGAACGTACGGCTCGCCGCCACGCTGACACTGACGCTGCCGGGCACCGCGTTCGTCTACCAGGGCGACGAGATCGGCCTCCACGACGGCCCCGGAGCCGACCCGCCGTATGACCGCCGCGGCCGCGACTTCGCGCGCCAGGCGATGCAGTGGACGCCGGACCCGCTCGGCGGTTTCACCACGGGGACGCCGTGGCTGCCGCCGGTCGACCCCGAGCAACGCAATGTGGCCGACCAGCGGCGCGACCCCGGGTCGCTGCTGAACCTCTACCGCGAGCTGATCCGGCTACGCCGCGACATGCCGCTTGAGTTCGACCTGCTCGGCGTCGCGGACGGCGTGCTCTCGTATCGACGGGGCGACGCGACCGTCATGCTCAACTTTGCCGCCACCGCGCGCCCGGCCCCCGCCCGCGGCACGGTGCTACTGGCCACGGCGGAGGCCGAAGATGGGGTGTTACCGGCGCACGGTGCGGTAATCACCAGCGAGCGATGAGCGACCCGATCAGCCCTCCGCCGGTGCGCCGCTGGCAGCCGCATTTCTTGCCCGCATACCTCTCGAACGGCGTGATCGGCCTGCGCGTCCCGCGCATCCCGCTCGTCGACGGTGTCGCGATCGTCAGCGGCTTCGCCGGCGTGCACCCGGTGGACGGGGTGGAGAGCTTCGCGCAGGCGCCGTACCCGGTAGCGGCCGAGCTGACGATCGACGACGTCACGCTTTCGCGGCTTCCCGAGCGCGCCGTTCTCGACGAGCAGGCGTACGACTTCTCATGCGGCGAACTGCGCACACGATTCCATTTCGACGGCGGCACCGCCCGCGCGGACGTCGAGGTGCTGACCCTGTGCAGCCGGACGCAGCCGACGGTCGTCCTGCAGGAGATCACGCTCCAGGTCGACCGCGCCTGCGACGTCGTGCTGGAGGCCGCGGTCGATCCGGCGGGCATCCCCGGCGGTTGGCTAGCGCGCGATGTCGAGCCGGCCGAGGCCGTCGACGGGTCGCTGCGCTGGCTCAGCCACGGTGGGCTCTGCAGCTGCGGCGGGGCTTACACGACCGAGCTCGCCGGGGCGCCCGTCGCAGAGCGCTCGACGGCGGCCGGAGAGCTCGAGCGGCTGGCGACGCGGCACGCCTTCCGCGCACGCGCCGGGCGGCGATACCGCCTGCGCCAGCTCACGAGCCTCGTAGGCGACGCCCTGCACCACGAGCCGGACCGGCAGGCGATGCGGCTCGTCTACGCGGCGTCGGAGCTGGGCTTCGACACGCTGCGCGCGGACAACCGCCGCGCCTGGGAGGATCTTTGGCGCGGCCGCGTCCAGCTGATCGGAGCGCCACGACGGTGGCAGGCACTCGCCGACGCCGCCTTTTTCTATCTGCACAGCTCGGTGCATCCGTCGTCGCCAACGAGCACCTCGCTCTTCGGCCTGTCCTACTGGCCGGACTACCACTACTACCGCGGCCACGTGATGTGGGACATCGAGGCGTTCGCGCTGCCGCCGCTGCTGCTGACCTACCCGCCGGCCGCACGAGCGATGCTCGACTTCCGCGCCGACCGCCTGGACGCGGCACGAACGAACGCGGCCATGTTCGGGTATGGCGGTGCGCAGTATCCCTGGGAGAGCAGCCTCCGCCGCGGCGAGGAAGCGGCTCCAGATGAAGGATCCGCCGCGGGCCGCGAGCATCATGTGAGCCTCGACGTCGCCCATGCGTTCGTCCAGTACGTGCGCGTGACGGGCGATCTCGAGTACGCGCGCCATCGGGCCTGGCCCGTCGTCCAGGCGATCGCCGACTGGATCGAGAGCCGTGTCGTCGAGTCGCGGCGCGGATTCGAGATCCGGCAGGTGACGGGCGTGGCCGAGAAGGAACGACCCGAGGACAACAGCGCCTTCATCAACATCGGGGCGATCACCGTCCTGCGCGAGGCAGTCGAGCTGGCCGAGACCGTCGGCGCCGTCTCGGGCGCAGCCTGGCCGCGGATCGCACGCGGGCTCGTCGTCCCGATCGACGGGCGGCCCCGGCGCATCCGCAACTACGACGGGCACCGCCGGACCGACGAGAAGGGCGACACCCCGGACGCGGCGGCCGCGCTGCTCTGCTTCGGCTACGACCCCGGGACGCACGTCGAGGCGGCGACCTACCGGGACAGCGTCGACCACGCCGGCGGCTACGTCGGCGCGCCGATGCTGTCCGCTCTGCTCGGTGTCTTCGCTGCCCGGGCCGGCGACGAGGCGCGCGCGCTCGAGCTGTTCGAGCGCGGGTATGCGGAGTTCGTGCTCGAGCCCTTCGCCGTGACCGTGGAGTACAGCCCCGTCGTCTTCCCCGAGCGGACGCCCGCCGGTCCGTTCACCGCGAACCTCGGTGGCTTTCTGACCGCATGCCTCTACGGCCTCACGGGCGTCCAGCCGGGGGCCGGAGAGCCTGGCACGTGGGGCGTGAAGCCGGTCGCGCTCCCGCGCGGCTGGCGCGCCGTCGAGGTCGAGCGCGTCTGGGCGCGGGGCCGCGAGGCGCGCCTCGTCGCCAGGCGCGGGACGGAGCGCGCCACGATCGAGCTCGCGTAGGGTGAGCCGGTCGGGACAGTCCTCTGCGGAAACAGTTCCTAGGCCTTACGCCACTTGCCGAAGATCAGGCCGCCGATGGTGAACCCGAGCCCGAACGTGCCCAGCGCGAACGCGAGGATCGCGACCGACTTCCGCCAGGCGGACAGGCGCTGCCAGCGCCCGATCGCCTCCTGCTCCTCGCTGGTGAGCGGCTCGCCACGGCGCTTCTTGCGCATCGCGCCGCCGGCGCGGAGCCCGAGGTAGAGGTCGTCGAAGATCTCGGTGGGTTCATCCATCCAGGTCCGGGGACAGGATATAGCCTCGACCGCCGGTGCCGACCCGTGTTCTCCACATCTCCGACATCCACACCGGCACCGCGGTGGAGTCCCGCCTGGAGGAGGTGCTGCCGCCGATCGTCGAGGAGCTCGACCCGGAGCTCGTTCTCTTCACCGGCGACCTGACGCACCGCGGGCGGCGCGACCAGCACGAGCGCGCGGCCGCGCTGCTGCGCAGCTTCGAGCGCCCCCTGGTCGTGATCCCGGGGAACCACGACATCCCCGGCTGGTCGGTCGGGCGCTTCACGAACACGTGGCGCGAGTTCGACCGGCAGTGGCCGGAGCGCGAGCCGGTCTACCGCTCGCCGCGGCTGATCGTCGTCGGGCTGAATTCCGTGCGCCCGTACCGGCACCAGTCCGGTGCGATCGGCGAGGAGCAGCTCGAGCGCGTCCGCCGCGAGCTCGCCACGGCACCGGACCAGGGCGCGCTCAAGATCGTGGCGGTGCACCACCACCTGCTCGGCGCGCCCTGGCGCACGTGGAAACCTCCGCTGTCGCGCCGCACGCGAGACGCTTGCAGCGTTCGTCGACGCCGGCGCGGAGCTCGTCGTCGCCGGCCACGTCCACCAGTCCGCGGTCGCCGAGCGCCGCGAGTTCGAGGTGGTGCACGGCGGCGAGCGGAGCGCGGTCGTCGTGACCGCGCCGGGCCTCGGCCAGCCGCGGCCGAACCGCCGCGGCGAGGCGCGGGGTCTTCACGTCTACGACGCCGCGCCGGAGACGCTCCGCGTACGTACGCTCGTCTGGCGGGACGAGGACTGGGCCCTGACCGCCGACCGGCTCTATCGCGCGTGGGCGGGAGCCGCTAGCGCGGGAGCCGGCCTAGTACCACTTGCCGCGGGCGAATCCGCCGAAGGCGATCAGCCCGATGAGCGCCACGATGAGGCCGATCCACAGGTGACCGAAGACTACGAGGATGATCCCGATGATCACGAGGATCCCGCCGAGACTGATACCCGCCATTCCCATTCCTCCTGCGTAGGTTCCGCCCGTTCTCTCCCGAGACCGGGCGGCCCTAAACGTTCGCTCAGGCGGCTGCGCCGTAGCGCTCGGCGGCCCGCGCCCGCGCCTTCGCCGCCTCGACCTCGCGGTCGCGCGGCGGCGCGGTGGTGACCAGCTCGTCGAGGAGCCGCGTCGTCGCGGCGGTGACCTCGTCTACCGCTCGAGCGAAGGCGGCCTCGTTCGCCTTCGACGGCTTCGTCGCCCCGCTGATCTTGCGGACGTACTGGAGCGCCGAGGCCTGGACTTCCTCCTCGGTCGCGGGCGGCTCGAAGTTGTGCAGCGTGCGGATGTTCCGGCACATGGGCGCTCCTTTCTAGGCGGTGGCGGGCGTGGCGGCGGCCAGTTCCCGCCGCAGCTCCTTGATCTCGTCGCGCAGCTTCGCCGCGTACTCGAAGCGCAGCTCCTCGGCGGCCGTGAACATCTCCTCCTCGAGGGAGATGACGAGCTTCTCCAGCTCGTCCGGCGTCATCCCTGCGACCTGACGGCCGCCACGGCGGCGCCGGGACGGGACGTTCGGCGACTCGAGCGACAGGAACTCGGCGATGTCCGAGACGCCCTTCTTGATCGACTCGGGCGTGATCCCGTGCTCCTCGTTGTAGGCGAGCTGGATCGCGCGACGCCGGTTCGTCTCCTCGAGCGCGCCCTGGATCGCCTCGGTCATCTTGTCGGCGTACATCAGCACCTTGCCGTTCGTGTTTCGCGCCGCCCGCCCGATCGTCTGGATCAGGGCCGTCTTGCCGCGCAGGAAGCCCTCCTTGTCCGCGTCGAGGATCGCGACGAGCGACACCTCCGGCAGGTCGAGCCCTTCGCGGAGCAGGTTGACGCCGACGAGCACGTCGTACTCGCCGAGCCGCAGCTCGCGGATGATCTGGATCCGCTCGAGCGTGTCGATCTCGGAGTGCAGGTACCGGGCCTTGACGCCCGACTCGAGCAGGTAGTCGGTCAGGTCCTCGGACATCTTCTTCGTCAGCGTCGTGACGAGCACGCGCTCGCCCACCTCCTCGCGGCGGCGGATCTCACCGAGCAGGTCGTCGATCTGGTCCTTCGTCGCCCTCAGGTCGACTTCGGGGTCGACGATGCCGGTCGGCCGGATCAGCTGCTCGGCGATGGTCTTCGAGTGGCGCAGCTCGTACGCGCCGGGCGTCGCCGAGACGAAGACCATCTGGTTGACCTTGCCGAGGAACTCGTCGAAGCGGAGCGGCCGGTTGTCCATCGCCGACGGCAGCCGGAAGCCGAAGTCGACGAGCGTCTGCTTGCGCGAACGGTCGCCCTCGTACATGCCGCCGATCTGCGGCACGGTCTGGTGCGACTCGTCGATGAAGACCACGAAGTCGTCCGGGAAGTAGTCGATCAGCGTGAACGGGTGCGAGCCCGGCGGCCGCCCCTCGAGCACGCGCGAGTAGTTCTCGATGCCGGGGCAGAAGCCGAGCTCCTTCATCAGCTCGAGGTCGTATTCGGTCCGCTGGCGCAGCCGGTGCGCCTCGAGCATCCGTCCATCGTTCTCGAACGTCGCCACCTGCACCTCGAGCTCGTGCCGGATCTCGTCCACCGCTCGCTCGATCGTCGGCCGGGAGGTCACGTACTCCGTCGCCGGCCAGATGGTCACGTTGTCGAGCTTCGACAGGATCTCGCCGGTCAGCGGGTCGAAGTGCGTGATCGCCTCGACCTCGTCGCCGAAGAACGAGATGCGGTAGGCGGTCTCCGCGTTCGCGGGCTGGATCTCGACGACGTCGCCCTTCACGCGGAAGCGGCCACGCGACAGGATCGAGTCGTTGCGGACGTACTGGCTGTCGATCAGCTTCCGCAGCGCCGCGTCGCGGTCGTGCTCCTCGCCGACTTCAAGGATGAGCACGCGCTCGCGCCACTCCTCCGGCGAGCCGAGGCCGTAGATGCACGACACGGAGGCGACGACGACCACGTCGCGCCGGGTGAACAGCGCCGACGTCGCGGCCAGGCGGAGGCGCGAGATGTCGTCGTTCTGGGACGAGTCTTTCTCGATGTAGAGATCGGCCTGCGGGATGTACGCCTCGGGCTGGTAGTAGTCGTAGTACGAGACGAAGTACTCGACCGCGTTCGTCGGGAAGAACTCGCGGAACTCGTTGCAGAGCTGCGCCGCCAGCGTCTTGTTGTGCGCGATGATGAGCGCCGGGCGGCCGATCTTCTCGATGATCCACGCCATCGTCGCGGTCTTGCCGGTACCGGTCGCGCCGAGCAGCGTCTGGTAGCGCTCGCCGGCGCCGAGGCTCTTCGCGAGCTGCTCGATCGCCTTCGGCTGATCGCCCGTCGGCTGGTAGGCGTCCTGTGTCTTGAAGGGCGGCATCCGGGTAAGGGTAGTTGCCATGGAGTCGGTTACCCGTCCTCCCTACGAGGCCTACGCGACGATCGCGGGGGCGTTCGCGGCGCTGCTCGGCGGCGCGGGCATGCTCTCGCGCGCGATCGGCCGCGACCCGCAGTGCCAGACCGCGCTCGATCTCGTGGTGCTCAGCGCCGCAGCGTTCAAGGCCTCACGGACGCTCGCGCGCGACAGGGTGACGAGCTTTGTGCGCGAGCCGTTCGTCGAGGGCGACGCCTACGACGGCGAGGGCGAGCGGCCGGCCGGTGAGGGGCTCCAGCGGGCGATGGGCGAGCTGGTCACGTGCACGCGCTGCATCGGCACGTGGACGGCCGCAGGGCTGGCCGTGACGCAAGTGCTCGCGCCGCGCTTCGGGCGGCTGCTCACCTGGTCGCTGGCGGCGTCAGCTGCGAACGACTTCCTGCAGGCCGGGTTCGTCGCGCTCACCGAGCGGGCGGACGAGTCCGGCTGAGCCGCTCCTCCGCCTGCGCCCGCAGGCCGGTGATGCCTGCGCAGATCGAGCACTGCCAGCGCCCGAGCGTTCCGTCGGCGTTGGCGGTCAGGATCGAGCGCCCGTCGGCCGAGAACCTGGCGGCCAGGAACTGGCCCTTGCCGCCCTGGAGCCTCAGCACCTGCTTGCCGGTCGCCATCTCCCAGAGCACGACCCGCTGCGGGCCGGCGGTGACGATCCAGCGGCCGTCTTGGCTGAACGACGCGTCGTGGACGACCGCGATGTGGCCCAGCACCCAGCGTGTGCGGCCGTCCGAGACGCCCCAGATCCGCGCTTCGTGGGTGCGGCGGTTCGTCGTCGCCACGTATGCGCCGTCTGGGCTGAAAGCGACCGACAGGATGCGGCCGGATGGTCCGGCGAAACGTGTGACCTCGTCGCCGGTTCCCACGTCCCAGACTCCTCCCTGGCCGCTCGCGCCGGCGGCGGCGGCGAGCCGCCCGTCGGGGCTGAGTGCGACGGCTGTGATCCCGCCGAAGCCCGGATCGATCGGGCGCACCAGCTGGCCGGACGCGCGGAGGATGCGCAGCGGGCCGTCGGGGCCGGAGCTCGCAAGCAGCGTTCCGCGGGAATCGAGCGCGACGGCCGTGACGCCCTCGGACTGGTGCAGGATCGTCCTCCCGCTCACGGCGTCGATCGACCCGTCGAACTCGCCGACGACGGCGCGGCTGCCGCCCGCGTTGACGGCGACCGCGGTCGCACTGCCTGCTGGACACGACCGAGCCTTCAAGGGCGCGGCGCCGCCCCTGGCGCAGAGTGCCATGCCGGTGCCGCGGGCGGACAGCGCGACCGCGGTGGCCCCGGGCGCGTACCGTCCGACAGTTGGGATGCGGGGATCCGGCTCGTAGCGCCAGAGCCGAGCCGTCCCGTCATTGCTCCATGTCAGTGCGAGGCCGCCCGCCAGCGCGCCGCCGGTCACGACGTCGTGGTGGCCCGTGAGCGTCGCGAGCAGATCGCCGTCGGGCCTCCATACCCGCGCGGTGCCGTCCGCGCTCGTGGTCAGGAGGGTGTCTGGCCCGCCGAACGAGACCGAGAGCACCTGGTTCGTGTGCCCGGTGAGCTGCTCGTACGGCTGCCGCTTCCGCACGTCCCAGACGCGCGCGCCCTCGTCCGCGCTCGCCGACGCCAGCAGCGCCCCGGTCGGGTCGAAGGCGACGTCGAGCACCTGGCCGGTATGGCCCTCCAGCCGCGCGAGCTGCCTCCCGGTCCGGCCGTCCCAGAGCCGGACAGTCCTGTCCTCGCCGCCCGTCGCGACTAGCGGGCGAGGCTTCAGCGTGAGGTCGGCTGCGTTGATCCCACGGGCACGCACGGCGAACACGAGGCGGCCGCTCTCGGCGCGGTAGAGCCGCAGCCACCGCAGCCCGGCCACAAGCACGTCGCCCTGCCTGGCCACGACGTCGACCGGGCGCGACGGCAGCGGCCGCCGCCACAGCCTCCTGGCCCGGCTCGTGTACACGGATACCGCGCGGTTGCCGGCCGCCGCGATCCGTCCATCGACGGCAGCCGCCACGAGCGGCCCGACGCCGAATGCGCGCAGGCGATGCCAGGAGGCCGGGTCCCAGACGCTCACATGCCCGTCCTGGTCGATGGAGACGACGGCGCCCGAGCCGTCGACGCCGAGCCAGCGCACCGGGGCGGTGCCGAGCAGCCGCGCGGCGACCGCGCCGTCAGGCCGATACGCAGTGAACCGCCCCTCCTCGTCGCCGGTGGCGACGGAACCGCCGGGAAGCGGCACGGCGGAGAGGATCGCCGTCGAACCGTCGCCGAACGTCGCCAGCTGCTGGTTCGCAAGCAGAACGGTGCGGAGCGCGTCCTCGACCGACGTGCCGCCGGAGCGGCGCGACGCATCGACGGCGAGCTGCAGCGCGCCTACCGGGTCGCTCGACACCCGCGAGAGGGCGACCGCAGCCTGCTCCCGCGCGGCCGCCGCGCTTCGTTGCGTGTCGGCGTCCTGCTTCTGCGCGAACGCGTAGACGGCGAGGCCGGCCGTCGCGGCCAGCGCCAGGAGGATCAGCGCGATCGCGATGACGAGGCGCCGATGCCGGCGCGCCGCGGCGACCTGAACTCGCTCGACCTCGTGGCGTACACGCCAGTCTGCGACCGCCGACGCGAGCACGTCGTGGAAGATCTCGACGCGCCGGCTGTCGCCGTTCCGGCCCTCGACGCCGCGCAGGATCCGCTCGTCGAGCAGCGTCTGCACGACGTCGCGCGCCTCGTTCGCGTCGACGCCCGCGTACTGCGCGAGGTCGGTGATGTCGTGCGCGACCTTGGCACCGGACGGCGTGACCAGGTGCTCGAACATCGCGGCGGCGGTCTCCCGCTCGTCCGCGTCCAGCGAGGAGAGCGCCCGGTCGAGATGCTCGCGCACAATTTGCCTCGCACCGCCCAGCCGGCGAAGGGTCTCGAGATGGAGCACGTCCGAGCCGGCGTGGGTCTCTGCGTCCCAGACGCGCTCGAGCACGATCTGGAGGTAGGCGGGCTCGACCGCGCCGCTCACCGGCGCCGGCGGGCCGCCGTTGGCCTCGATCTGCCCGACGGCCACCTCGTCCAGGAGGGCATCGACGAGCGCAGGCTCGATCTCGACCTGGCGCTCGAGCCGGCCGAGCGGCCCCACGATCGCCTCGCGCCCTGCCTCGCGCCCGAGCGGCTCGAGGCGGAAGTAGTTGCGGAAGAGCGCCGGAACGCGCGCCTTGAAGACGTCGAGGCTCGCCAAGCCATCCTCGCGGACGCCGAGCAGCGCGTTCACCCGCAGGCCGGGTTCCGAGACGAGCGCGGGGAACTCATCGAGGAGCGGGCCGCCCGGGTGGTAGAGGAAGTACTCATCGACCTGGTCGAGCACCAGGTAGAGGTCGCCGTCGAGGAGCTCGCACCACGCGGCGAACCGCACGGCCAGCCGCCCGCCTGGATCGTTCGGCACGGAGCCGATCACGTCGGCGACGGCGTCGCGAACGGTCTGGGCCAGCGCCTCGATCGGGTCGCCGACACTCCAGTCTGCGTAGAGCGCAACGGCGAACCCGCCCCCCGCGAGTGACTGCTCGCGCAGCGTCTGCACGACGCCGGCCCGGAGCACCGAGCTCTTGCCGACGCCGCTCGCGCCGTAGAGGACCGTGAGCCGTGCGGCGACGAGATTCGCGGCGATCAGGTCGCGCTCGGCGTCCCGCCCGAAGAAGAGCGAGGCGTCGACCGCGGTCGCCTCGTACGGGCGCAGCCCCTTGTACGGCCGGTCAACCGCGACGCTAGCCATCGCGCACCAGCGCCGTGAGGCGCTCGAGGTACGCCGCCGGATCGCCCTCGACCAGGTCGATGCCGCGGTGGCGCCAGAAGTCGCGGTCCGCCGACTCCGGGTCGACCGCCCACGAGCGGTAGCTCGGCCGATCGTCCGGCCAGACGCGCTGCAGGAAGACCCGCAGCGTCCAGTCGCGCAGGCCATAGCCGAGGAAGAGGAAGTGGCTCCGGCGCAGCTTCGCGGCGACCGTGACCGGGATCACGTTGGTGATCTCCGTCTGCGCCAGGTAGGAGATGTAGTCGTCCTCGCTGACCACGAACCCCTCGCGGTCGCGGTCGGGATCGACCTGCCCGTGCACCTTCAGGACGACCAGCCGCTCGCCGACGGGCACAGCGCCGTACGCATTCGGTAGATCGACCACCTGGGTTTCGCCCCCGGCCGTCGTGTGCTCGAACTTGCCCCGGTCGCGGCCCGCTGCGATGTAGGTGAGCTGGTCGAACGGCTCGGCGGCGCTGCGGAGCGCGCGCTCGAGGGCATGGTCGTAGTTCGTGGTGACGATGACCGGCTGCGGTGCGCCCCGCGCACGCAGCGCGGCGACGGCGGCGACGACGCCCTCGTGCACCGGCCCGAGCGGGTGCTCGGCGGCGAGCAGCTCGTGCAGCTGGTCGTAGAGCGGGCCGGTTCCATGCGTGACCGCGACGTACTGCGCCACGTGGGCGAGCTCCGCGCGGTCGGGCAGCGGGTAGTCGAAGGAGCGGGCGAGGTGTCGCGCGACATCCGCGGGACGGAGTGCGCGCCCGTTGTCCGAGCCGTGGACGCCGGCGCCGAGCACGAGCACGAGCCGCCCGCCGACGAGCGCCCGCGCAGCCTCCTCGACGGCGTCGCCGACTGGCAGCTGCGGGGCCGAGTCCAGCTCCGTCGCCTGGCGCAAGATCGCCGCATGGAGCCGCTGCAGCGTCGGCGTCGGCTCGATGCCGAGCTCGTCCGTGAGCGCACGGCGGGTCGACCGGTACTCGGCGAGCGCGTCCGCCTGACGGCCCGACCGGTACAGCGCAAGCATGAGTCGGCCCCGCAGGCGCTCGCGGAGCGGGTGCTCGGCGGCCAGCGCCTCGAGCTCGCCCACGACCTCCGCATGGCGGCCGAGCTCCAGATCGGCGCCGATCCGCTCCTCGAGCGCACGCAGCCGCTGCTCCTCGAGCCGCTGGATCTCCGCCTCCGCCCAGGGCTCGAACGCGAAGTCGGCCAGCGGCGTGCCGCGCCAGAGCGCCAGCGCCTCACCGAGCAGTCGCGCGCGCTCCGCCGTGCCGGCCGACGCAGCCCGGCCGACGGTGTCCTCGAACCGGGCAAGGTCGAGCTCGCCGGCGTCGAGGTGGATGACGTAGCCCGGCGGGCGGGTCTCGAGGCGCTCGGCCCCGAGCGCCTTCCGGAGCTGGGCAATCCCGTTGTGGAGCGACGTCGTCGCCGTGGGCGGCGGCGCGTCACCCCAGAGCCGGTCGATCAGGCGGTCGGTCGGAACGACGTGGTTGGCGTCGAGCAGGAGAATCGCGAGCACGGCGCGCTGGCGGGTGCCGGCGATCGCAACGGGGACGCCGCCGGCGAGCACCTCCAGCGGCCCGAGCAGGCGGAACTCCCACCGTGGCGGCTGCGCGGATTCGTGCTCGGGCGGAGT
Source organism: uncultured Thermoleophilia bacterium (assembly GCA_963799895.1). Lineage (GTDB taxonomy): Bacteria > Actinomycetota > Thermoleophilia > Gaiellales > Gaiellaceae > JACVRM01. Next base: position 87,682 of record CAWCYR010000015.1, read on the forward strand.
CGCCATCGGTTCCTCGCGCCAGAGCCTACTTCGGTCACAGGAGGTCTCCAACCGCCCGTTAGCCGCCGGTTAGCAGGCAGTTTGGGCGCGGCCCGACCGTCGGGTCATGGCACCGCGCTCCCTGCTCGCCGCCCTCGCGTCCGTCGCGGCCGCAGGCCTGCTGCCCGCCGGCTCGTCGCCGCCGCGCTTCGAGCCGCCGGAGGGCCTCGCGCCCGGGATCCGCGACTCCACCCGGCCCACCATCACGGCGCATTTCGTGCAAGACAGCTACCGGCCCGGCGACCTCGCCGACATTGATCGTCTCGTCGCGCACGACGGCCGCCCGGCTGCAGGTCTTCCGCGTCGGGCCGGAGCGAAAGTACACGCGCGCACGCGACGAGATGAGCGGCGTCCCGGTGAGCGCCGAGCAGCGGCTCGGCACGGTCGGGGCGGGCCTGGTCGTGCCCGTCCGGGTCGGTGCGTGGCCGAGCGGCGTCTACTTCGCACGCCTCGAGGGCAGCGGCAGCCACACAGGGTTCGCGCCGTTCGTCGTGCGGCCGGCGCGGCTCGGCGAGCACCGCGTCGCCATCGTCATGCCGAACCGAGCGATCTGGTTTTTTTTTTTTTTGCGCGTCTTCTTCGACTTCAGTACGTCTTGCTGGTTTTCCGCCCGGTCCGAGCTTTGCCAGGTCAGCCGGGGCAGGGCTGCGGCGAAATGCACGGCATGCTGGCCAGTCCCGCTGCCGACCTCCAGCACATGCCGGCGATCGGCGAAGTACTCGCGCAGCACCTCGAGTATCGGTTCGCGGTTGCGTTCGCAGGCGGGAGAAAACGGCTTGTCCACGCCCCGTCCGATTCAGACCGGATGGCCGCGCAGGACGCGTGCCGGCAACATCAGCATCGCGCCGAGGAGCGCGAACACGGCGCCCACCGTAATGCCCACCAGCCGCAACGGCAGCAACACCAGCCACACGATCGGATACAGCACCAGGGCGAGCAGCGCCAGCGGCCAGCACACCACCAGCAGCAACAGCCAGAGCAGGAAAGCAGCCATGCGGTGATCCTCGTCGATGAGCGGATGAGCCAAAGTCTAGCGCGCTGGCATGACCGCCCGCAGATGACTCTCGGCACCCCGAGCGCCGACGGCCATGGCGCGCATTTGCGCCACAATGACGCTTTCGCGATGCACGCGCGCGTGCCTGAACAGGCCGCGCGCGGTTCGCGTGGACGGCAAGGGCGATGCACTCTCATGAGCGTCACCCGACTGCTCGGGTCCCGACGGACGCCATGCTGTCGCCGGCGTGCAAGCGACCCTCGGGCGTGTCGATCTCGCCCCGGGCACAGAACAACAGCATCGTCGCCGGGCAGGTGGCATCCAGGTTCCGGGCCGCGCCAAACCTGTACGCTCGCCGCGCCCGCGCTGCGTCGCACCATCAGGTTGAAATCGCGGGTCGGCGCCGCCGGCCAGCGTCACCGTCCACCTTCGCCTCGCCGGGAAACGCGAACGGCGCGAACGGCGTGGTCAGTGCGTGCATGCGCCCGTCGTCCAGCGTCATCGTGAAGCCGTCGCCGTCGAGCAGCACGATGTGCCGGTCGATGCCGGGAAACGCGGAGAACGGCGCGGCGCTGTCGACCTCGGCGATGCTGACCCGCCAGAGGAAATCGTCGCTGCCCGCGCCGGACGGATGGACGGCTAATTCGCGGGTGCGTGCCCAGGCCGTTCTTCCACGGCTGCGACGGACAGTCGGCGAGGCGGATGATCATGCGGTTCGCTCGATGACGCGCTGGAACGGCGGCAACGCCTTCAGCATGCCGCTGCCGTAGCGCTTGGTGACCACGCGGCGATCCAGCAGCACGATGCGGCCCTGGTCGGTTTCGTTGCGGATCAGGCGGCCGCAATACTGGGTGAGCAGGCGCGTGGCCTCGGGAATGCTGACTTCGATGAACGGATTGCGCCCGCGCGATTCCAGCCACTCGGCGTAGGTCGCGCCGACCGGATCGGTCGGCACGGCGAACGGCAGCTGGGTGATCACCACCGTCTCGCACAGCTTGCCGGGCAGGTCGAGGCCTTCGCCGAACGAGGCCAGCCCGAACAGCGTGCTGCCCTTGCCCGCCTCGATGTCGGCGCAGTGCTCGGCGATCAGTTGCGACTTGCCCAGCGAGCCCTGCGCGCGCACCTTGCGCACCTGGGCGATCGGCAGCTTCTGCAGCACGCGATCGAGCTTCGCGCGCGAGGTGAACAGCACCAGGTTGCCGGCGTCCCAGTCGAGGTGTTCGGCCAGCCATTCGCTGATCTCCTCGGCATGCGCCTCGCGCGCGTCGGGCAGGGCGCGCATCGCCGGCACTTCCAGCCGCGCCTGCGCGGCCAGGTCGAACGGCGAGGGCAGGCTCAAGGTCACCGCGTCGTCGGGCAGGCCGACGGCGTCGGCGAAGCCGCGGAAATTGCCGCCCGCGCTGAGCGTGGCCGAGGTCATCACCACGCCGCTGGCGTTGCCCCACAGCACGTTGCGCAACAGGCCGGCGGCGGACACCGCCGAGGCGTGGCAGACCAGTTGCTGGTCGGCGGCCAGCGTGACCCAGCGCGCCAGCGGCGGCGCGTCGTCGGGATCGTCGCTGGACCAGGCGCGCCAGCACGCTGCCTGCTTGCCGATGCGTTCCAGCGCCATGCCCAGTTCGCGCGACAGCGCTTCCTGGGTCGGGCCGCCGTCGGTCATCTCGACCACCGCGCGGCGCACGGCGGTGAGCCAGCGCTGCACCTCGCCGGTGAGCACGTCGCAGCACGTGCGCATGCTCCACCCATGCTTCCGGCAGCTGGCCCAGCGAGCCGCGGTACATCGGTTCGGTCTCGGCCGGATCGGGCAGCCAGCCGAGGCGGATTTCCTTCTCCAGTTCCTCCAGCGTGTTGCTCAGTTCCTGCAGCTTCTGCGTCGCCCTGCGTCGAGGCCGAGCTTGCCCAGGCGTTCCTTGTCGGTCAGCGAGTACGCCGCGTGTACCTGCCGCCCGAGCCGGCTCAGCTGGCGCACGCTGGCGCCCATGTAGACCTCCGCCGCGCCGCGGTCGATCGCCTTGCCGGGCACGTGGTGGCCTTCGTCGAAGATGTACAGCGTCTCGTCCGGCCGCGGCAGGATCACGCCGCCCCAGCCTGCACGCCGCTGCCCTCGTCCTCGCCGGGCATGGTGAGGTCGGCCAGCACCAGATCCTGGTTGGCCACGATGATTTCGGCGTCGTCCACCGCGCGGCGCGCGGCGAAGAACGGGCAGATCATGAACTGGCTGCACTTGCGCCCGGTGCAGCCGCCGGCGCTGGTGGTGATCATCGGGCGCAGCAGGTCGCTGACCGGTTCCGGCGCGCTGTCCATGTCGCCGTTCCACTCGTGGCGGTCGAACGCCTCGCGCAGTTTCGCCAGCGCCTGCTTGTCGCGCGGCTGCGGCGGCTTGGTCCACAGCACCAGGTCCGCCTCGAAGCCGGCCAGGCCCAGCTGCGCGTCGTCGTGATGCTGTTGGCCGCCATCAGCAGGTTGCGCGGGCACAGGTAGCGGCCGCGGCCCTTGGCCAGCGCCACCTTCGCCTCGATCCCGTTGAGCTTGCAGGTACAGCGGGATATCGCGCTGTACCAGCTGCTCCTGCAGCGCGACCGTGGCGGTGGCGATCAGCAGCTTCTTCTTCTGGAAGCGCGCCACCTCCACGCCGGCGATCAGGTAGGCCATCGACTTGCCGGTGCCGGTCGGCGCCTCGATCACCGCCACGCCGCCGGTCTGGCCGAACGCCTTGGCCACCTCGGCGATCATCCGTCCCTGCGAGGCGCGCGCGCGAAAGCCGGGCAGGCCGTCCTTCAGGCGCGCATAGGCGGCGCGGATGGCGTCTTTGGTGGTGTCGGCGAGCATGCGGCGGGTCAGGCAACCTGTGGCGCGGCGGTACGGGGCGAAGCAGTGCGTCCTGCACGGCGCGCACGGTTAGAGCGCGGCATGCCGGCACTGCGATCGCCCAGTGTATCGGTATTGCGCGTCGTGCATCGAAGGTGGGCACCAGTTCCAATCGCGCGGCGCTGCGCACTGGTCATTGCCTGTGCATGACGGCTACATCCGTATGCTGATCGGGGCTCGTGGGCTGGCCGGAGTTGCCAGCAATGAAGATGCCGGGCTGGTGATCGACGCCGCCCGAAGATCGTTGCAGTTGAGCTGGCTGACGCCGGCTGGTCGCCGCGCATGCACCCGGACGAGGTGGCCGCGGCCATCGCCGAGCTGGCGCGCCAGTACCGGGCTGGCAGCGGTTCGCCTGCGTGGTGCTGGGGCGCTGGACGATCGACGGGGCGTCTGCAGCGTGCCATCGGCCGGCATGGTCGACGCGGCCGAGGTGCCTGGCTCGAGCCGCGCGGCGCACTCGCGACGGCCGCGTCGGCATGCGGATACGGCCAACGCGTGGCGATGCGGCCTGTGCGACCGCCCGAGCCGGCGTGCTGGTGCTGCAGTTGCGTGTACCCGCGCGAGCACGCCGGCTGTCCTCGATGAACTGACCGCGCCGCTGCAGCTGGCCGGCCAGCATCTGCAGCGGGCGCTGGAGCGGGCCGAGCTGCAGCGATTCGCACCAGCAGCTGGAGCATTCGGAGAACCTGCAGCGCGCGCTGTTCGCGATTTCCGACCTGGCCGGCTCCGACCTGCGACATGCCCGACATGCTGCGCGGCATCCACGCCATCGTCAGCACGCTGATGTACGCCGAGAACTTCTTCATCGTGCCGCTACGATGCCGAGCGCGACACGCATGCGCTTCCTGTACTACGCCGATGTCGAGGACGCCGAGGCGCCCGATACCGCGCAGGACATGCCGCTGGCAGAGTCGGCGAACACACCCTGACCTGGTACCTGATGACGCGACGGCAAGGCGCTGATGGGCAGCGCCGAGCAACTGCGCGAGCAGGTCGACCGGGCCGATGACGCATGATCGGCCCGGACAGCGTCGACTGGCTCGGCGTGCCGATGCTGCGCGACGGCCAGGTGCAGCGGCGCGCTGGTGGTGCAGAGCTACAAGCAGGGCATCGGCTTCACGCGACGAGGATCGGGCCCTGCTCGAGTTCGTCGGCAGCCACATCCTCACCGCGCTGGAGCGCAAGCAGGGCAAGGACGAACTGGAGCAGCGCGTGCGCATGCGCACGCTCGAGCTGGCCGAGGCCAATCGTGGCCTGCAGCAGGAAGTGCTCGAGCGCCAGCGCGCCGAGCGCTTGCAGGCGGCGCTGTTCCAGATCGCCCAGCTGGCCACCGCCGACATCGACGAGGACGAGTTCTACCAGCGCGTGCACGCCGTGGTCGGCGAGCTGCTGAACGCGGAGAATTTCTTCATCGCGCTGCTCTCCGACGATCGCGCAGCATGCTCGAGTTTCCCTATTCCGTGGACGCCGGCGTGCGACCGCACGCTGTCGCGCGCCGCTCGGGCGCGGCCTGAGCGAATACGTGCTGCGCCGCGGGCGACCGCTGCTGCGCGTCGACAGTGCGCAGATCGAGGAGCTGGCGCGCGCCGGCGAGATCGCGCTGCGGCGCATCGGCTCGCCGGCCGTGTGCTGGCTGGGCGTGCCGCTGAGCGTGGGCGACGAGGTGATCGGCCTGGTCGCCGTGCAGAGCTACACCGAGACCGTGGTCTACGGCGCCGGCCGACCAGGAGCTGCTGAGCTTCGTCGCGCTGCAGATCGCCAACAGCATCGACCCGGCGCCGCTCCGCCGCGTCGCTGCAGCGCGCCTATGAGCAACTCGAGCAGCGGGTGGAGGAGCGCACGCTGGAGCTGCGCGAGCAGATCATCGAGCGCGAGCGCATGCAGGACCAGCTCAAGCATCAGGTCATGCACGACTCGCTGACCGGCCTGCCGAACCGCGGCTACCTGCGCGACCGCATCGACCGCGTGCTGGCGACGATCGCAGACGCGAGCCGCAGCACGCGCTGCGCGTTGCTGTATCTGGACGTCGATCGCTTCAAGGTCATCAACGACAGCCTCGGCCATCTGGCCGGCGACGAAGTGCTGAAGGAGGTCGCCGCGCGCCTGCTCGACTGCGTGCGCGCATCCGGACATGGTGGCGCGGCTGTCCGGCGACGAGTTCGCGATCCTGCTGGAGGACGTGGAGAACGCCGCCGACCGCCGCAATGCGGTGGCGCAGCGCGTGCTGGATGCGCTGGCGACGCCGATGCAGCTGCGCCGGCAAGGAGCTGCGAGCCGTCCGCCAGCGTCGGCATCGCGATCGGCGACGGCCAGTTACGCGACGCGCCGACGAGATGCTGCGCGACGCCGACATCGCGCTGTATCGCGCCAAGGAACTCGGCCGCAAGCGCTTCGAGATGTTCGACGAGACGCTGGCCAAGAACGTGGTCGACGTGCTGACGCTGGAGGGCGAGCTGCGCCAGGCGCTGCAGCACGACGAGTTCGAGCCGTATTTCCAGCCGATCTGCCGGCTCGAGCGACGGCCAGGTGGTGGGCTACGAGGCGCTGATCCGCTGGAACCACCCGCAGCGCGGCGTGCTGCGCCCCGGCGACTTCCTCAAGATCGCCGAGGACAGCGGCCTGATCGAGGCGATCGACTGGCGCATGTTCGAACTGAGCTGCGAGCGACTGCTGCGACGCGGCAGCGCCGACACGTTCATGACCATCAACGTCTCGGCGCTGCATCTGCGCCATGCCGATTTCGACGCGCGCCTGCTGCAGGTGCTGGAGCGCACCGGCTTGCCGCCGTCGCGGCTGGTGGTGGAGGTCACCGAAGGCGCGCTGCTGGACAACCCCGAGCAGCGTGCGCGCCATGCTGGAGCGGCTGCGCGAGGTGGGCGTCGGTGCGGCGCTGGACGATTTCGGCACGGGCTATTCGTCGCTCAGCTACCTGCACTCGCTGCCGCTGCGCATCCTGAAGATCGACCGCGCGTTCGTGCAGGAGCTGGACAAGGGCGCGCAACACCAGCAGTACCACGGTGGTCGCGGCGATCCTCGCGCTGGCGCGCGCGCTGAACATCCAGGTGGTCGCCGAAGGCATCGAGACGAAGATCCAGCGCGACGCGCTGCATAGCCATGGGTTGCGAGATGGGCCAGGGCTATCTGCTCGGGCGTCCGGCGCCGATCACGCGTTGAAGCGACCGCGCGCAGCATCCGCACGTGACCCGAGCCCTGCGAGGTCAGTGACGTGGCGTTTCGCCGCGGCTGCCTCGGTGGCAGCGATCTGCCGCAAGCGCCTGCTCGAAGACCTCCGGCGGCTGCCCGCCGGAAATCAGGTGCTGGCCGTTGATGATGGTCGCCGGCACCGAATGGATGCCGCGTGCTCTGGTAGAACTGCTCCTGTCGCGCGCACTTCGTCGGCGTAGGTTCCGCCGGCAAGAATCTGTCGCGCGGCCGTCGCGCTGTCCAGACCGACGCTCGCCGGCCAGCCGCACCAGCGTGTCGTGCGCACTCACGTCTTCGCCGTCGGTGAAATAGGCGCGCAGCAGGGCTGCTTCAGCGCCAGCTGCCGTCCCTTCCAGCTCGGCCCAGTGCAGCAGCCGGTGCGCGTCGAAGGTGTTGTAGACGCGGCTGCGCCGGTCCATGTTGAAGGTGAAGCCCAGCGCCGCGCCGCGCGCGCGGATCGCCTCGCGGTTGCGCATCGATCTGCTCGGCCGAGCTGCCGTACTTGCGCACCAGGTGCTCGGTGGAGTCCTCGCCCTCCGGCGCCATCTGCGGATTCAGCTCGAACGGCTGGAAGTGGATCTCGGCGCGCGACTTCGCCATCGAGCGTCGCCAGCGCCTGCTGCAGCGACGCCAGCCCGATCGCGCACCACGGGCAGGAAACGTCGGAGACGAAATCGATGCGGAGGGGGATGATGCATTCATGGCAGAGTCCTGGACGATGAGATCCGACATGAAATTGGATCTCCTGAGGGTCGCTTCAAGGTGCCATTGCCGAAGAATGGTCGCGTCAAGCGGGCGTCGCACGCACTGAGATCGTGCTGACTGCAATGAGCGGTCATTGAAATCGGCGCGGAAAGATGGATATACGTGATGCGTGAGACGAAAGGCCAACGGTTGCATCCCAGCCAGCCGATGTCCGCCGTGGTCTGGCTTTGCCCGCCCGCTGCACCGCGATGAAGACCCGCTCGCGCATCGCTGCCTGGCAGCGCCTGCGCCAGCAGCCAACCTGGAAATTGCTGGCGGCGGACAACGCGCCGCTGATCGCCGCGCTGTTGCAGGCCCTGCTGCTTGATGCCGACGTCAGTTGCCGGTCTCGCAGCTGCACGAGCGGCTGGCGCGCGAGCTGGAGGAGTTGCGACGTGCACGAGCATTTCCCGGCTTTCAACAGAGAATGTCTGGTCATCCCGAATCCCGGATCCCGGATCCCGGATCCCGGATCCGGAAAAAGCTGTCGCCCAGCATCGTGCTCATATGGCGTGATTTCATGTCAGTCATCGTCACTGGGAGATTGCGCAAGCCGACGCCCTTTCTCGCGAGCGCTGTCGGCCAGCAAGGCTGGCAGCGATTGCAGGATCGGATGATCGAGGCCGTTCTCGCGCATGCTTCGAGCCAGATCGCTGGCTTGATCGGGCAGGGCTTCGGCCATGCCCGCGAGGCGTGCCAGCGCCGGTTCGATGTCCACTCGTGCGTCGCGCAACAGTGACTCCCAGTGGTGGCGGCGGATGTCGCGCAGGCGGTAGGTGTTGCCGATTTTCATGGCCATCGCCAGTTTGTCCTGGCGCAGCGCGGGATAGGGTAGTGCGCTGCCGAGGTCGTACAGCGGCGCCAGGCGAACGCGACCGCCGCGACCAGACAACAGCGCGTAGTTCTTCGCGTGCGCATCGGTGCCGGCGATCAGCCAGTTGAAGGCGAGTGCGTCGATGAAGGTATCCACGTCGCGGGTCGCGGCACTGGAATGCGTGCGCAACACGTCGATGATGGCCAGCGGGCCGGGGCCGCCATCGCTCTGGTATTTGCGTGTTGGGGGAACGGCGAGCACCTGGCACAGGTCCTCCTGATGTACGCGAAGCAATCGATCCTGATGCTCGATGCGGTCGAAACGGGTCACGACGATGGCCGGTTCTCCTTCGAACCAGTGCAACTCGGACTGTGCCACCGGCAGGCCGAGCCGGCGGGCCAGGGTGAGGCAGAAATGTTCGTTCTCGGCGTGACCATCGAACGCGGCGGTCGGCGGCTTCAGGATGTGCGTGGTGGGCGTGCGCCCGGCGGGCACGCCCCAGCGGCCATCGCGCCGCAACAGTGCCGTCTTCGGTTGTGCGCCGGCAAGGCTGAACTGGCCGTGGTCGGTGGCGCGGCGGGTGGCGGAAGGGTCTTGCCGCAGCGCACGCAGGCGCTCGCCGATCTCGGCCTCGTCCAGCCACTCGATGTCATCGGTGACCTGATCCTGCAACGCGGGCAGGCGTTCGGCCGGCACGAACTGCACCGCGCCGGCGCAATCCTCCCCAATGTGCGCCAGCAGCCCGAAGGCGTTGCGGGCGGAAACGTGGAAGTGGCTGGCCCAGCGCGCCAGGGTCTGCTCGTTGTCGGGCAACAGGCCCCACAGGAAGGCGTCGACCACGGCATGCGGATGCGTTGCGCGCACCAGCGGCATGGACAGCGACAACGGCAGGGCATCCGGATGCCGGCGCCACGCGTCCGCGTACTCGAAACGCAACCGGCCGCTGCGTTCGCGGGCGACGGTACCGATGGCCGCGCCGTCCATTACGGCGGCCAATGCATCGACAGTCACTGCGGCGGCTTCCGTGCGGCGTCGATGATGGCGTCGATGTCGATATCCGGCGTGTCGGCGACGCGACCATAGGTAGGTGTCGCCACGCCGGTTTGCAGCGGGTTGTCGAGCGTGTTGAGGGCGCGCAGCACCAAGCCCATTTCCGCGCGCGGCTTGCCGCGCTCGACCTCGACTACCCATTGCCGGCTGACGCCGATGCGGCGGGCCAGCTCGGATTGGCCCAAGCCGGCCTGCTTGCGGCTTTCACGCAGCAGGGCGCCGATGTCCTGCGGTGTTCGGATGAACATGATGGCCTCGGAGTCGCCGTACGACGACATCATGAAATGTCAGCGATCGGAGACAATATGGCCATGTCGCCGCTCGTTGACAATACCCGGCAGGTTTCAGTTTTTGATGATGTTTCGAGCCACCGCCTCGGCGACCTTGATGCCGTCGACGCCGGCCGACAGGATGCCGCCGGCATAGCCCGCGCCTTCGCCGGCCGGGATACAGGCCGCGCGTGTTGAGGCTCTGCAGGTCTGTCGTCGCGCGTGATGCGCACCGGCGAGGAGGTGCGCGTCTCGACGCCGGTCAGCACCGCGTCGTGCATGGCGAAGCCGCGGATCTGCTTGTCGAACGCGGGCAGCGCCTCGCGGATCGCGGCGATCGCGTAGTCGGGCAGCGCGCGGTCGCAGGTCGCCCAGGCGCACGCCCGGCTTGTACGAGGGCTGCACGTCGCCGAGCTGCGTGCGACGGCGCGGCCGCGCGAGGAAATCGCCGACCAGCTGGCCCGGCGCGTCGTAGTTGCCGCCGCCGAGCACGAAGGCGCGCGACTTCCCAGTGCCGCTGGAAGCGCGATGCCGGCGAGCGGGCCGCCGCGGCATAAGTCGCGAATCGTCCGGCGTCGATGCCGACCACGATGCCGGCGTTGGCGTTGCGCTCGTTGCGCGAGTACTGGCTCATGCCGTTGGTGACCACGCGGCCCGGCTCGGAGGTCGCGGCGACCACGGTGCCGCCCGGGCACATGCAGAAGCTGTAGACCGAGCGGCCGTTGCTGGCGTGATGCACCAGCTTGTAGTCGGCCGCGCCGAGGATCGGATGGCCGGCGCTGCGGCCCGAAGCGCGCGCGGTCGATCAGCGACTGCGGATGCTCGATGCGAAAGCCGATCGAGAACGGCTTGGCCTCGAGGTACACGCCGCGCGCGTGCAGCATCTCGAAGGTGTCGCGCGCGCTGTGGCCGAGCGCCAGCACGACGTGGTCGGCTGCGCAGTGTGCTCGCCGCTCGCCAGCGTCACGCCGCGCACCTGCTGCGCGTCGCCGTCGCTTCGATCAGCAGGTCGGTCGACCGCGCTGCTCGAAGCGGATTTCGCCGCCGAGCGCGATCGATCGTCGGCGCGCATCTTCTCGACCATCGCTCACCAGCCGGAAGGTGCCGATGTGCGGCTTGCTGACGTAGAGGATTTCCTCCGGCGCGCCGGCCTTGACGAATTCGGTCAGCACCTTGCGGCCGTAGGTGCTGCGGGTCCTTGATCTGGCTGTACAGCTTGCCGTCGGAAAACGTGCCGGCGCCGCCTTCGCCGAACTGCACGTTCGATTCCGGGTTGCAGCACGCGCTTGCGCCACAGGCCCCAGGTGTCCTTGGTGCGCTCGCGCACCGCCTTGCCGCGCTCCAGCATGATCGGGCGAAAGCCCATCTGCGCCAGGATCAGGCCGCGAACAGGCCGCAGGGGCCGAAGCCGATCACCAGCGGGCGCGTGTGCAGGTGCGGCGGCTGCCGCGTGCGACGAAGTGGTAGCGCGTGTCGGGCGTGGGCTGCACGTGCGGGTCGTCGGCGAGGCGCCGCAGCAGCGCGGCTTCGTCGCGCGGTCTCCACGTCGAGCGTGTAGATCAGCACGATCGCGCCGCGCTTGCGCGCGTCGTAGCTGCGCTTGGAAGACGGTGAAGCTGCGCAGCGCGTCGGCGTCGATGCCCAGCCGCGCGAGGATCGCGGCGGCGAGCGCGTCCTCGGCATGGTCCAGCGGCAGCTTGATTTCGGTCAGTCGCAGCATGGGTCAGGGAATCCGGAGACGGGGTGCGTGCCGGATTTTTGCAGAAAACTGCGCAGGAATCCGCCAGGGAAGGCTGCTCTTGCTCGAGTGCGCAACGTGGACCCGCTCGACATCGTCGTCCGCGAGCGGGCCGGCACGGTGGGGATCAGCCGCCGCGCAGGAAATCCATCTTGCCGATATCGGTCCCGGCGGTGCGCAGGATGTCGTAGGCCGTCACGCAGTGGAACATCAGGTTCGGGATGGCGAACTCGAACAGGTAGTCCTGGCCGGTGAAGTGCTGCGAACCGCTGCGCATCTTCAGTTCGATCGCACGCGCCTCGCTTCCGTCGATCTGCTCGGGTTTGAGCGTCTTGAGATAGTCGATGGCGCGGTCAAGACGCGCATGCACCTGCTCGAGCGTGGTCTCGTCGTCGTCGAACTTGGGCGCTTCCACCCCGGCCAGCCGGGCCGCGGAGTTCTTGGCGGTGTCGGTGGCGATCTGGATCTGCTTGATCAGCGGAAACATGTCGAAAGTCAGCCGGGTCTGCAGCAGCACTTCGTCGCTGACGTTTTTTGCCTTGGCGTGCGCCGCGCCCATTTGCAGCACGTGTTCCAGATTGCCGAGTGAGCGGATGAAGAAAGGTACGGAGGCCTGGTACATGGATAGTGACATGATATTTCCTTGGTTTCGTGAAGCGGTTGGGATGCAAGTGCAAAGGGCGTCGATCCCGGCTCATCGGGCCGGTGATCGGGCTTTCGGTTAACCGTTGCCGCGATCACCCGACCGACCGGCATTCGCCTGCCACAAAGCGCAAAGGCTACACCTGCGATGTGGGCGGATACAGCAGATGCAGTCAGTCGTGATGCGGAAACAGGCCGCTACCGGATTGGGGCGCGGCGTTGATCCAGTCGGCCACGGCTTGGGGATGTTCGAGGTGCAGGTGGTGGCCGCCGGCCAGATGGCTGACGGTAATCGTGGCTACGCAATCGGCGCGCGCCTGCATCGGCGCGGCTGGGCAGGTAGGGCGTGGCGGGTTGCGCCAGCAGCAGCGCGGGTGGGTGCGCGGATGCCATGCAGCAGGGCATGAACCTGCGATTCGGCCAGGCGCACCGCGCTGGGTCGAGTCAGCCGCGGGTCGCTGCGCCAGCGCCAGCCGCCTTCGGTTTCGATCAGCCCGCGTTCGACGATGCGGCCGCGCCAGTTCGCGCCTGCATGCCGCTGGCCAGGCGCGCGCATCGACCGCCTGCTCGACGTCGCGGAACACGCGCAGCGGCTTGCGTCGCGGTGCGCGCGGAAGCCAGCGCGTCGCGGAAGCGTTGCAGGGTGTGCGAGCCATCGTCGCCCAGCGGACCGAGGCCTTCGATCAGCAGCAGCCGCTCGATCCGTTCGGGCATGGCGGCCGCCACCAGCGAGGCGATGCCGGCGCCCAGCGAATGACCGAGCAGGTTGAAGCGCGACAGCTGCAAGGCGTCGGCCGCGGCGAGCACGGTCCGCACGTAATCGATGTAGTGATAGCGCGGCGCCGGCCGGCAGGTGATCGGAATGCCGTGGCCGGGCAGGTCCAGCGCGATCACGCGGTAGCGCGCTGGCCAGCAGCGGCGCCAGCAGGGCGAAGCTGGCGGCGTTGTCGAGCCAGCCGTGCAGCGCCAGCAGCGGTGCGGCGGCATCGCCCAGGCTGTCCGCGCAGGTCAGGTGGCCAGCGCACGGCTTCAGTGGCGCGGCAGCAGTGCTGCGGCAGGCGTCGATGCGGCGCTCGCGCGCGGCCGCGCGTCTACTCGGCGCGAATTCCGGCCAGCCCTGGGTGTGCCGCAGGACCAGCGCGGCGAGGCTGTCGACCTGCTCGCGCGCTGTCGTTCAGCGCGGGGATGTAGCGCAGCGTCTCGCCGCCGGCGGCGATGAAGAAGTCGCGGTTCTGCATCGCGATTTCCTCCAGCGTCTCCAGGCAGTCCACCGCGAAACCGGGGCAGGCGACATCCAGCTTGCTGCACGCCGTCGGCGGCCAGCTGGCGCACCGTGGCGTCGGTGTAAGGATGCAGCCAGCGCTCGCGCCCCACCCGCGACTGGAAGCTGACGCAGCAGCTCGTCTTCGCTCGAGCCGCAGCCGTTCGCGCAGCAGCCGCGCGGTGGCCTGGCACTGGTCAGAGATACGGATCGCCCAGCGCGCACGTAGCGCTCGGGAATGCCGTGGAACGAGAGCAGCAGCTTGTCGCCGCGGCCGTGCGCGGCCCACCAGCGTTCGATGCTGGCGGCCAGCGCCTCGATGTGGCCGGGTCGTCGTGGTAATCGTTGACCAGGCGCAGTTCCGGCGGCCAGCGCAGCGTCTTGAGCTGTCGGCCACGCGCGTCGATCACCGAGCCGGTGGACGTGGCCGAATACTGCGGATACAGCGGCAGCACCAGCAACCGGCGCACGCCTTCGCGCTGCAGCTGGTCGATCGTCTGCGCCACCGAGGGCTCGCCGTAGCGCATCGCCAGCGCCACGCGCAACTTGCCGGGCGCCGCTGGCGAGTTCGGCCTGCAAGGCCGTCGCCAGCGCCTCGCTGCCAACAGCGCAGCGGTGAGCCGTCGTTCGGTCCAGATCTGTCGCATAGGCATGCGCCGAGCGCCTCGGCCGTACGCGCAGGATCATCCCGTGCAGGATCGGCCACCAGCGCCAGCGCGGAAAGTCGATCACGCGCG
>CAWCYR010000016.1:0-37920 GCA_963799895.1 uncultured Thermoleophilia bacterium
ATCTCGAGCTGGACGAGCTCGTCCAGGGCGTCGAAGTTCGCCTGCCGGTACTGGTCGAGGTTGCCGATGTCCTGCCAGTAGCCCTCGAGCACGTGGCCGTAGATCGGCCGGCCCATCTCCAGCAGCAGCGGGAAGAGCTCCTTCGAGAAGTCGTAGGGGCGGTCAGGCGGGACATGGCCGAGCGCCTCCGGCTCGATCACGTAGACGCCGGTGTTGATCGTGTCGGAGAAGACCTGGCTCCACGACGGCTTCTCGAGGAAGCGCTCGACGCGCCCCTCGCCGTCGGTCACGACGATCCCGAACTCGAGCGGGTTCGGCACCGACTTCAGGCCGATCGTCACCGACGCGCCGCGCTCGCGATGGAAGTCCACGAGCTCCGTCAGGTCGAAGTCGCAGAGCGCGTCGCCCGAGATGACGAGGAACGTATCGTCGAGCTTCCCGAGCGCCATGCGCACCGAGCCGGCCGTGCCCATCGGCGCGTCCTCCACGGAGTATTCGACGTGCATGCCGAGCGCCTCGCCGTCGCCGAAGTAGCCGCGGATCGCCTGCGGCAGGAAGGCGAGCGTGACAATCACGTCCTCGAAGCCGTGGCGCCGCAGGAGCTCGAGGATGTGCTCCATGCACGGCTTGCCGACGATCGGCACCATCGGCTTCGGCTGGTTCGAGGTCAGCGGGCGCAGGCGGGTACCCTCGCCGCCCGCCATGACGACGGCCTTCACGCCGTCTTCCTCTCGCCTGCCGCAGGGTGCCGTTGACGTACTGGATTCCGGCGGCCACCGCGAGCGCGAGGCCGATCCAGAAGAGCCAGACCGGCCAGTCGGTGCCGTCGGTCGTGACGATGATGAGGCAGAGCGACGCGTAGAGGATCCAGGTCGCGACCTTGCCGAGCATGCTCACGTTGAGGTCGACGCCCTTGCCGGCGAAGATGCGGTAGCCGCCGACCAGGACGATGTCGCGCAGCACGATCAGCCCGAGCGCGATGAACGGCAGGCGGCCGTCGAGCCAGAGCATGATCACGGCCGCATCGATCATCAGGCGGTCGGCGAGCGGGTCAGCCACCTTGCCGAACGCGGACTCGACGTGCCAGCGGCGGGCGAGCCAGCCGTCGATCTGGTCGGTGAGCGCAGCGGCGACGAAGACGATGCCGGCCGCCCAGCTGTGCCCGCCGGTGGCCTCCGCCATGATGATCACGAAGACGGGGACGAGCGCGAGCCGGAGAATCGTCAGCGCGTTCGGCAACTGAGCCAGCGGCGCGGACACGGCAGGGGCAGTCGTCTCCACACGTGAAGGATATTGGGACTGTCCCCGCCAGGGGCTGCCTGGCCCCCGCAGACGGCGACAGCCCCTTGGTAGCGTCGCGCCGTGCTGGAGCTCCCCGGCTTCGTGAACGCCCATACGCACACGTTCCAGCGGCGGCTGCGCGGCTGCGCGGAGACGCCCGAGCAGGGCGACTTCTGGGCGTGGCGCGAGCGGATGATCGCAGCGGCCGAGACGCAGACGCCCGAGGCGGTTCGCACTGCGTACGAGGCCGCGTACCGCGAGATGCGCGCCGCCGGGTATACCGCCGTCGGGGAGTTCCATTACCTGGGGCTGGGAGGCGGCGCTCGCGGCGGCCGGTGCGGCCGAGCAAGCCGGCGTCGAGCTTGTGCTCCTCTACGTCGCCTACGCGCGCGGCGGCAGCCCGGTGATTCCGGCAGCCCTCGGTGGAGAAATACCTGAGCCTGGTCGAGACGCTCCGCGAGCGAGGCCTGCGCGTCGGTGTCGCCCCCCACTCCGTGCGCGCCTGCCCGCGCGACTGGCTCAAGGCGATCGGCGCGTACGCCACGCGCGAGTCGCTCCCGCTGCACGTGCACGCCGACGAGCAGCCGCGCGAGGTCGAGCAGTGTCTTGCC
Source organism: uncultured Thermoleophilia bacterium (assembly GCA_963799895.1). GTDB lineage: Bacteria > Actinomycetota > Thermoleophilia > Gaiellales > Gaiellaceae > JACVRM01. Next base: position 1,893 of record CAWCYR010000016.1, read on the forward strand.
GAGCACGGGCGCCGCCCGATCGAATTGCTGTACGACACGGGCTGCCTGGGCCTCCACACGACGGTGATCCATGCCACCGAGGCCTCCGACGGCGAGCTCGACCTGCTCGCCGAGACCGGCACGCGTGTTTGCCTGTGCCCGACGACCGAGGCGAATCTCGGCGACGGGTTCGCCCCGGTTGAACGCCTGCTCGAGCGGGGTATCGGTATCTGCGTGGGATCCGATTCCAATGTCCGCATCGATCCGCTCGAGGAGCTGCGCGAGATCGAGGCGATCGCGCGCCGCGCCTCCGGCCGCCGCGGTGTCGTCCCGCTCGACGCGCTGCTCTGCGCCGGGGCAGATGAGGGCGCCGCCGCGCTCGGACTCGACAAGTGGCCCGCGATCGAGATCGACACCGCCCACCCGTCCCTCCAGGGCATCGACGGATGCGACCTGCTGGCCGCCATCGTGTTCGGCTGCAGCGCCGAGGTGGTGGCCGCGTGAGCTACCGCTGGTCGGAGCGCCCCGCCGAGTTCGCGCTCGACATCGAGGGCGCATCGCCCGAGGAGGTCTTCACCGAGGCAGCGGCCGCGCTTGGCGAGCTCGTCGGCGGCGACGACATGGGCGGGGAGCCGGTGACCCGGACCATCGCGCTCGCCGCGGTCACGTACGGCGAGCTGCTCGTGCTCTGGCTCGAGGAGCTGGTCTTCCTCGTCGACACGGAGTCATTCGTGCCCGAGCGGTGCGACCTCAACGTGGGGCTGCCGGACCTCGACGCGACCGTGACGGGCCACCGGGGCAAGCCGCGGCCCCTCGTCAAGGCGGTCACCGCGCACGAGCTCGCATTCGAGCAAGACGGCGACGCGTGGCGGGCCCACGTGGCGCTCGACAGAAGTTAGGAATCCGTTAGCGGGAATCCGCTTGGTGGTGTCGAAGCCATCCGCGGGGCCGGGAGTGTGCCCCTCCCCCGCTCCGGGGCCCTGATTCGGTCCCCGGCCTCCCGGCCCCTAACGCCTACCAGGCTCTTTTCCGCCACAACACGGCTACGGCCCCGGCGATGTACGCGAGGAGCGTGACGGTGGCGGTCACTTTCAGCGAATGGCTCATGCAGGACCTATCGGCGGGCCCGGTTCCCCCGAACAGGGCGACTTCTTTCCCCCCCTTCGGGGGATTGGGCGTCAACGCGCCCCCGCGTACAACGAGTGAATAGGTCATCCCATCGGTTGGAGGAGTCGATGGCTGCGGCAACAGCACAAGTTGTTCTTGAGGATGAGACGGAGCGCGAGCGGGTCATTCGGTGGCGCGTGGAGCAGCTGGCCAAGGTCGGGTACAGCTGGCCGGCCGCGATGGTGATCGCGGCGAACACGCACGTCGACCTGCACGACGCGGTCGATCTCGTCCAGCAGGGCTGCAACCCGGACATCGCCGTCCGGATCCTGCTTTAGCCCGGGCGTTCGCAGACTCGCCCGGCGCGCCCCGTGCCCGGGGGATAACCTCGCGCGGGCATGACGTGGCAGATCGCGATCACAGCGGCCGCGATCGGCCTGCTGGCCCTACTGCACCTCGCCTTCGCGCCGCCGGCCCCGCCGGTCGCCGCCGGCCAGCCGACTGCCGCTGCGGGCGGCGTCCTGGGGCCGCTGGCTGGCGCTGGCCGCGATCGCGGCCGCGGCAATCGCGCTCGCCGCGCTCATCGTGCCGGCCGTCTTCGGGGGCAGCAACAGCTCGACGAGCTCCACGCACTCCACAACGACCACGATCCCGAGTACCACGACGCAGCCGACGACAACGCACGGCACGACGTCGACGACGCAGCCAACGACGACGCACCACACGACGACCACGACGACCCACCGCACGACCACGGCGACGCGGCCGACCACGACCACGACCGGCGTGACAACCACGCCTGGGCCGCCACCGAAGGGCTCCGCCACGCTAGTCCGCGGCGTTGTGACCGGCACCGGGCAGCTGGCGGTCGTCCAGAACCGGCTTGGCGGCGCCGTCACGGTCAGTCAGGTATCGCCGGGCGTCTACCGCATCGAGCTGTCCGACCTGACTGCGGAGTCTCGGCGGAAGAGCGTCGTGCGGGTCTCGGCCGGGCCGCGCACGACCGCGGTCGGCGGCTGGTCGGCGGACGGCCAGCTCGTGGTCCTGGTCTCGGACAAGCAGACCGGCGCGCCCGCAGAGCGCCCGTTCAGCTTCGTCGTCCTGGGGCCGAAGCAGAGCGCCGCTCTGCCGCGCACCACCTAGCTCCTAGGCCCGCGCCGGCCTGCTTCCTCGTCCACGGGGCCGCAGGCCCTCCCGGCCGACCGGCGCGGGTCAGCCAATCCTCCCGCGTCGGGAGCCGCCGTGCAACCGCGGGAGGAGCCGGGAACGCGGCAGGGAAGCCCACCACCGTGCGCCGCCTCCGCCAGGTCGGGCTCCCGCTCGCCTTCGTCGCCTGCGTGGGCGCCGCGGGCGCGGCCGTCCATGCCGAGCGCCAGGCCAGTCACGCGCAGGCCGAGCTTGCTGCGATGCGCCTCGACCTCGACAAGCTGAACCGCACGAGCGGGCTGAAGATCTCGGTCCTCGACCGCCGCGTTGAGGCCGTCGCACACCCGCTGCACGCCGCGTTGAGCTGGCCCGTCAACGGGGAAGTCACGAGCCCCTTCGGCGCCCGAGGCTGCTGCTCGTTCCACCCGGGCGTCGACATCGACGCACCCGCAGGCTCTGCCGTGCATGCGGCGGCGGCGGGCGTCGTCGTCGCCGCGGGCGAGGAGTCGGGCTATGGCAACCGCGTCGTCGTCGAGCACGGGCGCGGTCTCGAGACCCTGTACGGGCACCTCGGGTCGATCGACGTGCAGACCGGGCAGGCGGTGACCGCGGCGAGCACGCTCGGAACCGTGGGCTGCACCGGCCTCTGCGACGGCGTGCACCTGCACTTCGAGGTGCACCTGTACGGGCGCAAGAGCGACCCCGCGCTGTGGCTCCCGGAGCAGGATCGCGCCGTCGCTGCCTTGCACTGGGGCGGTTAGTTCCCTTTCAGGCCGTTACGGGCACTATGTCGTGAGGTGTCGAGGAGGGGTTACCCGGGCCGGCGGCCGATCCTGCGCGGGCGCGAGAGCCTGCCGTACCAACGCACATACATCAGCGAGCACCACGGTCTTGTGGTGCTCGCTGTTGCGATGCTCATCGTCCTGGTGCTGCTGCTGTTTCTGATCGCGCGCTAGCTCCTAGCCGTGCCCGAAGCCGCCCGGGCCGCCCTGGAAGACGTTGAGGCTGCTGTCCAGGTGGACCTCGGTCGTGCTGCCGTCCGACTTCGTCACGGTCACCTCGAAGCCGGTGCCGGTCATGTCGTTCGTGACCGCGCCGGCGGTGCCGCCGCCCAGGTACTTGACCGCGGCCGCCTTGGCCTTGTCGGCCGCCGCTCCGGTCACCGCGGTCTCCTGGTTCTCATGCGCGGCGGTGCCGTGCGCGGGGAAGTTCGCCGGCGGCGCGGTGCTGGGCGACGTCTGGGTGCTCGGCGTGGTCGTGGTCGTCGAGCCGCCGTTCGAGGCGGCGCCGGCGAGCGCCGCCGCGCCGAGCGCGGCCGACAGCATCAGCGAGACCACCAGCAGTCCGTTCTTCAGCCTGTTGCTCATGTCCGTTCCTTTCGTTCGGCGTGTGTGCACCAAGCGAATCAACCGGCCCTAGGAAGTCCTTGAGCACGGGCTGAGAGGTCACTGTGAGGCCCGGTGCCAGGCACGCAAACGCTTCTGCGACGGTGCCAGGCTCAGGAACGGGTCCGTCACAGTGCCTGGCACCGGAGAACGGCGAGGGCCGCCCGGCGGGGCGGCCCTCAGGTGAAGCGGGACCCTTCTGTGTGGCTAGCGGTGCACGCGGAACGACGTCGTGGTGGCAGTCGTCGCGTCCGAGCTCGAGGTGTCGCTCGACGACGACGATGAGCTGCCCGAGCCGCCGCCACCGCCGCACTGGCCACCGCCACCGCCGCCGGGACCGTCGGCGTAGCCCGCGAGGCTCGCGACGCCGCCGGACTTGTAGCCGGCGAACGTCTTCGAGTCGAGCGCCGTCTTCGCGGCGGCCGCCTCGTCGGCGGTGATGTCGCCGTTGGCGAGCGCCGTGTCGATGGCCTTGGCTGCAAGGCGCCTTGCGCGCGGCGCGGAAGCCGGCGTTCAGGGCCTTGGTCGTGATCTTCAGGTTCGCGGCGACCGTGCGGGTCTGGCTGACCTGGTACGCGACATTGAGGTTGTCCTCGATGTCGGCCTTCAGCTGGTCGCCTTCGTCAGACGTGATGTCCTCGTCCTCGACCGCCGCGTCGACGCGGTCCTCGGCCGACTGGACGATCGCGGCCTTGAGGTCGGCACGCGCTACGGTGAGCTGCTTCGCTGCCTCGGTGACGAGTGCACTGGTGCCGACGCTCTTGGCGCCTCCGCGTCCCTGCGCACTCGCCGTGGCGACGCCGACGACCAGAATCGCCGTGGCGGCGGCAACGGTGAGCAGCCCGAGCCGTTTCGTGAATCGCGTCATTCGACGCCTCCTCCGTTCGATGACGTTGCGCAACTCATCGAACCGGCCCGGTCTTGGAGCCCCCTGGGAGAGCCCTGAGAGTCCCGTTAGCTGGTCGTATGGATTAGCGGAGGCGCATCCGACGCGTCCTCCGTCGGCGCCGCCAGAGGCAACGTGACCTGCACCGTCGTACCCGCTCCCGGCTCGGAGACGGCGGTCGCCGAGCCGCCATGCGCCTGGGCCACGGCCGCGACGATCGAGAGCCCGAGGCCCGTCCCGCCGCGCGCCCGCGCCCGCGCGGGGTCGGCCCGGAAGAAGCGCTCGAACATCCGTGCGGCCTCCTCCGGCTCCATGCCGGGCCCGGTGTCCTCGACCTCGATGACCGCGGAGGCCCCGCTCCGCCGGACGCGCACCGCGGCCGGCGCGCCGGGAGGCGTGTGCGCCCGCACGTTGGCCAGCAGATTGTCGACGACTTGGCGCAGACGGTCGTGATCGCCGTCCACGACAGCCTCCTCCGTGCTCAGCTCGATCGGCCGGCCGGGCTCGAGCGCAGTCGCCGTCTCCACCGCCTCGGCGACGAGCTCGGCGAGGTCGACCGCCTGGTGCTCGAGCGGGCGCCCCTCGTCGAGCCGCGCGAGCAGCAGCAGGTCGTCGACGAGCACGCTCATGCGCCGCGATTCGCGTTCGATCCCGGTCATCGACCGCTCGAGGTCGTCTGGCCGGCTGTTTGCCCCGCGTCCGAAGAGCTCGGCATAGGCACGCACGGCCGCGAGCGGCGTGCGCAGCTCGTGCGAGGCATCGGCGACGAAGCGGCGCAGGCGCGCCTCGGAGGCGGCGGTCGCGTCGAAGGCGGCCTGAATCTGGGTGAGCATCGCGTTCAGCGCCATCCCGAGCCGGCCGACCTCGGTTCTCGGCTCGGCCCGCTCCACGCGCCGTGACAGGTCGCCGGCGGCGATCGCGGCGGCGGTGGTCTCGATCGCAGTCAGCGGCCGGAGGCCGATGCGGACGACCCAGACGCCGAGCGCGACAATGCCGAGCAGCACCGATGCCGTGACGAGCAGCTCGATCAGCAGCAGCCGGCGCAGCGTCGCGTCGACATCTGAGAGCGACGCCGAGGACTGCACGACATTGCCGTTGGGCTCGACCACGGTGCGCACGCGGAAGCGGCTGCCGTTGTCCTGCGCCGAGACGGTGTCGTAGCGGACGCTGTCTGCGCTGAGACCTGCGGTCGACGGCCACTGCGGGGGCGACGCGGTCGACTGCAGCCCAAGGTTGCACAGCGTCGAGCCCGATGGCGTCACGATGCGAGCGAAGGTCTCGCCTCCGCCGAGCGGCTGGATGGGCGGCCCGTGATCGTCGGGCCCCGGCCCGCCCTGGCAGTGCTCGAGCCCGCGGTTGTTCTGCAGCGACTGGTCGACGCGTTGGTAGAGGAACGAGCGCAGCGACGCGTACGTGGCGACGTCGGCCGCGGCGAGCCCGACCCCGGCGAGCACGATCACGCCGAGGATGAGCCGCGCCTTCAGCGAGAGCCGGCCGATCACTCCTGCCGCGCGTCGAGCATGTATCCGGCCTGCCTGACCGTCTTGATCAACGGCGGCCCGCTCGCATCGAGCTTGCGCCGGAGGTAGCTGACGTACGTCTCGACCACGTTGGCGTTCCCGCCGAAGTCGTAGCGCCAGACGTTCTGGAGGATCTGGGCCTTCGAGAGCACGCGCCGGGGATTGAGCATGAAGTAGCGCAGCAGGCTGAACTCCGTGGCGGTGAGCATGATCGCCTCGTTGCCGCGGGTCACCTCGTGCCGCGCCTCGTCCAGCGTGAGGTCGGAGAACGTCAGCACGTCCCCCGGCAGGTCGCCGGCCGTGCGCCGCAGGATCGCCTGCGCGCGCGCCACGACCTCGGCGAGGCTGAACGGCTTGGTCACGTAGTCGTCGCCGCCGACGCGCAGCGCCTCCACCTTGTGCTCGGTCGCGTCCTTCGCCGTCAGGAAGAGCACGGCCGTTCGGAAGCCGCGGGCGCGCAGCCGGCGGCCGACCTCGATGCCCTCGATGTCGGGGAGCATCCAGTCGAGCACGATCAGGTCGGGCTCGTCGCGGATCACCATCTCGAGCGCCTCGCGCCCCGTGTACGCCTGGTCGACCTCGTAGCCCTCGTAGCGAAACGCGGTTGCGACGGCATCGACGATCGAGGGCTCGTCGTCGACCACAAGAACCCTTCGGGGCGCGCTTGGAGCATGGTTAAAAGCCATGGCTCCAGACTCTCCCACGAATCTGAGAATCGCCTGTGATTCCGGACATTCTCAGCGACCTCTCAGGTTGGCGCCCGCCGGGGCCGTCAGTACCGTCGCGGCATGCGGAAGCGCCTTCTGCTGGGCGGCGCCGTTGTCCTCGCGCTCGCCGCCGGGGCGGCCGTCGCGGTCGTGCTCGTCGCGCATCGGCAGGATCAGGGCCATCTCGACACGGAGCTCAAAGGAGTGTCCTACGAGGGGCCGGCGAAGACACCGGCGGTTCGCCCCGTCAAGCGTGCGTCGCGACCCGACCGGCCGTGCTGGCTGCAGTTCGGCAGCAACCCGGCGCGCTCGCTCGCCCGCCTCGACATCGATCTCGGCCGCCCCACCAAGCCCGTCTGGGCGCGTGCGCTGAACGGCTACATCGAGTACCCGCCCGTCTACTGCGGCGGCCTGCTGTACGTCAACACGTTCCGCGGCCGGACCTACGCGGTGAACGCCGCGACCGGCGCGACCGTCTGGCAGCACGACGGCGGCCACAAGCCCTCGTCACCGGCCATCGTCGGGCGGCGGCTGCTCGTGAGCGCCAACGACGGCACCGTGACCGCGTACGACCGCTTCAGCGGCCGCCGGCTCTGGCGCATCCACACGGGCGCGCGCGTCGAGTCGTCACCGGCGGTCGAGGGCGGCACGGCCTACGTCGGCAACGCCAACGGGCGCGTGTTCGCGATCGACGTCGCCCACGGACGCATCCGCTGGGCCTTCGACACCGGGGCGATCATCAACTCGAGCCCGACCCTCACCCACGGCCGCGTCTGCGTGACCAACTACGCCGGTGCGGTCTTCTGCCTGCGCGCCCGGAACGGCCACAAGCTCTGGAGCACGTACCTGAAGCGCGACCCGCTCCGCTACGAGTCGTTCTACGCCAGCGCCTCCACCGACGGGCGGCGGCTGTACACGATCGCCCGCTCGGGCCGCGTCGTCGCGCTCTCGGTCGCCACCGGGAAGGTGGACTGGTCGAAGCACATCGACGCCTGGGGCTACTCGACGCCCGCGCTCGCACGCGGGCTCGTCCTCGTCGGCGGCTTCGACGGCGCGCTGCACGCCTACCGGGCAAGCACCGGCGCCGACGTCTGGTCGAGCCACGTCGGCGGCCGGATCCTCGGTGCGCCGGTCGTGATCGGCCCGCTCGTCTTCTCCGCGACGCTGGAGAAGCACGCCTACGCGACCCGGCTGAAAGACGGGAAGGTCGTCTGGCGCTTCAACGCCGGCAAGTACTCGCCCGGCATCGCCACCGACCGGCACTACTACTTCACGTTGAACGGACTGCTCGCGTCGTTCCGCGGCAGCCGCGCCTAGCCGACGACGGCGAGCTCGAGCCCGAGCAGGTCCGCGACCTTGCGCAGGCGCGAGAGCTGGTGCCCGACGCCGAGCGCGACATGGTGCGTCGGCCCCTCCGCGCACCAGGCGTCCATGAACGGCGCCGGCCCGAGCGAGAAGCGCAGCCGCGAGTTCGTGTTGCCGATCCGGAAGGTCGGGCCGGGGATCGACTCACCCTCGGCGGCGATCAACTTCAGCCGCCCGTCCGCGGTCTGGGTCATGCCGAGGATCGTCACCGGGCCCAGACGCACCTTCATCTCCACCGAGAGGCCCGCCCCGGCCTTGCCGTGGTACAGCCTGAGCGCCCGGACGACCGGCCGCCCGTCGGCGATCGCGATGTGCGCCGGGCCGTCGTGTCCCATCAGCACGAACTCCTCGTCGAAGTCGAGCGCGTAGAACTCGGTGTACGAGCCGCCCGCGCCCAGGCGGTCGAGCAGGAACATGGCCAGGTTCGTCTTGAGGTCGCCCTCGCCCGACGCCGGCACGCCGCGCGCGGTCAGCAGCGAGTTGCCGACGATCAGGCCGGCGGCCACCCGCTCGAAGATGTTGTCGTCCCGGCCGCGGTAGTAGTAGGTCAGGCCGTTCAGGGCGAAGTCGGCCACGAGCCGGTCCAGCCCGACCGCGACGCGCGCCGACCAGTCCCACTGCTCGGGCGAGATCTCGTCGGCGATCGGGTCGCCGGCCGGCTCGGCCAGGTCGAACAGCTCGCGGATCTCCTCGCCCTTGCGCTCGATCTCGGAGACCGACGCCGCCTCGACCCGCGCGACCAGGTCGTCCAGCTCGAGCACCTCGATGTGCGGCCCCGCCTGCGCGGACACCTGGGTGAAGTCCGAGTACATGTCGAGCATCCCCGGGTACGTGTGGCCCAGGAACCCGAACCGCGCCCGGCGCAGCTCACGCACGGCGCGCGCCGCCTCGACCCACTCCCCCATCGCCGCCCACGCCGGGTCGCCGTCGAGCAGCGTCCCCGTGACCGTGCGGTACGGGATCCGCGCCCGCGTGAACGCGCCCGCCAGCTCGGGGACGCAGCAGGCCGAGCAGTTCGCGAGCCACTCCCCCGTCGTCATCGACTCGTAGTCGAGCGACCGGGTCGGCTGCAGGTTGAGAATCACCACCGGCGCCTTCGCCGCCTGGACGACCGGCAGCACCTGCGACGACGTCGCGTACGTCGCGGTGTAGAGCATCACGAGGTCGACCCCCAGCAGCTCGTCGCCCGCCTCGCGGGCGCGCTCGGGCGTGTCGACCAGCCCGGCGGACACGACCTCGGCACCCAGACCGGCAAGCCCCTGCTCGAGCCCGCGCTGGTAGCCCTGCAGCCGCTCCTGCAGCCCCTCGAACTGCGGCCAGTACGCCGCCAGCCCGATGCCGAAGACGCCGATGCGCGCGCTCACGCCTCGGCCGCCTCGGCCGCCTCGCTCGCATGGCGTCGCGCCGCCATGCTCCGCAGCCGCAGCCGCGCCCGCCGGTAGATGCCCGGCAGGTTCGGGATGACCACGCTGAGGATCAGCAGCGCCCCGATGACGATGTTCTGCTCCTGCGACGAGACGAGCGCCTGCGTCATCGCGGTCTGCAGGGAGCCGAGCACGAGGACGGCGAGGACGACCCCGATGATCAGGCCGCGCCCGCCGAAGATGGAGACGCCGCCGAGCAGCACGATCGTCACCACGAAGAGCTCGAGTCCGATCCCCGAGTCGTAGCGCGCAGACGAGAACCGCAGCGTGAAGAGGATCCCGGCGAAGCCGCTCAGCAGCCCCGACAGCACGTAGAGCCAGAACTTGATCCGCCGCACGCGGATGCCGGCGAAGCGCGCCGCCTCCTGCCCCGCGCCGATGGCGTAGATCCGGCGGCCGAGCGGCGTCGCGTGCAGCACGATCCCAAAGATCACCGCGAGCACGGCGAAGAACAGGAACGACCACGGGATCTCGGTGCCGCGAATCGGCACGACGCCGATGTTCGAGTACGGCGGCTTCGAGACCTGGATCGTGTCCGACGGCAGGATCCCCTGGGCGATACCCCGGTAGAGCGTCAGCGTGCCGATCGTGACCGCGAGCGACGGGAGGCCGAGGCGCGTGATCAGGAGCCCGTTGAACGCGCCCGCGAGGGCGCCGACCACGAGCGCTCCGGCCATCGCCCACCAGAGGCCGTAGCCGTGCGTATAGATCTCGCCCATGGTGATCCCTGAGAGCCCGAGGATCGACGCAACCGAGAGGTCGATCTCCCCCGTGATGACGATCAGCGTCAGCGGCAGTGCCATGATCGCCACCTCGCCGACGTTCAGCAGGATGAAGAAGACGTTCCCGGACGTGAAGAAGTACTGGGAGGCGTTGTTGCCGTAGATGATCGTCCCGATCAGGAGCAGGACGAGGCCGGCCTCCCAGCGGAGGAGCGGGCGAAGCCGGTCAGCCACGGGTGCTCCTTCTCGTCGTCAGGGCCGGGGCAATGCGGACGGACACCAGACGGTCCAAGGCGATTGCCGCGAGGAGGAGACCGCCCGCGATCGCCGAGCTCCAGGCCGACGACACGTTGAGGACGACGAGGGCGCTGTCGATCGTGTTCAAGAGCAGCGCGCCCAGCGCTGCGCCGAGCACGGTGCCGCTGCCGCCGAAGATGGCGACCCCGCCGACGACCACGGCGGCGATCACCTGGAACTCGTAGCCCTGGCCGGCGATCGCGTCGACGGAGCCGTACAGCGAGAGCCAGAACGCGCCGGCCACGCCGGCGATCGCGCCGCTGAGCGCGAAGGCGAGGAAGACGCGCCGCTCGACCGGGATGCCGGCGAGCCGCGCCGCGTCCGGGTTCGAGCCGATCGCGTAGAAGTCGCGCGGCGTGCGGAACGAGCGCATCGCGTACGTCGCCAGCGCGACCCCGACGATCGCGGCGATCCCGAGGTACGGCACGCCGAGCACCGTCCCGTAGCCGATATTGGTGAAGCTGTTCGGCAGCGAGGACGCGCCCACCTGGTGGCCGCCGGCGAAGCGCGCGTCCAGGCCGCGGATCACGTAGAGCGTGCCCAGCGTGACCACGAGGCTCGGCACGCGCGCGATGGTCACGATCGCGCCGTTCACGATCCCGCACGCGAGCCCGATCGCCATTCCGATCAGGAACACCCAGGGAATCCAGACGTGCGGGTGATTCTCGAAGGTGACGCCGACCGCGTAGGCGGAGATCCCGAGGATCGACCCGATCGACAGGTCGACGTTCCGCGTGATGATCACGATCGTCTCGCCGATCGCGAGGATGGCGATGATCGCGGCGCCCGACAGCAGCTGCTGCAGGCTCGTCTTCGACACGAAGTTGCTGTTGTGGAGCGCCGTTACGGTGACGACGATCACGAGCGCGAGCACGATGCCGAGCTCGCGGAAGCGGAAGATGGCCTCGGCGAGCGCGTGCGAGCGGCTCCGGCCGTCGACCGGGCCGACGCTCGCGGTCTCTGCCGTCGCGCTCACGCGGCGGCCTCGTCCTCGACCACGCCGGTCGCGGCGCGCATGATCGCTTCCTCGTTCGCCTCGGCACGGGTGAACTCGCCGGAGATGCGGCCCTCGAAGAGAACGATGACGCGGTCGGCCATCCCGAGCACCTCGGGCAGCTCCGACGAGATCATCAGGACGGCGACACCCTGGCCGGCGAGGTCTGAGAGCAGCCTGTGCACCTCGGCCTTCGTGCCCACGTCGATGCCGCGCGTCGGCTCGTCGACGATCAGCACGGACGGGCGCCGTGCAAGCCACTTCGCCAGCACCACCTTCTGCTGGTTGCCGCCCGAGAGCGTCCAGACGGGGTTGCCCATGCGCCCGTACTTGAGCTGGAGGCGCGTCACCCAGTCCGAGGCGAAACGCCGCTCGGCGCCGAACGGGATCAGCCCGAGCTTCTGGACGCGGCCGAGCGACGCGAGCGCGATGTTGCCCTGGATGGACAGGTCCATGATCAGCCCCTGCTGGCGGCGGTCCTCGGGCACGAGCCCGATGCCCGCGCCCATCGCCGCCGTCGGCGATCCGCTCCGCAGCTTCTTCCCGTTCACCGTCACGGTGCCGGCGTCCGCGCGGTCGATGCCGAAGATGGCCTGCGCTACCTCGCTCCGTCCGGCGCCGACGAGCCCGGCCAGGGCGACGATCTCGCCGGCGTGTACGTCGAAGGACACGTCCGTGAACACGCCCTCGCGGGTCAGGCGCTCGACCTGCAGCACGGCCTTGCCGCGCTCGGCGTGCTCCTTCGGGAACAGCGCGTCCATGTCGCGCCCGACCATGGCGCGGATGATCGACGCGGTCGTGAGCTCCTCGATGGGCTTTGTCAGGACGTGCCGGCCGTCGCGCATGACGGTGACGCGCTGACAGAGCGCGAAGATCTCTTCGAGGCGGTGCGACACGAACAGCACGGCCGCGCCCGCGTCGCGCAGCGTGCGCGCGATGCCGAAGAGCCGCTCGACCTCGGTGATGGTCAGCGCCGCCGTCGGCTCGTCCATGACGATCACACGCGCGTCCCGGGTGAGCGCCTTCGCAATCTCGACGAGCTGCTGGTCGGCGATCGACAGCCCGCGGGCCGGGCGTTCCGGATCCATCAGCACGCCGAGCCGGTCGAAGAGCGCGGCGGTCTCGCGGCGCATCTTGCGGCCGTCGATGCGGTGGCCGGCCTTCAGCGGCTGCGAGCCGATGAAGATGTTCTCGGCGACGCTCAGGTCCGGGAAGAGCGTCGGCTCCTGAAAGATGATCGCGATCCCCGCCTGCTGGGCCTGCCGGGCGTTGTCGAAGATCGCCTCCACCCCGTCGATCAGCAGCCTGCCGCTGTCGGGGCGGTGCACGCCGGCAAGGATCTTCACGAGCGTCGACTTGCCGGCGCCGTTCTCGCCGACGAGGCCGTGCACCTCGCCGGGGAAGAGCTCGATGGTGCCGTCCTCGAGTGCATGGACGGCACCGAAGCTCTTGGTCGCGTGCTCGAGGACGAGCACGGGCTCGGGGGTCTGCGGCGCGCTCACTCGAGGTGGAAGACCTCGTCGAGCACGAGCAGGCCCTCGTCCGGGCGCCGGCCCTCGAGGTCCTGGAAGAACTCGCCCATCTCGGCCTGCCAGCGGGCGTTGACGTCCGTCTCCTCCATGCCGCGCAGCGCGGCCTCGAAATCATCGGTCTCGAGGTAGCCGATCAACATGCCGCTGGGGGAAAGAAAGAGCGAGTAGTTTCGCCAGCCGGTCGCCGAAAGCGCCTCGAGCATCTCCGGCCACACGGCGCCGTGCCGCTCCCGGTATTCGGCCATCCGGTCGGGCTTCACCTGGAGCTGAAAGCAGACGCGCTGCAACGCACCCCCTAACCACAGGCGGGCCCGGGGGCGCCGCGACAGCGGCGCCCCCGGAATCCGTGGCTACTAGAAGTTGAACTTGTCGACGTTGGACTTGTCGAACGTGAACGGCGGGCCGAGGATGACCTGCGGGCCTCCTGCAGCCTTGATGATCTTGTACTTGCCGAGCTTGCCGGCCGTGAACGTCTGGCCGACCTTGCCGGTGATCTTGCCGTCGGCGAGCGCCGAGACGGCGTAGCCGGCGAGGTAGCCGAGATCCTGCGGGTTCCACAGGGCGAACTTCTTGACCGTGCCGTTGTGGACGTACTTCTTCATCTGGCTCGGGAGGCCGAGGCCGGTGAGCACGATCTTGCCCTTGTACTGCGGCTTGTTCGACAGGTACTGGGCGGCCGTCGAGATCCCGACCGTCGTGGGCGACTCGATGCCCTTCAGGTTCGGGTGCGCCTGGAGCAGGGACTCCGTCTGCTGGAGCGACGTCGCCGGGTTGTCGTTGCCGTAGTAGATGCCGTCGTACTTCATGTTCTTGTACTTGGCCTTCTTCGCCTCGAGCTTCATGTACTTGATCCAGGCGTTCTGGTTCGTGGCGGTCGAGGCGGCCGAGAGGATCACCCACTCGCCCTTGTAGCCCATCAGCTGCGCGAGCAGCTGCATCTGGCTGCGGCCGATCGTCTCGGTGTCCGCCTGGTTGATGAAGAGCTGGCGGCAGTTCGAGTCGGAGTCGAACGCGACCACCTTGATCCCGGCGGCCATGGCCTGCCTCAGTGCCGGGCAGACCGCCTGCGGGTCGTTCGCCGCGATGACGATGCCGGCCGCGTGCGACTGGATTGCCGCCTGGATGGCCGGCTGCTGCGCCGCGGCCGTGTCCTGCGTGCCGGACTGCACGATCTGCTTGTTGCCGAGCGCCGTCAGCGAGATCTTGCCGCCCTTGTCGGCGATGACCTCGTACGGGTTGAGCGTGTCCTTCGGGATGAAGTAGAAGGTCTTACCGCTCGTCGCGGCGCTCGTCGCCGTGTGCGCGACCGTTGCCGCGACCGTCGCGACCAGTGCTGCCGCCGCGATGATCAGGGCAATCCGGAGCCCTCTCTTCTGCTGCATGTTCGTTCCTTTCTTCAGGGGACCAACGGAACAGCTGGGGCGGCAGCTGGGGCGCCGCACCGCGGGGTCACAACTCAACTCAGCGCTCCACTCCTCCTCTCTCCCGGGCTCACCGCGGGTACGCGGCGGTGACGCCCCCGTCGACGTTGACCACATTCCCCGTGGACTTGGCCGAGCGCGGCCCGGCCAGGAAGGCGATCGCCTCTGCGACATCCTCGGGATAGACGTTCACGCCCAGGCGCGTCCTGCCGCGGTAGAAGGCAGGAAGCTCGTCGGCGTCGATGCCGTAGGTGCTCGCACGCTCGGCCTTCCAGTCGGAGGACCACAGCGCGGAGCCTTCGATGACCGCGTCCGGGTTGACGGTGTTGACGCGGATCGAGTCGGCTCCGCCCTCCTCGGCCAGGCAGCGCGCCAGGTGCAGCGACGCGGCCTTCGCGGACGAGTAGGCGGCGGCGTTGGCGCCGCCGACGAGGGCGTTCTTGGAGCCGACGAAGACGATTGAGCCGCCCGTGCCCTGCTCGCGCAGCACCGTGAAGCCTGCTCGCGAGGCGAGGAAGTAGCCGCGGGCGAGCACGGCGTAGTTGCGCTCCCAGAGGTCCAGGGTGGTCTCGGTGATCGGCGCGCTCGACGCGATGCCCGCCGAGCAGACGAGGATGTCGAGCCCGCCCCAGGCGAGCACGGTCGAGCGGAACGCCTCGGCCATCGACGCCTCGTCCGTGACGTCGAGCGCGAGCCCGATCGCCCGGCCCTCGCCGTAGCCGTCGACGAGCTCGGCGGCGACCTCGGTTGCGCCCGCCGCGTTCAGGTCGGCGACGGCAACGTGGGCGCCGAGCTCGGCGAGCCGGCGCGCGGTCGCGCGGCCGATGCCGCTCGCGCCGCCGGTGATCAACGCGATGCGCCCGGACAGCTCGCCGGGCGGCGGCAGCTGCGCGAGCTTGTAGCGCTCGAGCGGCCAGTACTCGATCTTGAAGGCCTCGGCCTCGCTCAGAGACGAGAAGCCGCCGAGCGCGTCGGCGGCGTCCTCGACCACGATCGCCCGGTGATAGAGGTCGCGGGCGATGCGCGCGCGGCGCGTGTCGGCGCCGCTCGTGACCATGCCCACCCCGGGCACGAGCACGACGCGCGGACCGGCCGGATCCATCGGGAACGGGCGCGTCTCGTCGTCGACGTTGCGCTCGTAGTACTCGCGGTACCACGCGGCGTACTCCTCCACCCCGCTCCGGAACGCCGCTGCCAGCTCGGCGGCGCCGTCGCGCGCCGGGTCGAAGTCGACGACCAGCGGCTTGTGCTTCGTGTTGATCAGGTGGTCGGGGCACGGCGCCCCGATCTGGCTGACCTCAGGGGTCCGGGCCGCGGACGCGAACGCGACCGCCTCGGGCGTGCGGTCGACCTCCAGGACAAGGCCGGTGCCGAGCGCGCCGCGGAGGGCGGGCAGCGTCGTCGCGAGCAGGTCCTCGCGCCTCTTCCTGCGCGAGCTGCCGGACGCGCGGGCCGCCGAGCCCGAATCCGTGCTGCGCGGCGCCGTCGATCGCGTCGGCGGCGCGCGTGACGAACTCGATCGTCGCGCGGTACGACTCCTCGCCGGTCTCGCCCCAGGTTACGAGCCCGTGCTTCGCGAGCAGGACCGCGCGGGCGGCCGGGTTCTCCTCGAGCAGCTCGGCGATCCGGCGCGACATGTCGAAGCCAGGCCGCTGGTAGTCGAGCCAGACCGCCTCCTCGCCGAACGCAGCCTGCGCAACCTGTCGGCCGTCGGGCGACGAGGTCAGGGCGATGATCGCGTCGGGGTGCGTGTGGTCGACCTGCGGGGCCGCCACGAACGCATGCAGGAGCGTCTCGATCGACGGCCGCGGCTGCTCGGGCACGAGCCCGCAGCGACGGAGGTAATCCACCATTTCCGCGTCGTCCATCGTCGCCCGCTCGCGGAGCGGGAGCACCTCGTCGAGCCGGAGCGCGGCGAAGCCGGGCCCCGTGATCGTGGCGAGGTCGGTACCGGAGCCCTTTACCCAGAGCGTCCGCGTCTCCCGCCCGGCATGGTCGACGGTTACGCCTTTGGCGGAGGTGTTGCCGCCGCCGATGTTCGCGAGCGAGCGGTCGGCGCCGAGCAGGTTGGAGCGGTACGCGAGCTCGTCCAGCATCGAGAGATCCCGGGCGGCGTCGGCGTCCCAGCGGTCGACGGGCGAAGCCACGCCGCGCAGCGCCGAGGCCGGCGCGGTGTCGGTCACGCCCACACCTCCTCCCGCTGGCCGTTCGACTCGCTGAGGCCGTCGAAGCGCTCGGTCGCCTCCAGCCACGCGCTCGACGGCGAAGGCTCGTAGACGGACGGCGCGAACGACGAGCGCACGACCTCCCGCGCCTCCTCGAGCGAGCCGAGCTCGCCGAGCGCGATCGCCTGTGCGGCGAGGTTGCCGATCGCGGTTGCCTCGATGGGGCCGACGAGCACGGGCAGGCCGGCCGCCTCCGCCGTCCAGCGGCAGAGCGGGCCGTTCTGCGCGCCGCCGCCGACGATGTGGATCTCGGGCGGGCGCGAGCCGGTCACGGCGCCGAGCAGGCGCACGGTCTGTGCGTGCTTCAGCGCGAGGCTCTCGAGGATGCAGCGGGTGACCTCCCCCACGCTCTCCGGCTCATGCTGGCCGGTCTCCACACAGAACGCTCGGATGCGGCCGGGCAGGTCGCCGGGGGCGAGGAAGCGCTGGTCGTTGGGCTCAATGAAGGAGCGAAGCTCGGGCGCGGCCTCGGCGGCGGAGACCAGCTCCTCGAACGTGTAGGTGCGGCCCTCGGCAGACCAGGCGTTCCGGCACTCCTGCAGCAGCCAGAGGCCGTCGACGTTGCGCAGCAGGCGCGTCGTGCCGCCGACGCCGCCCTCGTTTGTGAGGTTGGCCGCGAAGGCGTCGCTCGAGATGAGCGGCTCGGAGAGCTCGACGCCGACCAGAGACCAGCTGCCGGCGCTGATGTAGGCGGCGCGCGGGTCGCGGAACGGAACTGCCGCTACAGCCGACGCCGTGTCGTGGGTGCCAGGCACCGCCACCCGGGTGTCACGAAGGCCGGTGCGCTCGGCGACGTCGTCGCGTAGGCGGCCGATCACCGTGCACGGCTCGACGAGCTCGCGGAACGGCTCCGCGGGGATGTCGAGGCGCTCGAGCAGGTCGGTCGTCCACTCGCCGGTGCGCGGGTCGAGGCACTGCGTCGTCGACGCGTTCGTGCGCTCGCAGACGGCGACGCCGCTCAGCCAGTAGTGGAGCAGGTCGGGGACGAGCAGCAGGCGATCCGCGGCGGCCAACGCGTGGCCTCCGCCGTTGACGACTGCGGCGAGCTGGAAGATCGTGTTGAACGGCAGCAGCTGGATACCGGTGCGCTCGTAGAGCTCGCGCGCCGGCACGCGGGCGAAGACGTGCTCCATGACGCCTTCCGTCCGCCGGTCGCGGTGGTGCACCGGGTTGCCGAGCAGCGTGCCGTCGCGGTCGAGCAGGCCGAAGTCGACGCCCCAGGTGTCGACGCCGACCGAGTCGACCGGGCCTGCGGCCGTGATGCCGTCGAGCACCTGCTCGTGGAGGGAGAGGACGTCCCAGTGCAGGCGCCCGCCGGCCGCGACCGGCACGTTCGGGAAGCGGTGCACCTCCTCGATCGAGAGGCGCCCGCCGTCCAGCTGCCCCACGACGACGCGCCCGCTCTGCGCGCCGATGTCGACGGCGGCCATCGTGGTCACGAGCCGTTGCCTCCGCGCGGGTAGCGGCGCAGCTCGATCGGCTTGGCCGCCGGGCGCTCCTCGTCCTCGACCTCGGCGATGATCACCTCGACGCCGGCTCTGCTCCACGCTCGCACCTGGTCGGAGGGCGCGGTCTCGTCGGTGACGATCGCGTCCACGGACTCGGCGGGCACGAACGTGAGCAACGCGCTCCGGTGCCACTTGCTCCCGTCGATGATCGCGATCACGCGGTCGCACGCCATCGCCATGTCCTTCTTGATCCGCACCTCATCCGGGTTGAGGTCCATGAGGCCGCGCTCGAGGCTCAGGCCGCGCGCGCCCAGGAAGCCCTTGTTGATCCGCGTCGATCTGAGCAGGTCGCCGCCGAGGTCGCCCACGAGTGACATCGCCGAGAGCCGCAGCATCCCCCCGGTAACGAGGACGTTGATGCCCGGCGCGTCCGCCAGCGAGGCGGCGATCAGGATCCCGTTCGTGACGACGACGAGCTCGCGCTTCGAGCGCAGCTCCAATGCCAGGTAGTAGGCGGTCGTGCTCGCGTCCAGGGCGATCGCCTCGCCGTCGCCGATCAGCTTGGCGGCCTCGCGGGCGACCGCCCGCTTGCGGTCGACCTCGAGCCCGAGCCGGAAGTCGAACCCGAGCTCGGAGTTGCCGCGGTCGAGCGGGCGCACCCCACCGCGGACGCGCGCGACGAGACCCTGGCGCGCCAGCTCGGTGAGGTCGCTGCGGACAGTGACCTCGGAAACCGAAAATGCTTCCGCAAGTTCCGCAACCTGAACGGAATCACGCGTCTCGAGCATCTGCAGCACCTGCTGCATCCGCTCGTTCTGGGGCAGACCCGGGAGGTTATGCGCCGTTCGGTGACTCTTCGGCAAGCCGCGGCGACCCTACGCCTTTCGTGCCGGGTGTGTCAAGCCCTTCGCCGTGCTTTCGAAACACGGGTTAACGAAACTCAATCGTTTACGACAATCACGTCGAACTGGCGCGGCCCGTGCACGCCCTCGACCCGCTGGAACTCGATGTCACTGGTCGCGGAGGGCCCGGAGATGAACGTCACCGGGCGTCGCGTCGACCGAAAGCCGTCCGCAAGCCGGCGCATGGCCGCAGGGACGCCGTCGACGACCTGTTCGGCGCGCAGCACGCAGACGTGCAGGTCCGGGACGAGGCTGAGAACGCGGCGCCCCTGCCCCTCCCCCGCATCGAGCACGACCGTGCCGGTCTCGGCGATGCCCAGCGCGGCGGCGGTGGCGGCGGCGCCGATCGCCTCGAGCTCGGCGGGCAAGAGCCCCTCGTCCACCACCACCTCGATGCCCGCGGGGCGCCAGTCGCCCGGGAAGCCGGGTGGGACGGCAATCCGCTCGACGCCCCGGGCGGCGCACGCCTCGGCGACCGCGGTGGCGACGCCGCCGGCGTTGACGAGCCGCACGCCGGCCCCATAGTCGGAGAGGCGGTCGACGAAGCGCTCGAGCGACCCGCCCTGCGTGTCGCGGTAGTCGCGCGGGACGTCGACCTCGTCGCCGGGCGGTACGTCGGCGAGGGCGCGGCGGACGCGCCCGAGGATCTCCTCACGCGCGGCGCTCATCCCACCACTCACGAAAGGTCTGTCGCGGGAACGGGGGCAGGTCGCGCGTCTCCGTCCACGCGCCGAGACCGGGCATCCGGTGGATCAGCCCGCCCCGCGTGAACGGCCGGCTCCCGGCACGGCCGGCCTTCTGGGCGCTGCGGTAGCGCCGCTCACCGGCGAATGTCCAGGCGAGTGCCCGCATTGCGGCGCGCTCGCTGGCGGGGGACGCGCCCTCCTCGACCACGCGTCCGCGCAAGTGGACGAGCACGCGCGGAATGTCGATCTTGACCGGGCAGACCTCGTAGCAGGCTCCGCACAGCGTGGACGCGTACGGCAGCGTGGGCGCCTCTCGCACCCCGCGCAGCTGCGGCGTCAGGATCGCGCCGATCGGGCCCGGGTAGACCGAGCCATAGGCGTGGCCGCCCGTGCGCGAGTAGACGGGGCAGACGTTGAGGCAGGCGCTGCAGCGGATGCAGGCGAGCGTCTGGCGGCCGATTTCGTCGGCGAGCACATCGGTGCGGCCGTTGTCGAGCAGCACGACGTGGAAGTCCTGCGGCCCGTCGCCCGGGGTGACGCCGGTCCAGAGCGTCGTGTACGGATTCATGCGCTCGCCGGTCGACGACCGGGGGAGCAGCTGGAGGAAGACCTCGAGATCCTCGGGCGCCGGGATCAGCTTCTCGATCCCGACGACGGTGATCAGGGTGTCGGGCAGCGTCGTGCAGAAGCGCCCGTTCCCCTCCGACTCGACGACCGAGACGGTGCCGGTCTCGGCAATTGCGAAGTTGGCGCCGCTGATCGCGACCCGCGCCGACAGGAATTTCGCGCGCAGGTGCGCGCGGGCGGCGGCGGCGAGCTCGTGCGGGTCGTCCGAGAGCCCGGGCAGCCCGAACGCGCTGCGAAAGAGGTCGCGGATCTCCACCCGGTTCTTGTGGATCGCCGGGACGAGGATGTGCGACGGCTCCTCGCCAGCGAGCTGGACGATCAGCTCGGCCAGGTCGGTCTCGACGACGTCGATGCCCGCACGTCCGAGCGCCTCGTTCAGCTCGATCTCGTCCGTCGTCAGCGACTTGACCTTGACGACCTCGCGCGCGCCGGTCCCGCGAACGATCTCGGTGACGACGCGGCCCGCCTCGGCGCCGTCGCGCGCCCAGTGCACGCGGCCGCCGGCGCGCTCGACGGCCGCCTCGAACTCGAGCAGGTAGCCGTCGAGGTTCCGCAGGACGCGGCGCTTGAGCGCCGCGCCGGCGTCGCGGAGCTCCTCCCAGTCGGGCAGCTCGGCGACGGCGCGGTCGCGGCGGTCGCGGATCGTGCTGGTCGCGAGCCCGAGGTTGCGCCGGAGCTGCGTGTTCGCGGAGCGCATCGTGCGCGGCGGCAGGGAAGCCCTTCATGCGGAGGCCAGGATGTCCGCGAGGTGTGCGGTCCGCACGCCGGAGCGCAGCCGCGACAGGGCGCCGCCGATGTGCAGCAGGCACGAGTTGTCGACGGCGCTGCAGACCTCGGCGCCCGTGTCGAGGACGTTGCGCACCTTGTCGACGAGCATCGCCTCCGACGTGTCGGGGTTCTTGACCGCGAAGGTGCCGCCGAAGCCGCAGCACTCGCGCTCGTCGTGCAGCTCGACGAGGTCGAGGCCGCGCACGGCGCGCAGGAGCCGGTACGGCGCGTCGCCGAGGTGCAGTGAGCGCAGCGAGTGGCACGTCGGGTGATAGGTGACGCGATGCGGGAACGAGGCGCCCACGTCCTCGAGGCCGAGCCGGCCGACTAGCAGCTCGCTCAGCTCGACGACGCGCGGGGCAACCTCGTCGACCCGCCGGGCGAGCGCCGGGTCACCGTCGGCGAGCTGCGGGTAGTAGTCGCGCACGGTGGCGGCGCACGACGCGGACGGCGCAACGATGACCTCCTCGTCGCCGAAGATGCGGACGAAGCGGCGGGCGAGCTCGCGCGCCTCCGCCTGGTAGCCGGTGTTGAGGTGCATCTGGCCACAGCACGTCTGCTCCCGCGGGAACGTCACCTGATGGCCGAGCCGCTCGAGCAGGCGCACGGTCGCGATCCCCGTCTCCGGTAGCAGCGTGTCGGTGAGGCACGTGACGAAGAGGGCGATGCGCACCGCGCCGCATCATCGCAGCGGCGTCGTGTCAGACTTGGCGGCGTGCTGGACGCGCTCCGCCGCCTCGAGATCGAGACGCCGTCGTGGGGCTACGGCAACTCGGGCACGCGCTTCCACGTGTACCCGTGGCCGGGTGCGGCGCGGAACGTCTGGGAGAAGCTCGCCGACGCGGCGCTCGTCAACGAGCTGACCGGCGTCTGCCCGAGCGTCGCGATCCACGTGCCGTGGGACCGCGTCGACGACTGGGCCGAGCTGCGGCGGTACGCCGAGGGGCTCGGCGTCCGGATCGGCGCCGTCAACCCCAACCTGTTCGGCGACGACGACTACCGCCTCGGCAGCCTCTGCCATCCCGACGCCGCCGTGCGCGCGAAGGCCGCTGCGCACTGCATCGAGTGCGTCGAGATCGCGGAGGAGGTCGGCTCCACGATCATCAGCCTCTGGCTCGCCGACGGGACGAACTACCCCGGCCAGGACGACCTGCGCGAGCGGCACGAGCGGCTCCTCGAGGGGCTGCAGGCGCTCTACGACCGGCTGCCCCCGGGCATGCGGCTGCTCGTCGAGTACAAGTTCTTCGAGCCGGGGTTCTACTCGACCGACCTGCCCGACTGGGGCACGGCCGCGCTCGCCTGCCGGCGGCTCGGGGAGCAGGCACAGGTGCTCGTCGACACGGGCCACCACCCGATGGGCACGAACGTCGAGCAGATCGTGGCGCTGCTGCTCGCCGAGGGCCTGCTGGGCGGCTTCCACTTCAACAACCGCAAGTACGCCGACGACGACCTCATCGTCGGCGCGATCGACCCGTTCGAGCTGTTCCGGATCATGCGCGAGATCGCCGCCGCCGGCGACGACGCGCGCGACGTCGCGTTCATGATCGACCAGTCGCACAACATCGAGGGGAAGATCGACGCGATGATCCAGTCGGTCTCGAACATCCAGACCGCCTACGCGAAGGCGCTGCTCGTCGACGCCGAGCGGCTGGGCGCCGCGCAGCGCGCGGGCGACGTGCTCGGTGCCCATCGGGTGCTGATGGACGCTTACGAGACGGACGTCCGGCCGAGCGCTCGTGGAGCTCCGCCGGGAGCTCGGCGTGCCCGAGGACCCGGTCGAGGCGTTCCGCGCCGGCGGGTACGCGGAGCAGCGCGTCGCCGAGCGCGGCACGTCGTCGGTCGAGTCGGCCTACGAGACGGCCTAGGCTCGAGTGCCGGGATCCACGTGGCGCCTCGGGCAACGCCGGGCGGCGATGGCCGCGGTCGGCGGCATCGTGGGGGCGGTCGTCGCGATCGTCCTCGGCGCCGGGTGGGCGGAGGTCGTGCTGGGGGGCTGGGTCGGCGCCGCGGTCGTGTATCTCGGGCTCGTCTGGCACGACATCGCTCGCAAGGACGCCTCCGCGACGCAAGCCCTGTCCCAGAGCGAGGACGACTCGCGCACCGCCTCGGAGTCGGTCCTGCTGGGAGCCAGCGTGGCCAGCCTCGTCGCGGTCGTCTTCACGCTCGCCCACGCCGGTCACGACACTGGCGCGGCGCGCGTGGCGACGACCCTGTTCGCGCTCCTCAGCGTCACGCTCGCCTGGGCCTGCGTCCACACGGTCTTCACCCTGCGCTACGCGCGCCTGTACTACGCCCCGCCGGCGGGCGGAATCGGGTTCCCGGACCACGACCCGCCCGACTACCGCGACTTCGCCTACCTCGCTTTCACGATCGGGATGACCTACCAGGTCTCCGACACCGGGCTCTCGACCAAGACGACACGCCGGGCGGTTATCCAGCACGCACTGCTCTCGTACCTCTACGGCGCCGTGATCCTCGCCGTCGCGATCAACGCCGTCGCTGGGCTGCTCGGCCGCTGACCGGCCTCAGGCGCCCTCGCGTCGTGCGCGCGCCGCCCGCTCCCACGCGTGCGACCGGCAGATCGGACAGGCCGGCGGCGGCCCGTTGACGACGATCCCGTAGCCGCAGGATGGGCAGCGGAGCTCGATCCGCTCGCCTCCCTGGTTCGCAGCGGCCGCCGAGTCTGTTGCTCGCATGCGAGCGAGGATTCCCTGCCGGCGGCCGAAGGACGTCGGAGGTCTGCACGAACCGCTGCGCGATCGGCGCAGGGTTACGCGGCGCGCTTCGTCGCCGGCTTCGCCCGGCGGAGCGGCCGCGGCGGCGTGTGGCGCAGGCGCGGACGCTTGGGAATCGCCGGGCGGGCGTTGAGCTCGCCGAGCGTCGCGATCGGGTCGTCCTCGCGAAGACGGTAGAGAGGCATGCGCTCTGCCTACCCGATCGCGGCGAAAGCGAACCGGCACCCGGATTCCGGCTAGCCGCCAGTCGATCTTCGCGCTGGCCGCGATGCGAACGCGCCCGCGCCCGGCGAGGATCACGTCGTGGTCCGCTTCCTCCTCCACGACGACGCCGGCTCGCTCATCACCGTGCCGGCCGCCGCGTTCCTGGTGGGCGTGCCCGCGTGGTACGCGATCGACCTCACCGTCACGATGGTCGCGTTTCTGCTGTGGCGCGCCCGCCGGGTAACGAGGGCGGCAACGGTCCTGGCGAGTGTGCGCGTCCCGAGGACCGGCGGCGTATCTAGCCGAGATGTCGATCGACGAGACCATCGGCTTCCTCGTCGCAGATGCCCGCGGGCGGCTCGTCGGCCGCGTCCAGTCGCCGATGTACGGGACGCGGCCCGACGAGCCGGATGCGCTCGCCGTTCGCTCGGGCCGGTTCTGGCGGAGGCACTTCGTCGTCCCGGCGGCGGCGATCGAGGCGATCGACGCGCGCACGCAGAAGATCGGGCTGCGGCTCGACCGACGGCAGCTGCTGCGCTTCCTCTGACCGCTCAGCGGTGCGCGGCGAGGAAGCGCTCGAAGATCGCGCGCGTCGCGGCGTTGCCGAGCAGCAGAACGCCGTGGTCGGCCGTGTCGCGCACCTCGAGCGTCTTGTCCTGCACCGTGGTCGCGTCGTAGAGCGCGTGCGCGTCGGGCACGAAGTCCTGGTCGAGGGATCCGACCATGTAGAGGACCGGCACGGCGAGCTTCGGGGCCGCCGCGTCCGCCTTCATGCGGCCGAACTCGGCCGGCCCTGACAGCGAGACGACCGCGTTCACGGGCGGCTGGACGTTCGGAGCGGCAGTGAGGACGGCGGTGCCGCCCATCGAGGCGCCGACGAGGATCACGTGCTTCGCACCGAGCTTGCGGGCCTCCTTCGCGGCCGCGTTGACGTCCATGGGCAGGCGCCACTTGGCGCTGCCGGTGCGCGTTTGTGACGAGCCGTACCCGCGGAAGTCGAAGGCCAGCGTCAGGTAGCCCTTCGCCGCCAGCTGGCGGGCGTACGGCAGCCACTGGCAGACGCCGCCGCCGAGCTCGTGCGCGAACACGACCGCCGTCTGCCCCTTGCCGAAGCGCAGCCCGGCGAGCTTTGTGCCGTCGGCGGCCTTGAAGTGCACGTCGCCGGTCTTGGAGCACGCGTACCGCGCCGCGGCCTCGCGGGGCGTCGCGAGCACGGCGGCGACCAGCGCGACCGTCACCGCGGCGACAATGGCCCTGACCATTCCGAGAATCTACTGACCGCCGCTCAGGACCCTGCCAGCGCCACGCGTGTGCGCTCTGCGGCCACGAGGTTGCCCTTGCGCTCGTAGCGGGCGAGCGCCTGCTCGAGCGCCGATCGCGGCCTCGACGTCGCGGCCGGCGGCGGCGAGCACGTGCGCGAGATCCGTCAAGCGGTCGGCTTGCTGGTCGATGCGCTCATCCGTCTCCCCGTTGATCATCCGGAGGCCCTCCTCCGCGTACTCGACCGCACGGGCGGTCTCACCGACTGCCGCAAGCTGCTTCGCCCGGGCGCTTCGCCACAGGCTTTGTGAATGGAGGTCGTCGAGGGCCGACGCTTCGGCGCTGAGGGCCGCGTACCGCTCAGCGCCCACAAGGTCGTCGAGCGCGAACAGCGCGTGCGCGAGGTAGCCGGCGTTCGTGGAGAGGAAGCCGCGCTCGCCCGCCTCCTCGAGCACCTCGCAGGCGACCCGCAGATCCTCGGCAGCGCCTGCGGGATTCCCGGCCAGCATCTCGACGAAGTACCCCTCCTGAGCGAGGTTGACGGCCCACACCTTCAGGTCGAGCTCCCGGAGGATCGCGCGGCCTTCGGCAAGCAGCTTCCGCGCGGTAACAAATTCGCCGCGCATCGCCTCCAGCGCCGCGCGCTCGGCAAGCGCGATCGCCTGGATCCTGCGGTTGTCCGCATAGCGGTCGTACGCCTCCTTACAGCGGGCTATGCCCTGGTCGGCGGGCAACGGCCCGTAGAGCGCGACGATGAGGAGCCAGCTCACAGCCTCGGCTTCCTCGGCGGGAAACTGGCCATCCGCGAGCGCCAGGGCGCGCTGCAGGGCGTCCTCGGCCGGCGTGCATGGGCCAAGCGATAGGTAGAGCCAGCCGATGAGGACGAGGGCCCGGGCACCGTTGTACCGGTCACCGGCACGGGCGCATTCCGCCTCCAGGGCCTGCGCCTCGGAGAGGAGGCCGGCAAAGCTGCGCGACATATACGCGCCGAAGAGGACACGGCCGATCCTTGCCGCGACCGGCGAGCTCGTACTCCGTCCGAGGGCGTCGTCGAGCTGCCGGCTGCCCTCGGCGATGTAGCCGCGATCGGCCCAGAACTGCCAGAGGGCGGTGGCGAAGCGGATCTGCGCGTCGGTCTCGCCCGCTCCGGCCGCGAATGCGATGGCAGCCCGGAGGTTGGCGTGATCCCCCTCGAGGCGGTCGAACCAGATCTTGCGATCGCCAGTCATCGTCTCGACGTCTGCTTCCTCGGCGAGGGCCAGGAACCAGCGCGAGTGCCGCTCCGCGAGCGCCGTCGTGTCGGCGGCCTGCTCGGCCGCGAACTCCCGGATCGTCTCGAGCATCCAGTAGCGCTCGCCGCTCCGCCGGATCAGGCTCTTGTCGAGCAGCGACAGGAGCCCGTCGAGCTCGGCGCCGCAGACCGCCTCGGCCGCCTCGATCGTCCAGCCGCCCACGAATACGCTGAGCCGCGCGAGCAGCGCCTGCTCGTCCGTGGCGAGCAGGTCGTACGACCAGGCGATCGTCGCGCGCAGCGTCTGCTGCCGCGCGTCGGCGTCGCGGCCGCCCTTGAGCAGGTCGAGGCGCTGCGCCCAGACGCGCGAGCAGCTGCTCCGGTGAGAGCATCCGCGTCGAGCGGCGGCGAGCTCGATCGCGAGCGGCAGGCTGTCGAGTCGCTCGCACAGCTCCTCGATCGCGGCGGACGGTTCCAGCCGGCGCGCGCTCGCAGAAGAGCGCGACGCCCTCGCTGAGCTCCAGCGGCGTGGGCCGCATACTCGGCCTCGCCCTGCAGGCGCAGCAGCTCGCGGCTCGTGACGAGCGGCGCGCAGGTTCGGGCAGGCGGCGAGCAGCCGGCCGAGCTCGGTGGCCGCATCGACGACGTGCTCGAAGTTGTCGAGGACGACGAGGATCTGCCGGTCGGCGACGTGCTCCGCCGGCGAGCCGCCGCGCCCCGAGTGTCTGCGCCAGCGTCTCCATGACGAGGGCCGGGTCGCGGATCGGTGCGAGCGGCACCCAGAAGACGCCGTGCTCGAAGGCGCTCGGTGTGCCGCGACGCGAGCTCGACGGCGAATCGCGTCTTCCCGGTGCCGCCCGGCCCGGTACCGTCAGCAGGCGCGCCGAGGCGAGCAGGTCCCCGGCCTCGGCGAGCTCCGCCTCACGACCGACGAACGAGCGTGACCGGGACGGGCAGGTTCGTGTTCGAGATCGTCTTGAGCGGCGGGAACGAGCGGTCGCCGAGCTGGTAGAGCCGCACCGGCTGGGTCGAAGTCCTTGAGGCGGTGGTCGCCGAGGTCGAGCGCGTCGACGTCCACGAGCTCGCGCGTCGTCCGCGACAGCAGCACCTGCCCGCCGTGGCCGGCGCTCATGATGCGCGCCGCCAGGTGGACGTCGAGCCCGGTGTACTTCGGCGGGTCGAGCAGCGGCTCCCCCGAGTGGACGCCGACGCGGATCCTGACCTCGTGGTCGTCGAGCGCACTCAGCGCCTCGCGGACGGCCGCCACGGCCGCGCCGGCCGAGGCGAAGGCGTAGAAGAACGAGTCGCCCTCGTTGTCGACCTCGTATCCGTCCTGACGGGCGAAGGCCTCACGGAGCACGGCGTGGTGGCTGCGGAGTGCGTCGCGGTACCGCTCCGGACCGAGGTCGGCAAGGAGCCGCGTCGACCCTTCGACGTCGGTGAACACGAGCGTGACAGTTCCGGACGGCTGCTCGGGCACCTGAACTACCGATCATCCGACTGCCGCGCGCGCAGCGCAACGGTCGCCTTGATTGGGCACGAGGAACAGGGGGTAGATTCGGCCCGTTCGGTCAACGAGCCGGGAGGTCCCCACCATGGGTCGTGTACCCGTCCGCCTCGCCGTCGCCGGAGCCGCGCTCTTGCTCTCCGCGCCGGCCATCGCCTACGTCTGTCACCCCGATCCGGCCGGAACCCGGTCGCTCTCGGTCACCGGCCAGGTCGCCGCCTACCGCCTGCAGGGCAGCACCGTGACGCTCGCCCTCCGCTCCCACGCGGCTTGCCAGGTGCTCGTCTGGCGCGCGAGCATCGCACGGCCGCAGCCGTCGAGCGCCGCGTGCAGCTCCGTGACCCCGAATCGCTCGCCGGCCTCGTCCGCGCGTCTCGTCGGCGCCGGCGGCGCCGACCGCCCGGACCGCCTGCAGGTCTTCGGCACGACCGGGCGCCTCGTCCATGCGTGGCCGCTGCCAGTCTCGGTCCACGCCGGGACGCTCCAGGTTTCCGGCGGCCTCGCCGCCTACCGCGCGCGCAACGGCATCTGGGTGACCGCGCTGCAGAACGGCCGGACGACCATGGTCGCCCCGGTGCGCCGTGGCGACCGTCCGCAGCTGAACACCCACGGCCTCGCGTATCAGGACAACACACTGAAGGCCGCGCCCCGCAGCAAGACCGTGCTCAAGTTCGTGCCCACGCGCGCGGTGCGCTGGGAGCTCGCCCAGGCCGGGCGCGGCTTCCGCACCGGCGGCCCTGTCCGCGCGCTGTCCGTCGACGGCACGCAGGCCGCGTCTTCCCGCCGTCGGCGGCGCGGAACGGCTGCGACCGCGTCATGTTCTGGAGCATCTCCTGGCTGTCCGTCTTCCCAGGTCTCGCAGAAGGCGGGCCCGACCTGCGCCCCGGGCAGCCACTCGGGCCGCATCTCCGCTCTCGCCCTCGCGGGCAACCGCGCCGAGTGGGTCACTGACGCACCGCCGGGCTCCTGCCTGATGCTCGTCGCAGCCGACGGGATCGGCTGCCAGGAGCTGGGTCGATCTGCCGGCTGTACGAGCTTCGGCCCGCGCACGGCGCTCGGCGCCCTCGCGGGTGACGGCAACACGCTCGTCTTCTCCGTCGAGAACGGGCCGGCGACGACCATCGGGCGCGTGACCGGCCCCTACCGCGGCCGCAACCTGGCCAGCGTCCCGGGCACCGTCCGTGACGTATCGGCCGACCGCTGGCAGATCGGCACGCTGACCGCCGACGGAGCGATCACGCTGAACTCGGTCCACGGGTTCCGTCGCCATCTGGACGTCCCGGGCGCGACGTCGTTCGCCGTCCACCGCAACCTGGTCGTCGCTACGACGCGGCGGGGCCGGCTGGAAGTCCTGTCGCTCCCGAGCGGGCGCCGGCTCCACAGCTGGGCGATCCCCGCGCGCGCCTCACACGTGGACGTGCAGTACGGGATCGCGCTCTTCACCGCGGGGAGCTCGATCTACATCGTCGACCTCGCGTCCGGGCGGACGGCACGGCTCGCGGTCGCCCCCGGACTCTGTGAGCGCCCAGATCGAGCCGGTCGGAGTCGTCTACGCGACCACGACGGCCAGGCGCGGGATGCTTCGGCTGATCCCGATGAGCCGCGTCGAGACAGCCGTGCGCTGAGTGCCACTCACCCGCCGCGAGCTGATCGCGGGCACGGCCGCGGCCGCGCTCGCGGCCGGCGGGATCTACGAGCTCGCCGACCGCCTGACGGCGTCGCCGAAACCCGGCGGCGCCGCCGGGCCGCGGGAGCAGCACGAGCTGCCCGGGCTCCGCGTCGTAGAGAGCGACGGCGTCGCCGTGGTCGTGCCGCCGCTCTTCCACCAGCTCGTCACGGCGAATGTCGTCCGGGGCCACCCACTCGCGGATGCCCGCACCCGGTTCGAGGACGCCCTCTCGTCGGTCGACGGCGACGTGGGCATGACGGTCGCCTGGGGCCTCCCCTACTTTCGGCGCTACGTCCCGGCGCTCGCGGCGCGCTACCTCCCGACCGACTTGCGCGCGTCGGCTACCGGCCGGCCCGTGAAGGCGCTGCTCGACGCCCGCCGCTTCCCGAGCGACCCGCCGGGCGCGATCCTCGAGGAGAACGACGTCGCCGTCCTTCTGCGCAGCGACTGCGCCGACGACGTCGACGGCGCCGCGGAGCACCTCTTCGTGAGCTGCGCGACGCTCTTGGCAGTCACGAGCATCCGCAGGGGCTTCGTCGGCGGCGGGTTCGCGGGCGGGTCGAGCCTGCCGAAGCGGATGGCCTCGCCGCCGGGGATC
Source organism: uncultured Thermoleophilia bacterium (assembly GCA_963799895.1). Lineage (GTDB taxonomy): Bacteria > Actinomycetota > Thermoleophilia > Gaiellales > Gaiellaceae > JACVRM01. The sequence goes on from CAWCYR010000016.1 coordinate 32,238, forward strand.
CCCGGCGCCGACCTGATCCCCGACTCCGCGGAGCTCTTCCTCGGCTTCACGTCGACGCAGAAGGCCAGCGCTCGGCCCGCACGCGGATCGCGAACCTCGAGACGCTCGGCTACACCGACGCGGCGGGCGGCTACTTCGAAGGCAGGGCACGCACATGCACCTCTCCCACATCCTCGAGAACCTCGAGGCCTGGTACCTGAACTTCGACCACGGTGAGCGCGTCGCGACGGCGTTCCGCCCGGGGCTGCGGTGCCGGCCGGGGCGCAGACCGTCGCCGCAGGCACCGCGCGACGTGTCGACCGCGCGAGGTCACGCCGCGACTATCGCGCGCACGGAGCCGATCGGCCACAGCGGCGTCGATCCAGACCGTCTCGCGCCTCGACGCGCGACACGCGTCGGCCGCGACGGCACGCATCTACGCGAGGGCACGGCGATGCCGCAGCGCGCCGACTTCAACACGCTCGACAACCCGTTCTCCTGGAGCGTCGCAGCCGGAGCGCGACCGGCATGGAGGCCGAGCCGGCGGCCGGCGTCCACTTCGTGGTCTTCAACCCGACGAGCGACGACTTCCACCGCGACGCGCCTCGCGATGGACGGCGTGCTCCCGGACGGGACGCGGCTGCCGTTCGCCGCCGCGGCGCCGCGGCCAGGGCTTCAACGCCGATCCTCGCGCACGACGCACCGGCAGAACTTCCTCGTCCCGCCGCGTGCGCACCGCTCGTTCCCGCTCAGCGAACTGCTCAACTGAGGTCGACGTGATCGAGGCAACGACCGACGCCGTCGTCGGCCTGTTCGGACGGGAGCAGGTCGAGCGGGCCCGCCGCTATTGGCGTCCGCGCTATGCGGCCACGCTCGCGAACGGACTGCTGGGCGTCCTCCTGTTGGTCGCGCTCTCGTTCGGATGGCTCGGGGACCGGGTTTACTCACCGTTCGAGGATTGGCCGTGGTGGGCGGCGGCGCCCGCAGTCGCCAGCGTGACGATCGTCCTCGGCACGCTCGTCCGGCTGCCGATCTCCTTCTGGGCCGGGTACATCCACGAGCGCGCGTGGGGCTTCTCCACCCAGACGCTCGCCGGCTGGGTCGTCGACCGGCTGAAGGCACTCGCAATCGGCGTTGTGCTCGCCGGGTCGGCGCTCGTCGGGCTGGTCGCCACGGCGCATGCCTTCCCGTCGTGGTGGCCGCTCGTCGCGGCAATCGCCGCCGCCGCCGTCGTGCTGCTCCTCAGCTGGGCGGCGCCGATCGTGCTCGAACCCCTGTTCAACCGCGCGCAGCCACTCGAGGACGACGAGCTAGCGGCGCAGCTCCGCACGCTGGCCGACGAGGCGGAGGTGCCGGTCCGCGAGGTGCTTGTCATCGACGCGAGCCGCCGCACGCGCAAGCTGAACGCCTATGTCTCCGGGCTCGGCAGCACGCGGCGCGTCGTCCTGTTCGACACGCTTGCGGCCGAGGCTCCGCCTGCGGAGGTGAAGCTCGTCGTCGCGCACGAGCTCGGGCATCGCCGCGCGCGCCACGTCGCGAAGGGCACCGCCATCGGGATCGCCGGCGCGGTGGCGTTCGTCCTCGCGCTGTGGGCCGTCGACGCCGCGGGCGGGCGCAGCGTCGGCGACCCGAGGGTGATCCCGTTGGTGCTGCTGCTCGGTGCATGTGTCGAGGCGGTGCTCGCGCCCTTCGGCTCGGCGCTTTCACGGCGCTGGGAGCGGCAGGCCGACGACTTCTCGCTCGCGCTCACCGGCGACCTCGCGGCGTTCGAGGCGACCCACCGGCGGCTCGCACTGACGAACCTCGCCGACCTCGCTCCGCCGCGGCTGCTCTACCTCGCCTGGTTCTCGCATCCGACCGAGCCCGACCGGATCCTCCGCGCCCGGGTTGCGGCGCGACCGGCAGTTGCGTAGAAACGCTGGCAGATGAATTACGGAGTTCTCGGCCCGCTCGAGGTCCGGGACGGCGATCAGCGGCTCGAGCTCGGCGGTGGCAAGCAGCGGGCGGTGCTCGCGCTCCTGCTGCTGAACGCCAACGAGGTCGTTTCCGTCGACCGGCTGGTGCAGGGGCTGTGGGGCGATACCCCGCCGGCGACGGCGTCGTCGACCGTCCAGGTGTACGTGTCGCGGCTGCGGCGCACCCTCGGCCCGGGCAGGATCGAGACCCGCCCTCCCGGCTACCTGATCCGGGCCGGCGCAGGCGAGCTCGACCTCGACCGCTTCGAGGAGCTCGTTGCCACGGGCGACGCCGACGCCCTCCGCGAGGCGCTCGCCCTCTGGCGCGGGGACCCGCTCGCCGACTTCACGTACGAGGCGTTCGCGCAGGGCGCAATCGCGCGGCTCGCAGAGCTCCGCCTGGTGGCACTGGAACGCAGGATCGAGGCCGACCTCGCACACGGCGACCCGGCGGGGCTGATCGCCGAGATCGAGGAGCTCGTCCAGCAGAACCCGCTCCGCGAGCACCTGCGCGCCCTCCAGCTCCTGGCGCTCTACCGCGCGGGCCGGCAGACCGACGCGCTCGCTGCCTACCGGGAGGCTCGAAGCCTGCTCACGGAGGAGCTCGGCCTCGAGCCGAGCGAGGAGCTGCAGCGCCTCGAGCGGCAGATCCTCACGCACGACCCGGCGCTCGACTCGGTCGTGCCGGCCAGGGTCGCACCGCCGCCGGGGCCCACCCGTGCGCCGGAGCCGGAGTTCGAGGAGGCCCGCAAGCTGGTGACGATCCTCGGCTTCGCCGTCGCCACCGACATGCTTGAAGACGATCTCGACCCGGAGGACCTGCGGACGCTCCAGGCACGCTCGTCGGAGCTGGTGGCGGCGGCGGTCGATCGTCACGGTGGCACGCTCCTCAACTCCGTCGGCGGAGAGGGGACGGTGGCATTCGGGGTGCCCGCCGTCCACGAGGACGACGCCCTGCGGGCGCTGCGCGCGGCGGTCGAGATCCGCGGCGCGTCCTCGGCGCTCGGGCTCAGCGCCCGCATCGGCATCGCCAGCAGCCAGGTGATCGTCGACGGCCCTGCGTCGGTCGCAGGCGTCGCCGTGGCCGTCGCGAAGCGCCTCGCCGAAGCCGCTTCTCCCGACGAGGTGCTGATCGGCCCGCACACGCTCGCGCTGACGACGCGGGCGGTCGACGTCGAGCAGGTGCCGTCGATCCCGCTGCGCGGCGGGGCGGCCGCGCTGCGCACGTTCCGCGTGCTCCGCGTGCGTGAGGTCATGGAGCCGCAGCGCGGGATGCGGTTCGTCGGCCGCGCGCGCGAGCTGGCCGCCCTCCGCGACGCGTGGAACCGCGCCGTCGACGGCTCGCGCTGCGAGGTGGTCAGCGTGATAGGCGATCCCGGCATCGGCAAGTCCCGGCTCGCTGCCGAGGCGCTCGCACCACTGGACGCGCGCCTGGTGCAGGGTCGCTGCCTCCCGTACGGCGACGGCATCACCTACTGGCCCGTCGCGGAGGTCCTCGAGCAGCTCGACGTCGCGCTCCCGGGCCACGCCGCCGAACCCATCCGCGCCCTGCTCGGCGAGTCGCAGGCCGGCAGCTCCGCGACCGAGATTGCCTGGGCCTTCCGGCGGACGCTCAGCATTCCGCGGCGGACCGCCCGGTGATCGTCGTCTTGGACGACCTCCAGTGGGGCGAGGACGCCTTCCTCGAGCTTGTCGAGCAGACCGCGCTCGCCTCCACCGGCGCGCCGATCCTGCTCGTGTGCCTCCGCGGCCCGAGCTGCTCGAGCGGCGGCCCGGCTGGCCGGCGCAGCACCTGCTCGGGCCGCTTGCCGACAGCGAGATCGAGGAGCTGCTGCCGTCGCGTCTTGGCAATCCGCTCCGCGACAGGATCACCAGCGCTGCAAGTGGAAACCCGCTGTTCGTGGAGGAGATGCTGGCGGTCGCCGGCGACTCCCACGACGACCTGGTCGTACCGACCACGCTCCAGGCGGTGCTCGCGGCGCGCATCGACCAGCTCGCCCCCGACGAACGCGCCGTGCTCACCTACGGCGCGATCGAGGGCGAGACGTTCCACCACGGTGCGGTCCAGGCCCTCGCACCGGCCCCGAGTACGCACGCTGCGCCGCTTCTGGCCGGCCTCGTCCGCAAGGGGCTCATCAAGGCCGGACCGAGCCGACCTGCCGGGCGAGGACGGCTACCGCTTTCGCCACATCCTGATCCGGGACGCGGCCTACGCGACGCTGCCGAGAGCGCGGCGCGGCGGTCTCCATGCCGGCCTCGCCGACTGGTTCGCCAGCACCCATCCAGCATGGGCCGCCGGGCACCCCGACATCCTGGCCTACCACTATGTAACCGCGTGGGAGCTCGGCGAGCCGGGGGACGCCCCGGACGAGCTCAAGCGACAGGCTGCGCGCTACTCGATCGCCTCGGTGAGCGGGCAGCCGACATCGACCCCGCCGCCGCGATCGCGAGCTTCGAGCGCGCGCTGGCGCTCGGGGTCGAGCAGCCGCGCGAGCGTGCGCGCGTCCAGCTCGAGCTCGGCTTCCTCCTGGACGAGACCGGGCAGGTCGAGGAGGCGCGGTCGGTCATCGCGAAGGGCCTCGACGCGGCGGCGGCGCTCGACAGCGCGGCCTCGCCGCGCGAGCACGCGTGCGCGTCTCACACCAGCGCCTGGTCGCCGATCCGAACGTCGGCGGCGACGAGATCGTCCTGGTCGCCGATAGAGGCGATCGGACGCTCCACAAAGCTCGGCGACGAGCTTGGCCTCCGCGCGCCGCCAGCCGCATGCGCGCCTGGCCCTGAGCCGGCTGGGCCGCTCGACCTAGCAGCCACTTTTCGGCGCTGCGGAGCGCGCCCTCCTTTTCCGCCGACGCCTTCCCGCGACGCACCTACGCGCCGGTACGTGGTCGGGACGCTCTGCTACCTGCTCTACGACGGCCCGGCCCCGGTTCGTCGACGCGATCGCCGGTGCAAGGCGCTCCGCCGACTCCTCCGGCGACGACCGTGTGCTCACCGTCATCAGCCGGCACCTCTGCCATCTGCTTGCGATGGCCGGCAGTTTCGACGAGTCCAGCGCGCTGCTCCCGCAGGTGGGTCCGGTGTACGACGAGCTCGACCAGATCACGCAGCACGGCCTCTCCCAGGACAGCATCGCGGAGGCGCGGGAGCTCCTGGGGGACGTGGCCGGCGCCGAAGAGGAGCTGGTCAGGCCCTCTCGGAGACGTCCGCGGCGGACGGGGCGGTGCGCCGGAGTCGCGCGCGCTGCGAGCGGCTGCGCTGCTCGGGCTCCTGTACTGCGAGCAGGAGCGCTGGCAGGAGGACGCCGCCCTCTGTATCGCGTACGGCGCCGACCTCCCCCGCCGGCGCACTTCCGGCCGGCGGTCGTCCTCCAGCTCGCCACCAAGGCGCGGCTCGAGGGGACAGGGGGACTACGCCAGGCGGTGCGACGGGGCTCGGCGCCGTCAGCTCGCCGAGCGCAGCGACCGCCTCAACCTGCGGGCGCACGCGTGGCTCGCGCTGTCGCAGCTCCGGCATGGTGGCGGCGAGCCAGAGCGGAGAGGTCGGTAACCGAGGCGCTGCGTGCGTACGAACAAAAAGGGAACGTCGCGGCTGCCGCGCATTTGCTCGACCCTGCCTAGGGACCGTGTTACATTCGGCACCAGCCACCGGAAGGGAACTGGCATGGGTCGAGCGAGTGAATCCCACCGGCGGGTCCGCGGCCTCTTGCTCTGCGCGGCGGCCAGCAATACGCAACCGAGCCGAGAGACAGC
>CAWCYR010000017.1:0-155008 GCA_963799895.1 uncultured Thermoleophilia bacterium
GTCCTTGGCATAGAAAAGCCAAGAGAAAGGCGATAGGGTGCCACGCCGAGGAAGGCCGTCCGGGCCTACGTGCGGTCGGTCAAAACCCTGACTTGAGGAGGGGAGTGCGTATGAGGGTTCGTCAGCGGCAATTGCTGATGATGTTGGTCCTCGCCGGGACGGTGGGAGTCTTGGCCATAGCAGCGCCGAGCGCCTCGGCAATGCCTCAAGAGTGTTGCCGAACGGCCAGGTGGTGTCCTATCAGCCGCTGCGCTCGGCTCCATCCGGCCGACGCCGTTCGACCCGCGTTCAACAACATGGACTACAACGGCGGCCCGGTGATGCCGTCGAACACCGACTACATGCTGATGTGGAGCCCGCAGGGACTGGGGGCCTATCCGGACGGGTTCGTGTTCGGCATCTCCCGCTACTTCACTGACCTCGCCCACGACAGCGGAGGCAATCAGAACGTCGACTCGGTCGGGCCGCAGTACAACGACCTGACCGGCGCGGTCGCGAACTACGACGTGAGGTTCGGCGGCGTGCTGGTCGACACGGATCCGTACCCGGCGAGTCAGTGTCCGGTGAACGCCCCGGTGACCAACTGCCTGACCGACGCGCAGATCCAGCAGGAGATCGAGAGCTTCGTCACCGCTCACCACCTGCCGACGGATTTGAGCCACGAGTACTTCCTGCTGACGCCGCCGCACGTCGAGAGCTGCTTCAGCAACAACCCGGCCACGAACTTCGACGGATGTTCGGCCGGCATCGTCCCGGTCGACCAGTTTGGCGGCGTACTGCGCGTATCACCAGAACACGGCCACGCCGACGATGATCTTCTACGCGAACATGCCGTACGACGCCGACAGCCCCTTCTGCCAGGACGGCAACTATCCGAACGGGCTGATCTCGGACGGCGAGATCAACGGCGGCCTCAGCCACGAGCACATGGAGTCGGTCACCGACCCGATCCCGAACGACGCGTGGACGATCGGCGCGGGGCCGATTTCATGGATTCGAGGTCGGCGACGTGTGCGTCGCCGAGATGGGCACGCCGCTCGGCACCGCGCCCGAACGGCTCGCCGTACAACCAGGTGATCAACGGGCACCCCTACTGGTACCAGACGGAGTGGAGCAACTTCACCCACAGCTGCGTGCAGCGTGTGACGCTTCCCAAGCACGCTGCCGACGGCGAAGGAGACGGTCACCGCCGGCAACGGGACCGACATGACGTTCGACGCCAGTCAGATCGACGCGCGCCAGGCGGCGTGGCCCAGTTCAGCTGGCAGTTCAACGCCGTTCCCAATGCCGAGACCGTCGAGCAGACGACGCCGACGATCACGTACACGTTCCCGGCGCCCGGCGCGTACTCCACCGGCGTGGCCGTGTTCAACGCGCGACGGACTATCGGCCGGAACCGGCGGGATCGTGGTCACGGGCAAGAACGGGTTCCAGCCGGCGTTCACGGTCTCGCAGGGTGCAGGCACAACGGTGAGCTTCAGCGCGCTCACGACCGTGAGCGGCAAGCCCGTCATCAACTACCTCTGGGAGTTCGGTGACGGCACAACCGGGTCGGGGGCGACCCCCACGCACACCTATCAGCGACCGGGCACCTACACGGTGACCGCGGTGCTGTTCAGCGGCGTCGGATCCGCCTTCCCGGGAGACGGCGCTGGACCGATCTACCAGCAGAAGATCGCGGTCGGGGCGAATCCCCGCTAGCGATATCTGACCCCGGTTAGCCTGACACTCGGGCTTTGGCGGTTGAGAGCGGGCACGCACCCTCAACCGCCAAAGTCGGGTGTCGGCCTCGGGTTGTGACTCGGTGACGACGATCCCGGTGCCAGGTCGTCCGCGATCGCGGACGGCATCGGGAGGCTCTGCTGGGCGCGGCGGCACCGCCGTCCGGCCGCGTCATCGACGTGCCCGTCGCGCGGTGCGGCCGCTAGCCCAGCGTCTGGCGGCGATCCGGCGATCCGGCGATCCGGCGATCCGGCGATCCGGCGATCCGGCGATCCGGCGATCCGGCGATCCGGCGATCCGGCGATCAACCATCGCAGGACCGGCGCGCGGACTGGCGCGCGGCCCCAGTTTGGGGCGCAAAATACCTGCAAAAGGGCAGGTCGCGCCGAAGTCTTCAAACCCAGTGAGGTCGTGCAACCGACGGCTCGGTAGGTTCGAATCCTGCACCGCTCCGTCGCGAAGGAAAGCCCCGCGGGTCGCGGGGCTTTCGGTACGGCGGACGATCAGCTGTTCAGCGAGCGGCGGGGACGTCAGGGGATGGCGATCACGAACCTGATGCCGTCGACGTACTGACTTGGCTGGGCGACCGTGGCCGGCCCATCGTCTGTCACGTTCCGAACGTTGAGCGTTCCCGCGAGCGTCGTCTCCACCGCGAACTCGCTTGCTCCGCACGCCGACGCGTTGCTGATCCAGCGCGCCACCCACCGAGAAGCACTGCCACCGGTCGCCGGCGTGACGATCGCAACGGAGTTCGACGCATCGATGCCGGTCACGCCGACGCAGTACACGCCCGTGCCAACTCTGTTGATGTAGGCAACTCCCTTGCCCCGCAGCACGGGACACGCCACCGGATTCGCGCCCGGACACAGGTCGCCGCCGCCGAGCGCGTACGCGCGAGCGATGCCGGGTGCTCCGGCCGCTCCGGCGTCACCCTTGTCTCCCTTGTCTCCGGTCGCACCCTGTGCGCCCTGAGCACCCTGCGGGACCTGACGGGCCTTGGAGCCCTCGTAGACCGCGCGCACCGCGTGCCTTCGTCGCCAGGTCTACGGTCCCTAGCGATTTGTTCTTGACATCGAGGCCGGTGATCGAGCCGTCCTTGATCTGCTTGCCGGTAATCAGCGCCGACGTCGTCGCCACGGCCGTGCCGGCAAGGGCGACGAACAACGCGATCGTCGCGACGACCATCGCGGGCGAAGGGCGTGCGCGACGTGCGAGTGCCTTCTTCAAGAGGATCCTCCCTTCCCCGGTTCGAAGCTCATTGTTACCCAGCTCGGCGGGCCGTCGAGGGCCCGTCGATCCGATAAACGGTTAACGCGGCTACGACGTCACCGAAGGCGGCGGGTCATTCAGGGTGAGGATCAGCGACGGTGGCGCGATCTGATGATCGGCCTTCGTCGGCACGATGGCGGTACCGATCGCCAGGAACTCCAGCACGTGTGAGCCCCCAGCCGTGACTCCGCTCGTGCACCTCTACACCGACGATCCCTTCCGCTTCGAGCGCCTCCGCCTCGGCCTGCATCCGCGTCATCGCGAGTTCGCGCGCGTCGTAGATCGCCTGCGTGTAGTTCGGCATCTCGACGTTGCGGCCGACGCGTCCGGCCCAGCGCGCGATGTTCTGGTGCGCGACGTGGTAGACGCAGTTTCCAAGCACGAGACCGACCGGCCGGTACCCAGCCGTGAGCAGCGTCCAGAAGTCCTGCCCGGAGAGGTCGCTCGTGAACGGACGGCCGTTCGGCGCGCGGTGCAAGTCGCCACCCGCGTGCTTCACTGCGGTGCCGATCGCAATGAACTCGGCGAGCTCGCCGCCCCACTCGTGACGGCCGACCTCGAGCCGGACCCCGACGATCCCGTCGGCAGCGAGCGAGTCCGCCTCCGGGGCCGCTCCGTAGAGCCACATGCGCCCGGTTGCAAGGGTTGTGCGAGATATCAGCCACCCATCCAGGCCGCTGCCCCGGTGCGAGACGAGGCCCCCGGTTTCCCGGGGGCCTCGTGTGGAGTGCTTCTCGCCGTGCCGCCTGCCGGCGGCACCCAGTGATTTTGCGAATTGGCCCTTAGGGATCACCTGCGGTGTTCAGGAAGGTGACCGCGTTCACGCTCGGTCCGAGATTGAAGCTGATCTGGACCGGGTCGCCGATCAAGTTGAACTTCAAGCAGTGCATGCCAGTCGGGCTGTACGACACCGCTGGGCCGGTCACGCAGTTGGTGTGCACGATCCCGCGAGTGCCCGTGACGCTGAGGCCGCTGATGTAGAACGTCCCCAGTGGCGGCGGCATGAGTTCAGTGGTATCCAGCTCGTGCACGCCGATAACCGTCTGATTGCCGGACGAGTCGATGACCGGGAAGTTGATGGGATTCCCGTGCGAATCGGCTGCGAATTGGCACTCGCCCGGATAGATCGGCCCGACGGGGTACACCGTTTCGCGGAAGATGACAAAGTAGTTGAACGGCTTGCCACCGAGCGCGTCAACGGAGCCAGGCGTGATCGTCTTGCAGACCTTGACCTGGCCGAGCTTCACCCGGTTGTAGAAGGTGACGAGCGTCTCGCCGTAGGGGCCGTACGGCACGTTGACCGTGACCGAACGGCTGGCAAGGTTGCGGCTGACCTCTCGGTCGGCCGGCGAGACGACGATCCCACCGTGCGTGTCGAAGCCGAGAAGCACGGCTGCCGCGCTGCCCGGGTCGAGCTCGTAGTTCGGCGAGGCGACCTCGCTCACGGTGTGGCTGCCGACCGAGACCCGCATGGGCGGCGTGCAGGTGCCCGCACGGATGTTGATCAGGCCGCCACCGTCGACGCGGAACTGGAACGTCGGCTGCGTGGGCTGAACCGGCGTGAGCGTGCGCCCGTCGGATGCGCCACGGATCGGCGCCTTGCAGATCTCGAGCAGGCCCTTGGCCGTGTTCGTGATCGTCTTGGTGTTGATGCCCGGGGCGATCGTGATCTCGCCGCCGCCCGTGGTGTCGATGTACGGGTTGCAGGCCGAGTTGTCGACCGGGCCATCGGTGATCACGCCGCACGTCTCCTCGACGTCGACGGTGCTGCCGATCGGGAAGTTCCCGACGATGACGCACTGCGTCTGCGCCTGAGCCGTGATCCAGATGCCCGCCGCCTGGATGGTGTCCCCGTAGATCGAGAAGTAGAACTTCTGACCGACGAGGTCGGACGAGCCGGGGCCGAGGGCCTTGCAGACCTTCAGCTGGCCGCGCTGCGTCTGGTTGACGAAGTGCACCTGCGTCTCGTCGTTGGACGAGTCCGCCGCCGGCACTTCGACGTCAGCGGTGCGGTTGATCAGGTTCGTCGTCAAAAGCCGCTCGTCCGGGATCGTGAAGACGTCAACCAGGTCGTAGCCCGGTGACGGCCCCTCCGTGACCTCCGAGATACCAGCGGCGACCTGGAACGGCTCCGAGCACTGGCCCGCGAGCACGGTCTCCGAGTAGTGGGTGCCGGCCTGGTCGATCACGCTGAACGTGAACGGACCCTGGACGTCCCAGTCGACCTCGTAGTGGCCGAGCAGGGCGCGGTCCTTGCAGATCTCGAGCCAACCGGTGCCCGACGGCGGAGTCGGCTCGTCGTCGTACATGACGACCGTGACGCCCGCGCCGATCGTGACCAGCGCATCGCCCGAGGACGTGTTGAAGTCCCCGAGTGCCTCGGCCGGGTCGGTGTCGATGAACTGCACCTCCGTCCCTCCCGGGATCTGCTCATGCACGTTCACGTTCGAGCCAACCTGGAACGTGCCCAGGATCCGACACGACCAGGTGGACGGATCCTCGAGCGCCGCGTTCGCCTCGGTCGAGACGAGCGGGCCGCCGTTCACCGAGAAGCTGAACAGCCGGCCCAGATAGGCCGGCGTCTGCGTCAGCTTGCAGACCTTTAACGTGCCGTAGTTACCACCGGCAGGCTGGTTCGTGAACGTGACCAGCGTCTCCGACGCCGTCGACGTACCGGTCGTGACCGTCACGCTGCGGTTCACGAGATCCTCGCTCACCTTGCGGATCGACGGACGAACCGTCACCGCGTGCACGTCCGTCGCCGGGCTCGAGACGCCCTCGGTGACCGTGACGTTCCCTGCCGGAAGATTGCTGATCGGCCCCGAGCAACGGCCACCAGTGACCGATACCGACGGCCCTCCCGAGATCGAGTACTGGAAGCTCCGCCCCGACATACCGTTGGCCGAGCTCTTACAGATCTCGATCACATTGGCCGACGCCGCCTGGGCGCCGACCGCAAGAACACCAACCGTAACGATCCCAAACAGGACCGCAGCACGGCGGAGCCCTCCACACTGTTTGTTCATCATCCCCTCCCCTGGATGCGACCGAGCCCCTCCGACCCGGTCTCAACGATTGTCCGCCGCCAGGGGGTACCGATTCATCACCCAGGCCGGGCGATCACAAGATTGGCGCGCGGACCGGCGCGCCGTGCCGCGCTCTCGCGTAAAGGCCCTGCAAATCGGTGGTTCGTTCCAGAGTTTCAAAACCGGTGAGGTCTGGCAACGCCAGGCTCGCTCGGTTCGATCCGGGGCCGCTCCGTCAGCTCGACCGCAGCTTGGCCTTCAACGCGAGGATCCGCCGGTAAGACGAGAGCAGCCGCGCGTGGTCGAGCCGGCCCGAGGCGGCCGCCGCCCGTAGGACGGTGTAGGCGGCTCGCGTGCCTTCCTCGCCGCCGGTCAGCAGCAGCATGTCGGTGCCCGCCTGCGCCGCGCGAAGCGCCAGATCGACCGCGCGCACGTGGCGGGCGTGGGCCGCGCCGTCGAGCGAGTCCGTGATCGTGACGCCCCCGAAGCCGAGTTGACCGCGCAGCAGGTCCGTGCCGATCGCATGTGACCAACCGGCCGCGTTCCGCGCGTCGTACGCCGTGTAGACGGCATTCGCAAGCATGATCACGGGAACGGGGTCGGCGATCGCCGCGTTGAAAGGTTGGAGGCCGGGAGCGAGCGCCGCTCTCGTCGCCCTGATGCGGACGACGGAGCCGTCGGTGTTGACGGTCGCGAGGCCCAGGCCGGGGAAGTGCTTCGCAGATGCGATCACGCCGGCATCGCCCAGGCCGGCCGCGAAAGGGGCCGACAGGCGGGCGGTCGTGCCAGGGCTGAACGACCACGTTCGCCCTTGCGAGTAGAGGAAGGATCGGGTCGAGGCCGGAACATCGACCACCGGAGCGAGGTCGATGTTCACGCCCAGCTCGCGCAGCGCCGCACCCGTCTTACGCCCTTGCGCCTGCGCGATCCGCTCCGAATCGAGCTTCCCCATCTGCGGCGGAGAGAGGGTCGGCGGAATCCACGGCACGGTCTTGACCGAGCCGCCTTCCTGGTCGAGCGCGATCAGGAGCGGCGGCTGGCCGCCGACGGCAGCCGCCTGCTGCAGCTTGCTCGTGAGCGAGCGCAGGCTGTCGGCCGAGTCGAAGTTGAAGCTGTGCACGATCACGCCGCCGATCCGGCCGCCGCGCGCACGAGCGAGCAGCGAGCTGGAAGGCGTCGTTCCGTCGATCCGTACGACGAGCTTCTGGCCGATCAGCTGCTCCGGCGTGAGCGACGGAGCGGCACGTCCGCGCGAAGACGTGCCGGTCATCAGCGCCGCGCCGCACAGGACCAGGAATGCGATCGGCCTGAGGCGCCTCACGGCGGATCAGGAGCCGGTAACGGCCCAGGATCCGTACCCGTAGAAAGGACCGGCCGCGGTCCTACTCTCGGTCGAAGATCGCGCAGTTAGGCCCGCCGCCGATCTCGGACCAGGTACGCGACGAGCAACGCGAGCGGGAAGAAGAAGATGCTGAAGATGAAAAACAGAAGGAAGCTGTGACCCTTGCGAGATGCGACGCGCGCCGGCCAGAAAGCTAGGGCTATCCAGATGAAGACGAAGAGGATCGTCCAAAGCCACCAGCCACTCGAAGCAAGAACCATTCTCGACCTCCCCATTGTTGTTCGCGTTGCACTTTCTGGTCGTCACCGACCAGGTCGCCGCCGCCAGGGGTCTGCCGGTTCGCGAAGCCGGCTTCGCACCCGGGTGGCCAGCTGCCACGAGATTGCGACTATACGTCCGGCGCAGTAAACGGGGGTCACGTCGCGCAGCGGCCAGCCGCTGCGCCTGGTGCCGGTCCGGCCAGGAAGTAGCAATCTTGCATGGATCTGACGTAATCTTGCGTCATGCCCGGCAAGCTGGCCGACGTGGCGCGGCAGGCACGCGTCAGCGAAGCGACGGTGAGCCGCGTCTTGAACGGCAAGCCGGGGATCTCCGACGCGACCCGGCAGGCGGTGTTGACGGCGCTGGACGTGATCGGCTACGAGCGCCCGACGAATCTGCGCTCGCGGAAGGCACGCATGGTCGGGCTCGTCGTGCCGGAGCTCGCCAACCCGATCTTCCCAGCGGTTGCCGAGGTGGTCGCCGGCGCGCTTGCGCAACGTGGGTTCAACGCGGTGCTCTGCACCCGCACCGGGACGATGTCGGAGGCGCAGTACGTCGAGATGCTGCTCGAGCGCCAGGTCTCCGGGATGATCTTCGCCGGCGGGCAGTACGCCGAGGCCGACGCACCGCACGACCACTACACGCGGTTAAAGCAGCTCCGGCTGCCGGTCGTGCTCGTGAATGCGGCTGCGGACAGGATCGACTTCCCGCGCGTTTCCACCGACGACGCGGTCGCTATGGAGCAGGCGTACTCCCACCTCACGTACCTGGGGCACGAGCGCATCGGCCTGATCATCGGACCGCTCGATCATGTCCCGTCGCTCCGCAAGCTGCAGGCGTTCGAGCAGATCGCCGCGCGCGCGCCAAACGCGGCGGATGGAAAGCTCGTCGAGCGGACGCGCTTCTCGATCGAGGGCGGCCACGCCGCGGCGACGAAGCTGCTCGACCGCGGTGCGACGGCCATCGTCTGCGCCTCCGACCCGCTCGCGCTCGGGGCGGTCAGGGCGGTGCGCCGCGCGGGCCGTCGCGTCCCGGCGGACGTGTCGGTTGTCGGCTACGACGACTCGGTGCTGATGGCCTGTACGGATCCGCCGCTGACGACGGTGCGCCAGCCGATCGAGGCCATCGGCCGGGCCGCGGTGGAGATGCTGGTCGGACAGGTCGAGGGGTCGCCGGTCGCGGACGAGGAGCTCTTCTTCGAGCCCGAGCTTGTCGCTCGCGGCTCGACCGGCGCAGCGCCGGTTACGCAAGGCTGACGCAACTAGTCAAAAAATTGCAAGAACTCATCTTGTTCTTGCAATTCGTTGACGGATCTGGAACCGTCGGCGGCCATGGCGCAGGCCGCCGAGTCGATCCTTTTCCCCGCGACCGCGGCAGACGCCGCGGCGTGGTGGCGGGACGCGGTCGTCTACCAGGTCTACGTGCGGAGCTTCGCCGACGGGAACGGCGACGGCGCCGGCGACCTCGCAGGTGTGCGAGCCCGACTGCCGTACCTGCGCGACCTCGGGATCGACGCGCTCTGGTTCAACCCCTGGTACCCCTCGCCGCTCGCCGATAACGGCTACGACGTCATCGACTACCGCCAGGTCGATCCGGCGTACGGAACGCTCGCCGAGGCCGAAGAGCTGATCGCAGCGGCACGCGCGGTCGGCCTCCGCACGATTGTCGACGTCGTCCCGAACCATGTCTCGAACGAGCACCCGTGGTTTCGCGACGCGATCGCGTCGGGGCCGGGCTCTTCTGCACGGTCTCGCTTCTGGTTCCGGCCAGGCCGCGGCGCGGACGGGTCGGAGCCGCCGAACGGCTGGCGCTCGATCTTCGGCGGCTCGGCGTGGACACGTCTCCGCGACGGCGAGTGGTACCTCCACCTCTTCGCGCCCGAGCAGCCTGACCTCAACTGGTCGAACCCGGACATCCTGGCGGAGCATCTCGACGTCCTCCGCTTCTGGTTCGACCGGGGCGTCGCCGGCGTGCGCATCGACTCGGCCGCGCTGCTGATCAAGGACCCGGAGCTCGGCGAGGAAACGCCGGACGCGCGCCCCGGCGAGCACCCGTTCATGGACCGCGACGAGCTCCACGACGTCTACCGGGGCTGGCGCGCGATCGCGGACGGCTACGAGGAGCCGAGGCTGCTCGTCGGCGAGATCTGGCTCCCCGAGCCCGACCGCCTCGCCCGCTACCTGCGCCCGGACGAGCTACACACCGCATTCAACTTCGACTACCTCGCGTGCCCGTGGGACAGCGGACGACTCCGCGCGACGATCGACGCCGCGCTCGAGACGCACGTGCCCATCGACGCCACGCCGACGTGGGTGCTCTCGAACCACGACGTCACCCGCCCGGTCACGCGGTACGGACGCGACGACACCTCGTTCTCGTTCGAGACGAAGCGGGCCGGCACCCCGACCGACCTGGCGCGCGGCATGCGCCGCGCCCGAGCCGCAGCGCTGCTGACGATGGCGCTGCCGGGCTCGATGTACGTGTACCAGGGCGAGGAGCTCGGGCTGCCCGAGGTCGAGGACATCCCGTCGCACCTCCGGCGCGACCCGATGCACGCGCGCTCGGGAGGCGTCGATCCCGGCCGCGACGGCTGCCGGGTGCCGATCCCCTGGTTCGGCTCCAGGCCGCCGTACGGCTTCTCCCACGAGGGAGTTACCCCCTGGCTCGAGCAGCCCGACGACTGGGCCGCGCGCACCGTCGAGGCGCAGGACGCCGACCCCGCGTCGATGCTAAGCCTCTACCGCGCCGGCCTGGGCCTGCGTCACGCCGCCCCGTGGGGCGACGCCGACGACCTGCGCTGGCTGCCCGCACCCGACGACGTGCTCGCGTTCGGCCGAGGCGAGCGCTTCGTCTGCGTCGTCAACTTCGGCCCCAACCCCTACCCGCTCCCGTTCGGCGCAGCCGTGCTGATCGCGAGCGGCGACCTCGAAGGAGGTGCTGTCCCGTCCGAGACGACGGTCTGGTTCCACGCGGCCGACAAGGCCCCGACAGCTCAAGGAAAGGAAGGACGATGAAGTCCACCCGGTTCATCACCATGGTGGCCGCTGCGGGCCTGCTGGCCATCTGCGCGACGGCCACTGCGGTCGGCGCGTCCAGGCAGACCGTGACGATCAGCGTGGCATCGCTGATCCCCGGCAGCACGAAGGCGGCGACCGACCAGTTCAACCAGCGCGTCGCCGAGTTCGAGAAGGCGAACCCGTCGATCAAGATCAAGGCGGTCGAGTACCAGTGGACGGGGCCGACCTTCGCCGCGAAGCTGGCAGCGGGCACGCTGCCGACCGTCTTCGAGGTGCCGTTCACCGACGCCCGCACGCTCGGGGACAACGGCCAGCTCGCCGACCTGACTCCCTACGCGAAAGCGCTCCCGTACTTCGCCAAGTACAACAAGGCGGTCATCGCCGAGGGCACGAATGCGAAGGGCAAGATCGTCGCCCTGCCCAAGGGCGCCTACGCACAGGCACTGCACTACAACCGGAAGCTGTTCTCCCAGGCAGGCCTCGACCCGAACAAGCCGCCGACCACGTGGACACAGCTCCGCACCGACGCGGCCAAGATCGAGCAGAAGACCGGCAAGCCCGGCTACGTCCAGATGGCGAAGGACGACAACACGGCCGGCTGGATCCTCACGACGCTGACCTACGCGCTCGGCGGCCGGATGGAGCGCGGCACCGGCACGCACGCGGTCGCAACCGTCAACAACGCACAGACCGTCACGGCCCTGAACATGCTGCACCAGATGCGCTGGGTCGACAACTCCATGGGCTCGAACTTCGACTACGGCTGGAGCGACATCAACCAGGAGTTCGCCGCCGGCAACGTCGGCATGTACATCAGCGGGTCCGACGTCTACACCAACCTCGTGCAGGCATCGAGCATCGACCCGTCGCTCTACGGCCTCGCGCCGATCCCGCTCGCGAAGAACAAGAACGCCGGCGTGCTCGGCGGCGGCACCCTGGTCGCCGTCAAGCCGAGCGCGAACAAGAGCCAGCTGGCGGCGGCTGTCAAGTGGATCGACTTCTACTACGAGCGGCCGCTGATCACGAAGGCGCAGGCGGTCCAGAACGCGAAGTCGCTCGTCGCGGACAAGCAGCCGGTGGGAGTTCCCGCGCTGCCGGTCTTCAACAGGAAGCAGTACGACCTCGCGAACACGTGGATCAAGCCCTACATCAACGTGCCGCTCAAGCAGATGAAGCCCTTCACGACCGGCATCTTCGCCCAGCGGCTGATCCCGGAGCCGGAGGCATCGACACAGGCGGTCTACCACTCGCTCGACGCAGCGGTCGAGGCCGTGCTGACGAACAAGAGCGCCGACATCCAGTCGCTGCTGCAGTCGGCGAACCAGCAGGCGCAGCAGGCCATTTCGGGCGGCGCCTGATCAGCTCAGGCGGGAAGGTGGACGGCGGCTCGCGGCCGCCGTCCACCGCCCGCCGACGGAGGTCGAGTGAACGCGATCAGCGAGGTGACGAAGGTCGAAGCGGCGCCGCGGGCGAGGCAGCGCTACCGCGCGCGGCGCACGCCGCTGACGTGGGTTCGCAGGGGCGGCCTCTCGACCCTCGTCTTCATGCTGCCCCTGCTCGTCATCTTCGGGGCGTTCTCGTGGTATCCGATCGTCCGCACGGCGGTGATGGCGTTTCAGCACACCAACCTCGTGCAGGCACCGACGTGGGTGGGGCTGCAGAACTTCAGCGCCGTCATCCACGACCCGCAGACGCCGACCGCCGTGAAGAACACGGCCTACTTCGCGCTCCTCGCGCTCGTCTTCGGCTATCCGATCCCGCTCGCGGCGGCCGTGCTGATGAGTGAGGTGCGGAACCGCCGCGGGACGTACAGCGTGCTCGCCTACCTGCCGGTCGTGATCCCGCCCGTCGTCGCGGTGCTCCTCTGGAAGACCTTCTATGACGCGAGCGGGACCGGCGTCTTCAACACGATCTTCGGCTGGATCGGCCTGGGGCCGTTCCCCTGGCTCCAGTCGCAGTCGTGGGCGATGCCGTCGCTCGTGCTCGAGTCGACCTGGGCGAACGCAGGCGCGACGGTGATCATCTACCTGGCCGCACTGACCGCGGTCAACCCCGAGCTGTACGAGGCGGCATCGGTCGACGGCGCGGGCATCTGGCGCAAGGTCTGGCACGTGACCCTGCCGCAGCTGCGCGGCGTGCTCCTCGTGACGTTGATCCTGCAGATCATCGGGACGGCGCAGGTCTTCCTCGAGCCGTACCTGTTCACGTCGGGCGGCCCCGCGAACGCGACGCTGACGGTCCTGTTGCAGATCTACGACTACGCGTTCGGGAACTCGCTCGGCGGCGACTACGGCAAGGCGACGGCGCTCAGTCTCATGCTGGCGGTCTTCCTCGCGCTGTTCTCGTTCGTCTACCTGTTCGCCACCCGTTCGTGGAGCGAAGAGTGAGCGGCGAACGCCCTCCCACCCTGGTCACGCCCAACGACTGGCGGCGGCCGTTTGTGCGCCTCGGCCTCGGCGGCGCCCACGGATTGCTGCTCTTGCTGCTCGTCATCGTCGGCCTCGGGCCGCTCCTCTGGCTCGCGAAAGCGGCGATCACGCCGACGAACGACACCATCACGCACCCGATGGCGCTCTTCCCCCACGGAGCCTCGTGGAGCAACCTGCGCGCCGCCTGGGTGGACGTCCACGTCGGCCACTACCTGTGGAACACGATCGTCGTGGCGTTCGGCTCGTGGCTCACGCAGATCGTCGTCGCGATGACCGGCGGGTACGCGCTCTCGGTGCTGCGGCCTCGTTACGCGACCCTGATCTACTGGCTGCTCCTCGGGACGCTCTTCGTGCCGGCGATCGTGCTGCTCGTCCCGCTCTACATCGAGATCGTCCGCCCGCCGATCGTCCACCACTCGTTGATCGACACCTACTGGGCCGTCTGGCTGCCCGCCGGAGCGAGCGCGTTCAACGTCGTGCTGGCGAAGCGGTTTTTCGACAACCTCCCGCGAGAGATCTTCGAGGCGGCCCGGATCGACGGCGCTGGCCCGTTCACGCTCTTCTGGAAGATCGTGCTGCCGCTGTCGAAGCCGATCATCGGCGTCATCTCGGTCTTCGCGGTCCTCGCGTCGTGGAAGGACTTCCTCTGGCCGTTGCTCGTCCTCACCGACCCGAACAAGCAGCCGCTCGCGGTCCGCCTTCCCGCCATCCAGTCGCAAACCCCGCTCGGCGTCTTCCTGGCTGCGATGTTCATCGCCTGCCTGATCCCGATCGCCGGCTTCCTGCTCTTCCAGCGCTCGTTCCTGCGCGGCACCGGCCTCGGCGGCGCGATCAAGGGTTGATTGACGCGCGGAACGCCCATGGCCGGACCGGTGTATAACCGGTAACCGAAGGAGGACGCGAGATGAGCAGGCACTTTCTGTTTCGCGGCGGCGTCGCAGCCGCAGCAGTCCTTGTCCTGGCCGGAACGGCGATCGCCGCCGCTCCGTGGCCGGGACTCGCCCGCAGTGTCTCCACCAGCAGTGCCGACATCCGGTACGTGGCTGTGCGGGCCCACGGCGACACCACCGTCCGCGCCATCCGCGTCGCGGGCAGCGAGCTGATCGCCTCGCGCACGGTGAAAGGCCAGTACGGGATCCCCGCCGTGACGGTCACGGGCACCGGCGGCGGCCTTTCTCCCGACGGCACGAGACTCGTCCTCGCCGAGCCGCCGACGTACTCGCTGCGCGCGCGCAGCCGGTTCGTCGTTCTCGAAACGGGGCACCTGCGCGTCCTCCGAACGATCGTGCTGAAGGGCGAGTTCGGGTTCGACGCGCTGTCAGCGGACGGCCGGACGCTGTACCTCCTCCAGCATGCGGACCGAGACAACCTCGTCCACTACCGCGTCCGCGCCTACGACCTGAGTGCGGGACGGCTCCTCCAGCGAGTCATCGTCGACAAGCGCGAGCCCGACGAGACGATGGTCGGCTTCGCGATCGCACGGGCGACCACGGCCGACGGTCGGTGGGTCTACACGCTGTACACACGGACGGCCGGAGGGCCGTTCGTCCATGCACTCGATACGAACGCGCGCACCGCTTTCTGCATCGACGTCCCCTGGCAGGGCTCGACCGAAGGCGTCTGGACCGCCCGCCTCGTGCTCTCCGATGACGAGAAGCAGATGACGGTTCGCTCGGCCACAGGCCAGACCATGGCGACCATCGACACCACGAAGCTCGAAGTCAGGTAACCCGCAGGGGTCGAGCCAGATCCCCCGATCCGGGTGGGTTCGACGCGGCGTGAGCCGGGCACAACAGGGACATCGAAGACCAGCTTCCACCTGTCGATCTCAAACCGCCCACCGGGCTCGACCTCGAGCGAGTGGCTCTCGTCGAGCACATCGCGCGGGGCTGGTACCCCGAGTACGGCGTCGACGTGGTCGAGCTTCGCCGCGCCGTTCAGCTTTGCTCGGTGGGCCTGGGGGACGTGCCGGTACACCCGGCCGGCACCGCGACGCCGGCCGCGTCCGTCGTCGCGGATCTCAACCTGGAGCAGTTCGTGGAACGCCGTATCCGGGGTTGGGCCCGGTTGAACTAGTCCGAAGCGGTCTCCAAGACAGCGATGCGCGAACCCGCGCAGGCCCGCGCGAGTACGCTCAGCTCACCGTGAGACGGGAGCCCCGAACCCTGCGCCACGGCCGAGCATGACCGACGTCGTTCAGACCGACACGCCGTGGCCTTCCTCCGACGGCGACCTGCGCCGGGCCACGATCGACCGCGACCTGAGTTGGCTCGAATTCAACCGCCGCGTCCTGCAGGAGGCACTGGACGAGCGGACGCCGCTGCTCGAGCGCGCGCGCTTCCTGGCCATCTTCTCGTCGAACCTCGACGAGTTCTTCCAGAAGCGGATCGCGCTCCTCCGTCCGTCCACGGAGGACGCAAGCCCGGCCGCCCAGGAGCGCCGCGAGAAGGTGCTCCGCGTCCGCGAGGTGATCCTGGAGATGCTCGAGCAGGAGGCGGCCTGCTACCTCGATGTCCTGCGGCCCCGGCTCGCCGACCAGGGCGTCCACCTGTCGTCGTGGAGCGACCTCTCGCAGGAGCAGCGCGACGAGGCGTCGGCGGTGTTCGACACCGAGGTCTCGCCCGTGCTGACGCCGCTCGGCCTCGACGCGGCGCATCCGTTCCCGTACATCTCGAACCTCTCCACCTCGTGGGCCTTCCGGCTCACCGACCCGGCGTCCGGCGAATCCGTGCTCGTCCGGGTCAAGGTTCCGAGGGAGCTGCCGCAATGGCTGCGGGTGCGCGCCGGCGTCACGTCGCCGGAACGGGTCTTCGTCCAACTCGACGAGCTCGTCTCGGCAAACGCGCACAAGCTGTTCCCGGGAATGGTGATCGAGAGCGCGGGCCTCATCAGGGTGTCCCGCGACGCAGAGGTCGAGGTCGACGAGGACGGCGACGGCCTGAGCAAGCGCGCCCTCGTCGAGCGGGAGCTTCAGCTACGGCGCTTCGAGCCCGTCGTTCGCCTCGAGGTGCAGCCGCACGCCGACCCCGCGATCGTCGCCGAGTTGATGGAGCGCTTCGGGCTCGGCCCCGAGGACGTCTACGAGCTGCGGGCGCTCCTCGACTACACGACGCTGTTCGAGATTGCGGATCTCCCGCTCGAAGGCCTGCGCTTCCCACGCTGGACGCCGCTGACGCCAACCGGGCTGGAGACGGCCGACGGCGACATCTTCGCCGCGATCCGCACGGCGGACGTCCTCCTCCATCACCCGTACGACAGCTTCGACGCGAGCGTCGAGCGGTTCATCCGCGAGGCGGCCGACGACCCGCTCACGGTGTCGATCAAGATGACCGTCTACCGGGTCGGCGACGACACGCCGTTCGTGCAATCGCTGATCCGTGCCGCCGAAGCCGGGAAGCAGGTCGCGTGCGTGATCGAGCTGAGCGCGCGCTTCGACGAGGCCCGGAACCTGCACTGGTCGCGGGAGCTGGAGAAGGTCGGCGCCCACGTCGTCTTCGGCGTCAAGGGGCTCAAGACGCACAGCAAGACTGCGCTCGTGGTCCGCCAGGAGGCAGTCGGCATGCGCTCGTACGCGCACATCGCGACCGGCAACTACCACACCCGCACGGCCAGGATCTACGAGGACGTCGGGCTGCTCACCGCCGATCCGACGGTCACGCGGGACGTCGTCACGCTCTTCCACTACCTGACGGGCCGCTCACGGACGCCGTCGTTCTCCACGGTGGTCGTCGCTCCGCTGGCCATGCGCTCGACGTTCGTCCGGCTCATCGAGACCGAGATCGAGAACCACGAGTCGGGCCGGCCGGCGCGGATCGTCTGCAAGATGAACCAGCTCGAAGATCCGGAGATGTGCGCGCTCCTGTCGCGCGCGTCGCAGGCAGGTGTCCCCATCGACCTCGTCGTGCGCGGTCTCTGCTCCCTCGCGCCCGGCGTCCCGGGCGTGACCGACAACCTGCGCATCCGCTCGATCATCGGCCGGTTCCTCGAGCATTCACGGATCTTCCACTTCGCAGCGGGATCCGAGGATCCGCTGGACGGGGAGTTCCTGATCGGGTCGGGCGACTGGATGCACCGGAACCTGTCGGAGCGGGTGGAAGCCGCAGTTCCGATCCGCACACGCAGCCTGCGCGCCCGGCTCTGGGAGATCCTCGAGGTCTCCCTGGCCGACCATCGCACCGCCTGGGAGATGCAGCGGGACGGCTCGTACGTCCAGCTCTTCCCCGGCGACGACGACCCCGGCGCCGAGGGCACGCAGGCCACGCTGATGCGCCTCGCGCTGTCGCGGCACGGCCTTCATCGCGGCGACGGCGCCTGACGCGCAGGCTACGGAATCGGGGCCAAACGGGCCGGACGAGGCCCGCGGCCTCGATAAGCCGCGTAGGCCTTCACGGCGTCGAAGTCGTGCACGCGGCGATCCGGGAAGAAGCGCTCACGGAATGCGAGCCACTCCAGCGCCGACCGGGTCGTCCCGACCACGTCGGCCGTCGCATACCGCCCACCCTCGTTCTCCCAGGCGCTGACGTCGTCGTGCCCGTCGGTCAGCGTCAGCCCGGGTGGCTCCCCAACCGCCGGCTCGGCCCCGTCGCCGCCCATGATGAGGCGGAGGCGCGGGCGAGCAGCGAACCGCGGGTCGGCGTGACCGTGCCGTCGCGCATTTTCGACCGTCACGCGCTCATCTCGCTTCAGGCGCTCCGCTTGCCCGGCAGGAGACCGAAGAAGCGTCGGGACGGCCGCTTGTCGGGCAGCGTGGTCAGACCGGAGGTCCGAGTCTCGCTCGCCCCGTTGACCTTCTCGGGCTCGACGGGCTCGTCGTGCGACAACTCATGCAGCGGTGCAGTCGGCTCGCTCACAGCACTCTCCTCTTGACGATCGTTGAAGGACCCCGCGCGATGGGGTCTCCCGGGCACCAAAGGCCTGGTGTGGCAGTCGAGGAGAGGATGCGAAGCCTCCGCGGCTTCCGCGCTAGGTCTACGCGCAGCAACAACCATAGCAGCTTTGTGACAATTCGAACGATTAATGCCTCGGGCGGCGCCCCAGGATCTGTGCGCAGGGCCGGTGCGTCGATCCTGCGCCCTATTTGCTACCCAAACACCCCTGTGATCTGATCGGTACAGATGACGGATCAAGCCGACATTGCGATCGTCGCTGCCCAGCTCGCGGATCTCACCAAGCACGTCGACGACCTCGAGCGTCAGCTCAAGGACCGTGCCAACGACCAGCAGGAGCGCGCCGAGGTTCAGACGGAGCGGATCGACCTGGCGGCGCGAGAGCTGGCCGAGGTCAGTCAGCGCTTGCAGGCTGCGGCCGACGCACTCCGCGAGTCGATCTGAAGCCGGCGCCCGGTCAGGCCGACCGGGCGCGGAAGCTCCCGGGGCGAGTCCCGCGGAACCCAGTACGTTCTTTCTGATGCCGTCGCCGACGCCGATGGAACGGCCGAGAGGCCCGGGCGGCCAGCCGCTCACGACTCCGGAGCGGATCGAGCGAGGGAAGGCGGCCCGGATCGGTGCGCCGAGGTCGAGCCACGGCACGTGGAAGGCGGCGCACGATCGGCCCGACCCGGTTGCGCTCCTCGAGGAGCAGGGTGCAAATCGGGTCGAGGAGCTCGTCCCGGTGCGTCACGGCCGGATGCTCGCGTCGCCGTTCACCTTCTTCCGCGGCGCGGCGCTGATCATGGCGGCCGATCTCGCGCCGACCCCGCGCGCGGGCATCACCGTTCAGCTCTGCGGCGACGCCCACCTCTCGAACTTCGGGGTCTTCGCGTCGCCCGAGCGGAAGATGCTGTTCGACATCAACGACTTCGACGAGACGCTTCCCGGGCCCTGGGAGTGGGACGTGAAGCGGCTCGCCGCCAGCTTCGAGGTCTGCGGGCGCGAGCTGGGCTTCAGCAGTTCGGACCGACGCGACGTCGTCATCGCGGCGGTCGCGGCCTATCGCACGGTCATGCGGCGGGCCTCGACGATGCGGGCTCTCGACGTCTGGTACGACCACATCGACGGTGACGAAGATCCTGGCCGGGATCGACGACGCGGTCCGGCAGAACCGCCTGGGCAAGGCCGAGGCGAAAGAGGCGGTGGATGACATCGCCAAGGCGCGGACCCGCGACCACCTGCGCGCCTTCTCGAAGCGAGCCGACATCGTGGACGGCGAGTTGCGGTTCGTGGCGGACCCACCGCTGATCGTGCCGGTTCACGATCTTGCTCCTCCGGGGTTCGCGCGCGACGAGCTCGATGCCTGGATCGGCTCCCTCGTCAGCACGTACCGGGCCTCGCTCGCGCGGGAGCATCACCCGCTCGAGGAGTACCGCCTCGTCGACACCGCCCGGAAGGTGGTCGGGGTCGGGAGCGTCGGCACGCATGCCTGGATCCACCTCCTGGTCGGCCGCGACGCGAGCGACCCGCTGATCCTGCAGTCGAAGGAGGCTCAACCGTCGGTTCTGGAGCGCTTCCTGCGAGACAGCACCTATGCGAACTGCGGCCAGCGGGTGGTCGTCGGCCAGCATTTGATGCAGGCGGCGACCGACATCTTCCTCGGCTGGTGGCGAGTCACCGGCCTCGATGGGCAGCATCGCGACTACTACACCAGGCAGCTGCACGACTGGAAGGGCAGCGTGGAGCCGGAGACGTTCCGCGTTCAGGGCGCGACCGTCTACGCGGAGCTGTGCGGCGCGACGCTTGCCCGTGCCCACGCGCGCTGGGGAGACCGGATCGCGATCGCTACCTACCTTGGCAAAGGCGACGCATTCGACCGCGCGATCGCCCGGTTTGCCGCGGCGTACGCCGATCAGAACGAGCGTGACTACAAGGCGTTCGCCGACGCGGTCAAGAACCGCAGGATCGAGGCCGAGACGAGCCTCTAGCCGCTATGCGGCCAGCACGAGGCCGTGAACGAGGAGATAGACCCCCGCGACGGCCAGCACCACCGTGGCGAGGAGGCGGCCGTTGCGGTCGAGCCAGGCGTTGAAGCTTGAGATCGCGGCGGTCGTGCGCGCCGGCGCCACGAGGTAGGCGAGGATCGGCACCTCGATGAACGCGAACATGATCAGGTAGAAGCCCACGATCGCCGCGACCTTCCCGGCACTCGAGACGTCCAGGTCCGCGATCTGTGCCAGGGCCACGAAGGGCAGCACGCCCGGGAAGACGTCCAGGACGATGCCGGCTACGAACGCGACCGCCACCCCACCGCCGACCGCGCGCTGCGCGGGCGAGGGCTTCCCTGGATCGTGGGGTCGGCCGCGCGTACGGTTCACCGCGTAGGCGGCGGCGAGGGCAAGCAACCCGCCCGTGACGTACACCGCCGGCCGGAACGTCGAGCGGGAGCTGGAGGTGAGGCTGCTGCCCTGGAGGACGAACACGATGACGATCCCGATCGTCACCGTCGTGAGGAACGCGCCGGCCAGGAACGCGACCAGGATCCTGATCGGGCGCTCCAGCCGGAACGCGAGCACGTCGACGAGGATCAGCGTCGGCCAGAACGCCGACCCGACAGCCAGCAGGAACAGCTCGGCCCAGTCGGACATCGCTGCATCCTCTCGCGGGAAGGCAAGAGGCAGGCGGCGGGCCGGTCGGGCGTCAAGGGGAATCGCACAAAAACGTCAATTTCTAACGAGAGCGGGCGGCAGGCGCCGACGCGCCTGCCGCCCGGAAAGCGATCAGCCGGCTGCCGGAGTCGGCGAATCGGCCCTGCGGTAGCTGTAGCTGCCCTGCTTGGTGGTCAGGCCGAGGAAGATCGCGGCCACGCCGATCACGACGAACGGAAGCCAGAACTGGGTGCCGTCGTCGGCGAAGCCGAAGAGCCAGGGCGACAGCGCGAGGACCGCGCCGGCGACGATGTCGATGATGTTGTGCACGGCCATCGGCGCGACCTTCCAGACGCCCAGCTCGTAGTTCGTGAACAGGCTGTACGCGATCAGCCCGATCCCGAGGACGATCGAGACCACGGTCGCACGGGTGCTGTCCGAGTACTGGAAGATCCACGGGCCGGCGATCAGCACGGCGCCCACGATGTAGTCGAGCGGGGCGTGGAACTTGGTCGGGATGAAGCGCATTGCGTAGCTCCTTCGTCCGGGGTGCGTTTGCCTCCCTGATTCGTCCGCGGCCCCGTCCCGGTTCGCCCGTCAGACGGCGCCGGCGGCGTTGTCGGCGCGCTTCACGCGGGAGCCTGCAAAGCTCCGCCGCCTGACCGAAACGGCGGAACGTCGTGAACCCGCGGCGGCCGCAATGGCCTGCTCCCCGTGCTGACACGGAGGCGGGCCAGACGAGGCTCAGAGCCGTCGTCTGACCCGCCCCACGCCGGTTACTTCACCTTCTTCGCGGTCAGGAACGCGAGCGTCGCCGCCCACGTGTCCGGCGAGTTGAGGATCCCCAGATGCGACGTCCCGAGGAACGGGTCGTGGACGCCCTGGTTCGTCAGGTTCACCGTGGTGGCGCCGCGCAGCTCGGCGCTGTGCGAGAAGTCCGTGGGCACGCCGTAGCTGTCGACCGCCGGCACGCCTGGGAAGATGCCGTCCAGCAGCGGGAAGTAGACGAAGCTCTTGTCCGCGTTCCGGATGACGAGCACGTCGGTCTTGCCGTGCACCTCCTTGCCGTGCCCGTGACCGTTCAGCCAGCGCAGGAACGGCGTCCGCGGCGAGCCGTACTCCTGGCAGACCGGGCTCGAGGGCGTGAAGCCGCCGTTCGCGTGCAGCTGCCAGTAGTTCGCCGGATCGGGCGAGCAGTCGACGATCCCGTGGTTCGGCGCGTCGATCTGGACGAGGCGCCGAACGAGGTGCTGCTCGTGGTCGGCCTTCATCCACGCGCGCGCGAGCGTCCCGCCGAGACTGTGCCCGACGATGTCGACCTGCTTCGCGTGGGTGTACCTCAGCACCGAGTGCACGAAGGCGTCGAGGTCGGGGATGTTCGCGACCGTCGTGTGAGCCGCCCCCGAGCGGTTCGTCGGGTTCAACGCCAGATCGCACTGGTCGCCCTGGTAGCCGAGCCCCCAGACCTCGCTCGGCGCGTAGCCCTGGTCGACGAGGTACTGCGCCAGCGAGTGCACGTCGCCGTACGGGTTGCAGGCGGTCGGGTACGGCGTGTCGTTGTTGCCGTGCAGCACGATAACCGGCGTCCGGTGCACCGGGCCGGCGGCGCCGAAACCGAGGACGGGCGTGCCGAGCGACGCGTCGGTGGGAGCGGCGAAGCCGGGCGGGAAGGTGGTGCCGACCGTGCCGGCGGCGGTTGCGGAGGCAGCCGTCCCGAGCGCGGCGGCGAGCACGGCTAGGACGAGCGCTGCGCGGAAGCCAAGCATCTGAACCCCTTTCTCCTGAGAGGTGATTCAGGTGACACTAAACGGGGGCGGTGCGGTCTGTCGCCTCGTCTAGCGGCGGCGCCAGACGAAAAGCGCGCGCGCGGCGCCGCGCCCGTCGTAGTCCTCGGCCACGGCCTCGACCTCGAAGCCGACCGCCTGGTGGAAGGCGATCGACCGCTTGTTGACCGGCGCCGTGACCGCGCGCACGATACTCCGCGGAGCGATCGCGTCGAAGAAGCGATCGTAGAGCTCGCGCCCCAGCCCGCTGCCGCGGCGGTCCGGATCGACGCCGATGAAGTGGACGTACGCCTCGTCGGAGAACGTCTGCGAGCGAAAGCCGCAGAGGAAGCCGGCCAGTCCGCCGTCGTCCTCCGCCACGAACGACGTGTCCCGGAAGTGGACGAAGAACAGCTTGGGCAGCATTGCCGCCATGGGGCGGCCGCCCCACCACTCGTCGATCACGCCGATAACGCGCGCGTAGTCGGACGGCTCGGCGTTGCGGATCACGTGACGCGCAGGCGCTCGGCGGCGACGTCGCGGTAGCGGCCGCTCTCGGCCAGGTCGGCGAGCCGGTCGACCGCGTCCCAGACGTCGACGAAGCGGGAGTAGAGCGGCGGGAAGCCGAGCCGGATCACGTCCGGCGCGCGGAAGTCGGGGACGACGCCCGCGAGCTCGATCAGCGCGCGGCAGAGCTGCCAGCCGTCGTCGTGGGCGACGCCGACGTGGCCGCCGCGCCGCTCCCGCACACGCGGCGTCGCGAGCCGGAAGCCGATCGGCGCGAGCCGCTCGTCGTGCAGCGCGACCGTCAGGTCGGTGAGGGCGAGCGACTTCGCGCGCAGCGCCTCGACACCCGCCTCGAGCACGAGCTCGACGGCCGCCTCGACGGCGGCAAGGCCGAGGATCGGCGGCGTCCCCGCGAGGAAGCGCTCGATCCCCACCGCCGGCTCGTAGCGCGGGCCCATCTCGAACTGGTCCCGCTGGCCGAACCAGCCCTGGATCGGCGAGCGCAGCCGCTCCTGCAGGTCGCTCCGTACATAGAGGAACGCCGGCGCTCCCGGGCCTGCATTGAGGTACTTGTACGTGCACCCGACGGCAAGCTCCGCCTCCGCCAGGTCGACCGGGACGACGCCGACCGCGTGGCTCAGGTCCCAGAGCATCAGGGCGCCGGCGCGGTGCACGGCGTCGGTGATTCCGGCAACGTCGGCGAGCGCGCCCGACCGGTAGCCGACCACGGACAGGACGACGAGCGCCGCACCCTCGGCCGCCGCGGCAACCTCGTCGGGCTGCGGCCCGGCGACCGGGTCGGACACGAGCCGGCGCAGCTCGAGGCCGCGCCGCGCCGCGATGCCCTCCAGCACGTAGCGGTCGGTCGGAAACTCGTGCTCGTCGACGACGACCGGGCCGGGGCGCAGGTCGAGCACGGCGTCGGCGAGCTTGTACAGGTTCACGGTCGTCGAGTCGCACGCAAGCACCTCGCCCCGCTGCGCGTCGATGAGCGGGGCGATGAGGTCGCCGACCCGGACGGGCAGCTCGATCCAGCCGGCCCAGCCGCCGACGAGCCGCTCCCCCCACTCCGCGACCAGCGCGTCGATGCGCTGGGCCGTCGCGTGCGGGAGCCGGCCGAGCGAGTTGCCGTCCGCGTAGATGCGGTCGTCGGCGACGACGAAGCGGTCGCGGAACGCGGCGAGCGGATCGGCGCGGTCGAGCGCCTCGGCGTCGGCGCGGCCGGTCACAGCCACGCGCGGACGGCCGCCCAGGCCGTCGAGCGCGGGTCGAGGTGCTCGAAGTGGCCCACCCGGCGGAGGATCGCAGTCTCGACCGTGTCGCCGGCGGCGCGGGCACGCTCGGCGTACGCCTCGCTCATCGAAGCGGGGACGATCGCGTCCCTGGTCCCGTGCACGAGCAGCTGCCGCACTCCGAGCGGAACGCGCGCGGCCGGCGAGCACACGGCCAGATCGCCGTCGCCGAGCAGCTCGCCGGCGACGCCGCGGCTGAGCCCCAGCCGGATCGCCTCCTCGAGGTCGACGACGCCGGCCTGCGCGACGGCGCGGGTGACATTCGGATGGCCCGCGGCCCACAGCGCAAGGTGCCCGCCGGCCGAGTGGCCGATCGTCACCGCCGGCGAGCCGACCAGGTCCAGCGCAGCCGTCACGTCGTCGAACGTCGCCGGCCACCCGCCGCCGCCGCCGAGCCGCCGGTACTCGACGTTCCACGCCGCCCAGCCCGCGGCGACGAGGTCACCGCAGAGGTCGTCCATCAGGTGCCGGTCGTAGGCCTCCCGCCAGAACCCGCCGTGGAACACCACGGCCGTCCCGCGCGGCTCGCCTGCCGGCGCAAACAGCTCGACGACCTGCGCCGGGTCGTCGCCGTACCGGTGAAGAGCGCGCGTCGTCAAACGCCGGTTACCGTAGTCCGATGGTGTCTTCGAATGCCATCCAGGACGCGATCGCCCGCCTCGTCGACGGGCACAGTCTCTCGCGCGAGGAGGCGCGGAGGGTGATGGGCGAGATCATGGGCGGCGAGGCGACGCCGGCGCAGATCGGCGCCTTCCTCGCAGCGCTCCGCGCGAAGGGCGAGACCGCCGACGAGATCGCCGGCTGCGCCGAGGCGATGCGAGAGCACGTCGTCCCCGTCCACCCGAGGCGGAGCGATCTCGTCGACACGGCCGGCACCGGCGGCGACGGCGGCGGCACGCTGAACATCTCGACCGCCGCCGCGATCGTGGCGGCGGCCGCGGGCGCGGGCGTCGCGAAGCACGGGAACCGCGCCGTCTCCTCCGCCTCGGGATCGGCCGACGTGCTCGAAGCGCTCGGCTTCCGGCTCGAGCTCGAGCCCGACCGCATCGCCGAGTCGATCGACGAGCTCGGCTTCGGCTTCATGTTCGCGCAGCTCCATCACCCGGCCATGAAGCATGCTGCGCCGGTGCGCAAGGAGCTCGCCACGCGCACCGTCTTCAACATCCTCGGCCCGCTCACGAACCCGGCCGGCGCGCGGGCGCAGGTGATCGGCGTCTACGCGCCGGGGCTCGTCCGCACCATCGCCGAGGTGGTCGCCCAGCTCGGCGCCGACCGCGCCTTCGTCGTGCATGGGTACGCGGGGATCGACGAGCTGTCGCCGGCCGGGCCGAACCTCGTCTGCGAGGTCATCGGCGGCGAGGTGGTCGACCGCACCGTCGACGCCACCGACCTCGGGCTCGACCGGTGCGACCCCGACGACCTGCGGGGCGGCTCGCCCGAGGAAAACGCGCGCAGCATCCGGGACGTGTTCGCCGGCGCCCGCGGCGGACAGCGCGACGCCATCCTGCTCAACGCTGCCGGCGCGATCGCGGCGGCCGGCCACGCCGCCGACCTGCGCGAGGGGCTCGCCCTCGCCACCGAGGCGGTCGACACCGGCGCCGCCGGCGCCCGGCTCGACGACCTCGCGGGGTTCACGCATGGGACGCCTTAGAGACGCGCTGGCCGGGCCCGGCCTGGCCGCCATCGCGGAGTTCAAGCGGCGCTCGCCCTCGGCCGGCGACATCAACGCGTTCGCGGACCCCGCCCGCCACGCGCAGGCGTACGCGCGCGGCGGCGCCGCCGCGATGTCGGTGCTCGTCGACGAGCGCTTCGCCGGCAGCTGGGACGACCTGCGCGCCGCCCGCTCTGCCACGCAGCTACCGCTGCTCGCGAAGGGCTTCTTCTCGACGCCGGACGACCTGCGCACCGCGCGCGAGGCCGGCGCCGACGCCGCGCTGCTGATCCTCCGCGACCTGGACGACGCGACCGCCGCGGCGCTCATCGCCTTCGCAAGCCAGGTTGGCCTCGACACGCTCGTCGAGGCGCACGACGCCGGCGAGCTCGACCGCGCCGTCTCGCTCGGCGCCGACCCGATCGGGCTGAACGCCCGCGACCTGGGCACGTTCGCCATTGACCGGCGCGCCCAGCTCGGCCTCGTCGCCCGCGCGCCGCGCGACCGGACCGTGATCGCCGAGAGCGCCGTCCACTCGCGCGCGCAGGCCGCCGCCGCCGAGCTTGCGGGCGCCGATGCCGTGCTGATCGGGACGGCGCTCATGCGGTCGCCGGACCCGGAGCAGACGCTGCGGGACCTGCTCTCGCGCCCGCTCGTGAAGGTGTGCGGGCTCACGAACGAGGAGGACGTCGCCGTCGCGGCCGAGGCCGGCGCCGACCTGCTCGGGTTCGTGCTCGCACAGGAGAGCCCGCGCCGCGCCGCGGCGGTGCTGCCGGTCCCGGACACGACGCTCTCGGTCGCCGTCCTCGTCGGCGAGCAGGAGGACACCGGCGCCGACCTGACCCAGCTCTACGCGCGCGAGGACGGCCACCGCGCCCGCGACGCCGCCCTGCTCCGCGACGGCGCGCCGGTTGCGCACGTCCTCGACCTGCCGTGGGGCGAGAAGGACGAGGGCCACTGGCGCCGCGCCGCCGAGGCGGACGGCCGCGTGATGCTCGCCGGCCGGCTCGCGGCCGACAACGTGCGCGAGGCGATCGAGCGCGTCCGCCCCTGGGCGGTCGACGCGAGCTCCCGCCTCGAGCGCGAGCCGGGGATCAAGGATCACGACGCGGTGCGCGCCTACGTCGAGGCGGCGCGATGAGCGGCTGGTACGGCGAGTACGGCGGCCGCTTCGTCCCCGAGACGCTGATCCCGGCGCTCGAGGAGCTCGAGGCCGGGTGGCAGGCGGCACTCGATGACCCGCTCTTCCGCACCGAGCTGGACGAGCTCGGCCGCTCGTACGCGGGGCGCCCGACGCCGCTGACGCTCTGCGAGCGCTTCGCCCCGGGCAAGCGCCTCTGGCTCAAGCGCGAGGACCTGCTGCACACGGGCGCGCACAAGCTCAACAACGCGCTCGGCCAGGCCGTGCTCGCGCGGCGGCTCGGCAAGCGCCGTATCGTCGCCGAGACGGGCGCCGGCCAGCACGGCGTCGCCACCGCGACCGTGTGCGCGCGCTTCGGCTTCGAGTGCCACGTCTACATGGGCTCCGAGGACATGCGGCGCCAGCGGCCCAACGTCGAGCGCATGTACCTGCTCGGCGCGGAGGTGATCCCCGTCGAGTTCGGCACGAGAACGCTCAAGGAGGCGACGAGCGAGGCCATCCGCGACTGGATCGCCAATGTCGAGGACACCCACTACCTCATCGGCTCGGCCGTCGGCCCGGCGCCCTACCCGGCGATCGTCCGCGAGCTCCAGGCGGTAATCGGGCGCGAGTCGCGCGCCGAGTTCCTCGAGGCGGAGGGCCGCCTGCCGGAAGCCGTCATCGCCTGCGTCGGCGGCGGGTCGAATGCGATCGGCATGTTCGCCGGCTTCCTCGACGACGACGTGCGCCTCGTCGGGGTCGAGGCGGAGGGCGCCGCCAGCCTGAGCAGCGGCCGCCCGACCGTGCTCCACGGCGCCCGCTCGGCGGTGCTCGCCGACGCGGACGGGCAGGTCGAGGACGCGCACTCGATCTCTGCGGGCCTCGACTACCCGGGCGTCGGCCCCGAGCACGCGGCGCTGCGCGACTCCGGCCGCGTCGACTATCTGACCGCCGACGATGACGAGGCGGTCGACGCCTGCCGCCGCCTCGCGCGCCTCGAGGGCATCCTCCCCGCGCTCGAGCCGGCGCATGCGCTCGCGCGCGCCGCGACGATCGACGAGGAGCTCGTGCTCGTCTGCCTCTCGGGACGCGGCGACAAGGACCTCGACCAGGTCACGGCACGCTGAAGACGCTCGTCGTCTACCTGATGGCCGGCCGCGAGACACCGGCGCTCGCCGAGGCGGCGGTCGACGCCGGCGCGGACATGATCGAGTTCGGGTTCCCGTTCTCCGACCCGCTCGCGGACGGGCCCGTGATCCGGCGCGCCGGCGAGCGCGCTCTGGCGGAGGGGATGCGCACGGACGCCTGCCTGGAGTGCCTGGCCGAGACGCGCCGCCGGGTCGGCGTGCCGCTGATCCCGATGACCTACGCATCGCTCTTCGAGACCCGCGGCTGGGAGCGGCTCGCCGGCGAGATGCGCGACGCCGGGGCGACGAGCATGATCGTCGTGGATCTGCCTGCCGGCGACCGGCCTGACCTACGGCGCGTCCAGCTCGTGGCGCCCACGACGGCGGACGAGCGGCTTCGCCTCGCCGCCGAGCAGACGGACGGCTGGCTCTACCTCGTCACCGTCACCGGCACAACCGGCGCGCGGCGCGGGCTCTCGCCGCAGCTCGAGCCGCTCGTGCGGCGCGCCCGGGCCGCGACGGATGTCCCGCTCTATGCCGGCTTCGGCATCTCGACGCCCGAGGACGCGCGAGCCGCCGCCGAGCTGGCAGACGGCGTCGTCGTAGGTACGGCGGCCGTGGCCGCGGCGGAGGCAGGCCGGGCGGAGCTCACGGAGCTGGTAGGGGCGCTCCGCCGGGCAATGTGACCAGGTCGCGCCCGTCGAAGTAGGCGATCACGACCGGCAGCCGCGTCGGGTGCGGCGTGGCCGTGGCGCGCAGCTCGAGCCCCGGCGGCCACGTGTCGTTCGCGGTCCAGAGGCAATCGGCCGTCACCGGCGACGGCTTGCGGAGCACGGGCACGTCGAACGGGGCGTCCCAGGTCGTGCGTGCGTCGAAGGTGCCGGTGCGGGACAGGTCAAGCGTGATGGCGCCCTTCGTCTGCGTGCGCACGACCACCGGGATGCACGGCGCGACGCGGACGTCCCCGCGTCCCACGCGCTCCAGCGCAGCCGCGAGCGTGATCCCAGGCAGGACGTGCGCGTTGCGGTACTCCTCCGGCAGCGTCACCGCGACCAGCTCGCCGTTCCGCGGCGCGAGCGCCGCCGCCTGCGCGACGACGCGCCGCGTCAGCCGGCCCGCGTCCTGCCACGTCTGCGCCGCAAGCAGCGAGAGCGCGAGGGCCGCGACGCCGGTGGACCCGAGCGCGACCAGCGTCGAGCCGCTGCGGACGGGGACGAGCGCCGCGAACGCGATCGCGAGCCCGACCGACGGCAGGAAGAGCAGCCGCTCGCCGTTGCCGGTGTTGAGGTCGACGGCCAGGTTCAACGACGGCAGCAGCGCGATCGCGAACCAGACCCCGCCGGCGAGCGCGAGCCGCAGCCGCTCGCCCTCGCCGCGGCGCCGGAGCGAGCGCACCGCGAAGCCGACGAACGCGAGCCCGGCAAGCGGTACGGCGAGGAGCGCCGGGTCGCGCAGCAGCTCGAACTGCGGCGGGCTCAGCGCTGCGGTGCCGTACGAGACGAGGCCCGCGAGGAAGCGCAGGGGCGTCCATGGGTACTCCGAGTAGCCGCCGACGCCGCCGACGACCGCCGCCCGGACGGCCAGCACGACGAGCTGCGCGGCCGCCATCGCGACCGGCGCGATCCACCGCCGGCGCGGGCCGCGCGCAGCCCACACGCAGACGGCCGCGAGCAGCGGCAGGACGAAGGCGCTCTCCTTCGCGAGCGCAGCCGCGGCCGCGAACGCTGCGGCGGACACCGCGCGCGGGCCGGGCCGCCAGTACGCGAGGGCGCAGAGCACGGCGGGCAGGCCGAGCGCCGCCGCGACGAGGTCGGTGCTCCCGGAGATCCAGGCCACCGACTCGCCGTGGCGCGGGTAGACGGCAAACGCGAACGCGGCCACCCACGCGGACGGGAGGCCCACGAGCCGGCGGGCCAGCAGCCAGACCTCGAGCGTGATGACGACGTAGAGCAGGAGATTGGCTAGGTGGAACACCCAGGCCGAGCCAGACACCCACTCGATGCCGAGCTGCCAGAGCACCCAGAGCGGCCGGTAGAAGTGGCCGCTCGCCGCCCCGACGTCGTTATGGGTGAAAACCCAGCCGAGCCCGGAGGAGCGTCCCAGCGTGCGTAGCAGGATGAAGTCGTCGGCGACGAAGCCGGCCGAAACCGCGGGCAGGAACGCGACCGCGGCGGCGGCGACGAGAAGCGTGAAGAGGATCGGCGTCGGGTGACGCCTGACGAGGTCCAACTACCGGCGCGGGTCGGACAGCGCCAGCTCGCGCTCCCCTTCGAACTTCTCGACGATCGCGTAGCGGCCGTCCTCGCGGTGCACGACGCGCTCGACGTCGGCGATCAGGTGGTCGGGGAGGATGACGAACCGCGTGGAGTCGCTGCGGGCCTGCTCGTACTCGCCGCGTGTGAGCCGGATCTTCTCCATGCATTCGTTGAGCCCGCACTCGCAGAAGTACTCGCCGTACGGGTCGGGCTCCACGAGGCCGCGCATCGACATGTCGTCCTCGATCTCACGAACGCGCTCGTTCAGCTCGCGGAAGAGCGCCTCGTTCCGGATGATCCGTTCCTCGCGCACGCGAGGAACCTATCCGGCACAACGGTGGAAGGGCAACGGGCCGAGGGGGCTCTGGCGGGTATCCGCTCGCCCGACGGCACGCGATGGTCGCTCCGAGGCTAGGACGCAAGGAGCTTCGATAGCGGAGCTATCGGGGCGACTGAGGACGACGCATCGGGGCGAGCAGCGCCTGTCGACGGGCATTGCCTGAGGCCCGCCAGAGCCCCTCGGCCCGTTAGCGAAGCCAGGGCGCGAGGAACTGCTCGATCTCCTCGCACCCGCGCGGCACCTCGAGCCGGGCGCTCACGTGGTTGCCGTCCACGACGACGAGCGTCGGCACACTCTCGATCGCGAAGCGGGCGACCAGATCGGGCCGCTCCTCGGTGGCGACGCGCAAGAGCCGGAACGTCTGGTGGTTGCCGCGCCGCTGGAGCACCTGGGCGAGGAAGCCCTCGACGCGCCTGGACGGCCCCGACCGAGACGAGTGGAAGAACACCAGCCGGGGCTGCTGGACGGCGACCGGGACGCCGGCGGGTGCTTCGTGGGCCTGCATGCGGCGCACCGTACGCTGCGGCTCGTGAGCATCGCTCCAGCCGTTTTTCTGGGTTTCCTCACACGGCCCACACGATCAGCCGGAACCCTCGAGCTCGAGGCGCGCGACCTCGCCGCCGTCGGTCAGCTCGACCTCCGCGACCCGGGCCGGCAGCCCGTGCGAGGGCGCGACGCGCAGCGCGCGGAAGCTCGCGCCGTGCCGCGCGTAGAACGCGAGCTGCGGCGGGTCGAGCAGCGCGAGCGGTGTGCTCACCACGACCTCGCCACCGTGTGCGCGCGCCGCGGCGAGCGGCAGGAAGCGCTTCTCACCGTCCCCGCAGCGCACCTCGAGCCCGAGGGCGCGCGAGAGCCGGTGGTCGAAGATCACGTCGACCACGACCCCCAGCTGGATGTCGTCCAGGCGCACGGGTGCCGACAGCAGGCGCGAGGCAGAAGCAGCGGTCACTGAGAGACAATTTGCCCGCCCAGCCGCCGCCGAATCGTCTCGAGCCCGGTGGGTGTGACGAGTACGATCGACGGGGCCGGTGAACGACCTCGACAGCCACGGGTGCGACAACGTTGTCCGCGCGTTCGCCGCGGCGAAACGCCGCCCGCACAGCTCGCGGTTGAGCCCGGGAGCCGACGGGGTAAGGCCATGGTGTCTCATGAAAGGGCGTCCGGCCGATGCCGATTAACCGCATGCTCGACGCCGCGCACGCGGCGGTGCCCGATGCCGCCCGCGAGGCGCTACTGGAACTGGTCGGCCCGTGTGTCGCGACGACACCCGCCGGCGTGATCACCCAGGTGAGCGCGGCCGCCGGCGAGCTCCTCCAGGTCGCCCCCGAGCAGCTTGTGGGCAAGCCAATTCAGGCGCTCGGCGCGCCGGAGCTGCGCGAGTCCCTGGCGGAGCAGCTCGCCCTCGTCGCGGAGGGCAGAGTCGAGCGGCGCACGTTCACGACCCGCCTCGAGCGGCGCGGCGGTGTCGCCTTCGACGCGGAGGTGCGCGCGGCGCGCGTCGGCGCTACTGGGACGGACGAAATGCTGCTGCTCGCGTTCCGCGACATGACCGACCCCTGGGAGCTGAACGCGCAGCTCGAGCGGCGCATCGCCGAAGGGACCGCCGAGCTGGAGCAGGCCTCGGACGAGCTCGAGCGCAGGCGCTCCTACCTCGAGACGATCGTGGAGCACATCCCGGCCGGACTGGTCATCGCGGACGCTGAGACCGGCGACATCACACTCGCGAACGAGCGCAGCCTGGAGATCGGCGGCCAGGCGAGCGCGCTGCCGATGCAGGAGGCCTGGGCCAGCGCGCGCGGCACGCGTGCCGACGGAAAGCCGTACGGCCCCGACGACTGGCCGCTCTCGCGCGCGCTCGCCGGTGAGGAGGTCCTGCGAGAGCGCGTCGTCCTCCACACCGGGAGGCGGACCGTGCTCGAGGTCAACGCCGCCCCGATTCGCGACTCGCGGGGCGGCATCGTCGCCGCCGTCGGGCTCTTCCAGGACGTCACCGACGCGGACACGCGGCTCCGTGCCGCATCCGAGTTCGTCGCCAACGCGGCGCACGAGCTGCGCACGCCGCTCGCGGCGATCGTCAGCGGCATCGACGTGCTTTTGGGCGGAGCCAAGGACATCCCCGCCGAGCGCGACCGGTTTCTGGCGCACATCGCCCGCGAGGCCGACCGGCTGACGAGACTGAGCGCCGCGCTGCTCCAGCTCGCCCGGCTGCAGAGCGGCCTTGAGGCGCCGCGCACGGAGGTCGTTCCGCTCGCGCCCGTCCTCGCCGCTGTCGCAGGGGGCCTCCGGCCGGCCGACGGCGTCCGGGTCTCCGTTCGCTGCCCGAAGGGCGCGGCCGCGCTCGCCAGCCGCGGCCTGCTCGAGCAGGCGCTGACCAGCATCGCCGCGAACGCGGCCCGGTACACCGACGCGGGCCGGATCACGCTCTCGGTCGCACAGCCGAACGGCAGGGTCCGCGTCCGCGTCCGCGACACGGGCCGTGGGATGGAGCCCGAGGCGGTGCACCGAGCGGGCGATCGGTTCTATCGCGGCGACCCGACGGGGCCTGGCGGCTTCGGCCTCGGGCTCGCGATCGCGCGCGAGTCGGTCGAGGCGATGGGTGGCTCCCTCGCCCTTGCCTCCGCGCCAGGGCAGGGAACGACGGCGGACATCGTGCTCCCGGCGGCGCAGGTGGTCTCGGCATGACGCGCGTCCTCGTCGTCGACGACGAGCCGGCGCTCGTGGACGCGGTCGGCTACGCGCTGCAGAGCGAGGGCTTCGACGTCGAGACGGCCGGGGACGGCGAGGCTGCGCTCAAGGTGCTGGGCGATGACGGCATCGAGCTCGTCGTGCTCGACATCATGCTGCCGCGCCTGTCCGGGATCGAGGTGTGCCGGCGCATGCGCGAGGCGAGCGACGTCCCGATCATCCTGCTCAGCGCGCGCGACGCCGAGGTCGATCGCGTGCTCGGGCTCGAGAGCGGCGCAGACGACTACGTCACGAAGCCGTTCTCCATGGCGGAGCTGCTCTCGCGCGTACGCGCGGTGCTGCGCCGCCGCGAGCTCGACCGACGCGCCACCGGCAGCGCCGTGATGCGGATCGGGCGGCTCGAGATCGACCCGGTTCGCCACACGGTGAAGATCGAGGGCCGGCCGGTGCGCCTGACCCCGTCGGAGTTCAAGCTCCTGGCGCTCCTCGCCGGCGAGCCGGAGCGGGTCTTCACACGGCGCGAGGTCATGCAGCACCTGTGGGACAGCACGTACGTCGGCGACCAGCGTGCGTGCGACATCCACATGTCGAATCTGCGGCGGAAGGTCGAGCGCGATCCCGAGAGCCCCGAGCAGCTCGTCACGGTCCGGGGCATCGGGTACAAGCTCGTCGCGGTGTGAGCAGATCGCAACAGAACGCGTGAACGACGCACATCGGGCCTTGCGTACGGTCGAGGAATGCGGCTGATGGACCCCGAGATCACCGTGGCGCACGTGGGGGAGTCGATGACCGTCGTGGCGGTGCAGGGCGAGCTCGACCTCCACGCGGCAGACGAGCTCCGCGGCGCGCTCGACGCCGACGGCCGGCGGCTCGTCGTCGACCTGGTCGGGACGACTTTCATCGACTCGACCGCGCTGGGGATCATCGGCGCCGCCGCGCGCAGCGCCGACGTGACCGTCGTCGCAACCGACCCGCGGATCGTGCGGATCTTCGAGCTCACCGGGCTCGACCGGTCGGTCACGGTGCAGCGCTCGCTGGCCGACGCGATTACGCCGACATAGGCCACAGGGGGGTTTGGCGGAACGTCGCTCGTCGCAGGGCTGCGATGGTCGTTCCGAGGCTAGCGCGGCCCGGCACAGTCGTCGTTTCGCCAAGCCCCCCTAGACTCGGGCGTGTGCTCGCGCCGCTCATCTGCCTCGACCCGGGGCACGGGACGCCGCCCGCGATCGGGCGGCAGGTGGAGCCGATCGGCCCCCATTCGCGAAGGCTGAAGATCAAGGATGGCGGCGGCGCGCCGGGCGAGGCCGCGGTGGTGCTGGCGATCGCGCGGCGGACGCGGACGGAGCTGCTGCGCCGCGGCTTCCGTGTCGCGATGACCCGCACGGGGCCGACCTTCCGCCTCGGCACGGGCGGCAACATCGCCCGGGCTCGGTTCTGCAACCGCCGGCACGCCGCGTTGATGCTGCGCATCCACGCCGACGGCTCGACCAACCCCGGCCTGCACGGCGTCGCGACGCTCTACCCGGCCTACCACCGGGGCTGGACCGACGACATCTACGCGCGCAGCCTGCGCGCGGCCCGGCTGGTCCAGCGTTCGGTCGTCGCGGCAACCGGCGCGGCCGACCGCGGGCTCGTGCCCCGCTCCGACCTCACCGGCTTCAACTGGGCGAACGTTCCGGCGATCCTCGTCGAGACGGGCTTCGTCACGAACGCGGGCGAACGGCGCCTGCTCCGCACTCGGGCGGTACCAGGCGCGCGTCGCCCGTGGACTGGCCTCGGGGGTAGACGCAGCCCTGCGGTGAACCCGAGAGGGGAAAGGGATGCCCGAGCCGCGTCCCTGGAGAGTCGTCATCGCCACCAGGCCAGCTGTGCCGAGCGCTGCTTTGGGGGGACGCGGCCCGGGCATCGGGGGAGATGGGGGTGTATCTGTGCTGGCCTGGGGGCAGCAAAGCATGTCCGTCGGACGTTGTGTAGATGTGGATAACCGCCTCTGTCCACAGTCGGAACCGGGAGATTCGCGGGGCTTTTCGGCAGTTTTCCTGGTGTCAGACGGCGCGCCCCTGTGCATCGTTTGTCCGCTCCGAGCGCCTTTTTCGAGACACGATCCACAGCACTGCGCACAGCTGTGGACAGGCCGTGTACGGAGTGTTACGCGCCGGCACCGGGGCCGTGCCGCATCTCATCGGCGGCGGCCCGGCCGCGCTCGTGCACGGCCCGGCGGCGCTCCTCGACGTCCTCGTCCGGACTCGACCGCGACGGCCTCGTCCACGGGCGTCTCGGCCTCCTCGAACGCGTCGCGCTCGGCCGCGAGCTCGCGCGACGCGGCGAGCTTCTCGCGCAGCG
This sequence comes from uncultured Thermoleophilia bacterium, assembly GCA_963799895.1. Lineage (GTDB taxonomy): Bacteria > Actinomycetota > Thermoleophilia > Gaiellales > Gaiellaceae > JACVRM01. Next base: position 35,666 of record CAWCYR010000017.1, read on the forward strand.
ACTCGGCCCGCGGGTCAGGGCCGGCCGGCTCCTCCGGGGCGGCGACCGGCGGAGATGCCGCCGCCCTGCGGCGCAGCAGCCCGTAGGCGACGGCGGCCGCCGCGGCAACGCCGCCGGCGATGATCGCGGCCCGGTTCTGCACGGGGGCCGATGCTACACTCGGCCCGCTTCCTGCCTTGCCATCGCGCCCGCGCTCCCGGGCGGCGCCGGCCGGCAAGGCCACTAGACCGAGGGAAGAGAGGAGGTCCGGGACAATGAACGCACCCATACGAAGTGCTGCTCATGATCGACCCCGAGCTCCCCGAGGAGCGCCAGGACGAGATCGTGACGCGAACGCGCGAGCTCATCGAGAGCCGTGGCGGCACGGTCGAGAAGCACGAGCCGTGGGGTCGCCGCAAACTCGCCTACGAGATCGACCACAAGGGCGAGGGCACCTACCACCTGCTCCTGTTCTCGAGCGACGCCGAGACGCTCGACGAGCTGTCGCGCATCCTCAAGATCACCGACGGAGTCATGCGCCACCTGGCCGTGCGCCGGCCCGAGCGCAAGACGACGTCCCCCACCACCGCCACCACCACCGAGAACGCCGCGCCGGCCGAGGCCGCGTAGGACACGAGGGAGGAACCAGATGGCCAACATCAACCGGGTCGTGCTCGTGGGCAACCTGACGAAGGATCCCGAGCTGCGGCACACGTCGGGCGGCACCGCCGTCTGCAAGCTCCGCATCGCCGTGAACACGCGCCAGAAGGACGGCGCCACCGGCGAGTGGACCGACAAGCCCAACTACTTCGACGTGACCGTCTGGGGCAACCAGGGCGAGAGCTGCGCGCAGTACCTCGCCAAGGGCCGGCCGGTCGCGATCGACGGGCGCCTCGACTGGCGCGAGTGGGACGCCCAGGACGGCACGAAGCGCCAGGCGGTGGAGATCATCGCCGACTCCGTGCAGTTCCTCGGCAGCCGCGGCGAGGGCGAGGCGCAGTTCGTGCCCGCCGGCGCTGCGCAGGAGGCCGACTTCACGCCGGCCGCGACCGACGACGACATCCCGTTCTATGCCGCCCAGCTCGAGAGACAAGCGCGGGGGCAACAGCAGCAACAGCGACCAGCGGCGCGGCAAGGGCGGTCGCGCGGACGCCCAGATCCGGCGGCGCAACTGCTACTTCTGCCGCGAGAAGGTCGACGAGGTCGATTACAAGAACGCGGCGCAGCTGCGCCGGTACATCTCCGAGAAGGGCAAGATCCGCTCGCGGAGGATCACCGGGGCGTGCCGCCGCCACCAGCGGCAGGTCGCGGTCGCGATCAAGCGCGCGCGGGAGATGGCGCTCCTGCCCTACGTGTCCGGCTAGCGATGGCGACGAAGATCATCCTGCTCACCGACGTCGAGAACCTCGGCCTGCGCGGCGACGTCGTCGACGTGGCGAGCGGCTACGCACGCAACTACCTTCTGCCTCGCCGCATGGCCGAGAGCGCGACGCCGGCGAAGGTCGCCGAGCTCGAGCGCCGCGAGGCGCACCGGGCGCGGCACGACGCCAGCACGGGCGACCAGGCGCGCGACCTCGCGGCGAAGCTCGAGGCGCTCGAGCTCCGCTTCGACGTCAATGCCGGGCCGACCGGGACGCTCTTCGGCTCGATCACGCCGACCGACCTCGCCGAGCGGATCCGCGAGGAGTCCGGCATCCGCATCGACCGGCGCAAGGTCCATCTCGCCGAGCCGATCAAGCGCATCGGCCGCTACGAGGTCGAGATCGCGATCTTCGAGGACGTGAACGCCACCGTGCGCACGCTCGTCGTCCCGGAAGGCGGCGAGCTGCCGCCCGAGGAGCCGGAGGTTCCGGAGGAGGCGGAGGCCGAGGCTGTTGCCGAGGCGCCGGAGGCCGAGACGCCGGTCGCCGAGGCGGCCGCCGCCGGAGGCCGGACCGAAGAGGGGCCGAGGCCGAGACCGAAGAGCCGGCCGACGAAACCGCGCCACCCGGCATGCCGGAGGCCGAGCCGGCCGACGACATCGTCGCCGAGGCCGCGGCGGGCACGCTCGGTCAGACCGGCGAGCCCGAGTCGGCGTAGTACTCGTCGGGACAGTCCCCGCCAGGAATCCGCCCGGGGACAGGGGCGTCCTGCTGTCCGCGAGCCGCGTTGGGACAGTCCCCGCAGGAATCGGTTCGGGCCAACCAACCCCCTGCCGGGGACTGTCCCGGGAGAGCGCTCGGGACTATCCCCTGACGGACTGTCCCACCGTCCACAGCGGACGCCGGCCGCTGTGGACTTGGCCAGGAAGTCCCCGCTCCGACCGGACGATCTGTCCAGCGCGTCTGTTGGCCGTGCCGGGGACAACGTCCGGGCTTCTGGGGATAATGGTCGAACGCATGTTCCGATCCTGCTGCAAAGCGACCGATTTGCCCCCGCGCTGCGACCGTCCGGAGGCGCCATGACCGTCTCCCGCGACACGCGCTTGAATGGAGGCATGGCGTCTCTGGACACCGCGGTCGCCGCGCCGCCCGAGCGGGCGCTCGTCCCGCCGCAGAACCTCGACGCCGAGGAGTCCGTCCTCGGCGCGATGCTGCTCTCGCCCGGCGCCATCGGCGTCGTTACCGAGGTGCTCGACGCGGGCGACTTCTACCGCGAGGCCCACGCCAAGATCTACAAGGCGTGCCTCGGGCTCTTCGCGAGCGGCGAGCCGGTCGACGCGATCACCGTCGCCGACGAGCTCGAGGAGCGGGGCGAGCTCGATGCCGCCGGCGGCCGCGTCCGGGTCCACGAGCTGGCGCGCCTCGTCCCGGCCAGCGCCAACGCCGGCCACTACGCGCGCATCGTCCGCGAGGTGGGCATCCTGCGCGGTCTGATCTCCGCCGGCGGGCAGATCTCGCAGCTCGGCTGGGACCGCCCCGGTGAGGCCGCCGACCTGCTCGACAAGGCGGAGCAGATCGTCTTCGAGCTCTCGCAGGAGCAGGTCTCGAACGAGTTCAGCCACATCGAGGAGCTGCTGAAGGAGAGCTTCGAGAAGATCACGGCGCTCTACGAGGCGGGCGAGGAGATCACCGGCATCCCGTCCGGCTACCGCGACCTCGACCGGCTCACCTCGGGCTTCCAGCCGGGCAACCTGATCATCGTCGCCGCCCGCCCGTCGATGGGGAAGTCGGCGCTGACGCTGTGCATGGCCGCGAACCTTGCCGTCCGCAAGCAGGTGCCCGTCGCTCTGTTCACACTCGAGATGTCGAAGTCGGAGGTCACGCAGCGCCTCATGTGCAGCGAGGCGAAGGTCGAGTCGCAGCGGCTGCGCAGCGGCAAGCTCGCCGCCGACGACTGGCCGCGGCTCACGGCCGCGTGCGACAAGCTCGCAAAGGCGCCGATCTACGTCGACGACACCGGCTCGATGACGATCATGGGCATCCGCGCGAAGGCGCGGCGGCTGAAGTCGAAGGAGCCGAACCTCGGCCTGATCATCGTCGACTACCTGCAGCTGATGAGCTCGGACTCGAACTACGAGAACCGCGTGCAGGAGGTGTCGCAGATCTCCCGGCAGCTCAAGATCCTGGCGCGCGAGCTCGACCTGCCGATCATCGCCATGTCGCAGCTCTCGCGCGCCGTCGAGCAGCGTCATGACAAAAGACCGATATTGTCTGACTTGAGGGAGTCGGGGAGTTTAGAGCAGGACGCCGACCTCGTCGCCTTCATCTACCGCGACGAGTACTACAACGATGAGTCCCAGGACCAGGGACTGGCCGAGGTCATCCTCGCCAAGCATCGCAACGGCCCCACGGGTCACGTGAAGCTGTCGTTCCTGCAGCGCTACGCGAAGTTCGCCGACCTGGCGGCGGCCTAGCCCTCCTCGGGCGAGGGCTCCGCGCGGGCTCCTCCCGGCATCGTGTCGCCGCGGGCGCGCAACACGATCGTGATCGCGACGGCAAGCAGCCAGAAGACGGCGACGCGCGGCGCGAAGATCGCCAGCGCCGTCGCGAGCACGTAGAAGCCCGCGCTTGGCGACGCAATCCGGCGGAACGCGCGTATCTCCTCCGGCGTCACGTCCGGCTGCAGGAGACCGGGCCTGCGCACGGCCGCCTCCCAGAGGAGCGCGTAGAGGATCGAGATCGCCAGGAGGTTCAGCCCGTAGGTGATCACCGCCGCGCGCTCGGCCTGCGTGTCGTGGATCGCCTGCGCCATCAGCCGGGTCGGGAAGGGCAGGAAGGTGATCGCCATCAGGAGCAGCAGGTTCAGGCGCATGACGCTGGTGTCCGCGTACTGCAGGCGCCGGAAGACTCCGTGGTGGAGCAGCCAGAAGGCGCCGATGGTCAGGAAGCTCGTCGCGAAGGCCAGGTAGGACGGCCACTGGCTGGCGATCCCGTGCCAGAGGTTGTCGAACTCGGACTCGGGCACGTGGATCTCGAGCACGAGCAGCGTAATCGCGATCGCGAGCACGCCGTCGCTGAAGGCCTCGACGCGTCCGGTGGCCCAGCGATCGCCCACGGCAGCAGGTTCTGCGGCCGTCGGCCAGATCCTGGGAAGCCCGCCACGACCGCACGATCGGGCAGACTCTGTGGCTGTGCCTGCCACCGTGATCGTGGGGGCGCAGTGGGGCGACGAGGGGAAGGGCAAGATCGTCGACCTGCTCGCCCGTGACTCCGACGTCGTCTGCCGCTACCAGGGCGGCCCGAACGCCGGGCATACGATCGTGGTCGACGGCGAGACCTACAAGTTCCGGCACATGCCTTCGGGAATTCTCTGGGGCAAGGAGTGCGTGCTCGGCGCCGGCTGCGTCATCGACCCGGACGTCTTCATCGAGGAGCTCGACGACGCCAAAGCGCGCGGGCTCTCCACGGAGCGCGTGCGCATCTCCGGCAACGCGCACGTGATCATGCCGTGGCACGTCGCCATCGACGGTGCAAGCGAGCGCCGGCTGGGTCGCCTGCAGATCGGCACGACCCGGCGCGGCATCGGCCCGGCGTACGCCGACAAGGCGTCCCGGCTCGGCATCCGCGTCCAGGACCTGTTCGACGCCAAGATCCTGCGCCAGAAGATCGAGGTCGCGCTCGCCGAGAAGAACCTCTGGCTCGAGCGCATCTACGGCGCCGAGCCGCTCGACCTCGACGACGTCGCCGGGCGCGCGGAGCGCTGGGCGCCGCGGTTGCGGGCGCACCTCGCCGACACGTCGCTGCTCGTCCACGAGGCACTCCGCGACGGGCAGGCCGTGCTCTTCGAGGGCGCGCAGGGGACGCTGCTCGACCTCGACCACGGGACGTACCCGTTCGTCACCTCCTCGAGCCCGGTCGCGGCCGCCGCCGCCACCGGCATCGGCATCGGGCCGAACCGGATCGACGCGGTCGTCGGCGTCGCGAAGGCCTACGTGACGCGCGTCGGCGAGGGGCCGTTCCCGACCGAGATCGAGGGCCCCGACCAGGAGCGCGTGCGCGACCTCGGCGGCGAGTACGGCACCGTCACCGGCCGCACGCGGCGCTGCGGATGGCTCGACCTCGTGGGGCTCCGCTACGCCTCCCGACTGAACGGCTTCACCTCGCTGGCGCTGACGAAGCTCGACGTGCTGTCGGCCTTCGACCGCATCCCGGTGTGCACGCGCTACCGGCTGCCCGACGGGAGCGAGACGCGCGAATTCCCTGCGCACCAGAGCGACTTCCACCACGCGGAGCCGGTCTACGAGGTCGTGGACGGATGGCGCTCCGAGCTCGGCGACGTCGGGGCGGCCGCCGAGCTGCCGGACGCAGCCCGCCGCTATGTGGACTTCGTCGAGCGCGAGCTCGAGGTGCCCGTCACCTGGATCGGCACCGGGCGCGAGCGCGAGCAGGCGCTCGCCCGCTAGCTAAAAATCTCGGGCGTCGGTGTTCGAGAGGAAGTCATGCAGGGCGACGAGCCCGTTGAGCGCTGCCGCGACATCACCCGGGTCGACGTCGTCGCCTCGGTCGACCTGGTCGGCGATCTCCCGGGAGGCCCGGAACTCTGCGACCACCTCGCGCTCTTCGCCCTCGCGGGCCACCGGGTCGGTGAGGTCGTAGCCGGCCTCCCCGAGCGCCTGCTCCATGAGGTCGGCGAGCTCGGGGAGCGTCTCCTCGGGCGACGTGCGCATGTCGTCCTCCAGCTGCGCCCACTGGCTCTCCCACTCGTGACGATCAAGGCCCGGCTCGAACTGCACGGCGACATCATGAACGATCCGGGCGCTGCCCAAACGTCGTGCCGCCCGAGTAGTGTCCCGGCCCGTGAGGGTGCTGCTCGTCGGCAGCGGGGGTCGCGAGCACGCGCTCGCGTGGAAGCTGGCGCAGAGCCCGCTGCTGACCGGGCTGCACGCGGCGCCGGGGAACCCCGGGATCGCGGGGCTGGCGACCTGCCACGACGAGGACGTTCCGGCGCTGGCGCGCCGGCTCGCACCCGACCTGGTCGTCGTCGGGCCGGAGGCGCCGCTCGTCGCGGGGCTCGCCGACGACCTGCGCGCGGCCGGGATCGCCGTCTTCGGCCCGGGGCGCGCGGCGGCGCAGATCGAGGGCTCGAAGCGTTTCGCCAAGGAGGTCATGGACGCGGCGGGCGTGCCCTGCGCGAACCTGGTCGGCGAGCCACGCGCGCCCGCGGTGGTGAAGGAGAATGGCCTAGCAGCGGGCAAGGGCGTCCAGGTCTGCATGACCGACCGGGAGCTGCGCGACGCGCTCGCCGCCGCCGGCCCCGACGCGTTCGTCGAGGAGCTGCTCGAGGGCGAGGAGCTCTCCGTCTTCGCGCTCGTGGCCGGCGAGCAGGTGCTGCCGCTCGCCTCCGCGCGCGACTACAAGCGGATCGGCGACGGCGACACCGGCCCGAACACGGGCGGCATGGGCAGCTTCTCGCCGGTGCCGGGCGTGCCGAATCTCGACGAGCTGGTCGACGCCGTGCACCGGCCGGTGGCGGCCGAGCTCGCCCGCCGCGGCGCGCCCTTCACGGGGCTGCTCTACGCGGGGCTGATGCTGACGCCTGACGGGCCGCGCGTCATCGAGTTCAACTGCCGCTTCGGCGACCCCGAGACGCAGGCCGTCCTGCCCCGGCTCGACGGCGACCTGCTCGCCGCCCTGGCCGCGACCGCGCGGGGCGAGCTGGCCGGCACGAGCCTCCACGCCTCCGACGACGCGGCGGTGACCGTCGTCCTCGCCGGCCGCGACTACCCGGCGAGCGGCGACAGCGGCACGCCGATCGACGGCGTCGCGGACGCCGGCGCGCTCGTCTTCCAGGCGGGCACGGCCGAGCGCGACGGCCGGCTCGTCACGGCAGGCGGCCGCATCCTCGCCGTCACGGGCGTCGGCCCGACCATCGAGGCCGCCCGCGACGAGGCGTACAACGCGGCCGCCCGAATCCACTTCGAGGGCTGCCGCTTCCGCCGCGACATCGCCGCACCGGTGCACGCCGTTGCCTGAGCCGCTGGTCGGAATCCTCGTCGGCTCCGAGTCCGACCGCGCCGCGATGGAGGCGGCGACGAAGGAGCTGGACGAGCGCGGTATCCCGTGGGAGTTCAACGTCCTGTCCGCGCACCGCAACCCGCGCGAGGTCGGCGAGTACGCGACCACGGCGGCCGACCGCGGCATCCGCGTGCTGATCGCCGGGGCCGGCCTCGCCGCCGCGCTGCCGGGGGTTGTGGCCGCGCACACGGAGCTGCCCGTGATCGGCGTGCCGCTGCGCTCCTCGAAATCCGTGCTGGACGGACTCGACGCGATGCTCGCCATCGTCCAGATGCCGCCGGGCGTCCCGGTCGCTTGCGTGGGCGTCGACAACTCGAAAAACGCGGCCGTGCTCGCCGCGCGTATCCTCCGTCTACTCGGCTAGACGAACAGGGTGTCTGTCTAGTACACTAGACGGAATGATGACACTCGATGACCAGCTTCTAAGCGAAGCCAAGACCGTCCGCGAGCGCCTGCTCGACCTGCAGCACGAGGTCGACCGCGCCCGCGTCGACTACCAGCACGTGATCCGACGGCTGCATGCGCAGGGCGGATCGATGCGCGAGATCGCCGAGGAGCTCGGCCTCTCGCACCAGCGCGTCCACCAGATCGTGGACGCGGGGCCCGAGGACGCACGCGGGCCGAAGGACGCCATGTACTACCGTCGCGGGCGCCGGCCGTTCGGGCGGCTGACCCGCTACGCGCGGGCAGCCGTCGAGGACGCGCACGCCGAGTCCGAGGCACTCGGGCACGGCTACATCGGCACCGAGCACCTTCTGCTCGGGCTGCTCAAGACCGAGGGCGGAGGCGCTGCCGCGGCGCTCCAGTCGCTCGGCGTCCGCTACGACGACATCCGCGGCAAGGTCGAGGCGGCGGAGGCGGCGGAAGTGACGCCGACCCGCCGGCGTGGCGTCCCGATGACGCCGAAGGCGAAGAAGGCGTTCCACCTCGCCGTCGACGCGGCCAAGGACCGCCACGGCCGTTGGGTCGGCACGGAGGACCTGCTCGTCGGCCTCGCCGGCGTCGAGGACGGCCTCGCGGCCGAGCTCCTCACGGCGGCCGGCGCCGACGAGGCGAAGGTCCGCGACGCGGTCGCGAAGGTACTCGGCCGCTAGCACCCACCCGGTGCCAGGCACTGTGACGGGCCCGTTACAGAGCCTGGCACCGTGACAGCTTCGTTCACGTGCCTGGCACCAGCTGTCGCGCCGTGCAGACTGCGTCGCGATGGACGACCGTCTGACCTGGTTGCTCGACGCACGCCTGATCGCCACGCTCGCAACCACGGAACCGGACGGCTCGGCGTACCTGTCTGCCGTCTGGTTCCTGCGCGGCGGCGACGACCTCCTGGTCGCCACCGGCGGCCGCACGCGCAAGGCGCAGAACGCCGCCGAGCGGCCCCGGGCCAGCCTCCTGATCGACACCCACGGCCCCGGTGCGCTGCGCGGCGCCGCCTCGACCGGCACCGTGCAGGTCATCCGCGGCGCCGAGGCGCTCGCGCTCAACGAGCGCGTCTGGGCCAAGTACCTCTCCCCCGCCGGGCTGACTCACCCGGATGCCGGCGAGGCGATCCGGGCGCACGACGACGTCACGATCGTCTTCACGCCCGATGGCTGGCGCACGTGGGGCACCGACGAAGACTTCGGCGGCGCCTTGGAACAGCCCGGCATCGCGCTCCCGCTCGACGGCTAGCCAGGCCATCTCCAGTCGCGGACGTCCTCCATGTCGTCTCCCACCTCGCGCGTGTAGGCGCGGGCGCGCAATCGCCGGTCGACCATCTCCTGGCGCAGGTGCGCCGCCCGCCCGCCGAGCGACGGCACGCGGTCGACGACGTCCATGACCAGGTGGAACCGGTCCATGTCGTTCAGCATGACCATGTCGAACGGCGTGGTCGTCGTCCCCTCCTCCTTGTAGCCGCGCACGTGGATGTTCCCGTGGTTCGTCCGCCGGTAGGTCAGCCGGTGGATGAGCGTCGGATAGCCGTGGTAGGCGAAGATCACCGGCCGGTCGGCCGTGAAGAGCGTGTCGAACGCACGGTCCGAGAGCCCGTGCGGATGCTCGGAGTCCGGCTGCAGCCGCATCAGGTCGACGACGTTGACCGTACGCACCTTGAGGTCGGGCAGGTGCTGCCGTAGCAGCGCGACCGCCGCCAGCGTCTCGAGCGTCGGGATGTCGCCGGCGCACGCCATGACCACGTCCGGGTCCCCGCCCTCGTCGTTCGAGGCCCAGTCCCAGATGCCGATCCCGCGCGTGCAGTGGACGACCGCTTCGTCCATCGACAGGTAGTCCAGCGACGGCTGCTTGCCCGCGACGATGACGTTCACGTAGTGGCGTGAGCGCAGGCAGTGGTCGACGACCGAGAGCAGGCAGTTCGCGTCCGGCGGCAGGTACACGCGGATGACCTCAGCCTTCTTGTTCACCACGTGGTCGATGAACCCCGGGTCCTGATGCGTGAACCCGTTGTGGTCCTGGCGCCAGACGTGCGAGCTGAGCAGGTAGTTGAGCGACGCGATCGGCCGCCGCCACGGGATCCCTCTCGTCACCTTCAGCCACTTCGCGTGCTGGTTGAACATCGAGTCGACGATGTGGATGAAGGCCTCGTAGCAGTTGAACAGCCCATGCCGGCCGGTCAGCAGGTAGCCCTCGAGCCAGCCCTGGCACGTGTGCTCGGAGAGGACCTCCATCACCCGCCCGTCGCGCGAGAGGTGCTCGTCGACCGGCAGGGTGCTGGCCTCCCAGGTCTTATCCGTCGCCTCGTACACCGCGTCGAGCCTGTTCGAGGCCGTCTCGTCCGGCCCGAAGAGCCGGAAGGTCTCCCCGTTCCGCGCCATCACGTCGCGGAGGAACGACCCCAGGACGCGCGTCGCCTCGCTCGTGGTCGAGCCGGGCGCGTCCACGTCGACGGCGTAGTGGCGGAAGTCAGGCAGGACGAGGTCGCGCAGAACGGAGCCGCCGTTGGTGACTGGGTTCGCGCTCATGCGCCGCTCGCCCCGCGGCGGGAGCGCCCGCAGCTCGGGCAGGAGCGTCCCGTGCTCGTCGAAGAGCTCGTCGGGCCGGTAGCTCCGCATCCACTCCTCGAGCAGCTGCAGATGGCCGGCGTTCGTGCGGACGTCGGTCATCGGCACCTGGTGCGAGCGCCAGGTGCCCTCGACCTGGACGCCGTCGACCTCGTGCGGGCAGGTCCAGCCCTTCGGCGTGCTCAGCACGATCATCGGCCACCGCGGCCGCGCATCGTCGCCGTCCTCGCGCGCGCGACGCTGGATCGCGTCGATCTCGTCGAGCACCTCGTCGAGCGCGGACGCGAACAGCTGGTGCACCTCGTCCGGCTCGTCGCCCGCGACGACGACCGGCCGCCAGCCGTAGCCCTCGAGCAGCGCGATCAGCTCCTCCTCGGGGATGCGCGCGAGCACGGTGGGGTTGGCGATCTTCCAGCCGTTCAGGTGCAGCACCGGCAGCACGGCGCCGTCGCGGCGCGGGTTCAGGAACTTGTTGCCGTGCCAGCTCGTGGCGAGCGGGCCGGTCTCGGCCTCGCCGTCGCCGACGACGCAGCAGACCACGAGGTCGGGATCGTCGAACGCAGCGCCGAAGGCGTGCGTCAGCGAGTAGCCGAGCTCGCCGCCCTCGTGGATCGAGCCAGGCGTCTCGGGGGCGACATGGCTCGGGATCCCGCCCGGGAACGAGAACTGCCGGAAGAGCTCGCGCATGCCCGCCTCGTCCTCGGTCACGTGCGGGTAGACCTCGCTGTACGTGCCCTCGAGGTACGCGTTGGCGACCAGGCCGGGGCCGCCGTGGCCGGGGCCGGTGACGTAGATCGCGTTCAGGTCGCGCTGCACGATCGCGCGGTTCATGTGCGCGTAGATCAGGTTCAGGCCGGGCGTCGTCCCGAAGTGGCCGAGCAGCCGCGGCTTGATCTGCTCGGGGGTGAGCGACTCGCGGAGCAGCGGGTTCGTGAGCAGGTAGATCTGCCCGACGGAGAGGTAGTTCGCGGCGCGCCAGTAGGCGTCGATGACGCGGAGCTCTTCGGCGGTGAGCGGTGCGGTCTCGGCGAGCGTGCTCATACATCCTCCCTCGGCGACTGACGGCGTGCTGAGACGATAGGCGAGATGGACGAGCCGAAGTGGTGGGCCTTCCGGCCGGTTCGCAGCCTGAAACCGGCCACGTACCGCTGCCCGTTCTGCAAGCGGCGGTTGCACGCGACGAGCGACCACCTGCTCATCGCCCCGGAGGGCGATACGGGGCGGCGGCGGCACGCGCACGCCGAGTGCGTCAAAGCCGAGCGCGACGCCGGCCGCTTCCCGCTGTACGACGATTGGCGCGCGACCCAGCCCCGCAAAGGACTGCTCGCGCGGCTCACGCCTTGGCGATCCTGACCGTCAACGCCGGCTCGACGAGCGTCAAGCTGAACGTCGTCGAGGGCGAGACGAGCACGCCGGTCGAGGCGATCGCCGACGCGCGCGGCGTGACCGCTGTCGGGCACCGCGTCGTGCACGGCGGCACTCGCTTCATCGAGCCGGTCCTTGTCGACGCGGAGGTCGAGGCGGCGATCGGGGAGCTGCGCTCGATCGCGCCGCTCCACAACGAGCCGGCCCTGCGCGGTTTGCGCGAGGCACGCGCTGCGTTCCCGGACGTGCCGCAGGTCGCGGCCTTCGACACGGCCTTTCACGCGACCATCCCGGAGCGGGCGCGGACGTACGCAATCCCGCCGGCGTGGGGCATCCGCCGCTTCGGCTTCCACGGACTGAACGTCGAATGGGTCGCGGGGCAGGTGCGGGTGCACCGGCTGGTCGTCTGCCACCTCGGCGGCGGCTGCTCGGTGACGGCCGTTCTCGACGGGCGTTCCCTCGACACGACGATGGGCTTCACGCCGCTCGAGGGCGTGCCGATGCGAACGCGCTCGGGAAGCGTCGACCCCGGTGCGCTCCTGCACCTGCTGCGCGGGGGGATGACCGTCGATGAGCTCGACCACGCGCTCGAGCGCGAGTCGGGCACGGAGGCGCTCGGCGGGCTCGACGACCCCCTGGCGTTCGCCGTCTTCACCTACCGCGTCGCCACCGCCGTGGCCGCGATGCTTCCGGCGCTCGGCGGGCTCGACGCGCTCGCCTTCACAGCCGGCGTCGGCGAGAACCGCGCCGACGTGCGGGAGGCGGTGGTCAGGGCGCTCACGTTCGCGGGGTCGTTCAGCGTCGAGGTCGTGCCGGCGCGCGAGGAGCTCACGATCGCGCAGGCGGTGCGGTCGCTCGGCTACGACTGAGCCGCTCGACGAGCTCCGGGAGCGCGCCCGGCTCGCCGACGGAGACAATGTGCACCGTCCGCCCGTCGCGTAGCCGCAGCACGAGGGTCGGGCGCCCGGAGAGCCGCTCGTCCCGCTGACGCGTGATGCCAACGTCGGCGAGGTCGGTGTACGGCAAGTTGTCGACGCTCTCGCCGCCCTCGAGCCGGAGCGCCGACGGCCCGAGGTCGAGCCGGCCGGCATGCGACCGCCCGTCGCCGTTCTGCCACGCCACCGCATACGACCGCTCCATGGGCGGAGCGTGATGGAGGCCGCCGAGGGCGGCATCCGTAGGGCTTCCGGCGCTCGCTGCGGGTTATCCGCGTCGCGCGACGCCTGCGCGGCGGGCGGCGTCGGCGACGGCTGTCGCCACGGCGGGCGCGACGTCGCGGTTGAAGACGCTCGGGATCACGTAGTCGGGGCCGAGCTCTTCCGGCTTGACGATCTCGGCGATCGCGTGCGCGGCCGCGAGCTCCATCTCGGACGTGATCGCGGAGGCGCGTACGTCCAGCGCGCCGCGGAAGATGCCGGGGAAGGCCAGCACGTTGTTGATCTGGTTCGGATAGTCGGAGCGGCCGGTCGCGATGACCGCCGCCGCGTCTTCGATCTCCTCCGGTTGCACCTCGGGCGTCGGGTTCGCCATGGCGAAGACGATCGCGCCGTCGGCCATCGTGCGGACCCCGTCCGCGGTGATCGCGCCCGGGCCGGAAAGGCCGAGGAAGACGTCGGCCCCGGCGAGCGCCTCGTCGGCCGAGCCGCGGAAGCCGCGCGGGTTCGTCCACTCGGCGAAGGCGGCCTTCTCTGGTGCCGCGTCTTCGCCGCGAGCAATCGCGCCGTGCCGGTCGCACCCGACGATGTCGCGCACACCCGCGTCGACGAGCATCTCCGCCACCGCGACGCCGGCCGCGCCCACGCCTGTCATGACCACGCGCACGTCGCCGATCGGCTTGCCGACGACCTTCAGCGCGTTCAGCAGCGCCGCCAGGACGACGATCGCCGTGCCGTGCTGGTCGTCATGGAAGACCGGGATGTCGAGGGTCTCGCGCAGGCGCCGCTCGATCTCGAAGCAGCGCGGCGCCGAGATGTCCTCGAGGTTGATGCCGCCGAACACCGGCGCGATCGCCTGCACGACACGGACGATCTCGTCCGCGTCCTTCGTCGCCAGGCAGATCGGAAACGCGTCGACCCCGCCGAACTCCTTGAAGAGAAGCGCCTTGCCTTCCATCACCGGCAGCGCGGCCTCCGGGCCGATGTCGCCGAGCCCGAGCACCGCGGTGCCGTCGCTGACGACGGCGACCGTATTCGCCTTGATGGTCAGGTTCCAGACGCTCGCCGGGTCCTTGGCGATCGCGGACGAGACGCGGCCGACGCCGGGCGTGTAGGCCATCGAGAGGTCGTCGCGCGTCTTCAGCGGCACGCGCGAGACGACCTCGATCTTGCCGCCGAGGTGCATCAGGAAGGTGCGGTCGGAGACGTGCTCGACCTCGATGCCCTCGAGCGCGTGCACGGCCGCGACGATGCGGTCGAGGTGGTCCTGGTCGGCGGCCAGCACCGTGACGTCGCGTACCTTGTGGTGGCGCTCGACGCGGACGAGGTCGATGGCTCCGAGCGACCCGGCCGCGTCTGCGATCGCCGTCGCCACGCGCGCGAAGCTCCCGGGCGAGTCGTCGAGGCGCACGCGCAGCGTGGCGCTGAACTGCGCCGACGGGGTGAGTGTGCGGGTACCCGTCATTTCGTGCCCCCAGACTGCCACGCGAGCGGAGGAATGAAGCGGTCGTCCGTCAGCACGAGGAACGTGATCGCGACCGCGGCGCCGATCACCGAGAGCACGATGACGCCGAAACCCGGCGCGGAGAGCGAGAAGAAGTGGCGCGTCGGCGGAAACGCCAGCACGAAGAAGTAGAGGGCGCCAAGGGCCGCGACCATCACGGAGACCGCCGCCCCACGCCGCAGCCCGGACGCCTCGAGCGCCAGGATCAGGTAGAGCCCGACGATGACGAGCACCGTCGTCGCGACGGTCTGCGAGCGCGTCAGGCTCATGTTGGCCACGTTCAGCGCGAAGAGGTAGCTCGCCAGCACGCCGAGGCCGGCGGCCGTCCCCGCGGGCACGGAGAACCGCGCCACGTCGCGCAGGAACCCCTGGGTCTGGAAGCCGCCGCCGCTCGGCGCGAGCGCCAGGAAGAACGCCGGGATGCCGATCGTGATCGCGGCTGCGATCGTCAGGTGACGCGGCAGCAGCGGGTACGCGATCGGGGTCAGCCCGATCGAGAGGATGAGCACCACGGCGAAGACCGACTTGGTGACGAAGAGCTTTGCGACGCGCTGCAGGTTGCGGAAGACGCGCCGCCCCTCGGCGACCATCGGCGGCACCGCCGCGAAGGTGCCCTTCACCAGGACGATGTCGGCCACGCTGCGCGCCATCTGGGCACCGCTGCCCTGGGCGATCGCGAGGCGGGCCGCCTTCAGCGCCGGCACGTCGTTGACCCCGTCGCCGACCATGGCCACGTAGCGCCCCGAGTCGCGCAGCGCCTCGACGACGCGCCGCTTGCCCTCGGGCGAGATGCGGCCGACGACGGACGCAGCAAGCGCGGCCTCGCGCAGCGCGGCCGGGTCGTCCGGGAGCGACTCCCCGTCGATGGGCTCGCCGCCGACCGGGATGCCGGCGTCCGCGGCGATCGCCGCCACCGTGGCGGGCCGATCGCCGGAGAGGACCTTCAGCTCGACGCCCTGCTCCAGGAAGAAGCGGACGGTCTCGGCCGCGTCGTCCCGCAGGCGCTCCGCCAGCAGGACGAGCCCGTGGAGGCTGAGCCCGGGCGGCGGCCCCTCGTCGGGGTCGCGACCGTTGAGCGGCGCCGTCGTCGACGCGAGCGCGAGCACCCGCCGGCCGCGGCCCGCCTCCTCCGCGGCGCGTCCGTCGAGGGCGCCGAGCGGGAAGCGCTCCGGCGCGCCGAGCACCCACGTGGTGTCGCCGAGCCGCGCGCCACTCCAGCGGTAGCGCGACGAGAACGGGACGGTCTCGCTCGCCTGCTCGGCAGGCGCCTCGTACGCGTCCGCGACCGCGTCGAGGGTGGCGTTGCGGGTCGGGAACGCGGCGGCGAACCGGCCGAGCGCGCGTTCCAGGACGTCGGCATCGCCGTTCGCGGGAACGGCCTCGACGACGCGCAGGTTCGGCTCCGTCAGCGTGCCCGTCTTGTCCATGCACATGACGTCCACGGACGCCAGCGACTCGACGGCGTTCAACTGCTGCGCCAGCGCCCCGCGACGCGCGACGGCCAGCGCGGCGACGGCGAAGGTCACGCTGGTCAGCAGGATCAGGCCCTCGGGGATCAGCGTGACGCCTGCGGCCACCGCCGTCGACACCGCCTGGCTCTTCGGCGTGTTCCGCTCCCAGAGCGCATAGCCGAGGATGATCGCGAGCGGGATCAGGATCGCCACGAGGATGAAGAGCAGCCGGTCGAACGAGCGCTCGAGCGGCGAGCGTGGGTGGCGGAACTCGCGCGCCTCGCCCGCCACGCGCTCGGCGTAGCTCTGCGCGCCGACCGCCGTCACGACGTACGCGCCCTCGCCCTCGACCGCGAACGAGCCCGAGCGCACCTGCTCGCCGGTCCCGCGTGCCAGCGGGTCGGCCTCGCCGGTAAGGATCGACTCGTCCAGCCGAAGGCCGGTCGCCTGGGCGAGCGTGCCGTCGGCGACCAGCTGGTCGCCGGCCCGGACGCGGACGACATCGTCGACGACCACGTCCTCGACCGGGAGCTCGCGCACCTCCCCGTCGCGGAGGACGCGCGCGGTCGGCGTCACCAGCGCGGCGAGGTGGTCGAGCGCGTTCTTGGCGCGGATCTCCTGGGCAATGCCGATGGCGGAGTTTGCGACGAGGATGAGCAGGAACAGCGCGTCCTGCCACGCGCCGAAGACCAGGGTGATGACGCCGAAGACGAGCAGGACGAGGTTGAAGACCGTGAAGACGTTCGCCCGGACGATGCTCCCGTAGGAGCGGCTCGACGCCTGCGGCACGTGCGGCCCGCGCGCCTTGAGGCGCTTCGCCGCCTCCGCCTGCGTCAGCCCGGTTGCGTCCAACGATGACACTGAGGCGAGGCTACGCAAGCCGTGCCCGCGCGGCGACCTGTGCCGGCCCCGTTCCATGGACAGTCGCTGGAACGAAGTGCCCACACCGCGGTGGACGTGACAGCGCGCCTCGGCGGCCGGACGGCTGAGAAGCCGTCACACCTCCGTCCATGGACAGTCCTTGCAACTGAACTGTCAAAACGTTGTACTCCGTACTGGCTACGGAACAGCCCTGCGGTACAAACCGATGCGGTCCGCGACACGAATTGCCGATAGTGGAACCGATGGAGCCACACGCCACCCTTGCCGCCAGCCTTGCCCTCCTGCTGATGCTCTCGGCGGGCATGTTCAAGCGGCAGATCCGCTGGAAGCCGCCGCGGCCGCGCCGCGTGCGGGCGCGCTGGTTCCGCTAACGGCCTGAGCTCAGGGCTCGCGCAGTTCGAGCAGACCCTGGTCGAGCGCGTAGCGCACGAGCTCGGCGCGGGTGGTGAGTCGGAGCTTCTGCATGATGTGCGCCCGGTGCGTCTCGGCCGTGCGCACCGAGATGTAGAGCATCTTCGCGATCTCCTGGTTGGTGTGGCCGAGGGCCAGGAGCCGCAGCACCTCGCGCTCGCGGTCCGACAGCGGGTCGTCCTCCGCGCGCCGACGCTCCTCGGCGGCGGCGGTGATCATCTTCGCGCCGAGCGCCGGATGGACGTAGCGGCCACCGGCAGCGACCTCGCGGATCGCCTGCACCAGCTCGGTGTCGGCAGCCTCCTTGAGCACGTAGCCGGACGCGCCCGCGTCGAACGCCTCCGTCACGTAGCGCGGGTCGTCCTGCATCGAGAGGACCAGCACCTTCGCCTCCGGCGCCTCCTGCAGCACGGCCGGCGTCGCCTCGATGCCGCTCTGCCCGGGCATGACGACGTCCATGAGGATCACGTCCGGCTTGTGCGACCGCGCCTCGAAGACGGCGTCCGCATGTCGCCGGCCTCGGCGACGACCTCGAAGCCTTCCTCCTCGAGCAGCCGCCGGAGCCCGCTGCGCACGACCGCGTGGTCGTCGACGATCAGCACCCTGGTCACGAGAGGACCGGCACCTCCGCGACGACTGCCGTCCCGGCGCCGTTCGCCTCGACGTCGAGACGCCCGCCGATCAGCTCGACGCGCTCGCGCATACCGAGCAGGCCGACCCCGCCCTCACGGGTGTTGGCGGGGTCGAAGCCCCGGCCGTCGTCTTCGATCACGGCGGTCACCGATGCATCTTTGCGTGTGAGCACGATGCTCACGCGGGTTGCGTGCGCGTGTTTCACGACGTTGGTAAGCGCCTCCTGCGTGATCCGGTAGAGGGCCGTCTCGGTCTCCGGTGGCAGCCGGCTCGCGCCCAGCGTCTGCTCGAGGTCGACGCGGATGCCCGTCTGCTCGGTGAACGTCGCAACGAGCCGTTCGAGCGCGGGGACCAGCCCGAAGTCGTCGAGTGCCGTCGGGCGCAGCTCGACGGCGAGCCGCCGCACGTCCTGGAGCGTCGCCACGGCGAGCTCGCGGACGGCGGCGAGGCGCTCGCGCCGCTCGTCCTCGTCCGCCTCCTCGACGGCGCGGAGCCCGAGCAGCAGTGAGGTGAGCGCCTGACCGGTCTCGTCATGGAGCTCGCGGGCGAGCCGGCGTCGCTCGAGCTCCTGCGCGTCCATGACGCGGCGCAGCGCATCGCGTTCGACCCGCTCGGACAGGTCGACGGCGATCGCCGCCCGGTTCCCGAAGGTCTCGACCAGCCGCACGTCCTCCTCGGTGAACCGCGCATCCTGGCCGGCCTTGTCGTGCACGGCGACGACGCCGATCGCGCGCCCGCGCGTGATCAGCGGCATGTAGAGGCCCGTAGTCGCGTTGACGCGCCGCGCCGTCTCCTGATCGACCTCGATGTCGTCGATCATCGAGTCCACCCGCTCGCTGCGCCGGCGCGCGAGCACGCGCCCCATCTTGGAGGCGCGGGCGTCGAGCCGATTGCCCAGGATCTGCTCGGCGCCGTCGCCGTCGGCGGCCTCGATGCCGAGCTTGCCGTCCGGCTTCGGCAGCGCGATGAGCACGAGCCGCGCGCCGACGAGCTCGCGCAGGCGGCGCGCGACGAGGTCGAGGAGGCGATCCAGGTCGAGCTCCATGGAGAGCGCGTTGCCGACCTCGATGAGCGACTCGAGCTGGCGCAGCCAGCGCGTTGCGGACTCGTACAGACGCGCGTTCTCGATCGCGACGGCGGCCTGCGAGGCGAGCAGCGTGACGACGTCCTGGTCGCCCTGCGTGAAGTCGTCGCCGTTCTCCTTCTCCGAGAGGTAGAGGTTCCCGTAGGCGTAGCCGCGCAGCAGCACCGGCACCCCGAGGAACGACTTCATCGGCGGATGGTTCGGGGGGAAGCCGACCGACCGGGGATCGTCGGCGATGTCGTGCAGGCGCAGCGGCTGGGCGTCGTCGATGAGCGCGCCGAGGAGCCCCCGGCCCTTCGGCAGGTCGCCGATCGCCGCGTGCGTGTCGGGATCGATCCCGGTCGTCAGGAAGCGCTCGAGCCCGTGGCGGTCGCGGTCGATGACGCCGAGCGCGGCGTACCTCGCGCCCGTCAGCTCGGCTGCCGTCTCGGCGAGCTTCTGCAGGACGGCGTCGAGCGAGAGCTCCGACGTCAGGGCGATGCCGGCATCGAGGAGCGCCTGGAGACGTGTCTCCACGGAGCGATTTTCTACCCGCCCGCGAGGAGGCCGCCCGCCCGGCCTCCCGCGCGGGCGAGTCAGACGCGCGCGGGCGCGCCGAAGTTCACGAGCACGTCGCCGGCCCAGATGGTCGGCGCCGACGCGGTCATCTCGCCGTCATGCTCGCGGAGATACTCCGCGGCGCGGCGGCTCGACTCGTCGGCGCCGCTCGCGCTGTCGAACACGGAGATCGTGACGCAGCCAGCGTCCGCCCGGACGAGGTAGTAGGCCTGAAAGCCAGGGATCGTCGAGATCAGCTCTTCGACGTCGCCGGCACGCGCCGCCAACTCGTCGGCCAGCTCGGGCGCTCCGGCGTAGGTCCGGATCGTTGCGTACATGGAACCTCCTCTAGTTCTGACCCCGCGGGCCGACCCTACGCCGATCCCTGTTCTCTGTCGAGGAGACGGCGCACGCTCTCGGGAACGTCGATCCCGGCGCGCAGTCCGGGCGACGGCTCGGGCACGCCCCAGGCGCTGACAGCGGGGACGACACCAGCCCAGACGTCCAGCGCGGCGTCCTCGGAGTCGTCGTCCGACGGCGGCCCCGTACGTACCTTCGCGGACGTTTCCACGATGGGCAGAGACAGGATCTCGGTGGCGCGCAGCTCGAGCGGCGCCGGCGCGCGGACCTCGTCCCAACGGCCCGGGAGCACCTTCTCGGTGAAGGCGCGGTAGGCGGCGAGCCTGCCTTCCTCCGTCTCCACGCGCGTGAAGGAGCCGAGCAGAACGGCCGAGCGGTAGTTGACCGAGTGCTCGAACACCGAGCGGGCGAGCACGAGCCCGTCGACGACGGTGACGGTCACGCAGGCGGGCGCGCCGGCGGCGAGCGTCCGCAGCGTCCGGCTCGCACTTGAGCCGTGGACGAGCAGCTCGTCGTCGACTCGGGCGAACAGCGTCGGGATGCAGATCGGCTGCCCCTCGTGCACGAAGGCGACGTGCGCGACGAGGCCGGCGTCGAGCACGGCGTCGACGTCGGCGCGGTCGTAGCGGCCGCGCTCGGGCTCGCGCCGCACGCGGACGCGGTCGGAGGCGGGAGTGCTCATAGCCGCAAACCTAAATGTCGAGACGGAAGAGCAGCTCGCCCGGCTCGACCTTCGCGTCGTCGGCCGGCCGGAAGCCGCACTTCTCGAGCACGCGGATCGACGGGGCGTTCGTCGCGATTACCCACGCGTAGATGGGACGCTCGGCGAAGCCGGCGAGGAAGAGCCGGAGCGCGTCGGTCGCGATCCCGCGCCCCCAGAACTCGCGGCCGACCCAGTAGCCGACTGCGCGCTTGCCGACATCGGGGAAGACGGCGAGACTGCCCGCGAGCTCGCCGTCCGCGACGATCGCGTAGAGGAGCAGGTTCGGGTCGGCCATGACCCCGGTCCAGTGGCTCATGAAGGCGTCGTGGTCGCGCGAGGGAAAGCCGGCCATCGTCGCCGCCTCCGGGTCGAGCTGGTGCTCGTAGAGGGTCTCGAGGTCGTCGCGCTCGACCGCGCGAAGCTCAACGCCTGGCATCCGCCCACGCTACCGGCGCCCCGCCTGGACAGCAGGCGGGGCGCCGTCGAACTCGCTCACGCGGCGGGCCGCGGCTCACGCCGCGCGACCTCGAGGCGGGCCTTCCGGCGCGTCTCGAGGACCACGACCTTCGCCGGCCGCTGCACCTTCGGCGGCGGCGCGGCGACACGCACGAGGTGGAGATGCATCTCCGCCTCCTTTCCTGTCGAAGGGCGCCTGGCCGGCGCCGTGTGCGCCGTCAGGCGGTGAACCCGAGCGGATGCTTCGTCTGCTCGGGCTCGATGCCGGCCGCGCGGGCGTAGAGCGACGCAAGCGTGCTCTGCCCGGCGGCGGCGTCGCTGCCGTGGCGCTCCAGCCAGGCGGCATCCTCGTCCGCCGTGAAGGCGGCGAACTCGACGACGTGCTCGCAGCCCCCCGGCCGGGCCACGGCCGGATGCAGGCGCCGCAGCACCTCGTTCGTCGTCCTCTCTAGCGGCCTCCTGTCTGTGTGGTCTCTCGCCGAGGCCGTGGCGAGAAGCGCGCGGGTGGGATTCGAACCCACGGTCTCGAGCTCATGAGGCTCGTGAGGACAGCCGCTCCTCTACCGCGCAACGCAATGTGTTTGTTCTCTCGGATGTCTATGCCGCTCGCCTACCCTTCGACCCTGGATCGCCGGCAGATGCAGCGTCCTACGTGGAGGGGTGCTGGAGCCCGATGCTCCGCAAAAGGCGCAGGCGAAAGCCGACCGTATTAACCGGCCGTAATTGCGCGCGCGAGCGCGGAGGGTCTTTCTCTCTCAGGCGGGGCCTCGGGTGGAACTAGATTTTCTTCAAGCTGGGCATCACCTCGTGTGAGCACGAAAAAGGGCGACCCCTCGGGGCCGCCCTCAACTGGCTTGCTGTGCGGGCTAGGGAGCTAGCGCGCATACCTCCCAGTGAGGGCGTCGAAGACGGTCCCATCCGGGCACGTCGTCGCAACAGCGTCGGCGGGCCGGCGAATGGGCATCTGCGTGTTGGAGGTCGTGAGAGTCATGATCGGGTCGCAGGATAGATGACGGAGCGATAGTCCGCAAGGTCAATACACCAGATCGGCAAAATTGGATTGGAAATCATGTGTCGCTATTTTGAAGGTCGCGCATGATGCGCGGCAATCGGCTCGGGGACGAGCGCCGCGATTCCGACGGATCGACGCTAACCTGACGTCAACGTGAAAAGACCACGTTCGTCATTGTGAGTTCACACACGACGCCCATCGGGGCCGTCATCCTGTCGGCATGAGCAGCACCGAGACCGTCGAACGCCCGTACCGCATCGGCGAGGTCGCCGAGCGAGTCGGCATCACCACACGGACGATCCGCTACTACGAGGAGCTCGGCCTGCTTGGCGCGAGCTCCGAGCGGGCGAAGGGCAAGCACCGCGTCTACACCGAGACCGACGTCGCCCGGCTCCAGGAGCTGATCCGCCTGCGCGACCTGCTCGGGCTCACGCTCGAGGAGCTCGTCGCGCTCACGGAGGCCGAGGAGGCGCGGGCCGAGCTGCGGAGCGAGTACGCCGAGACGACGAGCGACCGTGAGCGGCTTCGCATCATCGAGACCGCGATCCCGATCGTCCAGCAGCAGCTCGAGCTGGTCCACAAACGCCAGTCGGCCATCGCGGACTTCGCGGCGGAGCTCGAAGGCAAGCTCGAGCTGCTGAAGCAGCGCCGCGCCGAGCTCGGCAAGCCGTAACGATCGTCACGCACCCGGGTTTCGTCCTGCGCGCTGCGCGGTAACGAAGGTGGGTCAGCGACGAACGGAGGACGCAGCTATGTACATCGGAGGCGGAGTACTTCTTCTGATCATCATCATCCTGCTGATCATCTTCCTGCTCTAGGAGACGATCCAGTCCCCGAGGCGAGCCCGCCGGCGGGCTCGCCTGCTCCACCCTTTTCAGCCTGCGCCCTCCTCGGCCTCGAGCTGCTGCTCCCGCGTGGCCGTCCAGCCGATCCGGCCGGACCACAGCAGCACGACGAGGACGAGGAGGGCGAGCGACGTGATCGCCGCGACGACGAGGAGCGCGGCCGACGGGGCGAGCTCCGGCTGGTAGAGCACGGACGGCGGCAGCAGCTTGACCGCCGGGATCGTCGTGATCGAGAGGACGAGCTGGAGGACCGAGGCGCCGATGCTGATCGGCGTCGTCTCGTGCTCGCGCCCGCGCCAGCGGATGACGAACTGCACGACGTCCGTGTCGGGGCGCGCAACCCCGGCGCGCGCCAGCAGCGCGGACAGCGCGAGCACGATCCACGCGATGGCAGCGAGCAGCGGCACGAGGCCGAGCGTCGCCGGGCCGATGCCCTCATGCCAGGCCGCGAACCCGAGGCAGACCACACCCGCTGCCGAGCGGGCGAGCCCACCCCAGTGCGGGATCAGGATGGTCGCGGCGAGGCGGACGTCCGTACGGCGGCTCGTACGCAGCTGGGCCTCGGGCAGGCGCCAGAGGTTCGGGGTGAGCACGTTGGCGAGGCCCGAGCCGGCCTCGAGCACACCGAAGAGGCCGATGAACTGCCAGCGGTTCCACGGCTCGATGCCGCCGAGCGCGGTCGCCGTGACGATCACGCCGACCAGGTTTACGAAGGTGAGGACGAAGACCAGGGCGAGGCCCTGGAAGGCACGCGAGCGTCCGGCCACCGTCGGGTCATGCCCGCTTTCGCCGAAACTACTGCCTGCGGCTCTCCTCGTCCACGGTGCGCTCGGCCCACGGGACTGCCTCGAGCCGGCCGTCCGGTATCGGCTCGCCGCTTTCGATCGAGACGCCGTAGGTCCCGTTCGCGAGCCGCTCCTCCGCGCGCCCGATCGCCGCGAGCTCCTCCTGGAGCTGGTCGGCGAGACCTTCCTCGACCTCGTCCTCCGCCAGGTCGGTGGCGTGGTCTGCCGGGTCGTCCTCGTCGGCATCGGTCTGGTCGTCGCCCTCGAGATAGCCGAGCCGGCGCAGCGCCTTCTCGATCCGTGCCCGCTCTTCCGCCAGCCGCTGCCCTGCCCGTTCCGCTTCCATGGCTGCAGTTAAGCAGCGCGGTGCGGCTCTGCGCCTTTGCACACCGGAAGCCAACCGGCTAAAAGAGCACATGGACTTCCGGATCCTCGGCCCCCTCGAGGTCGAGGACGACGGCCACAGCCTCAAGGTCGCAGGCGCCAAGCAGCGCGGCCTCCTCGGCCTTCTGCTCCTGCACGCGAACCAGGCCGTCCCGCGTGAGCGCCTGATCGACGAGCTCTGGGGCGAGGAGCCGCCCGAGACCGCCGCGACCGCGATTCAGGTGCACATCTCGCAGCTCCGCAAGGCGCTCGGCCGCGACGCGATCGTCACCCAGTCCGGCGGCTACCTGATTCGGGTGGGCGAGGGCGAGCTCGATCTCGATCGCTTCGAGACCGCCGTCGCACGGGCGCGGGACGAGCCGCCGGCCGAGGCGGCGGATGTGCTCCGCGAGGCGCTCGCGCTCTGGCGCGGGCCTCCGCTCGCCGAGCTCGACGCACCGTTCGCGCGCGCCGAGCGCGCCCGCCTCGAAGAGCAGCGCATTGCCGCACTCGAGCAGCGCATCGACGCCGATCTCGAGCTCGGCCGGCACGCCGAGCTCGTCCCGGAGCTGGAGGGGCTCGTCCGCGGGCATGCGCTGCGGGAGCGCCTCCGCGGCCAGCTGATGATCGCCCTCTACCGGTGCGGGCGCCAGGCGGACGCGCTCGCCGTCTATCAGTCCGGCCGCCGGCTGCTCGACGAGGAGCTCGGGCTCGAGCCCGGTGAGGAGCTGCGCCGGCTCGAGCGGGCGATCCTCGAGCAGGACGAGTCGCTCTCGCCGCCGGCGGCCAGGGCGCCCACGAGCTGGGCGCCGGCCGGCACGGCGACGTTCCTCTTCACGGACATCGAGGGTGCCGCGCGCCTCGATCCGGCCGTGCTCGCGCAGCACGACGTCCTCGTCCGCGACACGCTCGGGCGGTACGGCGGCGAGACGATCGACGCCGAGGCCGACGCATTCTTCTATGCGTTCCGCCGTGCCCGCGATGCCGTGCGCGGGGCGGTCGAGCTGCAGCAGACCGTGTCGCAGGCTCGCTGGCCCGACGGAACGGCAGTTCACCTCCGCATCGGCATTCACACGGGCGAGACCGGCTACCACGGCCTCGATGTCGTCCGGGCGGCGCGGATCTCCGGTGTGGCCGCCGGCGGCCAGACCCTCGTCTCCTCCGCCACCCGTGATCTCGCCGCCGACGCGCTCGGCGACGTCGCGTTCGATGACCTCGGCGAGTTCCGGCTCAGGGATCTCGAGCGCCCGGAGCACGTCTTCCAGGTGACGGCTCCGGGGCTGCGCGACTCCTTTCCGCCGCTCGGCACGGCCGGTGCCGCGCGCGTCATGACCGTGGCCGGCCGCGAGCAGGAGCTGGCCGAGGCCGCGGGCGCGGTGCTCGAAACGGAGGAGCGCCGGGTGCGGCTCTTCCGCCGTTCGCGGGTCGTCGCCTTCGCCGGCGGACTGCTGGTCGTCGCGGCGCTGGTCGCCGTCATCGTCGCCGTCACGGGCGGCTCCGGATCGGGAGACATCGCCGTCCTGCCCAACTCCGTCGTCGCCATCGACGCGGGCAGCGGCAAGCCCGTCGCTGACGTGCCGCTCGGCGGGCGGCCTGTCGCGATCACCGCCGGCGCCGAGGGCGTGTGGGTCGCGAACGCGGACGACGGGATCGTCTCGCGCATCGATCCCGAAGCGTCACCGGATCGTGAAGAGGATCGGTCTCGGCGCGGATGTGAATGCGCTCGCCACCGGCTTCGGCTCGATCTGGGTAGCGGGCGGCAACGACGAGACCCTGTTCCGCATCGATCCGGCGGACGCTGGGATCCTGGCAAAGCTGCAGTTTGGCGACGCCGATCCGCTCAGGCCGAAGCCCATCTTCTTCGTCGTGGCCGGGCGCAAGGGCATCTGGGTGACGCGCGGGCGGCAGCTGCTCGAGATCAACCCGGCGACGAACCGGCGCGGCCTGGTGGTGACGCTCCCGGGGAACCCCGTCGACCTCGCAGCCGGCGGAGGCAACGTCTGGGTGAGCCTCGAGGACGAGCGGCTCGTGCGCGTCGACGAGGGCTCGGGCACGTTCACGACGGCACCGGTTCCCGGCGCCGCGTTCTCGCCCATCGTCACTGCGGACGCCCTCTGGGTGATCCTCACCACGGGCACGCCCCAGGTCGTCGAGCTTGACCCGGCCACGATCACGCAGATGGCGTCAGTGTCCTTCTCGAAAGGCTTCCCGGCCGCCATCGCCGCCGGCGACGGCGCGATCTGGGCGGTCGACCATGCGCAGGGCCGAGTCTGGCGCGTCAACGAGAAGGCTCCGACGGCGGACCTCGTCACCAGCGTGGCGTACCACCCGATCTCGGTTGCCGCCGGCAACGGCACCGTCTGGGTGGGCGTTCAGGAACAGCCGTTCAGGTTCAGGTGACGCGCGGAACCCGGATCCTGCCGGCGATGATCTTCCGCCGGACGACATCCAGCTGCCGGAGAACCGAAGCGGGCACCTCCGGGCTGATCTTGCCCAGCCCGACGCCGCCGTTGCCCAGATCGAAGACGGTGTTGCCACCAGTCGTGAAGGTGCCGCGCACGAGCCGATCCATCGCGTCGCGGACCGCCACTTCGGGCCGGCCAAGAGCACTTGTCAGGATGTGGCGCCCCAGGAACGACTGGTCAACGTCGACGCCGATTCCCCAAACGCCCTTCTCCCTGGCGGCCTCGAGCGTGCCGAGCCCGCAGTTGCCGGCGACGTTGAAGAGCACACGTGCGCCCTTGGCGATCTGGTCGAGCGCGACCGCGCGGCACTTGGTCGGGTTGGCGAAGTTGTACGAGTACGTGTTGAGTAGGACGATGCCGGGGTCCGCGCGCTTCGCACCCGCGCGGTAGCCGACGATCCAGCGGTCGACACCGGAAAACGGATAGCCGCCGACGGAGCCGATCACGTCGCGGCCGGGCCGCCGTTTCTCCATCAAAGCGGCCAGGTAGCCGGCGAGGTAGCCCGCCTCCTCGTCGCGGAACACCGTGCCCTGGATGTTCTTCGGCGGGTGCTCGAGTTCTTGCCGCGACGCGTCGGGCACGAGGAACTTCGTCCCGGGAAACCTCCGCGCCACCGCCACCGTCGCCTTGGTCGCCGGCAACCCGACGATGACGAGGTCGTACCGCTGCCGGGCGAGGAGGCTGAGCGGGCCCGTCGCGTCCTGGTTGGGAGCAACCTGGAGCACACGGCCCTGGACGCCGAGCGCCCCGACCGCGCGGATGAAGCCGTCGTACGGGAGCCCGAAGAGGTTCGTGCGGTCCGGGATTGCGCCGGCGCCGACGACGTAGCCGACGCGGAGCTGGGACGTGGCGGGCGCGCCCGCGCCGGCGACGACCGACGCGGTCGCCAGCACCGCGAGGAGCACGAGAAGCGTCCGGCGCACGCGTTCAGCCTAGGAGGCTGTCCCTCCGGCTGCGAACCTGGGCGGCCAGCGCGAGGTTCTGCTTCCGGGCGCAGCGCTCGAGCGCCTGCTCGAACACCGCCGCCGCCTCGTCGGTGCGCCCTGCGACCGAGAGAACCTCCGCCAGGTCACAGAGGGCGTCGCACTGCTCGTTGAGCCACTGCGTTTTCTCAGTCGCGGCCAACCCCTCGCGCGCGAGCCGCTCGGCCTCCGCCAGGTCGCCGCGGTGCGCGTGAACGCGCGCCAACGCGCCGCACAAGAGCCCGTCGTCCCCGGTTGCGAGGCGACGCTCCTCTTGAAGGGCCCGCGCGCGTCCCGCGACCTCTTCTGCTTCGTCGAAGCGCCCGAGTATGCAGAGCCAACGCCCAAGCCGGGCGAGGTAGTAGCCCAGAAATGAGAACTGCTCCATCGCCTCGATCCACTCGCAGAGCACGCGCAGCCGTCTGGCCGCATCCCCGTAATCGCCCGCGAGGGCGGAGATCTCGGCGAGCATCCATTCGCCCCAATGGACATTCTGGTCGCGAGCCCTCGCGTAGGCCTCCTGGGCGATCTGACGGGCCTCGTCGCCGTGATCGAGCATCGCGAGCAGCCAGCCGCGGTTGAGTTGGATCCACGGTGACGGCGCCTCCGCGAGCAGGCGGTCGAGGATCTCGAGTGCCTCGCCGGCGGGCATCGTTCCGCCGCACAGCGCGGCGCCGAGATCCGGCGGGGGCGTCGCCGCTCGGCCGGCGAGCCGGCTGTGCCGGTACGCCCGCTGCGATGCCGTTGCCCAGTCGTCACTGAGCCCCCGCGCGTTCGCCACGCCGAACCCGAGCGCCCACCACAGCTGTGCCAGCCCGGCGTGATCGTCCATCGCCTCGAGGCGGGGCCGCAGCTCCAGGAGGAGCTTCTCCAGCTCGTCCGTAGGGCCGGGAACGACCATGAGGCGATAGAAGAGGGCCATCGCGCGGGCGAGAGCCTCGCCCGTCTCGTCGTGCGCATCGGCAGCCTGCGTGGCCGTTCCGTCGCAGATCGCCGCAGCTCTCGCCGGCTCTTGCATGAGCGCCCGGGCGTAGTCGAGCTCGGCGTGGACGTCGGGCCGGAGCGGCCGCGTCAGCGCGAGCGCGCGGTCGAGCAGCGCGGTCGCGGCGCGATCGTCGTCCCTGTCGAGGGCCCGCCTCCCCGCCGCGAGCAGCCGATCGCCGGCGCGCAGCGTGAGCGCGTCATTCGGATCGCCCAGCTCCGCCTGGTAGTGGGCGGCCTGCTCGAGGTGGTAGCCGGCGAGCTCGTCCAGCTCGACAAGGGTCGTCTTGGTCTCGAGCCAGTCGGCGAAGCGGCGGTGCAGGTCTGCGCGAACGCCCTTCGGGAGGGCGTCGTAGGCGGCGTCGCGGATGAGCAGGTGGCGGAAGCGGAAGCCGTCCTCGCCCGGGAACTGCGGCGGGTCGGGCCGGATCAGCTCGTGCCGGACGAGTGCTGCGAGCCTCGGCAGCACCTCTGTCTCTTCCGGGGCGAGCGCCTGCACTGCGCCGCGGTGGAAGACCTCGCCCTCGACCGCGCCGTGCTCGAGCACCGACCGCTGCCGCGGCTCGAGCTGGTCGAGCCGGGCCGTCAGCAGCGCTCGCAGCGTCGGCGGCACGTCGAGCTCGCCGCCGGCTGTCGCCAGCGCCAGCATCTCCGTGATGTAGAGCGGGTTCCCGCCCGCCGCGGCGGCAATCCGGTGCCGCACCTCCTCGGGCAACGACTGTCCGATCAACGCCTCCGCCGCGTCAGGCGGGAGCGGCTCCAGATGAATCGATGCCGACCACGCCGCGCGACCCTCGAGGAGCTCGGGCCGGGCCATGCACAGCAGCAGCACCGGTGCGCCCGCCGACAGCAGGCCCGTCGACTCGACGAGGTCGAGAAACGTCTCCTCGCCCCACTGCAGGTCGTCGAGCACGACGACGAGCGGCGCCTGCTCCTCGAGCAACTTGCGGAACGCCCACGCGATCTCGTCCGCGGTCGTCGGACGGTCGATCTCCCCGAGCAGCGAGCGCAGAGCCGATGCTGCGTCGTCGTCCGAGGGCAGGGTGCCGAGCTGCTTGATCACCTCGACGACGGGCCAGTACGTGATGCCGTCGCCATAGGGGAGGCAGCGCGCCCGCGCGACCCGCGCATCGATCCCCGTGAGCGCCTCCGCCACCAGGCGCGATTTGCCGACCCCGGCCTCGCCGACGACCGTCACGAGCTCGCACGCGCCTTGGGAGCTCGCGCGCTCCCACGCCTCACGGAGGAGGTCGACCTCGCGGCTGCGCCCGACGAAGGGGCGGTCGTGCACACGGTCGGGCGCCTCGCCGACGGTGAGGAGGCGGAACGCCGCCACCGGCTCGGGCTTCCCTTTCAGGGCGAGCGGCTCGACCTCCTCCGCCTCCGCGGCGGCGCCGACCAGCGCGCGCGTGGTCGCCCCAACGAGCACCTCGCCCGGGGCGGCCGCCTGCTCCAGGCGCGCGGCGACGTTCACGGCGTCGCCGGTTACGAGCGTTCCGACCTTGCTGGTCAGGATCTCGCCCGTGTTAACCCCGATGCGTGCCCGGAGCTGCAGTGCCGGCATCGCGTCGCGCATCTCCGCCGCGGCCCTGAGGGCACGCAGCGCGTCGTCCTCGTGCGCGACCGGCACGCCGAACACCGCCATGACGGCATCACCGATGAACTTCTCGACGGTGCCGCCGTGCCGATCGACGATTGCCTCCATGCGCTCGAAGTACCGGCGAAGCCGGCCCTCGAGGACCTCCGGATCGGTCGAATCGCCGAGCTCGGTCGATCCAGCCAGGTCGCAGAAGACGAGCGTCACGGTTTTGCGCTGCTGCTGCTTCTCCACTTCCACGCGGCCAACGATGCGGAACCTCGCGGCCTTTCTCGCCTCCTTTAGCGGGCCTTTAGGTCCCGCAAAGCGCTCTTTTAGCCCCTCCGGGTCTGGTGTGCAAAGGCCGCAATCAAGTGGTCGGGAACCGGAGGAGGCAGAGGTGAAGCTCTTTACGTCATATCTGGTGATCATGGCAACGGCGATCGCGGCCTTCGCGTCGGTCGCGCAAGCCGGCAATTCGGCGGAGCGGGCGCTCCAGATCCGCGGCCAGGGCATGAACAACCTGTGTCAGAGCCCGACGCTCTCGCGTGAGGGCTACGTGGCGGTCTGCGGCACGAAGGGCGCCTCGCAGCAGCCGACCCGCGCCGTGCTCCGCGCGCTGCAGATCCGCGGCGCGGGCATGAATTCGGTGTCCGTCTCGCAGTCGATCACCCCGAGCGTTCGGGCGCTGCAGATCCGCGGCGAGGGCATGAACGCGCTGTGCCAGAACCCGACGCTCGCCCGCGAGGGCTACGTGGCGGTCTGCGGGACCGAGGGCGCTGCGAACCAGCCGACTCGCGCCGCGCTCACCGCAATGCAGATCCGCGGCGAGGCCCTGGATGCGGCCACCGTCGTTCCGTCGACCGTGACGTCCGGCGGGTTCGACTGGAGCGACTTCTCGATCGGCGCCGCCTCGATGCTCGGGCTGGTGCTTCTCGCCGGCGGCATCACGGCGGGCGTGCACTACGGCCGCAAGAGCAGCGTGCGGCCGCGCACGGCCTCCTAGCCCTCAACACGACCGCTTGCGCACGATGAAGGCCCGCCAGAGGCGGGCCTTCATCGTGCGCGGAGGCCCTCGGCCGGCTAGCGGGGGGCTCGGGCGAGTAGGTCGTGCCGACGTACCGGTAGCCGCCGCCCGTCGTCCAGCCGCCCGGGCCGGTCACCGTTCCGTCCGACTAGAACCAACGGCGCCGTACGCATCGCAGCTAGCCGCCATTTTCGGCGGGAGGCCGGGCGTTCCGGCGGTGCTCAGTCGTCGGCGAGCCTGAGCCGTTGTGGAGCTGCCGCGTGTGCCATCCGCGGGATCGCAGAGTCGTGACTGGAAGTTCGCGCCAGCCGCCACTTCCGCCTCAGGAACGGCTCCTCGACCACGTAGTACGACGCGGTGGCGAGGAGCAGCGTCGCGGCAAGCGCGAACGCCCGGGCGCCGTTCGGGCCGAGGGTGTCGGGCAGCCGTGAATCGTTCGTGATCCGGATGACCGGAATGTGCCACAGGTAGATCGCGTAGGAGATGCGGCCGAGGAACACGAGGGGCGAAGGCGCCCGGCTGTCGAGGATCCCGAACAGGGCGACGGCGGCTGTGAGCGAGAACGCCGTGGTCGTCCAGCGTCCGGCGAAGTCCCCGCGTCCGACGATGAAAAACACGATGAGCACGCCGATCACGGCGAGCGCGAATCGCCCGCCGAGGGCGCGCACCCGGGGCACCTGCTGGCAGAGGAGCGCGGCCGCACAGCCGATCAGAATGGAGTCGAACCGCATCGACAGCGACCACGCCTCGGGAAGCACGAGAAGCCGAGCGGCGGCGGCGAGCGCAGCGATGCCAAGTCCGGTCGCGAACAGGGCGCCGCGTGGGAGAAAGCGCATCCCGGCGATGAGCAGCACGGGCCAGACGATGTAGAACTGCTCCTCGACGCCGAGCGACCAGAGGTGTGAGAAGTAGTTCGGGCTGGAGTTGACGTCGAAGATGTTCTCCGTGTACGTGAGCCCCTGGACAGCCCCCGCGAGGTCGCCATGGCGAATCGACCCGCTGGACGCGATTACGAACCCGACGACGACCGCGATCATCACCCACAGCGCGGGCACGAGGCGAAGCACGCGGCGCAGGTAGAAGAGCAGCAGGCGGATGTCGCCGTGCCGCCGCTGCTCCTCGACGAGCAGCGTCGTGATCAGGAAGCCGCTGAGGACGAAGAAGAGGTCGACGCCGAGGTACCCGCCGGCCGGCCAGCGAAAGGCGTGGAAGAGGACGACCGGGACGATCGCGAGCGCGCGGAGCGCGTCGAGGGTGGGCTGATAGCCGAGCGGCGGCGCGCTTTCACTGCCCGGCGTTTTGCGGCGTGATGGGACGAGCGACGCCTGCGTCGGCCCTGGCACTGGCCGGAGCGGCTCGGGGTCCGGGGGTCGGCCTGGTACGGGGCGGTCGGCGGGGACTTCCGGGACAGCCCGGACATCTGAATGAACGGTGCTCGGAGCCGGCACCTGCCGCCTGCTCGCCGCCTTCCAGACGACGAAGGCGCCGACGCCGAGCAGGACAATCCAGTCCGCTCCACCGGGATGGCCGCGCCGCTTACGACCCACGGTGGAAACCCTAAAGGCGGGCGCCGACGGGGGTGCGGCCGCGCGCGGGGCCCGCGTTGCCGCAGGCCCCGGCGGCTCTCCTAGGCGGAAACGGCGGGCGCGGTGCCGGCGGCCCGGCCGCCGCGCACGAACAGCCCGATGCTCACGATCAGGATCCAGAGCCCGACCACGAACCACGGGAAGAAGACGATCAGGAACAGGGCGATGATCCCCGCGACCACTCCGAGCCAGCCGGCCCACTTGGGGACCGCGCCGGCCCGCAGCCCGGCAATCGAGGCGGCGATGATCATCGCGCTGACACCGGCCCCACCCGACGCGTGCAGCACCCAGCTCACGTCGTCGGCCGCGTGGATCAACTCTGGATAGACCTGGTGGTGGTACGTGTCGTCGCTCATCGTTCGCAGGCCCACTTCCACGGCAAGAGACGCGAGGCTGAGCGTCGCGTAGACGACGCCGCCAATCGTCGTCAACCCGGTGAGGAACCCGTCGTCGGCCTCGAGCCGCCTGACGGCCTGCCGCAGCGCGCTGAGGAACCAGAGGAAGAAGAAGATCCCGAGGCCCGCGATGACCCAGCCGAAGTTGATCCGGTCGCGGTGCCCCGAGTCCGAGTAGTAGGCGATGATCTTCGCCGGCTGTCCCCTGAGTCCGGCGCTCCCGAGAACGTGAGGATCACGCCGATGACGAAGAGGACGACGTAGGCCACTCCGCCCAGCGCCGCCCAACGCGCCAACCCAGTGCTGGACCGCGACGTTGCTATCGAGCTCATTGACCCCTCCTGGTCGAGTTCGGGCGCGATTCTGGCCGGCCGTTCGGACAACCTTCGCCTCGAGGAACGACGACGAAACCTTCCACACCTTGGAGGCGGCGTCGGAGGAGGCCGTTGGCGAAGGCGTCAGACCCAGTTGCGCGCGCGTGCGAGCAGGATCGATGTCACCGAGATCGCCGCGACGGTGACGATGACGACCCAGAAGAGTGGTGAGTCGAAAAAGACCTCCGGTTTGAAGTTCACATTCATCCCGGCTACGCCCGCGATCAGTGCCCCCGGAAGCAACAGGATCGATACCAGGGTAAGAACTTTGATGATCTCGTTCGTGCGGTGCTCGGTCCGAATGATCAGAACGTCGAACGAGCTCGCGATCGCGTCTTTGACGTCACGAGCCGAGGCGAGCGCGGCGTCGAGCCGAGCCGTCAACTCGACGAACCGCCGGCTCGAGGTCTCGGAGGAGAACGGGTCGAACTCGGAGTGGCCCAGGGCGGCGAAGACGTCGCGGTGGGGAGCGAGCGAGCGGCGAAGGCTCCCGACACGCCGGCGGGCCTCGATCAGCAGCTTGATCTGGTTCGTTGTGCCGAACTCGTCTCCTGCGGTGCACCGCAACAACGGGCCATCGCGGCGAAACGGCTTGCCCCAGCGAAGCCGACGCGCGGATTCGAACCGCGGACCCCTTCATTACGAGTGAAGTGCTCTACCAGCTGAGCTACGTCGGCGCAGGTCGCATCGTAGCGGCCTTCCGCGTCCGTGAGCACAGCCACGTCACATACCCCTTCGGGGGGAGGACGCCCCCTCGGGATGGGCGTTACCTAGGGGGTAGCCCGCCTCATTGCGGCCTTAAAGGAGGTGACCGAATGATCAAGTGGCAGCGTTTCTCCAAGGTCTTTCTCGTGCTCGGCACGCTTGCTGCTCTGCTCGTCGCCAGCGGCGCCGGGACGCGCTGGCAGTAGACGTCGGCTCGATGTCATGAGCGAGCACGTCGCGCAGCGGACGATTCGCGGCTACGCGCCCCGGCTCTTCAGCTACGTCATCGCGGTAATCGCGGTGGCCACGCCGATTGTGGTCGGGGCCGTAGCCGCGGTTGCGCTGGACCCGCCCGGCGCCCGCACGGCCATCGGCGTGGCGGTCTTCTTCTCGCTCACGCTGCTCGCCGAGCTCAATCCCGTTCCGCTCGACGAGGACGCGTCGCGACTCGTCTCGCTCGCGTTCGTCTTCATCGTCTCGGCGCAGATTCTGTTCGGCTGGCCCTACGGCGTGCTCATCAGCGCGGTGGTGCTCGTCATCGCGCAGGTAGCTGCCCGTACCAGCCCGCTACGAACGACCTTCAACGCGGCCGCCTACTCGGTCGCGGCCTTCGTCGCTTCACTCCCCAGCTTCGCGACGAGCCATGAGGTTGCACATACGCAGTTCGGCCGGCTGACCGCGCTCGCGTTCGCCGAGGGCGCCCTGTTCGTCTCGCTGAATGTCGTACTGGTCTGCGTTGCGGTCGCGCTTCACCAGGGCAGCGCCGTACGGGCGGTGGTCGTCGACCACCTGCGCCATTCAGGCCCCGCCTTCGTGATCATGGCCTTCATCGCAGCGCTCGCCGTCGCGTTGTGGTCCGTCTCGCCGCCGCTCCTCGGCCTGCTCGCAGGGCCGGTGTTCGCGCTCGCGCTCTTCCAGCGGTACGCACTGCGCAGCCGTGTGGCGCTGCGGGCGGCGTCGACCGACAGCCTCACGCGCCTGCCGAATCACCGCGCGTACGAAACAGACCTCGTTGCCGCCCTCGAGGAATCCGGCGGACGGGAGGTAGCGCTCTGCCTGCTCGACATCGACAACTTCAAGCGCCTGAACGACCACTTCGGGCATCCGGTCGGCGACCAGGTCCTCATCCGCTTCGCGACGTTGATCGGCGATCACGCGCCGGCCGCGCGGGCGTACCGGCTCGGAGGCGACGAGTTCGCCCTCGTCGCGACCGGTGGCGAGGAGGCGGTCCGCGATGTCCTGAAGCTCGTTGCGGCCGCCATGCAGACCGAGGTGCTGCCGGACCAGAGCACGCCCACCTTCAGCGCCGGGGTCGCAACCTTCCCGCGCCAGGCGAAGACCCGCGAGGAACTCGCCCGGGCCGCGGACGCAGCGCTGTACTGGTCGAAACGGCACGGCAAGAACCAGCTGTTCGCGTTCGACCCATCCGTGGTGGGGCTGTCGTGGTCGCGCGAGCTCGCCGAGAGCGTCGAGTACGACGCACGCCTGCGCGCGACCGAGAGCTTGATCCGCGTCGTCGACGCACGCGACACGTACACGGGGAGCCATTCGCAGTCGGTCGCAGTCCTCGTCGAGGCAATTGGCCAGGCGATGGGTTTCAACGAGGCGACCCTCTACCAGCTCCGGCTGGCCGGGCTTTTGCACGACCTCGGCAAGATCGCCGTCCCCGACCAGATACTCCAGAAGCCGGGCCGGCTCGACCCGGAAGAGTTCGCCGTCCTACGCAAGCATCCGCAGGACGGGTACGACCTCCTCCAGGGGCTCGACATCGCCCCCGTCGACCGCTGGATCCTCCATCACCACGAGAACTGGGACGGCTCGGGCTACCCGCACGGGCTGGCGGGAGATGACATCCCGATCGGCTCCCGCATCATCCTGGTAGCGGATGCCTTCGACGCGATCACGAGCGAGCGCACATACCGCCGCGCGTCGCCGGTGGCCGTGGCCCTCGCTGAACTTCGGCGCTTCGCCGGGACGCAGTTCGATCCGGCGGTTGTCGACGCCCTCGAGAACTCGCTCGGCGTCGGCGAGCCCGTCGCGCCCGCGCTGGCCGGCCGGGTCGCGTGATCCTCGCCCTGGCAGGCCTGCTCGCCGTGGTGGTCGGCACGGCGTTCGGCGGCCGCGTCGGCCGCCTCGCCGAGTTGAGCTTCCGCGGGACGTCGCTCATCGTCGTCGCGCTGGCCGCCCAGGTGGCCGCGTACCCGTCGGGAGCGTTGCCCTGGCACACCGGTGACGCGGTCGCCACGTTCCTCTGGGTCGGCTCCTATGCCCTGCTCATCGCGGCCACGTTCGCGAACGGACACATCCACGGCATCGGCTTCGTCGCGGTCGGGATGGCGTGCAACCTGGCGGCGATCCTGACGAACGGAGGGCACATGCCGGCCCTGCCGCACGCCGCGGCCGCCACCGGCGTCGAAGGCGTGCATGCGAACAGCGCCGCGCTGGCCCATCCCCACCTCGCGCTGCTCGTGGACCGGTGGGTCGCGCCCGGGTGGGTGCCGATGGCCAACATCTTCTCGATCGGCGACGTGATCCTCTTCGCGGCAGGCTTCGCCGTCGTGCTAATCGCAATGGGGCCGCGCCTGCCGCGCCGTGCGCGCCGCGACCACGCGATCGCGTCGAGACCCAGCTGAGCTACGTCGGCGCAGCCGCATCCCGGCGTCGTTCAGCGCCGGCCTCCTCCGCGTCCGAGAGGTCGGCGGCGGCCGACTCGAGCGAGTCGCCCATCGCGTCGGCCCAGTCTGCCGGCGGGCGCCACTCCGGCTCCGGCATTCCAGCCCGCCGCGCCGCCGCGCGCGTCTTGCCCTCGCGGCGCCGGCGCTCCCGCTCGCGTGCCTCCCGGCGGGCGGCCCGCGCCTCGTCCTCGGTCACCAGCATCTTCTGGACCGCCTCCGGCTCGAGCGCCGTGTAGCGCGAGATCTGCCGCACCGTCGCGCCCGCCGCGCTCAGCGCGACGACCGCGGCCGCGTCCTCGTCGAGCTCCACCTCGCCGCGTAGGCGACCGATCAATCCGAGGCGCCGGCGGCGCGTCTCACGCTGCTCCAGCTCGACCTGCTCGCGGAGCGCCTCCATCGTCCGCGACGCCTCACGGCTCAGCCGGTCGTGCTCCCATACGCATAACGCAGAGCAGAACGAGGAGAACCCCAACTCGAGCCCGAGAGGGGATCCACAGTTGAGGCAGCGCCGCTCCTGCTCTCGCCGTCGTTGCACCCCATACGAAAAGCTAGGGCGCGGGTCGGACGGAACGCGGTCGGCGCGCCCGTGCGGCGAGCGCGCCGGCGATGTCGCTGACCGAGACGAGCCCACGCAGACGCCCGTCGTCCAGCACGAGCCCACGGTGGACGCCGCCGGCGCTCAGCTCCTCGAACGCCTCCATCACTGGCTCGTCCTCGTGCAGGAGCGGCACGTCGCGCAACGGCAGCGCGAGCTCGCCGACGAGGCGCAGGTCCCACTCCGACCGGGGCGCCCGCGCCACGCGCTCGAACGGCAGCAGCCCCACCACGCGGCCGTCCGCATCGACGACCGGGTAGGTCGTGAAGCGCCGCTCGGCGCCGGCGATCTCGGCCATGAACTGACCGATCGTCGCGTCTGCCCGCGCGACCACCGGCGCGCGCACCATCAGGTCGCCGACGCGCAGCCCATGGAGCGCGTTGCTCGTCACCGCGTAGCGCGCCTCCGCGCCCGCCGCGCCGAGCAGGAACCAGCCCAGTAATGCCAGCCACACCCCCGAGAAGGAGCCCTGGAGCGCGAAGAGCAGGATGCCGCCGCCGATCATCAGGACGCCGAACGCACGTCCGACGTTCGCCGCCACGGCGGTCGCCCAGCGGAAGTCTTTGCGCGCGGCCCACAGCGCGGAGCGGAGCACCCGCCCACCGTCGAGCGGCAGTGCCGGCAGCAGGTTGAAGACGAGCAGCGTCAGGTTGATGTAGCCGAGCCAGGCGGCGACGCCGTCGACCTCGCCGGACACGTCCGTTCCGGCCGCAAACCCGACGAAGAGGAGCCCGAGCACTAGCGACACGACCGGCCCCGCGATCGCGATCCGGAACTCGGAGCCCGCCGACTTGAACATCGAGCGGAAGCTCGCCACGCCGCCGAACAGCCAGAGCGTGATGCCCTCGATCACCATGCCCTCACGGCGCGCCTGGATCGCGTGCCCGAGCTCGTGCAGCAGGAGCGATCCGAAGAAGAGGAAGGCCGCGACGACCGCCATGCCTAGGTACGTCCCGTGCGACAGCCCCGGGTTCGTTGAGGGGAAGACGCTCGACTCCAGCGACCAGGTGATCAGCCCGAAGACGATCAGCCAGCTCCAGTTGACGCCGATCCGGATGCCGGCGATGCGACCAAGCGTGAGGGTGCTGTTCACCTCGCCGCCACCGTAGCGGCCGAGGTCAGGTCAGCGGGCCGGCGCGGGCTGGCGCACGTCGGTGACGACGTGCGTGACGGGCGGCGTGAAGCGCTGCCGGGCCGACTCGACGACGCCGCGCTCGAGCCAGTTCGACCGCCCCTCGGGATGCGTCGAGATCAGGATCTCGTCGGCGCCGAACGTGCGCAGCGCGTCCTCGATGGCCTGCAGCGGGTCGTCGTCGCCGACTCGACCCTCGACATCCACGCCGGCCGCCTGCAGCTGGGCCACCGACTCGTCGAGCCGCTCGCGCGCGTCGGCGCGTGCCCCGTCCTCGTCGGACGTCCAGTGGCGAACGTGCGAGTTGAGCGCAGGGGCGACGACGAGAACGTGCTCGGCGACGCCCTCCGAGCGGCTCCGGATCTCGCGAATCAGCGAGTCGCCGCCGACGGTCTCGTTCGCGATCACGAGGATCCGCCGCTCGCCCTCGGCGTGCGGCAACGGCTCGACCGGCTCGGGCACGCCGAGGTCGCCGCGGCGGTAGACGAGGATCGCGCCTACGGCCACCACGGCCGCGACGGGTGCGCCCACCCACCAGCCGCCGAGCAGGCTCGCCACCACGACGAGCGCAGCACCGACGATCACCACCAGGAGGAAGTTGAACGCGGCTGACTCGCTCCGGAACGGATTGCGCATGTCGCCGGTATGTACGTACCTCCTACGGGCGTGGTTTGAAACCAAGCGCGGGCGAGACCGCGACCGATCCGTCCAGCGCCCGGGCAACGACGACCACCCACACCCGCTCGCCCTGCCTGAACGTGGCCGGGCTCACGAACGCCCGGTACGGCGGCGAGTCGTCGACGCCGACGCGCACCCACGCTGTGCCGTGCTCGCGGCGCACGGCGAACGAGACGCTGACCGGCCCGGCCGTGCCCGCGACGCCGAGCCGCCAGAAGCCGCTGGCGCGATCAGGTGCGATCCGCACCTTCGGCGCGCCGGGCGCCGCCGCCGGCACCTGGGCGTTCGCCTGCAGCAGCAGCGTCGAGAGCGCGGGCACTGTCAGCGACAAGGCGCCCTTTGCATCGGAGGAGACCGCGGCCGACCCGAGCAGGGCCGTCCAGCCGGCCGACGGCGTCGACGTCGTCACCGAGACGGTCGCGGGGGCGGTGTCCGAGTTGAAGACCGCGAGCACCTCGCGCCGGTCGTTGGCGTCGATGCGGCTGACGGCGAGCACCTTGCCCCGGGTAGAGCGGACGAACGACGCGCCCGTCGAGAGCGCCGGAATCGTGTCGCGCAGGTGCCCGAGCACACGCAGCCGCTGCGAGATCGGGTGCTGCGGCTCGGCGAACGACGACCCGTTTCCAATCGGCGGCGAGCCGACGCGCGGCTCGGTCTTCCACTCCGCCACCTGCGTTGTGAACATGTCCTGGCGTGCGGCCTTGTCGCCGCCCGAGCCCATCATCCCGACCTCGTCCCCGGCGTCGACGACCGGCGCCCCGCGCAGCAGGAAGAGCAGGTCGTGCGCGAGCAGGTCGCGCTTCAGCAGCTCGTCCGCCGAGATCGACGCGCCTGTCCTCGCGCGAATCTGCTGCGCCGCCCGGCCGATGTCGTCGTTGCCGAGAAACGTGGGCGGCGTGGCGACGACGCCGTTCTGCTCGAAGTAGTCGTCGGCGTCCAGCCGCGTCGCGATCGTTTTCGGGCTCGACTGCCCGCTCGCGAAGCCGGTCAGCGCGGCCTGCATGGGGTCGTCGAGGACGCTGGGCAGGCCCCGCGCGCGAACGTAGTCGGACGCATCGCTCGCGTTCAGGCCGGCGACCTCGCCGAAGAACTGGAAATTGAGCACGCCCGCCGTTCGCGCCGCCGCCAGGACCTTGGGGATCCAGAGCGTGAAGAACGCCTTGTTGACGTAGCGCGCGTTGTCGATGCGGAAGCCATCGATCCCGAAGCGCTGGATCCAGGTCGCGTAGACGTCGGCGAGGCCCTGGACGACGGCCGGCTTCTCGGTGAAGAGGTCGTCAAGGCCGGAGAGGTCGCCCTGCTCGTCGCAGGCCTGGTCGCACGACGAGAGGTCGATGTCGCCGCGGTCGTGGTAGTTCGTGACGTCGTTCAGCCACGAGGGCTTCTTCGCCGTACGGTCGGCGCCGAACAGCGTCGGGATCTTGGGCATGTTCGCCGCCTTCAGGCACGGGAACTCCGCGCTGCGCACGAAGCTCGCCGGGTCGAACTTCGTGCCGCGGCAGTCCCGGAACGCCTCGTCCGAGTAGCTCGAGCTCCTCGGCAGCTTGATGTAGTCGGCCGTGTCATTCACGACCACGTCGAGGATCACCTTGAGGCCGAGGCTGTGCGCGCAGGTGACGAACGCGCCGAAGTCGGCCTCCGTGCCGACGTGCGGGTCGACGGTGGTGAAGTCGCGGACCCGGGAGCCGTCGTAGGCGGCGCTGTCGCCCTGAACGAACCGCTGCACGAAGGGCGGCGTCACGGAGATCGTGTTGAAGCCGAGGTCCTTGATGCGCGCGAGCCCGTTCGTCGTCCCCGTGCACGTGCCGGTGAGGCCCTTGAAGTCACCGCCGTGGAAGTAGCCGGCGTTCGTCGGGTCGTAGCCCGTGACCGACGCACCGCCGGTGATGCCGGCCGTGTCGTTCGCGGTCTCCCCGTTCGCGTAGCGGTCGGTCAGAACGCTGTAGACGCGGTCGGAGGCCAGCGCGAGACGCGCCGGCGGCTGCGAGAGCACCGCGAGCGTCGCGCCGGACGGCGGCGCGGGCGGCCGCGGCGGCGCGCCGAACGCGACCGTGCCGAAGAGGAGCGCGGCGATCGCCGCGCCGAGCAGGAGACCCCGTAGCTTCATCGAGGCGTCTTATCAGAGGTTCGGGGCCCGGGAATTACGCGGTTACTGTGACCGCGAGCGCGCGGCGGAGCTCGATGAAGAGCGCCTCAAGCGCGAGATTCGCCTGGAGGTTGAGCTCCTCGAGGAGGCGCCAGAGCGCACGGATGCGCTCGGCCGCGAGCTCGGCGGCCGGCAGGCGCTCGAGGCTCGCGTCCTGCGTGAGCTCCTCGATGCGGTCGGCGTGCACGGCGACGTCGGGCGCACCCGCGGCCACAGCGATCAGGTCGCGGAACCAGGCGGCGAGCTCCTCGAGCGCGAGCAGCAGCTGCTCCCGCTCGGCGCCGCGAGCGGCACGCTTGAGCTGCTGGTCGACCTCGCGCGCGGGCAGGTCGAGCCCCTCGAGGCGCGTCTCCAGCTCGGCTTTCGCCTCGTTCGCGCGCTCGCGCGCACCCGCGAGGACCGTGCTCGCCGCGGCGGCCGCGTCGAACTCGGGATCGAGGTAGACGGCGCGGGCGGTGTCGAGCAGTGCCGCCCGGCGGGCGGCAGCCTGCGGGTCGAGCAGGCGCTCGACGCGGTCGAGCCGGCCGGCGGCCAGGCGGGCGATCGCGCGCTGCTCGGCGGCGTCGAGACCGGGCGCGCTGCGCTCGACCTCGGCGCGGACGGCGCGCTCGGACAGGCGCCGGAACGGGACGAGCTGGCAGCGCGAGCGAATCGTCTCCGGCAGGGGGCCGAGCTCGTTGGCGACGAGGATGACGGTCGCGTAGTCCGGCGGCTCCTCGAGATCCTTGAGCAGCGCGTCGGCGGCGTCCTCGTTCATCAGGTGCGCGTGGAAGACGAGGTAGACGCGGCGGTCCGCCTCGAACGGCCGCATGTGCAGGTCGCGCCGCAGCTCGCGGATCGGGTCGATGCGGATCTGGTCGCCGAGCGGCTCGAGCACGTAGAGATCGGGGTGCGCGCGGCGGAGGGCACGGCCCGGGTCGCCGCCGATGAGCGCCGCGCCGAAGGCGACCGCGAGGTCGCGCTTGCCAACGCCGGGCGGGCCGTGGAAGAGGTAGGCGTGCGCCGGCTCGGCGAGCGCAGCGGTGAGCAGGCGCTTGGCCTCCGCCTGCTCGGGGACGGCTTCGGCGAGGAGCTCAGACATGGGTCTCGAGATCTTCGCGGACGGCGGCGGCGAGCTCGTCGACGGGCCGCGCGCCGTCGAGGGTGACGATGCGC
Source organism: uncultured Thermoleophilia bacterium (assembly GCA_963799895.1). Classification (GTDB taxonomy): domain Bacteria; phylum Actinomycetota; class Thermoleophilia; order Gaiellales; family Gaiellaceae; genus JACVRM01. Next base: position 78,071 of record CAWCYR010000017.1, read on the forward strand.
TCCGGGAAGAGTTGCGCCAGCTCGGCGTAGGCGTCGTTCACCCGCGCGCGGAAGGCTTCGCCCTCGCGCTCGATGCGGTCTGGCGCGCCGAGGCGGCCGGCGGCGGTCTCCGGGTCGACGAGCAGCACGAAGGTACGGTCGGGCAGCCGGCCGGCGAGGCCGGGCAGGTTGAGCTCGAGCACCTCGTCGACGCCGAGGCCGCGGGCGATGCCCTGGTAGGCGAGCGAGGAGTCGACGAAGCGGTCGCAGACGACCCAGGCCCCCCGGTCGCGGGCGGGGCCGATGACCCCAGCGACGAGCTCCGCCCGGGCGGCGGCGAAGAGCGCGGCCTCGGCCCAGGGCGACATCGCGTCGCCGCCGAGCAGCAGCTCCCGGATCGCCTCCCCGAGCGGCGTGCCGCCGGGCTCGCGCGTGAGCACGACGTCGCGGCCCGCAGCGCCGAGGTGCTCGGCGAGCAGCCGAGCCTGCGTGCTCTTCCCGGAGCCGTCCACCCCTTCGAAGCTGACGAACATCGACCCCACTCTACGTCCGCCGTGGAGCCCGCCCACCGCCTGTGGACAACCAGTTCCATGGACTGTCCAGGGAAGGAGCAGAACGGCTTTCCGAAGCCCTTTTTCTGCCCGCGACCTGCGCCGACTCGTCCACACCGTTCAGGTTACATTCAGGTTTTGCTCTGTTTAACCACCGTTCGTGGTGGTAATTAACACCCCGACAAGTGGTGGACGAGGAGGTATCCGTTATGACGTTCCAACCTCGGAGGCGCGCGTGGTGCTTCGGCGCGCTCGTACTCGCCGGCGTGGCGGTCTTCTTCGGTGCGGGCTCGCGCCCGGCGCCCGCGCGCGCCGGCACGACGACCGTGCGGCTCAGCCGTGACACGGTCCAGAACCTCGGCAACGCCACGCTGCTCGGCCCGGTCGCTCCGACGCAACCGGTCACCGTCGGCGTCTTCCTGACGAACCCGAACCAGGCCGCCGAGGACGCGTACCTGAAGGGGCTCTACGACCCGTCGAGCCCCAGCTACGGCGCGTACCTCGACCCGGACACGTTCAACCAGCAGTACGGCGTCCCGGCGACGACGACCGCCGCGGCCCAGTCCTGGCTCCAGGGCGCCGGGCTCAAGGTCACAAGCGTCGAGACCGCGACCAACTACCTGCTCGCGACCGGCACGGCCGCGCAGGTGCAGTCGGCGTTCTCGACGACGCTGAACCGCTACTCGACGAACGGCGTCGCCTTCTACGCGAACACGGCCGCCCCGGCCGTCCCCGCCGACCTCGGCGTCGACACGGTGCTCGGCCTGAACAACCTGCACCGCTTCCAGACCGCGACGAGGACGACGACCGCCGCCCCGACCGGCGACGAGCGTCCCGAACACGGGGCTGCTCAGCCCGAAGAACCTCTGGTCGATCTACGACCAGCCGTCGACGAACCTCGGCAACGCCCAGACGATGGGCATCCTCGGCTGGGGCGTCACCGACGGCGTCGTCTCCGACCTGCGCAACTTCGAGACCGAGTGGAAGCTCCCGCAGGTCCCCGTCACGGTCAAGCGCTACGGCGACACGAGCACGCCCGATACGAGCGGCGACGGCGCCACCGGCGAGTGGGAGCTCGACACACAGGCCTCGACGGGCATGGCCCCCAACGTCACGTCGGAGACCCTCTACTTCGCCCACCACAACAGCGACACGGACACCATCGCATCGCTCGCCGGCTGGGTGAACGACCGCAACGGCCCACTCCAGGCGAGCGCGTCGTACGGCGAGTGCGAGAACGTCGGCAACGGCAGCGCCGTGCTCACCGAGGGGTCCGAGATCCCGGGCGACAAGCTGCTCGAGCAGGCCGTCATCGAGGGCCGCACGCTCTTCTCCTCGACGGGCGATACCGGCTCCTCCTGCCCGCTGCTCGTGAACACGAACGGGCTCGCGACGGCGGTGTACCCCGGCCTCGAATGGCCGTCGGTCAGCCCGTATGCGGTTGCCGTCGGCGGCACCGACCTGACGAGCGACGGCAACGAGCCCGCGCACCGGTTCACCGAGACGGCGTGGGAGTACACGGGCGGCGGCAACTCGACCAGCGAGCCCGCCGGCAGCTACCAGCAGGGCGTCGCGCCGACGAACTGCCTGTTCGACGCGGACGGCAACCCGTACGCCCCGGGCGTCGCCGCCGGCCCGATCTGCCGCTCGACGCCGGACGTCGCCGCCATCTCGGGCGACGTCGCCACCGCCAACGGCATGCTGATCACGAACGACAGCGGCGCCGACCAGCAGGGCGCCGGCACGAGCCTCTCCTCCCCGCTCTGGCTCGGCATGTGGACGCGGATCCAAGCCGCCGCCGGCAACAAGGGCCTCGGCTTCGCCAACTACCAGCTCTACCGCCTCGCCAAGGCGTCGCCCGGCCGCGACTTCTACGACGTCACCGTCGGCGACAACCAGCCGTACCCGGCTAAGCCCGGCTACGACAACACGACCGGCTGGGGCACGCCGGAGATCTCGCAGCTGATGCTCGACCTGACCGGCCGCCTAACGCCGGCCCGCAAGGGCAGCCCGGCCCCGGTCGGCGCGACCGCGACGACCACGTGCGGCTCGCTCTTCACCGACGCGTCCGGCGACGACGTCTACGCGATTCAGGGGCAGACGCTGGCCGCCCAGGGGACGAGCCCGCAGCTCGACATCCTCTCCAGCAAGCTGCTGCTCTCGGCCGACGGCCAGACGCTGCGCTCGATCATCACGGTCAAGAACCTGACGACCGCGATCCCGACCGGCGGCGTCGAGAACGACTACAACCTCGTCTTCACGATCGGCGGCACGCAGTACTTCACGCAGCTCGCCGTGGAGCCGGGCGGGGCGGTGCAGGCCTACGACGGCCAGCTGCTGCACGTCTCGCTCGAGAACCGCTACCAGCAGCTCCATGTCGACACCGGCTCGATCACGCAGGGCGCGAACGGCACCGTCGAGGTCGACGTCCCGCTCGCGAACCTCTCGGGCGCCGTGCTCGGCACGCAGTTGCAGCGCCCGTCGGCCGCCTCGTACGTCCGGGAGGGCGTGCTGGCCGGAACGCTCGAGCCGGTCGACTCGGCCGGCCCCGTCAACGACTACGTGCTCGGCACGTGCTGAGAGGACAGACGATGAGGTTTCGAAGACTGATACTGATCGGCGCCCTGACAGCGCTCGCCGCCGCCTTCGTGGCGTCGACCGTCCAGGCAGGCGTCTCGCTTCCGCAGTACCGCTGGTTCTGCACGGTCGGCACGTTCCGCTGCATGAGCAGCTTGCGCACCGACCTGCCGATCGTCGCCGACGCGACCGACGCCCACAGCGGCCTCGGCGCGCCCGATCTGCGCGCCGCCTACCGGCTCGCCTCCTCGGCCGCCACGCGCGGCGCCGGCCAGACGGTCGCGCTCGTCGACGCCTACGACGACCCGACGATCGAGTCGGACCTGAACACCTACCGCGCCTACTACGGCATCCCGCCGTGCACCACGGCGAACGGGTGCTTCCGCAAGGTCAACCAGGACGGCGAGCAGGGCAACTACCCGCTCGCGAACCCGGACTGGGACCCGGAGATCGCCCTCGACACGGAGATGGTCTCGGCGATCTGCCCGAGGTGCCACATCCTGCTCGTCGAGGCGAACTCGGCCGACGAGTCGATCGTCACCTCGAACCCGGTACAGCACAGCGACCTGGGCGCGGCGGTCGACACGGCCGTCAATCTCGGCGCGACCGAGGTCTCGAACAGCTACGGGTCGGCCGGCCCGGAGCCCGACGACACGTTCTTCGACCACTACTACAACCACCCGGGCGTCGCGATCACGGCCAGCGCCGGCGACTTCGACTACGGGACGATCTGGCCCGCCGCTTCGCCGTACGTGACCGCGGTCGGCGGCACGGAGCTCGTCTCCGACCCGACGACGGCGCGCGGCTTCAGCGAGTCGGTCTGGGGCAGCGCGTACCCGGGAGTCCTGCCGAACGAGGCGCAGGGCACGGGCAGCGGCTGCTCGCTCTTCGAGCCGAAGCCGGCCTGGCAGCACGACGCCGGCTGCTCGGGGCGCACGGTCGCCGACGTGTCAGCGGTCGCGGACAACGTCGCCATCTTCGACTCGTCGCTGGAGATCGGCGGCTGGGGCGTGGTCGCCGGGACGAGCATCTCGTCGCCGATGATCGCGAGCGTGTACGCGCTCGCGGGCAACGCGAAGTCCGTCGTTTACGGCTCGTATCCCTACAGCCACACGAAGGGCCTGTTCGACGTGACCGACGGCTCGAACTTCACGCCGAGCCAGGTGTGCGGCTACCTGTGCACCGCGTCGGCGGGCTACGACGGCCCGACCGGCAACGGCACGCCGAACGGCATCACCGGCTTCTAAAGCCTCCTCGTCCACGAGTCGACCGAGGGCCCCTTGCGGCAGGGGCCCTTGGTCGTTGTGGACTACCCTCGCCGCCGTGGACACGAAGGACGCCGAGCGCGCCTACCCGGAGACGCTCGACGAGACGCACCGGGGCTGGCTGCACTCGAAGCCGTTCCGCAACGACCCTGCCGAGACGAGCCGGCTGCTCGTCGACGCGGCGCTGATCATCCTCGTGCTCGATCTGCGCGACGGCGTCTCGCTCTGCGAACTCGGGTGCGGCACGGGCTGGCTCAGCCGCTTTGCCGCGCGCCAGGGCGTCCGGGCGGTGGGGTACGACATCTCCCCGGGGATGGTGGAGATCGCGCGTGAAGAGGCAGCCCGCGAGGGCGTCGACGTCCGCTACGAGGTCGCGGACATGGAGACGCTCGAGCCCGACGAGCAGTTCGACACCTGCCTGCTCTACGACGCGCTCCACCACAGCATGCGGCCGGACCTCGTGCTTACCACGGCGCGGAAGACGCTCCGGCCCGGCGGACGCCTGCTGCTCCACGAGCCGAACTGGATGCACCGCTTCGCCGGCCGCGCGGCCTCGCAGGAGCACGGCGTCACCGAGGCCGGCTACTCGGCGCGGCGGCTGAAGCAACTCGTGGACGCCGCCGGGTTCACGGAGGTGCACCGCCTCCACCGGACACGGCGCGCCCTTCATTCGAACGCGCCGCTCGACGTCGCGCGCCACTTCGGCGGGCCGCTGGTCACGCGCGCGATGGGCCCGTTCTGGTCCGAGGTCTGGCTGCTGGCGGACGCCGCGTGAGGGTTTCCCTCACGTTCCCGGGGCGTCGCTGGCAAAGGAGGCAAGCGGGCGGCGCGCAGGACAGTGCAAGTAGCACGGACAAGCGCCGCCCGCGCGGCATCCTGCAGTCCAGCGGCGTCAGCCTTCGGCGGAGCCCGGCTCCGCCGGGCGGGAGCCGAAGGCGGCCGGGGACGTGAGGGCGGTCGTCACCGGCGGCGCCGGGTTTATCGGCTCGCACGTCGTCGACGCGCTGCTCGCGCGAGGCGACGACGTCACCGTCATCGACAACTTCGCCACCGGCAAGCGCGAGAACCTGCGCTCCGAGGCCGAGCTCGCCGAGCGCGACATCCGCGAGGACCTCGGCGAGGTGTTCGACGACGCCCGCCCGGAGGTGTGCTTCCACCTCGCCGCGCAGGCGGACGTGCGCGTCTCGGTGGCAGACCCCGAGTTCGACGCACAGGTGAACGCGGTCGGCACGGTGCGCGTGCTCGAGGGCGCCCGCCGGCACGGTACGCACCTCGTCTTCAGCTCGACCGGCGGCGCGATCTACGGCGAGTCACCGGAGCCGGCGACCGAGGAGTCGGCGCGCCAGCCGCTCTCCCCGTACGGCACCTCCAAGCTCGCAGCGGAGGAGTACATCCGCACCTACAACCGGCTCTACGAGAGCGGCCACGTCGCCCTCCGTTACGGCAACGTCTACGGCCCGCGCCAGGACCCGCACGGAGAGGCCGGCGTCGTCGCGATCTTCTTCAACCGGCTGAAGGCCGGCGAGGCGCCGCGCATCTTCGGCGACGGGCAGCAGACGCGCGACTACGTCTTCGTCGGCGACGTCGTCGACGCGACGCTCGCGGGCGCCGGCGTGCGGGGCGGGGTCTTCAACGTCGGCACCGGCCGCGAGACGTCGGTCGTCGAGCTCTTCGACGCCTGCCGCGCGGTCACCGGCGTTGACGTCGAGCCGGACTACGCGCCGGCGCGGCTCGGCGAGCTGCAGCGCAGCGTCCTGGCCATCGACCGCGCAATCGACGAGCTTGCCTGGCGGCCGCGGCGCTCGCTGGACGAGGGCCTCGCCGAGACCTGGAACTGGCTCGTCGGCTAGGGCACGCGCCAGCAGCGCGGCGCGAGCCAGCGCGTGTGCGACACGAGCACGCCGGACGCGTTGTACGCGTCGACCCACGCGACCGCGCAGGCGCACTGGTCAGGCCCGGTGCAGCTGACGATGAAGCCCTGGTCGACGGAGAGCGGCACATCCACCTGGGTGCCGTCACGCTGCGTCAGCGCGACACGCGAGATGTCGTTCGCGGCCACGCCGGCGAAGTAGCGGCCGCTGACCGCGGCGACCCCCGGCGGGTTGCCGAAGAAGCTCGACGGCGACATGCAGCCGGTGCCGCTCGCATGGCCGTCGGCGAGCAGGACCGAGCAGAGCCAGCCCTTCCTGGTCTGCGCGAGGTAGAGGCGCGCCTTGTGCCGGCCGCTCCCGTAGGTCGCGACGAGGCGCGACTGGGCGAGCGACGGCAGCGCTTGCTGCAGTGCCTTCGGCATCGTGTCGCCGGGCCGCTGCAGGCGGATCATCGCGAGCGGGTCGGTGCCGCTGTGGGGTGCGGCGCCGGCGTCGACGGCAGCGCCGAGACCGGCAAGGAGCACGACCATGGCAACGAGGAAACCTGTGCGCACAAAGCTCAGTCTAAGTACGTGCTTCTGAAGGAAGTCTGACCCTCGGGCCGAACCCGAGGCCGTGGTCGATGCGGCGCTCGTACAGCCCTGGCGGACGGCGACGCTGGTCGCGGGCGGTGTCGCGCTCGTCGAGCTGCTGCTCGTCATCGCGCTCGGGGTGACGCTGCTCGGCTCCACGGGCCATGCATCGGCAGCGACCGCCGCCAGGCACAGGGCCACGCACCACCGGGCGCCGGCACGCGTGCTGCAGCGCTCGAAGACCCGGATCCTGATCCTGAACGGCAACGGCCGCGCCGGCGCCGCCTCCCAGGAGGCCAGCATCGTGCGCTCGATGGGCTATCGCATCGCCGCCGTCGGCAACGCCGCCCGCTCGGACTACGGCCGCACCACGGTGCTCTACCCGCAGGGCCGCACCCGCGAGGCGCGCCGCCTGGCGCACGACCTCGGGATCAAGCTCGTCGGCCCGCTCGACGGCATCAGCCGCGCGAAGATGCGCCACGCCACCGTCGCGGTCATCCTCGGGCGCTAGCCAGCAGGCTCTCGGCGAGCGCATCATTCGGGTCGAGCTCGTGCGCGCGCGTGAGAGAGTTCACCGCGGCCTGGCGCTGCCCGACGGCGAGCTGGTACTGGCCCAGATAGCGCCACGTGATCGCGTTCTCGGGTTGCAGCCGGGTTGCGCGCGCGTAGAGCTCGAGCGCGGCCGGCACGTCACCGAGCCGGCGCACCGCGTACGCCCAGGCGAGCAGCGCCTCGGCGGAGAGCGGGTTGATGTCGTGGGCGTCGCGTGCCGCCAGCGCGGAGCGGCGGAAGTTCGTGTCCTGCACGGCCAGGGCGTCGTCGAGCTTCCGGTCGGCGCGCCACGGCGTCGTCACCGACAGCACGGCGGCGACGGCGGCGACCGCGACGCCGAGCGCGGCGACGCGCGCCCGCGCGGGCTCGCGCTCCGGTCGCTCGCTCGCCGCGAGCGCGCCGACGACGAGCACGACCGGGCCGGTCAGCGCCTGGAAGTCCCAGTCGAACTCGAGCAGCGTATGCAGGCCGTAGGCGAGCACGACCGCGGCGAGCGCGTTCGTGGCGAGCCCGTTGCGCCGGACCGCCGAGACGACGGCCGCGCCGGCGGAGACGAAGAAGGCGACGAGCAGGAGGCCGCCCACGAGCCCGAGCTCGGCCAGGAACTGCAGCGGCAGGTTGTGCGGCTCGAGCGCATCGGAGCTGCTCGTGCCGAGCGCGCGGCGCGCGAGCTGGAACGTGCCGGCGCCTGACCCGTCGAGCGGGTGTTCGCGGAAGATGTGCCACGCGTCCTTCCACCAGTGCACGCGGTCGCTCGAGCCGAGGTGGAAGAAGCGCGACGGCCCGCCGTGGATCGTCAGCGGCCCGGACGAGCGGCTTGCGGCAGCGGCGATTGCGAGCACCCCGGCGGCCGCGGCGCCGACGAGCAGCCACTTCACAACCTTGCGCGAGACGGTTACAGGGTGCCGGCGCAGCCACCACCAGATGCCCACGACGACCGCCGCCCCGACGAGCACCGCCACCGCGTAGACCGGTGCGTCGTGGACGCGTACGTGGCGCGGCTGGTCGTCCTTGGAGACGCCCGGAAGCGCGAACGCCACGAGCGAGGTGGCGACCCCCGGCAGGGCCCCGATGGCGAGCGTCACGAGCGTGGCGATCCGCTCGCGCACGAGCAGCAGCCAGAGCCCGACCGCCGCCGCGGCGACGACGAGGCCGCCGCGCGAGAAGGTCAGGAGCAGCGCGACCGTGCTGCCGTAGATCAGCAGCAGCCCGGCGAGGCGCGATCGGGTCGCCACCCAGAGACCGAGCGGGAAACCCCAGGCGGCGATCAGCGCGAATCCGTTCCAGTAGCCGACCGTGCCGGTCATCCGGCCGTTGAAGTCGCCGAGCGGGTCGAGCGGCGGGATCGCCTTGCCCAGGAGGCCCCAGCCGACTGCAAGCCCGGTCGCGGCCGCAAGCGCGCCGGCAACAAGCCGCGGCCCTGCGAACGTGCCGACGACCGCGAAGGCGACGTAGGCGAGCGTCAGGTTCGCGTAGTCCCACGAGCGGTCGGCCTGGATCGACCACCAAAGTGAGAGGAGCGCCCACGCGGCCAGCGCAGCGAGCGAGCCCAGGAACCAGGCGCCGGCCCGCCCGACCCGGGGCAGCGCGACGACGCCGAAAAGCGCCAGTGCGCCCAGCAATCCGGCAGTCAACACGGCCGCCGACGCGATCAGGACGTTGCGCGCCTCGTTCGGCCCGGGGCCGGCCCCAAAACGAGGGCTGTTTGCGCCGCCGCTGAATAGGACACAAAGCGTCAGGACGCCGGCAGCAAGCCCCGCCCCAAGGCGTCCGGCAGGCGCCTGCATCGCATCGAAGCTACCATTGGCCGAGGCCGTCGGCCCCGGCTTACACCCCGTTTACTCCAGCCTCACCCGACGATCACTCTGGACAGTCATACTCATCCGGTGCGCACCGCGAGGAAACGGGCCCCGCACGCCCTCGTCCTGCTCACCGCCCTGGCGACCGCCCTGTCGGCGTGCGGCTCGTCGTCGGCGGCCACGCCCTGCTGGAAGCAGGTGCTGAACGACTGGACGACGACGCAGAGGGTCAAGACCACCTACCCGATCTCCTGCTACGACCAGGCGCTGAAGAACATGGGGCCCGATATCAAGTACTACTCGGACGCACCCGACGCGATCCAGGCGGCGAAGCTCACGGCGATCAGCAGGAAGCACGCGCGCCACCTGTCCGGTGTTGGCTCGGGCAACTCGCAAGGCCCCGGCGCAGGCGGGACCGGTGGCGGACCCACCGACCCGAGCGGAGGCCCTCAGAGCCCCGCGAGCGTCATCCTGAACGCCGGCCCGAGCTCCGCGGACAGCCTCCCGCTCCCGCTCCTCTTCGTCGCCGGCCTCGCCATCCTGCTTCTCGCCGCGGGCGCCGTGGGGGTCGCGAACCGCCAGCTTCAGGCGCGGCGCGTCACTCCGGACGACCAGTCCTAGACAGACGCTGAGCAGACTGTAACGATCGTCGCATGCGGCGCATCCTCGCCGTCGGCGGGCTGGCGGCGGGACTGGTGCTCGGCTTCGTCGCCGGGTCAGGCCTCGGCCGGACCAGCACAGCCGTTGCGACGTGCACCGCCGCTCAGCACACGGCCCGTGTGCACGCCGCCGCGTCCTACCGCAGGCGAATGCCGCGCGACCGGGCGGCCTACTTCCGCCGGCACCACGGCTCGCACCAGCGGGCGCGGTACATTCACGCGCAGCAAGCACGGCTCCATGCGCTCGAGAAGGCGGCGTCGTGCCACGTGCCGAAGCCGAAGCCGCAGACCACGACGAACCCGATCAGCTCTACGTCCACGACCACCGCGCCCGCGCCGCCGGTGTCCACGACGACCGCGGCCGGAACGACGAGCACCACGTCGACGAGCACCACCGTCGCCGCCACGTCGACGACCACCACGACCGTCCCCAATCCGCCCGCGGCGGCGGTCAGCTACGAGTTCGGGCCGGAGCTCGGCGCCGCCGACCGCGCCTGGGTGACGGATGAGGGCGACGCCGCGGGCGCTTGGCTTCAGGCACTCACCGGCGTCACGCTCAACCCGATCAAGGTCTACGCGTACACCGACCCGCACGGCCTCGCCGTCGCCTTCCAGAAGCACTGGGGCTTAGACCCGTCGGTCATCCCCACCAAGGAGGCCCAATACCGCGCCGGCAATACGGCGGCCGAGGCCAGCCTGCACGCGACGTTCCTGAACCTGTTCCAGACGTCCGACTGGGGCAGCCCGGCGAGCAACCGCCAGAAGATCATCGGGCACGAGCTCTTCCACCTCGAGCAACAGCAGCTCGCGAACGCGCCGACCGGCATATCGCCGAGCGACGGCCCGATCTGGCTTGTCGAGGGCTCGGCGGAGACGATGGGCTACCGCGTCGCCGCCGCACGCGCCTTGCTCGACCTCGCCGGCGAGCGCGCCGATCTCGCCGCGCGGGTCCGCGGAACGTCGGTGACACTCACCTCGGTGGAGACGTCCGCCGGCCTGAGCCAGGCCCACGCGTGGGACACGCTGCACCTAGCCGCCGATCACCTGGCCGCGATCGCTCCGAAGGGCGTCGGCTCGTTCGTCGACTACTACGCCGCCCTCGGCGCCGGAACCGAATGGCATGGTGCCTTCCTGGCCGCGTTCGGCATGACGTCCGCGCAGTACTACACCGCGTTCGACGCGTACCGGGTGGGCCTGTAGTTCCCGCTCGTAGCGCACACTTTCTCGCGCGACGGCGCCTTGTCGTCCGAAACGGTCCCTATCGTCGATCCTCCCGCTCGGGACGCCCGTAGGACGCCCGGCGACAGGCAAAATTCATATCGGGAGGTAGAGCCTTGGCGTCCGTCGACGAGATTCCTGCAGCAACGACCCTCGATACCGCAAACCACGTAGCCGACGAGAAGGCGACGCTTGGCGTGCGCCGGTTCTTCACGATCGCCGGCCGCGACCCGTTCGAGGAGGTCGAGTGGGAGATCCGCGACGCGTTCATCCCCGGCAAGGACAAGCCGTGTTCGAGCAGAAGGGCGTCGAGTTCCCGAAGTTCTGGTCGCAGACGGCGACGAACATCGTCGCCCAGAAGTACTTCCGAGGCCGCATGAGCTCGCCCGACCGCGAGCGCTCCGTGAAGCAGATGATCGGCCGCGTCGTCGCCACCGTCGGCTCGTGGGGCCGTGACGGCGGCTACTTCGCGTCCGACGAGGAGGCCGACACCTTCGAGGCGGAGCTGAAGGCGCTCCTGGTCAACCAGTACGTCGCCTTCAACTCGCCGGTGTGGTTCAACGTCGGCTTCGAGGAGAAGCCGCAGTGCTCGGCCTGCTTCATCCTCTCGATCGAGGACTCGATGGAGTCGATCCTCGACTGGATCCGCCGCGAGGGCGTGATCTTCCGGGCGGCTCCGGCTCAGGCGCGAACCTGTCCAAGCTGCGCTCCTCGAAGGAGCAGCTGTCGAAGGGCGGGAACGCATCCGGCCCGGTCTCGTTCATGCGCGGCGCCGACGCGTCGGCCGGCACGATCAAGTCGGGCGGCAAGACGCGGCGCGCGGCCAAGATGGTCGTGCTCGACATCGACCACCCGGACATCGAGGAGTTCATCTGGTGCAAGGCGCGCGAGGAGGAGAAGGCGCGCGTGCTCGAGGCGGCTGGCTACGACATGTCGCTGGACTCGCCCGACTGGAGCTCGATCCAGTACCAGAACGCCAACAACTCCGTGCGCGTGACGGACGCGTTCATGGAGGCGGCCGACAGGGACAAGGAGTGGAACCTGACCGCGCGCACCGACGGCAGCGTCGTCGAGACGCGCGACGCGCGTGAGCTGCTGCGCCAGATCGCCGAGGCGGCATGGAAGTGCGCCGACCCGGGCGTGCAGTACGACACGACCATCAACGCCTGGCACACGCTGCCGAACACGGCGCGGATCAACGCGTCGAACCCGTGCTCCGAGTACATGTCGATCGACGACTCGGCGTGCAACCTCGCGTCCCTGAACCTGATGAAGTTCCGCCGCGAGGACGGCGAGTTCGACGTCGACGCGTTCGAGCACGCGGTCGACGTCACGTTCCTCGCGCAGGAGATCCTGGTCGGCTACTCGTCGTATCCGACGCCCGAGATCGAGGCGAACGCGAAGGCCTATCGGCAGCTCGGGCTCGGCTACGCGAACCTCGGCGCGCTGCTGATGGCGCGCGGTCTGCCGTACGACTCGGACGAGGGCCGGGCGTACGCGGCGGCGATCACGTCACTGATGACCGGGCGCGCGTACCGCAAGTCGGCAGAGATCGCTGCGCGCATGGGGCCGTTCGCCGGCTACCGGCCGAACGCGGCGCCGATGATCGGCGTCATGGCGAAGCATCGCGCGGCCGTCGGCAACATCGAGGACGCGCATGTGGTGCCGAAGGAGATGCTGACCGGCTGCCGCAAGGCGTGGGACGACGTCCTCAACCTCGGTGAGGTGCATGGCTACCGGAACGCGCAGGCCACTGTCTTAGCTCCCACTGGGACTATTTCATTCATGATGGATTGTGATACGACCGGCGTGGAGCCCGACTTCTCGCTCGTAAAGTCGAAGAAGCTCGTCGGCGGCGGCGAGATCACAATCGTGAACAAGACGGTGCCGATGGCGCTCGACAAGCTCGGCTACGCGCCGAACGAGGTCGAGGAGGTCGTCGCGTTCATCGACGAGCGCAACACGATCGTCGGCGCGCCGTACGTGAAGAGCGAGCACTACCCGATCTTCGACTGCGCGATCGGCGAGCGCGCGATCCACTACATGGGCCACGTGAAGATGATGGGCGCGGTCCAGCCGTTCATCTCCGGCGCGATCTCGAAGACCGTGAACCTGCCGGAGAGCGCCTCGGTCGAGGACGTGTCCAGCCTCGTGGCCGATGCATGGCGCCTCGGCGTGAAGGCGATCGCGATCTACCGCGACGGCTCGAAGACGGCGCAGCCGCTATCGGGCAAGGGCTCGGATTCGGCGACCGCGCCGGTGCCGCTGACGCAGCGCCGACGGCTGCCGGACGACCGCGTCGAGGTCGGACGCAAGTTCCGCGTCGGCGACTACGAGGGCTACATCCACGTGGGCCTCTACGAGGACGGGACGCCGGGCGACATCTTCGTGGACATCGCGAAGGAGGGCACGACGCTGGCCGGCCTCATGAACTCGTTCATGATCTCGGTCTCGCTGGGCCTCCAGTACGGCGTGCCGCTCGAGGTGTACGTCTCGAAGTTCGCGCACATGCGCTTCGAGCCGTCGGGCCCGACGAACGACGCCGACATCCGCATCGCCAAGTCCATCGTCGACTACATCTTCCGCTGGATGGGCAAGAAATTCCTCACGCCGGATCAGCAGGAGGAGGTCGGGATCCTGTCGCCGGAGGTGCGGGCTCGGCTCGCGGCGGCCTACTCCGGCCGGCGCAGCTCTTGCGCCGCCCGAGGAGGGCGAGGGCGCTGTGGCGGCGCCGTTGGAGGCTGCGCCTCCGGGGCAGACCGCGCTCTTCAACGCATGGGAGGACGCCGTCGAGTGCGCCAAGTGCGGCGGGCGGATGATCCGGACCGGGTCTTGTTACACCTGCAGGGACTGCGGCACGAACACCGGCTGCAGCTAGCTGTAGGACGACACAAATATGTCAGCAGAACGGGTGCCGAGAGGCGCCCGTTCTGCTTTCGCCGCCGCTAAGGCTCGACGTTGAAGCTGAACATCATCCCGCTCTCGTGGTGCTCGGCGATGTGGCAGTGAGCCATCCAGCGGCCAGGGTTTGTGACGTCGAGCAGGATGTCGACGACCTCGCCGGTGCGGACCAGGACCGTGTCCTTCCAAACAAGGTTCGGCTCGACGACGTCGTTGCGCGCGAGGATCAGGAATCGGCCGGCCCCGTGAACGTGGAACGGGTGCGGCATCGGGTGATCCGAGTCCAGCTCGTTCACCAGGCGCAGCTTCACCTGGTCGCCGACATGGAACGTCCAATCGATCTGCGCGTTCTCGGCGCCCGTGTCGCCGTCGACGAGCTTCCAGCGCATGTTCGCCGGGGTTGTCTTCCGGTTGACCTCGACCATGTCGTCTTCCCATTCGATCCCCTGCGCGGCGTCGTGACCGTGCTCGACCTCGCCGTGCTTGGAGTGGCTTCCGTCTCCGCCGTGTCCTTCGGCGTCGTGGCCCGCGTGCTCGCCGTCGTGCTCATGGCCCTGGCCTTCCTCACCGTGGCCGTGGTGGTGCTCGTGGCCGTGCTCGCCTCCGGCTGCGACCAAGCTTGCCGGCAGCAGCTTCATGCCGCACTTCGGGCAGCGGGCGGGCTCTTTGCGCGTCACCTCCGGATGCATCGGGCAGACGTAGGTCGTCTCTTCTGCCGCTTGTGCCAGCAGCTTCATCCCGCACCTGGGGCAGCTGCCCGACTCGTCGCTCACGACCTCGGGGTGCATCGGGCAGACGTAAACGACGGGCACGCCGTCGGGCACGCCCATGTCCATCTCGGCGGTGAACGAGAGCGACTTGTCGGGCGGCGCCTTGAAGAACGGCTCACGCGCTCGCGTAGCTCGGCCATGTCGCGGTTGGTGCGCAGGCGCGGGAAGTCGTCGGCGAACGACTCCTCTGGCTGCTCGTCGACAACGGCGATCGACGCGAGCCGATAGGTGTGATCGGGCGTCTTGTGCTGGAGCTCGAGCTCGCCTGCGTCCGGGAAGAGCACGTCCACGACGACACGCTCGGAGGGGGCGAGCAGGACCTCGTCGACGAGTTCCTCGCGCTCGTAGTGGCCGGCATCGGCGCCGACCAGCTTCATCTGCGCGCCCGGCAGCGTCGCGTTGAAGACACGAGTGTTCGCGGTGTTGGTGAAGTAGAAGCGAACGACCTCGCCCCGTTTGGCTTCGAGCGCGAGGTCCGGCTCGCCGGCGACAAGCATCACATTGCCGAAGCGGCCCATCGCCACGTGCGTCGTCTCTGACTCGCTGAAGGCGGCGATCTGCCCGCCCTCGATCAGGATGTCGTCGAGGGTGAGCATCAGCTCTCGGTTCGCCTGGGGCCACTGGTCGGGCTCACTCGGGATGGCGAGGATGTTTCCGTACAGGCCCATCTCCTGGCCGTAGTCCTCGCGGATGTGCGGGTGGTACCAGAAGGCACCAGGGTCGGGCACGTGCACCTGGTAGGTGAAGGACTCGCCGACCGGGATCGGCGCCTGCGTGTCGTGGGTGCCGTCGTACCGGTTCTCGAGCCGCAGTCCGTGCCAGTGCACGGTCGCGTCGAGATCGCCGTGGTTGGCCACGTGGACGATGATCGTCGCGCCCTGCGGGACTTTCAGCGTCGGGCCTGGCACCGAGCCGTTGTAGGCAAGCATCCGCACCGTCACGTCGCCGATCTGCTTCTTCACAGGGATGATCTCGAGCTCGAACTCGTCCCCGTTGGCAAGCTCGACTAGTTCGGTCTTGCGAGCCTCCGGCAGACCTTCGGTCTCGCGGGGGAACTCGATCGTCTGGCTGTGGTGTTGGGAGCCCGGCTCGTGCATCGGCTACATCCTTTCAGGCACATGGGCGCAGACCACACGCACAACCACTCCGGGGACGCTCCGTCGCTCAACCGCTCGGCGTTCGCGGCGACCTGGCACTGCCTGACCGGATGCGCGATTGGCGAAGTTCTGGGCCTCGTGATCGCGACAGCGCTCGGCTGGGGCAACGCCGCCTCGATCGCGATCGCGGTCGTGCTGGCCTTCCTCTTCGGTTACGCACTGACCTTGCGGCCGCTCGTCACCGGCGGCGTACCGCTTCGTCGAGCGGCGAGGATCGCGCTTGCCGCCGACACGGTCTCGATCACGGTGATGGAGATCGTCGACAACGGCTTCGTCTTGCTCGTCCCCGGGGCTATTTCGGCCGGCCTCAGCGATTCGCTCTTTTGGTGGAGCCTCGCGGTCAGCCTGTTCATTGCGTTCTGGGCAGCGTTCCCCGTGAACCGCGCGCTGATCGCCCGCGGCCGCGGCCATGCTGTCGTGCACGCCTACCACTGACCTGCTGGCTATATGCGCCCTGAATAGGCTCACGCCATGGTCTGCCCGGCCTGCGGACGCGAGAACGACGCCGACGCGCGCTTCTGCGCGTCGTGCGGAACGAGCCTTGCCGTGCCTGCGGCCGAAGCGCGCAAGGTCGTCACCGTGCTCTTCACCGACGTCGCCGGCTCGACCGCTCTCGGCGAGCGGCTCGACCCCGAGCTGCTCCGCAGCGTCATGTGGCGCTACTTCGAGACCGTCCAGGCCGCGCTCGAGCGCCACGGCGGCACGGTGGAGAAGTTCATCGGGGACGCGGTCATGGCCGTCTTCGGCGTGCCCGCCGTACGCGAGGACGACCCGCTGCGCGCGGTGCGCGCCGCGGCCGAGATCCAGGACGCGCTCCGCGAGCTGAACGCCGAGCTACGGCGCGACCACGGCGTCGAGATCATCACCCGCACAGGCATCAACACCGGCGAAGTCGTCGTCGGCGGCGGCGGCGCGCCCGACCAGAAGCTCGCGACCGGCGACGCTGTCAACGTCGCGGCCCGGCTCGAGCAGGCCGCCGCGCCCGGCGACGTCCTGCTCGGCGCCGCGACCTACGCCGCCGTCGCCGACCTCGTCCACGCCGATGCTGCGCCGCCCGTCGACGCCAAGGGCAAGAACGAGCCGCTCGTCGCCTACCGGCTCATCGGGCTGCGGCCGGATGTGCCGGCATTCACGCGGCCGATTGCGACGCCGTTCGTCGGCCGCCGGGACGAGCTCGCCGCCCTCCATTCCGCGTACGCCGCCGCCGTCGCCGAGCGCTCGGCAAGGCTTGCGACCATCGTCGGCACGCCCGGCATCGGCAAGTCGCGGCTCGCGCGCGAGCTGCTCGACGCCCTCCGAGACGAGGCGCGGATCCTTGTCGGGCGCTGCACGTCCTACGGCACCGGCGCCCCCTACTTGCCGCTGGCCGATGTGGTGCGCGATGCCGGCGATCCGGCCGAGGTGCTGACCGGCGTCGGCCACGGCGACCTCGCCGCGAGGATCATCGAGCAGGGAGGCTCGCCTGACGAGACGGCCTGGGCGTTTCGCCGGCTCTTCGAGACGCTCACCGCTGCGCAGCCGCTCGTGCTCGTCGTCGACGACATCCACTGGGCCGATCCGGCGCTTCTCGATCTCATCGAGTACGTCGCCGCCTCGCCGGGCGACGCACCGATCTTCATCCTTTGCACGGCGCGCCCCGACCTCTTCGACGTGCGGCCCTCCTGGGCGACGCCGCGCACAGGTGCGACGCTCGTCGTCCTCGAGCCCCTCGGCCACGACGACTCGGACGAGCTTGTGGATGCGCTGGCCCACTCGCTGGCACCCGCGCTCCGCGAGCGCGTCGTCGAGACCGCGGAGGGCAACCCCCTCTTCGTCGAGCAGCTCCTCGCGCACTTCGAGCACGACCCGGAAGCCGACACCGTCCCGCCCACGATCCAGGCGCTGCTCGCGGCGCGCATCGACCGGCTCGAGCCCGAGGAGCGCGCCGTCGTCCAGCGCGGCTCGGTGGAGGGAAGGCTCTTCCACCGCGGCGCCGTGAGCGAGCTCCTGGACGACGGCACCGGCGTCGGCGGGACGCTGCTCGCGCTCGCGCGCAAGGAGTTCGTCCGCCCCGACCGCTCGCTCTTCCCCGGCGACGACGGCTTCCGCTTCAACCACGTGCTCATCCGCGACGTTGCGTACGCATCCATGCCGAAGGAGCTTCGCTCCCGGCTGCACGCGCGCCTTGCCGACTGGTTCGAGCGCAGCAACGGCCACCTCGCCGCCCACGACGAGGTCGTGGGCTACCACCTGGAGCAGGCCTACGCCCTCGGCGCCGAGGTCGGCCGTCGAGACGCAGCCCTCGGTCTGCGGGCCGGCACGCTCCTGCGTCACGCCGGCAACGCGGCGCTGGACCGGTCCGAGCCCGCCTCGGCCCTCTCGCTGCTCCGCCGCGCGGACGCGCTGCTCGGCGACGCTCCGGCGGAACGCGTGGTGCTGCTCCCGGATCTGGCCCGGGCGCTGAAGGACGCGGGTTCGCTCGCAGAGGCAGAGGAGGCCTTCGGCGAGGCGATCCGCCTGGCCCGCGAAGTCGGGGACGAACTCACCGAGCTCCGCGCCGAGGTCGGGCTCGGCCATCTCGCGCACATGCTCGGCACCTCGAGCGGCGACGAGCTGCGCGCCCTTGCCGAGCGCGCGATTGCGACGTTCGAAGACGACGCCGACCTCGCCGACGCGTGGCAGCTCATCGGCACCGCGCACCTCCGCGCCCGCCAGCGCGAGGCTCAGCTGCAAGCCCTCCTCCACGCGCGCGAGCACGCGCTCGCCTGCGGCGACCTGCGCCGGCAGATCGACGCCTGGAACCAGATCGGCGGTGCGATGGTCTTCGGCCGGACGCCGCTCCTCGAAGTGCGGGCGTTCTGCGAGGAGCAGATCGCGTGGGCGAGGGAGCGCAATCTGCCCGCCGTTGAGGCGGACGCGCTGCTCGTAGGCCCGTACGTCGATGCGCGGCTCGGGAACTTCGAGCTCGCACGCCAGCGGCTGGCGCGCTCGAAGGAGATCTGCCGCGACCTGGGAATTCCCTACGGTCTTGCCGAGGCGGGCATGGCGGGCGGTGAGCTCGAGCTGACGGCCGGCGACCTCCCCGCCGCCGAGCGCGAGCTTCGCGAGGCGATCGCTGTCGCCGTCGAGATGGGCGCCGCGCATTACATGGCCCTCTACCGGGTGCGGCTCGCGCGCATCCTCAACGAGCAGGGCCGCCACGACGAGGCAAGCGAGGTGCTCGACCAGGCGGCAGACTTGTACAACCACACGGCGCCGTGGAAGGGCAACCGCGCCCGCGTGCTCGCCGCGAACGGAGCGCTCGACGAAGCCGTGGCACTCGCGCGCGAGGCGGCCGAGCTGGAGGAGGCGAACGACGATCTCAACGCGTCAGCGCTGACGCTCGTCGACGTGTCGGAGGCGCTGCGCGCGGCGCGCGACGACGCCGGCGCGGAGGCAGCCCTCATGCGGGCAATCGCCCTCAACGAGGAGAAAGGGAGCGTGGTCCCGGCGCAGCAGTGCCGCGAGCGGCTCCGGCGATGACGGCCGCTTGGCGACGAGAGCCGCTGGAACTCACGCTCCGCGCCCTGCGATCGGCTCAGACGCCTTCGGCGACCTGACGCTCGTACTCGGCCGCGTCGTAGTGGCCCAGCGACTCGGCGACGAGGCCGTCCTCGCCGAACGTCCACTCCTCGTACCCGGAGATGCGCACGCGCTTGCCGGTGCCGCCGGGCCCGGTGTTGGTGCCGGCCAGCGTCCAGTGATACTCGATCGTGTCGTCCCCGATGCGGATGCCGTCCATCAGCACCTGCAAGTCCGGGAACGCTTCCATGAAGCCGCGGGCCGCCTCGGTGATCCCGGCCGTGCCGACTGACGGCGTGCTGTCGTTGATCGTCAGCGATCCGTCCGGCGCGTAGAACAACGCTACGTTCGCCGGGTCCTTGCTGCACCAAGCGGCGGTGTAGCGGCGGGCGAAGTCGTCGAGCTCCATGCAGGCCGACACTACGCCTCCGGCGAACTGGTCGGGTGACGTGATCGGCACGCTCAGAGAAGGCTCGCTCCACGCGCAGCTCAAGGACTGGTACCGCCGACCCGGCGACCTCGTGGAACACCCTGTCGACGGCTACGTCATCGATCTCGTCCGCGGCGAGACGCTGATCGAGATCCAGACCGGCGGCTTCGCGCCGCTGCGGCGCAAGCTCGACCGACTGCTCGAAGACCATCCGGTCCGGCTCGTCGTCCCCGTCGCGCTCGAGCGGCGAATCGTGCGGCTGTCGCGCGACGGCGAGATCCTGTCCGCGCGCCGCTCGCCGAAGCGCGGCCGGCCGGAGGACGTGTTCGCTCGGCTCGTCAGCCTGCCGGCGCTCCTCGCGCGACCGGGGTTCCAGCTCGAGGTGCTGCTCACGCACGAGGACGAGTTCCGGCGGCACGAGGCGGGGCGCGCCTTCCGCCGGCACGGCTGGGTCGTCGCCGGGCGCGCGCTGCGCAGCGTCGAGCAGACGGTGCGCCTGTCAACGCCGGATGAGGCGGCGGCGTTACTCCCACAGCTGCCCGAGCGCTTCGACACCGCCGAGCTGGCCGCCGCCGGAGGGTGGACGCGCCGGCTGGCGCAGCAGACGACGTACTGCCTGCGTGCGATGGAGGTACTGGAGCCCGACGGGCACCGCGGGCGCGCCGTGCTCTACCGGCGCGCGTAGAGCCGAACGGGTGATTGCCGGGCAGCTACCCAGCCTGCACGGTGTGACGGTCGGGAAGCGTCCCCAGAACGTCTGCCCGGCACGGAGCCTCGTCCGCCTGCAGAAGGGCGGGACGTTCTCGGCAACGGTCGGAGCGGCGGCGCCGAAGACCTCGCTCCGCTGGCACTACAGCGACAACAGTCCCGGCAAGTGGAGCAACACGGCGACGATCACGCCGTGAGCAGCTGCTGACAGGCGGCGTCCGCGAACCACTCCTCGTACTGATCGCCCGTCCAGCCGCGGTCGAACACGAGGTGCTGCCAGACGTCCGGGTGGTTCAGCGTCCAGAGGATGTCGGCCGCACGCGTCACGTCCAGCCCGGACTTGAGCGCGCCCTTCGCGGCGATGCTCTCCACCACTCGCCGCTGGTTCTCGTAGAACTCGGTCTGGATCCGCTTGACCATCGCGGCGACGTCGGCATCGACCGACGCGGCGCCGCGCACGACGCCGTCGAGGACCCCGAACCGGTCCTTCACCATCCGTGAATTGCGCGCGTTCAGCCTGAGCGCGCGCACCGGGTCGGGCTCCTCTAGCACCTCGCGGTACCACTCGCGGTCGCCGACCGGGGCGTCGTCGGCGTCGCCGCGCAGACGCAGGTTCCAGAGCGCTCGGAGCAGCCCGGCCTTCGTCTCGAAGGCGAGATAAACGGTCTTCGGCGCGACCTGCGCGTCCGCGGCGATCGCCGCGATCGTCGTCGCGGCGTAGCCGTGCGCGGCAAACAAGCGCTCCGCGGCCTCGAGGATCTCACGCCTGGTGCCCTTCGCCTGAGCGCGCCGGCGGGTCGAGTCGTAGCGGCGCTTGACAGCCTCAGTCATTTCGATACTCTACCGCTCACTTCATTTCACTGTTGGTGTATTCAATATAGGAGGTGTGTTGTGAGCACCATGCAGACCCCGCCACTCGAAGAGATTCGCCGCCACTCCGTCGCGATGTGGGGCGCGGTCTCGGGAGCGTGGGGCGCCCACGCCGACTTCATCGATCGGCGCGCGGCGCCGCTCACTGAGCGCATGCTCGAGGTGGCGTCCCTCCAGCCCGGCGAGCGCGTGCTCGAGCTCGCCGCCGGCGCAGGCGGCCTCGGAATCGCCGCCGCGCAGCAGGCCGGCTCGGTCGTCATCTCCGACATCGCGCCCGGGATGATCGCGGCCGCGTCGGAACGCGCCCGCGGCCTCGGCAACGTGCAGACCCGCCTGCTGGATCTCGAGGCGATCGACGAGCCGGACTGCAGCTTCGACGTCGTGCTCTGCCGGGACGGTCTGATGCTCGTCCCCGACCCGGCCCGCGCGGCTGCGGAGATCCGCCGCGTCGGCGGCCGCTTCGTGCTCGCCGTCTGGGGCGCTCCGGAGCGGAACCCGTGGCTGAGCACGATCTTCCGCGTCGTCAGCCAGGAGACGGGGATCCAGGTGCCGCCGCCCGGGATGCCGAGCCCGTTCTCGCTCGCCGACCCGGACCGGCTGCGCGCCGTGCTCGGCGAAGGCGTCATTGTCGAGGAGGTGTCGGTGCCCTACCGGGCCGGCTCGTTCGACGAGTGGTTCAGCCGCTCCGCGAACCTGGCCGGCCCGCTGGCGAAGCGGCTGGCGACGCTCCCGGCGCCCGTTGTCGACGGGATCCGCGCGAAGGTGCGCGAGGCGGCGAGCGAGTACGTAACTACCGACGGGATCGAGTTCCCCGGGCTCGCGCTGGTGGCGGCGGGCTAGCCGAACCGCTCGACGATCAGCCGGTGCCGCAGGCCACGGTCGCTGACGGTGAGCGAGTCGCTGCCGAGCCTGATGAGCACCGCACGGACGATGCAGGCGCCCGCGAGGATCACCTCCGCGCGCTTGGCCTGAAGGCCGGCGAGCGCTCGTCGCTCGTCGGCCGTCCGCGTCCGGTAGAGCTCGATCTGGCGGTCGATCTCCGCGGTGTCGAGCACCGTGCCCTGGATCACCGCGGGGTCGTACTCGGCGAGCCCGTGCTTCACCGCGGCCAGGTTGGTGACCGCGCCGCCCATGCCAACGACGGCGCCGCGGCCGCCGCGCGCGCGGCCGAGCTCCTCCCCGACGCCGGCGAGCGTCTCGGCGATCACGTTCTCGCCGACCGGGCCGTCGAGGTGCCAGCGTTCGGTCACGCGCGCCGCGCCGACGTTGACGCTGAATTGCTCGTCGATCTCGTCGCCCCGCCCATACGTGAACTGCGTGCTGCCGCCGCCGGTCTCGAAGACCACGACGCTCCCCTGGATCCCGAGCGCCGATTTCGTCGCGAGGTAGGAGAGCCGCGCCTCCTCCTCGCCGGATATGACCTCGACGTCGACGCCGGTCCGCTCGCGGACGGCGTCGATGAGCTCGTCGCGGTTCGGCGCGCGGCGCAGGCCCGCAGTGCCCACCGCGGCGATCCTGGCGTCCCCCGCCTCCTGAGCCATCGTCGCGATCGCATCCACGGTGCGCGCGATCGACTCCGCCGCGAGCCGCCCGTCGTCGCCGGCGCCCTGGCCAAGCCGGGTGATCTCGGAGCGGTCGACGACCGTTTTCCCGTCCTCGGCGAGCAGGAACTTGACCGAATTCGTGCCGACGTCGATGACGCCGGACCGGCTCACAGGCTCTTGAGTGTCCGCGGAACGCTGACGTTCAGCCGGCCCTCGAGCCCGAGCTCGCGCACGCCGGCAAGCACAGCCATCGGATCCTCTGACTCCACCGCGACCGTCAGGGCAACGCCTCTCTCCGTCCGGAGCTCCGCCCGCTCGGCCATCGCGTCACCGACCGTGAAGCGCTCGCGCCGCTTGTGCACCTCGACGGCACGTACGCCGGCGAGGGCGCGAAGCTCATGGAGGGTCGAGGGCCGCCCGGAGACGCCGAGCGCGCGCACGACCTCGTCCACGGCGTCCGCGTCGAGTGGGAACTCGGCCTTGACGACGGGCCGCCACAGCTCCAGGCCGTCCTGGACGCGCTCGAGCACCTTCACGTCGAGCCGGCCGTCGCGCACCTTCACGGAGGCGTCGGTCCTCTCCGAGAGCAGGTAGAGCTCGTCGCTCTCGGCGACCTCGCCGGCCGGCGCGTCGAGGTCCGCCTCGGTGCGCCACTCCCAGCGGAGGCCCGTCACGCCTCCTGGAGTTGCTTCGCGAAGAAGCGGAGCGCCTTGCGCGTCTTCGTTTCCTGCTCGCCGCTGAGGTCGACGCCGCGCTCCTCGAGGAATGCGCGCGTCTCCGCGGCGACCTGGAACGGCTCGCTCGGCTTGCACTTCGTCGAGAGCTCGAGGATCCGCGACCCGTCCGGGTAGAGCCACGCCTCGGCGACGAGACGCCGGCCGAGCTCCGGCGGGTTCAGTCGCAACTTGAGCACGAAGAGCGGCCCGAGGATCGAAAGGTCATCGAACGTGATCCCGTCCGCGTGTTCGGCGAACAGGGTCTTCTGCTCCTTCGAGAACAGCTTCTTCAGGGGGCGTTGGCCCCGGACCGCCTGCCGCACCTCCGTGAGATCCAGCATCTGCTTCATCGCGCCGGAGCAGACGAAGCCCCCGGGCAGCGCATCGACCTCGACGACGAAGTTCGGCGAGGAGCGGAGCTCGCCGGGCAGCTGGTCGGGCACGACCGGCCGCAGCTTCACAACCGAGTCGTCACCCTTGTTCTGGATCCGGCGCGCCCGGACGACGAGACCGCGCTTGTCGAGCGCGAGGTCGGGCGTGTCGAAGAAGAACACCTGCCGGATCTGGGCCTGCAGCGGGTCGAGGCCGAGGGCATCGATCGTCGAGCGCTGTGCCGACTCCGGGACGGTCAGCTTCAGCTCGACGCTGTCGGAATTCTTCGCGAGCGCGAGGAGCTCGGCGACCTGGTCGGCCGCGAGCGGCGCCGTAGCCATTAGACGTACCTCCCCATCCCGCCGGCGACGTCGATCGACGCGCCGGTGATGTAGCTCGCTCGGTCACTGAGCAGGAACGTCACGAGCCCTGACACTTCGTCGGGCCGCCCCATGCGCCCGAGCGGGACATCCTGCGCGGCCATCGCGTCGAGGAACTCCTCGCGCGGCTGGTCAGGGGCGCGCCGGCGGTGGATGTTGTCCCACTGCGGCGTGATCACGAAGCCGATGTTGACGCCGTTGACGAGGATGCCGTCCTTCGCGACCTCCATCGCGAGCGCCTTCGTGAAGTTGTTCCCCGCCGCCCGGTTGACCGACGTTGCGAAGAACGTCGGGTCGGGCATGCGCGAGTAGACGGCCCCGATGTTCACGATCCGGCCGGCGCCGGCGCGGCGCATATGTGGGAGCGCCTCGCGTGAGCAGCGGATCAGCGAGAGCACCTTCACCTCGAAGTCGTCCTGCCAGTCCTCGTCGTCGAGCGTGGAGAAGTTCCCGGGGTGCGCGCGGCCCGCGTTGTTCACGAGCGCGTCGATCCCGCCGAGCGCCTCCGCCGAGCGTGCCACGAAGTCGCGCACCTGTTCCGGGTCGGTCACGTCCGCCGCCTGGGCGTACGTCGCGCCGATGGCTTCGCCCGTCGCGCGCACCTCGTCCGCGCTCCGCGAGCAGATGGCGACGCGCGCGCCCTCTTCGATCAGCTCGCGCGCGATCGCCTCGCCGAGGCCCTTCGACCCGCCGGTGACGAGAACGCGCCTGCCTTGGAGCCCGAGCTTCACCGCAGGTAGTCGTCCGTCTTGTTGATCCAGTCCTCGCGCGGCGGCGAGAACACGTCCACGTCGAGCGTGTCCTCGAGCGCCACCGCCTCGTGCGGCACGTTCGGCGGGATGTGCAGCACCTCGCCGGCCATCACGTCGACGACCTCCGACTTGTCCTCGCCGATCCAGAAGCGCAGGCCGCCCTCGAGGATGTAGGTCAGCTGCTCGTTCTCGTGGGAGTGCTGCGGGACGAGGCAGCCCTTGTCCAGGTACACGTGCGCAAGCATCATCCGCTCGCCCGTGATCAGCCGCCGGTGCAGGTCGGCCTTCAGCGGCTCCTTCGGCATGTCCTCCCAGCGGTAATGCGTCGTCTCGCTCATGGGACAAGCCTGCACGAAGGCGCAATCCGGCGTCGGCCCTAGCTCGTTGCCGACGCTTCGGTAGAGGGATTCGCCGCACCGCCCGGGCTGCCGAAGCCGATGGTGTGCGCGTCGCCCTGCTCTTCGCGGCGCTCGCGGTAACCGCCGGGTGCGCGGGGAGCCACGACCGGTACCGCGAGCACGCCGACGCCGTCTGCCGGGACGTGATCGTCCTCGCCGACGCACGCCCGCGCGCGGGGACGCCGGCAGCCGAACGCCACTTCCGGCTCGTCCTGGCACGGCGGGAACGGGCGCTCGACCGACTGGCGTCGCTGAAGCCGCCGGATGCCGACCGGGCGACCGTCGCGCGAATGCTCCGCAGCTTCCGCAGGAGCCAGCGCCTGCTCGACGAGGCGACGCGCACGCCGGGCAAGACAGAGGTGGCGACCCTCGTCGCCGCCGCCCGCGCGAACGACCCCGGCAACCGCGAGGCGCGGCGCCTGCAACTGCCTGCGTGCGCCCGGTTCTAAAGAAGCGCGGCGAGCCGCGCGATGCCGTCGTCGATCTGCGACTCGTCGACCATCGAGAACGACAGCCGCACCTCGTCGCCACCGCGGCCGTCCGCGTAGAACAGCGACCCCGGGACGATGCCGACCAGCTTCTCCGCCGCGCGCCGCGCCAGGTCGACCGAGTCGACGCCCGGCGGCAGCGTCAGCCACGAGAAGAATCCGCCCTGCGGCGTCGTCCAGTGCGTCCCCTCGGGCATCTCGCGCTCGAGGGCGGCGAGCATGCGCTCGCACTTGCGGCGGTAGAGCGCGCGCGAGCGCTCGAGCTGCTCGTCGATCCAGCCGCGCCGCACGTACTCCTCGAACAGCCGCTGGCCGAGCGCGCCGGCGCACTGGTCGGTCGTCTGCTTCGCCGCGACGAGCTCGGCGCAGACCTCCGCCGGCCCGACCGCCCAGCCGAGCCGGACGCCCGGGAAGAACGTCTTCGATGTCGTCCCGGTCTGCACGACCACGTCCGGCGCCTGGCTCCAGAGGCTCTGCACCGCCTGCCCGTCGAAGCCGAGCTCCCGGTAGGCGACGTCCTCGACGATCAGGAAGCCGTGCCGCCGCGCCAGCTCGACGAGCGGGCCGCGCCGCTCGGCGGCGAGGGTCACGCCGGCGGGGTTCTGGTGATCGGGGATCGTGTAGATCAGCTTCGGCGCCGCGCCGCCCGCAAGCTGCTGCTCGAGCTCGTCGACGAGCAGGCCGTCCTCGTCGATCGGCACGGCGGCGATCCTGGCCTCGAAGCTGCGGAACGCCTGCAGTGAGCCGAGGTACGTCGGCGCCTCGACGAGGACGAGATCGCCTGGGTCGAGGAACGCCTTGCCGAGCAGCTCGAGCGCCTCGATCGCTCCGCTCGTGACGACGAGCTCGGCGTCGCCGGGCCGGCTGCCCTGCAGCCGCTCGATGCGCCCGGCCAGCGCGTGGCGCGTTCCCGGCAGGCCCTGCGTGGGCGCGTACTGGAAGGCGAGCGCCTCGTCGTTCGCGGCGAACTCCGTCATCAGCGACGCGACCCGCTCGCGCGGGAACGTCTCCGGGTCGGGGAAGCCGCCGGCGAACGAGATCAGGTCGGGCATGCCGAGCATCGCCAGCACCGACGCGATGCCCTCGCCCACGTCGCCGCGCGTACGCGCCGCCAGGAGCGCGTCCCACCGTCGCTGTTCCGCCGTGACCGCCAAGGCTTTCTCAGACCATCGTAAGGTGCAGGCGTGTTCAACGTCCCGGCGGAGTTCTACGACCGGTTCGTCGGGCGCTACAGCGCCTCGCTTGGCGACGAGCTGATCGCGTTCGCCGGGATCCAGCCGGGCATGCGCGTCCTCGACGTCGGCTGCGGCCCCGGCGGCCTCACCCGGCGGCTCGTCGACCTCGGATGCACGGTCACCGGCTGCGACCCGTCCGAGACCTTCGCCGCGGCCGCCGCCGAGCGGGTGCCGGAGGCCGAGATCGTCCGCGCGAGCGCCGAGGACCTGCCCTTCGCGGACGCCTCCTTCGACGCCGTGCTCGCGCAGCTCGTCGTCAACTTCATGGCCGACCCCGAGGCCGGCGCGAGCGAGATGGCCCGCGTGACGACGCCGGGCGGGACGGTCGCCGCCTGCGTCTGGGACTACGGCGGCGAGATGACGCTGATGCGTAGCTTCTGGGACGCGGCGTGCGAGGTCGAGCCCGAGCGAGGAGCCGCCGCGAACGAGGCCGTGATGATGCGCTTCGGCCGGGACGTCGACGGCCTGCGCACGCTCTGGGCCTCCGCGGGCCTGCGGGACGTGCGCACCGCCGGGCTCGTCGCGCGCGCCTCGTACGCGGGCTTCGAGGATCTCTGGGAGCCGCTCCCGGCCGGCACCGGGCCGGGCGGCGCGTTCACCGTGTCGCTCGACGCGGGGAAGCAGCAGGAGCTCCACGACGCGTTCCGGCGCCGACTCGGGGTCGGCGACGAGCCGTTCGAGCTGACGGCGCGCGCCTGGGCGGCCGCAGGCGTCACGTCGTGAGCGAGATCCGCGCCTCCGACGGCGAGCGCGAGCAAGCCGCGCAGGCGCTCGCGCAGGGGATGGCCGAGGGCCGGCTGACGCTCGACGAGCTGACCCAGCGCCTGGACGGCGTTTACACGGCCGCGACGCGGGGTGAGCTCGAGCCCTACACGCGCGACCTGCCCGCCGAGAGCCGGCGCCGGCCGAAGCGGTTCACGGGTGCCGTCTTCTCGGCCGTGCACCGCAAGGGCCGCTGGCGCGTCGGGCGGCGGTCGGCCGTCGTCTCCGTGATCGGCGACGTCGACGTCGACCTGCGTACTGCCGAGATCGACCACCCGGAGATCACGATCACGGCGTTCCTGCTCTTCGGGAATGTCGACTTCTACGTGCCGACCGGCGTGGACGTCGACGTCGGCGGGCTCACGGTGTTCGGTCACCGGCGCGAGCACGGCGACGAGCCGCCGCCACGGCCGGGCACGCCGCTCATCCGGGTCCGCGTGCTCGCACTCTTCGGGACGAGCGACGTCTGGCGCATCGCGCCGGGAACGTCCGGCTCCTACAGGGAGCTAATCCGTGCCACTCGCGACTAGCGCCCGCAGGCTGTCGTGCTCCTCGCGGCACGCCGGGCAGCCGGCGAGGTGGGCGCGCAGGCCCGGAATCGCCGCGTCGGCGTCCGCGCCGGCCAGCTCGAGCTCGACGTAGCGATCGATCTCGGTGAAGCACTCGTCGCAGCCGACCTCCGGCTCGGCCGGGCCAAGCAGGCGAGAGATCGCCTCGTTCATTTCGGTCACCATTCCTCCAGATGGACGCGCAGCTTGCGCCGCGCGTCGTGCAGGGTCTTGTAGAGCGCGCCGCGCGTCGAGCCAAGCCGGTCTGCGAGGACGTCGATGGGCACGCCGTTGAGCGCCAGCGCCACGAGCACGTGCCGCTGGTGCGGGGTGAGCTCCTCCGCGACCGCGCGCTGGAGCGCGGCCAGCAGCTCGCGCTGCTCGACCTCCGCGCCGGGCTCGAGGCCGCCGCTCGCGAAGACGGTCCAGCTCTCGGGCTCGAGCGGCACCTCGCGCCCCTGCCACGCCCGCTTGCGCAGCTTCACCGCCGCCTCCAGGAGGGCGAACTTGTACGCCCAGGTCGTGAACTTGCTCTCGCCGCGGAAGTCGTCGAGCCGGCGCATCACGCTCATCAGCGCGTCGTTTGCGGCCTCGTGGGCGATGTCGTCGAGCTCGTCGCCGCGCAGGTGCGGCAGCGTGGGACGCCGGCGGCCGACCTCGTAGCGTGCTGCGCGGAGGAGGAGCGCGAGCAAGCGGGCAACGGCCTCGTCGTACGCGGCGCCGGTCGCACGGAGGTCGCGCAGCCAGTCGACCTGCGTGAATGAGTCGGCGCGGGTGTCCACGGCCCCAACCGTAGGCGCCGCCGCGTTCACGCCGCCGTCCCTGTGTCGAGCGGCGCGAGGATCCGTGCGGCCACGTCAGTCGGGCAGCCTCGCTCCACCAGCACGATCAGCGCGTGGATGTCGTACTCGGGGTCCGACGCGATTGCCGCCGCGAGCGGCAGGGGGAAGCCATTCGCAGTCAGCTGCTCGCGCCGCCACCCGGTGACGCTCCGACTCTTCAGCACTCCCGTCCGCACACCCTGTCGGTGTCGGACGGCGTGCGCCTCTTACGCGACGCGAGTCGGCACGCGGCGGGCCGACGAATCGGTCACGGCTTCTTGACGGTGATCGACCGCGGGGGCACAGTGGGCGAGCGCAGGGGTGCCTGGACTGACACGAGCCACGCGGTGACCCCCTTCACGCCCTGCGCGTCGTTCGCCCGCACGGTCGCCTTGACCCGGATCCGCTTGTAGGCCTTGAGCAGCGCCAGGCCGGACTTGGACACCTTGATCTTGACCAAGGCCGTGCGGTTCACGGCGATCGTGAACGTGCCCGAGCCGACCTGCACCGTCTTGTACGTCGGCGCCTTCTTCGACGCCTGCGTCTGCTTCGCCTGGACGCGCACTTCGAGCACGATCGTGCCCTGGCACTTCTTCACGGCCGGAACTTGGCAGCGCAGCTTGTAGTGCGCGAAGCCCTTCGCGTCGACCCGGCTCTGCCCGCTCAGCATCGACACGCGCACCTCATGAGGCTGGTTCTGCGGGGGATCCGACGGCGACACCGGTACCGGGTCTATGGTGCCGGGACCGTTCTTGGCGACCGGCGGCAGCTCCGACGCGACGTCGTCGTTGCGGATCGTCATCGTCGCGCTCGCCCTCCCGAGCGTCGCTCCGCCCGTCGGCGCCGAGAGGTTGAGTGTGAACGTCCTGTTCGGCTCGACCGTCGTGTCGTTCGAGATCGGGATCGGGATCGTCCTCGACGTCTGCCCCGGGGTGAAGGTCAGCGTGCCGCTGACCGCCGAGTAGTCGCTGCCGGCCTTCGCCGTCCCGTCCGCGGTCGCGTAGTTCACCGTGACGGTGCCGGTCGCCGCCGGTGCGAGCGAGACGACGGCGGGAATCGAGCCGGCCGACTCCAGCGCCGACACATCGCTGGTCGCGAGCACCGGGGGCGCAGCCGGCGGAACGACGGTCACCGTGACGGCCGAGGCCCCGACGAACACCGCCGAATTGGTAATGAACTTGATCGAGAATGTCTTCGGCGCGGTCGCGTCGCCGTTCGCAGCGTTCACGTTCACGGTGAGTGATTGTGCGCCGTACACGCCCTTGTCCCAGTGCAGCGTGCCGCTCGCGTCGCCGTAGTCGGCCGGCGAGACGGCGGTGCCCGGCTGGGTCTGCCACTGAACATCCACCGGCTGCGGCGGCGGCGGCGGCTGGGCGGTCGGAGCGTTGAGCGTCACCGTCACTGTCACCGGCGTCGATCCCGTCCCCGGCTGCGGGACCGGCGGGGGATCCTTGAGCTGGATCGAGGGCTGCTTCTCGCTGCCGGCCCCGAGGGGCTGGACGATGTCGCACGTCGCGCTGAGCGAGTCGACGCCGTTCAAGAGCGTCGCGTGCTGCGGGTGTGAGACCGTGAGCTGGAACGTGCGCGTGTCGGCGCCGGGCGCGTTCACGTGGGTGTGGATCGTGATCCTGGCCGTGCGGTTGCCGTTGCCCGCCGCGATCGTCGCCGTGCCGCTGCCGCCGTCGTAGTCGCCCGCGACCGTTGAGAGGTCGGAGGTCTTCCAGTCGAAGGTCGCCGGAACGAGGCTTGCGAACGAGTCGGTGAGCGTGAAGACGGCATCCCCGCCTGCCCCGACCGTCCCCGTGCAGCCCGACAGGCCGACGATCGGAGGCGGCTCGGACTCGGTGATCGTCCCGGTCTCGCCGGTCGTCGCAGCGGCCGCGAACGTCGCGCCCTGCGGTTTCGTGATCTCCACGGTGAAGTGCTTGTCGAGCCCGTAGACGCCGTCGTCGAGGCTCTCCACCTTGACGTGGACGGTGTCCGTCCCCGGCGCGAACGTGAGCGTGCCGCTCGCCTTGCCGGCCGGATCGGTGATGCTGTAGTTCGTCCCGTCGACCGCACTGCCGAGGCCGGCCGGCGTTCCGTTCGCGACGGCGTAGTCGACAGTGATCTTGTGGTTCGGCGGCGCGTTGACGCTGGCGCCCTGGGGGTCGACGAGCTTCATCTGGAAGTCGATCACCTTGTTGCCGGCCTCGGTGACCGTCGCGTTCGCAGGATCCGAGACGAGCCCGGCGATCCGCCAGTCGTCGTCGATCACTTTCCCTTTGGCCTCGGCCGGCGACCCGACCGCGACGGTATCTGTCGCCTCCTGGGCGAACTTCACCTTCGTGATGTCGAGGGTGTAGGTCTTGTCGTCCTCTGCCTTCGTGTTGCCGGGGATCGGCATCTGCAGCTGCGCCGTCCCCTTCGCAATCGTCGCCGTCTGCGACGACCCGCCGTTGACCGTGTACGTGACAGTGATGTCCGTCGCTGCCAATCCCGGCGCGACGGTCAACGGGAAGCTGAGGTGGTTCTGGCCCGGGCTGTCGCCCTCCGCCTGGTCGGGCGCGTTGCCGATCGAAACCGTGTAGTGGATCGGAGGCCCGTCCGACTCGGTGATCGTCCCGGTCTCGCCGGTCGTCGCAGCGGCCGCGAACGTCGCGCCCTGCGGTTTCGTGATCTCCACGGTGAAGTGCTTGTCGAGCCCGTGGACGCCGTCGTCGAGGCTCTCCACCTTCAGGTGGGCGGTGTCCGTCCCCGGCGCGAACGTGAGCGTGCCGCTCGCCTTGCCGGCCGGGTCGGCCGGGTCGGTGATGCTGTAGTTCGTCCCGTTGACCGCACTGCCGAGGCCGGCCGGCGTTCCGTTCGCGACGGCGTAGTCGACAGTGATCTTGTGGTTCGGCGGCGCGTTGACGCCGGCGCCCTGGGGGTCGACGAGCTTCATCTGGAAGTCGATCACCTTGTTGCCGGCCTCGGTGACCGTCGCGTTCGCAGGATCCGAGACGAGCCCCGCGATCCGCCAGTCGTCGTCGATCACGTTCCCGTCGCCTTCGGCCGGCGACCCGACCGCGACGGTATCGGTCGTCTCGTCGGCGAACTCCACCTTCGTGATGTCGAGGGTGTAGGTCTTGTCGTCCTCTGCCTTCGTGTTGCCGGGGATCGGCATCTGCAGCTGCGCCGTCGCGCTCCCCTTCGCAATCGTCGTCGTCTGCGCCGACCCGCCGTTGACCGTGTACGTGACAGTGATGTCGGTCGACGCCGCTCCCGGCGCGACGGTCAACGGGAAGCTGAGGTGGTTCTGGCCCGGGCTGTCGCCCTCCGCCTGGTCGGGCGCGTTGCCGATCGAAACCGTGTAGTGGATCGGAGACCCCTCGGACTCGGTGATCGTCCCGGTCTCGCCGGTCGTCGCAGCGGCCGCGAACGTCGCGCCCTGCGGTTTCGTGATCTCCACGGTGAAGTGCTTGTCGAGCCCGTGGACGCCGTCGTCGAGGCTCTCCACCTTGACGTGGGCGGTGTCCGTCCCCGGCGCGAACGTGAGCGTGCCGCTCGCCTTGCCGGCCGGGTCGGTGACGCTGTAGTTCGTCCCGTCGACCGCACTGCCGAGGCCGGCCGGCGTTCCGTTCGCGACGGCGTAGTCGACAGTGATCTTGTGGTTCGGCGGCGCGTTGACGCCGGCGCCCTGGGGGTCGACGAGCTTCATCTGGAAGTCGATCACCTTGTTGCCGGCCTCGGTGACCGTCGCGTTCGCAGGATCCGAGACGAGCCCCGCGATCCGCCAGTCGTCGTCGATCACGTTCCCGTCGCCTTCGGCCGGCGACCCGACCGCGACGGTATCGGTCGTCTCGTCGGCGAACTCCACCTTCGTGATGTCGAGGGTGTAGGTCTTGTCGTCCTCTGCCTTCGTGTTGCCGGGGATCGGCATCTGCAGCTGCGCCGTCGCGCTCCCCTTCGCAATCGTCGTCGTCTGCGCCGACCCGCCGTTGACCGTGTACGTGACGGTGATGTCGGTCGACGCCGCTCCCGGCGCGACGGTCAACGGGAAGCTCAGGTTGTTCTGGCCCGGGCTGTCGCCCTCCGCCTGGTCGGGCGCGTTGCCGATCGAAACCGTGTAGCCGATCGCGTCGGCGTTGACCTTCTCCACGACCCCGAAAAGGACCGCGCCTGCGAGCGCTGCGGCGAGCACCGCGCGCATCCCGAGTCCCAGCTTTCCCCCCATCTGACCCTCATACCCCCGGTTGGATCACCTGGATCACGGACTGGCTCGCGGCGCCGTTCGACGCGCCGGGACCGCCCGTAGGCATAGTGCCACCGTTTGACGAATCTGCAGACTAGTTTTTCGACGAACCTGCAGACTAGATGTCCTCGTGGTTCACGCCTCTCCGGACGCGCGCAACCGTGCCCTTGTCGTTTCGCGAGCCTCCACCTTTTATGGTTGTGTCGAGCCTCGCCGCCTGATAAGAAAGAGCGCGGCCTGAGAACGGCGTACCGGGGGGCGGTGCAGTTACGGGGGTAGCAGGAACAAGGTCGGGAAGCTCATGGAGCGCTCTTTTGCTGCTCGCGGCGTTGTGCACCGTCTGCACCGCGCTCGCGATGGCGCAGCCCGCTGCCGCCGACGACGGCGCATCCGCACCGGCTGCGGCAACCACGGGCTCGATCGACACGACACAGTCGACGGCGCCGGCCACCCCGGGCCAAACGACGACGACGGGCGACACGAGCTCGAGCTCCACCGCGCCCTCGACCGGCTCGGCGACGTCCACATCCACCACGGAGAGCGGCACCGACAGCGGTTCACCCGCGCCGACCGCCGCGTCGTCGACTGACGACTCGACGCAGCCGCCGGCGGGCACGACGACAACCGGTTCGACGACAATTGGATCGACGATCCCCGACTCCACGGAACCGGCAAGTGCGACCGCGACGACGCCCGCGACGCCGACGACGACGAAAGCTGCGACGACGTCCACGCCGCCCCCTCCGGTTCTCACGAGCAGCACGGCGCCCCCCGCGCCGGCGCCGACCACGGCAGCGCCGCCCCCTGCGCCGACCACGTCAATCACCGTGTCGATCCCGCCCGACACTGCGGCGGTGACCACGTCGATCACCGTGTCGATCCCGCCCGACACACCGCCTCCAGGCCCGTCCACGTCGACCCCTCCGCCCGCCGACACGGGCTCGGACACAGCCCCTGCTCCGATCCTTCACGCGCCACAAGTTCAGCCTTCGCCGAAGCCATACCAACCGCTCGGTGATCCTCCACGCCGCGAAGGCGGCCAGGGCGGCATTGGTACCACTCAGCCGCGACGCGATCAGCAAGCTGTTCGAGCAGCGTGCGCGCGCGGCCACGATGCCGGCGCCGTACAAGCAGAGCGCGGCAGACTTCGTGCCCCAGCAGGGCGTCACGCTCGTGCCGCCGACGGCCGTGCCCGTCGCGCCGACCGGCGCGACGCCGCGCACCGCCGCCCCACCCAGGGCACCCGCATGGCCGCCTACGAGGGACGCTCCGGCCAACGACACGCCCGGCTCGCCCGGCGGCGCAGCCAACGGCCCCGGGGGTGGCGGACTGCTACTCGTCGCCGCGCTCGCGGCAGTTCTCTCGATCTTCCCGCCAAGGCTCACCTCACGGGTGACCGTGGCCGTTGCGGTGCCTGTCGAGTGGCGCCGCCGCCCAGCGCTCGAACGCCCCGGATAGGGCACCGCCAGGAGCTCCACTCCACGGGCCGGATCAGAAGCCGGCCTCACACACGGACTGGAACCTGCGGCTGCAATCCAAGGGGAGGGGAACATGAGGGACAAGAAGTCGAGACAGGCCGCGGCACGTGCCGTGGTGGTCGATCCGGATCCACTCTGGCAGCAGGCTGTCACGGCGGCGCTCGTGCGTTCGGACGTTTCGGTCGTCGCCAACTCGGGAGAACTCAGCCGCGCGCCCGAGCTGGCGGACAAGCACGCTGCCGATCTGCTGCTCGTCGGCCTCGAGGAGGAGGTCGACAACAGTGAGCTCTACCGGCTCCTGCGCCGGGTGCACAAGCGCTGCCCCGACCTGGTGACGGTCGTGTTCGTCGAGCACGAGGACCGCTGCGTGATCGACGCCGCCCTCGCAGGCGGCGCCTACGAGGCGGTAGACCGGCGGCTCGCCGCCGCCGAGCTCGTTCGCATCGTGACCGAGGCCTACCGCGCCCAGTTCGAGGAGACGGGCTCGATCGACGCCTCGGCTCGTGTACGCGCCCGACTGACCCGCCGCGAGCTGGAGATCCTCCGGCTCGTCGCCGAGGGCCGACCGAACCGGGAGGTGGCGAAGATGCTCTGGGTGACCGACCAGACGATCAAGTTCCACCTGGCGAACACCTACAAGAAGCTCGGCGTGCGGAACCGGATGGAGGCGAGCCACTGGGCGATCGCTCGTGGCCTCGTCCGTCCGATCGCCGCAGCGGAGACGCTCGTCGCCGACCGCCACGCGGTGGAGGCGGCGTGACGGGTCATCAAGTCAGCTTCGGTCGCCGGCGGAGGCACGTTCAGCTCTCCGCCGGCGGCCTCGTCTAGTTCGGGAACATCGCCGTCGCGTCGAGCGAGAACGACCTGGGGTTGGCGCTGCGGCACAACCTCATCGAGCCGCCGCACCTGCGCGGCGCAACTCGCCTCTGCGCCGGCCCGCAAGACAGCCGAAAAGCGCGGATTCTTGGACACGAAAAACCTACCCGCCGCGGCCTCGAAAGACTACCCGCCGCGGCCTTGATTCACCCGCGGGCCGGGTCTAGACCTTAAGCCGTGCCCTCGGAAGGTACTCCGAGGGATGGCCGCAGTTCGAAAGGGGGGTTTTGTGAGGAATCACCGTCGCGGTGAAAACGCCGCGACTCTTTCGCAAGTTGGGAATAACTCCTTGGGATTAGGAGAGGGGGAAGGGATGCGACTTCGCATCAGTATTGGGCTCGCTGCACTCGTTGCTGCCCTCGGCGTCCTCGCCATCGGCGTGGGCTCCGCGGGTGCATCGGTGAAGCAGCTACGCACCGGACCCGCAGACCACGAACATTCCGTACGTGGCGTGGGCGGGTGAAGAAGTCAAGGTCGTCAAGTGCATCGGCGGCGACGACGGCATCGACGTGTCGGCGGTCTCGTCAGCAGAGCGGCATCGCAGCGCTGCTGTCGGGCGAGTTCCGCGTCGAGGACTGGTCGGGCGTCGATGAGGTCCACTCAGGCCCGGTCTTCCTGAACGATCAGGACGGCTCGGTCGTCGGCCAGATCGTCGGCCGGCGCTCTGCTTCTCGTTCAGGTCACCTCGCAGAAGCCGGGTCTCGCGGTCTACAAGCTCGCCGTCAGCAACGCGTACATCCTGCTGCTGTTCGGTCGCGGGACTCGACTCGATCTGAAGCACCAGTTCCTCGTGATCTGGATGCAGGACCAGGCCCCGGTCATCACCGAGGCCGCCGGTGCGAACCTCGGCGACCCGACCGGCAACGGGGTCTTCAACCCGATCTCCGGGCCCGAACGGCAACTCCTTCGGGTTCGGCCTGATCCACGTCCTGGTCAAGGGCACGTTCCCGCTCGGCATCGATTTCGCCGGTTACGGACATCCGACGGTCACGCTGCCTGACGACTGGGCGTGGCTCGCACAGCACCTCGCCGTCGACGACTCGCTCACCGGCAGCAACTCGCCGGGTGCCGCCTCGATGCGCTGGGACATCCACGACGACATGACGAACTCGGAAGGTCATGTCGCCGTCGAGCTTCTGCGTGGACAAGTTCGCGGCACGATCGAGGCGGTGGACAACTGCCTCGGCACGCCGCCGAACCAGCGACCCGGATCTCGGACCGTTCTCGAACATCTTCGGCGGCGTCGTCCGACGCCCTCGGCCCGTTCGATCCCGATCCGGCCCGATCGAGACGCTCCTGTCCGACGGCAAG
This sequence comes from uncultured Thermoleophilia bacterium, assembly GCA_963799895.1. Lineage (GTDB taxonomy): Bacteria > Actinomycetota > Thermoleophilia > Gaiellales > Gaiellaceae > JACVRM01. Next base: position 115,384 of record CAWCYR010000017.1, read on the forward strand.
CTGGATGCCGGCGATGCTCCGATGCCGGCGCTCCGCGTCGACGTCAACATCAGCGCGGACTCGACGGTCGGCACGCTCGTCAAGGCCGACAAGTCCGAGATCTACAGCCGTGACGGCACCGGTCCGACCGGTGGCACGGCCGCACAACCTGTACGCACCGTTCTACAAGGCGACTGATCCCGGCCGCTGCCTGCCGTGGTGAAGCACCGCTTCGACTCACGTCGGGCGTTGCCGGGACACGTCTCGAACAACTTCACCGGCTTCCTCGGGTTCACCGAGCGTACGACGATCTACACGACCGAGCAGGATGCCGGGCATCTACGACTACTGGGATACGTTCACCACGAGCTACTCCCATGGCTACAACGCCTGCAAGGACGCTCCTCGGCGATCCCGATCCCGCTGCCCACGGGCAAGACGGGCGTGGCCGTCTACACGGACGAGCATGGTGAGGCGTACGTGCAAGTACTACCCGGCCCCGGCATCGTCCTGACGCCGGATTCGAACGGCCGCTGTGACATCTACGGCCCGGCTCCGGTCGGCCACTCGACGATCACGGCGCTCGCGGTGTACCCGGACCAGCCGGTCCTCTGGGATGGAAGCAACAAGACCTCGAACGCGCTCACCAAGACGACGAACTTCGCGTCGAGCAAGGTCCTGAACTGCATCCCGAAGAGCACGAACGAGGCCTTCTGCGTCGAGACGATCAAGGACTTGTTCGGGCAATCCGGTTTCCGGTGCCCCGGTCGAGTTCAGCGCTCAGGCCTTCCAGGGCTCGGTGCCCACGATCGGACCTGATGCTCGCCTGATCCCGCCGTACGACACGCGGGGCCAGAGGACTGCGAACACCAGTGATGATCGGAACTTCGTGGACATCACCACGAACGCGAAGGGCATGGCCGGGATCTTCGTGCGCAGCACGACCGGTTCGTGCATCGACGTCGTGTCGGAGAACGTCGGCACCCGCAACGGTGGCGACGGCATCTTCCGCTCCGATCGACTTCAACCCGACGACGGGTGTCGCGTGCGGTACCCCGCCGCGCCGGCTCCGGCGGTCCGCCCCGATCGGCGCGACCGGCTCCACCGGTTCGACCGGCTCGACCGGCTCGACCGCCGCGACGGCTCCCGTCACGGCCGCCGCTCCGGTTGCCGTCGCGATCCTCTCGAAGATCCCGACCGTGCTGCCGGCCATCACGGTCGAAGGCGATGACCCTCGCTTCGGCCCGGGTCGTCAAGATCGGCAAGACCCGCTACCTGCTGGTTCGCGTGAACGGCACGGCGAAGACCGCCAAGCTCCGTATCACGCTGGTCGGCAAGTCACACGGCAAGGTCACGCGCCAGGTCGTCACCCGCACGGTCGACGACGAACACTCAGGTTCGCGTCCCGAACCTGAGGGTGGCGCCGTCGATCAGGTCGGTGCAAGGTGGCGCTCGCGTAGCGGGCACCACAGCGGACACCGCATGAAACCGGAGGGCCCGCGCGAGCGGGCCCTCCGGCCGTCCCGGGGGAAGAACCCGGAACGAGCCGCCCCTCGCGGTCAGGTCGGTTCCGCCGCCCTCGCTACCCTGAGCCGCGGATGAGGGCCCTCTCAGCCGTCTCTCTTGCCCTTCTTTTCGGGATTCTGGCCGGCTGCGGCAGCTCGGGTCCGATCGGCAACGCGGAGCTCGCGTCGGACATCGCGAAGCGCCTGAACAGGTCGAGCCCGCTGGTGTGCTGGGAGCAGAACGGCAAGCTCGGCGCGATGAGCGCAATGGGCTACACGCGCGTCTGCGGGATCGCCCGTTCGACGCCGTCTCTCTACATCCGCACGGGAACCTCAAACAAGGGCGGCTGGTGCATCGTGACGCCCCGCTTCCTTGTGCTGCCGCGCTGCTCGCTCGGAAACTAGATAAACGAGGGCCGCGCTAGCGCGTGCGCTCTTCCGAGATGAGCTTGCCGGCGCTGTTATAGGCGCGCACCTCGTGCACCCAGGTGGCGCAGTTCGTCGGCGCCGGGCATCCATAGATGTAGCCGCCGTCCTTCGTGAGCGGAATCGTCTTCTTCGCCGACGCCCCGACGATGACGACCTTCTTCACGCCGTCCGCCGCGACACCGCCGATCAGCCCCTTGATCACGGAGAACGTCTTTCGGGTCCGGTCGAACACGACGCCGCTCGGAGCGCAACGCGAGCGGTATGAGTTCGACTGCACGAGCAACGTGCAGACCGACTTGTCCTTCATCAGCGTGACGTACACGAGGTATGGGCGGTGCTTCGCGTCGAGCGCGGTCGCGACGCGCCGCGAGACCGCGACGGCGCCGACCGTGCGCGCGACCTTCGGCAGCTGGTCGTAGTTGTGCGCGGGCCGCTTGAGGGCATGGATCGGGATCGGGGCGGCAGCGGCAAACGCCGTCGCCGAGACCACCAGCACTGCGAGGACCCCTCCTCCGAGTAACCGCATCCAGGCGGAATCGTAGCCTAGTCTCCGCGACCGCCGCCAACGTCGACCGCCGGATAAGGCAGCGCGGCCAGGGTGGAGGCGAGCGTGCGCCAGGGCGCACGCTCGCTCGCTACGGGTCGTTCGGTCAGCTGGTCGGCGACGGAACGATGCGGATGTACGGCTTGGGCGATTCCCAGCCGTCCGGCCACAGCTCCTTCGCCTCGTCGTTCGATACGGAGCCGGCGATGATGACGTCCTCGCCCGGCTTCCAGTTCACCGGCGTCGCGACCTTGTGCTTCGCGGTGAGCTGGAGCGAGTCGATCACGCGCAGCACCTCGTCGAAGTTGCGGCCCGTCGTCATCGGATAGACCAGGATCAGCTTGATCTTCTTGTCCGGGCCGACCACGAAGACGTTGCGGACGGTCTGGTTGTCGGCCGCGGTGCGGTCGGCGGGTCGCCGGACACGTCGGCGCCGAGCATGCCGTAGGCCTTCGAGACCTTGAAGTCGGAGTCGCCGATGATCGGGTAGTTGGGCGCGGTGCCCTGGGTCTCCTCGATGTCGCGCGCCCAGCCGTCGTGGCTGTCGACCGGGTCGACCGAGAGGCCGATGATCTTGACGCCGCGCTTGTCGAACTCCGGCTTGACCTTGGCCATGTAGCCGAGCTCGGTCGTGCAGATCGGGGTGAAGTCCTTCGGGTGCGAGAAGAGCACGCCCCACGAGTCGCCGAGCCACTCGTGGAAGCGAGATCTGGCCCTCCGTGGTCTCTGCCTGAAAGTCGGGTGCGATATCGCCTAGTGCAAGCGCCATTTGTCCCTCCGGGGTCGCGAAGACGTAAATGTACGCTCCCGTGCATGGTCAACGAAGCGCCGCTCGACGACACCGGCGCGGGCCTCGTCCCTCAGGGGGACGGCTGGTTCGTCATGAATGCCAGGGACTCGCGCTGGTTCCACGCCGAGGGCCGGCCGGCGCTCTGCTTCTTCGAGAGCGGCGAGCCGGACTGGCCGCAGCTCGGCATCAACATCTGCGTGCTCTGGCCCGGCCAGCCGATGGCGCGCTACCACTGGGAGGCCGACCAGGAGGACTTCCTGGTCGTCAGCGGCGAGGCGCTCGCGATCGTCGAGGACGAGGAACGGCCGATGAAGGCCTGGGACCTGCTCCACTGCCCGGCGAACACGAACCACGTGATCATCGGCGCCGGCACCGGGCCGTGTGTCGTCGTGTCGGTCGGCTCGCGCGAGTTCCAGAACACGCCGGAATGGGGCGGGTATCCCGTGAACGAGCTGGCCGCGAAGCACCGGGCCAGCACGCGGGAGGAGACGAACAACCCGGACGTCGCCTACGCCGACGTGACGCCGCAGCGAGCGCCGGCGCGCTACCAGGACGGCTGGCTCCCCGGCTGACGTGCCGGCCTTCCTGGTCTACGTGAGCCAGACCGGGCCCGAGTGGGACCCGGCCAAGCCGATGGAGGAGCAGTCGCTCTGGCCGGAGCACGCGGTCTTCATGAACCGGCTCGTCGACGAGGGCCTGATCGCGCTCGGGGGCCCGCTGCACGGGCAGCGCCGCGCGTTCCACGTCTGGGAGGCGGACTCCGACGAGGCGGTGCGCGTCGAGCTCGCCGCCGACCCGTGGAGCGGCAGCCACCTGATCCTGGAATCGATAACGCCCGTGACGCTGGCCCTGGACGGCCGCGAGTGACCTGGGAGGAGCGGCTCGACGCGCTGTGGGCGTCGGTCGACGACCTCGACGAGGACGAGTTCCGCCGGAGCATGGACGAGCTCACCGCCGAGCTCGGCCAGGACAGCGCAGTCGCCGCCTACGAGCGCGGCTCGGCCTTCGACTCGACCGGCCACTCCGACCTCGCCGTGCCGCTCTACGAGCGCGCGCTCGAGCTCGGGCTCGGCGAGGACCGGCGCCGGCCCGCCATGATCCAGATGGCGAGCTCGCTGCGCAACCTCGGGCGGGTGGACGAGAGCGTCGCCCTCCTGACCGCGGAGCGCGAGCGCACGTCGGACGAGCTCGACGACGCGATCAGCGCCTTCCTCGCCTTCGCGCTCGTCGACGCGGACCGGGCGCGCGAAGCGGCCGGGATCGCGCTCGCGGCGCTGGCGCCGCACCTCCCGCGCTACCAGCGCTCCGTCGGGAACTACGCGCGCGACTTGACCGAGTAGGTCAGGTGCGCAACGGCCGACGAGCCGGCGACGCCCGTCAGCTCGACCTCGGCCTGCGCCCCTTCCGCGAAGAGGGGTGTGCCGCCGCCGAGGAAGAGCGGGGAGACATGGAGCTGGAGCTCGTCGAGCGCGCCGGCGGCGAGCCCCTGCTGGATCACGGAGGCGCCGCCCGCGATGTGCACCTCGCGGTTGCCGGCGGCCGCCTCCGCGAGGGCGAACGCCTCGTCGAAGCCGTCGACGAACGTGAACGTCGTCTCGCCGAGCACGAGCGGCTCGCGCACGTGATGGGTGACCACGAAGACCGGGACGCGGAAGGGCGGCTCGTCGCCCCACCAGCCGTTCGCGTTCGGATCGTCCGCCCACGGGCCCTCGCCGCCGCTGAACATCCGGCGGCCCATGACGACCGCGCCGGTGCGGCCGATGTTCGCCTCGATGAGGTCTGAGTCGGAGTTCTCCTCCCCGCCCTCCCGGCCGTGCGCCTCCCGCCACGTCTTCAGCCCGTAGACCCACTCGTGCAGCTGCTCGCCGCCCTCGCCGAGCGGGTGCTCGAGCGACGGCGCCGGGCCGGCGACGTAGCCGTCGAGCGAAACCGTGATGTCGCAGAAGCAAGGCACGTGATCCTCCTCGTCGTGGTCGAGCTAGAGACCACGCTACGCGCTGGAACTCATCGCTCCGCGACAGGGGCTGTCCCCGTGTCAGCGGGGACTGTCCCCGGTGCTCGGGCGATGTCTCGGTTTTCGCAAGCCGTTCCGCTGAGTCCAGGCACTCCCCTATGCAACCACTGGGGACAGCCCCCTGCGGGGACAGCCCGGTGTCGGTTGCGCGGCGGAGGCGCACAGGCACAGAATCGCCCGTCCGGCTCTACGAGGGAGGGAAGAGATGCGGCTACTGCGGAGGACGGCCGTCTGTATGGCGGCGGCGACGGTGGCGCTGCTCGCGATGGGCGCGGGCGACGCGTTCGGCGCCCAGGTGAAGGTGTGCAAGCTGCTCAACTCCGGCTCGACCGACTCGCTCGGGTCGAAGACGTTCACGTTTCAGGTGACGACGAACTACCCAGGGTCATACGGCCCGTTCACGGTCAGGATCCGGCCGAACGAGTGCGCGCTCGTCTACAACGGCTGGTGGTCCGTGAACCTGCCGGTACTGACACCGAGCGGCGCACGGACACACGTGACGGTCACCGAGGTGATCAACGGGCCGTTCATCGTGCAGAGCATCTCCGTCTACGGCGCGCTCGGGACGCCGCAGAAGACCTGCTCGACGGTCATGGGGAGGCCGATCTGCCAGCCCTCGGTGGGCTTCGACGTCTACCAGGCCGTGGCGGTCGCGACCTTCACGAACCGGTACGGCTTCTACTAGGCGGGAAGCGTGAACGACACGCGCGCGCCGCCGCCGGGCCGGTTCTCGGCCCAGATGCGGCCGCCGTGCGCCTCGACGAGCCCGCGGGCGATCGCGAGGCCGAGCCCGGCGCCGCGTGACGAGCGCGCGGCGTCGGCGCGCCAGAAACGCTCGAACATGCGCCTCGCCGCCTCGGGCGAGAGGCCGTCGCCCGTGTCCTCGACGGTGATGCGCACGACCTCGGCATCCGGCTCGACGAGCACCGCGACCGTCCCGTCGTGCGGCGTGTGCCGCAGCGCGTTCGTCAGCAGGTTCTGGAGGACGCGCTCGATCTTCGCCGCGTCGAACGTGGCGGCCGCGTGGCCGTCGGCGCCGAGGACGACTCCGCGGGCGCGCGCCTCCGCCTCGACGCCGCGCAGACAGGCGGACACGACCGTGCCGAGCTCGGCGCGCCGAAGCTCGAGCGTGAGCGCGCCGCTGTCGATCCGCGCCAGCTCGAACAGATCGTCGACGAGACCCGACAGCGTGCGCACCTGCTCGTGGAGCGACGGCAGGTAGTCCTCGGCCCGGGCGAGGCCGTCGTCGACCGCTTCGAGCATTGCCTGCATGTTCGCGAGCGGCGTGCGCAGGTCGTGGCTCGCCCAGGCGACGAGCTCCCGCCGCGCCTCGAACAGCCGCTGCAGGCTCTGCGCCATCTCGTTGAACGCGTGCGCGAGCGCGCGGTGCTCGGCGGGGCCGCGCTCGGGGACGCGAACGGCGAGGTCGCGGGAGAGCCGCTCGGAGGCGGAGACGATGTCGCCGAGGCCGTTCGCGACCGAGCGCGCGACCAGCACGGCGGCCGCGACGACGGCGCACGCCGCGCCCGCGGCGACGATCAGCACCGTCTGGTCATGCGCCGAGTCGAACATGACGACGCCGGCGACGACGACCGCGACGAGCGGCACAACCGTGGCCAGCAGCGCCAGCCCGATCAGCTGGAGCCGGACGGTCGGCAGCCGCCGCAGCGTGAGCGCGCCGATGATCCCCGCGAGGAGCGCGCCGGCGGCGACGAGCAGCGCGAAGCCGATCACGGTTTTACGTTCTCTGGAGGGACGAACCTGTAGCCGACGCCCCACACGGTCTGGAGGTAGACCGGCTTGGAGGGGGCCTCCTCCACCTTCTCGCGCAGGCGGCGGATGTGCACCGTGACGGTGCCGGTGTCGAACGCCGCCTCGTAGCCCCAGATCCGGCGCATGAGCTCGTCGCGCGAGAAGACCCGGCGCGGGTGGCTGGCGAGGAACCAGAGCAGGTCGAACTCCTTGGCCGTGAGGCGCACGTCCTGGTCGCCGCGCCGTACCTCGCGGCGCTCGGCGTCGAGCTGCAGGTCACCGAACGCGATGCGCTCGCTCGGCGCCGACGGCGGATCAGCGCGGCGCAGTACGGCGCGGACGCGAGAGATCAGCTCGCGCGGCGAGAACGGCTTCGTGACGTAGTCGTCGGCGCCAAGGTCCAGCCCGACGATCCGATCCTCCTCGTCCCCGCGCGCCGTCAGCAGGATTACCGGGACGGCCGAGCGGCCGCGGATCCACCGGCACAGCTCGAGCCCGTCGGTGCCCGGGAGCATGACGTCGAGCACGACCAGGTCCGGCGCCTCGCTCGCGATGAGGTCGCGGGCGCGGTTCCCGTCCTCGGCCTCGACCGTGTCGAAGCCGGCGCTCTCCAGGTAGCGCACGACGACGTCGCGAACGATCGGCTCGTCGTCGACCACGAGCACGGTCGGCATGAGCTCATTGTCCGTCAGAGCGAGCACGGCATTACACCCGCAGGCGAGCCGGCCGCCGCCGCCCTGAAGGCGGCGACGGCGAGTGCGGTGACGAGGACGGCTCGCATGGCTTCATTTCAGCGGTTCTGTCTTACGGTCGGATGAACTCTCAGCTGGCGACGAGCCCGGTGCCGTTGACTGGCAAGCTGCCGGCGGGGCCGAGCGGGGTCAGGCTGCCGTTCCCGTTCACGCGGTAGGCGTCGATGGTGCCGGCGCCGTTCGCGAGCGCGTACAGGAAGTGGCTGCCGTCCGACAGCGCCAGGTCGACCGGGTGGGCGTCCGTCGGCCCGGTCGCGCCGCTCGCGTTGAGCAGCGAGATCGCGCCGTTCTTCGCGATCGCGTAGCCGGAGATCGAGTTCGAGCCGGCGTTGGCCGTGTACGCGTACTTGCCGTCGTCGGTGACCGCGACCCAGCACGGGGCCGTCTGGTGGTCGAGGACGGTCGCGCTGATCGGGAAGACGGTCCCGTCGTCCGCGATCGAGTACGAGGACACGTCGCTGAGCGTCGCCTCGGACACGAAGATCCGGCCGCGCTTGTCGAAGGCAAAGCCGAACGGCGTGCCGCCTGCCGACGCGGAGACGGTCGCGTTGCTCGGGGTGCCGTCGGTGCCGACGGCGTAGGTGTCAATGCGGTTGGTGCTCTTCTCGGTGACGACAAGCGTGCGCCCGTCGGGCGAGAACTCGACCTGCGCCGGACCCGGCGCGGCCGTGCTGAGCGCACGGGTCGAGTTCGGGACCGGCACGAGGCGGTCGTGCCACAGGAAGAACCCGGTGATGTTCGCCGTGCCGCCGCTGTTCAGCACGTAGACGAGCCGGCCGTGGATGGTGGCGCTGAGCGGCGAGACGCCGCCGGAAGGCTCGACGTCGCGCAATCCGGGGCCGTGGCCGTCGATGCGGAAGAGCGAGACGGTGTTGCTGCCCGCGTTGACCGCAACCAGCTGGTTGTGGTCGAGCGCGAGCGCGCCCTGGCCGCCGGAGGGCACGCCGCTGCCGCCCGTGAGGACGGTGCCGGCGGGCTTGAGCGTGCCGTTCCCGGCGCGGTCGAAGACGGCGACCGCGTTGCCGTACGCCGTGCCGGTGAGCGTGTAGACGTCGGCCATCGCGCTGCCGGCGGTCGCGGCGAGCGCAACGGTCGCGACGGCGAGGAATCCTGCGAAGCGTTTGAACATGTGGCCTCCCTTCGGGTCTGGAGCCCCGACGCTAGGAAGGCGATCTTGCGCCGCGCTTACGTCGTTCTTACGACTTTCTGAAGACGTGCTCGCAGTCGGCCGCGACGGTGTCGCGCCGGTCGGCGAGCACCTTGTCTGTGCCGGGGCCGCAGTGCACGACGTCGACGCTGCCGCCTCGCACGTCGATGGTGTCGTTCCCGGCGCCTGCGTCGACGGTGTCCTTGCCGGCGCCCGGCTCGATCACGTCGGCGCCGCGCCGGCCGCAGACGCGGTCGTCGAAGATCGTCCCGGCGATCCGGCCGGATCCACTCGTCGCAGTGGAGCAGCGCGTCGTCTCGACCTCGAGCGTGATCGCGTTGTCGGAGAGCAGCTGCTCGCTCTCGTTGGCATGCCCGGTAAAGGTGACCGAGCCGCCGAGGACAAGGCCCACGGCCTGCGTGACCAGTGCGCTCGCGACGCGGACGTCGACATCCACGCTCTGCCGCGGCGCCAGCGTCCCGAGCGGGCACGCGAGCACCCCCGCGCTGACCGAGCAGCCCTTCGCGGACACGATCGTCGCCGCCGTGCTCTTGCCGGCGAGCGTGACGCCGGTGAGCGGCTGCGTGCCGTCGTTCAGCAGGGTGACGACGATGTCGCCGGTCGAGCTGACGGCGCGCGGGCTCTCGGCCGTGAGCGAAAGGTCGGCGCACCGGTACGGCACCGTGGTCACGCCCGGCTGCCAGGCGGGGCGCCGCCCGGGGACATTGGCGATCCGGTGCTCACAGGTGCCGTCGGCGTTCGCCGCATAGACGCTCGAGACCGCAACCTCGTCGCGGTCGGAGGTCTCGAACGCCAGCGCGCGTCCGTCTGCCGACCAGGTCGGGTCTTGGTCAGCGACGTTCCGCTCGGCGCTTTGGGTCAGCCGGCGCTGGCCGCTGCCGTCGGCCTCGACGACGTAGAGGTCACGACCGAGGACAATCTGCGTGATCGGCGACTGGCGGCCGTTCAGCGACGTCGAGAAGGCGATCTCGCGGCCGTCCGGCGACCAGGCGGGCGCCTGGTCGTTGACGACGTTGACCGGCGCGTCGGAGAGGGCACGCGGCTCGCCGCCGGCCGCGGCCATCACCTCGACCCGCCCGTGGCCCGCGTCGTCGCCGATCTGCTTCATGTGCACGTAGGCGATCCGGGTCCCGTCCGGCGACCACGAAGGCCGCCGGTTCACGTCGCCGGGCTGGCCCTGCGTCAGCTGGCGCGTCACGCCGCCGTCGGGGTCGACGACGAAGAGCTCGAAGCGATCCTGGATGGCGCTCGAGTAGACGATCTGCCGGCCGGGCGACCAGGCGGGGTCGACTGCGTTCTGCCCGGTCGTGAGCTGATGCACGGCGCCGGTGGCCAGATCCACAACGGCGACGTCGTCGTTCGCGCCGAAGCCGTCGACCACCTCGTGGGCGAGGAAGGCGACGCGCCGCCCGTCCGGCGACCAGGCGGGCGGGCTGCCGCCGCCGACTGGCACCCCGGTCGGGACGAGCACCGGCGGGTCGCCGGTGGCGTCGACGAGGTAGAGCCGCGACGCGACGACGGCCGCGAGCCGGGTCCCGTCGGGCGACCACGCGGCTGCCTCCGCGCCCTTGCATGGCGTCAGGTCGGTCGACGGGCATCTGCCGTCCCTCATGAGCCTGAGGCCGGCCGCGTCGGTGCCGACTTCCAGCAGGCCCTGGTCGCTCACGAAGGCAACGAGCGCGGGCTCCGGCGTGGGCGCGGCCGCCGCACCGACGGCCGCGACAAGCGCGATGGCTATGACAAGGAGACGGACCACGTCGCCCTCAAGACGCGAACGGAGCCCGTTCGCTTGCGCGCGGGAGCGCGGCGCGGAAGACGCGAAGGAAGTTCTCCCAACGGATTGCGTCGAGCCGGTCGCCGGTGTACCCGCGGCGCTCGAGCGCGGCCGCGAGCGCCGGATAGCCGGCCGGCCCTTCGAGCTCCTCGATCGCCGCGTCGGCCGCCATGCCCGGCGGAAGAAGGCCGCCGCGCATCTCGGTCAGCCCCTTCGCCCGGGCGACCTGGCGGATGAAGTCGCCGCCGAGGCCGACGTGCTCGATGCCCGCGACCTGGACAGCATGGTCGACGTGGTCAACAAGCCGCTCGATGGTCGGTGCGTCGGGGTCGACCGTCAGTGGCAGCGCCATCATCCCAACCACGCCGCCGCGCGCGGCGATCGCGCGCAATTGCTCGTCCGAAAGGTTGCGCGGCGTGTCGTGGACGGCGCGGCAGCAGGCGTGGCTGACGAGCACGGCAGCCTCGGGGGCGGCGGCCAGCACATCGTCGAACGTGCGCGGCGACGCATGAGAGAGGTCGAGCATGGCGCCGAGCCCCGCGAGGATGTCGACCAGCTCGCGGCCGAGCGGGCTCAGCCCGCGGTCGTCGTCGACGCCGAGGCCGTCGGCGAACGGGTTCCGGTGGTTCCAGGTCAGCGAGAACATCCGCGCGCCGAGGCCCCAGTAGGCGTAGGCGAGCTGCGGGTCGCCGGCGAAGAGCTCGGCGCCCTCGACAGAGAGCATCACCTGCAGGCCGTCGCGGTCGAGGTCGGCGACCGAGATGACCGGCACGACGTCGGGGCTCTCGGCTAGCAGCCGGTGGTAGGCGGCCGCCTGCGCGAGGCCGTAGCGGAGGGCGTCGTCCGCGTCGTCGGCGGTATAGATCGCACAGACCTGCAGGCCGACGCCGCCGGCTTCGAGCTCCGGCCGCCAGTAGCGCCCGAACGGCCGCTCCTCCGCGTCCCGGTGGACGAGCTCGGTCAGCAGGTCGTTGTGGGTGTCGACGATCACGCGACCGCGGCCATGAATTCACGCGTGCGCCCGACCAGCGCGGGATCGGCCGTCCGGTGCACCTTGGCCCACTGGTCGGGCCGGTCGGCGAGGGCGGCGCGAATGAGGTCGTGCCATTCCGAGTCGACGGCGCCGAGCGCCCACTCGCCGGCCGCGCGCTTGGAGCCGACGATGCCGAGCGCGATCGTCTGCAGCGCCCGGCAGAAGGACAGCACGGCGAGCCCCTGCAGTCGGACGCTCCACCGGTCGAGCGTGTCGACCCACTCCAGCCACTCGGCCATCGCCCAGCGCGCGTCGGCGGCCAGCGCCTGGTGGCTCACCTCGTCGACGAGCTCGACGGCGGGCGGCCCGGCGAGGGCGATGCCGTGTTCGCGGAGCGTCCAGCGGACGATCGCGGTGTTGCAGTGGTTATCGCGCTCGAGCCGGCTCGCGCCGTTGTCGAGGAACCACCACTGGGAGCGGGCAGAGTCGACGCGGCGGAGCTGCTCCTGCGGCGCGTACGAGCCCTCGAGGTGCTGCGCCCAGGGCGTCGGGAGCTCGTACAGGTCGCGGTGCAGCGCCTGCAGTACGTCCACGTCGCCGAGCTCGTCGCGGGTGACGGCGATGAAATCGGCGTCGCTTTCCTTGTCGGCGTCGCCGAGCGCGAACGAGCCCTGCAGGTAGACGCCGACAAGCTCGTCGCCCAGCACTGCGCGCTGCCGGCTCGCGAGCTCGGCGAGCACGTCGTTCAACTCCGGGAAGGCGGTCGGCGGCACCGGGCGAGCGTAACCGGTCGATTTCGGCAACCATGGGGCATGGCCAGCGCCGCAGGCACCGTCGCCGGGATCATCATCCTCATCTCGATGATCCTCAGCGTCGTCGTCGTGGCCGTCCTGTTCATCTGGGCGGCGAAGAAGGACGGCGAGGACGATCGCGACGTTCAGCGGCGCCTCGGGATCCGCCGCCGCACCCGCATGGGCAAGTAGTCCGCGGTCAGGGCCAGCGCGGCTCGGCCGGCTCGAGCGGCGGGATCGCCTTCCACTCCTCGCGGACCGGCGCGAAGATGTCGATCACGACGCAGCCGTCAGGCCCCGCGATCGCCTCGTGCGGGACGTTGGACGGGATGACGTAGGTCGCTCCGGGTGAGAGCTCACGGCGCTCGTCGCCGATGCGGAAGGTGATCACCCCCTCCAGCACGATGCCCACCTGCTCGTGGTCGTGCTGGTGCTCGCGTGCCTGCGCTCCCGGCGCCAGCTCGACGACCGCCATCGTCAGCCGCTCGCCGTGCACGGACCGGGCGAGGATGCCCTCCCACACCTCGCGCGGGGCGATGGCACCCAGCTCCTCGAAGGCACTCACCGCGCCCGATCCTACTCGTGGAAACCGGCAGCGCACCGTCGGCGTATGCCCCTCTCAGGGGGAAACAACCCGAAGGGAGGCGAGATGGAAGGGATGCTCAGCCGGCGTTGGCTCGTCGGTCTCGCAACCGCCCTGCTCGCTGCAATCGCGGCCGGCGCGCTCGGCACGGCAGCACCGCGCGCGAGTGAGGAGGTGGGCAACGTCTACGTCGTCCACAACCTGGTCTCCGATCAGGCGGGCGTTGCCGACTTCCAGGACACCCACCTGGTCAACGGCTGGGGGCTGACACGGCTCGCAACGAGCCCGTGGTGGGTGGCAGACAACGGGACCGGCCTATCGACGCTCTACCGCGCCGACGGGACGCCGCAATCGCTCGTCGTGACCGTGCCGAACGGGCCGACGGGAGCCGTCGCCAACGCGGGCTCCGGGTTCGTCGTGCACAGCGGCCCCGCGTCGGGCGCGGCCCGCTTCATATTCGCCAACGAGGCCGGCGAGATCTACGGCTGGAGCCCGAACGTCCCGGCATCCGGCTCGACCACCGCGACACTCGCGAAATCCGTTCCGGGCGCGATCTTCAAGGGCCTGACGCTCGCGAACAACCGCCTCTACGCGACCGACTTCCACAACGGGCAGGTCGACGTCTTCGACTCTTCCTTCAACCCGGTCAGCGTGCCGGGCGGGTTCATGGACCCGCTCCTGCCGATCGGCTTCGCGCCGTTCGGGATCCAGGCGATCGGCAACCGCATCTTCGTCACGTTCGCCAGGCAGGACGAGAACGCCCACGACGAGGTCGCCGGGCTCGGCCAGGGGTTCGTGGACGAGTTCGACCAGGACGGCAACCTGGTCGGGCACATCGGCATCCGCGACCGCCTGAACGCGCCCTGGGGCATCGCGCTGGCGCCGAGCACGGGGTTCGGCAAGTTCTCCGGCGACATCCTCGTCGGCAACTTCGGCGACGGCAGGATCATCGCCTTCCAGCCGTTCGGCAGCTGCCGCCTCGAAGTCAGCGGCCTCGTGTCGACGTCGAACCGGCCGTGCGCCCTCGACCTCGGACCGCTGCGCGGCGCGGACGGCTTCCCGATCTCCGTGGACGGGCTGTGGGGAATCGGCTTCGGGGGTGGCCCGGGGAGCGCCTCCGGAGCAGCCAACGTCCTGTACTTCGCCGCCGGGCCGGACGACGAGTCGCACGGGCTCTTCGGGACCGTGGCCGCGGGGTAAGGGACAGACGCTCGTTGGGGGCAGCCCAGGCCGCTGCCCCCAGCGAGCAGTCCCGGGTTCAGGCGGCGTTCAACCCAGCACCGGCACGGTGCGCCCGATGCGGATCGGGGTCGCCGCGCTCGTCGCCGCTGCAGCGGTGGCCGCCGCATGCGGCAGTGCGCATGCCTCGCTGCTGCCGCCGGGCTGGAAGCAGATCAAGACGGGGCCGGCCGGCGGCACCGTATGGGAGGGCGACCTCCCCGGCGCGCCGTGGGGCCACAGCTTCACCCACAGCTACGTCTACCTGCCGCCGAACGTCTCGCCCGGCAAGCGCTACCCGGTGCTCTACGTGCTGCACGGCTTCTACGGGTCGCCGTCGTCCATCGTCTACGGGATCGCGCTCGGCGACACCGCCGACCGGCTCATCCAGCAGGGACGGGTGCGCCCGTTCATCATGGTCGCCCCCTCGGGCAACTCGTCGACGCTGTACGGCGGCGAGTGGACCGGCCCGCGGGAGTCCTTCGTCGTCGACACGGTCGTCCCGTGGACCGACGCGCACCTGCCGACCATCGCGCAGCGCAGAGGGCGGGTGATAGCGGGTCTGTCGGCCGGCGCGTACGGGGCCGTCGACATCGCGCTCCGCCACCCGCCGCTGTTCGCGACCGCAGAGTCGTGGAGCGGGTACTTCAAGCCGATCGCCGACGGGACCCTGCGCGGCGCCTCCCGCGCCGAGCTGGCGGCGTACGACCCGTCGCAGCTCGCCCGGAGCAACGCGCCGCTCGTGCGACGGCTCCGGACGCGCTTCTTCCTCTCGTGCGGCGCGACGCACGACCGGGTCACCGCGTCGTTCGCGCGCGCGTTCGCCCGCGAGCTGGCGGCGCTGCGCATCCGACACTCGCTGCTCCTGCTCCCGGGCGGGCACAACGGCAAGTTCTGGCGGGCGCAGCTGCCCGCCGCACTCGAGTACGCGTTCAGCCCAGCTGCCTGATACGGATCCGGCGGACGACGACCCCGGTCACGTCGACCAGGGGCTGTCCGGCTCGTCGTCCGCCGGCTCGTCCAGCGGCGACGGCTCTTCGTCGTCGCCGGACGGTTCTGGCTCGTCGCTCATCAGGTCAATATAGGAGGGCTTGACGAAACGACGTCTGAGCCGCAGGGCCGCGCTGGACGTCCCGAGGCGTCGTCCTCGGTCGCGCCCGTAGGACGTTTCAATAAGAACACTCTTAATTGGGAACACGAACGCTCCCTGCGTCCTAGCCTCGGCACGACCATCGCACCCCTGCGACGAGCGACGTTCCGCCAAGCCCTCCTAGTACCCGTACGCGGAGGGCTTCGAGGGCGCGGTCGAGACCTTGCCGCTGACCGCGACCGGCCGCCAGACGCCCACGTCGCGGAAGCCGTTGCCGTTCACGTCGCCGGCCTTGTGGTCGCCGGTGAACGTGTACAGCGGCCCACCCTTGTATGCGACCTGGCGCGTGTGATCCGGCCGCGTCACGACGGTCAGCCCGCTGACGCCCGTCGCCGAGCCGCGGAGCGGCTTCCAGACCGAAAGGCACGTGCTGTTCGTGCAGATGAAGCGGCCGTTCCGCTCGGCGCTCAGCGAGTAGAGCGTGCGCCCGGTGTGCGTGACGAGGATGGTCTTTCCGAGCGTCGCGTTCTTCTCGGTCTTGACCGTGGACTTGTTCGCCGAGCCGGAGCCCGCGGCCACTGCGGCCCCCACCAGCCCGGCCGCGGCGACGAGCACCACGAAGAGGAGGCGAACCGGATGGCGTTTGATGCTGTCCATGAGATCTCCTTGCAGACGATGTGTGTGCAGGGAGATACGGCGTTTCGCCCGTTAGGAAGAATTTGACCAATACCCTCTGACGCCGTGCTCGCTCTCGCCGCCGCGCTGACCGTCGCCTGCTCGCCCGCGCCGGCCGCGCACGTGACGGGAACGCAGCTGATCACGGTCCAGGCGGCGACGACCAGGACGACGCACGCGACGCTGCGCACATGGGAGCAGCGCGACGGCTGTTGGCGGCCGGTCGCCGGGCCGTACCCGGCGCGCGTGGGCTGGGCCGGCCTGAGCCGCGACCGCCACGAGGGCGACGGGACGACGCCGATCGGCACCTTCGCGATCGGGCCGACGATGTACGGCAACGCGCCGAACCCCGGCGTCCGCTTCGCGTACCACCGGCTGCGCTGCGGCGACTGGTGGGTCGAGGACCCCGCCTACCCGGCGTACAACTCGTTCGTCCACTGGGCGTGTGACCGGGCGCCGCCGTTCAAGACGCCGACGCCTGACATGTCGAAGTCGCCGGCGGCATACGCGTTCCTTGCCATCATCGAGTTCAACATGCATCCGGTCGTCCCCGGCCGCGGCTCGGGGATCTTCCTGCACGTCGAGCGCGGCCGGCCGACGAACGGCTGCGTGAGCCTGCCGCGCGCCGAGCTCGCATCGGTGCTCCACTGGCTGCGCCCCGGCGCGAAGCCGCAGATCGCGATCGGGACGCCCGCCGACTTCCGCCATTGAGCGGCGGCGAAGGGTGCTTGCCGCGCGGGGCGGCCAGGCGTACGCTCGCGGGCGGGGTCACCCCGCGCCGAAAGGAGCTTGCATGGCGACGATGAGCAAGGCGATGTCCAAGTCGTTCGCACAGCCCGACGAGCAGGTCGAGAAGGGCGGCGTCAAGATCGACGTCGTCTACCTCGGGGACATCAAGGTCAAGCGGGCGACGTACCCGGACGGCTGGCAGTTCTCGAAGGACATGGGCGCCGACAGCTGCCAGGACAACCACGTCGGCTACGTCATCAAGGGCCACATCACCGCGAAGCTCGACGACGGCACCGAGGTGGAGACGCGCGAGGGAGACGTCTTCATCGTGCCGGCCGGCCACGACGCGTGGACCCATGGCGAGACCACGCTCGTGCAGTTCGACGAGTTCGACGGCGCCGCCCGGCGGTTCGGGCTCTAGCAACGAAGCGTCCCGGAGGCGGAGCCGTCACCGGCTCCGCCTCCGAGGCCGCGATTCAGCAGAGCGGGCCCTCGAGGTTGTTGGCCAGCACGACGGCCTGGTCGACAAGTTCGTCGGCGACGAGGCCGTGGCGCTGTTCATCCCGGGCTTCGCCGGGCCCGAGCACGCGGCCCGCGCCATCGAGGCGGGGTGCGACCTGCTCGAGCACACCAGCGACTGGATCCCGATCGGCGTCGGCATCCACACCGGCGTCTCGTTCGTCGGCACCGTCGGCGAGGGTGACGCCGTCGACTTCACCGCTCTCGGCGACACCGTGAACGCCGCGTCGCGCATCTCCGGCATGGCCGGCGCCGGCGAGCTGCTCGTCAGCGCGATGACGGCCCAGGCGGCCGGGCTTGAGACCGATGGCCTCGAGCGACGGACGCTGGAGCTCCGCGGCCGCGAGCAGCGTGTCGACGTCTGGGTCGCAAGCGCGCCTCAGCCGGTGGCCGTCACGGCGTAGAGCCGCCACTCCCCCGGCACGCCCTTCAGCTCGGCCGTGCCGCGGTCCTCGAACTGCACGCCCGAGCCGACGACCAGATCGCGCACCGTCCCCGAGGCAAGGATCTCGCCCGCACCGGCCCGCGCCGCGACGCGGGCGCCGATGTGCACGGCCATGCCTGCCAGGTCGTCGCCGAGCACCTCGACCTCGCCCGTGTGCACGCCCGCCCTGATCTCGAGACCGAGCGTCGTCACGGCGTCGCGGATCGACGCCGCACAGCGGATCGCACGCGCAGGCCCGTCGAAGGTCGCAAAGACGCCGTCGCCTGCGCTGTCGACATGGCGTCCGCGAAACCGTTCGAGCTCCCGCGCAACGACGTCGTTATGGGACTCGAGCAGCTGGCGCCAGCGACGGTCCCCGAGCGAGGCCGCGCGCTCGGTCGAGCCGACGACGTCGGTGAAGAGCACGGTGGCGAGCACACGGTCGGGCTCCGCGGCCTCGCGGGCCCCGGTCAGGAACTCGCGGATCTCGGCAAGCACGCGCTCGGTGTCGCCGTACCAGGGGACGTGATCGTCGCCGTCGAGCTCGACGTAGCGGGCGTCGGACAGGTTGCGTGCGAGCCAGCGGGCGTTCTCGACGTGGCAGACCTGGTCGCCGGTGCGGTGCACGATCAGCGCCGGGACGTGCACGGACGGGACGATGTCCCGGATGTCGATGTCGAACGCCATGCGCATGAACGCCTCGGCGGTACGCGGCGTTGCCGACTCCACCAGCAGCCGCAGGAACCACTCCTCGGCCCGCTGGTCTCCCGCGAGGCTCGGGACGATGTAGGCAATGGTCTTGCCGCTCGTCCCCCAGCGCTCGGAGATGGTCCCCATCGACTGCTCGAAATCGTCGCGCAGGTTCTCGCCCCACGGCCAGTCGGGCGTCGTCTCCTCCTTGACTTCGGCACCGCACAGGACGAGTCCTCGCGTCCGCTCGGGGTAGGTGGCCGCGAACAGCATCGACAGTGGGCCACCCTCCGAGATGCCCATCAGCGCCGCCTCCTTCGACCCGGCGGCGTCCATCACGGCCCGCACGTCGTCCATGCGCTCCTCGAGCGTTCCGGCCTCGACCCGGTCGGAGAGCCCCATGCCGCGTTTGTCGAAGACGAGCACGCGCGCGAACCCGCCCAGCTGCTCGACGAAGCGGCGGTAGGCGGGCTCGTCCCAGAAGACGTTCAGGTTGGTGAGCGCACCGAGAACCAGGACCAGATCGAACTCGCCGTCTCCAATTGCCTGGTAGGCGACGTTCACGTCGCCGCTACGCGCATAGCGGACTTGAGGTGGTGCCATGGCCTGCCGATGCTACGGTGTACGTACGGAGCGGCAATCCGGCCGCCCCGGTGAGATTTGCTCTTCGTTCCTCCTTCGGGCGTTTCGAGGTAGGCAGGTCTCGAACTCGAAGGGAGTCGAACAACTTGTCAGACGTTACTTTCCGTGAGCTCGGCGTGTCCGCGCATGTCGCTGATGTGCTCGCAGCTCGCAACATCCACTCGCCGTTCCGCATCCAAACGCTTGCGCTGCCCGACGCGCTCGCCGGGCTCGACGTGCTCGCACGGTCGCCCACGGGCTCGGGCAAGACGCTCGCGTTCGCGGTGCCGATCGTCGAGCGCACCGACCCGTCCGACGCGCGCCCCTCGGCGCTCGTCCTCGTGCCGACCCGCGAGCTCTGCGTCCAGGTGACGGAGGAGCTCGAGTCGATCGCCGGCCCGAAGAAGCTTCGCGTGGCCTCGGTCTACGGCGGGGTCCCGATCCCGGCGCAGGGCAAGCGTGCAAAGAACGCGCACGTCCTGGTCGCCACGCCCGGCCGCCTCGAGGATCTGATCCAGCGGCGGCTCGTCGATCTCTCACAGATCCGCATACTCGTCCTCGACGAGGCCGACCGGATGCTCGACATGGGCTTCCTGCCGCAGGTCGACAAGATCGTGCGCCGGCTGCCGAGCAACCGTCAGACGATGTTCTTCTCGGCCACGCTCGACGGCGAGGTGGGCGAGGTCGCGCAGAAGTACACGAACAGCCCCTCGCGCTTCGAGGGCACGCTGCCCGACGAGCGCACGCCGGGCGAGATCGAGCACCGCTTCGTCTCGGTCAAGGCCGACACGAAGGTCGAGACGCTCATCCAGCATCTCCGCGAGATCGACGGGCTTACGCTCGTCTTCGTCCGCACGAAGCGCGGCGCCGACCGCCTGGTGCACAAGCTCCACCGCCAGAACCTCGACGCGGTCGCCATGCACGGCGACATGTCGCAGCGGGCACGCGAGCGCGCGCTCGAGCGCTTCGAGAGCGGCCAGGTCAAGACGCTGATCGCCACCGACGTGGCGGCCCGCGGGCTCGACCTGGAGCACGTCACCCAGGTGATCAACTTCGATCCGCCCGAGGAGGACAAGGGCTACGTCCACCGCACCGGCCGCACCGGCCGCGCGGGCCGCAGCGGCGTCGCTGTCACCTTCGTGCTCCCCGAGCAGCAGGCGGACACGAGCCGCGTCGCCAACCGGCTCGGCCACCGCGAGCAGTTCGAGGAGGCGGGCATGGACGTCGCCCGCGCGAAGCTCGTCTACACGTCGCGGAGGGGTCGCCGCAGCAAGTGGTAGGCCGTTAGATTTTCGCGTAGCAAGATGATCGCGTTCTCCCCGTTCCTCATCCCGCTCTTCCTGCTGCTGATCCTGGTGGTGCTGTTTGCGCTGCTCTTCATCCTGGGGCGGATAGCGGGCGGCAAGTACCTGCGCTCGACCATGCAGTTCCTGATGAAGGTGCCGCTGCTCGGCAAGGGGCTGCAGCGCATGTCGCGGGCCGCGCTCGAGCGGCAGAACCCGGAGCTCGCGAGCGCGGTGAAGAAGCTCGAGCGGCTGAACGCCAACGCCAGCCCGCAGCGGGCGCAGGCGGCGCTCAGCCAGCTCAGCTCCGAGGAGCGGCGCGCATACATGGACGCGGTGGAGGAGCAGGGCGCGATGCCCGAGGCGACGAACCGCGCCATGCGGCGGCAGATGCAGAAGCAGAAGAAACGCCGCGAGAGGGCACTCGGGCCGTGCGTTGAGGGGACGCGACGAGGCACACGCGCTCCTGCGCGCGATCCCGCTCTTCGGGGTGCTCGACGCCGAGACGCTCGACCGGCTTGCGGGCGCGCTCGAGCACCGTGCGTTCCCCGCCGGCACCGTGGTCATCAACGAGGGCGACCGCGGCGACTGCGTCTACCTGGTCGCCGAGGGCGAGCTGGAGATCTGGCACGACGGCCGCCCCCGCGGCGGAGTCGTGCGCGGCGACGTCCTCGGCGAGATCGCCCTGACGCAGGACGTGCCGCGCACGGCGACCGTGCTCGCCGTCACCGACGTCGAGCTCTGGGAGATCGAGCGCAGGCCCTTCCTCGACGCCGTCGGGCCGAGCGCGGCGGCGCTGCTCGAGGCGCAGGCGCTGCGCGACGAGCGGCTACGGCGGCTGCGCGGCTAGCCCGCAGCCGCCAGACCAGGTTGCCGCCGTAGTCCGGCGACCAGACGTCGCCGAAGGCCACGTTGAGCACGAACGGCGCGGCGCCGACGTGGAACGTGTCGACGACCTTCCCGGCGGCGGGATCGATCCGTGAGACGGTGCCGTCGCCCAGGTTCGGGATCCAGACGAGCCCGTCCGGGCCGACGGCGCCGTCCACCGGCTGGGTCCCGGTCTTCACCGTCGCGGTCACGGAGCCCGTCGAGGGGTCGAGGCGGGAGACCGTGCCGTCGGGGACGTTCGAGACCCAGAGCACGTTGCCCTGCGACGAGAACCAGGCGGGGCCGGTCGCACCCGTCTGGACGCGCGTGGCGACATTGGTCGCCGGGTCGATCCGGTAGACGTCGTTCGCGCCGGTCGTCCCTACCCACACGACGCCGTCCACGAGCTGGAGGCCGGCCGGCCCGCCGCGGACGGTGATCGTCTTGACCACCCGGTTCTGCGCCGGCGAGATGCGCTGCACCGTGTCGTCGGTGTTGTTCGTGACCCAGACGGAGCCGGCGGCGAAGAGGACGTCGTACGAGCCGTGCCCGATCTTGATCCGCCGCGTCACCTTGCGCGAGCGCGGGTTGATGCGGTCGACGCGGTCGGAGGTGTAGGCGTGCGTCCAGACGCTGCCCGCCCCGGCGACGATGCCGCACGGGCCAGGATCGACCCGGATCTGCTTGCCCACCGCGCGGTTCTTCGCCGGGTCGATCACCGAGACCGTGCTGGAGCCGTAGTTGGTGACCCAGAGCAGCCCCTTGGCGGCGACCGAGGCGCACGGCTTGGAGCCGACCTTGATCTTCGCGACCACCTGTGGGTTGCCGGTCGGGGCCCCGACGGCACCGGTAACGACAATGAGCAGGACGAGTGCGAGGAGCGCGGCGAGCCGGAGCATGTGATACCGGATGGTACTAGTTAGTACCGTCCGGTAGCAAGTAGGTTCTTGATCGCCTGCTCGAGCGAGGCCAGTGAGGCCGAGATCTCCTCGAGCGGGCGGTCGGTGACCTCCCTTAGTGCCTGGACGCGGTCGGCGATCCGGGGCGCGATCGTCTGCACGACCCTGCTGCCCTTGGCGGTCGTGCGGAGCAGATACGACCGGCCGTCCTCGGGATTCGGCGAGCGCTCCGCCAGCTTCTTGTCGAGGAGCGAGGCGACCTGGCGAGAAACCGATGTCGGCGGGATGCCGAGCGCCGCGGCCAGCTCGGTCGGCGTGCGGTCGGGGAAGAACTCCACCACGCCGAGGATCGCGTACTCCTCTCCCGACACGCCCGTGCCGGCGATCACGCCCTGCATCAGCTCGCGGATCGCGGTCTGGGTGCGGAAGCTCTCGAAGAGGACGTTGGCCGTCCCCTCGGCGGGCAGGCGGGGCAGCGGCTCACGCATGATCACATACTGCCAGGCGGCAGTACCTTGCCCGGGTTCATGATCCCGTTCGGGTCGCAGAGTGCCTTGATCCCGTGCATCAACGGCAGCAGGTCGCCGTGCTCGCGCTCGAGGTAGCCGATCTTCCCGAGGCCGATGCCGTGCTCGCCGGTGCACGTGCCGCCGTGCGCGAGCGCGAACTCGACGATCTCGTCACATAAGATCCGCGCCCGCGCGAGCTCACCCGGATCGGCGGGGTCGAGCGCGAACAGCACGTGGTAGTTCCCGTCGCCGGCGTGGGCGACGAGGCTCGTCCAGAGCCCGCTGCGGTCGGCCTCGGCGCGGGCGCGGCGGATCGCCTCCGGCAGGTGCGAGACCGGCACGCAGACGTCGGTGCTGAGGTGCTGCAGGCCGGGCGTTGCCGCCACGAGCGCGAAGGCGACGTGATGCCTTGCCTCCCAGAGGCGGGCGCGTGCGGTCGGGTCGCGCTCGGCCTGTAACACGGTGTAGCCCCCTGCGAGCTCGCGCACCGCCTCGAGGTCGCCGGCGACTCCCTCTGCAGATCCGGCCAGCTCGACGAACAGGCTCGGCGCCTCCTCGAGCGCCGTGCCCTTGTACGCGTTGACCGCCCGGAGCGTCTCGGCGTCGAGGAGCTCCAGGCGCACGACCGAGACACCGGCGCCGACGATCGCGACCGCCGCTGCGCAGGCGTCGTCGAGGCTCTCGAAGACGATCCGGATCGCGACGGCGTGCTCCGGGATCCCGTGCACGCGCAGCGTGAGCTCGGTGATCACACCCAGGGTGCCCTCGGAGCCGACGAAGATCGCGCCGACGTCGTAGCCCGCCGAGGACTTGCGCGCCCGGCTGCCGGTGCGGATGACCCGTCCACCCGGGAGCACAACCTCGAGCGCCAGCACGTGCGCACGCATGCCGCCGTAGCGGACGGTCGTCGTGCCGCTCGCATTCGTGGCCGCCATGCCGCCGAGGCTCGCGTCCGCCCCCGGGTCGACCGGGAACTGGAGCCCGTCGCGGCCGAGCCGCTCGTTGAGCGCCAGCCGCGTCACGCCGGGCTGGACCACCGCGCTCAGGTCGCCCGTGTCGACGGACAGGATCCGGTTCATGCGGCCGGTGTCGAGGCTGACGCCGCCCTGCACGGGGATCACGTGGCCCTCGAGACTGGTCGCAGCGCCGTATGGCACCACCGGGACCCGCTCCTGGTCGGCCCAGGCCAGGACCCGTGCGACGTCGTCGGTGGTTTCCGGGAACACGACGGCATCGGGCCGGTGCGATGCGTGGTAGGTGAGGTCGGCCGCGTGCTGGTCGAGCACCGATTCGCCCGCCGCGACGCGGTCGTCCCCGAGCAGCGCCGCCAGCTGCTTTGCGACGCTCACCGCCGCCGCAAGATCGACTTGAAGCCGTGTAACCACGCGGCCGGCATGCGCCGGCGCGACGTCTCGAGTGCGCGGCGCAGCACCGCGGGCGTGTCCTCGCCGTGTACGCCCCACCCGTGGCCGACGAGCACATGCTGCGCGTCGAAGCCGCCGAGCTGCCGCGGCGGGGTGAGCCGCAGGAACGGGTGCACGCCGAGCTGCTCGCCGGGGGCGACGAAGTACGCGATCGTGCCGAGCGCGTCGCCGACCACGAGCACGCGCCCCTCCGCCCACCAGAGCGCCGTCTCGCGCCAGAACGGCAGGGAGTAGAGCTGCAGCAGCTGGAACGGCGTGCCGCTGGTGGCGGGCACACGGATGTGCGGCACCTCGTAGCGCGCGGCGAGCTCCGCGCAGTCGCGGTTGTGCCGGTCGAGCAGCTGTACGACGCCGCGCGGCTCACCCGCCGCCCGGACCCGCTCGTCGAGCCCCTGAACGTCGAGCGGGTCGACGAGCCACACGCCCCCGTCCACGACGAGCGCGTGCGACGTGCGCATGCGCGACTCGCGCGGCAGCCAGCCGAAGCCCCCCTCGAACTCGTCGATCCACTTCACCTCCATCGCGGACGGACGGTACCGTGGCGGTCCAGATGCCCGTCCACGAGGTCGCCGAGCGCGGGTTCGGCCGCGCGGCGGGCGAGTACGAGCGCGGCCGGCCGGGCTACCCGCCCGAGGCCGTCGATTTCCTCGTGCGCGAGCTGGCGCTCGCACCGGGCCGCACCGTGCTCGACGTCGGGGCGGGCACCGGCAAGCTCACGCGGCTCCTGCAGCCGAGCGGCGCGCGCGTCCTCGCGCTCGAGCCGGTCGCCGGCATGCGGGAGCAGCTGCTCGCGGCCGTGCCGCGCGTCGAGCTCGTGGGTGGGACGGCCGAGGCGATCGAGCTGCCCGATGAGGCCGTCCACGCGGTGACGTCGGCGACGGCCTTCCACTGGTTCGACACCGAACCGGCGCTGCGCGAGTTCCACCGCGTGCTGGCGCCAGGCGGCCGCCTCGCGCTGCTGTGGAACGCCCGCGACGAGTCGATCGACTGGGTCGCCGACATCGCCGCGCTGGTCTCGGATGCCGTCACGGCGGCCTCGGACGACGCCACCATCCAGCAGGCGCGCACGCTGGTCGGCCTCGACTGGCGCCCCACGCTCGACGCGAGCGGGCTCTTCGAGCAGGTCGCACACGAGTCGGTTGCGCACGTGCAGGAGACCGACATCGAGACGCAGGTGGCGCGGTTCTGCTCGATCAGCTTCGTGTCGGCGATGCCCGACGACTCGCGCGCCGAATTCTCCAAACGACTGCGCGGGCTGTTGCACACGCATCCCGCGACGCGCGGCAGCGACCTCGTCCGCTTCCCGTACGTGTGCGAGCTCTACTGCTTCCGCGCGCGCTGACTCAGCGGAACAGGTCGCGGTCTGCCGGCATGACGAGGTCGCGCGCGGTGCCCTCGCCCGCCACCTCCAGCCCACGGACGACGGCCGCGGGGATGCCGGCGACCTTGCCCATGACCAGCTCGGCAGCGCCGGCGATCTCGTCGGCGACTGCGATCGTCGTCGTGCGCAGCTCGTAGCCGGCCGGGTCGCGCGTGCCACGGAGATCGAGCAGCGGGATGAGGCCGGCGGCGCCGATCGCGATGTCCGTCGTGCCCTGGCGCCACGGGCGCCCGAACGAGTCGCTCACGATCACCGCGACGTCGCGGCCGGTGCGCTCGAGGAGCCCTGCGCGCAACCGGTTCGCCGAGGCGTCGGGGTCGACCGGGAGGAGAACAAGCATGCCTGCGCCGGGCGCGTTGGAGGCATCCACGCCGGCGGACGCGCAGACGAACCCGTGCCTCGTCTCGGCGATGACGAGCGGCGGCCGCAGGCGGACTACCCGGGCCGACTCGCGCAGGATCACCTCGAGCTGCCGCGGATCGTGGTCGGCGGCGATGGTGCGCGCGAGCGCCGACGCCTCGATGCCGTCGAGCGCCACAACCCGCCCCTCGGCCTTCGAGACTGCCTTCTGCGCGATGACCAGCACATCCCCGTCGGCCAGCCCCCCGAGCCGCTCGGCGGCGGCGGCGCAGAGCGCCGCGAGGTCGTCGCCCTCCTCGACGGGCGGGATGCCGTCGAGCGGGATGACGCGCAGTTCGCTCAATCGGGCAGGTTGGTGATCCGGATGCCCGCCTGGACGCCGAACGCGCGGTTGACGGTCAGCAGGACGGCGGTCATGCCCTCGAGCGCTCGCGCGTTGTCGAGCGGGCCGGCGTCGATGGCGCGGCCGGCGACGAGCTGGTGGGCCACCTCGAGCACCATGCTCTTGGCGGCGGCTTCGTCGCCGCACACGAACACGTCCTCGTCGGGCGGCACGGGCGAGGCGAGGTGCGCAGCGGCGAGCGTCTGGAGGCCCGCGCAGACCGGCGCGTGGACGACCTTGGCGATCTCCTCGGCGAGCGCGTACCCGAGGCGGCCCGGGTAGACGTGGCCCCCCTCGAAGCGCAGGTCGGCGGCGACCGAGAGCAGGGGAGTGTCGCCGATCGCGTCGGCGAGCTCGCGCGCCGTGTCGAGCGCAGCGTTGGAGCGCGTAGAGAGCACGACGAGATCGGCATCGCGAACGACATCCTCGTTCGCGCCGCCTTCGACGCCGTGCACGGCGCCCAGCTCCTGGGCGCGGGTCGCATCACGCGAGCCGATCGCGACGTCGTGGCCGAGGGCGCGGAGGCGGACGGCCAGTGCGCGCCCGAACGCGCCGGTTCCGCCGACGATGGCGACCTTCACGCGGGAGCTCCGGCGACGTCGAGGACGGCCTCGGCGACGCGGCGACGCGCATCGGGCTCATCGAGCAGTGTCGGGGTGACCACGGTGCGCACCGGTGCGTCCGCCGGCTCGTCGGCCGGGTCGACGACGAGCACGTCGATCAGGCCCTCGTAGGTCGAGGCGACGTGCGCGGGCGTGGTGCCCCCGGCGAGACGCTCGAGCATCTCGGCGGCGGGGCCTTTGACGGCTCTGCCGCCGATGAGCGGGCTGACTGCGACGCAGGGCACGCGCCGATTCTCGACGGCGGCGCGGATCGGTGCCACCGAGAGGATCGGCCAGATGCTCACATACGGGTTGCTGGGCGCGATCGCGATCAGCTCCGCGACCTGTAGCGCGTCGAGGACGCCTGGCGCCGGGCGTGCCGCGTCGGCGCCCTCGAAGCGGACGCCGTCGACGGGATCGGCATGGCGGCGGCGCACGAACCACTCCTGGAACTCGAAGGTCCCGCTCGGGGTCTGCAGCCAGGTTCTCAGGCGGTCGTCGGTGGCGGGCAGCAGACGGAGCTCGAGACCGGCCGCCGCCGCTAGGCGAGCGGTGACGGCCGAGAGCGGCTCGCCGGCGCGCAGCGCCTGCGTGCGCGCGAGGTGCAGGCCGAGATCGCGGTCACCGAGCGCGAACCACGCGTCGCCGCCGTGCTCGCGCAGAGCCTCCAGCGCGTTCCACGTCTCGCCGGCGCGGCCCCAGCCGCGCTCCTCGTCGGAGAGTCCCGCAAGCGTGTAGAGGACGGTGTCGAGGTCGGGCGCGACGTGGAGGCCAGCGATATCGAGATCGTCACCGACGTTGACGATCGCTGTGATCGCAGCGGGATCGGCTGTCTCCGTCAGCGCGCGCAGGAAGCGGGCGCCTCCGACGCCGCCCGCGAGGACGGCGACCTTCACGCCGCCGCGAGGAGGCCTTCGCGCACGGCCGCCGTCACGGGGCCGAGGCGGCCGTCGAGCGCCTCGAGGTCGGCGACGCGGTCGACGTCCTGGGCGAGCGCAGGCAAGGTCGTGTCCGCCCAGGGGACGCCGAGCCCCTCGGCGTGCCGGCGGAAGCGCGCGGCGCTCCCGGCGCCGTAGAGCTTCTCGAAGAGGCGGGGCGATGCCAGCGCGAGCGCGTTTGTCGTGCCGTCGCTCGCCTCGACCAGGGCGAGCCCGCCCGGGGGCAGGTGCCCGAGGAGGGCGAGCAGGTCGGCGGGCTGGACGCACGGGAGGTCGGCGTTGACGACGAGCACGGGACCGTCGTCCAGCGAGTGGAGCGCGTGCATGACGGCCTCGCCCTGGCCGCGGCCCGGGTCGTCGACGACCTCGGCGCCGGTGACCGAGGCGAGCGCCCGCGCCTGGGCGGCCTTCTGAGGCGTGACGAGCAGCGTCTGGCCGACGGTCGTGGCGGCCGCGAGCACGTCCGCAAGCATGGCGTGCGCAAGCGAACGCCTCTCGGCAGGGGGAAGCGAGGAGAGCCGACGCTTGGCGTCGGCGCCCCTGAAGGGCACGACGATCCTCGGCACGTCGAGAGACTATCGGCAGTGAACGAGTCTGCGGATCCCGAGAACGAGGCAATCGCCCACCAGCTGGAGCGGCTGGCGGCGCTGCTGGAGCTGGGCGAGGCCTCCACCTTCAGCGTGCGCGCGTACCGGCGCGCGGCGGCGCTCGTGCGCGGCACGCCGACTTCCGTCGCAGAGCTCGTCCGCCGCGGCGAGGTGCGCCGGCTGAGCGGGATCGGCCCCTCCATCGAGGGACGCCTGCTGGAGCTGGTGGCGACGGGGCGGCTGCGCGAGATCGACGAGCTCGAGGACCGGCTCCAGCCGGGGCTGGTCGGGCTCGGCCGCTACCTCGGCGTGAACCCGCGGCAGGCGGCGGAGATCGGACGGACGCTCCGCGTCTCGACGATCGACGACCTCAGGGCGGCCGCCGACGAGGGCCGCCTGCGCGAGGTGCCGGGCATCGGCCCGGCCAGGGAGCAGCGGATCAAGGCTGCGCTCGCCGGCGAGCTGCGGCCGTCGGTCGAGGGGCGGACGCCGCTTCTGAGCCGCGCACGGGCGGTGCTCGAGCGAATCGCGGCCGAGGTCTCCGGCGTCGTGGCCGGGGACGTGCGCCGCTGGCGCGACCAGCCGCGCGAGCTGGCGGTGGTCACGTGGGCGCCAGAGCCAGACCCGGTTCTCGACACGTTCGCCGGCCTGCCGGAGGTGGTCAGCGTCATGGAGCGCGGCGAGCGGCGCGCCGTCGGCGTGACGGTGGACGGGCTGCCGGTCGAGCTCATCGTCGCCGACCCGGGCGCCTTCGGCACCGAGCTCGTGCGCGCGACGGGCTCGCGTGCGTACGTCGAGGCGCTCGAGCCCCTCCCGGAGGCTCCGGAAGAGGAGGGCGTCTACGCCGCGCTCGGCATCCCCTGGTGCCCGCCGGAGCTGCGCGAGGAGCCGTTCCGCGGCGAGCCGCCGCCGCTCGTCGCGCTCGAACAGATCCGCGGCGACCTGCACACGCACTCGACGTGGTCGGACGGGAAGGCGAGCGTGCGCGAGATGGGCGAGGCCGCGATCGAGCTCGGCTACGAGTACCTGGCGATCTGCGACCACACGCGGAACGTGCGCGTGGTGCCGGGGCTCAACGCGGAGGACGTGCGCTGGCAGGCCCAGGAGATCGCCGAGGCCAACGAGCTGCTGGCGCCGTTCCGGCTCCTGCACGGGATCGAGTGCGACATCCTCGACGACGGCTCGCTCGACCTGCCGGACGACGTGCTGGCCGGGCTCGACTGGGTGATGGCGAGCGTCCATGCCGGCCAGCGCATGCCGCGCGACGAGATGACGAAGCGCGTGCTGACGGCGATGGAGCACCCGGCGGTGTCGGCGCTGAGCCATCCGACGGGGCGCCTGATCAACCAGCGCCTGCCGAACGCTGTCGACCTGGAGCAGGTCGTTGAAGCCGCTGTCCGCACCGGTGTGGCGCTCGAGGTGAACGGCCTGCCGCCCCGGCTGGATCTGAAGGACGAGCACGTCCGTCTGGCGGTCGAGGCAGGCGCGGACGTCGTCTGCTCGACAGACGCCCACTCCGTGCGCGGGCTCGTGAACATGCCGCTCGCGGTCGCAACGGCGCGGCGCGGGTGGGCGCCGCCGGAGCGCGTGGTCAACACGCGGCCGCTGGCCGAGATTCTGGCGCGCCGACGGACGTAGGTCAGGCGCCGGTGCCAGGCCCGGTGGTCGACCACTCGCCGACCTCGTACCAGTGCGTGTCGCGCAGGGCGCGCGCGACCGACGGATCGGTGTGCGCCGCGAAGAAGACGTGGCGCTCGCGGTCGCAGCAGATCTCCGCCTCGTTCGCGAGCACGCCCTCGAGCAGGACAGCGCCTCATGTCGGCAGCTGCGCCTCGGCGACCGTGTAGTGCTTGAACTGCAGGTCGGGCGCGAGCTCGATCAGCTCGGGCCAGTCGGGACAGGTGCGTGCGCTCATCGCCGCCACCGCTGCTCGCGTCGCCGGCCCGCTCCCAGCGGCCGTCGAGCCGCACGACGCCGCGGTCGTCCGTTGTTCGGAGATACGACGACGAAGTCGCCGCGGCGCAGGCGAGCGGTGGTAGCATGCCGCGCCCGGCGGCGTCGGCCAGCGAGAGGCGACGTCGAAGCGGCCGTCGACGAGCGGCAGCGACTCGACCTCGAACCGCAGCCACGCATCGCGCGCGTCCCAGCCGAGCTCGTCGAGCGTCCTGCGTCGCGCCGCCGATCGAGCGCGCCGCCGTGCGCATGCAACTCGAGCGCAGATCTGCGGCGGCGGACGCCCGGCTCGACCGCGGACATGGAGCACGACGACGAGCGACTCGCCGGCCAGGTACTGCGTCCGCGGCTCCCCCTCGGCGTCCTCGAGGCGCACCTCGACGACGCGGCCTCGCCGCTTCCCCACTCCTGCAGGCCGGCACCACGCTCGTCGGGATCCTCGTCCTCGGCGAGCAGCGCCTGGTAGCGGGCGATCGACGTCGTGCGTCGATCCGTCGAGCTCGAGCCGGCCGTTGCGTAGGAGCAGCGCGCGCTCGCAGAGGCTTCTCGACGGCGACGGCGCCGAGTGCGAGACGAAGAAGATCGTCCCGCCGCGGCTCTTGAACTCGAAGATCTTGCCGAAGCACTTGCGCTGGAACGCCTCGTCGCCGACCGCGAACACCTCGTCGAGCAGCAGGACGTCCGCGCGAAGATGCGTCGCCACTGCGAAGCCGAGCCGCATGTACATCCCCGAGCGAGTACGTCCGGACCGGGCAGTCGATGAACCGCTCGAGCTCGGAGAAGGCGACGATCTCGTCCATCCGCTCGCGAACGTAGCGCCGCGAGAGGCCGTGGATCGACCCGTTCAGGAAGACGTTCTCGCGGCCGGTGAAGTCCGGGTGGAAGCCGGCGCCGAGCCCGAGCAGCGAGCCGACCGAGCCGCCCACCTCGAGACGGCCCGCGCTGGGCGCGAAGATCCCCGCGATCAGGCGCAGCAGCGTCGTCTTTCCGGATCCGTTCCGGCCGACGAGCCCGACGGACTCGCCGGGCTGCGACACTGAACGACACGTCGCGAACAGCCCAGATATCGCGCGTGCGCCGGCGGCCACGCCGCACCACCGCTTCCTTGAGCGTGACCTTGTGCCCCTGTAACGCGAAAGCGCCGGCTGACGTCCGCGGCGACGACCGCACCCTGATTCACGGGATTGAGCGTAGCGACCGGATGGGCGCTTAGACCCGCGCCTCGACGGTGTGCTCGTGCACGAACTCCGCGAGCCGGGTCAGCGCGGTCGGGTCGGTCTGCGGGCAGGACGCCGTGGCCCAGGTTGAAGATGTGTCCCGGACGGCCGGCGGCTCGTTCGAGCACGGCGCCGGCGGCGCGCTCGACGCGGTCCCACGGCCCGAGTAGCGCCGCCGGGTCGAGGTTGCCCTGCACGGCGCGGCCGGGGCCGACGACCTGCCAGCCCTCGTCGAGGGGCGCGCGCCAGTCGAGCCCGATTACGTCCCCGCCCGCCGCGGCGAGCGAGGGCAAAAGGTGCGCCGCCCCCGTCGCGAAATGGATCGTCGGCGCGGCGGCGGCACCGAGGATCCGGGACGAGTAGCGCGCGATGCGAACTCGGCGTAGTCGTCGACGGAGAGCGCGCCCGCCCACGAGTCGAACACCTGCACAACGTCGGCACCGGCGTTCACCTGGGCGGTGACGTAGCGCGGCGAACGTCTCCGCGAGCTTGTCGAGCAGCGCGTGCCACACATCTGGACGGCCGTACATGAGCGCCTTGGTCCTGGCAAAGTCGCGCGACGGACGGCCCTCGACCAGGTAGCCGGCGACGGTGAACGGGCCGCCGCAGAAGCCGATGACCGCGCGCTCGGGCTCGAGCTGCTCCCGCACGAGGCGAACTGTCTCAAGCACGAACGGCACCGCCTCCTCCGGATCCGGGACGCTCAGCGCTTCGACGTCGGCCATCGTCTCGACCGGCCGTGCGACGACCGGCCCGACGCCCTCGACCAGCTCGACGTCGACGCCCATGCCGACGACGGGCACCATGATGTCGGCGAAGAGCACAGCGCGCGTCGACGCCGTGGCGGCGAACGGGCTGAAGCGTCACCTCAGCGCAGAGCTCGGGCTGCTGGCAGATCTCGAAGAGGCCGAAGCGTTCGCGGACGGCCCGGTACTCAGGCAGCGAGCGTCCGGCCTGGCGCATGAACCACACCGGCGTCCGCTCGACCGGCTCGCGGCGGGCGGCCCGAACCAGGATCGGATTGGTCACGTTCCTACACTAGACCGGTGTCTGTTCCGGCCCGGCCGCACGCCGTCCCCGCTGGGCCGCTCGCCGTCCGCTGGCTCGCCCACGAGCTGCCGCTGCAGCTGGCCGGTGCGACGACGGTCGGCCGGCTCGAGCTCGAGAACGCCGGCACCGCCGCGTGGCGCTCGCGGCCGGGCCGGGACATCCACCTCTCGTACCACTGGCTCGACCCGCTCGGCAACCCGATCGTCTGGGCCGGCGCCTTCATCCTGCTACCGGAACGCGTCGAGCCGGGCGAGCGGATCAGCGTCTTCGTCACCGTGCGCGCGCCGATCCCGCCCGGCGCGTACCGGCTGGCCTTCGACCTCGTGAACGAGGGTCGGTACTGGTTCCGCGAGCTCGGCAACGAGCGGCTCGAGCTCGACGTCGACGTGCTACCGCGACTCGCCCGGCGTGCGCTCGCGGTCACCGTCGTCGGCGACGACGCGGACCTTGCCGCTCTGACCTGCGTGGCGCTCCAGGAGCAGGACGAGCCTGTCGCCGAGACGGGCACGGCTACGGCGTACCTGCCGGCCGGCGCGCGGCCTGCCCCCGACTGGTCTCGGCGCGTGCTCGACGCACACGAGGAGGGCTACGCCGCCGTCGGGGGATCGATTGAGCTGACAGGCGTCCGGCTGCAGCGGCGCGCCCTCGCCAGAGAGCTCGCACCGTGGCGGGCAGGCTTCGGCCGCTCCCCGGCTGGACGCTGCCGCTCGCTGTGCCCGTCCGTCTCCGGCGACGTCACCGCCTCGCCGTCGCCGGGCCCGGCCGGCCTCCCCGCTGCTCGACCCAGCCGCGCTCCAGGAGCCGGTGATGTGCGACGGCCGGATCCGCGTCTTGGTCGCCGGTTACAGCTCTGCGACCAGGCGATCGTCGACGCGCGTGAAGAGCAGAGCGCCGAGCGCAAGCGATCCGAACCCGACGGCGAACGCGTAGAGCGACATCGGTCGACCTTCGGCAGCTGGCCGAAGTACAGCGCGTCGCGGAGGCCCTCCACGATCGGCGTCAGCGGGTTGCCGTAGTACAGGATGTTCACGAGCACCTGCTTATTCTGGAGCCCCGGGAGCTGGTCGAACGACCAGAAGATCGGCGTGAGCAAGAACCACGGCAGTAGCACGGCGGTGACGATGTGCTCGACGTCCCGGTAGAGCGCGTTCGCGCACGCAGCGAACAAGGCGAGACCGCCGGCGAACGCGACGAGCGGCACCAGCAGGAAGATCGACGCCCAGAAGGTCGTCCGCGTGTCGGGG
The DNA here is from genome assembly GCA_963799895.1 of uncultured Thermoleophilia bacterium. Lineage (GTDB taxonomy): Bacteria > Actinomycetota > Thermoleophilia > Gaiellales > Gaiellaceae > JACVRM01. The sequence continues at coordinate 149,100 of CAWCYR010000017.1, forward strand.
AGCAGCCACAGCGTGAACGGGAGGATCACCACGAGCATTGCGACCAGCGTGAACACGTTCGCGGCGACGACCGAGAGCGGGAGCAGCTGACGCGGGAAGCGCACCTGCTTGACGAGCGAGGCGTTGCCGACCAGCGAACCGGTGGCGGTCTGAAGCGACGGTCTGGAAGAAGATCCACGCGAGCAGCCCGGTCAGCACGAAGAGCGGGTAGTTCGGGATCGACGCGATGCCCGGCGCCTTGATCAGGAACGCGAAGAGCAGCGTGTACACGCCCATCAGCACGAGCGGGTTGACGAGCGTCCAGGCGACGCCGAGCGCGGAGCCACGGAAGCGCACCGCGAAGTCCCGCCGGAACAGGTCCGAGAACAGATCCCAGTAGCGGAGCACGTCCGCGTACACGCCCATCGGTCCGTAGTCTACGAGCCGATGTCCGGGCGGAAATTCCCTTGATGCAGCGGTTTCGCCGGCCGCGTGCGCCGCAGGGCGGCCGCCTCGCGGGCCTGGGACAGGATTTCGACCGCGGACACCGCGAGTACGTCGCCAATCTGCCCGATAGCAACAGGATCTGGCTTCGGACGAAGCCGTTCAGCGTCGCCACCGAACTATGAGCTTCCGACGTGCCTACGGACGTTCTCCCACGTGGTCGAGCAGCTCGCGCTTGGCGTCCGCGCCCAGGTCCTCGACGTCGGCTGCGGCCCCGGCTGGATGTCCGAATACCTGGCCCGCTGCGGGTACTGGGTGACCGGGATCGACATCTCCGAGGACATGGTCGAGATCGCGCGCGAGCGCGTGGCCGCGATTCCCGAGCCGGTCGGCGAGGGGATCGACGCATATGCCGAGTTCCACGCCATGCCGGTGCGCGAGCTGCCGTGGGAGAACCGCTTCGACGCCGCCATCCTCTACGACACGATGCACCACTTCGACGACGAGGTGGAGACGCTGCGGGTCATCCTCAGGGCACTGGCGCCGGGCGGCCGGATCTATATCCGCGAGGGCGTTCGCCCCGAGCCCGGCACGCCGGACGAGCGGAACCTCGTCGTCGAGATGGAGCAGTTCGGGACGCTCGAGTCGCCGTTCGACCCGGCGTACCTGCGCTGGTGCGTGCAGGAAGCTGGCTTCGTCGACGCGCGCCAGTTCATGGAGGTCGACCGGCTGGTGGCATTCGACGACACGTCCGGCGCGCTCGGCCTGCTCACCGGCTGGATCCGCGCCCGCCGGGGACGGCCGCAGACGAACACGCTCATCGCGGCCAAGCCCGTCGCCGACCTGGGCGGCGGCGGCGCCTGGCGCGGACAAGTCTCTGCGGCGGGGCCACCGACAGCAGCTCCCGGCGGCGCCACGCGCGTCCCGTTGCGCATCCAGAACACCGGCCGCGCGTTCTGGCCGGCACACGTCCGACTACCCGTACACGCAGGGCACCGTCAACATGGCGCCGTTTCTGCTCGCGGCCGGCGAGCGCGTCGAGCTGCCGCGGGTCGGCTGCCGCATTCGCTGCCCGGCGGCGGCGACGATCGCCGTGGACATGCTCGTGCCCGCGGGAGCACCGCGGCCGCGGACGAGATCCTGAGTCGGCCTCGTTCGCGAGGGAATGGTGGTTCTCGAAGACTGAGCTCCCGATCGCGCCGCGTGGCGCTGCGCTGACGGCGTGCGGGTCGTCGTCGACGTCACGCCGCTCGTTCAACCCGCTGACCGGCATCGGCCACTACTGGGTCGGGATGCTGCGACGGCCTCGTCGCAGGCATCCGAGGGCCGCGACGAGATCGTCGCCTTCGCGATGACCGGGCCTCGGCGGCGGCGGGCGATCGCGCGAGTCGCTCGACGGGCTCGACGTCGAGCGCCGGCTCGTCGTCGTCCCGCCGTCCGCGCAGACATGGCGCACGCTCTGGACGCGGCTCGGCCACCCCACGGTCGAGCGGCTCGCGGGCCGACTCGACGTCTTCCACTTCTCCGAGTGGATGCAGCCGCGCCAGCGCGGCCGGCCTGCGCACGACGACCATCCACGACCTCGTGCCGCTGCGCTTCCCGGAGTGGGTCGCGCCGTGACGACGCTCGCGATGCACGGGCGCCGCGACACGATCGCCGCGCGCGAGTGCGACGTGATCTTCTGCAACTCGCAGTTCACGGCGGCGGACGTCCGCGAGCGGCTCGGCGTGCCCGAGGACCGGCTCCGCGTCGCCTATCCCGGGCTCGACCCGGCGCTACCGGCCCGAGGGCGAGGCGGCCGTCCTTCGGCGCGCCGTACGTGCTGTCGGTCGCGACCGACGAGCCGCGCAAGAACCTGGTCGACGGCCGTGGAGGCGATCCGCATCCTGCGCGCCCGCGGGTCGGAGCTCGAGCTCGCGCTCGTCGGGCAGGCCGGGTGGGGCGACCAGATGGCGCCCGAGCCGGGCATCCGCCGCCTCGGCTATCGACCGGCCGGCGAGCTGCCGGCGCTCTACCGCGGCGCGGCCGCCGTTCTGCTACCCGTCGCGGTTCGAGGGCTTCGGCATGCCCGGTGGTCGAGGCGATGGCGTGCGGGACGCCGGCCGGTCTGCTCGACCGATCCGTCGCTCGACGAGGCGGCCGGCGAAGTCGCCCTGCGCGCAGCTGCCGACGACGCCGGAGGCGTTCGCCGATGCGATCGAGCAGGCGGTCGCCAGGCGCCGACGACCTGCGCGACCCCGGGCTGCGGCACGCGGCGCGCTTCACCCGCCGCGCCTGCGGCGAGGCGGTGCTGGCGGCGTAGCGTCAGTTCGGTGAAGATGGCGGCGTGTCCGGACCCCCGGCTGCGCGGCGCGATCGACGTCTCGCCGCTCGCGCTGACCCGCGCCGGGACGGCGCGGTACGTCGATCAACCTGCTCGCCGAGCTGCGCGGCTCGGACAGGCTCGAACTGCAGCCCGATGTCGTTCGACGGCGCCGGCCGGCTGGCGAAGGTCGCCGCGCGACGTGCTGTGGTACCCCGCCGTGCTGCCGGTGCAGGCCGCGCGCGCACGCGTCGACGTCCTCCACTGCACGACCATCCGCGCGCCGCTCGTCTCGCGCGTGCCGGTCGTCGTCACCGTCCACGACGTCGCGCCGCTCCGGCGGCCGGATGCGTTCAACGCGTGGACGCGCCGTACACGTCGCTCACGCTGCGGCGGATCGTCGCTGCCGCGGCCGCCGTGATCGCCGTCTCCGAGTTCCAGCGGCGCGAGCTGCCGAAGCCGCCGGCATCCCGCCCGAGCAAGGTGCGCGTCATCCCGCAGGGGGTCGGCCCGCCGTTCGCGGGCGACGGCGCGCGGCGCGGACGGCGACTACGTGCTCGCGGTGGCCACCCTCGAGCCGCGCAAGAACCTGCCGCGGCTCGTCGAGGGCTTCCGGCGCGCCGGACTCGGGCGGCGAGCTGCGGGTCGCCGGCGCGCGGGCTGGGGCGACGTCGAGCGTCGGCGGCGACGACGTCCGCTGGCTCGGCGCGCGTACACGACGACGAGCTCGCCGGCTCTACCGCGGCGCGCGCTGCCTCGCCTACGCCTCGGTGTACGAGGGGTTCGGGCTGCCCGTGCTCGAGGCGATGGCCTCGGGCACGGCGGTCGTCTGCCCGGCCGGCCCGCCGCTACGACGAGTTCGCCGCCGCCGTCGCGGTCACGTCGACCCGGCCGACGCCGGACTCGATCGCCGCCGGCGCTGCGCGAGGCGGTCGACCGCCGCGACGAGCTCGGCCGCGCAGGGGCGCGAGCGCGCGGCGACTTCACTGGGAGCGAGACCGCGCGCAGCACGCTCGACGTCTACCGCGAGGCTGCGGCATGAGCCAGCCGCTCGTCGTGATCGACGCCGACGTGCTCGGGCGCCAGCGCACGGGCGACGAGACGTACGTCGAGAACCTGCTGCGCGAGCTGGTGCCGCTCGCCGAGCGACCTGCGCCTCGCCGCGGTCACGCGCGACGCGGAGCCGTGCCCGACGGGATCGAGCCGGTCGAGCTGCCCGCGACGAGCCAGGTCGTCGCGCATGGCGGTCGCGGCTGCCGCGCCTGCTCCGCCGCCTGCGCCCGGCGCTCGCGCACTTCCTCCACGTGGTGCCGCCCGTCTACCGCGGCCGCGCCGGTGGTGACGGTCCAGGACCTCTCGTTCGAGCGCGACCGTGGGTGATGGGCGCGGCGCGACCGCCTGATCTTCCGGGCGCTCGTGCGCCCGTCGGCGCGCAGGGCGGCGCGCGTGCTCGCCGGATCTCGGAGCTGACGAAGCGCGACCTGGTCGAGCACTACGGCATCCCGCGGCGAAGATCGTCGGTCACGCCGCACGGCGTCGACCCCGCCTTCCGCCCGAGGGGCCGGCCCCGACGGCGCCCCGTACGCGCTCTTCGTCGGCGCGCTCCAGCCGCGCAAGGAGCCGCTCGCGGCGATCGAGGCGCTCGCGCTCGTGCCGCGGCGACCTCGCGCCTCGTGCTCGTCGGCGCCGGACAAGGGCGGCTCGGCGAGGCGGTGCGAGAAGACGGCCGCACGCCTCGGGCTCGGCGTCGCGCGTCGAGCTCGCGCGGCCACGTCGCGCAGGACGAGCTCGCCGCGCTCTACCGCGGCGCCGCGCTGCCTCGTGTTCCCGTCGCGCTACGAGGGCTTCGGCCTGCCGATGCTCGAGGCGATGGCGTCCGGGACGCCGGTCGTGGCGACCGCCGCCGGCGCGACTGCCGAGGTCGCCGGGGACGCGGCCGTGCTCGTCGAGCCCGGCGACCCGGTCGCGCTCGCGGGCGGCATCGAGCGCGCGCTCGCCGACCACGAGCGCCTGCGTCGCGGCCGGCCTCGAGCGGGCGCGCGCGGTTCACCTGGGCCGAGACCGCGCGCCGGACGCTCGCCGTCTACCGCGAGCTGCTGTGAGCGTCGCCGCGGTCGTCGTCTGCACGAGCCGCGACCCGGAGCTCGAGCGCGTGCCTGGCGGCGCTCGCGCCGCAGGTCGACGAGCTCGTCGTCGTCGCGAACCTGCCGGCGGCTCGCCGCTCGCCGCCGCAGGCCGGCTTCGTCCGGAACGAGCGCCCGCTCGGCTTCGCGGCGAACATCAACCGGGGCGTCGCCGCGACGACCGCGCCGTTCGTCGTCGTCGCGAACCCGGACATCGAGGCCGCGCCCGGACGCCGTCGGCATGCTCGCGACGTTCGCCGAGTCGCACCCGCGCTGCGGGATCGCCGGCCCGCAGATGCGCTACCCCGACGGGCGCTGGCAGCCGTCGCGCCGCCGCTTCCCGACGATCGGCGGGCACGCTCGTGCGGCGCACGCCGCTGCGCCGTCGTGTCTGACCCGTACCGGCACCAGCGCAGCCACTACCAGCTCGACGAGCGGCCGACCGAGCCGGCTCCGGCCGACTGGATGCTCGGCGCCTTCCTGCTCCTGCGCCGCGAGATGCTCGACGAGCTCGGCGGCTTCGACGAGGGCTACCGCCTCTACGGCGAGGACATCGATCTCTGCTACCGGGCGGCGAAGGCCGGCTGGGAGCGCTGGTACGTGCCCGAGGCGATCGTCACGCACCACCACGAGGCCGTCACCGACCGCCGCTTCCTCACGCGCCGGACGCTCTGGCACTGGCGCGGCATCGCGCGCTTCGTGCGCAAGCACCCCGAGCGGCTGCGCGCGCCTCGTCTAGCGCGGGATACGCGAAGGTGACCTGTGCGCCCAGCTGGCGTGTGTCGGGGCGTCCGAAGTGGGCCGGCGAAAATGTCGGGTCGACGTGCATCTCGACGCGGAATGGCGGCCGCGGCGCACGCAGGCTGAACGTGCGTGAACCGCCGCTGTGAATGGCCCAGCGCACCACCTTCGCGTCGACAACAACGGCCTCGCCCTTCGCGTTTCGCGCCAGGCGCCCGATCCGGATGCGAACGTGCCCCGGCTTATCCGGGCCGGTCCACGCCGTCCGCGAGAGTCCGACGTCGACGTACCCCTTCCCGGGTGGAGCCGCATAGCGTGAG
>CAWCYR010000018.1:0-451829 GCA_963799895.1 uncultured Thermoleophilia bacterium
GCCGTGGCGGCCGGCGAGCTTGTCGCCCTCCGCGATCTTGCGCTTCTTCGCGACGTACACGCGCACGAGCTCGTTGACGCCCGGGGACAGGTCGTCGCCCGCGTCGCGCGAGAACGTCTTGACGTCGATGACCTTGCCGCCCTCGCCGTGCGGGACCTTGAGCGAGGTGTCGCGGACCTCGCGCGCCTTCTCCTTGAAGATCGCGCGGATCAGCTTCTCCTCGGCCGTCAGCTCGGTCTCGCCCTTCGGCGTGACCTTGCCGACCAGCAGGTCGCCCGAGCCGACCTCGGCGCCGATGCGCACGATGCCGCGCTCGTCGAGGTCCTTCAGCGACTCCTCGGAGCGGTTCGGGATGTCGCGCGTGATCTCCTCGTCGCCGAGCTTCGTCGCGCGCGCGTCGATCTCGTACTCGTGAATGTGGATGGACGAGAGGACGTCCTCCTTGACCAGGCGCTCCGAGAGGACGATCGCGTCCTCGAAGTTGTAGCCCTCGAACGGCATGAACGCGACGAGCAGGTTCGCGCCGAGCGCAAGCTCGCCGTCACGCGTCGAGGAGCCGTCGGCCAGGACGTCGCCCGCCGACACCTTCTGGCCGAGCGTGACGATCGGCTTCTGGTGGATGAGCGTGCCCTGGTTCGACCGCATGAACTTCGTCAGGTCGTACTCGTCGCGGCCCGCGTTCGCGCCGCGCGTCTCGATGACGATCTTCTCGGCGTCGACGTGCGAGACCGTGCCGGTGTTCCCGGCCAGGACGACGTCGCCCGTGTCGATGGCGGCGCGGTACTCGACGCCGGTGCCGACGAGCGGCGCCTGCGTGATCATCAGCGGCACTGCCTGCCGCTGCATGTTTGCGCCCATGAGCGCGCGGTTCGCGTCGTTGTGCTCGAGGAACGGGATCAGCGCAGTCGCGACCGACACGATCTGCGCCGGCGCGACGTCCATGTAGTCGATGTCCTTCGGCAGCGCCATGACCGCCTCGTTGGCGGCGGACCGGCATAGCACCAGCTCGTTGGCGAACTTGCCCGTCTTCTCGTCGACCGCCTCCGAGGCCTGCGCGATCGTGTACTGCGCCTCCTCGGCGGCATCGAGATAGATGATGTCGTCGGACACCTTGCCGTTCCGCACGACGCGGTACGGCGTCTGGATGAAGCCGAACTCGGACACCGTCGCCATCGAGGCGAGCGAGCCGATCAGGCCGATGTTCGGGCCTTCGGGCGTCTCGATCGGGCACATGCGCCCGTAGTGGGTCGGGTGGACGTCGCGCACCTCGATCGGCGCGCGCTCGCGGGTCAGGCCGCCGGCGCCGAGCGCCGACAGGCGGCGCCGGTGCGTGAGCCCGGCCAGCGAGTTCGTCTGGTCCATGAACTGCGAGAGCTGCGAGGAGCCGAAGAACTCCTTCAGCGCGGCCACGACCGGCCGGATGTTGATGATCGTCTGCGGCGTGATCGTGTCGACGTCCTCCGTCGTCATGCGCTCGCGCACGACGCGCTCCATGCGGTAGAGGCCGACGCGGAACGCCTCCTGGATCAGCTCGCCGACGGTGCGCAGCCGGCGGTTGCCGAAGTGCTCGTACTCGTCGAGCTCGTTGCGGATCGGCTCGCGCGGGTAGATGAGTGCGTCCGCTGCGAAGTCCTTCGACTCGTCCGGCAGGCCGAGCTTGCGTGGCAGGTCGACGAGCCGGCGGACGAGCGACAGGATGTCGGCCGTCGTGAGGACGCGGGTGTCCTCGGGCACGTCGACGCCGAGGCGCTGGTTCAGCTTGTAGCGGCCGACCTTCGTGAGGTCGTAGCGCTTCGGGTCGAAGAACAGCGCGTTCAGCAGGTTGCGGGCGTTGTCGATCGTCGGCGGCTCGCCCGGGCGCTGCTTCTTGAAGACCTCGACGAGCGCCTCTTCCTCGCGCGTCGTCGTGTCCTTGTCGAGCGTCAGCTGAATGAACGGCGAGTTGTCGAACAGGGCGAGGATCGCCTCGTTCGAGGACGTGTCGAGCTTGAACCCGGTGGACGGGTCCTCCGCCGGCAGCGCACGCAGCAGCGTGGTGATGGGCAGCTTGCGCTTGCGGTCGATGCGGGCGTAGACGACGCCCTTCTTGTCGATCTCGAGCTCGAGCCACGAGCCACGAGACGGCATCAGGTTGGCCGTGAAGACCTGCTTCGTCGGGTCCTTCGCCTCCATGAGGTAGGCGCCCGGCGAGCGCACGAGCTGCGTCACGATGACGCGCTCCGTGCCGTTGATGATGAACGTGCCGTGCTCGGTCATCATGGGGAAGTCGCCCATGAAGACGTTCTGCTCGCGGATCTCGCCCGTCTCCTTGTTGACGAAGCGGACCGTCATCGAGAGCGGGGCCTGATAGGTCAGGTCCTTCTCACGGCATTCCTGGATGGAGACCGGCGGGTCTCCGAAGCGGTACTCGGCGAACTCGACTGCGAGAGTCCCGGTGTAATCCTCGATCGGCGAGATGTCGTCGATGGTCTCCCGGAGACCCTCGTTGAGGAACCAATCGAACGACGCCTTCTGGATGTCGATCAGGTTCGGGAGCTCGAGGACGTGCTTGAGGCGCGAAAAACTCTTGCGCGCGCGCGGCGCGGCGACCTTAGTGGCCAAAAGGAGAGACCTCCCTCAGAACTGGTTGTGACTGGGTGCGGACAGGCGAAGCCGAAGCGAGACGTGGCGAACCGTATAGCGTAGCGGCTGTACCCACCCTCGCGCAAGGCTTTGAGGCCCGCCGTGGGGTGGAGACAGGAGTGTAGCAAGCGACGTGCGGCCTAAGACGCACAGTCTCGAGGGGCTGTCCCCGTCTCCCCTAAGCCGACGGCCGCCTCTCCGCAAAACAAAGGGGGCTGTCCCTCGCGTATCTAGACAGAAACAGTTCGCTCAAAGCGGCTTGGGCGGGCGCCAAGGTCGCTGGTCACGCGAGGGACAGCCCCCTGTTGGCTCGAAGGGCCATGGGTCTGGGGAAGGCAGCCGGGGACAGCCCCTCGAGATGGTGGCTTCTTAAGCGGTCTTAAGCGGATTTGGGTTACGCCGATAGAACTTCTTATGCAACGCGCGGTAGCAGTTCGTCCTGCCGTGGCGCTCACACGCGTGGCTGGATGGCAAGCGCTTTCGCTGGTCGTCGTGGTGAGCGCTGTGGCGCGTACCGCCGCCGCCTTCGCACGGCAGACGCCCATGTATTTCCCGGATGAGTACCTGTACTCGGAGCTCGGCCGGTCGATCGCGACGGTGGGCCGGCCGCTCGTGCGCGGGCAGCACGCGACCTTTCCGGGCCTGCTCCAGCCGCTCCTGACCGCGCCGGCGTGGCTCCTCGGCGACGTGGCCGACGCCTACCACGCCATTCAGCTCGCGAACGCCGTCGCCATGTCGCTCGCGGCCGTGCCGGTCTATCTGCTCGCCCGCCGCGTCGGCGTGTCGGAGCACCTCGCCGTCGCGGTGGCCGCCCTCGCCCTGGCCCTGCCCGAGCTGCTCTACAGCGGCTGGGTGCTGAGCGAGCCGTTTGCCTATCCGCTGGCGCTCCTCGCCGCCTGGCTCGGCATCCGCGCGCTCGACCGGCCGACCGCCGGCGCGCAGGTCGCGTTCCTCGGCGCGGCGGGCCTCGCCGGGCTCGCGCGCGCCCAGCTGCTCGTGCTCCCGCTCTGCTTCCTCGCCGCGGCCGTGCTCATGGACGTCCGCGAGCGGCAGCTGCTCTGGACCGTCCGGCGCCAGTGGATCGTCCTCGGCGCCGCGGCGCTGGCAGGCGCGGCGTACGCCGCGCACGGCTCCGTCGGGCAGTACGGCGACGTCCTCTCGGGCCTCGACCTGGGGCCGGCCAGCCTGGCGCACCGCGCCGCCACACAGGGCCTCGCCCTCCTCTACGGCGCCGGCCTGGTCGTCGTCCCGGGCGCCGCGCTCGGGCTCGCGGGCGCCTTCGCGCGCCCGCGCACGCGCGCAGAGCTGGCACTTGCGGCGTTCACCGTGCCGTTCGTCGCGGCACTCCTCCTCCAGGCCGCCCTGTGGGGCGACACGGGTCAGATGCAGGAGCGCTACGTCTTCTACGCCGTCCCACTGCTGGCGGTCGGCTTCGCACTGCATGCGGGGCGCGGGTGGCCGTGGTGGCGGGCGTACGCGCTCATCAGCGCAGGGCTGCTGGTCCTCGCCGCGACGACGCCGCTCTCGGGCTACGCCGTCGCGCTCGGCAAGGATCACGCACCGGTGCTGTTCGCGCTCACGCGCGCGGAGGAGGTGTTCGGCGGCGTCGGCGGCGGCTCGCTCGTCGTCGCCCTCGTTGCCGGTCTGCTCGCGGTCGCCGGCGCGTTCCTGGCACGCACGCGCCGGGCGACCCTCGCAGTCACCGCCCTGGCGATCGCGGCGCCCGCCTCGGCTGCGTTCGCGGCTACCTCGTACGACCTGCGCTACGACCGCGCCGTCCGCCGCGACTACCTGCCCGCCGACCGGTCGTGGGTCGACCATGCGGCCGTCGGGGACGTTGCCCTGGTCTACAGCAAAGGGATTCCGAAGGAGGGCCTCGAGCAGTTGTTCTGGAACCGCTCGGTGAAGCGGATCTTCCTGCTCCCCGGCGCTCCGCCGCTCGACGCGTACAGCGCCGACAGGCTCTCGATCGCGCGGGACGGCACGCTGCTCGCGGCCGGCCGGCCGCTCGACCAGCCGCTCCTCGTCGACGGCGGCGCAGCCGTGATCGCGCTGCGCGGCGCGCAACTAGTGGGCGCGTCTCAGGCGTACGCGCTCTGGAAGCCTGCGGGCAGGCCGCGCCTCGCCTACTACGCGACCGGCTGGTACCGCGACGGCTGGCTCGGGAACTCGGGCTCGTTCCGGCTCTGGGGGCCGCACATCGCCGGCCACATCCGGTTCACGGTGCACCCCTCGGCGACGGACGACGCCGCCACCCTCTTGGTGCGGACGCCCGCCGGACGGAGCCGGATCCACGTCCTCCCCGGTGAGATGCGGACCGTCGATCTGACGGCCTGCGGCACCGCGCGCTGGCGGGCGACGTTCAGCGTCAACCACCTGTTCCTGAGCGGCAACCGCCTGCTCAGCATGCGGGCGACGAAGCCCGTCTGGACACCCGACGCCGGAGCGTGCGGGTAGAGGCGCGCGAACGCGCCTCTACCCGCCTGGCCACGCCGAGAAAGCGGCGTGGTCGCTACTTGACCTCGACCTCGGCGCCAGCCTCTTCGAGCTGTGCCTTGATCGAGTCGGCCTCCTCGCGGGGCACGCCCTCCTTCACCGCGTTCGGGGCGTTGTCGACGAGGTCCTCGGCCTCCTTCAGTCCGAGGCCGGTGACCGCGCGAACGACCTTGATCACCTGGATCTTCTGGCCACCGGCCGCGTTGAGGACGACGTCGAACTCCGTCTGCTCCTCGGCCGCGCCGGCACCGTCGCCGCCCGCCGGGGCAGCAACGCCGGCGACCGCTACGGGAGCGGCAGCGGTGATGCCCCACTCCTCCTCGATCTTGTTCTTCAGCGCTACGAGGTCAAGGACGCTCATCTTCCCGAGCTCCTCGAAGATCGTGTCTACCGCATCAGCCATCTTTACTCCTCCTCTTCCTGCTGTGTCTCTTCGGGGATTTCGGGTGCGCCCTCGGCGGGCTCCTCCGTTGGTTCGTCGGCGGACGCGACCGCTGCGTCTTGCTCGGCGGCGGCGCTCTCACCGGTCTCGGCGTCCGCGGACGCCTGCGGCTCCTCTTGCCCGGCGGCTGGAGCCTCGCTCGCCTCGGCGGACGGGGCCTCCTCGGCAGGAGCTTCCTCCGGCACGGCGACGGCCGCGGCGGAGGTGTCGCCCTGCTGCTCCAGCTGCTCGATGCGGGCGTCGATCAAGCCGTACAGGTTCTGCAGCGGTGCGTTGATCAGCCCCGCGATCGCGTTGAGCGGTCCCAGGATCGCGCCGAGCACCTGGCCGCGCAGCACGTCGGCGGGCGGCAGCTTGGCGAGGTCCTCGACCTCCTGCTCGCTCATCGGCCGGCCCTCCAGCAGCCCGCCGCGGATGGCGAGGATCTTCGTCGTCCGCGCGGCCTCGGAAAGTGCCTTGGCGACCGCGACCGGGTCGCCGTCGGACTCGAGGAACGCGATCCCGGTCGGGCCCTCGAGCAGCGCGAGCAGCGCATCCTGGCCCGCCGCCTCGGCGGCGCGACGCGTGAGCGTGTTCTTGACGACACGGAACGTCGCGCCGTGCTTCAGCACCTCGGTGCGGAGCGCGTCGATCTCGCTCATCGAGAGACCGCGGTAGTCCGCGACGAGCAGCGTCGATGCCTGCTGCAGCTGCTCCGTCAGCTCCTCGACGACACGTTCCTTCTGGGCTTTCTCCATGGACTCACCTCCTCCTGATGCAAAACGGGCCCGCTGACAGGCGGACCCGAGGAGAGGCGTGAGCGTCTTTCGGGCCGCCTCGGCTGGACTTCTGCGCTTTCGCGCTGCCGGCTGTCTCTGGCGACGGGCTTGTGAACTAGGCCAGAACCGGTGTCTGCTCCTCCTCCAGTTCCTCGAGAATCCCGCGCGTGCGCGACGGGTCGATGTGGATGCCGGGGCTCATCGTGCTCGTCAGCGTGACGCCGCGGATGTAGCGGCCCTTGGCTACGGCCGGCTTCGCGCGCACGATCTCGTCGAGGAGCGTCGCGTAGTTCTCGAGCAGCGCCTTCTCGTCGAAGGAGCGCTTCCCGATCGGCATGTGCACGTTGGCGCCGCGGTCGGTGCGGTACTCGAGCTTGCCGCCCTTCGAGTCCTGCACGGCCTTGGCGACGTCCATCGTCACGGTGCCGGTCTTCGGGTTCGGCATCTTGCCGCGCGGGCCGAGGATGCGGCCCAGGCGGCCGACGACGCCCATCTGATCCGGTGTCGCGACGGCCACGTCGAAATCGTCGAAGCCTTCCTCGATGCGCGCGGCGAGATCGGCGGAGCCGACGACGTCCGCACCGGCCTCCTCGGCCTCGCGCGCCTTCTCGCCCTCGGCGAAGACGGCCACGCGCATCGTCCGGCCGGTCCCGTTCGGGAGCATCAGCGTGCCGCGCAGCTGCTGGTCGGCGTGGCGCACGTTGAGGCCCAGGTTGAAGTGCACCTCGACCGTTTCGTCGAACTTCGCCTCCGGCCCGTCCTTGAGCGTCCGGATCGCCTCGAGCGGCGAGTAGAGCTTCTCGCGGTCGATCGATTCGCGGAGCGTGTTGTAGCGCTTTCCGTGCTGTGCCATCACTCCACCTCCACACCCATAGAGCGAGCGGTTCCTGCAACGACGCGCATCGCCTGTTCCACGTCGCGCGCGTTCAGGTCCTCGAGCTTCGTCTCGGCGATCTGGCGCACCTGCGCCTGCGTCAGCCGGCCGACCTTAACGCGGTTCGGCTCCGCCGAGCCCTTCTCGAGATTCAGCGCCTCCTTGATCAGGACGGCCGCGGGCGGCGTCTTCGTGATGAAGGTGAACGAGCGGTCCTCGTAGACGGTGATCTCCACCGGCGTGATGCGGCCGTTCGCCTGGGCGGTCTGCGCGTTGAACGCCTTGCAGAACTCCATGATGTTGACGCCGTGCTGCCCCAGCGCAGGGCCGACCGGCGGCGCAGGGTTCGCCTGCCCGCCCGGGATCTGCAGCTTGATCAGCGTGAGGACTTTCTTGGCCATTTAGGGGCGCGACAGCGTAGCTGTCAGTCGAGCTTCTTGACCTGGTCGAACGCGAGCTCGACCGGTACCTGGCGCTCGAAGATGTCGACCAGCACCTTGAGCTTCTGCTGGTCGGGATTGACGTCGACGATCTCGCCGTCGAAGTCGGACAGCGGGCCGGATGTCACCTTGACCGACTCGCCAAGACCGAACTCGACCTGCGCGCGCGGCCGCTCGGCCGCGGAGGCCCCCGTGCGGAGGATGCGGTCGACCTCGGGCTGCGAGAGCGCGATGGGCTTGTTGCCGGCGCCCACGAACCCCGTGACGCCCGGGGTGTTCTTCACGACCGTCCAGGCGTCGTCATTCAGGTCCATGTTCACGAGCACGTAGCCGGGCAGGACGCGCTTCTCGGTCTGCACCTTCTGCCCGTCCTTCGTCTCGATGACCTGCTCGGTCGGGACGACGACGCGGCGGAAGCGCGAGTGCTGCCCCATCGAGTCGATGCGGTGCTCGAGATTCGCCTTCACCTTGTTCTCGTGGCCCGAGTAGGTGTTGATGACGTACCAGCGGAACACGCGCTAGCCGATGAGAACGTTGTTGATGAGCGGCTTGATGATCAGGTCGATGATCCAGAGGTAGGTGCCGACGATCGTGCAGGCGACGAGCACGACGACGGAGCCCGTGATCACCTGCTTCTGGTTCGGCCAGTCGACCTTCTGAAGCTCGGCCCAGCACTCGCCGATGAAGCCGATGACGCCACCACGGTGGTGGACGCCAGGCTGCGCCGCCTCGACCTCGGCGGGCGCGGCGACGGGCTGCGCCCGGCGCGCGCGATCGCCCGCGCCGTCGACGCGGTCGGCGCGCTGCTGCTCACGGCGCTCACGGCGGGCCTGACGTGTCGGACGTGCCACTAGCGGGTCTCCCGGTGGGATGTGTGCTTGCCGCACCAGCGGCAGTACTTGCTCAGTTCCACGCGGTCGGGCGTATTCCGCTTCGACTTGTTCGACTGGTAGTTCCGCCGCTTGCAGTCCGTGCAGGCGAGCGTGATTGCAACTCGTACTCCGGTGGCCATTTGAGAAGGATCCTTAGGTCGATCGACGCGAAGAACGGCAGGCACTGCCGTTCCTCCGTCTGATTCTAGCGGGAGATTCGGCGGCGCCGGCCAAGCCGGCGGCCGGCCAGCAGGATAGCGATCGCCGCGAGTGCCGCGAGTGCGATCGCCACCGGGATGACGAATTTGCTCCTACCGCCGCCCTCCGGATGGACATCGTCGACCGCGGCGCGGAAGGCGGCCGCGGAGGGCTTGGCGCTGCCGTCGGCCCAGTACAGGCCGGACTGCCAGCCCTCGAGCCGCGGCTCGTCCCAGAGCAGGAAGTTGAACCACGCGGTCACGCGAGGCTGGGCCGCAGCCAGGCGCAGCGCTGCCCGCATCTGGCTCGCCTGCTCGGCCGGAGAGATGGTCTGCACCAGCTCCCGCCCGGTGTAGCCGGTGCGCCTCGCCGGGTCGACGGTCGTCTCGAACCCCGCCTCGAGATACCAGATGTCCGGGATCGGCTGGGCGGTTCCCCGGAACCCGCGCGTGAGCGTGCCGACCAGCGCGGCGTAGTCGCCCTCGCCGATCGTGCCGCCGCCGTGCTGCTGCCCGGGCGGCTCGCCGGGCGTGCTGCCGTAGACGTGGTGCGCGAGCGTGTCGAGGATCGGCTTGTCGCGCCCGCTCGCGCGGTAGGCGGAGGCGAGCTCCTCCAGGAAGCGCTGCGGCGAGTGCGAGACGTTGCTCTTGGCGCGCGGGTTGTCGTTGCCCCGCGGCGCGGTCGACGGGCCGAGCACGTCGATGTCGCTGCGCTCGTCGTGAAGCACATCCCAGCAGCGGGCCAGCAGCGCCTCGTAGCGCGTCGGCGCCAGGCTCCGGCCGTCCGGCGCGTACTGCGGGTTCCAGAACAGCTCCTTGTTCGGCTCGTTCCAGATCACCACGTCCCGGATCGCCGCGTAGTCCGAGACGATGCGGCCGAGGAAGCCGCAGTACTGGTCGCGCTCCGCCGCCGTCTGCGGGGCGTCCCGGCCACGGTCGCCGAAGACGGAGAGCACGATGCGGAGCGGACTGCGCGTCGCGGCGTCGAGCTGCGCGCGCTGCGTCGCGTCGGGCGCGGCGAGGCCGGGGTGCCACGTCAGCGTCATACGGACGGCGTCGATGCCGAGCGCCTCGGCGTCGCGGCTGACGGTGACCGGATCCCCCTTCAGGCGATCCTCGGTCACGCCGACGACGAGCGGCGTCCGAGCGGATGCGACCGGCGCGAGCGCAAGCCCTGCGAGGACGACGAGCAGGATCAGCTTCACGCGCGCTTGATACCCCCACGGGAGGGGCAAGGGAACCGGAGGTTCCCACAAGAAGACGCTCTCGGAGACGACAAACCTCCGCCGCCGAAGCCGGACTTGCTCCGGCGAGAGGCGCACACCCGAGAGGCAACCATCGGAACCCCGGCTCCTGAAACCACAGCACCACGCCTCCGCCCGCAAGGAGGGGGCCCGTGGCGGAACCAGGGGTTCCCCCACGCAGTAGCGGCGGGTGGATTCGAACCACCGACCTGCGGGTTATGAGTCCGCCGCTCTAACCGCTGAGCTACGCCGCCGTGGCCGAGAAATGGTAGCCGGTGCTCCACGTACGGTCAGGGGCGTGGGCGAGTCGTGTTGGCGTTGCGGTGCCGAGATGTTGTGGCTCCACCAGAGCTGGCAGTGCACGCGGTGCCGCTGGAAGCTCGGCTGCTGTGAGGGCGACTCGTGCTCAGGCGTCGACGATGGCGACAGGCGTGCCGACGCGCACGTGGTTGAACAGCCACTCGGCGTCGGGGACGCGCATGCGGATGCACCCGTGCGAGGCTGAGTAGCCGATCGACGCGGCGTCCGGCGTGCCGTGGATCCCGACGGCCGCCGCGCTCAGGCCCATCCAGCGTGTGCCGAGCGGGTTGCCCGGGCCGGGCGGGATCGGCTTCGCGCCCTGCGCCCACGCCGAGTTCGGCGGCGGGATCCACCACGGGTCGCGCTGCATCGTGACGATCGAGAACGTCCCCAGCGGCGTCGGATAGGCCGACTGGCCGGTCGCAACCCCGAACTCGTGCACGAAGCGGCGGCCGTCGAACAGGCGCAGCCGGTGCGAGTTGCGCCCGATCACGATCACCGGGCCGAAGTTCTGCTTCGTCACCTTCGGGCTGACCGGCTTCATCGCCAGCGCGATCGTGCGGTTGACGGGCGAGCGCACCGCCCTGGAGATCCGCTGCTCCATGAGGTGCTCCGCGACACGCTGGCCCGCGACGCCCTCCGCGAACATGGGCGAGAGGCGGTCGTTGGTGCCGACGAGCCGCGCGTTCACGGGGGCGCGTTGGTACTTGCGGCTCAGATACTCGACGTAGGTGTGGATGTCGCGCGTCGAGACGGCGACCGGCACGGTCACCGCCGAGCGCGGCCGCGCGTCGAGCGCCTGCCGCACCGCTCGCTCGACGCTCGCCCGGGCGCCGAGGCCCTGCGGCCGCACCGTCCACTGCTCCGACCCGTTCTGGATGGTCAGCGGCTTGTCGAACGTTGCGCGCACGACCGCACGGGCCGACTCAGAGCCCAGGCCGCCCACCCTGACGCCGTTGACGGTGACGCCCGGCGCGACCGCAGGCAGGCGCGCGGAGCTCGGCGCTGCTGCACCGACCGCGAGCAGGGCGCCGAGGGCGACGAAGAGGACCTTCATATGCAGATGATCGTACGAGAGAAACCGGGCAGCTGCAGGCGATTCATGGGATGGAGAGTCTCGCCTGCGCACACCCCGGTGCGCAAGGGTACGGTGCGGGGATGGCCGACGATTGGCGCGTCACGATCGCGATGGATCCAGGCGACGATGGGCTCACCTCGCGGGCGCTGGAGGCAGTCCGCGAGCACGACGTCGAGCACGAGGCCCGCAAGCGGCTCGGCGGCCGCGTCGCCGTGAGCCGCGACGACGACCGGATCTTCCTCTATGCCGACACGGAGGCCGCGGCACGCGAGGCGGCCGGCCTCGTCTCGACACTACTGGCCGAGCACGGTCTGGCCCTCGAGAGCGGGGTCGCGATCGACCGCTGGCACCCGGTCGAGGAGCGGTGGGAGGACGCGACCGTCGCGCTTCCGTCGACCGCTGCCGAGCGCGAGGCCGAGCAGGAGCGGCGCGACGCGGACGAAGACGCCGAGGCCCGCGCGAGCGGCGAGGCGCCCTGGGAGGTGCGCATCGAATTCGCGGAGCACGACGACGCCACCGCGTTCGCCGATCGACTCGAGCAGGAGGGCTATGAGGTCGTGCGCCGCTGGACGTTCCTGCTCATCGGCGCCGACGACGAGGACGCCGCCCGCGAGCTCGCAGATCGGATCCGGCAGGAGGCGCCCTCCGGCGCGCAGATCGAGGTCGAGCCCGGCAGCGGCCCGGTCTGGGACGTGTACGGGAACAACCCGTTCGCGTTCTTCGGCGGGCTCGCCGGCTAGCTGTCTTCGCTGACCCATCCCTGCGTGAGCAGAAGCCAGAACGCGAGCCCGGCGTACGGCCCGTAGCGCCGGAAGCGGCGGACGATCGTCCTGTCGGCCACCTGCTTCCGCCCGGTGATTCGCGCGTAGGTCGGCCGCGTCCACGAGTCGAGGATGAGCCGCGAGTGGCGGCCGAGCAGCATCATCGATGTGCGCCGCCGCGTACGGGCCGACCCCGGGCAGCGCGAGCAGGCGGGCCTCGACCTCCTCGTCGCTCAGCGCGGCGTCGGATGCAAGCGGCTCGAGGTCGAGCTCCCCTCGGCGACGCCGAGCGGCGACGGCGCGCAGGTACGCGACCGCGGTAGCCCGCCCGCACCTCGTCGCGGTAGAACGCGTCAGGCTGCGCCGCCATCGCCGCCGGCGTCGGGAACGCGCGGCCCGGGCCGCCGAGCGCGGGCTCGCCGAGGTTGTCGACGAGCGCGGTGACCATGCGCACCGTCGCCGACCAGGCGCAGTTGGTCGTGCAGATCGTCTTCACGACGTCCTCGAAGACCGTCGGGCTGCCGCAGCATCCGGCCGGCGCCGGCGGTCAGCCCAGGCGAGGTCGGGGTCGCCGGCTGCCAGGGTGTAAAAGACCGAGAGATCCTCGTCGAGGTTCAGCATCCGCCGCGCTGCGTCTTCCACGGCCGTCGCGACACGCGCACCGATGCGCGGGCCTTGCACCGTGATCGACGCCACGCCCGGCCGGGCCTCGGCGATCACGATCGTCCGTGGCCGCCCACCCGGCACCGCGACCGTCGTCGTGTAGGTGCCCTCGCCGACCGTGGCCGGCGGCAGGTCGGCGACGCCGTGTGAGTTGATCGTCCGCGCGAAGCTGACGGGCTCGCCGCCCGGGCCGACGAGCGGGATGGTCAGAGTCGAGGAGGTCCGGAGAGTCATCGTTCTTCCAAACGTAGAGTCGGGCGGTGGCGATTCTCGGCATCGACGTCGGCGGCACGTTCACCGACGCCGTCCTGCTCCCGAGGACGGCGCGCTCGCGACGGCGAAGGTGCCGACCGCGGCGCGCGCAGGAGGAGTCCGTCGTCGCGGCGGCGCGGGCGGTCGGCGCGCGCGACGTCGAGCGCTTCTCGCACGGGACGACGATCGCCACGAACGCGCTGCTCGAGCGGCAAGGGCGCCCGGACGGCGTTCGTCGCGACCGCGGGCTTCGAGCACCTGCTCCACCTGCGCCGGCAGACCGGGCGCACCTCTACCGGCTCTGCGACGAGCAGCCGGAGCCGCTCGTCCCGCTCGAGCGCTGCCACGGCGTGCGCGAGCGGATCGGCCCGGACGGCGTGCTCGCGCCGCTCGACCTCGCTCGCTGCCGGACGTCGGCGATGCCGAGGCGGTCGCCGTCTGCCTGCTGTTCTCGTTCCGCGACCCGTCGCACGAGCAGGCGGTCGCGGAGGAGCTGCGCCGGCGGCTGCCCGGCGCGCACGTCGTCGCCTCGCACGAGGTCGCGCCCGAGTTCCGCGAGTACGAGCGCGCCTCGACGACGGCCGCCGACGCGTACCTCGGGCCGGTCTGCGCCGCGCTACTTCCGCTCGCTCGCAGGCGCGCTGCGGCGAGGCAGGACTGCCCGAGCCGCTCGTGATGCGCTCCTCCGGCGGCGTCGCGACGATCGACGAGGCGGCGGCGCACGCGGCGCTCGTCGCTGCGTCTCGGGGCCTGCGGCCGGAGTCGTCGGGCGCCGCGCGCGTCGCCGCAGCCGCCGGTTCGAGAACGCGATCTCGTTCGACATGGGCGGGACGTCGACGGACGTCTGCCTGATCAGTGCGGCGGGCGGCGCGGGCGCTCGGGCGCCCGTGACGTCGGCGGCCTGCCGATCCGGCTGCCGATGGTCGACATCCACACCGTCGGCGCCGGCGGCGGCTCGATCGTCTGGCGCGACGCGGGCGGCGCGCTCCGCGTCGGGCCCGAGAGCGCCGGCGCGCGTCCGGGGCCTGCCTGCTACGGCCGCGGCGGCACCGAGCCGACGGTCACCGACGCCAACCTCCTGCTCGGCCGCCTGCCCGACCGCTTGCGGGCGGGATCGAGCTCGACCGCGGACGCGGCTGAGCGGGCGCTCGGCGACATCGACCCGGCCGACGTCATCGCCGTCGTCAACGCCGAGATGCTGCGGGCGCTGCGCGTCGTCTCCGTCGAGCGCGGCCACGACCCGCGCGACTTCGCGCTCGTCGCCTTCGGGGGCGCCGGCCCGCTGCACGCCTGCGGGCTCGCGGAGGAGCTCGAGATGCCGGCCGTGCTCGTGCCGCGGGCCGCCGGCGTCCTGTCGGCGCTCGGGCTGGTCGCCGGCGACGTCCGCCGGGAGCGCGTGCGCTCGCACGTCGTCCCGCTCGCCGATGCAGGCGAGCTGCCGCCCGAAGGCGAGGCCGACCTCCGCTACCGCGGACAGTCGTTCGAGCTGACCGTTCCGCTCGGGCCCGACCTGCCGGCCGCCTTCCACGCGGCGCACGAGGAGCGGTACGGCTACGCCGACCCCGCGCGGGAGATCGAGCTCGTCGCCGTCCGCACCGCCGAGGTCGACCCCGGCCCGCCGGTGGAGCTCGCGGGCGGCGCACACGTCTCGGCGGCCGGGCCGCGCCTCGCTCGAGCTCGAGGGCGCGACCTGCTGGGTGCCGGCCGGCTGGAGCGGGGAGACCGACGATCACGGCACGCTCGTGCTGCGGCGATGAGCGTCGAGCTGCAGGTGCTCGGCAGCGCGCTCCGCGCCGTCGCCGAGGAGATGGGCGCGGTGCTCGTCCGCTCTGCGTTCTCGGCGAACATCAAGGAGCGGCGCGACTGCTCGACGGCGCTCTTCGACGAGCGCGGGCAACTGGTCGCCCAGGTCGAGCACATCCCCGTGCACCTCGGAGCGATGCCCGACGCCGTCGCCTCCGTGCTCGAGCACGACCCGCAGCCGGGCGAGACGTGGATCCTCAACGACCCGTATGCGGGCGGCACCCACCTCCCGGACATCACCACCGTCTCGCGCACCGAGCTGGGCTTCGCGGCGACGCGCGCCCACCACGCGGACGTCGGCGCCGTCGAGCCGGGCAGCATGCCGGCGGGCTCGCACACGCTCGCCGAGGAGGGCGTCGTCATCCCGCCGACCCGCCTCCACGACGCGACGCTCGAGGAACTCGTGGCGCTCATGCGCAACCCGGACGAGCGCCGCGGCGATCTGCGCGCGCAGCTCGCCGCCAACCGGCTGGCCGAGCGGCGGGTGGCTGAGCTCTGCGCCCGCAAGGGGGCGCAACGGCTGCGCGACGCCTCGGCAGCCCTGCTCCGGGACTCGGAGACGCTCGTGCGTGCGGCGATCGCACGCATCCCCGACGGCCGCTACGAGGCCGACGACGTGCTGGAGGCGGTCGACGGCCTGCTCGGCATCCGCTGCGCCGTCACCGTCGCGGGCGATGCGGTCGAGATCGACTTCTCCGGCACCGCGCCCGAGCACGGCGGCAACCTGAACTGCCCGCTCTCGGTGACGCGCTCGGCGTGCTTCTTCGTCGTGCGCTGCCTGACCGAGCCCGACCTCCCGGCGTCCGGAGGAGCATTCGCGCCCGTCTCGGTACGCGCTCCAGCCGGGTCGCTCGTCAACGCGCGCCCGCCGCGCGCGGTCGCGGCCGGCAACGTCGAGACGTCGTGCCGGATCGTCGACGTCGTCATGCGCGCGTTCGGCGAGGCCGTGCCCGTGCCGGCGCAGGGGCAGGGGACGATGAACAACGTCACGCTCGGCAACGCCCGGTTCACCTACTACGAGACGATCGGCGGCGGGCAGGGAGCGTGCCCGGACGCGGACGGGCCTAGCGCCGTCCACGTGACGATGTCCAACACGCTCGCCACGCCAGTCGAGGCGCTCGAGCTCGGCTACCCGATCCGCGTCGAGCGCTGGGCGCTGCGCCTCGGCTCCGGCGGCGCGGGCCGCCGTCACGGCGGCGACGGCGTGGTGCGCGAGCTGCGCGTACTGGAGGACTGCCGCCTGTCGGTCGTGTCCGAGCGGCGCGAGATCTCGCCGCAGGGCGCCACCGGCGGTGCGCCCGGCGAGCCGGGGCGCAACCTCGTGAACGGGAAGCCGCTACCGGCGAAGGCCGACGTCAGCCTCGACGCCGGCGACGTGGTGAGCATCGAGACTCCGGGAGGCGGAGGCCGGGGTCAGTAGGTTGTCGGGATGGCTGTGATCGAGGCCGAGAACCTGAAGCGGACATACAAGACGAGCACCGGGTCGATTCGCCGGAAGTCGCTCGAGGTCGAGGCCGTGCGCGGCGTCAGCTTCGAGGTCGGCGAGGGCGAGCTCTTCGGCCTGCTCGGCCCGAACGGGGCCGGCAAGACGACCACGATCAAGATGCTGATCACGCTGCTGATCCCGACCTCGGGGTCGGCGCGCGTGCTCGGCCGCGACGTCGTCAAGGAGCCGCGCGAGGTGCGCAAGCGGATCGGCTACGTCTTCGGGGGCGAGCGCGGCGTCTACGAGCGCCTGTCCGGGCTCGACAACCTGCGCTACTTCGCCGAGCTCTACGGCGTCCCAAGTCGCGAACAGCGGCCGCGCATCGACCACCTGCTCGAGCTCGTCGGGCTGAAGGGTCGCGAGCAGGAGCGCGTGGAGGGCTACTCGCGCGGGATGAAGCAGCGCCTGCACGTCGCGCGCGGACTCCTGCACGACCCGCCGGTCGTCTTCCTCGACGAGCCGACGATTGGGCTCGACCCGGTCGGCGCGCGGGAGCTCCGCGCGCTCATCGCATCGCTGACCGCGGCCGGGAAGACCGTATTGCTGACGACGCACTACATGTTCGAGGCCGACTCGCTCTGCGACCGCCTCGCCGTGATCGCACAGGGCGAGATCGTCGCCGAGGGGACGCCCGAGAGCCTGAAGCAGCTCGTCGCCGACCGCACGGTCGTCGAGATCGAGACCTACGGCGTCGGCGCCGAGGCCGTGGACCGACTGCGCGGCATCCCCGGCGTCGCCTCGGTCTGGGTCGAGGACCGCGACCAGGCGCAGCTCGTGCTTGTCCAGTCGGCGCGCGGGCTCGAGCTGACACAGACGCTGCTGGAGCACCTCGACGGGATCCGCGTCGGGCGGGTCTCCGCACGCGAGCCGACGCTCGAGGATGCTTACGTCTCCCTCGTCGGCGAGGGGGCCGACTGATGCGCTCCGCCCGCCTCCTGCTGATGGGTTGGCTCTTCCAGCTGAAGATGCAGTGGCGCGACCCGTTCACAGGGATCTTCGCCGTGCTCTACCCGATGTTCTTCGCGACGGTCGCCTTCCTGATGTTCCGGATCCACGGCGGCGCCACATCTCTGCTCTACGCCGCGCTCGGAGCCGGCGTGATGGGCATCTGGGCCTGCACGAGCACGACCGCCGGGTCCGCGATGCAGCGTGAGCGCTGGCACGGCACGCTCGAGGTGCTCGTCGCATCGCCCTCGCCGTTCGCGCTGATCCTGCTGCCGGTCACGGTCGCGATGGCGACGATCGGCCTCTACTCGATGGTCGCGACGCTCCTGTGGGGACGGCTCGCCTTCGGGATCGAGTTCTCAGTCGTCCACTGGCCCGCGTTCGTGCTCGCCGTTCCGGCAACGGTGATCTCGATCGGGTGTGCGGGCTTCCTGCTGGCCGTGTCGTTCGTCCGCTACCGCACCGCGTGGGCGCTCGGCAACTTGCTCGAGTACCCCGTCTGGCTGATCTGCGGCTTCCTCGTGCCGCTCGCGCTGCTTCCGGGCTGGGTACGGCCGATCTCGTGGATCCTTGCGCCGACCTGGGGCATGAACGCGATCCGCCAGTCGTCGCTCGGCGGGACGCCGTGGCCCGACCTCGCCCTCTGCGTCGCCCTGGGCGCCTTGTACATCGCGGTCGGGATCCTCGTGCTCGAGCGGGCGCTGACGGCGGCGCGGGCCCGCGCCGCGCTCTCTCTGACATGACCACCTCGCTGCGGATCTTCTTCATCGGCGGGATGACGAGCTTCCGCGCGCTATTCGGCTGGGTCTCGCCGTGGATCTACATCCCGACGCTCGTGATCGGTCCGCTGTTCCAGATCCTCCTTTTCGCCTACATCGGCCGCACGACCGGCATCGCGTCCGACAAGTTCTTCGTGATCGGCAACGCGCTGCAGTACGCCTCCATCCCCTGTCTCTTCGCGATGACCAACACCATCGCCGGCGAGCGCCACGAGAACACGCTCGCCTACATCCTCGTGTCGCCGGCCGGCCGCATCCCGATCTTCCTCGGGCGCGCGCTCCCGGTCGTCATCAACGGCGCGTTCGTGGCGGCGCTCGCGCTGCTGCTCGGCGGGCTCATCCTCGGCGTGCATGTCGCCGCCGGGTCGCTCGCCCCGCTCGCATTCGTCATTCTCGTCACCGCCTACTCGTGCACGGGCTTCGGCCTGATCAGCGCCGGCCTCGGCCTGCGCATCCGGGAGACGGCCGTCCTCGCGAACGTCATCTTCGGCGTCCTGCTCATCTTCACCGGCGCGAACGTCCCGCTCGACACCCTCCCGAGCTGGATGTCGGCGATCTCCGGCTGGCTGCCGATCACGCATGGCATCGAGGCAGCCAGACGCATCGCCGACGGAGCCTCGCTCGGCGACGTGAGCGGGCTCGTGGCGAAGGAGGCGGCGCTGGGGACGGTATTCGCGGTGCTCGGCTACGGCTTGATCCGTCTGATGGAGCGCCAGGCACGCCGGCGCGCGTCGATCGAGGTCGCGTGACCGGCACCGGGCCTGTTGACGACCGTGGCACTGAACGGCTGCGTCTACGCTCGAACCTCCTGATGCACACCGAACGCCAGCTCACCTGGGATGCGTGCCTCAACGTCCGCGACCTCGGCGGCCATCCGACGCCCGACGGCGAGACGCGCTGGGGCGCGATCGTCCGCGCCGATGCGCTCAAGCGGCTGACCGACGAGGGCTGGCGCGAGCTGGTCGGACACGGCATCTCGAGGATCGTCGACCTGCGCATGGACGCGGAGCGCGAGGCCGACCCGCCCGCGGATATCCCCGTCCAGGTCGTGCACGTGAACGTGCTCGCCGGCTCGCCGGAGGACTACGGCGAGCGGCTGGACGCGCTCGTCGACGCTGTCGAGACGCCGGCCGAGAAGACGAAGGCCGTCTACCTCGACTTCCTCGAGCGCTTCGGCCCCAACTGGGCGGCGGCGATCCGCGCCGTCGCCGACGCGCCGCCGGGCGGCGTGCTCGTCCACTGCCAGGGCGGCAAGGACCGCACCGGCCTCGTCGTTGCATTGCTGCTGAGCCTGGCCGGCGTCTCCGACGACGAGATCGCCGCCGACTACGCGATCAGCGAGCGCAACCTGACCTCGATTCAGCAGGCCTGGGAGGCCGACGCAGAGAGCGACGACGATCGCGAGCGGCGCCGCCAGATCGGCTTCTGCCCGCCCGACGCGATGCGCGGCGTGCTCGCCGAGCTCGAGCGCCGGCACGGCTCCGTCCGGCAGTTCCTGATCGACGCCGGCGCGACGCCGGATGAGCTGGACCGCGCCGTCGCACGGCTGCGCTGAACCTGCAAGAACGGGCCGAGACGCCGGTCCTGATCTGGGCGCTCGCCCGCGACACGGGCGCGAGGCCGGCGCAGTGGCTCCAGGCGCTCTGCGGGAGTGCTACCGGTTCCCGCCGAGCCAGCGGTCGGAGCTCGGGGGTCGCCATCCCGCTTTCGCGGCAGGCGGGCGCAGTCCTACTTGACGAGGCTCAGCATCTTGAACATCGGCAGGTACATCGAGATGATGATCACGCCGACGACGAGCCCGACGCAGATCATCATCACTGGCTCGATGATCGACGTCAGGGTCTGGATGGCGGTGTCGACCTCGTCCTCGTAGAAGTCAGCGATCTTGCTGAGCATCTTGTCCAGCTCTCCGGTCTCCTCGCCGACCTTGACCATATGGCCGACCATCGCGGGGAAGGCGGGGTCCTCGGACAGCGGCTGGGAGATCGGGACGCCCTCGTGCACCTTCTCGCGTACCTCCATCAAAGACTGCTCGACCACCCAGTTGCCCGAGGTGGACGCGGTGATCTCGAGCGCGCGGATGATGTCGACGCCGGCCGCCACCAGCGTCGACAGGGTGCGGGAGAAGCGCGCCAGCGTGATCTTGCGCACGGTGTCGCCGATCTTCATCGGCAGGTGCAGCTTCACCCGGTCCCAGACGCGGCGGCCGTTCTCGGTCGACTTCCACTTGCGGAAGGCGAAGATGGTCACGCCGACGGTGGGGAAGATGATGAACCAGTAGCCGCGCAGGACGTTCGAGGCGCGGACGACGTACATGGTGAGCGTCGGCAGGTCGCCGTTCAGCTGGGAGAAGATTTTCGTGAAGATCGGGACGAGGAACATCAGCATCCCGGCGAGGACGATCGACGCGAACGTCAGCACGATCGTCGGATAGAGCATCGCGCCCTTGACGCGACGCTTGATCTTCGTCTCCTTCTCGATCTGGTACGCGACGCGGTCGAGGACCTGGTCCAGGATCCCGGCGGCCTCGCCCGTCTCGACCATCGCGATGTAGAGCCGGTTGAACACCTTCGGGTGCTTGGCCAGCGACTCGGAGAGCAGCATCCCCGCCTCGACGTCCATGCGGATCTGCTCGATGACGTCGGCGAGCGCCTTGTCGTCGGTCTGCTCCTCGAGGATGACGAGCCCGCCGACGACGCTGATGCCGGCCTCGATCATCGTCGCGAACTGACGCGAGAAGATCTGCAGCGACTTCGGCTTGATCTTCTTCGCGAACGCGCCGGCGGACGCCGACTTCTCCGTCGTCACGGCCGAGCCGCCGGTCGCCTGCAGCGCCGACGCCATCAGCCCGCGACTGCGGAGCTGCTCGCGCGCGGTGGTGACGTCGGGCGCCTCGATCTCGCCCTTCGACTCGATGCCTTGCGCGTTGATCGCGCTGTATGCCCAGGTGCTCATTCTTAGAAGTCGGTATCGGCAGCCGGCATTTGGTGCTTGAGATTCACTGGCCTGTCGCCTGGTCGAAGCGGGACTGGAGCCGTGCCAGCGGCGGGCCGCTCAGATGGTTGGGGTCGCGCACGACCACGGTGATGACCTTGAGGGTGCGCCCGCCCGTCGGCACGTACGTCGTGATGTACGTGTCGACGCGGTACTGGCGGTTGTCCGGGCCGGTGATGCCGGCCTGGATCGGCTTGCACGGGTCGGGCCAGCTTGTGGCTGCACACGTCCCGGTCACCTCGCTGGCGCTGTAGGCGGAGTCGCCGGTGTAGGTGGTGTCGGATTGCGCAGTCGTGACATCGGTCGTGTTGAGCATGATCTGCGTGTACGTCATCGCCCGGTACTTCTCCATCTGCCGGTCGGCGAGCGTGCCCGCCGTCCCGGCCGCGCCGGCGCGCTGGAGCGTGACCTCGCCCGAGCTGAGCGCGGCGACGAGGACCAGCAGGGCGATCGCCATCATCGCCATCGCGATCGTGAGCTCGATCAGGCCGAAGCCGTCCTCCGAGCGGAGCCGGCGAGTCACGCGTCCGGGCTGCGCAGACATGCGCTGCGGATCAGCCCCCCGCAGGGGCGGTCGAGAGGAGCTCGAGCTTGTACTTCTTGCCGGTCGCGGTGTTCTGCAGCGTGGTCGGCGTCCCGACGGTCAGCGCGAACGTCTTGCCGCCCGTCTTCAGCGAGCCGCCTGCGATCGCGATCGACGCCGAGCCGGAACCGACGCTCACGAGGGTGAACACCGGGTCGGCCGTGGGGAAGTCGTGGTCGACGGTCACCACCTGGCGCTTCGAGTTCACCGCAATCGTCGCGGTCGAGGTGCTGGTGCTGCCCGCCACCTTGAACGACGGCTTCGTCGTGGCGGAGCCGGTGCTGGGCGTCGAGGCCCCGGACGTCGCGGGCGTAGCCGCAGGGGTGGATGTCGAGTCGGAGGCAGTCGGCGTGGCGCTCGCGGGCGCACTGGCCACCGCGTCGCCGCCGCTGTTCACGTCGACCTGGGGTGCGAACGGATCCTTCGTCGAGAAGGTCTCGAAGGACACGAGCTTCGTCCCCGTCGTCTCCGGTACAGCGCTGACCGGCGTGGGCGTCGGTGCGCCCGGAACCGCGCCAGCCGTGACCGGCGGGGCCACCGCCGCGGGAGCCGGCGGCGACGACGAGCCGCCACTCACCAGCTTCAGCATCTTCGGCCCCTGGATGACCAGGATGCCGACAAGCAGGACTGCACCGCCGATGGCGATCTTCTTCTGCTTGGCCGAACTGGCCTGCGCTGCAGACTTGCGCGCCGCGCTCACGACGAGCTCCCGGCGGACGGTGCCGCGGCGGTCGACGGCGCGGCCGAGGCGGGCGGCGTCGTGGCGCCCGGCGTCGTCGCGGCCGGTGTCGCAGGCGTCGCGGGCGTCGCCACGCCGGCGGAGGGCAGGCCCCCGTCAGCGGTCGGGCCCGTGCCGTAGATGTACGCCTTCGCGGACACGGCTGCCTTGAGCTGCGTGCCGGACGTGCCAAGGGGGTTGAAATCGACGCTATCCACCGAGTACAGGCGGCCGCCGACGTCCAGCTTGCCGTCTCGCTCGACGACCAGGTTGTTCAGCCGGAACAGGAAGTCTGAAAGCTCGTAGTAGTTGCCCTCGAAGCTGAGCTCGATCGGCAGCGTCTGGAACCCATTGCCGGGGGCGAGGACTCCGGGGGAGATCGAGTCGAACGAGATGCCCGTGTCCTTGGCCACGCGACTCAGCTCGAGCAGGATCCCGGGCATGTCCGGGGTGGCCGGCATCGCCTTCGTCAGGCGGAAAAGGTCGTCGACGCGTGGATCCTTGGGCGGCGGGAGGTTCGCCGTCGCCTGCGCGGTCGCGAGCTGCTGCTGCGCCGTGGCGACCTCGGTGTTCAGCTTGCTCGCCTTCGACTTCTGCGGCGAGTACAGGAGCAGGTAACCGCCGACCGCGACGAGGAGCAGCCCGCCCACGACGGCGGCGATCGCCTTCACGTTCTTCTCCCCGAGCTTGAGCTGCCGCGCCATCAGGAGCCTCCTCCGATGCTGATGTCGTTGACGCTTGCGCTGATCGAGAACGTGACGACCGGCTGGGCGGCGACGGTCGCGTTCGCGGAAGACTGCAGCTGGATGTTGGCGAGCTGCGGGACGAGCACCAGGCGGCTGAGCAGCCGGGCAACGCCCTCCTGCGAGTACGTATAGCCAGTCATCGTCAGGCCCGTAGTCGCGGTCGCGGACGGCGCTGACGGATCCACCGTGGGGTCCACCGCCGTCGACTTCGCGCTCATGCTCTGGAGCCAGACGTCACCCGGCAGCACCAGGGACATCTCGCGCAGGACCGTGTACCACCCCACGCGCCCGGTCAGGGCCCCGTCGAGGGCCATCTGGCGCGCGTCCTTCTCGGCGCCGAGTGACGCGTTGATCGTCGTGTGCACCGGCTTCGGGCGCGGAAGGGCAGCGATCTGCGCGTTCAGCGTGTCGAGCTCGCTCTGCTTCTTGACAACCTGGCTGTGCGTGCTCGTGTAGCCGAAGGCGAGCGCACCGACGACGGCGACGCCGGCGCCGACCGCGACGATCGCCTCGACCGGGAGCTGCCGGCCGCCGCCGCGGGCGAGATCGGGAGGAAGAAGGTTGGCAGGACGCATCATGGTCGGTGCTCGATCCCGAGCCCGATGACAACGGCGGCGGAGCCGAGCTCCCCGTCCACCTCGACGTGCTTGTCCACGTGAGCGAACGGGTCGCCGACGCGAACGCTCACGCCGATGAGGCGCTGCAGCTCGGCGGCGAGGCCCGGAAGCTGGGCCGTGCCGCCCGTGATGGTGATCTCGCCGATGCCCAGTGAGCCGGGCTGGTTCTGGTAGAAGTGGAGCGAGGAGACGAGCTCGCGGACGAAGTTCTGCAGCTCCTTCCGGACGGCCTCGTAGACCGCGACCGCCTGCTCCTGTGTGTAGCCCTCCAGCCGCTCCGCGGTGGCGTTCAGGGTGAGCGAGTGCTTGATGTGCTCGGCCTGCGACGGCGTCATGTCGAGAACCCGCGCGACGGCGACGTCGAGCGCGGACCCGCCCCAGTCGAGCACGCGCGCGAACTCGCACGTCCCGCCATCGGCGACGACGAAGGTCGAGCGGTCGTGGCCCACAGAGACGATGACGACAGCGGCGTCTTCACGCGTCGAGGTCGACATCGGAGCGAGCGCGCGCAGGAGCGCGAAGGCCTCGAGGTCGATGCCGACGAGCTTCACACCTGCGACGCGGCAGGCGCGGACGTAGCGCTGCACGAGGTCGCGATAGGCAACCACGAGCATGACGCGGTACGTCTTCTGGCCCTTGTCGTCCGTTTCCTCGCCGACGACCTGGTAGTCGAGGACGGCCTCCTCGAGCGGGATCGGCAGCACCTCCTGGGCGCGGAACCGAATCGCGTTCTCGAGGTGCGACGGGTCGGCGAGGCCGCTGATCTCGAAGCGGCGGACGCCGATGCGGTTGGTGCCGACGCCGAGGCGAACGCCTTTCACCGGCAACTTGTGCTTGCGGAAAAACTCTTTCAGATGCGCGCCGAGCGCGTCGGGGTCGCGAAGCTCACCGCCGACGACGATGCCGCGCTCGAGCGGCTCGCGTGCGAACTGCACGACGTCGACCTGGCCGTTCTGCGTGACCTGGGCCGCGGCGATATGCGAGGCGCCGATCTTCAGCCCGACGACCTGGCCCTTCTTGCCGCCGCTGCGCTTCGGCGCCTTCGGGGCCCCGGCCTCGGCCGCCTCCTTCGGCTTGCGCCGGAACGAGAGCTCCATCGAGCGCAGTGCCTTCTTCTCCTTCGGCGCCTGCGTCTTCTCCTCGGTCGCGGTCGCGGCGCCACGGGCGCCGACTCGGGCGAAGCGGCTCGGCTTCTTCTCCTTCTTGGTCTTGGCGTCGTCACCGCTCTGCGCGGGCCGGGCGAACCGGCTCGGCTTCTTCTCCTTCTTGGTCTTGGCGTCGTCGCCGCTCTTCGCGGGCCGGGCGAACCGGCTCGGCTTGCGCTCGGCCGGGCTCACATCGGTCTCACCTGCGCGCGTAAAGCGCGTGAAGCGGCTGCGGCGTTCCTCGACTGCCTGGACGGCCGCCTCGGCGGCCTCCTCGACGGCGCCGCCCTCGTGCATGGGCTTCGGGGTTGCCGCGAACCGTGAGAGCTCGCGCCGACCCGGCTTGCCGCCCTCCTCCTTCGGCTGGCGGACGCGCAGCTCGCGCTTCCAGAACGAAGGCTGCTCCTGCTGCTGCTCCTCGGCGGGGTGCTTCCCCTCGGCCGGGGTGGCCGTCGCGGTGCCGCCGTCGTCCTTGCGCCCAACGAGATCGCCGAGCTTGATGTCCTTCTTCCAGTCCATTTAGCTCTCCGCGATTCGAAGCCCGCCACCGAACGGCGCGAGCGTGTCGTCGACAAAACCACCGCGCTCGAGCAGCCCGAGGAGCTGGTCGGGGCGGGTCGTCGCTGCGATCGCCGCCTCCTTCGAGACCACGCCGCGGACCGCAAGATCCGCAAGCGCCTGCTCCATCGTCTGCATGCCGCGCTGGGTACCGGTCTGCATGACGCTGTAGATCTGCTCAACGCGCGCCTGGCGGACGAGGTTCCGCGTCGCGTCATCCGGGAGGAGAATCTCGAGTGCAGGCACGCGGCCGGTGCCGTCGGCGGTCGGCAGCAGCGCCTGCGTAACGATCCCCTGAAGCGTGCCGGCGAGCTGCATGCGAACCTGCTCCTGCTGCGCGGCCGGGTACTGGTCGATGATGCGGTCGACGGTGCCGGGCGCACTCTGCGTGTGCAGCGTCGCGAAGACAAGGTGGCCGGTCTCGGCCGCGGTCAGCGCCGTCGAAGTCGTCTCGAGGTCGCGCATCTCGCCGAGGAGGACCACGTCGGGGTCCTGGCGAAGCGCGGCGCGCAGTGCGGCACTGAACGTCGGAGCGTCCGCACCGATCTCGCGCTGGTTGACGATGGACCGCTTGTGGCGGTGCAAGAACTCGATGGGGTCCTCGATCGTGATGATGTGATCGGGCCGCGTGCGGTTGATCTCGTCGATCATCGCCGCGAGCGTGGTCGACTTACCGGAGCCGGTCGGGCCCGTGACGAGCACGAGGCCGCGCGGCTTCCTCGTCAGCTCGTGGAGGCTCTCGGGTAGGCCGAGCTCCTCCAGCGTCTTCAGCCCCATCGGGATGAGGCGGAAGGCGGCTGCCAGGCTCTCGCGCTGCGAGTACACGTTCACGCGGAAGCGCGCGAGGCCGGGGATGGAGTACGAAAGGTCGAGCTGGCGGTCGAGCTCAAGCCGCTTCTGCTGCTCGGTCGACATCACGCGATAGAGCATCGCGAGCGTGTCCTCGGCGCCCAGCTTCGGGAACTGCTCCATGCGGACAAGCTCCCCGCGCACGCGGGCGGCAGGATGCGAGCCGACCGTCACGTGCAGGTCTGAACCGTTGAGGTTCACGAGCTCCTCGAGGAGCTGATCGATGTTCATCGTGGACTCGGTCATGGTTACCTCGACGGCAGCTATCGGCAGGCCCTGTCGCTGGCTTGAGTGATTTCTGCAAGTCCCCCGCCGTGGGTGAGCGAATCCCCCTCATCAGGGAGAGAGCGTCCCCTGGAGACGCCGATACACCGCTCAGCCAACCACGGCTACCACGAACGGAGGACTTCCATGAACAAGCTCAGGAATCGCATCGCAGAGGGGAACACCGAGGGCGGCTTCACGCTCATCGAGCTCCTGGTCGTCATCATCATCCTCGGCATCCTGCTCGCGATCGCCGTCCCGTCCTACATCGGCTTCAAGAGCAAGGCCGAGGCGACCGCCGCCCAGGCGAACGTCCGCGCAGCCGTGCCGGCCGTCGAGGCGTTCTACTCGGACAACGGCACCTACGTCGGGCTCAATGCCGCCTCGACCGCGGCCGTTCCGGGCGTCTCGTACTACGACCCGGCCAGCGCATCCAAGATCTCGATCGACGCCTCCCAGCTGTCGACGACGAGCTACTGCATCTCCGCGACCAGCGGCGGCTCGACCTACTACAAGCTGGGCCCGGCAGGGGCCATCACCAAGGATCCCACGCCGCTCGCGACGCCCTGCGCGTAACCGAACCTCGTACCACCTTTCGCCGGAGGGCGCGGGTAACCGCGCCCTCCGCCGTTGTCGGGGACGGATGAACCCGCCGGTTAACCCGTGGGCAACACCCCATCCCTTAAATGGGGCTAATCCCTTCCCGATCGTGAGCCGATGTACCGCCTCAATGAGGCCTGGCGCCTGTCACCTAATACGGACGCCCGGCCGGGCCAAGCCACACCGCACCAGACTGGAGGGATTCATGAAGGACAGGATTCAAAACCGGATCGCACAGGGGCAGACCGAGGGCGGCTTCACGCTCATCGAGCTCCTGGTCGTGATCATCATCCTCGGCATCCTGCTCGCGATCGCCGTCCCGTCCTACATCGGCTTCAAGAGCAAGGCCGAGTCGACCGCCGCCCAGGCGAACGTCCGCGCAGCCGTGCCGGCCGTCGAGGCGTTCTACTCGGACAACGGCACCTACGTCGGCCTCGACGCCGCCTCGACGGCGGCCGTCCCGGGCATCTCGTACTACGACCCGGCCAGCGCGTCCAAGATCTCGATCGACGCCTCCCAGCTGTCGACGACGAGCTACTGCATCTCCGCGACCAGCGGCGGCTCGACCTACTACAAGCTGGGTCCGGCAGGGGCCATCACCAAGGATCCCACGCCGCTCGCGACGCCCTGCGCGTAACCGAACCTCGTACCACCTTTCGCCGGAGGGCGCGGGAAACCGCGCCCTCCGCGTTGTGATAACTCGTGGCGGCGGCCGGGTGACCGTTGTGGGGCAGATGACTCCCCCGATCGGGGCTACCTCTCACCTACCTATCTGCCGATGCGTGGGCCATGCGGCGGATTACTGCACGGCTCGGACAGGTCGACGGCGAAAACGGCTTCACGCTCATCGAGCTCCTCGTCGTGATCATGATCGTCGGCATCCTGCTCGCGATCGCCGTGCCGGCGTACCTCGGGCTGACCGGCAAGGCCGAGCACGCGGTCGCCCAGGGGAATGTCCGCACGGCCGTGCCAGCCGTCGAGGCGTTCTACTCGGACAACAGCACGTACGTCGGGCTCGACAACGCGGCGACCGCAGCCACGCCTGGCCTGTCGCACTACGACCCGGGCACCAGTGCCAAGGTCACCGTCTCGAGCAGTCTGACGCCAACGCAGAACAGCTACTGCATCTACAGCACCAACGGCGGGTCGACCTACTTCAAGAAGGGGCCCACCGGCGACATCACACGTGATCCGGGCCCCGTGCTCGACGACTGCGACACCTCGACGTAGTGGCGGAGCAGAAGCCCTCAAGGGCATCCCTCGAAGTGCCGATAGGGAGAGCGATGCAGTCGTTGACCGCCAATCCCGTGCGCCTGGTGGCCGCCATCGCCGTCGTTGCGGTACTCGCCGGGGGGATGCTCGTCCTCAAGTCGACGCGCGGCGGCTCAGGCTCCTCGTCCTCGACGGCCGGGCCACAGCTGCTCCATCCCTCGGCGAAGGGTCTGCACAAGCCGGCGGCGAAGACAACGGCGGCGAAGCACGTCGCGAAGAACGGGACGCGCGGACACTCGAGGCCGGTCCACCGCACGGCCGTTGCCCCGACCGGGCTCCCCTGGTCGGTGCAGGACGCGCTCGCCCACAACTCCGTGGTCGTCGTCGCCGTGGTCAGCTCGAAGGTGCCGGTCGACGACCTGGCGCTCGCCGAGGCGAAGGCGGGCGCGAAATCCGGCAAGGCCGGCTTCGTCCGCGTCAACGCCTACAGCCAGAAGCAGATCGGGCCGTTCGACTCGGTGATCACGGTCTCGTCCAACCCGGCGATCCTCGTGATGCGCGGGCCGAAGGCCGTCACAATCCAGGTGCCCGGCTACGCCGACCGCCAGAGCGTCGTGCAGGCGATCGACGACGCGCGCATCCTCAAGGCCACCGCGGCCGCCACGGCCGCCACGCCCGTCAGCTAACACGCGGGCTTTCTCTCTCTCTCTCTCTCCCTCTCTCTCTCTCTCTCCGGCGGCGCGCCCTGAGCGCCCGGCACGTCTGTGGGCCAACAGTCACAACGACTGTCCATGTGACTGGTGGGTCACACCGAAACGGCGGCCCGGTCGACTGATTCAGCCCTCGTCGACCAGGCCGAACGAGGACCACGTCCACGGCCACTCGCCGGGGGTCGCGCAGTGCCCCGCACGGACGGGGTTCCAGACGATGTAGGGAGGCCGCTCGCTCGAAGTAGTCGTCACCCTCGATGACGCGGGCGTGGAACCGGCTGCGCAAGAGATGCCCGACTCGCCCGTGCCGGCGGTTGAACGTCTGGGCGTAGCCGCCGTTCAGGCAGTGCATCCCCGCCGAGAGCCGCTCGAGCGGCGTCTGGAGCAGCAGGTGGTAGTGGGTCGGCATCAGGCAGTACGCGTAGAGCTCACATTCGAACTTGCGGACCGTCCAGGCGAGCATGCGCGAGAAGGTCTGGAAGTCACCAGCGTTGCGGTCGATGACCATCGGGCCGGTGCCCCGCGAGTAGGCGTGGAACCAGCGCGCGTCGCCGAGCAGGTACCGCGGGTTGGGCATCCTCCGACGGTACGGCCGCGACCCGCCCGCCGCGGCGAACGTCACACATTCGCCACACCGACTGTCCATGGAGGGAGCTGTGACGATTCAGGCACAGCGCATGGCGGGCCACTCTCCGTTCTCGCTGCGAACCTCGGCGAGCCGTGGGCTGGCGGGTCGCGCGTCCTCTCCACGATGTCTTTCCCCTGCGCGATCTCAGCTCCCTTCTCGCCGCGAACCTGGCGTCACGCCCCGGTCGTCGCCCTGGGGCGCGTCCCTCGCGGACGGTGCGGGAAGTGATACTTGCCTCATGAGGACGCTTGGCGGCGTGGCTCGTCGGCACGACGGTTGCTCGCCCTCCTGGTCGTGTACCCGGCGCCTCTGCTCGACGGACAGCCGTCATCGCAGGCAGCGAAGGCTGCGCCGACCTGGCTGAAGACGAGCGAACGATGGGCGCTCAAGCACATGTTCCGCGCGCCGAGGCCGTTGCGAGTGAAGTACGTCCCCTACCCGCGAAAGATCGCCTTCGTGTGGGTCTTCCCCAAGCCCGTCAGTTGTTGGGGATGCCCTGGGGAGCCGGGCGGGACGGCGATCGTCCGCACGAGCTTCTCACTCACGCGGCCGCACGCCATGACGGGTGGGATCCGCTTCTGCGTGGTACTCGCGAGCTGCCTCCGCCGCTAAAGCGCGAGGGCCGGCGCTTCCGCCGGCCCTCGAAGACCTTGTTGGTGATTGTCGCGCCGCGGGTCGGTCAGCGGCTGTTCCAGCTGGAGGCCCGCCCCGTGGAGCCCGTCCAGCGCGGCTGGTCACTGGGCTCGACGTCGATGGAGACGATCGTCTCCGGGCGGAGGTAGCGGCCGCCGATGAGGGGCCACTTGGCGGTCGTCGTCGCCTGTGCCGCGGAGGCCATGAACTGCTCCGCCTGCGCGTGCGCCGCCTGCTCGGTGGGGAACTGGCCCACCTCGACGCGCTCCTCGCCGGTAAGGCTGAGGAAGACCTTGAACTCGCCGGCCGCCTCGGGCTCCGGCGCAGTCTCGACCCGCGGCTCTGTGCCGTTCGTGAGGTCGACGGTCGAATGCTCGCTCACGGACGAACCGTTCGCGGGTTGCTGAAGCTCTCCTGCCCAACTCATGACATCACTCCCGTGTACGCGTTGAAGACCCAATCGCCGAAGAACAGCGCAAAGACGGTGCCGAAGGCCAGGAACGGCCCGAAGGGGATCGCCATCTTCCGCGCAGCCGAGCCGTGGCGCGCGAAGAGGACGACGGCCGGGATCAGCGCGCTGACCATGCCGACCGCCATTGCGACCGTGACCGTGCGTCCACACGCCGCTCCCATCAGGAGCGCGAGCTTGACGTCCCCCATCCCCATCCCGCGGGGATACGCGAGCACCGCCAGAAAGAGGAACAGCGACGCGCCGAGCGCACACAGCGCCCACTCGATGCTCGGGTGCAGCGCCGTGTTCGCAACGAGCACGATCGCCGCCGAAGGCAACGTGATCCGGTCGGGCAGGATCCGGTGCTCGAGGTCGATCGCCGACAGCGCGACGAGCGCCGCGCACGTGAACGCCGCGACCACGGCGTCGCCGGTCAGGCCGAAGTGGAAGAAGCACGCGGCGACGAGGAACGCCGTCGTGACCTCGACCAGCGGGTAGCGCCAGCTGATCGCCGCGCTGCACGACCGGCAGCGTCCGCGCAGCACCGCGAACGAGACGAGCGGGACGTTGTCGTACCACGCGATCTCGTGCCCGCACGAGGGGCACATGGAGCGGCCCCGGACGAGCGACATGCGCTGGGGCAGACGGCCGGCGACGACGTTCAGGAAGCTGCCGATCGCCATGCCGGGCCAGAACGCGATTGCTGCGAGCGCGAACTCCATGTGCTCGTTATCGGCGCGCCGGCCG
The DNA here is from genome assembly GCA_963799895.1 of uncultured Thermoleophilia bacterium. Taxonomy (GTDB): domain Bacteria; phylum Actinomycetota; class Thermoleophilia; order Gaiellales; family Gaiellaceae; genus JACVRM01. Next base: position 31,468 of record CAWCYR010000018.1, read on the forward strand.
GACGGGTTGAGGGGCGTGGCTCATCGCCAACTGTTCACTGTGACGACGGGCTTCGCCATCGGCGCGCCCGGCGGGAGATAGGTGTAGGCGGAGAACGTCGCCTCGCTGGAGCCGGAAATCGTTAGCGAGTCGGCGATCTTGGGGCCCTGGATCTTCACAGAGTTGCCCTGCGCGTAGTTGCCGACGGCATAGACGCCGCCCTGGAACTGCATGCTCTGGCCGGTGTTGAAGCCGGGCGTGTCCGTCGACGAGCCCGCGACGAGAATGAGCATCGCCGTCGACGGCTGCCAGGTCGCGAAGTCGCAGCCGGCCGCCCAGGCCCCACAGATCTGCTGCGTGCCCTGGAGGTCGACCTTGCCCGACGCGTAGATCGTGCCGCGGCCCGAGTAGAGCACCTTCTGCGAGCCGCTCATGACGATGTTGCCGTCGAAGAACACGGTCCCGTCGATGTCGAGGGAGCCGGGGTTGCCGGCCGTGTAGGCGATCCGCCCGACCTGGGTGCCGTTGACGATCACGGTGCAGTCGTAGTTCGAGGCGAACAGGTTCACGTCGGGAAGGCTGCGGTTCATGGCCGAGTCGTTGTCGAAGCCCCCGGGGAACGTTCCAGTGGTGCAGGGCTGGCTCGGCCCGGGCGCGGCGTTCGCATACCAGTAGGCGAGGTCGACGGGCGGCTTCGTCACGCCGGCCGGAATTTGATCCTGCGAGCTCGCGTACACGTGCTCGCTCGCGCCGCACGGGAAGACGTACGACCCGCTGCCCCCGTAGCGGCAGCCGCCGCCGACATGCAACCCGGAGATCGGCGTGCCGCTCGTGCCGATGCTCGACGAGCTGAGCGTGTCGACCGTTCCCTCAACCTCGACCGACGATCCCACCAGCTGCGCCGAGTTGCCGAGGCACAGGCTGCCGCGCGAATACAGCGGCTCCGTGATGACCACCGAGTTGGCAAGGGTGAGGCAGCCGCTCGAGTCGGCGAACATGAAGTTCCATGCTGGGTCCGTCGCGGTCGACCCGACGCGCGCCTGGAGTTGCGCCGTGCGGATCAGGTCGCCCCCACCGGTGGGGTTACGAACCGAAGCTCTCGCACGGACGGTCCAGGTGTCACCGCTCAACGTGCCGAACCAGGAGACGGAGCCGCCGTCGACCCCGTCGACGTGCGGGCTCGACGCGGACGGGAGCGTCGACGGGTCGAGGGGCCGCGTGGCATTCGAGAGCACCGACAAGGCGGTTGCCGTCCCCGACTCGGCTGCCGCGAGCGCGGCGTCGTGCGAGTTCTCGCGCTTCGAGTCGCGGCCTACGGCGCCCGTGAGCTCCGCGACGGTCACGACCCCGATCGAGAAGACGATCAGGAACCCGATCACGATCGGGAGCGCCTGCCCGTACTGAGCTCTGAGCGCTCCCATGGCCGCCCTACCCTCCGTACTGCGCGCCGAGGATGATGATGTTGCCGGTATCCGAGGCGGACGTGAGCACCTGGCCGGGGCTCGAGCCGATCAGCGTGTCCGGCCACGGGTTCACGCTCGGGTCGTCGATGTCGTCCTCCTTGATCAGGTGCATGAGGTCAGCTCCTGGTCGTGTTGCGGAGGACGATGTCGTCGGTCAGTCGGTAGGCGTTCGGGCTGGTCGACTGGCTGTTGGTGTCGACGACGAACTGGACGTTCAGGTAGCCCAGCGAGCTCCCCGCTACGGGCGCATACGGCTTGAAGACGTTCGCAGTCGTCAGGTAGTCCGCGAACAGCTTCCCGGTGTTGTCGCAGGTGGCGCCCGACTTGCGATAGAGGGCGTAGCGGTTCGTGGCCACGAACACCGTGCACCAGCTCGACGGTGTCCCCGCCGTCTCGCTCGCGGGGCGGAAACAGCCGCTCGGGAGCGTGAGCTGAATCGATGACGTGGCGACCCCGTTGGACGGGGTCACGCCACTCGCGCAATGAACCTCCTGGCGGAGGTAGCTCAGCGCGTTGCGCGCTTCCGACTGCGAGCGCGACCGAAAGGCGACGTCGGTCTCGGCGCGTAGGCCCGCCGAGAAGAGGCCGGTGAGGCCTGCGAGGACGATGCTGAGGATCACCATCGTCACCAGGAGCTCGGTGAGCGTGAAGCCCCCCTCGCGCCGGAGACGGCGGTGCAGCTTCGAGACCACGCGGCTCACCGCGTCTTCGCCTCGACCTCCCTGAGGGCGTTGGTAGCGACCGCGCGGCTGCGCGTGCCGATACCCCAGGAGTCGATGGCCCGGTCGTCGGCGTGGATCAGGATCTTCAGGGCCTCGGCCCCGCTCGACCAGCCGAACTTCGCGCCGGTAACGATCCACGCGTGCTGGTAGAGCCAGTGCTGGACGTTCGCGTCGGTCTTCTGCGGGTGCTTCGCGAGCCAGGCGTCGAGCTTCTGCGCGCGCGCCGTCAGCGTGATCTCGTCGAGCGGCTCCTTGGGAGTACCGGGGACGACGAACGCGGGCTGGCGCGACTGCGGCTTCACGACCGGCTTCTTCACGACCGGCGTCTTGACGGCCGGCGTCTTGATCACCGGCTTCTTCACCACCGGCTTCTTGACGACGGGCTTCTTCACAGCCGGCTTCTTGACGACGGGCTTCTTCACAGCCGGCTTCTTCACGTGGGGCTTGTTGACGACCGGCGTGGTCTGCCGAAGCACGATCTTGCTGCCCGTGTACGGCGAGACGTCCTCGGGGTTGCCCTTCTGCGGGTAGTTCGAATTCTTCGAGAGGGTGACGCGGACGGTCGGCATGCCGTTGTCGACGACCTTGGTGCCGGCCGCCGGGTACTGCGTTGCGACGGTGTTCGCCGAGTAGCCCTTCACCGAGCCAGTCACCTTCCAGGCAAATCCGGCGTCCTCGAGCATGCCCTTCGCGAAGACGAAGACCTTGCCCTGGATGTCCGGCACGCGGATCATCGGCTTCGCCGCCGGCGTCGGCGCCGCCGCCGGGGCCGGCGTGCCATTGCCGCCGGAGGCCGCGACCGCGATCGCCGCGGTCGAGAGGAGCGCGACGGCCGCGAGGATGGCGAGGCGCACAATCGTGGGAGTCAGCTTGAGCCGCATTACCCTCTTCTTTCGGCAGGGAGTCGCCCGGTCTTAAGGGCTTTTGGTGAAGAGCAGATCCCCACCCGTGGGGGAACTGGATACATCGGGGACGACTACGAAGACGGTCGAGTTCCCCGAGGCGACATCGCTCGTAGGGGCCGCCGCATCCACGGCCGCCTGCGTCACCGCGGGACGGGTCGCGCCGAGGTAGCTCGCGCGCTGGTAGCCGTCGAAGCGGACGACCGCGCCGGTGAAGGGCGCGTCGATCATCAGGCCCGGGCCGGCGACCATCCCGACGTGCTCCACGTGGGCGGTGTCGCTCCCGAAGAAGACAAGGTCGCCCGGCTGGAGCGGCGCGCCCGACGGCACGGCCGGCCCGGTATCGAACTGCTGCTGGGCGACGCGAGGGAGAGTGATGCCGGCCGAGGCATAGGCGGCCTGTACGAGACCGGAGCAGTCGAAGCCGTCCGGCCCTTCCCCGCCCCAGCGGTACGGCGTGCCGAGCTGGGCGAGCGAGAAGTTGAGCGCCGTCGCCGCCGCGCCGGTGGCATCAGAGCCGGCGAAGCCGTTCGCCGAGCTGATCAGCGACGCCGCCGACGGGCCGACGATCTGCGGTGCGGTGACGAATGCATTGACGCGCGCCTGGCTGAGCGCGCTCTGCGCATTCGCGAGCTGCGCCCGCAGGTGCTGCGTGAGGGCATTCGCGCGGGCGTAGCGGACGCCGAAGATCGTCGCGTGCTTCTGGCCGGTCAGCTGGTCGGAGAGGAGTGTCGTGCGATCGAGGTGCGCCTGGGCGCGCCCGAGCAGCCGCGCGGCCGCGTCCTTAGTTACTTGCGCGCGCGCGAGGGCGTCGGTCAGCCGGGCCACCCGCTGCTGGGCACCCGTGACGTCGGCGACCGGCACGAACGAGCCGGCACCGACCCCCTGGCCGGAATAGATGTTCGCGAGCGAGGCGACTTCGCTGACGTACCAGTCGGCGTGGTTGTACGAGTAGAGCGCGCCGGTGATGTCCGTCGCGCCGCCAGAGGCAGCCAGGTAGCGCGCGGCGGCGTAGATCGCGTCGTTGGCGTTCCACGGGTCGGCGACGCCGTCGCCGTTGGCGTCGACGCCCCACCGCAGCCAGGTGTCGGGCATGAACTGCATCCACCCCACGGCACCCGCCGAGCTCGGGCCCATGTTGGCGCCGAAGTTCGACTCCACCTTGTCGATGGCGGCGAGGACGTACCAGGGGATCCCGTACGCCGCGCCTGCCTGCTCCCAGATCGGGCGCAGCTGGTCGACCGACTGCTGCTCGACCCACGGCGGGGGGGACGTGAAGTTCGGGTCGACGGCGATGTCGCCCGGCGCGTTCGGGGTGAGCGCGCTCGGCAGGCCGTTCGGCGCGACGGTGCTCGCCGTCGGTGCGGCCGTCGTCTGCTCAGGAAGGACGACGAACGTGTCAGCGGCAGCTGCGGCGGCCGGGAGCGCGAGCGCGACGAGCGCGCCGGCGAGGGTGAGCCTGCGCCTCATCGGGCCTCCGGGGTGCGGAGCGCGAACTCCGGCACGGCACCGTTCTCGTGCTCAGCGACGGGCTCGGGCTCGGGCTCGGGCTCGGCCTTGCGCAACAGGAACGCCGGCGGCTCCTCGCCGTCTCCAGCGGCGGCCTCCGGCTCGTCGTCGTCGTCGTCCTCCTCCTGCTGCTCGCCCGCGCGCTGGCGCTTCTCCTCCTGCTCGAGCGCCACCAGGAAGTCGTGCTTGTTGGTCGCCGCGGCGGCGGCGACCTCGCGGTCGACCTTGCCCTCGACGGCGAGTGCGATCAGCGCCTGGCGGAACGTCTGCATCTGCATGAACTCGCCGTCGGCGATGGCGTCCTCGATCTCGTCGGAGCGTCCTTCGCGGACGAGGTCGGCGATCCGCGCGTTCATCACCATCACCTCGACGGCGGCCACGCGGCCCCCGTCGACGCGCGGCAGGAGCCGCTGGCTGATCACGCCGCGCAGCACGCCACCGAGGATCGACTTGATCTGCTGCTGCTTCAGCGGCGGGAAGAACTCGACGAGCCGGCTCACGGTCTCGGCCGCGTCGATCGTGTGCAGCGTCGAGAAGACGAGGTGGCCAGATTCCGCCGCCTGGAGCGCCGTCTGCGCCGTCTCGGCGTCGCGAAGCTCGCCGATCAGGATCACGTCCGGGTCCTGGCGCAGCACGCGCCGGAGCGCCTGGGAGAACGACTCGGTGTCGAGGCCGACCTCGCGCTGGTTGACGATGCACCCCACATCCGGGTGCACGACCTCGATCGGCTCCTCGATCGTGACGATGTGCTGCGAGCGGGTCGCGTTGATGTGGCCGATCATCGCCGCGAGCGTGTTCGTCTTGCCCGAGCCGGTCGCGCCCGTGACGAGCACGAGGCCGCGCTCCTCCGCGGCGAGCCGCTGCACACCGGGCGGAAGGCCCAGCTTGTCGAAGGTCGGCACCTCGTCGGGGATGGCGCGAAAGGCGAAGGACGTGCTTCCGCGCTGGCGGAAGCCGTTCACGCGAAAGCGCGGCAGGTCATGCCCCGTGTACGCGATGTCGAGCTCGCCGGTGTCGTGGAAGCCCGTCAGCTTCTTCGGCACCGACGCCGTGACCTGCACGAGCACGGCCTCGAGCGTCTCCGCATCGAGCTCAGGCCAGTCCTCGAGCGGCTTCAGCGTACCGTCGTCGCGCAGGACGGGAGGACGCCCCACCTTGAGATGGACGTCACTGGCTCCGCGTTCGATCGCGTGCAGGAGAAGGGCGTCGAGATCCATTGCCGCGAGGCAGGAATCGGCACGCAGAGCCGAAGGGTTTACCCCGAACGAGGGAGCGAAGAGCAGATTTCAGGAGGTTCAGCGACCGATGCGGCCGAGAGCGTCCACCGCACGGAGTGGAACGCGGGCGAGGCCGCGAGCGTCAGCAGGATGCGCGAGGTCGCCGCGCACCAGCGCGTCGACCGCCCGCCAGACAGGCGGCAGCGCGAGCAGCGCGAAGGTGAGACGCGGGAAGCGGTCGAGCGCGAGCTTCGCCTTCCAGGAGGCGGCAGCATGGGGGCCGATCTCGCGGTCGAGCGCCGCCGCGTACGGCTGGAGCGTCTGCGCACGGCCGGCCAGGAGGTCGAGCGCGGCGTCTGCGGCGAGCCGGCCGCTGACGAAAGCCTCGTACATCCCGTCGCCGGAGAGCGGGTCGACGAGCCCTGCCGCGTCGCCCGCCAGGGCGACCCGTCCGCGTGCGGGAGACGACGGCGGCCGGCGGAGCGGCAGCCGGTAGCCGCGCAGGCTCTCGACGTCCTCGCGCGGGATCCCATGCTCGTCGCAGAGGCGCCACAGGTGCTCGCGGAGGCGTGGGCCCTCGTACTCCCATCCGCCCACTCCCACGTTGACGTGGTCGCCCTTCGGGAAGACCCACCCGTAGCCGCCGGCGATCGTGCCCAGTTCGACGACGGCGGTGCCGGCGTAGCGCTCCGCCCGAGCGGCGGCATTCGGGACGTTGCCCTCGAGCGCGACGCCGTACGTGATGCGCTGCTCCAGCCCGACCGAGCGCGCCGTGACGCCGTTGACGCCGTCGGCGCCGATGACGGCCTGTGCGATCAGCGGGCCGTGCGCCGTCTCGACGACGCCGTCGTCGCGCACGGCGGTCACCTTCGTGCCGTCGCGCAGGTCGGCGCCGGCCGCGGCCGCCTGGTCGGCGAGGTAGGCGTCGAGCCGGATGCGCTGCGTCATGGCGACGAGCCGCCCGCGCGACCGGCGCGTGATCCGGCGCCCGTAGCGCAGCCCGAGATCCATGCGGTCGACCTCATGCTCGACGACAGGCGAGACGTCGACCGGAACCTCTCGCAGTGCGCGCCCGGTCAGCCCGCCGCCGCACGGCTTGTCGCGCGGGAAGGTCGCCCGGTCGAGCGAGCGCCACGCGCGCGCCCGCGCGCGCGAGACGATACGCGGCGGTCGACCCGGCGGGCCCGGCACCCACGACCACGACGTCGAAGCGCTCCACGGGAGCCGATGCTACGCCCCGGCTACAATCGTCCGCCCGAGGGGGTGTTCCCGAGCGGCCAAAGGGGACGGGCTGTAAACCCGTTGGCTCAGCCTTCGGAGGTTCGAATCCTCCCGCCCCCATCGCGCAGAGAGACCCCGCTCAGGCGGGGTTTTTCGCTTAGGAACTACAGTTAGCCGAGCCAGCTGCCGCGGCCGGTGCAGAGGTCGAAGCCGGCCAGGCACGGGGCGCCGTTGTTGCCGTCGGTGATGTCACGGAACGTGAGCTGCGTGCCGTAGACGGCGGCGGCAGTAGAAGACCCGGCCGGTCGTCGCCGCGCGCGCCGCGGCCATCGGCGTCGACGCGCTGGTGCCGCCGACGACGAACCAGCCGCTCTGGCCCTTGTACTTGTACGAGTCGTAGACCGACACGCCGGTGGCAGGGTCGGCGACGAGCGACAAGTCCGGGGTGGCGCGCTTGCCGCCGCATCCGGCCTGCCCGTACTGGCCGAACGCAGCCTGGGCGGGCGTCGCCGTCTCGTAGAGGCTGCATCCTCCGCCCCCGCCCGGCCAGCCTGTCTCGCCGGCGAACGCCGCGCCGTTGAAATGCAGCGTGGTCCCGCCGACCGCGATCACGTTCGGCGATGACGCGGGGTACTGCGCCGGGAGGCCGCTATCGCCCGTCGAGAAGAAGATGCTGACGCCGGGCTGGGCGAAGTGGACGTCCGAGGCGGCTTCGCCCGCGAACTCGGCGCCGCCCCAACTGTTCGAGACGTACGCGGCGTGAGTGCGTGCATAGTCCTCAGCCGCGACCAGGTCGTCGAACTTGTCCGAGCGGGCCTCGACCAGCACGATCCGCGCGCCGGGCGCGACTGCGTGCGCCCACTCGACGTCCATTGCAATCTCGAGCCCCCAGTCCGCGTTCTTGTGCGGGTAGTCGCTGCCGCCGGCTGCGTCGATCTTGCGGAAGCAGCCGTTCGCGGTCGTGCAGGCCGGCAGCCCGAAACGGGCGTCGAAGACGGCGAGGTCGCTCTCGATCGCCGGATGGTCGTAGGCATCGACGATCGCAATCGTTGTGCCGGCCCCCGCGGTCGTGGCGGTCGGCAAGCGGTAGACGCTCTTGACTGTCGCCGGCGCCAGTCCGCTCGGGTCGGCCGCGACCCACGGGCTGCCTTGCGGGTCGGCCCGGACGAGCGCGGTGCAATGCGCCGTCCCGCTCGGCGGCGTCGCGCAGACGGCCTGTGTCGAGACGCGCACGTTCGCGGCGCCGCCGTTGGCGACGATGGCGAGAAGGCCCAGCATCAGGGCCGGAAAGATCCGCAGAAACGCGCGCAGGTTCTCTGGATCGGCCGCCGAGCCGGAGCCGCGATCACCCGATCGGGGCGGTTAGCCCCCGCTGATCGCGGCGATCACGTCGACGCGCGAGCCGGCGTCGAGCGGCGTGTCGAGCGCCGCCCGCTCGCGGTCGACGTACACGTGGATGTGCGGCCGGAGCACCGGGCCGGGCTCGCACAGCCGGTCGCGGAGCCCGGGCCACGCGTCGTCGAGCCGGTCGATCGCCGTCGTCGACGGTCGCCGCCTCGATGTCGACGCGCCGCGGCAGCCCGCGGAAGAGCGGCGTCAGCGTCGCGGGAGGTGGACGTCGGCCATCGCGCATCAGTCGACGATCGCGACCTCGACCGACGAGATCGCCGGCAGGTAGCTCGGCGATCTCGCTCCAGCTCTCGCCCTCGTCGGCGCTCGCGAAGATCTGGCCGGTGCTCGTGCCGAAGTAGAGGCCCGGCTGCGTCGTAGCGTGTCGATCGCCATGCCCTCGCGCAGCACGCCGACGATGCGCGTCCTTCTGCGGCAGGCCGTCGGTCGAGCCGCTGCCAGCTCGAGCCGGCGTCGCGCGTGCGCCAGACGGCGGCGTGGCCGTCGGGCATCGTCCGCGCCGTGGCCGGGGTCGAGCGGGATCGACGTAGAACGTCTCGCGGTCGTGCGGGTGCGTGGCGGCGGCGAAGCCGAACTCGGTCGGCAGGCCCTCGGTGATCTCCGTCCACGTGTGGCCGCGCGTCGTCGCTGCGGTGCATGCCGACGTGGTTCTGCTGGTACATGCGGTCGCCGTCGACGGGCGAGCGCACGACGCTTGTGGACGCAGAAGCCGACCTCCTCGTGCTCGCGCGGCCAGTCGGCGCGCAGGCCGCGGTTGCGCGGCGTCCACGACTCGGCGTCGTCGGCGGTCTCGAACAGGCCGATGCCCTGCACGATCGCCCAGAAGCGCGCGTCCTCGTCCGGGTCGAACATCAGCGCCGAGATGCCGAGATGGCCGGGCGGCTGGTTGGCGGGGTCGTCCCAGACCTCGCTGCCGGGCTGACCCTCGAGCGTCGAGAGCAGCGAGAAGGTCGAGCCGCCGTCGCGGCTCTCGAAGATCCCCGGCGCCTCGACGCCGACGAGCACGCGGCCGTTCTTGACCGCGAGGTTCGAGACCTTCGAGATCTTGCGGCCTGCGTCCGCGTCGTACGCGATCCCCTCGCTCGAGTGCTCCCACGTCTCGCCGCGGTCGGCGCTGCGCCAGACGGCCGAGCCGTGCCACTCGCTCGCGGCCGCCGCGTAGATGGTGTCCGTGCCGGCGTCGTGGACGGCGTGGTACACCGGCCAGCCCTCGCAGTACGGGCCGCGCGTGGCCCAGTCGCGCCGGTCGGCGTCGCTCTCCAGCAGAAACGTCCCTTTCCGCGTGCCGACCAGCAGCAGCGTCCGTGGCATAGCCTCACCTCCGCGTCGAGATCAGGGTCGATCTATCAGACGGCGCCCGCGCGCGAAAGTCATCGGTGCGAAAGCACGGAAATCGTGCCGTCGCCGTGGACGATGCGGATCGTCCCCGTGCCGCCCGCCTCGACGACGTAGACGGCACCGCCCGAGACGGCGCACGAGAGCGGCGTGTCGAGGTTCCGCGCGATGACCACAGGGGCGGCCGCGTCAAGGCGCAGGACGGTCATGCCGGTGAAGTCGGTGAGGTAGGTGATACCGCCGCCGGCGCAGATGCCGGAGACGCCGGCGATACCGCTCGCGATCGTCATGATCACGTGCGTGACGGGGTCGATCCGGCGGACGCGGTGGTTGTCGGTGTCCGGGACGAGGAGGGCGCCGTCTGGGGCGACGAGCAGGGCGTGCGGGTGGTTGATCTGCGCGCTGGCCGCAGGCCCGCCGTCGCCGGCCCCGCCGCGCGTACCGGTGCCGGCGACGTGCACGGACCCGCCGGTCGCCGGGTCGATGCGAAAGACGTCGGTGGAGGTCGACACGTAGACGCCGCCGTCGGGCGCGACGGTCACCGGCCCGAGGTCGGCGATCGTGAACAGGGGCGTGACCCGGCCGGACGCGTCGATGCGGACGAGCGTGTCGGACGTCGTCGCGTAGACGTCGCCCGAGGGCGCGACGGCGACGCCGTACGGGTTGGTGATCCCGGTCGCGAGCGGCGTCACGACGCCGGCGGGCGTCACGCGGACGATGCGATTGGCGGCCGCCTCGGCGAGCACGAGGGTCCCGTCGCCAGCGGCTGCGATGCTCGCCGGCTGCGCGAAGAGGACGGGCTGCGGCGCGGGCAGGCGCGCGGTGACGGCTCCGAGCCGGTACCGACGGCCGCCGGCGCGGACGGCGATCGTCCAGCGCCCCGCCCCCGCAAGGCGCAGGGTGGCGGCATATCGGCCGGGGGCAGTGCGACGGGCCGGGAAGGCGGTAGTAGCCGGCCCGGACACGACCACGACCGGCTTGCCGGACGCCCGGAAGCGGACGGTGAAGGGCTTCGCGACCGTGACCGCCGCCGGCAGGCGAGCAGTCAGGGCCACCGGCGGGGGCGCGGCGACGGCGAGCAGCATCTGCCGCTCCTACACCCGTCGCGTCAACGCGGTTCCGTCAGGGCGTCGTCTTCGGCAGCATCGCGTAGAGACGCGTGTACCCGGTCAGGTACAGGCGCTCGCGGCCGCCGATGACGCCGGCGTACTTGCCGTCGTTGTACGCCCAGAGCTTCTTGCCGGTCTTGGCGTCGAGCGCGAACGTCCGCTGCCCCAGCGTCGAGAAGTAGACGACTCCGTCGATGACGGTCGCCGACCCAGAGATCTTCGCGCCGGCGTCGAACTTCCAGACCTCGTCGCCGGTGGCTGCGTCGAGCGCGTAGAAGTGCTTGTCGTGCGAGCCGATGAGGACGCGCCCCCGCCACACGGCCGGCGACGCGTAGACGTAGCTGCCGGTCCCGTGCGACCAGCGCAGCTTTCCGGTCGTCGCGCCGTACGAGTAGACCTTTCCGTCCGTCGAGCCGATGTAGACGCGCCCGTACGCGACGGCCGGCGTCGAGTAAAAGGTGCCCTGCGGGCCGAGCCGCTCCTGCGCGGACGCCTTCCAGGCGAGCCTGCCCGTCTTCGCGTTCACCGCGTAGACGTGGTGGTCGTAGGAGCCGAAGAAGACGGTGCCGCCCGAGTAGGAAACGGCGCCCTTGATGGCGCCGCCGGTCTTGTACGTCCAGAGCAGCTTCCCGGTGTGTTCGTCGAGTGCGTAGACGTTGCCGCGCCAGTCGCCGACATAGACGCGCCCGTCGACCAGGAGCGGCGAGGTCTCGCTGGGGCCGAGCGAGAAGCTCCAGCGCTCCTTGCCGTCGCTCACGCGGAGCGCGACGAGCAACCCGTTCAGCGTGTCGCCCGTGGCGTTGCACGGCGGCGTGTTCAGAAACGCCGCGTACACGGTGTAGTTGGACAGGGTCGGCGAGGCCGCCGAGCACCGGTGGAACGGCTTGCTCCAGTGCACCGTCCCGAAGCGGCGGTCGAGCGCCACTAGCCGGCCGTCGTTGGTCTGGACGAACAGGCGTCGGTAGCCGAGCGCCGGCGGGAACTCGATCAGCTTCTTCGCCTTGTATGTCCAGACCGCGCGGAACGGCGGCTCGATGCCGAGCCCCTCGTCCCAGTGCCGGCGCGCGACGTCGAAGCCGAACGTAGGCCAGCGGATCGGGTTGCGCGGCGAGCTGCGCGGCACGACCTCGTTGGTGCTGAACTCGACCGAGGACGAGCCGTGCACGTCCTGGCTCGCCTGCCAGCGGGTATACGCGAACACGGCAGCGGCGCCGGCGCCTAGGACGACGAGTGCGGCCACGACGAGCAGGGCTCGCTTCACGCGGCTGCGCTACGAAATGACCCCGGCACGGCGGCGAAGGCTAGTCGCTCGCCGATCCGCGCCTCCGCGAAGGCCGCGTTAAGCGTGCAAACCGGCGTCCGGCCGCCCGCTGTAGTCCCCTTCGACCCGACCGAAAACGGAGGTCGAACCAATGACCAAATACCTGATGCTGCTTGCGATCACGGCCGTCGCCGCCACGGCGACCGTCGCCGTGGCGGCCACCTCTGGGAAGCTCGCCCTCGGCCCTGCGTCGCACGCCGAGCAGACGACCTACAAGGCCTACTACGACGGCCACAAGGACACCTACCTCGTCACCGACGTCTCCAACAAGGCGCAGGCGACGGCGATGCACATCAACTTCTCCGCCGGGCTGGCACACTCGAAGGGGCTGCCGGACCAGTACTTCGTGACCGGCAAGGCCGCTCCCGGCCAGCTCTCGGTCTTCGGCTCAGAGCCCGGCGAGACCTCCTACAACCCGCTGTGGGAGGAGATGTTCGTCACGTGGAAGCCCGGCTCGACGCCGGTGCTCCTCGTCAAGGACGACCAGATCGACTCGCTCGCGAAGCAGGGCAAGCTCACGCTTCGCGACGCGCACATCGTCCTGAACGCGCCGATCACCAAGGTCGGCTAGCGGCGCTGCTCGGAGGAGCGGGCTCACGCGCCCGCTCCTCCGGGACGCCGAACCAGTAGGCGAGCGCTTCTCGCAGCGCGGGCGCGGCGGTGTCGGCGGGCTCGTCGACGGCAGCGGCCCAGGCGATGTGGGCGTCCGGGCGGATCAGGAGAGCGTCGGCCGGCCGTTGCTCCGTTTCAGCGCTCTGGAGGTCGACGCGGTCCTGCCAGTCGAGGGCAATCTCGCCCAGGTCTGCGCGGTCGGCGAGGTCGAGGAAGACGGGCCGCCCGGTGTGCAAGGTGGTGAGGTCGGGCGCGAAGGTGCCGGTCAGGGCGTTGTGGTCGGCGCCCGGCATCGGGTAACGAATGCCGGTGGCGGCGATCAACGCTCCAACCCGCCGCAACGGATGCTCGTCGGCGAGCAGCTCCTGGAAGAGCTCCCGGAGTGCTTCGGCGGCTGGGTCGTGTCCGCGCCGCAATGCCACCTGGGCCTGGGCGTGCAGCATTGTGCGCGCGACGGCGAACTGGCGCTCGTGGTCGTAGGTGTCCAGTAGGCCGGCCGGCGCCCACCCATGGATGGCGGCCGCCAGCTTCCAGCCGAGGTTGACGCTGTCGAGCATGTCGACGTTGAGGGCTACGCCCGGGGAGGGGAACAGGTGGGCGGCATCGCCCGCCACGAAGATCCGGCCGTCGCGGGAGCGCTCGACCTGTCGAGCGTGGAAGGTGAAGCGGATCAGTCGGGTCGGGTCGCCGAGGGGCAGATCCACCCCGAGGACGTGGCGGATGCTGTTCCGAAGCTCGGTCAAGGTCAGCGGCTCGTCGTCGTCGTAGTCGGCGGTCTCGTCCTCGCTGGTGAAGAGGCCGAGGAGCTCGGGGTCGGTCGACCCCTGGGCGAACTCACCGCGCTCGGTGCGCGTGAACCCGAACGGGATCCGGCCCACCCCGTCGACCTCGAGGTCGCCGTTCTCCAGCCGGGTCACCGACTCGGGCATGGTGGTCTGGGCGAGCCGCTGGACCTCCGGGTACGTGGTGCCGGGGAACGGGATGCCGGCCAGGTCGCGCACGCGGCTGCGAGCCCCGTCGCAGCCGACGAGGTAGCGGGCGGTGACGCGAGCCTGCCCGTCCGAACCGCGCACGTCCGCGGTCACGGAGTCGTCGTCCTGGCTCAGCCCGACCACCTCCTGCCCGCGGCGGATCTCGGCGCCGAGCTCGCCGGCGAGGTCGGCGAGGACGCCCTCGAGTCGCGGCTGCGGGAGCATGAGCAGGTCCATCGGGGCATCGGCCAGGCGCGTGAAGTCCAGATGCAGACCGCCGAACGGCAAGCGCAGCGCCGGGGTGGGAGCAGTGCTGGCCCCTTCGAACCGTTCCAGCAGGCCCCGGTAGCGCAGCACGTCCAGGATCTGCCCGGCGAGACCGCCGGCCTTCTGGGTCTCGCTGGGCTGCGGCAGCCGGTCGAGCACCAGCGGTTGCACTCCCGCCAGGCCCAGCTCAACGGCCAACATCAGGCCCGTCGGGCCAGCGCCCACGATGATCACGTCGGCGTCCGTCACCGGACGCTCCCCTGGCAGCACGCGCGCATTTCGCTCCTCCCCATCTCCGTTGGTTCAGGCCTCGGAACGGAAATTGTGCGGTATGACCCGGGTCTTGCCGCAAGTCCCAGGCGCCCGATATCCTGGGGGTGGCGAGGGGTTGGGCGCGTTCACCGCGTGAAACGCGCACCGGGCACCGGTTGACAGGAAGCGGGCCGCGAACGCCGCTACGATCAGAGTCCTGCCCTCTTAGCTCAGTTGGTAGAGCACCTCCATGGTAAGGAGGGGGTCGACGGTTCGAGTCCGTCAGAGGGCTCTGCAAAGGCGCGTGAAGGCAACCCTTCGTTCGCACCCTGCCCGGGCTTGATTGCCGACCAACTCTGGGTCAACTGCGGGTGGCCTCGCAAAGCGCCTTCAGCGAGACGTACTGCTTCGGCACGTTGCGGCGGATCACGGGCGCGAGCAGCGAAGAGAGCAGCTTCAAAGCTCCTGTCGGTCGAAAGTCGAAGTCGCTCTCGAGATCCGTGCCTTCAACGCTCGGCGTGAGCGTGTACTCGATCGTGAGGTCAGGCTGTCCACTCGCTTCGAACACGAGCCGTGACGGCCGTTCGAAGGTCGTGATCGTCACGTCGTACGGCTTGCCGCCGTTGACGATCGAAAAACGCGAGCCCAGCTCGATCGGCTCGTCGCTCCGCAACTCAGCGTTGCTCACCCGGCTGTTCCACTGCGGCTCGTTGCGCAGGTCCGCCAACGTGTCGAAGACGCGGCCGGGCGGGCAGGCGATCAGGGTCGTCGCCGTGACGCGCACGGGCTGATCCTATTGACCCTTTCTCCCGCACGCTCGGCGACCGATCGCCGCGCGAGTCTCGCAGTCCGTCTAGTGGATCGCAGCGTCCAGTTCCGGGACGACGGTCGGCAGATCGCCGTCGGGAGAGCTCGTCGTCGGCTTGGTCGCCGTGGCGCGGCCGCCCAACGCGGCCACTGCGAGCGCTGCGATCACGAGCAGCCCGAGCGTCGTTGGCAGCCCGACCCCATCGGCGAGAAGACCGATCAGCGGCGGACCAACGATGAAGCCCGTGTAGCCGATCGTGAAGGTGGCGGCCAGTGACGGACCGGGAGGATCAAGCCGGCCCGCCGCGCTGAAGAGCAGCGGCACGGCGTTCGCGATCCCGAGACCGCAGACGGCGAAGCCGACCACGGCGGGCACGGTCTCGCCGATCAGCAGCACGCCGCCGAGCGCGACCGCCACCAGCGCCATGCCGCCGCGCATCAGCGTCGCGGCGCCGAGCCGCTCATTCAGCACATCGCCGCCGAGGCGCGCGACGGCCATCCCGAGCGAGAAGCCGGTGAATGCCGTCGCTGCCGCCGCGGCGCTCGCGCCGGCGTCGTGACGGAGGTAGATCCCGCTCCAGTCGCCGATCGCTCCCTCCGTCATCATCGCCAGGAAGCACAGTCCGCCGATCAGGAGCACGGCGCGCGAGGGCCGCGCGAACCCGCTCCTCGCCTCGGAATGAGTCGATGCGCTCCCGAGTCGGTTGGTGATCCACAGCGCGGCCACCCAGAGCGCAACCCCGACGAGCATGCTCTCCAACCGTGGGTCGACTCCCGCCGCGGCGACGATCGCGACTAGACCCGCCGAGAGGAACCCGCCCACGCTCCAGCCACCGTGCAGCGAGGACATGATCGGCCTGCCCAGCTCGCGTTCGACGGCAACGCCGTGCGCGTTCATCGCGACGTCCATCGCCCCGCCACACGCCCCGAAGACGAACAGGATCGCGGCGAGCGTGATCGGGCTCGTCGCCAGCAACGGCAGCGGCAACATCAGGCAGAAGATCAGCGTGGCCGCGCGCGTCACCGAGGCGCTTGAGCGGCCTTCGAGGATCTGGCCGGTCAACGGCATCGAGACGAGCGCGCCCGCGGCCATGCACAGCAGGCACAACCCGAGCGTCGCCTTCGAGATCCCGAGGTTGTCCTGCACCCACGGAATGTGCGCGACCCAGGTTCCCATCATCGCTCCGTTGATCGCGAAGACCGTGAACGTCGCCAGGCGCGGCGTCATACGGCCACCACGTCGATGCCGGCGCTCGTATACGGGCGTGTCAGCTCGTCGCTGCCGTCAGTGACCAGGTGGTCGATGTCCGCGAGTTGCGCCACGACCCACGGGCTCGCGGTGCGGAGCTTGTCCGCCGTCGCCAGCGCGATCACCTCACCCGCCGAGGCCACCATGGCGCGCTTCACGTACGCCTCTTCGTCGTCGAGCGTCGTGACACCGACGTCGGGATGCAGCGAGCAGATGCCGAGCACGCAGATGTCCGCCCGCACCGTATGGAACCCCTCGACGGCACCCGCCCCGACCGCCACCTGCGCGTCCTTCAGCAAGCCGGCCGCCGACGAGCATGACCTCGGCCTTCGCGTGGTCCGACAGCGCCGACGCAACCGGTGGCGAGTTGGTCACGACGATGCCGTCGTAGCTCGGTGGGAGACGGCGGGCCAACTCCAGCGTCGTCGTGCCGCCGTCGAGGACGATCACGCGTGCGCCGACGAGGAGCGGCAGCGCCGCCTCGGCGAGTGCAGCCTTCTCCTCCCGTGAGACCCCGAGCCGCTGCGTGAACGAACCGGTCGCCGGCGCGGAGGCCAGCGCGCCACCGTGAACTCGATGCAGCAGGCCTTGCTCCGCGAGGTCCCGCAGGTCGCGGCGGACGGTGTCCTCCGACACGCCGAGGCTGGCGACCAGCTCGGAGGCGACGACCCTGCCGTCACGCTCGACCCGCGCAAGGATCGCCTGTCGACGTTCGGCCGTCAGCACCCTGCGGGTTATAGCACGGACATGCAGGTTTTTGCGGGGTACCTAGCGTCTGCCCTCGGGGTCGATTTCGACGGTCATGAGACTGTCACCGTGACGGTGGATGACCTTCCAGGCGCCGCCCTCTCGACGGTAGACGGACGTTGCTCTCAGCGACATCTCCTCCGACTTGCCGTCGACGTGGCGTGTGAGGCGCTCGAGCTCGACCGTGAAACCGAGGGTCTCGCCGAGCCCGGTGACGAGGCTCTGGCTTCGACGCTAGGCGTGCGCGATCAGCCGCCCGCGTTCGCGAGTGCGACGAGGGCGCCGAGCGCGTCACCCTCGAGCCGCAACGCCGCCCAGCTATCCCCACCGTCGCGGCTTTCCCAGATCTGCCCGTCGGCGAAGCCGGCGAAGAGGCGACCCTCGGTGGCGAGGAGCGCGTAGGGCATCGCCGGGAGCGGCTCCGGTAACCCGCCCGCGAGCGGCCGCCACGGTTCCCCGTCGCGACGCCGGTAGATCCGCGCCTGCGGGTCGCGACCGCCGTGGGCGGCGTAGGGGCCGGTGCTGGCCGACACGTACCAGCAGTCCGGGTCGTCGGGGTCGACCGTGACCGACCAGGTGTAGTGGCGGTCGCGGCCCTCGTCGGCTGGCTGCCAGGTTTCGCCTCCGTTCGTGCTGAAGGCTGCGCCGCCGCCTCCTGCTTCGTAGGCGTGCCCAGGTACGCGTGGGTGCCAGGCGAGCGAATGCACGTCGGGTTGCGCGCCGGGGCGGTGGTCCTGCCAGGTTTCGCCGCCGTCGGTCGAGCGCATCAGGCCGCCCAGCTCAATCCCGAGCAGCAGTAGATCGGCGTCGTATGGGCTGGGAGCGATCCAGCGCACGTGCGACGTCCACGGCCGGGGCGGGAAGCTCCAGCTCGGACGGGAGGGAAGCTCGAGCAGCGCGTCGAGTTCGCGCCAGCTCTCGCCGCGGTTGTCGCTGCGAAACAGCCGGCTCGGTTCGGTACCTGCATATACCGCCCCGTCGACCGCGCTCACCGCGAGCGAGAACACACCCGGTTCCGGCAGCGCGCAGTCGAGCCAGCTTCGCCCGGCATCCACCGTTCGCCACGCGCCGCCACTGCGAAGCCCGGCGTACACGGTGTCCGGATCATCGGGGGCGACGGCGAGACACTGCGCGCCACTTCCGGGCAGGCACAGCTCGACCGTCCACGCCTCCCGTGACTCATCGAGCCGGGCGATCCCGTCCCCCGTGGCCGCGTAGAGGCGCGCCATCACGACAGCCTAGGCATGGTCCGCGATGTCGATTCCGGGAACCCCGTTCGTAGGGAGGTTGAGACGCCGATACGGTGCCGACATCCCGGGAAGGAGACCCAGATGACCCAATACCTGCTCACGATCTACCGCGACGACACGCCCCTCTCGGAAGAGGACTTTCAGCGGTCCTACGAAGATGTCAACGCCCTCGCAGATGAGCTCACCGCAGCCGGCGGCCTGGTCTTCGGCGGCGGGCTCAACCACTCGACGCCGACCGTCGTCCGCTCCGTCGACGGCCAGATCGTCGCCACCGACGGCCCCTTCGCCGAGACGAAGGAGCAGATCGGCGGGTTCTGGATCGTCGAGGCGGACGACCTCGACGCCGCCCGCGAGTGGGCCGCCAAGCTCACTGCCGCCTGCCGGCGCCCGATCGAGGTGCGTACCTTCGAGGACGAGGATGCAACGGTAGAAGTGCTCTTCGAACACATCTCGAGCCCTTAGCCTGAGCTCGCCTTCCGGCGGGACGACCCTCCCTAGGGTCGGCGTAGAGGGATGCGCAGCCGTGGTGGATGGCTTCCGGGTTGGCGTAGGCCTGGCGGAGCGGGACGACCGGCGATGCGGTCGACCATCGCGTCGGCGGCCGCGAGACCCGCCTCGATGAGGTCGTAACCGGGCTGGCCCAACACAACCCCGGTGATCGTCGTCCGCTTGCCGTCGATCCAGCGGACGGCCCGGAAGGCGAAGCAGCCGCCGGCCGCGTCGTCCGAGCCGGTCTTGACGCCGACGAACCCCTTGTGCCCGAGCAATGTGTTGGTGTTGTGCACGGTGCCGGCGACGGGGAGCGTCGCGCTCGACGTGGCCACGATGCTCGCGAACACCGGCAGGCGCATGGCCCGATCGACGATGCGCACCTGGTCGGCGGCAGTCGACACGGTGGCGTCGTCATAGCCGCTCGGGTCGGTGTAGCGGGTGCGAGTCATGCCCAGTGACCGTGCGGTGGCATTCATCCGGGCAACAAACCGATCCGCCGAGCCGGCGTCCCATCGCGCCAGAACCGCGGCGATGTTGTTCGCGGAGGGCAGCAGCAGTGCCTGCAGCGCCTGCCGCTCGGTCAATTGCTCTCCGACGGCGATGGACACGACCGACTCCTGCCTGTCGCGCCGCCGGTCGGTGTCGGCCACATCGGCGTCGGAGAGCGTGATCATCGGGCCGTCCTGACCGGCCCATAGCGGGTGGTCCCGGAGCACGAGATAGGCCGTCATCACCTTCGCGACGCTGGCGATCGGAGCCGTGTGCTGGTTCGGACTGGCGTGGACCTGCGACTGTCCTGTTTGGACGAACGCCGCCTGGCCATACGCCGGCCAGACCGTGCTGGACACGGCTTCGCCACGCGCGCCGCGGCGCTCACTGCGAAGAACGTCGGTGGATGATGCGGCGGTCGAGGACGAGGACCCCGGCGACCAGTAGCCCAGGGATGCGGCGATCGCCGCGATGCCGACTAGCAGCCCAGCGCCACGGATCAGGCGAATCCGACGGGTCGTTGCTCGTGCTGGTTCGCGGGAGGTCATGCCGCGATTCAAGGCAGCGTCGTGTTGCCAGCACGTATCTGGTTTTCGATATCCCGGCGACATGCGCCGGCTCGTAGCATCGGGGGCGTGCGGGTGTTGATCGTCGAGGACGAGCCCCTGATGGCGGACGCGATCCGCGACGGGCTGCGCCTGGAAGCGATCGCCGCAGACATCGCGGGTGACGGCGACACCGCTCTGCAGCTGCTGAGCGTCAACGCCTACGACATCGCCGTCCTCGACCGAGACATTCCCGGGCCTTCCGGTGACGAGATCGCCGAACGCATCGTCGCCTCCGGCAGCGGCATGCCGATCCTCATGCTCACCGCTGCAGACCGTCTCGATGACAAGGCCACCGGGTTCGAGCTCGGCGCCGACGACTACCTCACGAAGCCCTTCGCACTCCGAGAGCTGGTGCTCCGTCTCAGAGCGCTCGACCGCAGGCGCGCCCACAACAGGCCACCTGTGCGAGAGATCGCAGGTCTGCGGCTGGATCCGTTCCGCCGGGAGGTCTACCGCGACGGCCGCTACGTCGCACTGACCAGGAAGCAGTTCGCAGTGCTCGAAGTCCTCGTCGCCGCCGAAGGCGGCGTCGTCAGCGCCGAAGACCTCTTAGCGCAAGCGTGGGATGAGAGCGCAGACCCGTTCACCAACGCCGTGCGCATCACGGTCTCGGGGCTGCGCAAACGGCTCGGCGAACCCTGGATCATCGCCACCGTGGCCGGCGTCGGCTACCGCATCGACACTCAACCAGGCACCGGCGCTGAGGGGGTAGAGCGTGGCTAGAGCCCCTGGCTTGAGCGTTCGCCTCAAGCTCACCCTCAGCTACGCCGGCTTCCTCATGCTCGCAGGCGCCTTGCTGCTCGCCGTCGGGTACGTGTCCCTTTCGCGTGGTGTGCACCCCGGTGTCGTCTTCATCGTGCGCAGCCACACCGACCTCCTGCGCGATTTCGCTCCGATCACGGCCATCCTCGTGGCGTTCCTGCTGGCTTTCGGGCTGCTGGGAGGGTGGCTTCTCTCCGGCCGCATGCTCGCTCCCCTGACCCGCATCACAGACGCCACACGCCTGGCCGCGACCGGGTCGCTCTCGCACCGGATCGAGTTGGAAGGCCGTGAGGACGAGTTCCGCGAGCTCGCCGACAGCTTCGACACGATGCTCGCGCGGCTCGAAGCGCACGTCGCCGAACAGCAGCGATTCGCAGCCAACGCCTCCCACGAACTGCGCACCCCGCTGGCGATCACGCAGACACTTCTCGACGTCGCCCGCAACGATCCGAACCGCGACACCGGCGAACTCGTCGACCGTCTCCACACCGTCAACAGCCGAGCGATCGACCTCACCGAAGCATTGCTTCTGCTCAGCCGCGCCGACCAGCGGTCATTCACACGAGAACACGTCGACCTGTCCCTCATAGCCGAAGAAGCCACTGAAACGCTCCTCCCCCTCGCGGAAAAACGCGGCCTCACCATCGAGACCTCAGGTGAGCTAACCCCCACCGTCGGCTCACACCCGCTTCTGCTGCAGTTGAGCACGAATCTCGTACACAACGCGATCGTCCACAATCTGCCCGAACAGGGCAGCGTGTGGGTCACGACCAGCGTTCAGTCCGAGAGTGCGGTGCTCACCGTCGAGAACACCGGCGAGCAGGTCACCGCCACAGTTGGTTTCCACGCTTGCCGAGCCGTTTCTTCGCGGCACCGAACGCATGCGCACCGACCACGCAGGTGTCGGCCTCGGCCTGGCAATCGTCAAAGGCATCACCCAGGCACACGACGGAACCCTGACCCTCACGCCCCGCGCCGCCGGCGGGCTCCGCGTCACGGTCCAGCTACCCCCCGCGCGACCGCGCACGGGGCAGCGCGATCCATGACCGTCATTGACCTGCGAGCGCGGCGCGGGCGGTGGCCGCGATGTCGGTATTCGTGTTGGCATGACCGGCGATGCCCCAGCCGCCCTCCGGCGACTCGGTCAGGAGCACCCAGGTGCGCGCGCTCAGGGTCGGGTGGCCGGCGGCATCGGCGACGATGTCCGTGAGCTCCTTGACGACCCAGAGCTGCTTGTCGCGGTCAAGCACGCCGGCGGGCGTGAGCACCTGGACTCGCACGTAGTTGCTCTCACCCGCGACGTTCGAGATCGCCGCTGCATCCAGGTCGTGGATGAATGCGGCCGTGTTGTTCGCAAAGAGCGGCAGATCGGGGACCTGCTCCCAGCGCATGACTGCGGCCGCGAGATCACGAGCAAGTGCGTGCCGGTCGGAGAAGTCGCCGGCCCTAAACGTGGGCCGAGGGGATCGTGACGGTGACGGACAGGCCGCCGTCATCGCGAGGGTGGGCGGTGGCGGTGCCGCCGTGGATCGCGGCGATGGACGCGACGATGGTAAGGCCGAGTCCGAAGCCGTCGTCGGGAGCGCGATCGTTGAGCCGCTGGAACGGCTGGAAGATGCGGTCGGCATCGGCTGGGCTGACAAGCGGGCCGGTGTTCGCCACGGTCAGCTGGCTGCTGCCGGCCACGGTGCAGGTGCTGACCCAGATGTCGCCGGCGGCGGCGTTGTAGCGGACTGCGTTGTCGACCAGGTTCGCGACGAGGCGTTCGACCAGCACCGGATCGCCCGAGATGACGGCCGGCTCGAGCGTGGCGTGCACCCGCCGGTCGCCCAGGCCGGCGGTGTCGAGGACGTCTTCGGCGACGGTGGCCAGATCGACCTCGTCGTGGACGGTGAGCCCGCGCTCGTTGCGCGCGAGGATGAGCAGCGCGCCGATGAGGTGCTCGGCGTGATCGACCGCGGCGCGGATGTCGGTCGCCATGCCGCGCAGGTCGGCGGGCGTGCTGTCGGGGTTGTCGAGCACGACGTCGACGGTCGCGCGCATGACCGCGAGCGGGGTGCGCAGCTCATGGGAGGCGTTGGCGATGAACCGCTTCTGGCCCTCGAACGCGGCCTGGAGCCGGTCGAGCATCTCGTCGAAGGTCTCGGCCAGTTCGTGGAGCTCGTCGCGGGGACCGCGCAGTGCGACCCGCGCCGACAGGTTGTGCTCCGAGGCGGCGCGGGCGGCCGCGGTGATCCTGTGCACGGGGCGCAGCGCTCGCCCGGCGACGATCCAGCCGAGGATCGCGGCGAGGGCGATGACCACGCGCGAGCGTGATCAGCGAGTACTGCAGCAGATGCGAGAGGGTGAGGTCGCGCTGGTGCTGCGCGCCCTGAAGCTGGAAGTACGCGTTGCACTTGGCGAGGAGGCGCCCGTTGGGATGGGCGCTCAGTTGCTCGGAGCGGCACCGCGCCAGGAAGCTGGCCGGAGCCTGCTGGCTCTGCCCCTGCGGCTCCAGCCGCGCCACCAGGATGTAGCTGACCGCCACGACGATCGCCCCGCAAACGGCGAACAGGCCGGTGTAGAGCAGGGTCAGTCGTGCGCGAACGGTCAGCCGCGGGCGGCGGCTCACATCCGGTATCCCTTGCCGATCACGGTTTCGATCAGCGGCGGGTCGCCGAGCTTGCGCCGCAGCCGGGTCATCGTCACCGAGACGATGTTGCTGAACGGGTCGACGTCGGCGTCCCACACGTGCTCGAGCAGCTCCTCCGCGCTGACGACGGCGCCGTCGGCGGCCAGCAGCATCTCCAGGATCCCGAACTCCTTGCGGGTCAGGGACAGCGGGCGGGAGCCGCGGCTGGCGCGGTGCCGGGCGCGGTCGACGGTGAGGTCGCCGCGCCGCAGGACCGGCGGCGCGGACGGGCGCCCGGCGCGAGAGCGCCCGCACGCGGGCGACGAGCTCGGCGAACACGAACGGCTTGCCGAGGTAGTCGTCCGCGCCCAGCTCCAGCCCGTCGACCCGGTCCTCGACCTCGGCGGCGGCGGTGAGCATGAGGATCCGCGGGCCGGAGCCGGCGAGCGTCCGGCACACCTGGTCACCGTGCACGACCGGCAGGTCGCGGTCGAGCACGATCACGTCATAGGCCGTCTGCGCGGCGGCCTCCAGCGCCGCCGCGCCGTCGTAGACGGCGTCCACGGCCATCCCCGCCTGACGCAGCCCCTGAGCGATCCGGCCGGCAAGCGTCGCATGGTCCTCGACCACCAGCACCCGCATCCGCCCAAGTATGCGCCGGTCGACATGACATCCGTCCGACATCGCGCGTAGCGCTGATGTCATCCGCCCGGGCGTAGAAGTACACAGGACAGGTGTCTGCCAGCGCTGAGCCGCAACGAGGGACGTGGTGCTCCGGCCGCGCCGACCGAGCCGTGCCGGGCGCTGGACGCGGCATCCGCCTGGTATGGGTGGAAGCGGCGCTCGCCGTTGCCGCGTTCGCGGCGCTGTGCGTCGTGGTCCTGTCCGTCGCGCCTCAGACCGCAGAGCCCGATGACGGCGCCTACCGCGCATCGATCGTGGCGATGACCGATGGGCATTTCCTGACGTTGTCAACCGCTCAGGCGGAAGCCCTGGCGACGGAAGCTGGGCGACAACCCGGCCGCCCCGCCGAACCAATGGGTCGAGCTGGCCAACGGGCGGTACATCAGCGAGAAGGACCCCGGCTATCCGTTCCTCGCGGCGCCGTTCCAGGCGCTCGGCATCATCCGGTGGGCGCCGCTGTTCTACGGGGCACTGGCCTGCCTTGGGCTGTTCATCGGCGCCCGGCGCTGGCTCGGGCGCTTCGGCGGCCTCGCTGCGGTGGGCCTGTACTGCTCATCCGGAGCCGCGCTGGCGTTCGCCTGGCGCGATTACATGCCGACGTTCACCGACGCCTCGCTGATCGCGGCGGGTTCCGGCGCTGCTGCTGTGGGCGGTGCTGGCAACCGAGGCCAGTTCCCGGCGGCGCACCTGGGCCGGCCTCGCCGGGTTCGCGGCGATCGAGATCGCGACCTTCGTCCGCTACACCGAACATCGTGATCCTCGGCTGCGCCGTCGTGGCCGTGATCGTGGCGTGGCGGCTGCGAGCCGCGAGGCTGCCCCTCCGCACGCTGTGCTGGTGGCTCGCGTCGGTGGCCGTCTTCGGCGCCGGCGTGGCCATCTTCGACGACCTGGTCTACGGCGGCCCGCTGACAACCGGGTACCAGCCCGGCGAGGTCACGTTCGGCCTCGGCGCGATCGGGCCGAATCTGCGGCTCATGCCCGCGCACCTGCTGCAGGCCATGCCGATGCTGGTGCTCGGGCTGATGGCGCTGGCGTGGATCATCGTGCGGTGGCTGGTGCTCCGCCGGGCCGACGGCCAGGCCGGCGCGCTGGCCCGTCGCGATCTCGTGGGTCGGCCTCGCCCTGGCCGCGTCGTGGTTCGCGATCTGGGGCCTGTACTCCGCGTACACCTGGACGACCGACCCGACCAATGTCACCGTGCAGGTCGTCAGGTTCTACGTCCCGGCGATCGGCGCGATCGCCCTGCTCGGCGCCTGGCTGGTGACCAGGATTCCCGGCCGCGCATGGCTGGCCGGCCTGACCTCAGCCGCCGTTATCACCGCGCATGTTCGGCCTGGGCGTGTGGTCCTTCTACGCCATGTACGCAGCGTTCGGCGTCCCACTACGCGGCTAGGTAAGTGCGCTCGAGAGGGCCGCGGAGCCGGGCGCAGGAGCGAGCCGGGCCGAGACGACGTAGGAGACCACGACGGCGACGATCACGAGCGGCGTCAGAGTGAGGCCGTCGGCCTGGAGGAACACCGCCACGACGAGAACGGACGTGAGCGGCAGCCCCAGCATTGCGACCATCATCGCGCCGATACCCATGGCGGCACCCGCGATCATCGGCAGCCCGGGAAGGTGGGAGAGCGCAATGCCGCCGGCAGCGCCGACGAACATGCTCGGGAAAATTGGGCCGCCTCGGAAGCTGCTCAGCGAGAAGCTGTACGCGAGGCCTTTGCAGAGGACGACCATCAGGAGCGCACCGACGGTCCAGCCGGAGGCGCCTTCGATCAGGCCCGGAAGCTGATCCTGTCCCGAAAACAGCACCTCGGCCGAGCTTCTCCCGGTTACCTCGACGAAGATCAACACGACGACGCCAATCGCGACGCCGACAACGGGTGTCAGCAGCACCATTCGGCGTTCGACGATCGGCTGGAGCAGGAGCGACAGCCGCTTGATGCCGGCGCCGACGATCGCCGCGATGACACCAATCACGACCGCCCACAGGAACTCGGAGACTCCGGGGCTGCCGGCCGGAGGGATGTTCGGGACCGCGAGCGAGAAGGTGCCGAAGCCCGTCCAGTTGTTGAGCCCGACGAAGATCAGCGAGCCGACACCGGCAGCGAGCAGACCGGGCGCAAGCACCACTCCGAGCATCGGACCGCCGATCCCGGCCACCTCCATCATCAGGAACGCGGCCGGAAGCGGTGAGCCGAGGAGCGTGCTGATCGCGGCGAAGCTCCCGGCGGCACCGATCACCGCACTGGCCATCTCAGGCGCGTCGCGCTTGACCAGGTGGATGGCGAGGACTCCGAGGCCACTGCCGATCGCGATCAACGGCGCCTCCGGGCCAAGGACGACCCCGAGGCTAAGCGTGGCGAACGCCGCAATGACGATCCCGGGGAGCTCGATCGGGGGCACCGGTCCGGATGACTTGAAGCCCTCCGCCGGCTTGTGCCCGCCCGTTCCCGGCAGGTACCGGATTGTGAGCGCGACCAGCAGGCCGCTCAGCGCAAGCAGCGGAATCGGCCACCAGGCAGGCTGGCTGTCGAAGCCGAGGTCGCCCGGCAGGGTGCCGTACACATAGTGCTGCACCCTCCCGACACCCTCGAGAAAGAAGTACGCGGCCGCCGCCACCGGCACGCCGATGAGCGCGCCGAGCACCAGCAGCACGACGTAGGACTGGCTCCGGAGAAGCTCGAGCGGGCTCGGCGTAGGCGGTGTCGACGGGGCCGTCTGCGCGTCTGAGTGGCCCTCTGGTTTCACAGCTGTTCTCTCTTCCGGCGGTGATCCGGCACGCGTCGAGACGGCGATCCGACTCCGATGGCCCATGAGCCTAACTCGACCAGGGCGACGCCAAGCACTGACCCGACGCCGCAATCGCGCTGTCAGCGCCGGCCCGTAGCATGCGCCGGCGTCGATGCCGGGCTGGCTGTTCGCAGGAATCGTGGTGGTCTTCGCCGTCGGAGGCGTCCTCTACGTGCGCTCGAAGCAGAAGGGGGCCTTTGTCGAGCGCCTTCCACTCGAGGACGGCGAGAACACCCTCCTCGAGGAGGAGGGCTTGAAGATCTTCCATCGGGCTCGCCGGAGAGCTGTCCGTGACGGCGGGACGGTCACGTACCGGGTACGGGTGCGCCTGACCGACCGGCGCATCATCGTGGCCACCGGAGGGCCGGAGGGCAAGCACACGTTCGTGATCCTGATGATCCTCGACTACACGACTCCGGCCGAGCCCGTGCCGGAGAGCGGGTTTTCGGCCTACAAGCGGAAGTTCCACCTCGAGAACGGGTATGCGACGTACGCGTTCTCCGCCGCGGACGCCAGCCTCGAGCAAGAGGACGGCCACGCCTCGGCGCTTCGAATCGTGGTGCCGTTCCCGGAGGGCGGGCCGAGGTGGGGCGATCCACCCGAGGTGAAGCTCTACACGACGCAGGCCGAGCGCTATCTGGAGGCGATCGCCCGACGCTGAAAGCGCGTCATGCACCATGCTTCAGGCGGCGGCGACACGTTCAGCCCATCACGATCGACGGAGGATCCGATGACACATTCGCCGGATTGGAACGATATAACCCGCGACGACGTGCTCCGTGCAATGGGGGAATACGACCGCCTCGGGCCCGAGCAATTCTTCTCCGAGCACGGCTTCGCCCCGACCACGACCTATGACCTGGTCGCGGAGGAGCGCCGGTACCCGCCGAAAGCAATCCTCGGCACGGCGTACGAGCTCGCCACGGGCAATCGGCTTGATTCGGGCGATTTCGAGGGCGGGAAGAGCGGCGCCGTCAAGGTGCTCGAGACGATGGGGTTCACCATCCAGGCCAAGTGACGACGCCCACGGAATCACGCGGATGTCGGGACTCGAGCCGACATGTGCGCGCGCGGTCGCATGCGTCGATACGACCCAGGCCGGGCCCCGGGCGAGCAGAACGTCGCCGACTATTCGTTGGCCGCGCCCGAGCAGGCCCCCTTTATTTCCTCCGGTCGACCGCGCGCTCCAGGGCCGTCTTGTCCATCTTCGAGCGCCCTTCGATACCCATGTGCTTCGCCTCGTTGTAGAGCTGTTTGTACGTCCGCCCCTTGGGGCGGTTTGTCCCCGAGCGCAGACCTCCCCGCCGTCCCGAGGAGATGTCCTGGGTCGACGTCCTTGACCGTTCTCGGGATTCGCCTGCGCGAGCACGTTCCTTGTTGACGGTCCGCGCGGCGATCTCCTCCGCGAGGTCCTCCGACCGGCCCTGCTCGAGCTCGCTCCTTTTGATGTCCTCGTACTGGCGAGCACGTTTCGTGCCCTTCTTCACACCGCGTGGCGGCACTGTTCGACCTCCTGCGATCTCTAGGAATTCTTGCGGGCTGTGGCCTTGCCGCCCTTGCGGCCGGCGGCTTTCTTCTGGGCGGTCGTGCCGCCCTGCGACGACGAGGAATGCGACGACCCGGAATGCGAGCTCTTGCCGCCGCGGCTCGAGGCGCCCGGGGAGTTCGCGATCTTCGCCGCGCGCTCCTTCGACATCCCCTTGTCCTTCAGGGCTTCGTACTGCTTCTCGTTCTTCACGTTCGCGCGCTTACCCGGCATCACAACCTCCATTCTTTCTCGTGGTGTTCATCGAGCCCGTCTGACGGCTCGCTCGGCATGTGTCGTCCCCGGCCATCAAATCGAGCAAACACCCGAACAGAGAGAGCGCGCGCGCACCCTCATCCGGCAGAACCGTGTCCGTGCGCCGGAGCGGATCATGGTCCCGTGCGACGCGAGGGGGTCGCGGTCGGAGCCTGATCGGCCCGGGCCTGGCCGGGCGACGCGATACCCATAGGGTCGGGCCGTGATCCAGTCCGTCATGCTTCGGAACGGCGTCGAGATCGAGGACTCCCTCGAGCTCACGCTCGGGTTCCTCGAGACGTATCCCGGCTACGACGCCGGCGACGTTGTTCAGGTGCAGGGATCGTTCCGCGAGGCCGATCTCCGGCTGGCCAACCGCGGCGGTGCGCGCATCTCGGCGGCGGAGATCGCGGCCATCCTCGCGCGTCGCCGCGCGATCGACCGGGCACTCCGGCGGATCGCGCCTGATGCCTCACTGGCAGGCGCGGCGATCACCGTCCCGTGGCTCCCGCTGAACGACCTCTTCGCGCCGTTCGCGGACATTCGGGGCGTTGGCTTCGCAAAGATGACGAAGGCGCTGCACCGCAAGCGCCCGGCGCTGATCCCGATCCTGGACAGCGTCGTACAGCGATATCTCGAGGACGATCGCCCCGACGCTACAGCTCCATTCGGAGAGCGAGCGCTGGCGCTGGTGCGCGGCTACAAGCGTGACCTGGACCGGAACCGCGCAGCGTTGCGCGCCGTCCAGCGGGAGCTCGCGAAAGCCGGCCGAACCGTCACCGAGGTCCGGATCCTCGACGTGCTGATCTGGTCGGCCGAGGCCGTCATGCAGTCTTCAGGCACAGCCCTCGAATCCGAGAGGAGACGCCGATGACCGAGCACGAGGTCGTGAGCCGGGACGAATGGAATGCCGCGCGGGCGACCCTGCTCGCGCGCGAGAAGGAGCACACGCGGCTGGGCGACGAGCTGGCGCGCCAGCGGCGCGAGCTGCCGTGGGTCCGGGTCGAGAAGGAGTACAGCTTCGAGACCGACGACGGCACCGCGCACGCTGGCCGAGCTCTTCGACGGCCGCAGTCCAGCTGCTCGTCTACCACTTCATGTTCGGCCCGAGCTACCAGGCCGGCTGCCCGACCTACTCGTCGATGCGCCGACGGCGTCAACGGGCTCATCCCGCACCTGAACGCGCGCGACGTGACGATGCTCTTCGTCTCGCAGGCGCCGCTCGAGAAGCTGCAGGCCTACAAGCGCCGCATGGGCTGGAGCTTCCCGTGGGTCTCATCGGCCGACAGCGACTTCAACTTCGACTTCGGCTTCTCGCAGCACCGAGGAGCAGACGCGCGGCGGTCGCGCCGATGCGTCGAGGCGGCGAATCGCCGCCGATCGTCGAACAGAACGCGCAGCCGAGTCCGGCACCGACGTCGCCGGGTACCTGACGGAGGGCCCCGGCTTCAGCGCCTTCGTCGCTGGACGACGGCGCCGTCTACCAGACGCTACTCGACCACGTGCGCGCGGGCTCGAGTTCCTGATGGGCTACTACCCGATCCTCGACCGGGCGCCGAAGGGCCGCGACGAGGGCGACGCCTGCCAGCTCTGGATCCGCCGCCACGACGAGTACGCGCAGACGGCGCAGCCGTGAGCCGGATCCAGGCAGCGGCGGATCGCCTCGCGCTCGTCGGCGCGGATCCCCGGGACGACGAGGATCTGCGGCGCGCAAGGCGCTCCTGGTCCTGATCTCGGTGCTGATCCTGCCGGTCGCGCGTGGTGTGGGGAGCGCTCTACCTCGCGTTCGGCTCGCCGGTCGGCGTGGTCGCCGCTCGTGTACTTCGCCGTCCTGCTCGGCGCGATCGTCGTGTTCTCGCGCACGCGCGACTTCCCGTGGCTGCTGCGGGTCGAGCCAGGTCGACATCCTGCTCGCGCCGACGCTCTCGATGATCCCGCTCGGCGGGTTTCTCGCCTCGGGCGGCGTCGGCCTGTGGGGGATCCTCGCGCCGCTCGGCGCGCTCGTGTTCAGCGACGTCGCGGTCGGCGGTCCGCTGGTACGTCGCGTTCCTCGTCGTGTTCCTCGGCTCGGGGATCGCCGGCGAGATCGTCGGCCCGGTCTGGGCGCCGCTGCCCGGCTGGTTCACGAGCACGATGCTCGCCCTGAACATCGCGGTCGGCGGCGCCATCGTGTTCACGCTGCTCGCGGTGTTCGCGCAGCAGCGCGCACGACGCCCTCGCGGCGCTGCGCCAGGAGCAGGCGAAGGCCGAGAACCTCCTGCTCAACATCCTGCCGCGCTCGATCGCCGACCGGCTGAAGGCGCAGACCCAGCCGATCGCCGACCAGTTCGGCGTCGGCCTCGATCCTGTTCGCCGACGTCGTCGACTTCACGCCCTGGTCGGAGCGACTCGCCGCCGGCCGAGGTGGTCGGCCACCTCGACCGCCTGTTCAGCCACTTCGACGAGCTCGCCGAGCGCTACGGGCTCGAGAAGATCAAGACGATCGGCGACTGCTACATGGTCGCCGCGGGCGTGCCGACGCCACGCCCCGACCACGCCCGTGCGCTCGCGCTGATGGCGCTCGACATGCTCGAGGCGATGCGCTCCGACGAGCGCGTCGGCCGACCTGGGTCTCGAGCTCCGGATCGGCATCAACTCAGGGCCGGTCGTCGCCGGCGTGATCGGGCGGAAGCGCTTCCTCTACGACCTCTGGGGCGACGCGGTGAACACGGCGAGCCGCATGGAGTCCCACGGCACGCCGGGTCGGATCCAGATCACCCGGTCGACCTACGAGCTGCTCGCCGACGAGTTCGAGTGCGAGCCGCGGGGGACGATCGCGGTCAAGGGCAAGGGCGACGATCGAGGCGTGGTACCTAGTTGGGCCGCGAGCGGAGACGCGGGAGACGTCGCCCGTTGCAGTCGGCCGGCCATGCGGCCCCGGCTAGCAGCGTCGTGAACTCATGCACGTGGATGCCACCCATGCCCGGCCTCCTGTCGGTAGCGTCGCATCGTGGAGTACGTGAACCTCGGGCACACGGGCCTGCGCGTCTCGCGCGTGTGCCTCGGGATGATGAGCTTCGGCACGCACGAGAGCCGCGGTGGGCGCTCGACGAGGCGGCCGCCGAGCCGATCGTCCGAGCGCGCCGTCGAGGGCGGCATCATCTTCTTCGACACCGCCGACGTCTACAACGGCGGCGCGAGCGAGGAGATCACGGGCCGGCTGCTCACGCAAGCTCTTCGGCATGCGCGAGGAGTACGTCGTCGCGACGAAGGTGCACGGCCGGACGATGCCGGGCGAGAACGGCGCCGGCCTCTCGCGCAAGCACATCCTCGCGTCGATCGATGCGCTCGCTCCAGCGGCTCGGGCTCGACTACGTCGACCTCTACCAGATCCACCGCTGGGACACTCCACGCCGATCGAGGAGACGATGGAGGCGCTGCACGATGTCGTGAAGGCCGGCAAGGCGCGCTACATCGGGGCCAGCAGCATGTGGGCGTGGCAGTTCGCGAAGGCGCAGCGCGTGGCCGCGACGCCGTTCGTCTCGATGCAGAACCACTACAACCTGATCTACCGCGAGGAGGAGCGGGAGATGATCCCGCAGTGCCTCGACCAGGGGGTCGGCATCATCCCGTGGAGCCCGCTCGCGCGCGGGCTGCTCGCGCGGAGAGCCGCACTCGTCGGGTGAGCGGCCGACGCAGCGCGCGAACACCGACCAGTTCCAGGACTCGCTCTACCACCCCGACCTCGACGTCCCGGTCATCGAGCGCGTCGGCCGAGGTCGCTGCCGAGCGCGGAGTGTCGCCGGCGCAGGTCGCGCTCGCGTGGCTTCTGCACAAGCCGGGCGTCACGGCGCCGATCGTCGGCGCGACGAAGCTCGAGCACCTGGAGGACGCGCTCGCCGCCGAGCAGCTGTCGCTGAGCGACGAGGAGATCGCGCGGCTCGAGGAGCCGTACCTGCCCCACCCGGTCTCGGGCATCTAGCGAACGACGCAGCGAAAGCCGATGTGGCCGGTCGAGCTGTCGATCGCCTCGCCCTGCCGCGCCGCGGGGCGGTAGCGCAGGCAGTAGTTCGGCGCGCAGAGGTGTGAGCCGCCCTTGGTCACACGACGGGGGAACCGCTCATCCGCCGCCGGCGCACAGCATGGGGCACTGCCGCTCGGCCCGGTGAACCAGTCGTCCGTCCACTCCCAGACGTTCCCCGCCATGTCGTAGAGGCCGTAGCCGTTCGGCGGATAGGTCTCGACCGGCGAGGTGCGCTCGTAGCGGTCGAGCAGCAGGTTCTCCCAGGGGAACTCGCCCTGCCAGGTATTGGCCATCATCCGGCCCTGCGGCGCGAACTCCTCGCCCCAGGTGAAGGTCGCGCCGTCGAGGCCGCCCCGCGCGGCGTACTCCCACTCGGCCTCGGTCGGCAGCGCCTTCCCGGCCCACTCGGCATAAGCGCTCGCGTCGGCGTGGGTCACGTGCGTGACCGGGTGGCGCTCGCGCCCGCCGACGTTGCTCTGAGGCCCCTCGGGATGCCGCCAGTCGGCCCCGGGCGCCCAGGCCCACCAGTTGCGGTAATCGTCGAGCGGCACCGGGCCGGCTGTGCGCCGGAAGACGAGCGAGCCGGGGACGAGCAGCTTCGGGTCGGCGTCCGGGTAGTCCTCGGCCGTCGGGCGGCTTCTCGGCGTCCGTGACGTGGCCGGTCTCCTTCACGAACCGGCGGAACTCGGCCACGGTCACCGGGTGCCGGTCGATCGCGAAGGAGCCGACCGTCACCTCGCGCACCGGCGCCTCCTCGGGATAGAAGCGGTCGGAGCCCATCCGGAACATCCCCCCGGGGAGCTCGACCATGTCCTTCACGCGCGCCCCTGCGCCCGCGCGCGCTCGAGCAGCCCCGGCGGCAACGGCACGCCCGGCGGCCGGCCGTCGACGAGGTGGTGCACGAAGACGTAGAGGAGCGGCACCCAGGGCGACTCGAGCCGGAGCAGCGGCTGGCCCTCGGACTGGAACTGCACCGACGGACCACCCGAGCCGGCCGCGAGCTGGAGCGGGCTCATCTGCGCGTACCAGAACGAGCCGCCCTTGCCGCTGGCGTCGACGACAAGCCGCTGGCTCGTCACGACCACGTCCGCGGCGCCGAGCGGATGCCACCGGGGACGCGCTTTGGCCTGTGCTTCCTTCTTCTTCGAGGCGTTGTAGGCGAGGCTCGCCGCCCCGGTGACAGCCAGGCCGACCGGTCCGCCGACGAGCAGGAACGAGCGCCGGTACTGCCCGTCGTCGCCGAAATAGCCGGAGACCCCGACGGGCGCGAAGCGCGCGTGCGCGATCTCGCCCGGGCCGAGCTGCACGGGCGATGCCTCCAGCGGCAGCGCAGCGCGGCCGGCAAGCGCGCCCGACCACTGGTAGGCCCGCAGGTAGCCCTCGTCGAACATGCTCCACGCCGGGGCGCTCACGTCGCCCGACGCTACACAATGGGACCTCCGGCAAAAAACGGATCACCCGTTCCGCTTTTGCTACCGTCGGCCGATGGCCGTGTCCGAGCGCGTCGACGCCCAGCGGAACCGCGCCCGGCTCGTCGCCGCCACCCGCACGCTCCTCGCTCGCGACGGGCTCGACGTCTCGGTGCGTGAGATCGCGCGCGAGACCGGCGTCGGCGTCGGCACCGTGTACCGGCACTTCCCGACGCGCGAGGACCTGATCGACGCCGTGCTCGAGGACGCGTTCGAGGAGATCATCGCGGCCGCCGAGCGGGCGCTCGCCGAGGAGGATGCCTGGCTGGCGTTCAGCGGCTTCATCACAGAGGCGCTCGAGCTCACCGCGCGGAACCGCGGGTTCAAGGACGTCGTCGAGAACGAGGGGCGGGGCCGCGGGCGGGCGGCGGCGATGCGCGCACGCCTGCGCCCGATGACGGCCGAGCTCATCCGCCGTGCCCAGGAGGCCGGCACGCTGCGTGCCGACTTCACGCCCGAGGATCTGTCGCTCGTGTTCTGGGGTACGGACCGCGTCATCGACCTTGCCCCCGACAGCTGGCGACGCCATCTCGGCTTCGTGCTTGACGGGCTCCGCGCATGAGCGAGCACGGGCGCCAGAACTACAACATCACCTTCGCCTTGCTTGCCGGGGCTTCGATCTCGTACGCGTTGCTCCAGTCGCTGGTTGCGCCGGCGCTGCCGGACCTCCAGAAGTCGTTCCACACCTCGGTGAACTCCGTCAGCTGGGTGCTGACCGCCTACCTCCTCAGCGCCTCGATCGCGACCCCGCTGATCGGCCGCCTCGGCGACATGTACGGCAAGGAGCGGCTGATGGTGATCATCCTCGGCGTTCTGTGCGGCGCGACGGTGCTCTCCGCGCTCGCGACGTCACTCTCGGTCATGCTCGTCGGCCGGATCCTGCAGGGCGCCGCCGGCGGCATCTTCCCGCTCGCGTTCGGGATCATCCGCGACGAGTTCCCTCGCGAGCGGGTGGCCGGCGCCATCGGCCTCATGGCCGCGCTGGCAGGGGTCGGCGGCGGCGCGGGCGTCGTCCTCGCCGGGCCGATCGTCGACCACCTCGACTACCACTGGCTGTTCTGGCTCCCGCTCGTCCCGCTTGTCGTGACGACGTTCGCGATCCACTTCTTCGTCCCGGAGTCACCGATCCGCGTCCCCGGGCGGCTGAACTGGGCCGGCGCCGCGCTCATGGCCGTCGGCCTCGGCGCCGTGCTGCTCGCGGTCAGCGAGACGGCCGTGTGGCACTGGGTGTCCGCCAGGACGGTGGCCGTCTTCCTGATCGGCGTCGTCTTGCTCGATCGCCTGGGTGCGCAACGAGACGCGCAGCGAGAGCCCGCTCGTGGACATGCGGATGATGCGCATCCGCGGCGTCTGGACGACGAACGCCGTAGCGGCCCTGGTCGGCTTCGGTATGTACTCGTCGTTCATCCTGCTGCCGGACTACGTCGAGACGCCGCAAAGCACGGGCTAC
This sequence comes from uncultured Thermoleophilia bacterium, assembly GCA_963799895.1. Classification (GTDB taxonomy): domain Bacteria; phylum Actinomycetota; class Thermoleophilia; order Gaiellales; family Gaiellaceae; genus JACVRM01. The sequence goes on from CAWCYR010000018.1 coordinate 66,946, forward strand.
GGGCTTCGGCGCATCAGTCACCGGCGCCGGGCTGTTCCTCGTGCCCACGACGCTCGCATGCTCCTCGCCGGCGCGCAGACCGGCCGGCTCGAGCGGCGCTTCGGATCGAAGCCGCCGCTGCTCGCAGGCGCGCTCCTCACCGGCAGCGCGTACGTCCTGCTCGCGTTCGAGCGCAGCGAGCAATGGGAGATCTACCTCGCGGCGCTGATCCTCGGCACAGGCATCGGGCTCGCGTTCGCGTCGATGACGAACCTGATCATCGAGAACGTTGGGCCGGCGGAGACAGGGATCGCGACCGGGATGAACGCCGTGACCCGCACCGTGGGCGGCGCCTTTGGCGGCGCCATCGTCGCGTCCATCCTCGCGTCGACCGTCGAGGCGGGTTTCCCGACGGACACGGGCTACACGGTCGCCTTCCTCGTCTGCGCGGCCGCGCTCGGGGTCGGCTTCCTCGTCGGGCTCGCCATTCCGCAGCGCAGGCCCGCGGACGCCTTCTCGCCGCATCCGGTCGGCGACGTGCCTGCGGGCGCCGACGCCTGACGCGTCGGCGCCCGAAGCGAAGAGTCAGGCGGGCGCGAGCGGCCCGCGTCCGAGCCCCCTGAGCTTGAAGGCGAGGAAGAGCTCCGTGAAGCCCTTGAACAGCGCCGTGATCCCGACGTAGATGACCAGCAGGATCACACTGTCGTAGAACGAGCCGGCGACCCAGAACGCGAGGGCGATCTCGAGGATCCCGACCACGAGCTGGAGCCACCACATCTCGAACTGGTCCTTCGCCATGAAGGCGACGCTCACGTCGACGATGCCCTTGAAGAGCAGGAAGAAGGCGACGAGCTCGGCCAGTGTGGTGAACGCGGCGTGCGGATGGACGACGGCCCAGATGCCGACGCCGATGAAGAGCACGCCGAGGATCACGCGGACGATCCGCCAGCCGGACGTCATGACGGGCAGCGTGGCGAACTCGTTGACGCCCGCGATGATCGCGACGATGCCGAAGAGGTACGACACGGCGTACACGGTCGTGTAGTCCCACTGGAAGACGAGGATCGCGAAGACGAGCCAGGCGATGCCCGACAGCAGGAACAGCCACCAGTGGTCGGCCGCGTCCTCGAGCACTTCCCGCTCCGTGAACATGCGGTTCATCGGTCTCATGGCGCGACGTTCTCGCCCGCGGCAACGAACCCTCTCGGCGGGAAGCCATTTCACGGCGTAAGCGCCGCGCGCGCCGCCTCGACCCGCTCGCGGCGAGCCTTCGTCAGCTCCTGCACGAAGATCTGGACCGTCGCGGCGAGCGGCACCGCGGTGAGCGCGCCGAGCACGCCGAGCAGCGCGCCGAACAGCGTGACGGCGACGATGATGAAGAAGCCGGAGAGGCTGACGGCCTTGCCCTGGATCTTCGGCGTGAGGATGTTGTTCTCGACCTGCTGGTAGACGAGGACCACGACGAGCATGACGATCGCCGGCGCCGATGCCCTGCTCGGCCCACAGCGTCGGCACGAGGATGAAGCCGGCGATCGTCGCGCCGATGTTCGGGATCATGTCGAGCAGGCCCGCGATCACGCCGAGCCCGAGCGCGTAGCTCGAGCCGAGGAGCCAGGCGGTCACGCCCTGGGTCGTGCCGGCGATCGACCGCGATCACGACGACGCCGATCGCCCACCGCGAGACGGCCTCCGTCACGCGCTCCCAGACGCCCGAGCCAGCGCTCGTCCTCGCCCGGCATGAGCACGCTTGCCGAGCGACCGCTTCAGGTTCGCGATGTCGGTGAGCAGGAAGAGGCAGATGAAGAGGATCGTGAAGGCGGCGAGGAAGACGGTGAAGAAGTCGACCCGGCGATGCCGAGCACCGCCGAGATCGCGTCCGGCACCGAGCCCGAGACCTGCTCCGCGCCCTCCTGGACGTTCTCGCCGCCGCCGCTGTCGCCGAGCCAGGAGAGCTCGTCCGACGTGCGCAGCTTCTCGACCGTGTCGCGGCAGGTCGTGCAGGAAGTCGCGGACGCCGCCGACGAGCGGGACGAGGCAGCAACAGCACGAACACGGTCACCGCCGACGGCGGTGCCGAGCACGGTGACCGTCGCGGCGAGCCCGCGCGACCAGTGCGTCTTCGCGATCACGAAGCGCACCGGGATACTCGAAGACGAGCGCGAGGAAGATCCCGACGAAGACGATCAGGAACGTGTCGCCGATCGCCTCGAACGCGGCGAGCACGCCCACCGCCGCCGCGACGATCAGCACCGTCCGTACGGGCAGCAAGAGCTCAACACGCCGCGTGCCGGACTCGGGCATCGCGCCGAGGATATGGGTCGAGGCGGCTGTTCTAGTCGCCGAGGGGCGGCGCCGGGGCGACAACCACCGTCTCGTCGCCCAGATGCTCGTCCACGACGAACTCGGGCCGCGGCAGCTCCGCCACGGTGCCGCCGAACGCCTCATAGAAGCTGTCGGGCGGCTCCAGGAAATTCACGGCCGCGTTCCGGTAGTGCATGGGCACGGCGACGCGCGGCCTCAGTTCGCGAAGGACCGTCGCCGCAGCGGGCCCGTCGATCGTCGCCTGGCCGCCGACCGGCACGAAGAGCAGATCGACCTCGCCGATCGCCGCGGCCTGCTCCGGCCGGACCTCAGCCTGGCCGAAGTCGCCGAAGTGGCAGACGCGCAGGCCGTCGAGCGTGAAGCAGAAGATCGTGTTGGGGCCGCGCTCGGTGCCCGCAGCCGGGTCGTGCTCCGACGCGATCGCGACCACCTCGCCGACCGGCGACTCGAGCCGCCCAGCCGTGGAGCGGATGACGACCGGGTCGCCGGCGACGACCTCGACGCCGTTGTGGTCGAGGTGCTCGTGCGTGACGAGCAGCAGGTCGGCGGCGACGTCGGCGATCGGGGGGTAGAGCCACTCGATCCCCCTCCCGGCAAAGCGCTCGCGGATGTCGCCGAACGGGTCGATCATCACGCGCTGCTCCCCTTCGAGCAGGAACGCGGCTTGTCCGAACCAGCGGACGCGCATCAGTCCTGGGGCACGATCAGCTCGAAGCGGGCGCCGTGCCTGAGCGGGTGGTAGACGAGGTCGCCGCCGTGCGCCTGGGCGTACGTTCGCGCGATCGCGAGGCCGAGGCCGCTGCCCCGGTCGGTGTTGCCGCGCGCGAACCGCTCGAACAGCCGCGCGCGCAGGTCGTCCGCCACGCCTGCGCCCGCGTCGTCGACCATGACGCGGAGGTGGCGGTCCTGCACGTCCGCGGTCACCGTGATCGGAGGCGCTCCGTGCCGGACGGCGTTCGTGAGCAGGTTGGAGACAACCCGTTCGAGCACCAGCGGGTCGGCGACGGCGGCGAGATCGGGTGAGACGTCCAGGTCGACCGGCACGCCCTCGGTCACGGCCCCGTCGACGATGTCCGCGAGCACGCGCTGGAGCACGATCGGCCGGGGCGTCACGCTGATCGACTCGGCGTCGAGGCGCGACAGGTCGAGCAGCTGCTCGAGCAGCCGGCGCAGCCGGTCGGACTGCTCGTACGCGACGTCCATGAGCTCGGCGCGCGTTTCCTCCGGCAGGTCGCGCGCGCGCAGGGTGACGAGCGCCCCGTACACGGCTGCGGTTGGCGTCCGCAGCTCGTGCGACGCGATGGCGACGAAGTTCAGCTTCAGCTGATCGAACATGACCGCCTGCTCGTAGACCTGGGCGCGCGCGATGGCCAGCGCGACGCGGTCGGCGACGAGCTGCAGGAGCTCAACGTCGGCCGCCCGGAAGATGCGGTCGACGAGCGAGCCGACGTGCAGGACGCCGATCGCCTCGCCGCCCGCGAGGAGCGGGACGCCGACCATGGACCTGATGTCGCTTCTCGCGCAGGATCGGGTTGAGCACGTCGGCGCGCTCGACGTCGTCGAGGATGATCGGCTGCCGGCCCGCCGCGATCCGGCCGGCAAACCCCCGTCCCATCGGGATGCGGACGCCGGCCTCGACCTCCTCCTCCAGCCCGACCGCAGCCCGCGCGACGAGCTCCTGGGCATCGCGGTCCAGCAGCAGCACCGCGCAGGTGTCGGCGTGCAGGATGTCGCGGATCCGCGGCAGCAGCACGTCCAGGAGTTCGTCCAGCTCGAGATGCGCAAGCGCCGCGTCGGTGACGACCTGCACGTTCTCGAGGCGCTCGCGGGCGCTGCGCTCGGCCTCGAAGAGGCGCGCGTGCTCGATCGCGACGGCGGCGCGGTCGCCCGCGAGCTGCAGCAGCTCGACATCGAGCGGGCCGAAGTCGCGCGGCGTCAACGAGCCGACGTGGAGGACGCCGATCACGTCGCCGGTGACGAGCAACGGGACGCCGACCATCGACGTGATCCCCTTCTGGCGCAGAATCGGGTTGAGCACATCCGCGTGATCGACGTCGTCGAGGATCACCGGCTCCTTGCTCGCCGCCACGCGGCCGGCAAAACCGCGGCCGACCGGGATGCGGACACCAGCTGCGACCTCCTCCTCGATCCCGACGGCTGCGCGCGCGACAAGCTCCTGCGTCGCCTCGTCGAGCAGCAGGATCGCGCACGTGTCGACGGAGAGCAGGTCGCGGGTGCGGAGCAGCAGCGCGTCGAGCAGGTCGTCAAGCCTGAGGTGCGCGAGCGCAGCGTCGGTCAGTGCCTGCAGCCGCTGGAGTCGTTCAGTGTCAACTCCAAGCTGCATCCCAGCATTGTTACTCGCAATCAGGCGGAGTCATAGGCGGCGGCCTCGGCCGGCGCCGGTGCGCGCTCGACGCGCAGGAACTTCGCCGCCACCCCGGCCGCCGCGGCTGCGAAGACCGCCCCGAGCATGAACGCGAGGTGGTAGCCGCCGGTGAGCGCCGCCGCGTGGCTCGCGCCGGAGCTCTCCAGGCTGTCCGTGCGCGACGCAGCCGCGCTGGCAAGCACGGCGAGCCCGAGCGCGCCGCCCATCATGAACGCGGTGTTCGCGACGCCGGATGCCAGCCCTGACTCGCTCGGTGCGACGTCGCTCATTGCAGCCAGCAGCACGGGGTTGAACGCGAGGCCGATCCCGAAGCCGAGGACGATCATCGCCGGCAGCACGTCGACGAGGAACATCCCGTCGGTGGCGGCCCGCGCGAAGAGCAGCAGGCCCACCGCGATCAGCGACATCCCGATCACGGTGGGCGTCTTGATCCCGAAGCGCATGACCACCCTGGCCGAGAGCCCGACGGAGAAGACGCCCATGATCAGGTTGACCGGCAGGAACGACAGGCCGACCTTCAGCGGGCTGTACCCGAGCACGAGCTGGAGGTACTGCGCGGACAGGAAGAAGAGGCCGAACATGGCCGCCGACCAGAGGATCCCCACAACGCTCGCGGTGCTCAGGTTGCGGAGCCGGAAGAGCCGCAGCGGTACGAGCGGCGCGGGGTCGCGGGACTCGATCACCAGGAAGACGCAGAAGAGCGCCGCGCTGAGCGCCAGCAAGCCGAGGGTCTGGAACCCGAGCCAGCCGACGTCGTTGCCCTTGACCACCGCGTAGACGGCGATCATCAGCGCCGCGGTCACGGTGATCGCTCCGGCGACGTCCACCCGGCGGGACGCCGGCCGCTCGAAGGCACCCGGGATAACGGCCAGCGTCAGCGCGAAGACCGCGATCCCGATCGGCACGTTGACGAGGAAGATCCAGTGCCAGTCGGCGAGGTCGACGATCACGCCGCCGAGCAGGACGCCGATGCTGCCGCCGGCCGCCATCACGAAGCCGAAGAAGCCCATCGCCTTCGCGCGCTCGCCGGGCTCGGTGAAGAGCCTCATGATCAGCGCGAGCGCGACGGCGGAGACGACTGCGCCGCCGACGCCCTGGACGGCGCGGGCGACGACGAGCGCGCCCTGCGACTGGGAGAGCCCGCACACCGCCGAAGCGAGCGTGAACAGCGTCATCCCACCGAGGAAGAGCCGGCGCTGGCCGAACAGGTCGCCGAGCCGCCCGCCGAGGAGCAGGAACCCGCCGAAGGTGATCGTGTACGCATTGAGCACCCACGCCAGCGACGCCTGCGAGAACCCGAGGTCCTCCCGGATCGAGGGGAGCGCGACGTTCACGATCGAGACGTCGAGCACGATCATCAGGTCGCCCAGACAGAGGACGGCGAGAGCGAGCCATTTTGCGCGGGTGTCGGCGATGGTCATCTCCGGGCTCCTTTCCGGTCGGTCACCAGCTTCGACCGCTCCGAAACGCCGAATTCATCGGTCCCGGGTCCGGAAATCCGATGATTTTCCCGGCAAATGGCGGTCAATCAGTGTGATGGTCAACTTCTCCGTGCGCGGTCCGATCGCGCGCGCCGACCTACCTGGTCTGTGCGAACGTATCTGCGGGCTCCTCTCTTCCGCGCCGGGCGAGGTCGCCTGGTGCGACGTGGCCGACGTGCCGCCCGACGCGGTGACGGTCGACGCGCTTGCGCGCCTGCAGATGGCGGCCCGGCGGACGGGGTGCTCGATCCGGCTACGCAACACGTCGCCTGAGCTTCGCGAGCTCGTCGCCTTCATGGGCCTGAGCGACGTCGTCGCTTAGGCCGCGGCCCCGAGCCGCGGCGGCAGCCCGAAGAGCGGGAAGATCCGGTCGGTGTCGAGGAAGAAGGTGATCTCGCCGACCGTCCCCTTGCGGAGCTCCACGACCTGCAGCGCCCACGGCTCGTAGCCGCCATCGGCGGCGGGCTTGTACTGCCCGTATGCCGGCGAGCCGTTGGCCATCAGATCCGGTGTCGGGATCACTTTCGAGCCCTTGCAGCCGATGCCCGGCCCGAACCACCAGGTGAAGACGTCGTCGCGGCCGCGCAGCCAGAGGTCGTACGGCGGCATCGACTGCTGCGCGTCCTCGTGCAGGACCTCGGTGAGCCGGTCGACGTCGTAGGCCTCGAAGGCGGCCACGTAGCGCGCGAGCAGCTCGCGGTCGTCGGCGGTCAGCTCGGTCGACGTGCCGGCGGCCGTCAGGTCGGTGGCGTCGAGCGTGGCGCGCGCGCGCTGGAGCGCACTGTTCACCGAGGCGACGCTCGTCTCGAGCAGGTCCGCGGCCTCGCTCGCCTTCCACTTCAGCACCTCGCACAGGATCAGCGCTGCGCGCTGACGCGGCGGCAGGTGCTGCAAGGCGGCCACGAACGCGAGTCGGACCGTCTCGCGTGACTCGGTCAGCTCGGCAGGGTCGGTCGGCAACGGCTCGATCCACGTCACCTCGGCGAGCGTGCAGAGGTTCTCGATCAGCGGCTCGCGCGCGGGACCCAGGTCCATCGGCCGGGCGCGCCGCTCACGGCCCTTGAGCATGTCCAGGCAGACGTTCGTCGCGATCCGGTAGAGCCAGGAGCGCAGCGCCGCGCGCCCCTCGAACCGGTCGATGGAGCGCCAGGCGCGCACCATCGTGTCCTGCACAGCGTCCTCGGCCTCGAACGGCGAGCCGAGCATGCGGTAGCAGTACGCGGTCAGTTCGCGCCGGTAGTCCTCGAGCTGGGTCTCGAGGCCCGGGTGCGCGGTGGTCGCCACGGCGGTCACTCTAGAGGCTCAGACCGGCCGCCCAGAGAAATTTCATCGGTTACCGTCGAGCCGTGCAAGATCTCGGCCGCAAGGCGATCCTCGTGGCCGCCACCAACCGCGGCGTACGCGGCTTCATGAGCCGCTACGGCATGCGGCTCGGCGCCTCGCGCTTCGTTGCGGGCGAGACGCTGGATGCCTGCCTCGACACACTGGCGGCACTGAACGCAAACGGGCTGTACGCGAACACGACGCTGCTCGGCGAGGACGTCACGACGCGCGAAGAGACGCTCGAGGTCGTCGCCGCCTACCGCGAGGTGCTCGACGGCATCGCCGAGCGGGAGCTGCGCGCGAACGTCGCGCTGAAGCTGACGCACCTGGGCCTGCTCATCGACGAGGAACTCGCGCTCGAGAACGTCGGCTCCGTCGTCGCCCATGCCGCGTCGGTCGGCAACTCGGTGCGGATCGACATGGAACAGTCCGCGGTCGTCGACGCAACGTTGCGTTGCTACCGGCACCTGCGGGAGGGTGGCAACGACAACGTCGGGTGCGTCCTGCAGGCGTACCTGTACCGAACCCCGGGCGACCTCGAAGAGCTGCTGCCGCTCGCGCCCAACCTGCGGCTCGTCAAGGGCGCGTACCTGGAGCCCGAGGCGATCGCGTACCCGAACAAGGCGGACGTCGACCAGGCGTACCGCGACCTGCTCGAGCGCGCGCTCGCCGGCGGCGTCTATGTGGCCGTCGCGACGCACGACGAGTCGCTGATCGAGCACACGATCGCGCTCGAGTACCCGAAGGACCGCTTCGAGTTCCAGATGCTCTACGGCGTGCGCCCGCAGCTGCAGCTCGACCTGGTCGCGCGTGGGTTCAAGGTGCTGGTCGCAACGCCGTTCGGGCCGCAGTGGTACCCGTACCTGATGCGGCGGCTGGCCGAGCGGCCTGCGAACGTGCTCTTCTTCGCGAAGAACATCGTCCAGCGCTGAGGCCCTGAACGGAAGGATCGGCCGCCCAACCGCCTAATTCCTCGTGAATGGCTGCAACGCTGGCGCTCCTGGCCGCGGCGTGCTTCGCGCTCGCGGCCACGCTGCAGCAGAAGGGCGCTCTCGGTGAGGGCGACGTCTCGCTCGCCCACCCGGCGTCGCTCCTGCGGCTCCTCGGGCAAACCTGGTGGCTCGCCGGAACCGCAGTGCTGTTCGTCGGCTACGTGCTCCAGGCGATCGCACTCGACCACGGCCGGCTGTCGGTCATCCAGCCGCTGCTCGTGTCCACCATCGTGTTCGCGCTCCCGCTCGGCTATCTGATCACGGCGCAGCGCGTCGGCCGCCGTGAGATCGGGTGCGCGGCGGTGGTCGTGGTCGGGCTCGCCGTGTTCACGCTCGTCGGCGACCCCGCGGGCGGGCGGCCGAACGCCCCGGGCGTCCAGTGGGCCGTGACGATCGCGATCGTTCTCATCCTGGTGGGCCTCCTGATGGCTCTCGGGGGCGGCGGGACGCTGGAGCGCAAGGCGGGCATGTACGGGGCGGCGGCGGGTCTCCTGTACGGGCTGTCCGCGTCGCTCTGGAAGCCGAGCGCCGAGATGATCGACGCCGGCGGCGTCGGCGCAGCGTTCTCGAGCTGGGAGATCTACGCCTGCGGACTGGCCGGCATCGCGGCGTTCGTCGTCCAGCAGGTCTCGCTCGGCACCGGCCGCCTGGCGCCGTCGGTCGCGACCACGTCCGTGCTGAACCCCGTGCTCTCGGTGTTCATCGGGGTCGCGCTGCTCGAGGAGACGCTGAGCCTCCCGGTCTGGCACAAGGTCGTCGCCTGGGGCGGCCTCGCGCTCGCCATGTGGGGCGCGATCGCCATCTCGCTCGCGCGCGAGGGCGGCGAGGCGGCCGCCGAGGAGGCAGCCGCGCCCGCCGCCCAGGCGGTCTAGACGGGAACGCCGGCTGCGGCGCGCTCCAGCTCGTCGATCTCGATCTTCCTCATCTGCATCATCGCCGCCATGACGCGCTGCGCCTTCTCGTGGTCCGGATCCTTCAGGAGACGCGGCAGGGCCGTCGGGACGATCTGCCAGGAGAGCCCGAACCGGTCTTTCAGCCATCCGCACGGGCCTTCCTCGCCGCCCTCGGACAGCGTCGACCAGTAGCGGTCGACCTCCTCCTGCGTCTCGCAGCTGACCTGGTACGAGATCGCCTCGCTGAACGTGAACTCCGGGCCTCCGTTCAGCGCGAGGAACGGCTGGCCGTCGAGCTCGAAGTCGACGGTCATCACCGAGCCGGCCTCGCGCGGCCCGGCCTCGCCGTAGTGCGAGATGCCGGTGATGCGCGAGTTCGGGAACACGGACGCGTAGAAACGGGCGGCCTCCTCGCCCTTCGTGTCGAACCAGAGGCAGGCGGTGAGCTTGGACATTCCGGTCTCCTTTCTCATTTGGGGCGGTAGATCAGGATGACGACGCCGTCGTCGCCGACGGGCCGCGACTCGACGAGCTCGAGGACGTCAACGGTGACACCCTCGGGGAACAGCCGCTTGCCCGCGCCGACGACGGTCGGGAAGACCATGAGCCGATACTCGTCGACGAGGTCATGGTCCGCGAGCGTCTTGACCAGCGTGGGGCTCCCGTTGACGAGGATGTCGCCGCCCTCGCGCTCCTTCAGCGCGCGGACGCTCGCCGGCACGTCCTCGGATATCACGGTGGTGTTGCTCCACTCCGGATCGCGGAGTGTCGTGGAGACGACGTACTTGGGCATCCCGTTGAACTTGTCCGCGAAATCGCCCTCGCGTGAGGGCCACGCGGCTGCGAACCCCTCGTAGGTGACTCGGCCGAGGAGGAGCGCCTCGCTCGCCATGACCTCGTCGACCTTGAAGCGGTCGCCCTCCGCCCCCCGCTCGAACTTGAATGCCCACCCGCCGACCCCCTCGGCGCCGCCCGGATCTTCGATCACGCCGTCGACGGTCGTGAACTGGGAAACGATCAGCCGTGCCATGGTCTCTCCTTCGTTCGTTACCGCTTAGACGGCGGCGCCAACCCGAAGTCATCGAGTGTTGAAGGCCCGAACCGAAGCCGGCCCCTGTACGAAGGACTGGCAGCCGACGGCCACCCCTAACGACGACAGGGCCGTCGCGGACAAGGAGGGAGCACAACCATGCGCAGAGCCGCAACCGGCCTCGGCGTGCTGACAGCTGCCGTCGGGGCCCTCGCCCTGGCCGTGATCTACGGCCCGGCCCCGGCCAGCAGCCTCGCGTCGAGCCACCGGGAGGCGCCGCTGATCTCGGAGGACCCGTCCGCCGACCACACGGACCTCTATGCGTTCCGCAGCCCGGACAAGCCGGACACGCTGACACTGATCTGCGAACTACATCCCGGGCGAGGATCCGGCGGCCGGGCCGAACTAGTACACGTTCTCGCCGACCGCCCGGTACAACATCTAAGATCGACACGGAACGGCGACGTCAAGGCGGACGTCATCTACCGCTTCCAGTTCCAGCCGGAAGACCGGTCCGTTCTTCCTCGGCGACACCGCGCAGCCGTTCACGGTCACGCAAGATCGCGAACGGCAAGGCGAGGTCATCGCCATGCGACGACGCCGCCGAACAACATCGGCCCGCGGTCGACGCCGAACTACCACGCGCCTCGCGACGAAGTCGATCGCCTCGTTCGACGGCGGCGGCGAGGCGTTCGCCGGCCAGCGTGACGATCCGTTCTTCGGTGACGTCGGCGCGATCTTCGACCTGCGTCGCGATCCGCAAGGGCACCGGCAACAAGGCGGCGGGAAGGACTTCTTCGCCGGCTACGGCGTGCACACGTATCGCGATGCAGGTGCCGATCGCGGAGCTGGACACCACGAACCACGTACGATCGGCGTCTGGGCGTCCGTCGACCGCAGAAGGTGACGACGCGCGGTGCACGAACGGGACGCGCGGAACTGGGTGCAGGTCGACCGGCTCGGCAACCCGCTCGTCAACGAGGTCATCATCCCGACCGGGCTCAAGGACCTGTGGAACGCGTCCAGCCGTGGAGCGAGTCGCAGTTCAAGCAAGTACTACAAGGACGCCGATCCTCGCCGCGGTGATCAACAAGCTGTACAAGCTCGGCGTCCGGAGACGGGCCGGACGACCTCGTCGCGGTGCTTCCTGACCGGCGTCCCGAAGCTCAACTTCACCGGGCCGAAGCTCGCGGACGTGCTCCGCCTCAACCTGTCCATCCCGGTCACCCGGCGGGCAAGCCGAGCCGGCTGGGCGTGCTCGGCGGCGACATCCAGGGCTGGCCGAACGGCCGCCGCCTGGGCGACGACGTCATCGACATCGCCGAGCAGGCGGTCGGCGGCGTCCTGAAGGGCAAGAAGCTGCCGCTCTGGGCGACGGCGTCAACAGCGGACGACGTCAAGCCGATGTCGACCTTCCCGTACGTGGCCGACCCGCTGTCCGGCTTCGCCAACACGAAGTCGCACTAGCCGACGAGTTAGTGGCTGTCAGCCACTAACTCAGGATCTGCCGGCGCCGGGCGCTCAGCCCGGCGCCGGCGCCGCCGGGGGCAGCTCCATGACGGCGCGTTCGTTGACGAGCGGCGTGTCGGGCACGGTGATCAGCCCGCGCGTCGGCCGGTCGAGGTCGAAGGTGACGAAGACGAGGAAGCTGACCGCAACCGCGGCGGCCGCCACCGTGGCCTGGCCCTTGCCGAGCATGCTGAGGTACAAGGCGAGCAGTCCGATGCCGAGCGCCGCGCTGAAGAGCTGAAGCGCGAGCACCTCGTTGGGCACGCGGTTGTTGAGCCCGGCGAGGCGGACGCCCTGCTGGTCGATCATCTCGTTCAGGCTCTCCACGTAGAGCCGCGGAGCGCTGTCGATCGGATGCGCGTTCAGCGACTGGCCGGCGAGCCGCCAAAGCCCTCGCTGGACGCGCCCTTCCTGCGCCGACGTCGCGCGCAGCGCGGCGGTGCCCGGGACCTCATGCGTCACCCGAATCGCGAGGTCGTTGTAGCGCTTGAAGAGCATGAGCGACCGGCTGCGCTGCGGCTCGTGCAGCGTCTGCGCGCGCAGGTAGGCGGTGCCGATCGTGTTGGCGTCGTCGACGACATCGGCGCGGCGACTCTGGTACCGGCCGACTGCGAGGGTGAGCCCGAAGGCGAGGATCAGGCCGACGACGCCCAGCAATGCCGCCTGCACCACGCCGATCGGTTCGCGGTAGTGGGTGGAGTGCCGCAGGTAGTGCCCGGCGAACGAGCCCACCACGGCGGCGCCGCCGATAACGGCAAGCACGAGCAGGAACAGCTCCACGGTGTTCAGCGCGTAGAACACGGCCGCGACGCTACCGCGATCATCCCGTTCGGGTGACGGCAACGCCCCGGCGTGCGCCTAGCTTCGCCCAATGGCGGAAGGACGGCACCGCGTTCTCATCCTGGGCGGCGGGTTCGCCGGCATCGGCGCGGCGCACGCACTCGCGAAAGCGGACGTCGAGGTCGTGATCGTGGACGAGCACGACTACCACACGTTCAAGCCGCTGCTCTACCAGTTTGCGACCGGGCTCCTGGACCAGACGGCGGTCGGCCACCAGGTGCGTGACCTCGTGAAGAAGCAGGAGAACGCGCGCGTGCACAACGACACGGTCGAGGCCATCGACCTGGAGGCGCGCGAGGTTCGCTTCGGCGAGCTGAAGCCGCTCTCGTACGATTCGCTCGTCCTGGCCGTCGGGGCCGAAGTCAACTTCTTCGGCGTCCAGGGCGCCGCCGACCACGCGCTCCCGCTCTACACCCTCCCGGATGCTCTGCGCCTCAAGGATCACCTACTCGAGCGCTGGGAGGCCGCCGACCGCGACCCGGGCCTCATCTCCGACGGAGCCCTGAACGTGGTCGTCGTCGGCGGCGGGCCGACCGGCGTCGAGACGGCGGGCGCGCTCGCCGAGCTCTACCACGGAGTCTTCACGAAGGACTACCCCGACGTGCCGGCGGAAGCCGCGACGATCACGCTGGTCGAGGGCGGCCCTGACCTCTTCACGATGTTCAAGGAGAACCTGCGCGAGTACACGCGGAAGGCGCTCGGCAAGCTGCGGGTCGAGGTGCGCACGGGCGAGGTCGTGCAGTCGGTGGAGCCGACGCGCGTCACGCTGAAGTCGGGTGCCGTGCTGCCGGCCCACACGCTCGTCTGGGGCGCCGGCCTGCAGGGCAACGGGCTGCTCGACGGGCTCGGGCTGGAGCTCCAGCGCGGCAAGCGCCTCGCCGTCGACAAGCACCTGCGCGTCCCGTCTCACCCGGAGGTGTACGCCGTCGGCGATCTCGCCGCGATCACAGACGAGAAGACCGGACAGGTGCTGCCGCAGCTCGGCTCGGTGGCGCTCCAGTCGGGTGAGTACGCAGGCAAGACGATCGACCGGCTCGCGCGCGGCAAGGAGCAGAAGCCCTTCGCATACCGCGACAAGGGGACGATGGCGATGATCGGGCGGGGCGCGGCCGTCGTCCAGATGCTCGGCGGCCGGACGATGAAGGGCGCCAAGGCGCAGGCTGCCTGGGGCGCCGTGCACATCGCGTTGCTGCCCACGAACGAGGATCGCGCCAAGGCGGTCGTCGACTGGGCCGGCGCCGCGTTCACGCATCAGCGCATGGGGCGCATCAGCGTCCATTCGGACGAACGATGAGGAGGGTGAGAAACGCATGACCACGAGCGCAGCACCGGCCCCGGCGCAGGCGCGCCAGGGCGACTCGGAAGGACCGGCCGACGTCCTCGTCGTGTTCGGGATCACGGGCGACCTGGCAAAGGTCATGACCTTCCGGTCGCTCTACCGGCTCGAGCGGCGCGGCGAGCTCGACGTGCCGGTCGTCGGTGTAGCCGTCGACGACTGGACGGTCGACCAGCTCAAGGAGCGGGCGCGCACCTCGATCGTCGGCACCGGCGAGGAGCTCGACGAGAAGGTCTTCGACCGCCTCGCCGCCCGGCTCTCGTACGTCGACGGCGACTTCGGGGAGGCCGCGACCTACGAAAAAGTCGCCGAGGCTGTGCGCGGGTTCGACAGGCCGGTCTTCTACCTCGAGATCCCGCCCTTCTTGTTCGGCCGGGTCGTGCAGGGTCTCCATGACGCGGGGCTGACGCAGAACGCGCGCGTGGTCGTCGAGAAGCCGTTCGGCCACGACCGCGACTCGGCGCACGCCCTGGCTGAGGAGCTGCACCAGTACATCGACGAGTCGCAGCTCTACCGGATCGACCACTACCTCGGGAAGATGGGCCTCGACGAGATCCTGCACCTGCGGTTCGCCAACGCGCTGCTCGAGCCGCTCTGGAGCCGCAACTACGTCGAGTCTGTCCAGATCTCGATGACCGAGGACTTCGGCGTCGAGGACCGTGGCCACTTCTACGACCCGGTCGGCGCCCTACGCGACGTAGTCGTGAACCACCTGATGCAGGTGGTCGCCTTCTGCGCCATGGAGGCGCCGTCCCGCGGCGACCCCCAGACGCTTGGCGACTCGAAGGTCGCGCTGTACCGCGCAGTTGGCGAGGCCGACCCGGCGCACTACGTCCGCGGCCAGTACGACGGCTACCTCGACATCGACGGCGTGGCGCCGGATTCCACGACCGAGACGTACGCCGCCCTGCGCCTGGAGATTCACAACTGGCGCTGGGCCGGTGTCCCCTTCTTCATCCGCACCGGCAAGAAGCTGGCCGCCACGCAGACGGAGCTGCGCCTCGTCTTCAAGCGGGCGCCGAAGCTCGGCTTCAAGGCGTACGAAAACTCGCCGGAGCCGAACCAGCTCGTCATCAAGATGGACCCGACCACCGGCGTCCGGCTGAGAATCGACGCGCACCGCGCCGACCGCACGGGCTCCGCGCCGATCGAGCTCGACGTCGAGTTTGCCCAGCAGGGCGGCGAGGGGCCGACGCCCTACGAGGTGCTCCTGCACGCGGCGATGATCGGCGACCACACCCGGTTCACCCGCCAGGACGGCGTCGAGGAGACGTGGCGCATCATGCAACCGCTGCTCGACAACCCGCCGCCCGTCCATCCGTACAAGCCCGGGTCGTGGGGACCCAAGGAGGCCGAGAAGCTCGTGGCCGGATTCGGCTGGCACGCGCCGTGGATGCCGGCATGACGACGACCGAGAAAGCGGAGACGACGGCCCAGAGCGCGGCCGCCCCGTCGCCGTTCCCGCCGATCGCGGAGTACGCGTTCCTCTCGAACTGCCACACGGGCGCGCTCGTCGCCCCGGACGGGGCGATCGACTGGCTCTGCGTCCCGAGCTTCGACTCGGCGAGCATCTTCGGCAGCCTCCTGGACCGCCAGGCCGGCTTCTTCCGCTTCGCGCCGTACGACGTCAACCACCCCACTGCCCGGCAGTACGAGCCGGGCACGAACGTGCTCGAGACAACGTGGCGTGTGCCGAACGGCTGGGTGGTCGTTCGCGACGCGCTGACCATGGGCCCGCGCACTGGCACCGACACGGTGACGCCGCACACGCGGCCGCCGGCCGATGACGACGGGGATCACATGCTCGTCCGCACGGTCGAGTGCATCGACGGCAACGTCGAGGTCGAGCTGATCTGCGAGCCCGCGTTCGACTACGGCCGCGAGCCCGCGACCTGGACGCTCGTCGACGACGGCGCCACCGCCGAGCAGGCGACCGGCGCCGGCCAGACGGTCCGCCTGGTCTCGAGCCTGGGGCTCGGCATCGAGGGCAACCGCGTCCGCGGCCGCCACGTCCTCCAGGCCGGCGAGAAGGCCTACTGCGCGCTGACGTGGGCCGAGGGCTTCGAGGCGCCTGCGACCGTCGAGGAGGCGACCGAGCGGCTCGACAGGACCTGCCGCTTCTGGCGCAACTGGCTCGGCCGTGCCCGCGTACCCGACCACCGCTGGCGCGACCCCGTGCAGCGCGCCGCGCTGACGATCAAGGGGCTCACGTACATGCCAACCGGTGCGACGGTGGCCGCCCTCACCACGTCGCTGCCCGAGACGCCGGGCGGCGAGCGCAACTGGGACTACCGCTACACCTGGATGCGCGACACGACCTTCACGCTCCACGCGCTGCACTGGCTGAACCTCGACTGGGAGGCCGACGAGTTCATGCAGTTCGTCGCCGACGTCGAGCCGACGGACGACGGGTCGCTCCAGATCATGTACGGGATCGACGGCCGCCGCGACCTGACCGAGTCGACTCGCGAAGACATGTCCGGATACGCGGGCGCCAAGCCGGTCCGGATCGGCAACGGCGCGTTCGACCAGAAGCAGAATGACGTCTTCGGCGCCGTGCTGGATTCGATCCTCCAGCACACGCGAGAGAGCGACCGGCTGCCTCGGCGGCTCTGGCCGATCGTGGAGTCGCAGGCCGAGTGCGCCACGCGCGTCTGGCAGAACCCCGACCAGGGCATCTGGGAGGCGCGCGGGGCACCCAAGCACTACGTCTCGTCGAAGCTGATGGGCTGGGTGGCGCTCGACCGCGCCGCCAAGCTCGCCGACATCCGCGGCGACGCCGACCTCAACGCGACGTGGCGCGCGACGGCCGACGAGATCAAAGCGGACATCCTCGAACACGGCCTCCGGTCCGACGGCGTCCTCCGCCAGCACTACGAGACCGATGCGCTTGACGCCTCGACGCTGCTCGCGCCGATCTTCGGCTTCCTGCCGGGAGACGACGAGCGCATGCGCGCCAGCGTCATGGCGATCGCCAGCGAGCTGACCGAGGACGGGTTCGTGCTGCGCTACAAGACGAATGAGACCGACGACGGGCTCTCCGGCAAGGAGGGCACGTTTCTCATCTGCTCGTTCTGGCTCGTGTCGGCCTACGCGATCGTCGGCGAGCTACAGGGGGCACGCGACCTGATGGAGCGCCTGCTCCGGATCGCCTCGCCGCTCGGTCTTTACGCGGAGGAGTTCGACGTGGCCACCGGCCGCTTCCTCGGCAACTTCCCGCAGGCGTTCTCGCACCTCGCGCTGATCGAGGCCGCCGCGCGGATCGTCGTCCCCGAGATGCTGAAGGAGATTTGAGATGGACGCCTTCGACGTAATCATCGTCGGCACGGGCGCCGGCGGCGGCACCCTCGCCCGGCACCTCGCACCGTCCGGCAAGCGCATCCTGCTGCTCGAGCGCGGCGACTGGCTGCCGCGCGAGCCCCAGAACTGGCAGGCGGCGGACGTGTTCGTCGACAATCGCTACGTGTCCGCGGAGACCTGGTACGACGTGAAGGGCAAGCCGTTCCAGCCGCAGATCCACTACTTCGTTGGCGGTGCGACGAAGCTGTACGGCGCGGCGCTCTACCGCCTGCGTGCCGAGGACTTCGGCGAGATCCGGCACCACGACGGCGTCTCGCCCGCGTGGCCGATCACCTACGACGAGCTCGAGCCGTACTACACCAAGGCCGAGCAGCTGTACGAGGTGCACGGCTCCCGTGGCGAGGATCCGACCGAGCCGCCGTCCAGCGCGCCGTACCCGTTCCCGGCCGTCTCCCACGAGCCGCGGATCCAGCAGCTCCATGACGACCTGGCGGGAATTGGCCTCAACCCGTTCCATGCGCCCTGCGGGATCCGGCTCGACGAGTCGAACCCGCCCTACTCGGCGTGCGTCCGCTGCATGAACTGCGACGGCTTCCCGTGCGTCGTGCACGCCAAGTCGGACGCTGAGGTCTTCGGCGTGCGCCCGGCGCTCGAGCACCAGAACGTCACACTGATGACGAACGCGACCGTCCTCCGGCTCGAGACCGATGCGTCCGGCGGCACCGTCGAGCGCGTGATCGTCGACCGCGACGGCGAGACCGAGACCTACGCGGCCGACGTCGTCGTGCTCGCCTGCGGGGCCGCCAACACGGCGAAGGTGCTGCTGATGTCGGCGAGCGACGCCCACCCGAACGGCCTCGCGAACGGCTCCGACCAGGTCGGCCGCAACTACATGTTCCACAACTGCTCGGCCGTGCTGGCCCTGTCGAAGGACGAGAACCCGACCGTCTTCCAGAAGACACTCGGCCTCAACGACTTCTACCTCGCCGGCAACGGCCGCGAGTACCCGCTCGGGAACATCCAGATGGTCGGCAAGTCGCAGGCACCGATGTACCGGGGCGAGAAGCCCGGCCAGACGAAGCTGGCGCCGAGCTGGACGCTGGAAAAGGTCGCACGGCACGCGGTCGACTTCTGGCTCTCCACCGAGGACCTCCCGATGCCGGACAACCGCGTCACGGTGGACCGCAGCGGGAAGCTCACGCTCGCGTACACGTCGACGAATGACGTGCCGAAGAAGGAGCTCGGCGAGCAGCTGCACGGGATGCTCGGGAAGCTGCACATGGAAGAGGACGGCCTTTTCCACCGCTTCGCGTACCTCAAGAACGAGATCCCGGTGGCGGGGGTCGCGCACCAGGCCGGCTGCGCCCGCATGGGCGCCGACCCGGCGAGCTCGGTCGTCAACCCGGACTGCCGCGCCCACGAGGTCGACAACCTCTACATCGTCGACACGAGCGTGTTCCCCAGCATCGGCGCGGTCAACCCGGCGCTCACGGCGATGGCCAACTCGCTGCGGGTCGGCGACCACCTGCTCGACCGCGTTGGCGCCGGCATGGCGGCGGCCGCTACGGCCTGAGTGGACGTCGAGCTCGCGGCCGGCGACCAGCAGGTCGCCGTCGACCTGATCGGAGGCGGGCTGCGCGCCTACACGGCGCGCGGCCGCCCCGTGCTGGACGGCTACGCCGAATCGGGCGGGTCGACGTCAGGCCGCGGGCAGGTGTTGATCCCGTGGCCGAACCGGCTCGAGGACGGCAGCTATGACTGGGACGGGCGCCGCCACCAGCTCCCGCTGACGGAGCCCGAGCACGGGAACTCGATCCACGGGCTCGTCCGGGGCGAGCGCTGGTCGCTCGCCGCGCAGGACTCGGCGCGCGTGGTCGTCGAGTACCGGCTCGAGCCGCAGCCCGGCTACCCCTTTTCGCTCTCGCTCGCGATCGAGTACTCGCTCTCGCCCGACGGGCTGCGGGTCGAGACGACCGCCGAGAACACCGGGCCGGACGCCGCCCCGTTCGGCAGCGGCATGCACCCGTACCTCGCCGGATCGGTCGACGACGTGGTCCTGCGCGCGCCCGGCCGCGTCGTGTTGCACACGGACGAGCGCAGCCTCCCGGCCGGGCGCGAGCCGGTCGCCGGCACCGAGTACGACTTCAGGCGCCCGCGGCCGATCGGCTCCACGCAGCTCGACCACGCCTTCACCGACCTCGAGCGCGACGCGGATGGGCTCGCGCGCGTCCGCTTCGGCGACGTCACGGTGTGGCTGGACGAGTCGTACGGCTGGCTCCAGCTCTTCACCGGCGACCCGCTGCCGGACGTCGCCCGGAGCAGCCTCGCGGTGGAGCCCATGACCTGCCCGGCGAACGCCTTTCACACCGGCGAGGCGGTGATCCGCCTCGAGCCGGGCGAAGCCGTCACGAGCGCCTGGGGGATCAGTCCGGGCTGAGCACGACGACCTCGTCCGCGAGGTCGATGCCCTCCGGGCGGTGTGTGATGAGCAGCACCGCCTTGCCGCGGGCGGCGGCAAAGACGTCCTCGACCAGGGCCTGTGCCGTCGGCGGGTCGAGGTGCGCGGTTGGCTCGTCGAGCACCAGCACGGGCGCATCCATCAGCAGGGCTCGCGCCAGGACGATCCGCTGGCGCTGGCCGCCTGACAGCTCGCGGCCCTGTTCGCCGACGAGCGTCTCGAAGCCCTCGGGGAGCGAGGCGACCCAGTCCCAGATGCGGGCGGAGCGGAGCACGCGCTCGACGTCGGCATCGCTCGCCTCCGGCCGCCCCAGTCGTACGTTGGCGGCGATCGAGGTCGAGAACAGGTGCGCGTCCTGCCCCGCCACCGCGATCGCCGCTCGGACGTCCTCCTGGCGATAGCGGCGAAGGTCGGACCCCGCGAGCGTGACCCGGCCGGCGTCGGGGTCGACGAACCGCAGCAGCAGGTTGGCGACGGTCGTCTTCCCGGCGCCGCTCGGCCCGAGCAGCGCGACCGTGCGGCCGGGCCGGAGCCGCAGGCTGAAGCCGTCGAGCCCTGGCGCATAGCCGACGCGGATGTCCTCGAGCGCGATCGTGAACGGCCCGACCGGCGCGGGCAGCGGGTCGGGCGGGTCGACGATCGCCGGGACGCGGTCGGCGATCTCCAGGATCCGCCGGCCGGCCGCGAGCGTCGTGCCGAGCTCGCGCACAGCCTGCGGCAGCGGCTGGACGGCCTCGAACGTGGCGAGCGCAAGCAGTGCGAGCATCGCGATCAGCGTGCGGTCGACGTGGGCCGAGATCGCCACGGCGAGCACGCCGGCAACCGTGGCGCCCGTGACGAGGACGCGGATCCCGTCCCCCGTGCCGTCGGCGAGCGCGGCGCGACGGGCGACGCGAACGAGGTCGCCGTCGGCCGTGCGCAGGGCCCCGAGGCGGGCGTCGGCAGCGCCGTAGGCGACCAGCTCGGCGCTCCCGTCGAGGATCTCGACGAGCTCTGCCGTCAGTGCGCCGCGGGCGGGCGCCGCCTGCGCGGCCGCGCCGCCGCGCGAGCAGGAGCGAGGCGGCGGGCGCCGCGATGCCGGCGACGAGCAGCCCCGCGGCGAGGACGAGAGCGGCCGCCGGCAGGAAGGCCGCGGTGACGCCGACGGCGACCGCGCCCGAGCAGACCGCGACGAGCGGCGGCGAGAGCACGCGGAGGTGCAGGTTCTGCAGCGCGTCGACGTCGCCGACGAAGCGGGCGAGCAGGTCGCCCTGGCGCCGGTCGTCGAGCTGGGCCGGCGACAGCCGCTCGAGCCGCTCGTAGACATGGATGCGCGCGCGGGCGAGCGCCCGCAGGGCGACGTCGTGTGAGGTCAGGCGCTCCAGGTAGCGCAGCACCGGCCGCCCCACCCCGAAGAAGCGCACGCCGACGATCGCGACGGTGAGCGAGAGGACGGCCGGCTGCTCGGCGGCGCGCGAGATCAGGTAGCCGGAGGTCGCCATCAGGCCGACCCCGAAGAGGATGGTCAGCGCACCCAGCGCCGACCGATGCGGCCACGCGCCGGCGCGGCACGTCTGCCAGCGCGAGCAGCCGGCCGATCATGCGCGCGCCAGCTCCCTCAGGGCGACGATGCGGTCGGCGTGCTCCACCAGCTCCGGGCGGTGCGCGATGAGCAGCACGGTGCGGCCCGTTCGCAGGCGCTCGACCGACTCGGCGACGACGTCGGCGCTCGCCCGGTCGAGGTCGGCGGTCGGCTCGTCGAGGATCACGAGCGCGCGCGTCGCGCAGGAACGCCCGCGCCAGCGCGATGCGCCGCCGCTCGCCGGCGGAGAGCGGGCGGCCGCCGTCGCCGACGAGCGTCTCGTAGCCGTGCGGCAGCGCCCGCACGAAGCGATCGGCGCCGGCGAGTACGGCCGCGTCCCGAACCTCCGCCGACGAGGCATCCGGCGCGCCCAGCCGGATGTTGTCGGCGACGGTGCCGCGGAAGAGCGTCGGGCGCTGCGGCACCCAGGCGATCTGGCGCCGCCAGAGGTCGGGGCGGCACTCGAGCAGGTCGACGCCGCCGACGCTGATCCGGCCGGCGTCGGGCCGGGCGAAGAGCAGGAGCAGCGCCGCGACCGTGCTCTTGCCGGCGCCGCTCGGGCCGACGAGCGCGACCGTCTCGCCCGGTGCGAGCTCGAGGTCGAAGCCCTCGAGCACCGGCGTCGTCGCGCGACGGGTAGCGAAACGAGACGCCCTCGAAGCGCACGAGCGCCTGGAGCCGGGCGGCACCAGCCGGCCGCCGCGACGGTGCCGCCGGCGGCGCCTCGAGCAGCGTCGAGCATGCGCTCGGCCACCGCGAGCCCGTCGGCGCTCGCGTGGAACTGCGCGCCGAGCTGGCGGAGCGGCAGGTACAGCTCGGGCGCGAGCAGCAGCACGGTCAGCCCCGCCTGCAGGCCGAGCCCGCCGTCCGACGAGCCGCACGCCGACCGTCACCGCGACGAGCGCGACGCCGAGCGTGGCGGCGAGCTCCAGCACCGAGCCCGAGAGGAAGCCGACGCGCAGCGTGCCCATCGTCGCGCGCGCGGTACCGCTCGCTGACGGCGCGCGATGCTCGCCGCCTGCGCGCTGGCGCGGTTGAAGCGCGCAGCGTCGGCAGGCCGCGGACGACGTCGAGGAAGTGGGTCGAGAGCAGCCGCAGCGCCTGCCAGCGCTCGCCGCGTGCGCTCCTCGGTGTAGCGGCCGATCAGCCACATGAAGACCGGGACGAGCGGCAGCGTGAGCAGCATCAGCGCCGGCCGAGATGAGATCGATGCCGGCCACCCAGACGAGCACGGCGACCGGCACGACGACACGCGAGGACGAGCTGCGGCAGGTAGCGGCCGAAGTAGGCCTCGAGCCCGTCGCTGCCGCCCGTGGCCGCGGCCGCGACCTCGCCGGCGTCGGTGCCGTCGAGCGCGAGCGGCTGGTCACGCAGGCGCTGCTCGACGAGCGCGAGCCGCAGCTCCGAGAGCACGCCGGCCGCCGCGCGGCGCCCGGCGACCTCGAAGCCCCAGCCGAGCGCAGCTCGCGCCGCGAACGCCGCGACGAGCAGCGACGAGCTCCGGCGCGACAGTCGGCGAGCGGCGCGCCGTGGAACGCGCGGGCGACGATCCACGCGAGCAGCGCCGCCTGCACGATCGTCAGCAGCGCCGCGCCGACGCCGAGCGCGGCGTCGGCCGCGAGCAGCACCCGCACCGGCCGGGCGCGCCGGAGGAGGCGCGGGTCGAGCCCCTTCACGCGACGGTCGGCGGCGCCTCGGGCGGCGCCTGCTCCGGTGCGGCTCTCTCGGGGTCGGGCTCGCCGCCGGTCGACACGCGCGCGGAAGACGTGGTACGTCCAGCCCTGGTACAGCAGGATCGAGCGGCAGGAAGATCAGCGCGACGACGCTCATCACCGCGAGCGTGTAGTGGGCCGACGCGGCGTCGTCGACGGTGAGGCTGTTCGCGAAGCCGGTGCTCGAGACCATCACCCGCGGGTAGAGGCTCGTGAAGAGCGTCGCGACGTCCAGAGCACCGCCGCGAGCCGCCGTCGCCGCGAACGCGAGACCGCTGCGGCGCCGGTAGGCGAAGACGACGGCGAGCACGAGTGCGGCGATCCCGAGCGCCGCCGGCAGCACCGGCGGGAAGACGTCCTTGTCGTTCTTGTCGGTCGCGACGACGACCGTCCAGGCCAGGAACGACCGCGCCGACGAGCGGCGGCCGCGAGCGAGAGCCGCCGCGCCGCGCGCGCGGCGCGCTCGCACAGCGTCGCCGGTCGTGCGGATGCGTCAGGAACGTCGCGCCGTGGAAGGCGAACAGGAGCACGATCGTCGACGCCGCCGAGCGACGCGTGTAGACGCTGAACAGGTCCCAGAAGCTGCCGGCGAAGTCGCCGCTCGAGTTGATCGGCACGCCGTAGAGCAGGTTCGCGAGGCCGACGCCCCAGATCAGCGACGCGCCGAAGCTGCCGACCGCGTTCGCCCAGAGCCAGACCGTGCGCCAGCGCGGGACTCGCGCCTTCGAGCGCCACTCGAACGAGACCACGCGGATGATCAGGAAGAAGAGGACGAGCAGCAGCGCGAGGTAGAAGCCCGAGAACATCGTCGCGTACCAGGCCGGGAAGGCCGCGAACGTCGCGCCGCCGGCGACGACCAGCCACACCTCGTTGCCGTCCCAGACCGGGCCGATCGTCCGAGCATCTGGCTCCGCTCGCGCTCGTCGCGGGGCAGGAACGGGAGCAGCATGCCGACGCCGAAGTCGAAGCCCTCGAGCAGGAAGTAGCCGCCCCAGAGGACGGCGATCAGCACGAACCAGAAGATCTGCAGATCCATCAGTACGAAGGCACCGCCGTCGGGGCCGTGCTCGGGCTCCGCCGTGCGAGGGTCACGCCCGGCGTAGCGGCGCATCAGCCAGATGTCGACGACGAGCAGCACCACGTAGAGCGCGACGAACACGACCAGGCTGATCACGATCCAGGCCGTGCTCACGGCTCGGCGAGTTGCGCCCGGTCCGTGAGCAGCAGCCCCTGCACGATCCACGGCTGGCGCCCGAGCTCGGTCAGCACCAGCCGAACGTCGTCGCCACGAACGGCAGGAACGACGCCGGCCACGGCGATCCAGAGGAACCAGCGCCGTTGCTCGAGCTTCCGCCGCCGGTAGAAGATCGCGCCCGAGGACGGCGATCAGCGCGATCAGGCGAGCCCGCGTAGGCCATCCCGCGCATGCTCCAGTAGATCGCCTCGACCGGCGGCAGGTAGCTCTGGTTCCGGCCGAACTGCCGCGCGAACTGCTTCTGCTCGTACTGGTTGACCTCGTTCAGCCCCTGGACCTTGCCGCCGAGCGAATCGGTCGCGAGGATCGAGAGCCCGTCGGGGATCTCGATCGAGAAGCTCGGGGTGGGGTCGGACGCGCTGAAGCCGCCGATCTGGAAGAGCGAGAACGGGCAGTGCGTGCACGTGTCCCACTGCGCCTCCGAGGCCGCGATCTTCATCGGCTGCAGGTCGGTGACGAGGATGCCGAACTGGCTGCCGAACCCAGGTTCAGGAGCGACGCCGGCACGAGCACGATCAGCGCCAGCTTCGCCGCCGGCCGGAACAGCTCGGCGTCGCGCCGCGCGCACGAAGTGCCAGCAGCAGACGCCGAAGACGACCGCGGAGCCGGCGGTCAGCCCGGCGAGCATCGTGTGCGTGAAGGCGAAGAGCGTCCACTTGGTCGTCAGCAGCTGCCAGATGCTCGTCAGCTGCGCCTCGCCGTTGACGATCTTGTAGCCCTGCGGGTCCTGCATGAACGAGTTGGCGGCGAGGATGAAGTAGGCCGACAGCCAGGTGCCGGCGACCGCGATCCAGATCGTGGCGAGGTGGACGCGCGGCGACAGCCGGTTCCAGCCGAAGATCCAGAGGCCGAGGAACGTCGACTCGAGGAAGAAGGCGGCCAGGCCCTCGATCGCGAGCGGCGCGCCGAACACGTTGCCGACGAACTTCGAGTAGATCGACCAGTTCATCCCGAACTCGAACTCCTGCACGAGCCCGGTGGCGACGCCGATCGCGAAGTTGATCAGGAACAGCGTCCCGAAGAAGTGCGTGAGCCGCAGCCAGCGCTCGTCGCCCGACCGGTGCCACTTCGTCTGCATCACGGCGACGAGCGGCCCGAGGCCGAGCGTCAGCGGGACGAAGAGGAAGTGGTAGAGCGAGGTCGTGGCGAACTGAACACGGGCCAGCTGCACCGTGGTCAGGCCGAGCGGCACCATGAAGCGCGACGCTAGAAGCGGCCGCGGGAGTCGCCATCACCCGATCGGGATGACTCGGTACCGTGGCAGGCGTCGTACGGTTGGCGCACCGTGTCGACCGACGACCAGGGCCGGCGCTCCAGCCTCGGGCGCCTCGCGCGCTACCCGGCCCGCGTGGCGCGCGGCCAGCTCGACGAGCACGTCGTGCCGGAGGTGTCGCGCATCGCCGATCACCTGCTCGCCGGCGACATGCCGGAGGAGCTGGCGCGCTCGGTCGCCGAGCACCACGTGCTCGAGCGCATGGTCGAGGAGCTGGCCTCCAGCGGCGCGCTCGACCAGATGATCGACCGCGCGGTGGCCAGCCCGCGCACCGAGGAGGCCGTCCACCGGGTCGTCGCAAGCGCTGCGGTGCAGCAAGCGATCCGCGAGGTGGTCTCCAGCCCCGAGATCGTCGAGGCGCTGAGGGCACAGACGACCGGGCTCGTCGACAAGCTCGCCAACGACGTGAGCGAACGCGGCAACGCGCTCGACGACCGCATCGAGTCCTTCGTGCGCCGGCGGCCCGTGGTCGAGCCGACCTACGCCGGCGTGGCGACGCGCGGCGCCGCCTTCGCGCTCGACCTCGTCGGCCTCGCCGTCCTCTACGGCATCTTCACCGGGACGCTCGCGCTGATCTCCTACCTGCTCGGCGGCCTCGCCCGCCATTCGATCATCGGCGGGGTGCTCGGCGGGGGCGCGACGCTGCTCGTCCTCGCCTACTTCATCCTCTTCTGGAACGGGGCCGGCAGGACGCCCGGCATGGACGCGCTCGGGCTGCGCGTCCGTGACGCGAGCGGCGGCCCGCCGTCGTTCGGCCGCTCGCTCGTGCGCGGGGTGGTGACCGTATTCTCGATCGCCATCCTCTTCCTCGGCTACGTGCCGGTGCTGTTCGACCGTCGGCGCCGCGGGCTGCCTGACCTGGTCGCCGGGACCGAGGTCGTCTACAAGCGGCGCTAGCGACCGATCGCCGTCTCGTAGCGCACCGCCACCGCCGGCCAGTTCACGACGTTCCACCAGGTCGCGAGGTAGTCGGGCCGCCGGTTCTGGTACGTGAGGTAGTAGGCGTGCTCCCAGACGTCGATGCCGAGCAGCGGGACGCGGCTGTCGATGATGGGCGAGTCCTGGTTCGGCGTCGAGACCACGGCCAGCGCGGTGCCGTCGTGGACGAGCCAGGTCCAGCCGGAGCCGAAGCGCTTGACGCCCGCGTCGTTGACGGCCGCCTTCAGCTCGTCGAGGCTGCCGAACGCGTCGGCGATCGCCTGTCCGAGCGCGCCGTCGGGCTCGCCGCCGCCGTCCGGCGACATGATCTCCCAGAAGAGCGAGTGGTTCGCGTGCCCGCCGACATTGTTCCGCGCCGCGGCTCGCCTGTCCTCGGGGAGCGCGTCGAGGTTGGTCAGGATCTGCTCGACCGACTCGCCGTCGAGCGGCGTGCCGTCCAGCGCCTTGTTCGCGTTGTCGACGTACGCCTGGTGGTGCTTGTCGTGGTGGAGCCGCATCGTCTGCTCGTCGATGGTCGGCTGGAGCGCGTCGTAGCCGTACGGCAGCGGGGGCACGCTGAACGCCATGGTCCGTTCCTTTCGTCGGGGATAAGGCGATGCTACGGATGAAGGCCTTCTAATGTACGAGCGGCAGAAGCGCTACTACCACCTGCGGGCGGGCGAGTATGACCGAGGCGCCTGGGAGCACGAGAGCGACGAGGTCGCCCGGCTCGTGGACGTGATCGCGGGGCTCGCGCCGGCGCGAACGCTCGACGTCGGCTGCGGCACGGGGTTCCTGTCCCAGCATGTTCCGGGCGAGCTGACGCTCCTCGACTCGAGCGACGACATGCTCGCCATCGCCGCCGCACGGGTTCCGAGCGCGACCGTCGTGTGCGCAGACGCGCTGCCGCTCCCGTTCGCGGCGGACACCTTCGAGCGCGTGTTCAGCAGCCACTTCTACGACCATCTCCG
This sequence comes from uncultured Thermoleophilia bacterium, assembly GCA_963799895.1. Taxonomy (GTDB): domain Bacteria; phylum Actinomycetota; class Thermoleophilia; order Gaiellales; family Gaiellaceae; genus JACVRM01. The sequence goes on from CAWCYR010000018.1 coordinate 94,485, forward strand.
GCCGGCGGAGCGGCGGGGCTTCCTGGAGGAGGCACGCCGCGTCGCCCCCGAGCTCGTTCTCGTGCAGCAGCGCGGCGAGGTCCACCGGGAGGGGGCGGAGCAGCGGACGCTCGAGGACGGGACGCGGCACGAGATCTACAAGACGCTCTTCACGGCCGACTCCCTGCTCGCCGAGCTCGGCGGCGGCGAGCTGCTCTACGAGGGTCCGGTCTTTCTCGTGGTGACGAGCGCGTGCCGCAGGTCGCCGGTCAGCGACTGAAGGCGCTCGTCGACGACCGAGTAGACGACGTAGTACCCCTCGCGGCGACTCGTCACGACGCCCGCCTCGGCGAGCAGGCGCAGATTCTTCGACGTGCCGGCCTCGCTCAGGCCCACGAGCGGCGCGAGCTCCTGCGTGCTGCGCGGCTGCCGCGCGAGCTGCTCGAGGATCCGCATTCGCGTGGCGTCGCCGAGTGCCCGGAACACGCGCAGCAGCTCCGGCGGCGAGGTATGGCGGAGGCTCTCTGCCAGGTACGGCGCGCGGTACGAGAGCGTCAGGGGCCAGGGCGGGTCGCAGTTGACGCGCACGTGCGGCCAGACGTAGACGCTCGGCATGAGCAGGAGTGGGCTCTGGCCGCTCAGCTCGACGTCGTGGTCGTGCGGAATGTCGAGCCCGAACGTGCGCGCGTCGAGGTCGACGCGCAGCTGCGGCGCGAGGTCGACCAGGAACGGAAAGGCGCCGTCGCTCGCGATCGCCCGCCCGGCGGCGACGACGCTTTCGGCCAGCCGCGGCTCGATGCGCTCCCACTCGGCCTCGAACGCCTCATCCCAGTAGCCCTCGAGGAACGTGGCGAAGCGTTCGAGGAACGCCGCCGGGTCATCGAGCAGCTGCGCGGCCGCGCGTCGCGTAGCCGACCCTGACTTCCCGGCGTGACGCAGGGCCGTTGCCCGTACGCGGGGGTCGGCGAGCACCTGCTTCCGCCGCCCGCGGCCGCCGTGGTCGTAGAGCGTGCGAACGAGCTCGAAAGCGGCGACGTCGACGGGCAGGGCGCGGAGGCGCGCCACCTCGGTCTCGAAGTCTTCGAACTCGGTCGTCGCCGAAGGGAGCACGCAGTTCGGCAGCGTCCACCGGTAGAGGAACTCGAGCGCGCGCAGCTCGCGGCGCAGGCCCGGCGCCAGGCCGCGCATCGCCCGCACCCAGTCGTGCTGGAGCGCATGGTGCTTCGGCTCGGCGAGCACGTGCAGGCTGAGCACGGTCTCGAGCAGCGGCGAGTACCCGAACGCCAGGCCCGCCTGCTCGTCCTCGGCCAGGTGGAAGCGGATCGCGATGCCCGACCATAGCGATTTTCCGTGTGGCGAATCATTTGACCAGATCGCGGCCCAAGGCGACCCTCATGCCGTGCGCACGGCTGTCGTCCTCGGGCTCCTCGTCCTCGGCCTCGTCCCGGCGACCGGCACAGCGGACGGCCTGCCGCAGCTGATCGGCACCGACGGGCCGGGCTTCACGATCGATCTCACCGACGCGAGCGGCAAGCACGTCGACACGCTCGTCGCCGGGAAGTACGAGCTGGTCGTCCACGACCTGTCCGACATCCACAACTGGGCACTCGGCAGCCAGACCGCGAACGTGCGCATCCTGCAGACCGACGTCCCGTTCGTCGGCGACCAGACGTTCACGCTCGACCTGACGCCGGGGCGCTACGCCTACGCCTGCTCCGCGCACTTCCAGACCATGAACGGCACTTTCGTGGTCGTCCCGCCGGCGGTCACGACAAAGGCAATGTCCGCGAAGGTCGACGCCCGCACCGCGACCATGAGCGTGAAGCGGACGGCGGCCGGCCGCTACCGGATCACGGTGCGCGACAGCTCGAAGACGCGCAACTTCCACCTCGTCGGCCCGGGCGTGAACCGGCACACGACGAAGGCATTCACAGGCGCCGTGACCTGGACGCTCGACCTCGGCTCGGGCACCTACCGGTTCGGCAGCGACCCGAAGCTGACCGGCCGCCTCACCGTCAGTTAGTGGCTCCCTGCGACGAGTCGGCTCCCAAACGCGCAAGACCAGCACGGCCGACAGCGCCATGCCCGATGCCGAGCGCCAGCCCGAGCGCCGCATAGCCGCTCACGGCGATCACCAGGCCGCCGCCGGCTGCTCCGAGCAGGTAGCCCAGCTGCGTGACCGCCGTCCGCGCGCCGGCCATCGCACCGGGATGGTCGGGCAGCTGCTCGAGGCCGAGCCCGCTCGAGGCCGGCGTGCGCACGCCCGCCGCGAGCCCTGCCAGGCAGAAGAGCGGGAGGCCCCAAAGGACGCCGCGCTGGCCGAGTGTGAGCACCAGCGGAAGGATCACCGCCATCGCGAGCGCCGCGGCGGCAACGAGCCACCGTCGGCCGTGGCGGGCCGCGAGCGGGCCGCTCCGCGACGCCGAGACGACGTAGGCGCCGGCGCCGATGGCGAGCAGCCAGCCGGCGGCCGCCTCCCCCACGCCCAGCTCGTCGATGAAGAACGCCCCGATGAACGTCAGCAGCGCCGTCCAGGCCGCGAACGCGACCGCCTCCGAGCCCAGCCACCGCCTGGTCGAGACGTCGCTCGCCAGCAGCCGCAGCGACATCGGCCGGCGGCTCGCCGGGATCGCGTCCGCGAAGCGCACGAGCGCCAGCGTCACGACGGCGAGCACGGCCGGGACGATCTCGGCGGCCCGCCAGGACACCCACTGCGTCAGCGCCCCGACCTCGGGATTCACCACCACCCACGTCAGCGCGTTGGCCCCGGCGACATAGCCGACCGCCCACGCGCGCTCCTCGGGCGGGAAGGCGACCACGCCGGCGAACGCGGCCGAGAGCAGGCAGGCAAACGCGAGCGCGACGAGCACGTGCGCGCCGAGGAAGAACCACAGGTTCGGCGCGAGCCCGACCGCGGCGCAGGCGAGGAGCTCGAGCGACGCTCCGACCACGATGAGCCGCCGGACGCCGAGGACCCCGATTCGCGCAGCGATGAAGAGCGACGTCACGATCGCGACTGCGGCGGTGACCGACCGCGCCTGGCCGACGGCCGCGACCGACGCGTCGAAGTCGTCGCCGATCGCCGTGATCGTCGGCGCCAGCACGACGAGCAGCGCCTGGGACGCCATCGCCGCGAGGACGAACGGCGCGACGCGTGCCAGTCGCGACCGCGCGGCCGCGCTACTGGGAGCGGACGTACTCGATGTAGCCGCGCACGTCGGCGGCCGGCTCGGAGTAGGCGTCGCCGAGCGCCTCCTCGATCGCGCGCCATGTACTCGCTCGGCCCAGGCCGGGAAGTCGTAGTCGATCGCGCGCAGGAACTCGAGCGTCGCCGCCAGGCGGATGTCGGCGATCGACGGCTGGTCGCCGCCGATGAACGGCTTGCCGTCGAGGAAGAACGTGCGGTAGACGCTCGAGCGGCTCGGCGAGCGCCGCCGTCGGCGTCCTGCTGCGGCCTGCGCCTTCAGCTCGTCGTCGGCGTCGGACGTCGCCGACCTCGCCCGGGTACTGCGGGAAGCCGAGCGTCGGGTAGGTCGCGCGCGCGAGCAGCGGATAGAGCGTGCCGATCAGGTAGAACATCGCGCTGTCGACCATCGCCCGCTCGCCCGGGTCGGTCGGGTAGAAGCTGCGTCGAGGCCGTGCTTGTTGCAGAGGTACTGCATGATCGCGCAGCTCTCCCAGAGCGAGCCGCTGCGGCAGCCCGTCCTCCTCGAGCATCGGCGTCAGGTGCGCCGGGTCCTTGGCGAGGAACTCCGGGCGTCGTCGTCTTGCCCCAGACGTCGACCTCCTCGAAGTCGAGCCCGGCGGCGCGGACGAAGATCGCGCGCGGTCAGGTTGTTGACGCTCGGCTTGAGGATGTTCAGCGTGTTCGCGGCCATGTGCTCCTCCTCGTGCGGTCAGTACGGGTCCTTCGGGCGAGCGGTCGTCGGAGAGCGACTCGCGCGAGCGCGCGACGAGCGCCTCGATCGCGTCGGCGAGGTGCACCTGGGCGATGTTGTAGTCGCCGCGCTCGACGCGGAGCTTGTGCGCCTCGAGCAGCACCTCGGCGTGGGTGAAGCCGGGCGGCGGCTCGAAGCGGTAGGACGCGAGCTCGATCAGCAGGCCGAGCGGGTCCTCGAAGTAGATCGAGTCCATGAAGCCGCGGTCCTTGACGCCGCTGTGCTGGATGCCGCGCTCGTCGAGCCGCTCGACCGCCTGGTGGAACGTCGCCTGCGAGAGCGAGAACGCGATGTGGTGGACGCAGCCGGGGTCGGTCGGCGTGCGGCGTCGGGTCGGGCGTCGCGCTCCTCGTTCGGTGAAGACGGTGATCAGCCGGCCGTCGCCCGGGTCGAAGTAGAGGTGGCTCTCGGACGCGTTGTCGAGGTTCGGCTGCTCGAACACGAACGGCATGCCGAGCACGCCCTCCCAGAAGTCGATCGACGTCTGCCGGTCGGCGCCGACGAGCGTGATGTGGTGGACGCCCTGGCTCTGGAGCTTCCGCATCGCGCTCCTCCTAGCGCTCGACGAGCTTCGACTTGTACTCGCTGCGCTGCAGCGTGCCCCACGGCACGAGCTCGACGCTGCGTCTGGACGACGAGCACGTCGCGCAGCTGCTCGCGGATCGCGTCGGCGAGCGCGTCGTCGGCCTCGGCGCCGCGGGCGAGCTCGACGCGCGACCGGCAGCGGCGGCTCCTGCTTGACGCCCGGCGCCTGCGGGCCGGACGAGGATGTGGCCGCTGACGCGCGGCGCGAACGCGCTCGACGACCTCGCGGACCGCCGACGGGAAGACGTTGACGCCGCGCACGATCAGCATGTCGTCGGTGCGCCCGATGCAGCGCACGCGCGGGCCGGTGCGGCCGCACGGGCACGGGCTCGTGCGCGACCGCGACGTGGTCGCGCGTGCGGAAGCGCAGCAGCGGCGCGGCGCGGTGGCGGAGGTGGGTGAGCACGAGCTCGCCGCGTCGGCGCCGTCCTCGAGCGCGACGCGCGTCGCCGGTGTCCGGGTCGATCAGCTCGGCGTGGACGAAGCCGCGCGCGCCGAGGTGCATGCCGTCCTGCTGCCTCGCACTCGCCCCACAGCGAGACGCCGATGTCGCCGATGCCCATCGCCTCGGTGACCCTCGCGCCCCAGCCCTCCTCGAGCTGCGCGCGGAAGGCCGGCTCGCCGCCGCCCGGCTCGCCGGCGACGAGCACGCGCTCGACGCTCGAGCCGCGCAGGTCGAAGCCGCGCTCGGCCGCCCACTCGACCAGGTACGCCGCGTAGGACGGCGTGAGCACGACGGCCTCGGGCCGCAGCAGCTCGATCGCGCGCATCAGCCGCTCGGTGTTGCCGGTGCCGACCGGGATGTGGCAGAGGCCGATGCGGTCGAACGCGGCGAGCGCCGCGCCGGCGACGAACGGGCCGGCGTTGTAGGTCGAGACGATGCGCTGCGCCGGGCTCGACGCCCGAGGCCGCGTAGCTGCGCGCCGAGCCGGTGACCCAGTTCTCGAGGTCGCCGGCGGTCAGCGGGATGTAGCTCGGCGTGCCGGTCGTGCCGCTCGTCGAGTAGATGCGGACGATCTCGTCGCGGCGTCGGCGCAGAGGTGCGCGCCGAACGGGTTCTCGGCGTGTCGCGGTCGCCCGGAGCTCCGCCTTCTCGGTCAGCGGCAGCCGCGCGATGCTCGTCGAGGCCGCCGGCGTCGCGTCGAGCCCGCGCCGAGCTTCTCGCGGTAGAAGGGCGAGCGCTCGAGCAGGTAGGCGAGCTGCTCGCGGTAGGCGGCGTCGTCGAGCGCGAGCTGCTCGGCCCAGGGCCGGGTCTCGACCTCGGGCTCGAGCATCACTCGGCTCGTACGTCGACCGCCTCCTCGGCCGCGCGGCGCGAGCACGAAGCCGATCGGGCTGCTCGCGCTCCTCGGCCAGGTGCGCGAGCAGGCCCGGCCGTGCGGGCGAGGATCGGGACGGCCTTGACCGTCGTCGGCGCGAAGCCGAGGTCGAGCATCACCGCGGCGATCGGCATCGAGACGTTCATCGTCAGCGGCTTGCCCCAGGCCTCGGCGACCGCGTCGCGCAAGCGCGCGCGCGAGCGCGACGTGCGGGCCGCTGACGCCGCGCTCGTCGGCGAGCTCGAGGATCCGCTCGGCGCGCGGGTCGACCGGCCTGTGCACCGGATGGCCGAAGCCCGGGCAGCCTCGCCGCCGGCCTCGTGGATGCTCGTGCGCGCGACCTCCGCCGGGGCTCGCCGCCCGGCTCTCGCGCAGCTCGCTCGAGCAGCCGCGCGCACTCCTCGGCGGTGCCGAGGATCACCGGGCCCGCAGCCGAGGATCCCGGCCGCGACCGCGCCCTGCAGCGAGCCGGGGTCGGCGGCGAGCGTCATCCGCGCGGCGACGTTCGTCGGCATCATCCCGTGCTCGGCGATCGCGACGAGCAGCAGGTCGAGGAAGAAGCGCTGCTCCTCGGTCGGCTCCTCGCCGGTCAGCAGCAGGTGGAAGTACTCGGTGAAGCTCAGGCGGCCCATCAGGTCGCCGGTGAGGTCGCGCCCGCGCACCTCGACGCGGTCGGGATAGGCCTGCGCGATCCGCGTGACGGGGTCGGTCACCGCGCTGTCAGCTGGCGCGGATCGGCTCGGGCTCGCCCGCGGCCGCCTCAGGCCCGGTGCCGTCGTGCGGCGGCTCGATCGTGATGTTCGGCAGCGCCCGGTCGAGCCAGCGCGGGATGTACCACGTCCGCTCGCCCAGCAGCGTGAGGAACGCGGGCACGAGCGTCATCCGCACGATCGAGCGCGTCGGTCAGGATCGCGACGGCGAGCAGGAGCCCGAACTCCTTCGGGATGCGGTCGGCGCTGAGGATGAAGGCCGAGAAGACCGTGCCCATGATCAGCGCCGCGGCGACGATGACGCGGCCGATCGCCGCGATGCCGTGCTCGACGGCCGGCCTTCGTCTGCAGCCCGTGGACGTGCTCCTCGCGGATGCGGCTCATGAGGAAAACCATGTAGTCCATCGAGAGGCCGAACAGGATCGCGAACGCGATCGGTGGGACGAACGTCTCGATCGGCCCCGTCCGGTCGAGGCCCGTCAGGCCGAGCAGGTGGCCCTCCTGCACGATCAAGCGTCAGCACGCCGAAGCCGACGAACGCCGACAGGATCGTCGTCACCGCCGCGGTGAGCGAGATGACGATCGAGCGGAACGCCATGGCCAGCACGAGGAACGTGACGCCGATGATGTAGAGCAGGAAGAGCGGCAGCCGCTGCATGATCCGGTCGGCGATGTCGTTGAACGCGGCTGTCAGGCCGGAGACGTACGCGACGGCGCGGCGCCGCCGCTCGGTCGCCTTCGGGCACGACCGTCGTCGCGCAGACGTGGTCGACGAGGTTGTCGGTCGCCGCGTCCTGCGGCGCCGAGTTCGGCGTGACGAAGACGATCGCGACGGTCTTCGTCCTTGTTGAACTGCGGCTCGCGCACCGACGCGACGTCCGTCGATCCCGCGACGTCGTCGTAGACGCCGCTGCGGCGCGCCGCGTGTCGCCGTTCGACGTCGACGACGATCGGGATCGGGCCGTTGAAGCCGGGCCCGAAGCCCTCGGCGAGCAGGTCGTAGGCACGGCGCGCGGTCTGGTCCTTCGGCTGCGTGCCCTGGTCGGAGGCGCCGAGGCGGACGAGCGCCGACGTGCCGCCGAGCACGAGCCCGGCGACCAGCAGGACGATGAACACCGGCTTCGCGTGGCGCGTGACGAACCGGCCCCAGCGCGGCGATCGAGCGTGTTCTGCGCGGCCGCCTCGGAGTCGTCGATCGGCGCTTGAGGAACGGCACCTTGAGCCGGTCGATCTTGTGCCCGAGCAGCGCGCAGCACCGCGAGCAGCAGCGAGTTCGCGATCAGCACGGTCGTGAGCACGCCGAGCGCGCGCGCCGATGCCGAGCTTCGTGACGAAGTCGAGGCCGAAGAAGGCCAGGCCGGTGACCGAGATCGCGACCGTCAGGCCGGCGAAGAGCACCGCGCGGCCCGCCGACGGCGCCGGCCTCGGCGGCCGCGTCCGTCGGCGAGAGGCCGTCGTGGAGCAGCTGCCTGAAGCGCGTGACGATGAAGAGCGAGTAGTCGATGCCGACGCCGAGGCCGATCATCGAGACGAGGATCGGCGTGATCGTGTTGATGTCGGTCAGCCCGGCGAGGATGAAGAGCAGGAGGAACGCGGTCGCCAGCGCCGTGATGCGCGAGCAGGATCGGGATCAGCATCGCGACGAACGTCCGGAAGACGATCAGCAGCACGATGATCGCCGCGAGGAAGCCGAGCAGCTCCGGCAGCCCCTGCTTGATCGGCGGCTGACTCGGCCTCGCCGTTGTACTCGGCCGTGACGCCCGCGGGCTCGACCGTCGCCTGGCGGACGGAGTCCTCGACGTCGACGACCTGCTGCGCGTTGCGCCTGGGTGATCTCCTTGTTGAACTGCGCCTCGGCGTAGGCGATGCGGCCGTTCTTCGAGAACGTCCGTCGGCACTGAACGGGTCGTCGACGCTGACCAGGCCGGACCTTGCCGTTCTTCGGCTTGAACTCGGTGCGCTTGAGCTTCGCGACCGCCGCCGCGATCGCCGCCTTGCGCTCGGGCGTGTCGAGCCGCTGCCCGGGCGGCGCGGCGAAGACGATGTTGAGCACCGAGCCCTGCTTGCTGGCGAACTCGGCCTTGATCAGGTCGGTCGCGCTTCTGCGTGTCCGAGCCCGGGATCGTGAACTCGTCGCGCAGGGTGCCGCCGATCGTCGCGACGAGGACGATGAGCAGGACGATGATCCCGATCCACGTGCCGACGACGCGCCACGGGTGCGTGGCGCAGCGCCGCGCCCAGGCGGCGAGCGCGCCGGTGGAGAGGCGCTCGTGCGCGGCGAGTCTGTCGTTCGGGGACGTGTCGTTCATCTCGGGGCGTTGGACCGCGCGAAAGCACGGAACTCATCGGCGGCGCCCCTACATGTAGCAGCAACGGGGAGGCGGGCCGCCCGCCTCCCCGTGAACATGCGGTGAATCAGTAGGACGTGGTACCGGCGGAGACCTCGCTCCAGCGGATCGTCAGCGCGTAGATCACGATGATCTGCAGCGTGATGATGGTCAGCGTCCAGACCGTGTTCGAGCTGTTCCCGAGCCAGCCGAGCTGCCCGAGCAGGTTCGCGGCGACCAGGACGACCGCCGTCCAGCGCGCCCACCCTGACTTCGCGGCGAGCGCCAGGCCGACCAGCACCAGCAGGATGCCCCAGATCAGCGAGAGCCAGCCCCACTTCGTGGTGTCGAAGATGACGACCCCGTTCGGGGTGTACGTGTAGTACTCACTGCGGATGATCGCGATCAGCCCTTCGAAGGCGTCGATCATTCCGATGATCACGAGCATGATCGCGGTGAAGCCGACCCAGCCCGTCCACGCGGCCGAGGTCTTCATGTCGTCCATTCCCTGTCCTTTCGTCTGGGTCGTCTAACGACTTCGGGGCGATTCTCTCGCGCTCAGGCGGCTTTCACAAGCTGTAACTGTGTCCCGGGCCGGTAAGGACCACCTCAATGGACAGGCTCGCGCGCCTCGCAACCGCCCGTCCCGGCCGCGTGCTGGCCGTCACGGCCGCGTTCGCGGTGGTCGCGGCGGTGCTCGGGCTCGGCGTTCCGTCGCGGCTCGGACGCGCCTCGAACGATTTCCTGCCGGGTGATGCGCAGAGCGTCCGGGCCGAGATCGCAGTCGAGGGCGCGTCAAGGCTCTCGGCCGCCCCGCAGCTCCTCGTCCTGGTACAGAAGCCGACGGGCGCGCGGCTCGCGCAGGTCGCAGCGCTCGTCCGCACGGAGCCGGTCTTTCCCGTCCTCGCGCCGCCGCTCTTCTCACGGGATCGCCGCCAGGCCGTCGTTTCCGCCTTCGCGCGCGGCGGCATCTCCCAGCAGCGCTGGCGGAAGGCGGCCGAGCGCGTCGACCGGCGGCTGCAGGCGCTGCCGGGAACCGCCGTCGGCGGCCCGGCGATCGCGGTCGTGCAGGTCAACCACCAGGTGCAGCGAGACCTCACGCGCGCGGAAGCGCTCGCCTTCCCGGCGCTGTTCCTGATCGCGCTGTTCGTCTTCCGCAGCGTCGTGGCGGCGCTGCTGCCGCTCGTCGTGGGCGGGCTCACCATCCTCGCGGCGCTGCTGCTACTGCGCGTGCTCGACGCGCTGACGCCCGTCTCGCCCTACGCGCTCAACATCGTCACCGGCGCGGGGCTCGGGCTCGCCATCGACTACAGCCTGCTTCTGGTCTCCCGGTACCGCGAGGAGATGGGCAGCCCCGACGCGATCCGCACGACCCTGCGCACGGCCGGGCGGACGATCGCCTTCTCGTCGGTCACCGTCGGCGCCGCTGTCGCCACGCTCGCCGTCTTCCCGCTCGGCTTCCTGCGCTCGATGGGCATCGCCGGCGGCCTCGTCGGGCCGCTTGCGGGGATCATCGCCCTGACGGTCCTCCCCGCCCTCTTCGCCCTGCTGGGACCGCGGATCGACGCCCTCTCGGTGCGCCGCCGGCCGCCGCAGGGGCCGGCGCAGGAGGGCGGCTGGTACCGGTTGGCGCACGCGATCATGCGCCGCCCCGTGCCGGTCGCGGTGGCCGCGGCCACCCTGCTCGTCGTGCTCGGCATCCCGTTCCTGTCCATGCGCTTCACGGGCATCGATGCCGGCGTGCTGCCGCCGGGCGCGAGCTCGCGCGTGGTCGACGAGGCGCTGCGGCGCGACTTCACGCCTGCCTTCACGTCGCCCGTGTTCGCCGTCGTGCGCGGCGACGCCGCGGTCGCGCGGCGGTACGCCGCCGCGGTGCAGGCGCTGCCCGGCACCGGGCGTGTGCAGCCGCCGCGCCGCCTCGCGCGGGGAGTCTGGGAGGTGGAGGCGTCGTCCGGCAGCCCGTTCCTGGCGGAGCGGTCGAAGCGGCTCGTGGAGGGGATGCGCGGGCTTGCCGGCGGCGCGCTGGTCGGCGGCGCGACCGCGCAGTTCCTCGACCAGAAGCACTCGATCGGCTCGAGCCTGCCGCTCGCGATCGTGCTGCTTTGCGTCGTGACGTACGCGCTGCTCTACCTGGCGACGCGCTCGGTGCTGCTGCCGCTGAAGACGCTCGTCATGAACTTCCTCACGCTGGCCGCCACCTTCGGCGTCCTCGTCTTCGTCTTCCAGGACGGCCGCCTCGAGGGGCTGCTCCACTATCGCGGCCAGGGCGCGCTGCAGCTGACGCTGCCCGTGCTGCTGTTCGCGATCGCATTCGGCCTCGCGACCGACTACGGCGTCTTCCTCCTGACCCGGATCAAGGAGGGCTGGGACGCCGGCCTGCCCAATCGCGAGGCGGTCGCGGTTGGCCTCGAGCGCACGGGGCGCATCATCACGGCGGCCGCACTGCTCTTCTGCGTCGCCGTCGGCGCGTTCGCCACGTCGGGCGTCGTGCTGGTCAAGGAGGTGGGCGTCGGGATCGCGCTCGCCGTGGCGATCGACGCGTCGATCGTGCGCGTGTTCCTCGTGCCATCGCTGATGGCGATCCTCGGCAAGTGGAACTGGTGGCCGAGCCGCCGCAGGGAGCCGGCGGGCGCCGGCTCCCCACGGGACGACGGCTAGGCCGCAGCCGGTGCGAGTACGCGGCGCTCACCGGTGCGCGCCGCGACGATGATCGTGGCCCCGATCGTCCACAGCGGCATGCCGAAGATCAGCCCCGCCCAACCGATCGGGCCGATGACCAGGACGATCGCGAGCAGGATGCTGACCACGCCCCACCAGCGCGGTAGCGCCTGGGTCCGGAACGCGATGACGGCGGTCGCGGCCATCAGCAGGATCACGGCCAGCTCGGCCGCGACGAAGAACGCGTCGGACGAGCGGTGGAAGGCCCCGGCGGTGGCGGCGCTGATGTCGTTCTTGTTGATCGCCGCGGCGATGTCGCCGGCCGGGAAGAGCATTCCGAAGACGGCGCCCGCGACGCCGCCGGCGAAGGCGATCGTGGCCACCGTGCCCGGCTCGCCCTCGGCGGCGAGGTACTGGGCGCGCAGCACGGCGCAGAACCAGATGAAGCAGAGGCAGCCGAGCATGAACAGCCAGCCACCGAGCAGCAGATCGTTGCTCGAGCCCTGCACCCAGGCAAGGATCTGCTGGTCGGACGCACTGTCCGAGAGGTTGTCCGGTACGGCGGCGATGGTGATGACGCCGGCGGCCCAGAGCACAACGGCGGCCGGGCCGGCGAGCAGCGAGCGGCGGTGGAAGCGGTCGGTCATCTGAAGCTCCTTTTCGTGTCGCGGTTACAGGACGGCGTGTGCGGACGAGCCGGCGGGCTCGTGGGTGGGGCGATAGCCGGCCAGGCGGCCGACGGGTGCGCCGAGCGCGAGCCCGATGCGCTGGAGCAGCGCGGGCGGGAACGGCAGGCGCACGGTGTCGAAATGCGCATTGGCGATGACCGCGAGGCGCAGCGGGTTCGGCATGCCCTTTCTGTTCGTCTTGCCCTCGGCGGCGAGGGCGAACATCGTCTCGAGCAGCGACTCGAACTGGAGGGCCGGGCGTACCTCACAGACGAAGTGGGCGACCTCGTCGCCGGCGTTCCAGAACTTGTGCGGCGTGCCCGCGGGCACGGTGAGGCGCTGCCCCGGGCCGGCCACGAGCTTCCTGCGGCCGAGGCGGAAGCCAACCGAGCCGCGCAGGATCTCGAAGCGCTCCTCCTGGTTCGGGTGGACGTGCGCCGCGGCTACGAAGCCGTTCGGCTGTACGAAGGTCTCGATCACGACGGCCTCGCCGTTCGTCTCGCGCGACGTCTTGCGGAAGACGATCCGCTCGCCGGTGACCGGGTTCTCGATGGTGTGTCCTGCCTGGATCACGGTTCCTCCCTTTCCTGGGCCACCCTCTGCAGCGGCCGTCGGAAAGGAGCGTCGGAGACGGCGCTTAAGATCCGCTTGGCGTTCGCCAAAGGGGTCACGACGAAGTTCAGGATTCTCGGTCCGATCGAGGTGCTCGAGGGCGCCGAGCGGCTTCCGCTCGGCGCTCCGAAGCAGCGCGCCGTCCTCGCGGCACTGCTCCTCGCGCGCAACGAGGTCGTGACGCGCGACCGCCTCGTCGACGCGGTCTGGGGCGACGAGCCGCCCGCGGCGGCCCCACGCTCGCTCCAGGTCTACGTGCACGGCCTGCGGCGGGTGCTCGGCGCCGAGCGCATCGAGACACACGGCAGCGGCTATCGGGCACTCATCGCGGCCGACGAACTCGACCTCGACCGGTTCGACGACCTGCTGCGGCGGGCGCGCGCATCACTCGCGGCCGGTGCCGCAGCCCACGCGGAGGCGGATGTGCGGGGCGCGTTAGCGCTTTGGACCGGGCCGCCGCTCGCCGACCTGGCCGGCGAGCCGGTCGCGGATGCGCACACCGGCCCGCTCGCCGAGCTGCGCGTCCACGCGCTCGAACTGCGCGCCGACGTGGAGCTGGCGCTCGGTCGTCACGAGGGCCTCGTGAGCGAGCTCGAGGAGCTCGTCGCCGAGCACCCGTATCGCGAGCGGCTCCGCGCACAGCTGGTGCTCGCGCTCTACCGGTCGGGCCGCCAGAAGGAGGCGCTCGAGGCCTATCGCGCGGCCCACCGGACGCTCAGCGCGGAGCTCGGCGTCGAGCCGGGCCCGGAGCTCCGGGAGCTGGAGCGCGCCGTCCTGCGCCACGACCCCGCGCTGGCCGCCCCCAAGACATCTCACGCGTCGGTCTCGTTGCCCGCGCCGCCCACCGCGCTCGTCGGCCGACGACTCGAAGTGGCCGCCGTCGCCGCGTTCGTGCGCGAGGGGGCGCGGCTCGTCACGCTGACCGGACCGGGCGGCGCCGGGAAGACGCGGCTCGCGATCGCCGTCGCCGAGGAGGTGGCCGCCGAGTTCGGCGATGGCGTCGTGTTCGTCGACCTGGCGCCGGTCGTCGGAGACCCAGCTCCTCGGCCCGACGATCGCCGGAGCGTTGGGGATCAGCGAGAGCGGCGAGCCTGTCGACGAGGCGCTCGCGGCGCATCTCGAGCGGCGGCGAATGCTGCTCGTGCTCGACAACCTGGAGCAACTGCTGCCGGCCGCCCCGCAGGTCGGGACCCTGCTCTCCCGCGCGCCTGGCTCCGCCATCCTGGCCACGAGCCGAGCGCCGCTTCGGCTGACAGCCGAGCAGGAGTACCTCGTCCCGCCGCTGTCGGTCCCGGCGCCTAATGCGCCCTTCGAGCAGCTGAGCAGCAGCGATGCCGTCCGGCTCTTCGCGCAGCGCGCCCGTGCCGTGGACGCGTCGTTCCAGATCACCGACGCCAACGCGCCCAGCATCGCCGCGGTCTGCGCCCGTCTCGACGGGCTGCCGCTGGCGATCGAGCTCGCGGCCGCACGCACGAAGCTGCTCCCGCCGGAGGCGCTGGCGGCGCGGCTCGGCAGTGCCCTCGACCTAGCGGCCGTTGCTCCCGACCGCCCCGCCCGGCAGCAGACGCTCCGCGCGACGCTCGACTGGAGCTGCCGGGCGCTCGCCGAGGAAGAACGCGCCGCCCTGGCGCAGCTCAGCGTCTTCGCCGGCGGCTTCGGGCTTGACGGCGCCGAGGCAGTGTGCGGACCGGGCGCCCTCGAGCCGCTCACAACGCTCGTCGAGGTCAACCTCGTGCGCCGCGCCGAGGCAGGGGCCGACCCGCGTTTCGCCATGCTGGAGACGATCCGCGAGTACGCCGGCGAGCTGCTAGCGGCGTCGGGTGACGAGGCCGCGGCGCGCTCGAGCCAGGCCGCCTACGTCCTGGCCGTCGCCGAGGCCGCCGCGGCAGATCTCGCTGCGGGCGAGGGCGAGCCGTTCGACCGCTTCGCCCGTGACCACGAGAACGTTCGCGAGGCGCTCGCCTGGACCGCCTCCACCGGAGACGCGACGACCGAGGTGCGCCTCGCGGTCGCGATGAGCTGGTACTGGGCGGTGCGGGGCCACCTGGCCGAGGGGCGTCACGCGCTGGAGCACGCCATCGAGGCGGCGCGCGGGGACACGCGGCTCTCTGCCGACGCGCTCGTGCGCGCGGGGCTTTTCCCGTACCGCCAGGGCGACCTGGACGCCGCCCGCGCGCTCTGGGAGGAGGCCCTGCGCCTGTACCGCGAGCTCGGCAACGCCGAGGGCATCACGCAGTGCGTCGCCGAGCTCGGCGGGGTGGCGGTCGCCGAGGGCGACCTCGCGGGCGCACGCGCCGCCTACGAGGAGGCCGCTCGAGGCTTCGAGCAGGCCGGAAACCTCGTCCGCCTCGGCATCGCGAACGGCAATCTCGCGGCGATCGCGAACATGCAGGGCGACTACGAGGCGGCCACCCGGTTCGGCTTCGACGCCGTCGCGCTGCAGGAGAAAAACGGCGACGAGGACGGCCTCGCCGTGACGCTTCAGAACCTCTCGCGCACGATCCTGCGCCTGGGCGACAGCGCGCGCGCGAGAGACGCTCGAACGCAGCCTGACGATCGCCTGCTCGCTCGCCTACCAGGAGGTGATCGCATACTGCCTCGAGGGCGCTGCCGAGTTCGCCGCAGCGGACGGGGACGACGCCGCGTCAGTCAGGCTGCTCGCGGCATCGGAGGCGGCTTTCGAGCGGCTTGGTGTGCCCATGGCCGGCGAGGAGGCGGAGAGCGCCGAGGCGGTTCGGGCCGCCCTCGGGGCCGATGCCGTCGCCGCAGCGCTGGACGCCGCGAGGCGCGCCGACCCGGCGCATGCGGTCGCCGAGGCCCGCGCCGTGCTCGCCGCTCGGCCAGACCGCGAGCGCGCCGCGGTCTAGGCTCTATGCCATGGCGCTCGCCGGCAGCTGTCTCTGCGGTGCGGTGCGGTTCGAGCTGACCGAGCCGCCGCTCTTCGCCAGCTACTGCCACTGCACGCGCTGCCAGCGGCGCACGGGCACCGCGGCGTCGGCGCAGGTGCGCCCGGCGCCCGGTTCGGTGCGCATCACGGCCGGCGAGGAGCTGGTCCGCTGCTGGGAGCCTGAAGGCGGGTCGCCCAAGTGCTTCTGCTCCAACTGCGGCGGCGCACTCTGGAGCAAGAACGAGGAGACCGGAGAGATCGCCGGCGTCCGCATGGGCACGTTCGACGAGGATCCCGGCGTGCGGCCGTCGTACCGCATTTACACGGACTACGCGGCGCGCTGGGAGCCGATCCCCGACGACGGGCTGCCTCGGTATCCGGAGCAGCGCCGGCCGGCCAACTGACCCTCAGGGATATCCCTCGTTCGGCCGATAGAGGCCGCGTATGGAGACTCTGAAACCGCTTCGCGTTCCCTCCAGCATCGCCGGAGGGGTCGAGGCTGCACCGCAGGGCCCGCAGCAGAGCCGCGTGCGCCTGGGCACGATGCTCGTGCGCGCGGGGCTCTTGTCCGCGGAGCAGCTCGAGGAGGCGCTCGCGGAGAAGGCGGAGACCGGCAAGCGGCTCGGTGAGATCGTCG
This sequence comes from uncultured Thermoleophilia bacterium, assembly GCA_963799895.1. Lineage (GTDB taxonomy): Bacteria > Actinomycetota > Thermoleophilia > Gaiellales > Gaiellaceae > JACVRM01. Next base: position 110,805 of record CAWCYR010000018.1, read on the forward strand.
TCGACCGCGGCTGGGTGCCGAGCGCGGACCTCGCGCGCGCCTTGGCCGAGCAGCATCACGTCGAGTTCGTCGACGTGATCAAGATCGAGATCGAGGACGCGGCCGCAAGCCTGCTGCCAGAGCGCCTCGCGCGCCGCTACCGCGCCGTGCCGATCCGCTTCATCGACGAGGACAAGGTCCTCGTCGCCGTCGCCGACCCGACCGACGTGCTCGCCTCGGACGACCTGCGGCTGGCGCTCGGCATGAACGTCGAGTTCGCCGTCGCCGACCAGCACGACCTGGAGCGCACGCTGGGCAAGCTCTACCGCGTCGAGTTCCACCTCGACGGCGAGGAGGGCGGGGCCGCCGCGGACGAGGACGAGGTCACCGACGTTCGCGATGTGGCCGCAACCAGTGCGCCCGCGATCAAGCTCGTCCACTCGGTGCTGTCTCGCGCGATCGAGGAGGAAGCCTCCGACATCCATTTCGAGCCAGGCCCGAAGGAGCTCATCGTCCGTGCCCGCATCGACGGCGTCACGCGCGAGCTTACGACGATCCCGAAGTCCATGCAGGCCGCCGTCACGAGCCGCCTGAAGATCATGGGCGAGCTCGACATCGCGGAGCGGCGACTGCCGCAGGACGGCCGCGTCTCGATCCGTTTTGCCCAGCAGCCCATGGACCTGCGCATGGCTGTGCTGCCCACCACCTATGGCGAGAAGGTCATCCTCCGGATCGCCGGCGTGGCTGCCAAGGCGCTCAGCCTGCCCGAGCTCGGCATGAGCAAGGAGGCGGAGGAGTCGTTCCGGCGGGCGATCGAGCAGCCCTACGGCGCGGTGATCACGTGCGGGCCGACGGGCAGCGGCAAGACGACCACGCTCTACGCCGCGCTCCACATGCTCAACGAGCCGGAGCGCGTGCTGACCACGATCGAGGACCCCGTCGAGTTCCAGTTCGCGGGCATTACCCAGGTCGAGGTGAACATAAAGAGCGGCCTCACGTTCGGCCGGGGGCTGCGTACGATCCTGCGCGCCGACCCCGACGTCCTGCTCGTCGGCGAGATCCGCGACGAGGAGACTGCGCGGATCGCCGTGCAGGCGGCGCTGACCGGCCACCTCGTGCTCAGCACGCTGCACGCGCACAACGCGGCCAGCTCGATCGCCCGCCTCAAGGACATGGGCGTCGAGCCCAACCTGCTCTCCACCTCCATCAACGCGATCGTCGCGCAGCGGCTCGCTCGACGCCTCTGCCTCGACTGCCGGCAGCCGTACGACCCGACGCCGGAAGAGCGCTCGGAGCTGGAGGCGATCGGTGAGGGCCAGCTCTACAAGGCGGCCGGCTGCGAGCGCTGCGCGGACACGGGCTACCGTGGCCGGGTCGCGCTGTACGAGGTCATGCCGCTGGCGGGCAAGCTGCGCAGCCTCGTCGAGGGCTCGACCGACCAGATCTTCGCCGCCGCGGTGGAGCAGGGCATGATCACACTGCGCGAGGACGGGCTGCGCCAGTCGCTCGCCGGGGTCACCTCCTTCGAAGAGGTTCGCCGCGTGACGGGTGACCGGCTGTCTTGATCACTCGATCGAGCTAGCTCCCCGGCCTCCCTCACCGTCGATAGATCCCCAGGAATGCGGCTTCCTTTCCGTCTTGGGCTGCTCGGAAAATTCGCCATCGCGAGCGCTGTGCCCCTGCTCGCCATGGGACTGGTGCTGGGGACGTATCTCGCCCACCGCGTGCGCGACCGCACCCTGGCGCAGGCGTCCACGTCGGCCGACCTGATCGCGCGCCTCGGGTTTCAGTCGCAGATCACGGGCAAGGAGCTGGCCGCCGGCAAGCTGAACAAGAGCCATCAGGAGGCGCTCGACAGCGCGCTCACGACCAAGAAGCTCGACGACGGCCTCGCCCGCATCAAGATCTGGAACAAACGAGGGACCGTCGTCTACTCCGACAAGAAGAACCAGGTCGGCAACAACTACCAGCTCTTCCCCGAGCTGCACTCGGCGCTGACGGGCAAGACCGTCGCGACGGTCACGAACCTGAGCAGCGCCGAGGTCGTGAGTGGCCAGCAGGCCGGCGGCAAGGTGCTCGAGATCTACGTGCCGATCGAGAAGGTCGACAACGCGCCTCCGCTCGGCGCGATCAACTTCTTCCTGCCGTACGGGCCGATCGCCAAGGAGATCAGCCACGAGCAGCGCACCCTCTACATGCTGCTGCTCGGCGGCATCGGGCTGGTCTGGCTCGTGCTCTTCCGGATCGTCGCCGGCGCGTCCAAGCGGCTGCGGCGGCAGTCCGAGGAGCTGGAGCTGCACGCGGACCAGAAGGAGTACCAGGCGCTGCACGACCCGCTGACCGAGCTGCCCAACCGCGCGCTGTTCGGCGAGCGCATCCAGTACGCGCTCTACGACGCGCACGACGAGGGCAAGGACGTCGCGGTCCTGCTCATGGACCTGGACCGGTTCAAGGAGATCAACGACACCCTCGGGCACCACTACGGCGACCTGCTCCTCCAGGAGCTGGGCTCGCGCCTCCAGCAGGCGCTGCGCGAGAGCGACACCGTGGCCCGGCTCGGCGGCGACGAGTTCGGAGTGCTGCTGCCGTCGCTGCCCGACCGGCGCGTGGTCAACGAGGTCGTCGAGCGCATCCGCACCGCGGTCGAGGAGCCGTTCATCCTCAACAACCTGCCGCTCGCGATCGAGACGTCGATCGGCGTCAGCATCTATCCGGAGCACGGCGAGGACGTCGACACGCTCATGCAGCGCGCGGACGTCGCCATGTACCAGGCGAAGAAGAAGAACTCGCTGTTCGAGGTCTACGACGAGCAGCAGGACGAGTACGACCCGAGCCGGCTGACGCTCGTCGGCGAGCTGCGTCGCGCGATCGACGAGCGCGAGCTCGAGGTCTTCTACCAGCCGAAGGCGATCCTCTCGAACGGCGACGTCGAGGGCGTCGAGGCGCTGGTGCGCTGGATCCACCCGGAGCGGGGGCTCCTTCCGCCGGACGAGTTCATCCCGCTGGCGGAGCACACCGGCCTGATCGGGCCGCTGACGCTGTACGTGCTCGACGAGGCGCTGGAGCAGTGCCGCGAGTGGCGCGACGCGGGGATGAACATGAGCGTCGCCGTGAACATGGCGATGCGGAACCTGCTCGACCTGAACTTCCCGGACCGCGTCACGGAGACGCTCGCAGAGGTGGCGGCTCGCGCCGACGGTGCTCGAGCTCGAGATCACCGAGAACACGATCATGGCCGACCCGTTCCGCGCCATGTCGGTGCTGCGCCGCCTCAGCGAGATGGGCGTGAAGCTGTCGATCGACGACTTCGGTACCGGCTACTCGTCGCTCGCGTATCTGAAGCGGCTGCCCGTCGACGAGGTGAAGATCGACAAGTCGTTCGTTCTCGGCATGTCGGCGGACGACAACGACGGCGCGATCGTCCGCTCGACGATCGACCTGGCCCGCAACCTCGGGCTGCGGGTGGTCGCCGAAGGCGTGGAGACGAGCGACATCTGGACGGAGCTGCGCGACCTCGGGTGCGACCTGGCGCAGGGCTACCTGATCAGCAAGCCTGTGCCCGGTGATGAGCTCACCGTTTGGCTTGGCCAGCGCAAGGAGTTCATCGACCTGATCGCCAAGAAGGACGGCCGGGTTGCGGAGCTCGCATCCCGCCGGCCGCAGCTTGTCCCGGGCCCCGTCGTGGTCCCGGAAGCCGCGCTCGAGAGCTAACTCCGATAACCGTCGCCCGCCTCGCCGGGGGATGACAGCAAAGGCGGGCGACGGGGTCGGGGGAGTGGCCGCGGACGCTTGCGCGCGCCCTGCCTGGACGCGCCGGATTCGAGTGAGGTGTTGCGCAGGGTCTTTCGCGCCAGCCGTCAACGACCCGCGGAGGGCGAGGCCCGGTTGGGGGCCGAGGGGTGCATCGAGTCTCCGACGGCGCGAGCCCCGCGTCAATTAGCCGCTACGGGTGAATCGTCGTTGCTAGCTTGGATGGGTGCCCGACACGCTCCAGCCCGACAGCGGCCGCGAATTGACCTGCCCGCATTGCAAGCGGGCGTTCACCGCGGAGCCGCTCGCAGAGCCGTCCGGGCGCGCGCAGGGCTACAAGTGCCCGCACTGCCGCCTCTTCGTGCCGGCGGACCGCGCCGCGCCCGCCGGCTGACCTAGGGGGCTTGGCGAAACGACGACTGTGCCGCCGGGCCGCGCTGGACGTCCCGAGGCGTCGTCCTCGGTCGCGCCCGTATAGCAAGCATACGAACGCTCCCTGCGTCCTCGCCTCGGAACGACCATCGCACCCCTGCGACGAGCGACGTTCCGCCAAACCCCCTAGTCCCGCCGCGTCGTGGCGGCAAGGAGGCCGTGGCGCTGTGCCCACCTGCTCGCCTCGGTGCGGTTGCCGACGCCGAGCTTGCGGTAGACGTTGGTCAGGTGGAACTTCACCGTCGGCTCGCTGACGGAGAGGATCTCAGCCAGTCGCCGGTTCGAGTAGCCCTCGGCAACGAGCCGCAGGATCTCCACCTCGCGGGCGGTGAGCGGAGTCGTCTCGTGCGGAAGACCCGCGGGCGGGGCGGCCAGGTACATCGAGTGCGTGAAGCTCTGGCGGACGGCGGTGGCGAGGTCGTCCGGGTGCGCCGCCTTCAGCACGTAGGCGTCGGCACCGGCGGTGAGCGCCGAGTGCACGCGGGCGGGGCTGTCATCGAGCGTCAGGACGACGATGCGGATCGTCGGCCGGCGGGTGCGTGCGAGGCGCACGAGCCCGATCCCGTCGGATGTGCCGCCGACGTCTACGTCGACGACGAGCAGGTCGGCGGAGTCCTCCTCGAGTGCGGCCATCGCCTGGTCGGCGTCCACGAACCGGCCGGCGACCTCCACCTCGAGCCGGCGGAGGACGAGCTCGACGGCCTCGTGCCAGAGCGGGTGCTGATCGACTAGCAGCGCCCGGCGGCCGGGCAGGACCGCGTCACGGATCGCGTGGTCGTCGCGACTCGCCTGCCGCGCTGCTACCGCCAGTTGGACGGCGAGGGTGTTCGCATCGTCCTGCACGCGGGCCGATTCTCCGTGACAGCGCGCCGAGTAACAACCAGGGTCCGCACATACGTAATGACGGCGGGACCCCTCAGGGCCCCGCCGCGCTTCCCCTCGGTGCTTATCCGGGCATCCCGCGAGCCTCCGGCTGCGCGGTTGGCCGCCTACGTCGCTGCCGGCTACACCTCCCCCAAGCGCTTCCGGGCACTGCGCCCGTGGACATCCCGTTCATACCACCTCGGGACGGCGCGCTCAAGCCGACATTCGCGGTGAAACCGAGTGATTCCGGGGGTTGCTACCCCTTGCCGCGCACGCAGGGCGCAACCGGCCGGCCGTGGATGTAGCAGATCTTCGGCTTGGGCTTCGGCTTCTTCTTGACCTTCTTCGCCTTCTTGACGACGACCTTCTTCGGCTTCGGCACGCACTTGCCCTTGACCTTGACCTTGCCCTTCGGCACGGCGTTCTGCTTGCCCGCGAGGTTGGGGCAGACGTCGGCGATCGGGCACTTCGACTCGGTGGACAACGAGCCCTCCGCGTCGCTCGTCGCGCGCGCGGGCACGCAAGGCTTCGGCGCCGTGGTCGTCGGCGGCAGCGTGGTCGTCGTCTGCGGGACCGTGGTGGTCGTGGTGGTCGACGGGCAGGGACACGGTGACGTCGTCGTCGTGGGCGGCCGCGTCGTCGTGGTTCGTGGTCGTCGTCGTCGTGACGATCGAGGCGAGGCAGCTGACAACGTCGACGCGAATGATCCCCTCGTCCTCGAAGTTGGCAATCACGCTGGACGTCGCGTTCTTACAGGGCAGCTGCACGGCGGAATGGCCGGTGTTGTCGAGTCGGACGCAGACGCCGCCCTGGACCGGGTCGCCCGCGGTCCCTGGCGGGTACGGCGTCATGCCGGGGAGCTGCGAGGTGAAGCAGACGCGCTCACCGGTGAACGGCTGGCCGTTGACGTCGATGCCGACCGCCGTGCAGATGAAGGTCGCGGCGCCGTTCGTGACCGTCCCGACCACCGGCGTGCACTTCATGTCCTTGTTGAACTTCGAGTGCAGCGTCTTCGTCAGCACGGGCGACGGCGGGCTCGCGGCGTTCGCCGGCAGCCACGGGTTGCGCGCCGTCGCAGTGATCTGTGCGATGCCGATCGGGTCGATGCCCTGCAGGTCGCACGCCGTGGACAGGTTGCCCTTGATCCCGAGCTGATCCCAGAATGCGTCGGCGCCCGGGTCGAAGAAGACCTGCGCCTCGCCGTGCTCATCCGAGAAGACGGCGACGTGCTGCGGGCCTGACGGGCGCATCCGGAAGTCCTGCGTCGCCGGGTCGTTGTCATGGGCGCGGAGGCAGCTGGTCGCGCCGCCCGGGCCGTAGCCGAGGATGGCGGCGAGCTGCCAATAGCCGTAGAGGCCCCAGTTCAGGTAGCCGGCCGGCGAGTTGTCACCGAGGAACGGGCCCGTGACGCCCGAGGCCTCGTAGTTCGGCCAGTTGCTCGACGGGTCATTGACCGTCGAGCCGGTCCGCGCGGCCGTCGCCGGCAGCCACGTCCGGTAGTACGGGGCGTAGTGGTTGTGCCGCGAGGTCGTGCACAGGTTGTCACGCGTGTAGGCGACGCACTTGAGCACGCCCTGCCAGCGTGCGAGCTCCGGCGCCGTCGCGGGCTGTGTCGGGTCGGCGACGGCCAGCGAGCCGATGCCGCCGATGTCAGTGCCGCCCGTGTTCGGCTTGATCTGAACCTCGACGAGAGCCGACGGCATCGGCACGTCGCCCGCGTCGAGCTTGCCGTCCGAGAGCAGCGTCTCGAGCGGGCGCAGCGGGTCGTACGGGCCGATCGTCGGCGCGCTGCTCAGGTCTGCGAACGCGGTGCTGTAGCGGCCGTCACCGCCGAAGACGTCGGCCCCCCAGCACGCGTCGACCGCGTCGATCGCCGGGTCGGGCCCGTCGCAGATTGAGCCGGCGACATGCCCCTCGGTGCGCGCGCGGTCGTCATGGATGTCCCACTTCCACCAGTCCGTGCCCCCAAGCGAATGGGCGAGGTCGTCCCAATAGGTCGAGCCGTCCGTCTCGTTGGGCAGGCGGATCGCGGACGGGTACTGGCCGCCGGTCTGCGTCGTCAGGCTGGACCAGTTCGGGCCGATCGGCAGCGAGCCGAAGACCTCGACCTGGACGCGGCCGGGCGCATCGCCGGGGAAGAAGTTGCCGTCGCCGGATGCGTCGCCGAGGATGCCGCCGCCCCCGGGCGCGTCGGTCGGACCGGTAGCCGACGAGACCTCGTGGATCCCCGGCGTCAGCGGATTCAGCCAGCCGACGATGAAGTTGTGGCGGTAGGGGCAGAGCGGCGCCGGGCGCTCGATCGCGAACTGGATGCGCGCGAGGCCGGCTGACGTCGAGGTGACGGTCGCCTTCACGCAGCGCTCGCCGTTGTGCTCGCCGCTACCCCAGAAGTACTGGACGCTGCCCGGCTCGACCGTCGGCTGCGGAAATGCGTTGTCGCCCCAGGTCTCGACGATGACGTCGGTCGTCTGGTTGAAGCCGATGATCGTCTTCGTCCAGCGCGTGGTGACGTTGATCTGGTCGGTGCAGTAGACAAGGCGCACCGAGCTGCCGGCCCACGCCAGGTACGGCGTGTTTACCTCCTGCGTGTCCCAGCGCGTGAGCGGGCTCGTCGCAGCGCCGGCCGGACCGGCCGCGAGCACGAGCACGAGCGCAAAGGCGCAGGCGACGCCAACGCAGAAACCCCTCACGATTCCTCCCCCACTTGTCGCGGCTTCCCCCTAGCTGCGTCTCACGAGTGCGTTACCGCGTCCGCACTCACATCTCGTCTTACAGCGCGTCTGCCACCCCGACAAGACGAGAATTACGCAGATTCCAGGCAAATCGCCCGCAGCGGGTGACCCGCCGCGGCGGGGTCGTCCCCGTGTCAGCGGGGGCTGCTGCACCCACGGGGGACAGCCCCCTTCGGGCACAGCCCCACGAGAAGGGGCCCCGGTCGGGGCCCCTTCGCAAACCGGTTCGTGCTGTGCGTCAGACGCAGTCGAAGAGGCTCTGCGCCTCCGGCAGCGTCTCGAGCTTCTTCAGCGTGTTGTTCTCGATCTGGCGGATGCGCTCGCGCGTGACGCCGAACGCGCGGCCGACCTCCTCGAGCGTGCGCGGGCTGCGTCGCCCGTCAGGCCGAAGCGCAGCTCGATCACCTTCCGCTCGCGCTCCGGGAGCGAGTCGAGCGCGCGGTCGATGTCCTCGCGGCGCAGCGAGCAGCGACGCCGTGTCGAACGGCGACTCGGCCTGCTCGTCCTGGACGAAGTCGCCGAGCTCCGACTCCTCCTCCTCGCCGATCGGCTTCTCGAGCGAAACCGGCAGCTGCGCCATCCGCAGGATGTCGCGCACCTCCTCGGTCGGTGATCTCGAGCTCCTCGGCGATCTCCTCCGGCTTCGGCTCGCGGCCGAGGCGCTGGACGAGCTGGCGCTCGATGTGCACGACCTTGTTCAGCTTCTCGACCATGTGCACCGGGATGCGGATCGTGCGCGCCTTGTCGGCGATCGCGCGAGTGACCGCCTGCCGGATCCACCAGGTCGCGTAGGTCGAGAACTTGTAGCCCTTGCGGTAGTCGAACTTCTCGACCGCGCGGATGAGGCCGAGCGAGCCTTCCTGGATCAGGTCGAGGAACGAAAGCCCGCGCCCGAGATAGCCCTTGGCGATCGAGACGACGAGCCGCAGGTTCGCCTCGATCATGTGCGTCTTGGCGGCCATGTCGCCGCGCTCGATCCGCTTGGCCAGATAGACCTCCTGGTCGGCGGTGAGCAGCGGCACCTTGCCGATCTCGCGCAGGTAGAGCCGCAGCGAGTCGAGCGAGGGCTCGACCGTGAGGTCGAGCTTCGGCGCCTTCTCCTCCTCGGGCTCCGGCTGCTCGTGGGGCGGCCGCTTGTGCTGCTCGCCCTCCATCAGCTCGATCGCGTGGTCGATCAAGTAGGTGTAGAAGTCCTCGATCTGCTCCTTGGTGAGCTCGACTTCCTCGAGCCCCGCGACGATCTCGTCGTAGGTGAGGAACCCTTTCTCCGTGCCCTCCTGAACGAGCTTGTGGAGTTCCTCGACGTCGGGCAGAGCGATATCGACGGTGAGCATCGGGCCTCGGCTTTCCTCGCGCTTGGTGGACGGGGGGGACCTACCTGAGCACGAAGAGAGCCGGTCTTCGTCCCGGCTCCCTGTCGCGGGCGGGATGGTACTACCGGATCCACAAAATGTGAATAGTTTGTTTGCGACTTTGAGAGGTTGTTTGCCACCTCAAGGAGCCGCGCGGATCTGACCGACGCGCTCGCCGAGGCTGTTGTCCACCGATATCACCGCGAGCTGTGGAAGATTGATCCCCAGCCGAGCGGCGAACGCGGCTGTCGCGGGACGCTCCGCGCGGTTGCCGCCATCCTCGATCTTGAGCGCGAACCCGGTGCCGTCCGGACCGGCCGCGCACATGAGCGCCTCCGCCCCGCCCTTCGCGATCCAGCCATCGGCCTGCTCCATCAGCACGGTGTCCGCCGCACCCGGACCGCGGATCAGCCCGGGGTGCGCGCGCATCGCCCGCACAACGGCCGCGCCGCCCTCCAGTGAGGGCAGGCGCGCGAAGGCGAGGGCCATGCGCTCGAGCGGCATCGCAAGGTGACGACGCCGCAGCCGTCGATCCCCGTCGCGATCTGCGCCGGCTCCAGCCCTGTCGCCGCCGCGACCTCGGCGAGCAGCAGCTGCTGGAGCGGGTGTGACGCGAGGCGATACCCCGCGAACGGCCAACCGTAGGCGCGGCAGAGGGCGAGCATCCCCGCGTGCTTGCCCGAGCAGTTGTGGTTGAGCCGCGAAGGTGGATTGCCCTCCGGCCCGCATTCGAGGTCGTCTTCGGTCGCACCGCGCGGCGGCGAGCAGCCGCCGCACCGGCGTCGAGCTGGTCGGGCCTCGCCAGGTGCGACGCGCAGGCGATCGCAAGCTCGTCGTCGTGCGATGTCCGGCCGCGCCCGCGCGAGCGGCAGTGCCTGGAGCGGCTTCGCCGACGAGCGCATGAACGTGACGATCTGCGGGTCGCCGGCAGACTCGACGACCAGCCCGTCGCGGACTGCGACCGCGTGCACGCGGTGCCGCGACTCGACGGTGTTGCCGCGCACGACCTCGACGATGAGCTGGGTCAGCCAGGCCGTACGCTGTCTCAGACATGCCCGAGCTGCCGGAGATGGAGGCGTGGCGCCGCGCGCTCGACCCGTCCGTCAGCGCATCACCGGTCGTGCAGGCCGGCCCGGCGCACATCGCCACGCTGAAGACGTTCGACCCGCCGCTCAAGGCGCTCGAGGGGCGGCGCTTCGCGGGGCGAAGCGCCGCGGCAAGCGGCTCCTGTTCCCGACCGAGGACGGCGAGCTCGTGCTGCTCGTCCACCTGATGACGGCCGGGCGGCTCAAGTGGCTCAAGCCCGGGCGAGGCCGGGCCGAAGACGCCTGCTTTCAGCCTCACGTTCGAGAACGGCGGCCGAGCTCGTCCTCACCGAGGCCGGGATCGAAGAAGCGAGCCGGCGTCTGGCTGCTCACGCCCGAGGCGGCCGAAGCCGAGCTCGGTGCACCTCGGGCCGGATGCGCTGGAGGTCGACGGAAAGCGGATGGCAGAGATCCTCGCCGCGGACTCGCGCCGGCTGCACCCGCTGCTCCGCGACCAGCGCGCGATCGCCGGCATCGGCCGAGCCTGGTCGAACGAGATCCTGCACGCGGCGCAGGCTCTCGCCCTACGCCCTCTCGACCCAGGTCGACGCCGGACGAGACGGAGCGTCTCGTCGCCGCGATGCAGAGCGAGCTGCGGCGCGGCCTCGAGCTGCGCGAGCGCGGCGCGAACGACGCGCGTACGTACCGCGTCCACAAACGGCTCGGCGAGCCCTGCCACGTGTGCGGCACGCCGATCGCCCGCGTGGACTTCGAGGAGCACACGATCTACTACTGCCCCACCTGCCAGACGGGCGGCCGGATGCTGAAGGACCGGCGCCTTTCGCGCCTCCTGCGCTGACGTGCCGATCGGGCTGCTCGTGCCGGTCGTCCTGGTGGGCTGGGGCACCGCCAGCGCCCTCACCTGCTGGCGAGGGCTCGGTGCCTTCGTCCGACTGCCTGCGCTGGTTACCAACGAGCTGCCGTTTGCCGCCGGCTACCTGCTGATCGCCTCGATCGCCCTCGCGCTCGTCCAGGGCGATCTTGACTCGATGGGCGGCGGGGCTGTCGGGCTGGCGGGTGTGGCCGTACTCGCTGGGCTCGCGGTCATTGTCCGTCGAGCTCTTCGCGCCGATCAGGCGCTCGGCACCGCGGATCCGCAGCCGAGGCCGTGGGCACGGATCCTGCGAGCGCCGCTGCCGGCGTTCCGCCGTAACGTCGCCCGGGCCCGCAACCTCTCGTACGGCGACGGACCGCGCCGCACCCTGGATGTTTACTGGCGCCGTGATCGCCCCGCCGGCCAACCGGTCGTATTGCACATCCATGGCGGCGCGTTCCGCGCCGGGAACAAGAAGCGCGAAGCCCGGCCGCTGATCGGCCATCTCGCCGGCAACGGCACCGTGTGCATCAGCGCGAACTACCGATTGCGGCCGCACGTGAGCCACGCCGAACAGGTCGCCGATATCCGAGCGGCGACCGAGTGGGCGCGGTCGCATGCGCGCGAGTACGGCGGTGATCCTTCGCGACTCTTCCTGATTGGCGGCTCGGCCGGCGCCTACCTCGCGATCGCCGCGGTCAACGCCGGCGCGGCCGGGATCGCCGGGGTGATTTGCCGGTACGGCTACTACGGCAACCTTGCGCCGACCCGCGACCTGCCCCCGCTTCTGGTCATCCACGGCGAGAACGACCTGTTGGTCCCCGCAGCAGCGGCGCGCGAGTTCGTCGAGCGAATGCGCGCCGGCTCGGCTGCGCCGGTCGAGTACGCCGAGCTGCCCGGCGCGCACCACACGTTCGATCTCTTCGAGTCGATCCGCTCGGCCGCGGTCAACGTGGCTGTCGCGGCGTTCATCGAACGGGCTGCGGTATGTCCGAACGACGCCTCGCAGCCCGGGCAAGCTGCGTGAGGTCGACGAGCGCGCGATCTGCCTCGTCGACGTCTCGATCGCGGAGCGTCGTATGGACGGTCCGACCGGCAGTGTCGACATGGACGCTCGCCAGCCGTAGCCGCCGCTGAACCGGCCCCTGCACCCGGCGCAGGCTCTGCACCTTCGCCAGCGGCACCCACGAGGTGACGCGGCGCACCCGGCCGCTCGTCGCGACGACGCACGCGTCCGTTCGCCCCCAGGCGAGCATCCTGTAGCGGAGCGGGCTCTTGAGGATGACTCGCCGCGGAGGCGGCGCCTGCCGGTGCGGGCGTTCTGGCAGCAGCTGATCGAGGAGCTCGTCTGCGAGGGCGCGGGTGCCGACCGGCAGGATCGTCCGCAGCTGCCCGCGCTCTGCCTGGCCCTCTCCCTTCGAGCGCTGGCTGCCTGCGAGGTCGAGCTGGAGTCGGCACCAGCCCAGCCGCCGCCACAGCAGCGGCTCGACCATACGCACCGCCTGGACACGCCCCGGCCGGATGGTCTCCGCCGTCAGCGCCACGAGCCCGGATCGCAGGCGCAGGCCGTCGTCGCCTTCGGCGAGCGTCAGCCTGTAGTCCTGGTTGAACCGCCGCCAGACCATCGTCCCGACGAGGATGATGTACGCGGCCGCGCCCGTCACCAGCCCGCGAGCCGCTCCGGGCGAGACCACCGCCGTCGCGATCAGTGCGACCAACACTGCCTCCGCGACCAAGCCGACGTCGCTGATGAGGATCGCCGCGACGAGCCGCCCGGTCGGGACGGTCGTCAGGACCCGTTCCTCACGCTCTGCCGGTGCCGGTGCCGGCGCCGGCGCCACGTCGGCCGCCGCCCCGTGGGAGAGTGCGAGCAGCCGGTCGCGTAGCGGCTCGGCATCGCGCTCGCGCAGGTAGGCGAGCCGCGCCGTCGATCCGCTGGAGCCCGCCATCCGCAGCCGCAGCTCGGCCACGCCGAACACCCGCGCCAGCCCCGGCCTCACCACGTCGATGGCCTGCACCTGCGCCAGCGGAAACCGAAGCGATTGCCGCCGGAGGAGCCCGGTCTCGATCAGGAGGTCGTCATCTTCGATCCGCCATCGCGTCACCAGCCAGGAGACGACGCCGGCCAGCACCAGCAGCGCCGTTATCGCCCCCTGGGGCGCCGCTTCGGACAAGCTGCCGCGCAGCGCGGCCGGCACCAGGATGATCACGACGGCGATCGTCAGCCGTCCGCCGCGCACGATCGGCGACAGCGGATGCAGCCGGTGCCATCCCGCCCCGAGGTCGTCGGTCACAGGCCGGCCGCCTGCGCCTCGCCGAGCTCGGCGAGGCGATCCCGTAGCCGCGCCGCCTCCGTTCGCTCGAGGCCGGGAATCCGCGCGTCGGTGGCAGCCGCAGCCGTATGTAGGCGGACTGTGGCGAGCCCGAGCGAGCGCTCGAAGGGACCGGCCGTCACGTCGATGAACTGCATCCGCCCGTACGGGACGACCGACAGCCGCGAGAACAGGACCCCGCGGCGCACCAGCAGGTCGTCGTCGCGCTCGGCGTAGCCCCACGAGCGGAACCGGTTGGAGACGAGGCGCTCCAGCAGTCCTCCCAGGAGCAAGCTCGCCGCGGCCAGCCCCCACGCAACAGTCGAGCCCGAGAGGCCCCCGATCACGGCCAGTACGACAGCCGCGACGACCGCCGGCACGCCTACCTCCAGCCGCCGGAGCCGCAACAGCCGGGGCGATGGGTGCCGCCACGATTCGCCGTTGCCGTCCAGGGCTGTAGCGCCTCCTACCCGGAGGGCAGGGCGATGAGCAGCGCGCCGTCGCGCGCGGTCACCGTCGCGCCCTGAGCCTCGAGCGACCTGCGGCCAACGGCCGCGGCGAGATCGCGCAGGTCGTCCCCGCGCACGATGCTCGCCGTCTCCGCACTGACGGGCGACAGCTCGACTCCCGCGCCGTCGACGGTCACGTCGACGGTCTCGACGCCGCCGTGGCGCCTGGCGGCGGTGACCATGCTGCAGACGGCGCGCACGCCGAGCTCGCGGTCGAGGTGCACCGCTGCCCCCGACCCGGTGACGCGCATCGAGCCGTTGCCGAGCTGCTGCGCGGCCATGGTGACGAGATCGAGCGAATCGACAGGCTCGCCGGCGGGCTCGAAGCGGCCGCCCTCGATCCGGGCGACGACGCCGAGGTCGTCGATGATCTCGCCGAGCTGCAGCGCGGCCGCCTCGATCAGCGTCAGGTAGCGCAGCCGCTGCTCGTCGAGGTCGCCCATGCGGAGCAGCGTCGAGGCGAAGCCGGCCACGGTCGCCAGAGGCGTGCGCAGGTCGTGACAGGCGAGCGAGACGAGCTCGGGAAAGCGCTGGTCGTCGGTCATAACGAGGGTGCTACGGTCGCGAGTCTAGTGTCCACTCCAGCGATGAACCCATCACTTCCGGCGGCCGCTGAGCGGCGCCATGCGTCGTCCTCAGTCGCCCCAATACGAAACAGCAGTATTGAGGCTCCCTGCGTCCTAGCCTGGCTTGCTCATCGACCCCCGGAAGTGGGGGCGCATCACCGGAGAGGACACTCGTGAGCGAGATCCGGCAGCGGCCCCAGCGAGACGAGCCCGACGTCGATCTCCAGGCGTCCGAGCCGGAGGTGCGGCTCGCGCTGTCCCGCGCCGGCGTCCGCGGAGTCGAGAAGGCGATCCGGATCCGCTACCAGGGCAGCGAGAAGCTGATGACCGCGACCATCGACTGCGCGGTCGACCTCGACCCGGGCCAGAAGGGCGTGCACATGTCGCGGTTCCCCGAGCTCTTCGAGGAGGCGATCGAGGCGGTCGTGCTCGAGGAGGCATCGCTCGTCGAGGAGCTCGCCGAGCAGATCGCCCGCCGCATCGTCGAGCGCCAGGGCGCCGGACGGGCCGAGGTGCGGATCGCAGCCCGCTACCCGCTGGCGCGCACGACCCCGGTGACAGGGCTCGCGACCCAGGAGCTGGTCGGCCTGATCGGCATCGCCGCGGTCTCGGAGCGCGGCGCGCGCAGCCTCGTCGGCGTCGAGGCCAACGGCATCAACGCCTGCCCGTGCGCGCAGGCCCTGGTGGCTGCGCGTGCGCAGGAGCGGCTGCTCGACGCCGGCTTCGACGACCTCGACGTCAAGCGGATCCTCGAGCTCGTGCCCGTCGCCACGCATAACCAGCGCGGCACCGGGACGCTCTACGTCGGCTCGGAGGCGAATGTGAACGCCGAGCGGCTCGTCGAGATCGTCGAGGCGTCGATGAGCGCTCCGGTGTACGAGCTGCTCAAGCGCCCCGACGAGGTGTTCGTCGTCGAGCACGCGCACCTGCAGCCGCGCTTCGTCGAGGACTCGGTGCGCCACGCGCTGCTCGGCGCCGTCGAGGCGTACCCGAACCTCGCGGACGGCGACTTCCTGCTCTCGCGTCAGGTCAACTTCGAGACCATCCACACCCACGACGTCCTCGCTGAGCGGTGGGGCACGGTCGGCGAGATCAGAGGCGAGCTCTCCAGACGGCCACCAGGTCGAGCGGCACACGACACTCGAGGACTGGCTTCGGAGCTAAGTCCATCGACGGAGGCGAGCTTGCCTCGCCGCAGTCACGCCGCGCGAAGTCGCGTGTAATCGGAAACTCCGTTGAAAATCGTCATGGCTGGGAAGCTGAGCCGGAAGGAGCGGACAGGCGAGCCGGACTTTCAACGTGATGGGGATTGCGTAGCGCGACACCCAGTCGTTGACGACGCCCCACTCGAGGTTCTGGAAGAACACGTCGATGTAGGAGGCGCGGTCGGTGCCGTAGTCGAGGAAGTACGCGTGCTCGTAGACGTCGAGCGCGACGAGCGGCGTCGCGTTCCAGATCGGGTACGTGTTCTGCGTGTCGCCGATGTAGTTGAAGAGGCGGCCCTCGTCCCAGTCGTAGGCCGTCCAGGCCCAGCCGCGCGCGGCCATCGCGGTTGCCTTGAGGTCCGCGGCCCAGTCAGCGGCGGAGCCGAAGTCGCGTTTGATCAGCTTCGCGACCGTGCCGTCGGGGTCGCCGCCGACGCCGCCGAGGTGCTCGAAGTAGATCTCGTGGTTCTTGATCCCGCCGACTGCGAACGACAGCTCGACCTTGAGCGCGCGCACCTCGGAATAAACCTGGTTCGCCGCGGCAAGGTCGACACCGGCGAGCTTGCCGAGGATCTCGTTCCGCTTCGCGACGTAGCCCTGGTACAGCTTGTAATGCGCCTCGACGGACGCACGGGAGATGCCGTTGAGCTCGAGCAGCTCGGGTTTCAGCTCCCGCGGAGCGATCTCCTGGGTGTTGAAGGCAAGGGCCGCCACGGCCGCGGAGTCTAACCGGGGTGTGCGGGGGAACCCGCTGGTTCCCCCGCCACGGATCGGTCCGGAACGAGCTGCGTTCAGGTGCGGCGGACGAGGATCGCGCTGCTCGACGAGGCGAGGTAGCCCACGCCGGCCTGATTGACGGTGATGAACAGGCGGAGGCGCGACGTCCCCTTCGGGAGCTCCGCGAGCTTGAAGCGCTGCGTCTTTGCCGTGCCGAGGCGCACCTTCTTGATGTTGACCCACTGCCCGAGCGGCGAGCGCCGCTGCACGTAGACCGAGCGGTTCTTGAACGAGCGGGCAGCGTCGACGCGCGCCACGAACCACGCCCCGATGCGCTTCAGCGTCAGCTTCGGCGCGACGGCGGTCTGGATCTCGGCGCTCTTCAGGTTGTTCCACTGCGCCTGGTAGCTGGTCAGCAGCGTAGGCGTCGTCGTATAGCTCCACAGCCCGCCGTCGGCGGTCAGCACGGTCGCGAGCTGAACGTACGAGACCTCCCCGTACGGCTTGCCGTAGACGATGACCTGCTCGTTCGCCTTGCCGCTCGAGACCTTTCCGGTAAGCGTCACCGGGCCGCCGAAGGTCACGATCGGCGCGGTTGCGGCGAGCGACACGGAAGGCGGCGGGCCTGAGACGACGATCGTGGCCGTCTGGGCCGACTTGAACGCGTCGCGGTACTTGAACGTGCCGGCCACGGTGAACTGGCGCGTCCAGCTGCCGCCGGCCTTGATCACGGGCGACGCGAACTGACCGCCGGTCGCGACGACCTGGCGGCTCACGGTGTCCCTGTTCACCCAGGTGATGCTGTCTCCGCTCGCGATCGTGACCTTCGCGGGCGAGAACCCGCCCGTCTTGATCGTCACGGTCTTCGTCGTCGCCGCGTGCGCCGTAGGAGCAGCGACGGCGAGTGCGGCGGCGGCGGTGACGAGAATCTTCGGCGTCTTCATCGGTTGGACCCCTTCCGAGTAGGTACGGGGGGTTTCACCGATCGGGACGCCGCTGGAACTCGCTTGGTCGAGGGATTTCCAGAACCTTTACGAGCCGCATACAAGGTTCGCGAACGGCCCCAGGAGGGCTTGACGAAACGGCGTCTGAGTCGACGTTCCGTCAAACCCTCCTAGACTCCGCCGATGCGCGCCCTCGTCACCGGCGGCACCGGCCGCGTCGGGTCGGCGATCGTGCGGCGGCTCGGCGACGCCGGCTGGGACGCCGTCGGCGCCGGCCGGAGCGACGGCGACCTCTCCCGCACCGACGAGGCCCGTTCGCTCGTCGAACGGACGGTCGCGAGGCTCGGGGGTCTCGAGCTGCTCGTGTATGCGGCCGGCGATGGGTTCGTGCCCCACGCGATCGAGGACGTGTCCGAGGACGACTGGGACCGCGCCTTCGGCGCGACGGCGAAGGGCGCGTTCTTCACCGCCCAGGCGGCCGCGCCGCACCTGCGCGGCTCGCGGGGGCTGATCGTCATGGTCGAGGACGTCGCCGCGTACCAGCCGTGGCCGCGCTTCGCCCCGCACTGCGCGGCGAAGGCGGGCCAGGCCATGCTCACGCGCGTGCTCGCGCGCGCGCTCGCGCCCGAGGTGCGTGTCTGCGGCGTCGCGCCGGGCCCCGTCGCCGTCGACCCCGAGCAGGAGGAGCGGCGAGCGGCGGAGACGCTGCTCGGCCGGATCGGGTCGCCGGACGACGTCGCCGAGGCGGTGCTCTACCTGACGGACGCCCGCTTCGTGACGGGTACCTCGCTCGTCGTCGACGGCGGGCGCCTTCTGCAAACCGGCACGGGCCGAGCATCGTAATCCCATGCGATGGCTGCCATTGCCTATGAGCTTGTCTACGAGCCCGTCGTGAGCGCTCCCGCGCAGGACACCGACGGGGACCTCATCGTCCGCACGGCCGATGGCGACCGCGACGCGTTCGAGCAGCTCTACAAGCGCTACGCGCGGCCGGTTTTCGGGCTTGCCCTCCGACGTCTCGGCGATCGTTTCCGGGCAGAGGACGCAGTGCAGGAGACGTTCACGTCGGTCTGGCGCTCGGCACGCACCTACCGCCCCGATCGCGGGGCGGGCGGTACGTGGCTCTACGCCGTCGCGCGCAACGCGATCGCCGACCGGGCTCGGGCACGCCAGGAGCCGGCGGCCGAACCGCCGGACCTGCCGTCGGCCGAGCCGGGACCGTCGGAGCAGACAGAGGATTCGTGGGTCTCGTGGCGCGTTCACAGTGCCGTATCGGAGCTTCCGGAGCACGAGCGGGTGCTGCTGGAGCTGGCGTACTGGAGCGGGCTGTCTCAAAGTGAGGTCGCCGAGTACCTGGGCATCCCGCTGGGTACCGTGAAGACGCGGACGCGCGCCGCCCTTGCGCGTCTCGCCGATGTTTTGGAAGGAGAAGTGCTGTGACTGGCCCGAGCTTCGACGACCTGATGGAAGGGGCGTCGCCGGACGAGGAGGCACGGCTCCGGCGGATGCACGACATGCTCGTCGCCGCCGGGCCGCCGCCCGAGCTGCCGCCGAGCCTCGAGGAGGCGCCGGTCATCCGGCCCGAGCGCCGCCGCGAGCGCCGTCCGGCACTGACGACGCTGCCGCGCCGCCGGCTGGGCGCCGTGCTGGTCGCCGCCGCGGGCGTCGCCGCCGCCGCCTTCTTCGTCGGCTACCTCGCCGGCAACGTGGGCTCGAGCAGTGCCCCACCGGTCGCGAACATCGCGATGCGCCCGACGGCGGTTGCGCCCAAGACCGCGGCTGCGGTGATCGCGCTCGAGCGCAACGGCAGCGAGAGCAACGTGCCGATGACGCTGACCGTCTCAGGGCTGAAGAAGCTGCCGAAGGGCGGCTACTACGAGCTGTGGCTGACGCGCGCGGTGAAGTCGGGCGGGCGGACGACGCAGAAGCTGCTCGTCTCCTGCGGAACGTTCCTGCAGTCGTCGAACCGCGTCGAGGTGAAGATGAACGCCCCCTACACGCTCGACAACCAGCCGGGCTGGGTGATCACGCGGCACGTCCGCGGAGCCACAACCCAGCCGATCGTGCTGACGACCTAGCTCAGGGGGCGACGCGCCCGTTGGCGATGAACGCCTCGTACGTGACGGGCATCTGCGCAGCCAGGAACGTCTCGCACGCCTCGGCGTACCGGCGGATCTCCCGCTGCGCCGCCTCGGCCGCCCGCAACGACAGGAAGTTCATGAGCGAGCGGGCGTTGACCGTCCAGTAGAACTCGGTGTAAGCGCCGACGGGCAGCACCGCGCGGGCCAGCTCGCGCGCGACACCGCGCGCGACGAGCTCCTCGTACACGGTGTACGCGGCGTCGTAGATCTCGCGCAGCCGCTCGCGCGTCTCCTCGGCGAGCTCGGGGTCGACCGGCTCGAACGAGTACGCGCCGGGCTTGCCGACCTGCGACCGCACGTCGTCTGCCTCGGGGACGTAGAAGTCGTCGGTGGCGCGCGCGTATCTCATGCTGAACTCATTGAAAGACCCGACACGGTGCCTGAACCATTCGCGCGCCACGAAGATCGGGCAGCGGATGTGGAACCGGAAGGCGTTGTGCTCGAATGGCGTCCCGTGCCGATCGCGCATCAGGAACGTGATCAGGCCGCGGTCGGAATCGTCGAGCTCTTCCTTGCGGCGGCCGAAGCTGACACGCGCGCTGTTCGCAACCGAGAGGTCGTCGGCCATGGCCCCGTCCAGGCGGACGAACCCGTGGTCGAGGACGGCGATGGCGTCCTCGGGTATCACTCGCTCGACCGCAGCCATGGGACAGACGAGTCTAGAGAGGGCACATGTCGGCACGTCCGGCTGGGCCTACCCCAGCTGGAAACCGGGCTTCTACCCGGCCGGCACGGACGGCGCGGACTTCCTCGCGTACTACGCCGCGCGCTTCGACACCGTCGAACTGAACACGACCGGCTACCGCCTCCCCGCCGAGGAGCAGTTCCGGCGCTGGGCGGGCGCCGTCCCGCCGGGCTTCACCTTCGCGCCCAAGCTGCCCGGCAACCGCCCGGGCATCGTGGCCGCGTTCTCCGAGCGCGTCCGGCACCTCGGCGAGCACCTCGGCCCCGTGCGCGTCGTCCTCACGAGCCCGCGCGACGAGGGCATGCTCACGCTGCTGCTCGGCTCGCTCGACCCGGAACTCCGGCTCGCCTTCGACCTCCAGCACGAGTCGTGGGACGGCGTCGAGCCGCTGATCGCCGAGGTGGGCGGCGTGCGCGTCAACGACACCGAGTCGCCGGCGCCGTTCCGCTACCTGCGCCTGCGCGAACCGCCCTACGACGACGGGACGCTGGCGCCCTGGGCCGACGCGATTCGCAGTGCCCAGGAGGAGACCTGGTGCTTCGTCCGCCACGAGGACGCGCCGACGGCGCCCGCCTACGCCGAGCGCCTGGCGGAGCTCACTCGTACTCGAGCGCCTCGTGCGACGCGGATCAGCGGGCGAGCTCTTCCATCGCCTCCAGCACCTCGCGCTCGGTCGCGCAGCCGAGATCCTTGACGATCCGGCCGTCGGCTAGGAAGAGCGCGCGGTCGGCGATGGCCGCGGCGCGCGGGTCGTGCGTGACCATGACGAGCGTCTGCCCGTAGTCGCGGACCGACTGCTGCAGCAGCGCCAGGATCTCGGCGCTGGTGCGGGTGTCGAGGTTGCCGGTCGGCTCGTCGGCGAAGACGACGGTCGGCCGCGAGACGAGCGCGCGCGCGATGGCGACGCGCTGCTGCTGGCCGCCGGAGAGCTCGGAGGGCCGGTGCGTGCGCCGGTCCTGGAGCCCGACCCGCTTGAGCAGGTCCTCGAAGAACTCCTTGTCCGGCTTCTCGCCGGCGATCGACAGCGGCAGCATGATGTTCTCCTCGGCCGAAAGCATCGGGAGCAGGTTGAAGAACTGGAAGATGAAGCCGATGTGCTCGCGCCGCAGGCGCGTGATCTCGTTGTCGTTCAGCTCGCCGAGCCGCGTGTGGTCGATCTCGACCCAGCCCGAGGTCGGGCGGTCGAGCGCCGCGAGGATGTGCATCAGCGTCGATTTGCCGGAGCCCGACGGCCCCATCACGGCTGTGAGGTCCCCGCGGTCGACGCTCAGGTCGACGCCCCGCAGGGCGTCGACGGCGGCGTCGCCCTCGCCGTAGCGGCGGGTGACGTCGTTCGCCGTCACGACCGCGTTCGGGCCCCCGTTGTTCGCGGCCGGGGCGGCCGCGTGTCCGTTCGTCTCCTCGGTCTCCATTCTCTCCCTCCCGATTGGCCGGGGCAGGCCAAGCTAGCAGCCTGCCCGCGCCGTTGCCCGCAAGGAGGGGACTGTCGGATTTGCCCGTTGGAACCGCTAGCCCACGAGCTCGACCACGCGGACGCCGAAGTCGTTGGTGATGTCGGCCGGCGTGCCGAGGATGCCGTCCCAGATCACCGACTGGAACCAGCCGGACACCGTCCCGCTGTTGCCTCCCGCGGTGAAGCCGGTGACGTGGAAGCCGGCCCAGCCGATCACGTAGTACTGGAAGTTGGCGCCCTGTCCCTGCGTCTGACTGTAGATCGGGAAGAGCAGCACCTTCCCCGTCACGGCCGCCATCGCCGCCTTGATCTGCGACGAGTTGAACTTCGCGCCCGAGTCGGAGAAGTACCAGTCGAGCGGCATGTCGCCGTCGAAGCCGTTCTGGATCCAGTCGGCGACCGTCGACGGCCCGGTGCCCCCATGTGAGTTATCGAGGTTGATCAGCCGGAACGCACCCGGGCCGGTCTTCGTGAGATCGAGCGTCGTCGGGATGTTCCAGCATGGGCACCCGGGCCCGCTCAGCAGCGGGTGCTTGACGTCAACGGCGATCGGTGCCGCGTGCCGGACCTGCGCGGGGACGCCGGCGCGTGCCGTCGCCGCCGCCTTCACATTGACGGAGGACATGCCAAACACCTTCATGAACACCGCCGGCGCCGTCTTGTGGGCGACGACCCGGATGGTGTCGTTGGGCACCTTCGTCGCCGACAGCGTGATGTCGTCGGCGGCCACCCCGCCCCCGTTCTTGTCGCCGTACTGCGTGGCCAGGTTGACTGCGGTGCCGTCGATCAATCCCTGGGCGCCGGCGAGCGCCGCCGCGTCGGCGGTCGCCTGCAGCTTGCGGTGCTGGTAGTACCACGAGCCGACATCCACGACCGCACCTGCCATCGCCACGAGGACAACCAGGAATACGACCGAGATCACGAGAACCTGCCCGGTCTCCTCGCGGACTCGCTTCTTCTGACCGTGCGTCACGGCGCCCACCTCCGGATAACTCGTTAGGGGCGGTGCCGCTCCGCCGGGGGCTGACCCTCCTCCATCGGCCGCCGCGCGCGCGGGCCTCGTCCCTCGGCGGGGTGAAAACGACCGCGCTTTCGAGTGTTTCTAGACCGGGAGCAGCAGCCGCTCGCCGGCCCGGAGGCCGGCTGAAGCAGCGGCGCCCGCGGGCAGCTCCACCACGGCCTTCGCGCCCTTGGCCCCGGCGGCGCGCCACGGCGGGATCGAGTCGACGACCCGGACGACGCAGCCGTCGGCATCGACGAACACGGCGTCGATCGCGAAGCGCATGAACGCCGTGTGGATCGAGCCGGCCGGGCGTAGCAGGATGCCCTCGCCCGGCTCCAGCGAGCGCCGGCCGAGCAGGCCCCGCATGCGGCGCAGCGGAGACTCGGCGCGGGCGCACCGCTGGCACACGGTACGCCCGTCGCCGGTCTCGAGGCGGAACTCCTCCACCTAGAACCCCACGTGGACGTGGTTGTAGTGGTCGGCCTGGGCGAACGACGGGCCGCCGAGGCCGAGCAGCGAGATGACCTGGCGCGGCCGGAGCTCCGCCGGCAGCAGCAGGATCGAGCGGACGACCTTCTCGGTGAGCCCGCCCGGCTGCCTGGTTGCCCAGGATCGGCGTGCCGCCGACGCCGGAGATGTCGGCCGCCAGCCCGTAGATGTGCGCCGAGACGACGTCCGGGCCGGGCGTAGAGCCGGTGGCCGCTGATCAGGCACGAGACGTCCACGCTGCCGTAGGTATCGGCAAGGAACGCGACCAGCGCGAGCACCCGAACGTCGACGCGGCCCGACTCGATGTCACCGCGGCCGCCGGGGTAGATCGTCACGCGGCGGTCGTTCAGCAGCCGCTTGCCGAGCGGGCCCTTCGCCCACTCGAGGCCGTGCACGAGCGCCCCGATGCCGACCGCCCGGTTCAGGTGCGCGATCGCGACCGCCTGCTCGGCGGTCGCCGTATCTCCCGTGACGGCGAGCACGGGCGCCGATCCGCGGTCGGCGGTCGCCAGCGCATGGGCAAGCGAGCTCAGGCCGGTCGGCGAGGCCGGCCCGGCGCCGAGGTCGCCCCGTGCGCGCAGGATGCCGAGAAGTAGCGCCCAGTCGACGCGATCGCGCTTCGCCGTCGCCCGCAGCTCCTGCGCGAACGCCGGCGTCAGCCGGTGGGACGCAGGCGTGGGGTCAGGCAGGGTGCGGTGCAGCCAGACCGTGGCCGAGCCCGCCTGCGAGCTCTCGACCTCGAGGCGGTTGACGACGTGCTTCGCCGGGATCGGGGTGACCAGCGCCGGCGCGGCCTTCTTCGCGGGCGCGTTCGCTGCCTTCCGGGCGACGGTCGGGTGGACGGCCGGCCTGGCGGGCGCCGGGGACGGGGTCGCGGCCGAGACCGGGTCCGGTGTCTGAGTTGCGGCCGGCGCGGGCGCCTGCGGATGGCGCGCGAGCGCATCGTCGGCGGCGGGGGCCGGGTCCGTGGTCACCGCCGGATCAGTCGTGGTCGTCGACTCAGACGTCGTCGTTTCGGACGTCGTGGTCTCGGACGTCGCGTCGGTCGAGGTCGTGTCGCCCGCTGCGTCCGCCACGGTTGCGGTCGTCTCGACCGCTGCCGGGGAGCCGTCGTCGGCGACCGCGCCGGCGAACCGGTCTCCGGCCGCGGCCGTCAGCGCGGCGCCCATTGCGAACAGCGCGACGAAGGCGAGGCTCACGCCGACACGGCGCACCGGCCTGGGCCGAGCGACCGGGGCCGGCTCGTCCGGCTCGTCGCCGGCGACGGTGCGCAGCTCGCCGAGCCACCCGCCCCGCTCGGCCTCGGCGGCGGCGTTGACCTCGTCCAGCCACGCGGACGAGGCACGGCCCCAGGGATCGCGCGCGGGGGTCGCAGCGACGAGCTCGTTGGCTGTGGCCTCCTCCTCTCGTGCCGGCGGAAGGGAGCGCCGGAAGAGCGCGAGGACGGCGCCGAGCACGAGCAGCAGCACGCGGACGGCCGGGGGCTGCGAGGCGGAGAGGTTCATCGAAGACTCCGTTCTGTCAGGGGGCGGAGGGCGGTGAGATCCGCGCCGCACACGGAACCTGGGGGAGCTATCGGAGCTGCTTCACCGTCTCGCTTCACCCGTTGGAGGGGAACCGCCCGGCGTTCACCCGCGCGAGGGATCGCCCGGCCGAATACGCGCATCGATATCGGGATGGACAAGCGAGAGAGGCGGCGCGGCCACGCCGAGAAGCTCTGCACCAGGGAGGTACCCCGTGACCACGTTGACCGTCCGCACGAACTCCATCGAGTCCTCGAAGACGCTCCTCATTCGCTCGTCCCACGTCCACCGCCGGCGCGCCGTCTGGCGTGCCCTCACTCCTCGAAGGGAGGTGACACCGATGCTGAAGTTCTTCGACCTGCTCGAGCGCCTGAATCGCAGCGACAGCGAGGCGGGGCAGACCATGGCGGAGTACGGCGTCGTGCTCGCCGTCATCACGATCGCCGTGTTCGGCGCGCTCGCGCTCCTGTCCGGCCACATCGTGACCGCCATCAACCGCGTGGCGGGCTACGTCGGCTGACGACCCATCTGGCCCATCTCGACTCATGCACGCGACCGTCCGGACATATCCACCGCAAGCCCTCGGTGGCACCACCCCGCCCCTCGCCGAGCGTCGGATTGCCGCACGGAGTGCTCGAACCGCCCGAAAGGAGGTGAATCAGTTGTTGAAGCTCTTCGACCTTCTCGAGCGCCTGAATCGCAGTGATAGCGAAGCAGGCCAGACGATGGCGGAGTACGGCGTCGTTCTCGCCGTGATCACCATCGCCGTTTTCGGCGCTCTCGCGCTCCTCTCCGGCAACATCGTGAACGCGATCAACCGCGTCGCGGCGTACATCAGCTAACCCTCTTCTGCCCGGGGCGGGCTCCCATGTGGGTGCCCGCCCTCGCTTTTTCAAAGGAGAAACCGCCCCCATAATGACCAGGAGAATTCCCATCGGCAATCAGCGCGGTCAGACGATGACCGAGTTTGCGATCGTGATGCCGATCCTCCTGTTCCTGTTGCTGGGGATCATCCAGTTCGGCGTCGTCTTCAACAATTACCTCACGCTGACGGACGCCGTTCGTGCCGGCGCCCGCAAAGGCGCCGTGTCCCGCCGCATCGCGAACCCGTCGCAGCAGGTGACGACGCAGGTGCAGAACGCCGCCACGGATCTCAAGGCGAGCGACCTGCAGGTGACGGTGACGTCGACGTTCCAGCAGGGCGACGACGTCACGGTCACGGCCTCGTACCCGTACAGCATCTCGCTGCTCGGGATGGTCGTGAAGTCCGGCCGGCTCCATAGCACGACGACGGAGCGCGTCGAGTGATGCGCCCCGTTCCGCCCCCCACCCGATCGGAGGACCAGCCGCCGTGTTGACGTACCGCGTACGGAACATCGGCATCGCGGCGGCGCTCGCGCTGCTTGCGGCCATGTTCACGTTCTTCTACGTGAGCAACTACAAGAACCACGTCCAGCAGGGCCAGGAGCTCGTGGACGTCTACGTCGCCTCGCACGACATCCCGGCCGGTACGTCCGGCACGGAGGCCGCCGGGAGCCTGGCCCACAAGCGGGTCGAGCGCACCTCGGTCGTACCGGGCGCCATCTCCGACCCGACGCAGATCAAGCGGCTGGTCGCAACCCAGGAGATCTTCTCCGGGGAGCAGGTGAGCACCAAGCGCTTCGAACCGCTGACGCAGCAGGGGATTCGCGGGCAGCTGAAGGGCAACCTGCGCGCGATCGTCGTACCCGGCGACGCGAACCAGCTCCTGCTGGGCACGCTCCAGGACGGCGACCGCATCGACATGGTCGCCTCGTGGACATACCCCGAGGGGAACCAGCTGCACGTCAGCCGGACCGTCCTGCGCGACATCAAGGTGCTCCGAGCGCCGACCGAGTCGAAGGTTCAAAGCCACCTCGGTAGCGCCGGCAACACGCCGTACGCCGCCATCCTGGCCATCTCGGACACCCAGTCGCGGAAGCTCTTCTGGATGATGAAGAACGGCGAGTGGTCGTTCGAGCTTCGGCCCCTGACGAAGGCCACCGACAGCGTCGAGGGCTTCGACACGTCCGACACGATCTTCAAGGCCGGTATCAAAGGGAGGGGTCGCTGATGAACCCGGAACAGTCGCGCGAGCCCACGCGCATCTTCATCACGGGCGCATGTGACGGCCTCGACGAGCTCGCAGCCGCGCTCGCGGAGCACCCCGAGATCGAGGTCGTCGGCCGCCAGGAGCAGGTCGCCAACGCGGCGGCGGCGCTGGCCGGCGGCCACCTCGGCGCCATCCTCCACGGCACGCGGCGCTCGTCGCTGCCGACCGACGAGCTGGCCGCGATCCGTGAGCACACCCGCACGGAGGTTGTGCTGCTCGCCTCGGGCGAGGCGTCGGCCCTCCTCGAGGAGGCACTCGACGCCGACGTCGCCGACGTCCTGCTGCTGCCGCAGCTGACCGAGAACGTCGTCTTCGCCGTGCGCAAGGCGGCCCACACGGGCCGCCGGGCGCCGACGGGCAGCTCACGCGAGCACGGGCGCATCATCACCGTGTTCTCGCCGAAGGGCGGCACCGGCAAGACGGTCACCGCCACGAACCTGGCCACCGCGCTCGTGAAGCACTCGGGCAAGCGGACCCTGCTGCTCGACCTGGACCTCCAGTTCGGCGACGCCGCGATCATGCTGGCGATCGAGCCCGACCGGACGATCCAGGACCTCATGGCCTCGCCGGGCGAGCTCGACTCCGAAAAGCTCGCCGGCTACACGCTCCGGCACACGTCCGGCGTCGACGTCCTGCCCGCGCCGATCCGGCCGGAGGACGCCGAGCTGGTCACCGAGCCGAAGCTCGGCGCGGCTGCTCGAGGTCGCCCGGGAGTCGTACGACATGATCGTCGTGGACACGTCGCCCTTCTTCCACGGGCCGATGCTCGCCACCCTCGACCGCACCGACGAGCTGCTGCTCGTGTGCGGGCTTGAGGTGCCGACGATCAAGAACGTCCGGCTCAGCCTGCAGACGCTCGAGCTGCTCTCCTTCCCGCCGAACCGCATCCGGGTGATCCTGAACCGGGCGAACTCGAACGTCGGGCTGAAGCGGTCCGAGGTCGAGGCGGCGCTGGAGACGAAGGTGAGCTTCGAGCTGCCGAGCGACCGTGCCGTCCCGCTGTCCGTGAACCGCGGCCAGCCGGCGGTGCTCGCGGAGCCGGGCTCGGACTTCGCCCGGGCGATCAAGGAGATGGCCGGCGCGATCTCGAAACCGCACGGCGAGCACGCGACAGCACGCCGGCGCTGGATCCCGTCCCTGGCGCGGGCGTAGGCCGATGTCGCTCCACGACCGCCTCAAGACCGGGAGCAACGGGCACCCAGGCCCGGACGGCACGGTGACGCTCGTCGCGCCCGCCGTGCTCGGCGAGCCGGCGCCGAAGCCGGAACAGACGTCCGACCCGTACGCCGAGCTGAAGACGCGTGTCCACCACGCCGTCATCGCCCAGCTCGGGCCGCAGCTCTTCACCACTCGCACAACCGAGGACCTCTCGGAGCGCGTGCTGCGCGCCGTCACCGAGCAGGTGATGCTCGACGGGACGCCGCTGACGCGCGACGAGCGCCGCGAGCTCGTCCGACAGATCACCGACGACATCCTCGGCTACGGCCCGTTGGAGCCGCTCCTCCGCGACGACTCCGTGACAGAGATCATGGTCAACAGCCACGACCGGGTCTTCATCGAGCGCGGGGGCAAGATCGAGCGGGCGCAGACGGCGTTCGCCGACGACGGGCACCTGCTGAGGATCATCGACAAGATCGTCTCGCAGGTCGGCCGCCGCATCGACGAGGCGTCGCCGATGGTCGACGCGCGCCTCCCGGACGGCAGCCGCGTCAACGCGATCATCCCGCCGTTGGCGCTCAAGGGCCCGACGCTCACGATCCGGAAGTTCGCGCGGGATCCGTACACGATGGACGACCTGATCAACTTCGGGTCGATCTCGACGAAGGCC
The DNA here is from genome assembly GCA_963799895.1 of uncultured Thermoleophilia bacterium. Classification (GTDB taxonomy): domain Bacteria; phylum Actinomycetota; class Thermoleophilia; order Gaiellales; family Gaiellaceae; genus JACVRM01. The sequence goes on from CAWCYR010000018.1 coordinate 139,319, forward strand.
GCCCAGTTCCTCGCCGACTGTGCCAAGGGCAAGCTCAACATCCTCATCTCCGGCGGTACCGGCACCGGCAAAACGACGACCCTCAATGCCATCTCGGCGTTCGTTCCGAACGACGAGCGCATCGTCACCATCGAGGACGCGGCGGAGCTCCAGCTCCAGCAGGACCACGTGATCACGCTGGAGGCGCGCCCGCCGAACATCGAGGGTCAGGGCGAAGTCCGCATCCGCGAGCTCGTCAAGAACGCCCTGCGCATGCGGCCCGACCGGATCATCGTCGGCGAGGTCCGCGGCGCGGAGACCCTCGACATGCTCCAGGCGATGAACACGGGCCACGAGGGCTCGCTCACCACCATCCACGCCAACTCCCCGCGTGACGCGCTGTCGCGGCTCGAGACGCTCGTCCTGACCGCCGGCCTCGAGCTGCCGCTGCGGGCCATCCGCGAGCAGATCGCGAGCGCGTTCGACCTGCTCGTCCAGATCACCCGCCTCGTCGACGGGTCGCGCCGCATCACGCACATCACCGAGGTGCTGCGCATGGAGTCGGACGTGATCACGCTGCAGGACATCTTCCTGGCCAAGCCACCGCCGGAGGACACGGCGATCGGAATCCGTACGGCAAACCGGCTGCTGCAGCCGCTCGCCTGCACCGGCCTCAAACCGCATTTCCTCGAGAAGATGGCGGCGTCCGGCGTCATCCTGCCTCCCACGTTCTTCCACGAGGAGGAGGGCTACCGGCCGAACTTCGCCGCGTCGCAGTTCGGGGGCTTCCAGTGAGCCGCCCGTTGCGCACGCTTGCGCTCGCCGTCGCGGCCGCCTGCGTGGCGGCCGGGCCGGCGGCGGCCGGGGTCAGCATCCACAACGTCGACACGGGGTCGTACCCGAACATCCGGGTGACGGTCATCACCGGCAAGCCGGTGTCCCGGCCGCCGACACTGCGCGAGGCCGGGCTGCCGGTCTCGGGCCTCCAGGCCACGAACCTCGGCGCGACGAAGAGCGTCGCCCTCGTGATCGACCGCTCCCAGTCGATGGCCGGCCGGCCGCTCGCCGACGCCGTCGACGCCGCCCGGGCGTTCGTGGCCGCCAAGCGGCCCTCCGACCAGATCGCCGTCGTCGGCTTGGGGCGCCGGGCCGTCCAGCTCGCCGACTTCTCTCCCTCCGCGGGCGACGCCGGCAATGCGCTGCGCGGCCTCCGCGTCGACAGCCAGGTCCGGCACGGCACTCTGGGACGGCGCCACCCTCGCCGCGCACATGCTCGCGGGCGAGCAGGGCACCGGCCGCGCGCTGGTGCTCCTGACCGACGGGCACGACACGGGCAGCAGTTCCTCGGCGGTGGCTGCCGCCGACGCGGCCCGGGCCGCCGGCGTGACGGTGTACGTGATCGGCATCGAGGGCCCGCAGTTCTCGCCCGGCCCGCTGCGCGACCTCGCCCGCGCGACGGGCGGGAGCTACGTCGGCGCGCACACAACGCGTGAGCTTCGCGGCGCGTACGCCGCGGTCGCTGCGGCGCTCAGGCGCACCTGGCAGCTGGACTACGCCACCACGCTCCGCCCCGGCGAGCACGCCACGCTGGCAGTGGCGGCCGACGGCGCGACCGCGACGAAGACGCTCGAGCTCGCGGGCAGCTCCTCGTCGGGGCCGTCGACCTCGCGCCTGCTGCCGAGCGCGATCCTGGACTCCCCACTCGGTACGCTGGCGATCGCGCTCGGCGTTGGCCTGATCGTGCTCCTCGCCGTCGGCTTTGCCTTCTCGGCCGCGACGGGCGGCCGGCTCCAGCGGCGTCTCGCGCCGCACCTCGGCGAAGCGCCGCGCCGGCGCCCGAAGCAGGAGAAGGGCCGCTCGGCCCTGCTCGCATCGCTGTTCGCGGCCACGGAGGAAGTGTTCTCGAGCGCCCGGCTCTGGACGAAGCTCCAGCGCATGCTCGAGCGGGCCGACGTGCCGATGCGCACGGTCGAGTTCGTCTATGTGATCGCCGGCGGCGCGCTCGTCGGCCTGCTCCTTGCAATGGTCCTCCTGCACTCCGCGTTCCTCGCCTTCCTCGGCTCTGCTCGCCGGCGGCGCCGTGCCGATCGCCTGGCTCCACATGAAGGCCAAGAAGCGCGAGCGCACCTTCGAGGACCAGCTGCCGGACGTGCTCGTCGCGCTTGCGTCGACGCTGAAGGCCGGGCACAGCTTCCGCCAGGCGCTCAAGACGGTGGCCGACGAGGGGCGGCCGCCGGCCAGCAAAGAGCTCAACCGCGTGCTGACCGAGGCACGGCTCGGGCGTCCCATGGAGGCCGCGCTCGCCGAGATGGCCGAACGCGTCGGGTCGCCGAACTTCGACTTCGTCATCACCTCGGTAACCATCCAGCGCCAGGTCGGCGGCAGCCTCGCGGGGCTGATCGACATGGTTGCCGACACCGTCCGCCAGCGTCAGCAGTTCGCGCGCAAGATCAAGGGCCTGACCGCGATGGGCCGTGCGTCCGCGTACGTGCTCATGGGCCTGCCGTTCTTCGTCGGCCTCGGCATCACCGTCATCAACCGGGGCTACATGCGCGCCCTCTACTTCACGTCCACCGGGCACAAGCTGATCATCATGGGGCTCGTCATGATGACCTTCGGGTGCTTCGTCATGCGACGGATCGTCGCATTCAAGGGGTGATCAGACGATGCTGCTCGTTCTCGCATTGATGTGCCTCGGGGCCGCCGTCTACTTCGTCGGCGACCTCGTCACCCAGCCCGGCCGGGAGCGCGAGCACTCCGTGAAGCGGGCCGCCCGCTACGGGAAGCTCGGCGTCCGCGCCCGCCCACAGCAGGCTCGGTTCCGCCAGCGAGTGGTGCTGCCGCTGCGCGACCGGATCGCCGCGCTCGTGCTGAGGACCAACCCGCGCATGAGCCTCGAGGCGGTGCAGACGAAGATCCTGTCGGCCGGCCTCGGCCGCCGCCTGACTGCGACCGGGTTCCTGGCGTTCAAGGGCGTCGGCGTCATCGGCGGGCTTCTGCTCGCGCTGCTGTTCGGCGCGGGCTCCAAGGGCTGGCACTGGCGCTCCTCTTCATCCTCGCGTTCTCGGCGTGCGGGTTCTTCGCGCCCGATGGCCTGCTGACGATGAAGATCCGGAAGCGCAAGGACGAGATCGGCGCGTCGCTGCCGGACGCGCTCGACCTGCTCGCCGTGAGCGTCGAGGCCGGGCTCGGCTTCGACGGCGCGGTCGCGAAGCTGACCGATTTCATGGAGGGCCCGCTCGTCGACGAGTTCAGCCTGATGCTGAGCGAGATGCGGATCGGCGAGACGCGGGCGGAGGCGCTGAAGCGGCTCGCCGTACGCGTGCCGACGCCCGAGGTGAGCGCGTTCGTGCGCTCGATCGTCCAGTCCGACCAGCTCGGCACCTCGCTCGGCCGGATCCTAAGGTGCAGGCCGCCGACACCCGCCTGCGCCGGCAGCAGGCGGCGGAGGAGAAGGCGATGAAGGCGCCGATCAAGATGCTGTTCCCGACGGTGCTGTTCATCTTCCCGTCGATGTTCATCGTCATCCTCGGCCCGGCCCTCATGAACATCCAGGCTCTGTTCGGGTAATGGATACCGACCACCAGGACAACGGAGAGACGCAGGAGATCCAGGGCGGGTTTGGCACCGGCCTGCGAGCCCTGATCGAGCTGCGCGTCTCGCGCGATGACGGAGGGCCGCGAGGTTGCCGCGGTGCTACCGCCCGCGGCCGTCGAGGCGCCGCCCCCGCCAGAGGCCGTGGCGAGCGAGGACCGGTCGGAGCTCGAGGCCGAGCTGCGCCGCGCGATCGGCCGCGAGGAGGACCTGAAGCGGGCGCTTGCGGAGCAGGTCGACGCCTACGAACGCAAGCTGGCGCATGAGCGCGGCAGCGCGCGCCACGCGGTCGACCTGACCGAGCGCAACGAGAAGCTGGAGGCGATCGAGGAGCAGCTGCGCCAGCGCGAGCGGCGCCTGGAGCTCGACAAGAAGACGATCGAGGAGGGACGGAAGCGGCTGGCGTCGCTGGAGGAGCGCGCGAACAGGATGCGGGCGGCCGCCGAGCGCGAGTCGCGCCAGACGGCGGACGAACGCCGCCGGGTCGACGAGCGGGAGCGCGCGCTCCAGCACCGCGAGGCCGACGCAGAGCAGCGCGTCGGCGGTGTCGGCAAGCGCGAGGAGCGGCTCGCGCGGGCGGAGCGCGACGCGGAGCGCCGCGACGAGGAACTGCGCGCCCGCGAGGAGGCGCAGGCCGAGCAGGCGCGCCAGATACACGCGCGCACGAGGGAGTTCGAGCAGCGCGAGCAGGAATTGGCCGCGCACGAGGCGCAGCTCGCGCAGGGGCACGCCGACCTGGCCGCAAAGGAGGCCGAGACGGCCGGGCGGCTCGAGGCAGCCCATGCCGCGGAGCGGAAGATCGAGGAGATGCGCGGCCGCGAAAGCGAGCAGGCAGCCGAGCTGCACCGCATGCGGGGCGCACTCGGCGACCTCGAGCGGACGCTGGCCGATCGAGAGGCGGAGGTCGCCCGCCGCGAGCAGGCGCTCGCCGAGGGCGAGGCGGCCGCGGTCGCGACCGCGGAGCTCGACGAGCAGCGTGCCGAGCTGGAGCGTCGCAAGCAACTGCTCGACGAGCGCGAGCAGGCGGTCGCGACGGAGGACGGCCGGCTGCGCGAGGAGCGCGAGCGGCTCGCGCACCGCGACCAGCGGGTACGGGTCGGCCAGCAGGAGCTGGGGCAGGCGCTTGCCGACATCGAGGCTCGCGAGGGGGAGGTCAACCGCAAGGAGGCCTCGCTCGAGGCCGACATTGAGGTCCGCCTCCTGGAGGTCGAGCGGCGCGAGGACACACTGGGCGCCCTCGAAGAGCGCATCGACGCGCGCAAGCGCGAGCTGGCGACGCTCGTCACTCGCGCACAGGCCGACCTGCAGCGGAACTAACCAGGTGCCCTCGAGGGACTGTCCCCGCGTAGCGGGGGCTGTCCCACGCCGTCGCCGCTGACGCTGCTTTTGTGACGCGCTCGTTTCCCGGACAGTCCATGGAACGAAGCGCACACAGGCAGATGACCCTCGCAGCGCCACGTCACGGCCCGGCTTCGGAGAGACCGTCACGCCTCTGCGCCTGGACAGTCCCTGTGCCGAAAGCGTGAAAGAGCCCGCCGGCGCCGACGGCTGATGCGCTAGACGCTGTTGTTCACGACTCGCGTAAGCGACGCGACGTCGTAGTGGCGGAGACCCGCCTGCATCTGCGTGACCTGCGCGGCGACGCGGGTCTCGCGCGCCTCAAGCTGCTGCTGCAGCTCGGCGACGAATCGCTCCGAACGCTCCAGCTTCGCGAGCCGGAGCTCCTCCTCGGCCTCGAGCTTGACCTCACGCACGTCGATCGCCCGCTCGCGCTCGTCGAGCTCCCGCTCGCGCGCAATCGACCGCTCTTCAGAGTCCTTCAGCTGCGTCTCGAGCCGCTCGACGCGCTGTCGCTGCGCATCCAGCAGACGCTCCAGCTCCTCGACGCGCTCCTCGCGGCGCGAGAAGTCCGCCTCCCGGTCTTGAATCGACTGCACGAGCCGTTCGACGCCGTGCTCGAGGACATCGTCCGCGAGGAGCTCGTGGTCGTGTTCGGGCAGTCGTTCGGACATGGGCCGCAACCCATGTATCGGCAGGGAGCACCGCCGCCGTCATCCCTCGATCGGGACGACGGCGGCGGTGAAAGCCCGGCGAATCCGGTCAGGTGGCGACCGTGAGCTGGTCGGCTCTGACCGTGAACGAGGTGCCGTCCGCGCGCGTACAGCCGACGTGCACGCGGGCCTCGCCGGTGCTCTGTGAGACGAAGCGGCCGAGCGCCCCGGTCACTGTCACGGTGATCCGCCGCGTCATGCTGGACGCAGCCCGCGAGTCGAGCACCTGCCACGTGCCGGTCATCCAGTCCCAGAGGCTGAGCGCCTGTGTGCACGAGGCCGTGACGCTCCCGGCGTACGTCACGGACAGGCTCGCCGGCGAGGTCGGGAGCGCGAAGGTGCCCCACCAGCCGACGCCCTGCGAGGTGACGTTGAAGGTGACGCCGTCCTGTGCCCGCAGGTTGGACGCGTAGCCGCTCGTAACCGTTCCGGACTGGACGGTCACCGAGTCGGCGTAGGCGGTCCCTCCGCTCGCGCCGCCGCCGGACGAGCCGCTCTGCGTCGTGACGGCGACGCTGTTCGATGCCGGCCCCAGGTTCCCGGCCGCGTCGTACGCGCGCACGGTGTAGCTGTACGACGTACCGGCGCTCAATCCGGTGTCCGAGTAGGACGTCCCAGCCGCTGTGCCGACCTGCGTGCCGCCGCGGTAGACGCGGTAGCCGGCGACGCCGACGTTGTCGCTCGCGGCGCCCCAGCTGAGGTTGACCTGGCTCGTCGACACGGCGGTGCCGCCGAGCGTTCCGGGCGCGCCCGGGGCGGTGCCGTCGACGGCCGGAACCGACTTCGTCGTGACCGTCGCCGTGTTCGACGCCGGCCCGAGGTTGCCGGCCGCGTCGTACGCGCGGACGGTGTAGCCGTAGGGCGTCCCGGCGGCGAGACCGGTGTCCGAGTAGGACGTGCCCGCCGTCGTTCCGACCTGGGTGCCGCCGCGGTAGACGCGGTAGCCGGCCACCCCGACGTTGTCGCTCGCGGCGCCCCAGGTCAGGTTCACCTGGCTCGTCGACGGGGCCGTCGCGGTGAGCAGCCCCGGCGCGCTCGGCACGGTGGTGTCAGACGGCGGCGCCACGACACCGGAGTCGTCGGTGGTGCCGAAGTCCTGGGCCCAGAACACCGTCGACCCGGCAGCGCCGACGCCGATCGCCCGGAAGCTCGTGTTCTCGATGTTGGCCTTGTGGCCGGGCGAGTTGAGCCAGCCGTTCATGACGTCCTGGGGCGTCGCATAGCCGTAAGCAATGTTCTCGCCCATGCCCCCGCCGTTGTAGCCGCACGCCTGGACGCGCTGGTACCAGAGCCGCGAGATCGGCGGCGCCGGGTCGTCGTGCTGCATGTAGCCGTAGTACGCCATGTGCCGCGCTTTCCAGACGGCGGAGGCGGTCAGCGTCGGCGAGACCTTCAGCTGGACGAGCCCGAGGGCCGCCCGGTGCTGGTTGACGAGTGTGACGACCTGGTCGGCAAATGCCTTGTTGTTGGCCGGCCAGGCGGCGTCGGCGTTGCAGTCACCGACGCCGGCCGCCTGGGCGACGCCGTGCGAGCCCGTGACGGGCAGGAACGCTGCAACAGAAACGACCGCGGCGAGCGCGATGACGGCACGCAGGCGCGCGGACCGGGCAGGGCGGATGTGCACAGGGAACCCCTTCTCCTCGTAGGAAGCCCGGGTCTCGCGCCCCGGGCGCGGGCACGGTAGACCAGCTTTGAAGCGGGCGCAATAGGCCGCTCGACCCTGGCCGTGTGGGCAGGTATCGGAAGCGGAGCGTGTGACTCAACCCCGTTCGGGGGAGCCGGGGCCTAGCTCTCGAGCGCGGTGATGAGCGTGCGGCGGACCTGCTCCATGCGGTCGGCCATGCCCGTGTTCGAGTAGGCCGGCCAGGTGAAGCCGCCGTTCGCGACGACCTGCACCTTGCCGAAGACCGCGCCGAGCGCCTTCCGCGTGGCGGCGTCGCCGAACTTCTGCCGGTAGAGCGTCACGAGGTTGACGTCCTCGATGCCGTCACGGAGCTCCTCGAAGCGGATCGACGTGACCGGCTCGGCGGTCGGATCGGTGAGCCCGTACTCCTGCGAGACCGGCGGGTAGAAGAGGCTGACGTCTCCGTTGGCGAGCTCGCCCTTCGGCGTCTTGGACGAGATCGTGTCGTCGTACGGGTTGCGCGGCTTCGCCTGCGCCGCGTTCAAGACGTGGCCGTCGACCCAGCGGTTCATATGCCAGATCAGCCAGCCGGCGTTCTTCTCGTAGCCGTTCCAGAGCATCAGCAGCTCCGGATCGGTCGGCGCGCCGTCGATCGTCAGCTGCGGGATCGACTTCGTCGGCATGAAGTACGTGTACGACCAGATCTCCTTGCCGCGCGCGCGCACCTTCTGTTCCAGCTGGTACGCGTCCAGCGTGTGGTCAATCTTGTACTGCTGCTCGAGCCCGGATGTCCACGTGCCGTAGTAGCGGTGCGCGGCGATGAGCCAGGCGTCGAGGTCGTCCGGCCCGCCGTCCCAGAGCACCTTGTTGCTCGTCTTCTGACCGGGGAACACGTGGCACGAGCGGTTGCCGAAGCGCTTGCATAGCCTCCGAGCCTTTCGAAAGTCGTACGGGAACGCGGTCGCGAACGTCTTCACCCCGGGCGCGTTCTCGTGCACGAGCTTGTCGATGGCCGGGATGTCCTTCGTCTCCTGCTTGTTCCCCGGCTCGTCCCAGGCCCAGAGATAGGTGTTGTCGCCGATCCAGTCGTGCGACTTCCAGTAGGCGCCGACGTTCTTCAGGAAGGCGGCGCCGTGCGTGCTCCAGTCGCGCTCGAGCGTGAACTTGTCGCCGCGCGCGGGCAGCACCTTCGCGGGCCAGGTCTGCGACTGGTAGGCGTCGGGGAACTCCGGTGAGCGCCACCAGCACGTCGCGCACGAGCCGTCGGCGTAGTGGCCGTTCTTGTCAGGTCGCCCGTAATCCCAGCCCGTCGGCGTGATCATGTGCTGCGCGAGGAAGCTGGTGAGACTGCCGTAGAGCTTGAGCAGCTTCGCCCCGTTGTCGGCCTGAGGATCGCCGATCGGCGCGTAGTTCAGGTACCAGCCGGTCAGGAAGCCGCCGATCGCCTTGAAGGCGCTCTTGTCGGTCGGCGCGAGCGTCTGGACGCTCGAGACCTTGAAGTCGAACGGCTGGTTGGCGACGTCGGCCCCGGTCTCGTCGGAGACCGCGATCTCGCCGTGGTACGTGCCCGGGATCGCTCCGCGCGGGACGTCGATCAGCACGACGAAGCCGCCCCACTGGCCGGGCGTCGTGGTCAGGCCGGCGTTCGTCTGCGGCGGCAGCGGATCCTCGTACTTGCCGGCGCCGAGGCTGACGACCGCCGAGGGCGTCGTCACGTTCACGAAGCCGGCGCGCAGGAAGCGGGTCTTGCCGACGAAGAAAGGGTCGGACGTGGCGGTGAGACGGGCCTTCAGGCGCGTGCCCGGTGCGCGCACGACGAACTGGAAGCCCTCGATCTCGCCGCGCAGCGCCACGAGGCTCGTCGCCAGCGGGTCGGACGCGGCCGGCGCGGTGTCCGGGGTGAAGCGCTGCGTGAGCAGGAGCGCCCGGGTCTCGGCCGCCTTGGGGGCGGCCAGAGCGGTCGCCGCGGCGGTGAGCACGAGCAGGATGCCGAAGGCGACGGCGAGCCGCCGCGAAACGGGGACAGGGGTCGACTGCCGCATGTATCACGAGATTTCGGCGGACTTCTGGCACCGGCTCACCCCTCGCACGAGGGAGTCAGCGCTTGGAGGCCTTGCTGCGCGATGCGCGCGCCGGCGCCCGCTTGCGGCCCGAGGAAGACCGCTTGCGCGTGGCGGGCTTCTTCGCGGACTCCAGGCTCTGGCGCAGGGCCTCCATGAGATCGACGGTCTCCTCCGGCTCCGGCGTCGTCTCGACGTGCACCTTCTTGCCGGTCCGCTTCTGCTTGATGATCTTCATCAGCGTGTCGCGGTAGGTGTCCTTGTACTTCGCCGGCTTCCACTCGCCGGTGAAGCGGTCGATCAGCTCCATCGCCATCTCGAGCTCGCGCTTCTCGACCCTGACGCCCTTCGCCTTGACGTCGTCCGTGTCGCGGATCTCGTCGGCGAAGTACAAGCGCTCCAGCGTGATGACGCCGTCGCGGATGCGCAGCGCGCCGAGGTGCTCGCGGTCGCGCATCACGAACGTGCCGATGCCGGCGAGCCCGGACTCGTCGAGCGCCTTCGCGAGCAGCGCGTAGACCTTCTCCGCGCCCTCCTGGGGGCCGAGGTAGTAGGTCGACTCGAAGAAGATCGGGTCGATGTCATCGGACGAGACGAAGTCGGAGATGTCGAAGGTGCGGTGGCCCTGCACCTGCGCGGCCTCGAAGTCCTCGTCGGAGAGGTAGACCCACTCGCCCTTCCCGTACTCGTACGCCTTGACGATCTCGTCGTCCGGGACGGGCATGCCCTCCTTCTTGCAGATCTTCTCGTAGCCGATCCGGCTGCCGTCCTTCTCGTGCACGAAGTTGAAGTGGAGGTCGTGCTCGGTCACCGCGCTGTACATGCGCACGGGCACGTTGACGAGGCCGAAGGAGATCGTTCCGGTCCACAGGGCGCGGGGGGCCATGGCTGGCTTGTTTCGCAGAACCGCGTGACGCAAACCGCAGCGGCGTCGTAACGTCTGAGCGGATGGTGAAAGCGTTCACCTGCTGCGCGCTTCTAACGATGATCGCGGGCTGCGGCTCGACGCAGACGACGACCACAACGAAGGCGGCCGATCACCCTCCGTCCGCGTTCGAGCGTCCTGTCGCGCCGGACGCCACGGCAATCACCGGAGGATCGCCCGCCGAGCGCTCTGAGTTGCGCGACGTGCTGCGCGTCCTCGGAGGGACGGGGATCGGAGCGCTCGACATCTCGCCGGCCGGAACCGAATGGACCCCCCACCCGGACGACGCGGTCATCCTCTCGTACACGGCAGGAACGGACGACGAGGCGGACTGGGAAGGGAACCTCGTCGGTGGCGCCTTCGCGGCACGCTCGCGAGCCTCGGGACTCCCAAGGGTCATCGCAATCCAGGGGAGTAGCGGCGGCTCGCGCCTGGGCGACGAGGCGCCACCGGCGTCCGACAGCTCGAGCGCCGCAGACATTCGAGCCGCGGTCGAAGAGGCGACGAGCCGACAGGGCGCCGAGGTGACAGGCCTGAAGGTCCTCGAGCTCGACGGGCGCCCGGTCGTCCGGCTGAGCATCCAGGTCGATGACCCGGCCCGGTTCCTCCTGGAGGGACTTTCCGTCGTCCTTGCCGCGATTCCGCAGACGGCAGCCGGCAGGTACCTGCAGGTCGTCGACGGCAGCGGACAGCTCGCCCTGAGGAGCGGAGGCGTCTCGTACGGCGAGTCGATGGGAATGGGCTGGAACAGGCCCGACCTCGACTCGTGCACGCCGTTCATCCACTCAGAGCCGGCCGGCTACCAGGCCGCGCCGTGCCCGGTCGACGGTCCGCACGTCTCCGCGTTGCCTGGGACGTCGCCGACGAAGTCGGCCGCCGAGGTCGAGTCGATCGTCGCCGGAGAGGCCAGGCGCGGCGAAACGGTGATGGGCCTCGAGGTCGGGCCGGCGGCCTCGCTATGCACCGCGTGGCGCATGGCCAGCTGCCCGTCGACGGCGCCGACGGTCTGGTTGGCAGAGCTGAGACAGGACCCTGACACGAGCTCCGGGCGCTGGGTCATGGTCGACGACGCCGACGGTCAGGTCGTCGGCCGCGGCGAACTCCCCCACTGACTGCGCAAACCACCGGTTCCCTCGGCACTCGCCGGGTGGTAGAGCACGTCCGTGAGCGTCAACGCGTTCACCGTCGCGGTCGCTTCCCTCGTGACCGCCCTGTGCGCGTCCCGCGCGGCGAGAGCGTCGGCCGGGCCGCCTGTCGCGCTCGCCGTCTCGTTCGCGGCGATGCTCGCGCTACAGCTGCTGCTCTCGCGCGCGGCTTAGAACAGCAGGCTGGCGAGCCGGCGCCGGTACGTCTGCGTCACCGGGTCATCAGGGCCGAGCGCGTCGAAGATCGCGAGCGCGAGCCGGCGCAGCTCGTCGCGGCGCTCCGGCTCGGCGTCGACGATCTCGCCGAGGACCAGCTCGAGCGCGGCCGCCGGGTCGCCTCGGTCGAGGGCCGCGATGACCTCCGCCTCGGCCCCGCTCTCGCGCAGCCCGGCGAGCAGCTGCTCGCCCTCCGTGGGCTGCGTGAGCGCATCGAGGAAGGCGGCGACCGACTGCGGCGACTGCACGCCGACGAACTCGCTCACCACGCGGCCGTTGCGAAAAGCCTTCACAGCCGGGATCCCGCGCACGTCGTACTCGTTGGCCAGGCCCGGGTTGGCGTCCACGTCCACCTTCACCAGCTCCAGCTGACCGTCGCGCTCGGCGACCTCGCGCTCGAGCACCGGGGTCAGCGCGCGGCACGGGCCGCACCACTCGGCCCAGAAGTCGACGACGACCGGGACGTCGGCCGAGCGTTCGACCACGTCCGAGGCGAAGCTCTGTTCCGTCGCGTCCATGCGAACACAAACGTAGATAAGGGCAGCGCCCTTCCGGATCGATCCGGTTGTAACCCGATCGAGTAGTAATGGCCTCCGTGGACGCCGTCCTCGTCGCCATTCACCTGCTCGCCGCGACGGTTTGGGTCGGCGGCACCGTCACGCTCGTCTTCGTCGGCGTGCCGGTCATCACCAAGCTCGAGGGCGAGGCGCGCGGCCGTGCGCTCAAGGAGCTTGGACAGCGCTGGCGGCCACTCGGCTACGGCGCCATCGGCGTGCTGGTGGTGACCGGCCTGCTGCTGGCCGACGACGATGTCGGCGATGCGTCGGCGGGGTTCGACGCCGTGCTGGCGGTCAAGATGGGACTGGTAGCCCTGATGATCGCCGCGTCGCTGTACCACGACTACGTGCTCGGCCCGCGGCTCGCCGCGCAGATCCGCGCCGGCGAGCAGCCGACGATCCGGCCGCAGCTCGTCTGGGTCGGGCGGTTCGCGTTCGCGCTGACGATCGTCGTTCCGGTCCTGGGCGTGGCACTCCAGCAGCTGGCCGACTAGCAGTTCGGCGACGGTAGTCTGGCCTCGTGAGCAGCGACACGTTCGGCGCCCGCTCCACGCTCGACGTCGGCGGCCGGGGCTACGAGATCTTCCGCCTCGCGGCGCTCCAGGACACGTACGACGTCGCACGGCTGCCGTACACGCTGCGCATCCTGCTCGAGAACCTGCTCCGCCACGAGGACGGCGAGACGGTCACGCGCGAGATCCGTCGAAGCCGTCGCCCGCTGGGTGGCGAAAGACGAGCCGCACGGCGAGATCACCTTTCGGCCGTCGCGCGTCCTGCACCAGGACTTCACCGGCGTTCCCGTCGTGGTCGACCTGGCCGCCATGCGCGCCGCGGTCAAAGACCTCGGCGGCGACCCGGCGATCATCGAGGCGCGCATCCCGGCCGAGCTCGTCATCGATCACTCGGTGCAGGTCGACGAGTTCGGGACCCGGTTCGCCTTCAAGTTCAACGCCGAGCGCGAGTTCGAGCGCAACCAGGAGCGCTACGCGCTGCTCCGCTGGGGCCAGCAGGCGTTCGACGGCCTCAAGGTCGTCCCGCCGAGCACCGGCATCGTCCACCAGGTCAACCTCGAGTTCCTTGCGCGCGTCATCGAGTCGCGCGACGGCGGCGCCTTCCCGGACACGCTCGTCGGGACGGACTCGCACACGACGATGATCAACGGCCTCGGCGTCCTGGGCTGGGGCGTCGGCGGCATCGAGGCCGAGGCGGCGATGCTCGGCGAGCCGCTCTCGATGCTCGTTCCCCAGGTCGTCGGCTTCCGCCTCGACGGCCGGCTGCGCGAAGGCGCCACCGCGACCGATCTCGTCCTCACAGTCACCCAGATCCTGCGGGAGGTCGGGCGTGGTCGGGAAGTTCGTCGAGTACTTCGGCCCGGGACTCGCCGGGCCTGGCGCTCGCCGACCGCGCGACCCTCGGGAACATGTCCCCGGAGTACGGCGCGACGTGCGGCTTCTTCCCCGTCGACGAGGTGACGATCGACTACCTACGGCTGACCGGCCGCCCCGACGGAGCGCATCGAGCTGGTCGAGGCGTACTGCCGCGAGAACATGCTCTGGCACGACCCCGACGACCATCCGACGTACTCGCAGGTCGTCGAGCTGAACCTCGACGACGTCGAGCCGAGCATCGCCGGGCCGCGACGCCCGCAGGACCGCGTGCCGCTGGCCGATGCGAAGTCGTCGTTCATCGGCGCGATGCCGTCGTTCGGTGCGTCGTACGGGAACGGGAGCTACGACCGCGCCGTGGCCGACACGTTCCCGGCGAGCGACCCGACCGCGGGCCAGGAGCCGGGCGGGCACGAGGGTGACCCAGAACCGCAGCCCGTCGCGACCGCCGCGCCGCCGAGCCCAAGCGTCGAGGTGGAACTGGACGGCGAGACGTTCCGGCTCGACCACGGCGCCGTCGTCATCGCCGCGATCACGAGCTGCACGAACACCTCGAATCCGCAGGTGATGCTCGGCGCCGGCCTGCTCGCCAAGAAGGCCGTCGAGCGCGGACTGCGGCGGAAGCCGTGGGTGAAGTCCAGCCTCGCGCCCGGCTCGAAGGTGGTCACCGAGTACTACGAGCGCGCGGGCCTCACGCAGTACCTCGACGAGCTCGGCTTCCAGACGGTCGGCTACGGCTGCACGACCTGCATCGGGAACTCCGGGCCGCTGCCGGAGGCGATCTCCCAGGCGGTCACGGAGGGCGATCTCGCCGTCTGCGCCGTGCTCTCGGGAAACCGCAACTTCGAGGCGCGCATCCACCCCGAGGTGAAGGCGAACTACCTGGCCTCGCCCCCGCTCGTGGTCGCCTACGCGCTCGCCGGGCGCATGGACCTCGACCTCACGACCGAGCCGATCGGGCAGGACGAGGAGGGCAGCGACGTGTTCCTGCGCGACATCTGGCCCAGCTCGCAGGAGATCCAGGAGGCGATCGCCGGCTCGGTCAAGGGCGAGATGTTCGAGCGCACCTACGCCGACGTCTACACCGGCGACGACAGCTGGCGCGGCCTCGACGTGCCGGAGGGCTCGCTCTACGAGTGGGATCCCGACTCGACCTACGTCCGCCGGCCACCGTACTTCGACGGCATGGAGCGCGAGCCGGCGCCGGTCGAGGCCGTGCGAGGCGCGCGCTGCCTCGTCAAGCTCGGCGACTCGGTCACGACCGACCACATCTCGCCCGCGGGCGCGATCCGCCCGGACAGCCCGGCGGGGACATACCTCCTCGAGCACGGCGTCGAGCGGCGCGACTTCAACTCGTACGGCTCACGCCGTGGTAACCACGAGGTGATGGTGCGCGGGACGTTCGCCAACGTGCGGCTCAAGAACCAGCTCGTCTCCGGGAGCGAGGGCACGTGGACGGTGCACATCCCGTCAGGCGAGGAGATGACGATCTTCGAGGCGTCCAAGCGCTACCTCGGGGAGGGCACGCCGCTGGTCGTGCTCGCCGGCAAGGAGTACGGCTCCGGCTCCTCGCGCGACTGGGCCGCGAAGGGCCCGAACCTGCTTGGCGTCCGCGCAGCGATCGCGGAGTCGTTCGAGCGGATCCACCGCACGAACCTGCTGATGATGGGCGTGCTGCCGCTCCAGTATCCGGAGGGCGAGAGCGCCGCGTCGCTCGGCGTCAGCGGCCGCGAGATGTTCGAGGTCGAGGCTGCGTCAGGCCCGGGCGGGACGCTCCGCGTCACCGCGACACCGGACGGCGGCGAGCCGATCACGTTCGACGCGCGGCTGCGCATCGACACGGCGCGCGAGTTCGAGTACTTCCGGCACGGCGGGATCCTGCTGTACGCCGTGCGCCGCGCGCTCGCGGCCTAGCCGCACGCGGCAGCGACGGCCGCCACCGCCGCTGCCCGCGCCTACCCCCGACGCGCGGGCATGCAAACGCCGATGTGGGAAAGCCGGGCGCACTCCGTAGAGATCACGGATGCAGCTGCAACCGCGCCGCGGCAAGCCTAGGGTCATGTCCACGACGATCACCGACACCCACGCGGCCGTCGACGTCATCCTGCGCGACGGCTCGACCCTCCGGCTGCGCCCGCCCGTGGCGGACGACGCGGAGGCCGTCCGCGACCTCTTCACCCGCCTCTCCGAGCAGAGCCTCTACCTGCGCTTCCACGGCATCCAGCGCATCGGCGACGAGCTCGTCGCCCACTTCCTCAATCCCGATTGGGAGGACCACGGCGCCCTGATCGGCACCCTTGCCGACGAGGCCGGCGAGCGCGTCGTCGCGCTCGCGACCTATGCGCGGCTGCGCGACCCGAGCACGGCCGAAGCGGCGTTCACCGTGGCCGACGAGTATCAACGCCGCGGCATCGGCACGCGGCTTCTGGAGCAGCTTGCCCGCCGGGCAGAGGGCGCCGGGATCGAGCGCTTCGTCGCGGTCGTGCTCCCGCAGAACCGCCAGATGATCAAGGTCTTCGAGAGCGTGGGCTTCGACATTACGCGGGAGCTGGAGCAGGGCGAGTTGGAGATCTCGTTTCCGTTACGGCCGACGGCCGCCTACCAGGAGCGCGTCGAGAGCCGCGACCACGTCGCCACCGCCGCCTCGCTGAAGCCGTTCTTCGCCCCACGCTCGGTCGCCGTGCTGGGCGCCTCGCAGCGCCGGGGCTCGATCGGAGGCGAGCTGTTCCGCAACATCCTGCGCGCGGACTTCCGCGGCGCCGCCTACCCGGTCAACCTGAAGGCCGAGCCGGTCGCAGGCGTGCGCGGATACGCGTCGATCGCCGAGATCCCGGACGACATCGATCTGGCCCTGATCTGCCTGCCCGGCGAACGCGTCATCGCGGCCGCCGAGGAGGCGTTGCGCAAGAACGTCAAGGCGCTGTGCGTGATCTCTGCCGGCTTTGCGGAGCTCGGCCCGGAGGGCGTCACGCGGCAGCAGGCGCTGCTCGCACTGGTGCGCGCCCACGGCGCCCGCCTCGTCGGCCCGAACTGCCTCGGCATCGCCGCCGCGGCGCCGCGCCTGAACGCGACCTTCGGCCCGAAGGCGCTCCCACCCGGCAACGTCGGGTTCTCGTCGCAGAGCGGCGCGCTCGGTCTCGCGCTGCTCGAGAAGGCGAAGGAGCGGGCGCTGGCCTTCTCCGCGTTCGTCTCGATCGGGAACAAGGCCGACGTCTCGTCGAATGACCTGCTCGAGTACTGGGAGGACGACGAGGACACCGATGTCGTCCTGCTCTACCTCGAGTCGTTCGGCAACCCCCGCAAGTTTGGCCGGATCGCGCGCCGGCTCGCGCGCAAGAAGCCGATCCTCGCCATGAAGTCCGGGACGACACGCGCGGGCGCACGCGCCGCCAGCTCGCATACCGCGGCGCTCGCAGGCTCGGACGCTGCGGTCGACGCCCTCTTCCACCAGGCGGGTGTGATCCGCGCGACGACACTCGACCAGCTGATCGACGCTGCGGTGCTGCTCTCGTCGCAGCCGCTACCGCGCGGCCGCCGTGTCGCGGTGCTGACCAACGCCGGCGGCCTCGGGATCCTCTGCGCCGACGCCTCCGAGGCGTCCGGGCTCGAGCTCCCCGAGCTCGCCCCGGAGACCGCCGAGGCGCTGCGCGCCGTGCTGCCGGCCGAGGCGAGCGTCGCGAATCCGGTCGACATGCTCGGCTCGGCAGGTCCAACGACCTACGAGGACGTCATCCCGCTCGTGCTCGCCGATGGCCGGGTCGACGCCGTCATCGTCCTCTTCGTCCCGCCCGTCATGTCCGGCGCGAGCGAGGTTGCACAAACGATCGCCAGAGTCGTGCAAGACGCGAAGCCGGACAAGCCGGTGCTCGCCGCAATCGTTGCCGAGGGCGGCATCCCCGCCGCGGTGTCGACAGGCGGGATCGCCGCCTACACCTACCCGGAGTCCGCCGCGCGCGCCCTGGGCCTCGCCGCCCGGCGAGCCGAATGGCTGCGGCGGCCGCAGGGAACCGTCCCGGAACTGGACCGCGTCGACCCGCCGCGAGCCAAGGCTGTTGCAGCAGCCGCCCTCGCCCGCGGCGACGATGGCTGGCTGACGCCGGACGAGGTACGCGATCTGCTCGACAGCTTCGGCTTCCCGCTCGTCCCCGAGCGCGTTTCCGAGACCGCCGACAAGGCCGCGGCCGCGGCCACCGCGCTCGGCTTCCCGGTCGTCGTCAAGACCGCTGCAGCCGGTGCCCACAAGACGGAGTCCGGCGGCGTCGCCCTCGACCTGCGCGACGAAGCCGAGGTCCGTGCCGCAGTCGAGCGCATCGGCCTTCCGGTCGTCGTCCAGTCGATGGTTGCCGGCGGCGTCGAGTTGCTGGCCGGCCTGGTTCAGGATCCCGTCTTCGGGCCGCTGGTCGCCTTCGGGCCGGGCGGCGTCTACGCGGAGCTGATCGGGTCGGCCGAGTTTCGGATCGCGCCGCTCACCGACGTGGACGCGCGCGAGCTGGTCACGTCGGGGAAGGCTGGCCGCCTCGTCGGTGGCTTCCGCGGAAACGCCCCGGCCAGCGTCGCCGCGCTCGCCGACCTGCTCCACCGGCTGTCGGCGCTCGGCGAGGAGCTTCCCGAGGTCACCGAACTCGACCTCAACCCGGTGATCGCATCCGAGCTCGGCTGCATCGCCGTCGACGCCCGCGTACGCGTCCAGGCACCGGATCGCGCCGCGAGGACGAAGACGTGGTAGTACGGGAAACCACGGATATGCGCTCCGCGGCGGCCGCGGATGGCGGCGGTCCGGCGCCGCACGACAGTGAGAGCGGCATGGCAAGGCTGACACCACGTGAGCAGGAAGTCCTGGAACTCCTGGCCCTCGGGTACACGAACCGCGAGATCGGCGGCGAGCTGACCATCTCGGTGCGCACCGTGGAAACGCATCGCGCATCGATCCTCGCGAAGCTCGGCCTCCGCACGCGCGCCGACCTCGTCCGCTACTCGCGGTCGCGAACTGCCGAGGCTCGTTCGTGAAGGACGCGTTAACGCCGGTACGGTTCGAGCCATGAGCAAGGGCGCACGGGTCCGGCAACAGCGCGTCCAGGCGCCCCAGCGGCGCGGTGGCAAGCGCGTCAAGACGCCTGTGGCGCCCGGCCAGGGCGGCTCGCGCCGGAATCTCTACATCGGCGTCATCGGCGCCGCGCTCCTCCTGGCGATCGTTCTCGTCGGCGCGAGCGTCCTCAGCTCGCGCAGCTCGTCGTCGCCGAAGACCGCCTCGATCTCGTCGGCGGCCGCGACGAACAAGCTGCTGGCCGGCATCCCGCAGAGCGGGAACGTGCTGGGCAATCCGAAGGCGCCGGTCACGATGCAGGAGTTCGCCGACGTCCAGTGCCCGGGCTGCGACCAGTACATGACCACCGCGTTCCCGGACATCGTGCGCAAGTACGTGCGCACCGGGAAGGTGAAGGTGCTGTGGAACGGGATCGCATTCATCGGGCCGGACTCGGAGACGGGGCTGCGGTACGTCAACGCCGCCGGCAAGCAGAACAAGCTCTGGAATGTCGCCGAGCTTCTCTACCGCAACCAGGGCACCGAGAACTCCGGCTGGGTCACGAAGAGCCTGCTGCGCTCCGTCGGCACCGCCGCGGGGCTCGACACCGCGAAGGCCGAGAGCGAGGCGAACAGCCCGGCGGTCAGCCGCCAGATGGCGGCCGCGGCCAACCTCTACTCGACCTACGCGTTCCAGGGGACGCCCGGCTTCGCGATCGGGCCCACGGGCGGCACGATCCAGGCGTTCAACCCGTCGGCATATAGCGTCAGCGCGTTCGCCCCGACGTTCGACAAGTACATCCAGCAGAGCAAGCAGTGAGCGACCGCACCCTGCGGGTCGCGATCTGCGTCCTCGCGGCCGCCGGCGCGGCCATCGCGGGCTACCTGCTCTACGAGCGCTGGACCGGCGGGCCGCTGATCTGCTCCACCGGGGGTTGCGAGACCGTTCAGAACTCTCGCTATTCGAAGATCGCCGGCGTGCCGGTGGCCCTGCTCGGGCTGCTCGCCTATGCGGGCATCTTCGTCACCGGCCTACTGCGCTCCGAGCTCGCGCGCGCCGTCGGCGCCGCGCTCGCGGTGAGCGGGCTCGCCTTCGCGCTCTACCTTGTCTACGTGCAGAACTCGAAGATCCACGCCTGGTGCCAGTGGTGCCTCGCGAGCGACGCGATCCTCACCGTGCTCGCCGTCCTCACCGTCGTGCGGCTGCTTCGCGAGCCCGAGCCGGTGACAGCCGCGGCGCCCGCCGTCCCCGTGCCACGGCGCCGCTAGCCGTGCGCCCGACGCTCTACGAGGCCGCCGGCGGCGCGCCCGCCATCTTCGCGCTGGCGCGCGCCCATCACGCCCGCTGCCTCGCCGACCCGGAGCTGAGCCATCCGTTCACGCACGGCGACATCCAGCCGGATCACGTCGAGCGGCTCGCCGCCTACTGGAGCGAGGTGCTCGGCGGGCCGCCCGTCTACTCGGGGCGCTTCGGGGACGAGTCGGGTGTCCTGCTCATGCACGCCGGCAACGGCCCGATGGACGACCTCGGCGACCGTTTCGTCGCCTGCTTCGTCGCGGCGATGGACGACGCCGAGCTCCCGGCCGACCCCGAGCTCCGCAGGGCGCTGCGGGACTACATGCGCTGGGCGGTCGACAACGTGCTGCGGTACTCGCCCGTGGATGCCGTCGTCCCGCCCGGCGCGGCGATGCCGCGCTGGGACTGGCCCGCCACGTAGACCCATCCGCTTACAGCGTCTTCACGCTCCCCTCGCTAGCGTAAAACGGATGCCCGGGGTCCGCATCGCTGCGCTCGTGCTCGCGTCCCTCGCCTTCGCCGGCACCGCCGGCGCCGCGGAGGCGCCGAAAGGGATCGACGTGTCGCACTGGCAGGGCCAGATCGGCTGGCTGCAGGTCGGCGCGGCCGGATACGACTTCACCTTCGCGAAAGCCACCGAGGGGACGACGTACATCGACCCCACCTACGTGACGAACCGCGCCGGCGCGACCGCCGCCGGCCTGCGGATCGGCGCGTACCACTTCGCACGGCCGACGGGTACGTCAGACGCGGCGGCGATCGCGAGCGGCATCGCGCAGGCGGACTACTTCGTCGCCGCCGCGCAGCCGAAGCGCGGCGACCTGCTGCCCGTGCTCGACCTCGAGAAGAACGGCGGGCTCGGCGTGGCCCGGCTGACCACCTGGACGCAGGCGTACCTGGACGAGGTCTACGCGCGGCTCGGCGCCCACCCCCTCGTCTACGCCTCGCCGAGCTTCTGGAAGACGTCGCTCGGCGACACGCCGCTCTTCGCCGCGGACGGCAACCGCCTCTGGATCGCGCACTGGACCAAAGCCTCGCTCCCGCTCCTGCCCGCTGCCGGCTGGAGCGGCCTCGGCTGGACGTTCTGGCAGTGGACGAACTGCTCGAGCGTCCCCGGTATCGGCGGCTGCGTGGACGGCGACCGCGTCAACGGCACGTCGCTGAGTCCCGGCCTCATGCCGGCAACGGCGGCCGGCCCGCCGGCGTCGAGCGAGCCGCCCGCCGTCGTCGGCACGCCGCAGTCCGGACGCCTGCTGGTCGCCACCGCCGGCGGCTGGAGCGGCGGCAAGCCCGCCTCGTTCACCTACGAGTGGCAGCGCTGTACCGCGGCCGGCGACGGCTGCGCGCCGATCACGAACGCGACGAAGAGCAGCTATACACCGGTCGCGGCCGACGTCGGCCATGCACTCGTGGCCAGCGTGACCGCGACCACGGCCGGCGGGACGGACACGGCGGACTCGGTGGCGACGCTTACCGTTGCCGGCTCCGGCACGGCACCGTCGGCGGCGCCGAAAGCGACGAAGCTGCCGACCGTCATCGGCCTCGCCCAGGCGGGGCAGACGCTGACGGGCGCGACGGGCTCGTGGAGCGGCGCCCCGAAGAGCTACGCGTACCAGTGGCGCCGCTGCCCGGCGACCGGCACCACCTGCACGGTGATCGCGGGCGCCAGCACGTCCATCTATCTGATCACCCCCGGCGACATCGACTCGCGTGTCTCCCTGGTCATCACGGCGACCGGCACCGGCGGGTCGAGCTCGGCGAGCTCGGTCTCGACCGCGGTCGTCGTGCCGGCGCCCGTCCCGACCCCGGTCGTGGGGTCGACCGCCGCGGCGCTCGGCCAGGCCGGCGCGGTCACGACTCCCGACGCGGTCGCGGTGGCGTCCTGGCAGCCCGGCGCCGTCCCGGCGGGCACGACGGTCTCGCTGGCCGCGTCGCCGAGCCGGCTCGCGGTACGGGGGTTCGCCGTCGCGCTGGGCGTCGGCGCGCCCGCGCCGCTCCCGTGGCCCGTCGACGTCGCCTTCGCGGCGGCGCCCGAGGACGCCGTGCCGGGCCTCCTCCCCGGGCGCGGCGTCTGGCGGGCGGTCTCCGAGCTGACGGGGACGACCCTGCCCGAGGGGCAGGAGACGGGCGCCTACCGCGACTCAGCCGGCACGCTCCATGTACTGACCCGCCGTCCCGGCCGCATCGCGCTGTTCAAGGCCGGCGCGTGGGGTGACCCACGCTTCGCGACGACCGCACGTCCCCGCATGACGCTGGTGAGCCCAGTGCTCAGCGGAATGCCGACGAAGACCGTCCTGCTCGTGCGGACGCGGTTCACGCTCGAGGGGCAGGCCCGCCTCGCGGTGACCGTGGTGAGCCCGTCGGGCCGCCGGGTCACGCTGCTGCGGCGCGGAAGCCGCATCGGCGACTACCTGAAGGGCGGGCCGACCAACACGCTGAAGACCCTGCAGCTCCGGCCCGGAGCGCTCCCGCTCCGCATCCGCGTGGTCGCGAAGTCGTTGCGCCCGGGCGTGCGCTATCGGGTGCGGATCGCAGCCGTCGACCCGTACCTCCGCCACTCGACGCTGACCGCCGAGCTCCCCGCCAGGCGCTGACAGACAGCGCCGATACGATCCGCGGATGATTGCGCGGTACACGCGCCCGGCGATGGCGCGGATCTGGTCCGAGGAGGCGAAGCTGGGCGCATGGCTCGAGGTCGAGCTCGCCGCGCTCGACGGCTGGGCCGACCTCGGGGTCGTGCCGCGCGAGGACGTCGCCGCGATCCGCGAGGGCGCCCGCGTGCCGTCGCCCGAGCGGGTGGCCGAGCTCGAGCGCGAGACCCACCACGACGTCGCCGCCTTCGTCGACGCCGCCTCGGATGGGCTGGGCGCCGAGGGCCGCTGGCTGCACTACGGGCTCGACCTCGTCGGACGTGCTCGACACCGCGCTCGCGCTCCAGGTGCGCGACGCGGGCGCGCTGATCGTGGAGGGCATCGACCGCGCCTTCGCGGCAGTCGTCGCCCGCGCCGAGGAGCACCGCCTGACGCCGATCATCGGCCGGACGCACGGCGATCCATGCCGAGCCGACGACGTTCGGGCTCAAGCTCGTCGGCTGGGCCTTCGAGCTCGAGCGCGGCCGCGAGCGCGTGCTGCACGCGCTCGAGGGCATGCGCGTCGGGAAGCTCTCCGGCGTCGTCGGGACCTACGCCGCGGTCGATCCGCAGGTCGAGCGCGTCGCCTGCGAGCGGCTCGGCCTCGAGCCGGCGCCGACCTCGACGCAGGTCATCCAGCGCGACCGCCACGCGGAGCTGCTCTGCGCGCTGGCGCTCGCCGCCGCGTCGCTCGAGACGTTCGCGCTCGAGATCCGCCACCTCGCGCGGACCGAGGTCGGCGAGGTCGGCGAGCCGTTCGGCCGCAAGCAGAAGGGCTCGTCGGCGATGCCGCACAAGCGCAACCCGGTCGTGGCCGAGCGCATCTGCGGGCTGGCGCGGATCGTCCGCGCCCAGGCAATCGTCGGCCTCGAGAACGTGGCGCTCTGGCACGAGCGCGACATCTCGCACTCGTCGGCCGAGCGCGTCGGCCATCCCGGACGCGTTCCTCGCGCTCGACTACATGCTCGACCGCTTCGCGTGGCTCGTCGAAGGGCTCGTCGTCCGGCCGGAGCGGATGCGCCGGAACATCGAGGCGAGCTTCGGCCTGCACGCGAGCCAGCGCCTCCTGCTCGCGCTGGTCGAGTCGGGCCTCGAGCGCGATGAGGCCTACCGGCTCGTGCAGCGCAACGCGATGCGCGCGTGGGACGAGGAGCGGCCGCTTCGCGAGCTCGTCGCCGCGGATGCCGAGATCGCGGCCCGCGTCGACCTCGACGAGGTCTTCGACGAGGCCGCCTACACCAAGCACGTCGACACCGTCTTCGAGCGCCTGGAGGCGCTCCAATCACGACTCCACGGGGAGGCCCTGCATGTCTGAAGTGGTGCACGTCGGTTCCGGCAAGGTGCGCGAGCTCTACGCCCTCGACGACGAGCGGCTCCTGCTCACGGCGAGCGACCGCATCTCCACCTTCGACGTCGTCCTGCCGACCGAGATCCCGGACAAGGGCCGCGTCCTGACCGGCCTCTCGGGGTTCTGGTTCGCGCGGACGCGCGACATCGTCGGAAACCACCTGCTCGCGATCCGGCCCGACGGCCGCTCGCTCGAGTGCCGGCGGCTGGAGATGCTGCCGATCGAGTGCGTCGTGCGCGGCTATCTCTCCGGCTCGGGCTGGAAGGACTACAAGGCGACCGGCGCGGTCTGCGGGCACCGGCTGCCCGAGGGGCTGACGCGAGTCCGACCAGCTGCCCGAGCCGATCTTCACCCCGGCGACCAAGGCGACGACCGGCCACGACGAGAACATCACGCGGGAGCAGGCGGCGGACCTCATCGGCGCCGACCGCTTCGCCGAGGCGGAGCGCATCTCGCTCGCGCTGTACGAGTTCGGTGCCGGGTACGCCGCGCAGCGCGGGATCCTGCTCGCCGACACCAAGTTCGAGCTCGGCGTCGACCGGGACGGAACGCTGGTGCTGGGTGACGAGGCGATGACGCCGGACTCGTCGCGCTTCTGGCCGGCCGACGAGTACGCGGGCGGGCGGCCCGCAGCCGTCCTTCGACAAGCAGTTCGTGCGCGACTACTGCGAGACGCTCGGCTGGGACAAGACCGACCCTGGCCCCGAGCTCCCCGCCGACGTCGTCGCGGGCACGCGCGCGCGCTACGTCGAAGCCTTCGAGCGGGTGACGGACATCCCGTTCGACGACTACCTCGCCGACCCGGAGGTTGTGCTCCGATGAGGGCGACCGTTCTCGTCAGGCCCAAGCAGGGCATCCTCGACCCGCAGGGCGCGGCGGTCGAGAGCTCGCTCCGCCACCTCGGCTTCTCGGTCAGCGGGGCGCGGGTCGGGCGCCTCGTCGAGCTCGACGTTGACGCGCCCGACGCGGAGCGGGCCCGTGCCGAGCTCGAGCGGATGTGCGAGCAGCTGCTGACCAACCCGCTGATCGAGTCCTACGAGGTTCTTATGGGCGAGGTTGGCGCGTGACCGCACAGGTCGCAGTGGTCACGTTCCCCGGCTCGAACGACGACCGCGACGCGCTCCAGGCGCTCGCGCTGCTCGGCGCCGAGCCGATCGCGGTCTGGCACGAAGCGGAGCGCCTGCCCGACGTCGGCGCCGTCGTGCTCCCGGGCGGCTTCTCGTACGGCGACTACCTGCGCTGCGGCGCGATCGCCCGGTTCTCGCCCGCGATGCGGGCCGTGCGCGAGTTCGCCGAGGCGGGCGGGCCGGTGCTCGGGATCTGCAACGGCTTCCAGGTGCTCTGCGAGGCCGGGCTGCTGCCCGGCGTGCTGCGCCCGAACGCGTCGCTCGAGTTCGTGTGCGCCGACGTCGACGTCCGCGTCGAGCAGGCCGACACGCCGTTCACGTCGACGTGCTCGCGCGGCGACGTGCTCACGATCCCGATCAAGCACGGCGAGGGCGCGTGGTTCGCGGACGGCGAGCTGCTCGACGAGGTCGAGACGGGCGGCCAGGTGGTGCTCCGCTACGCGAACGGGAACCCGAACGGCTCGGTGAGCGACGTGGCCGGCGTGGTCAATGAGCGCCGCAACGTCATGGGGCTCATGCCGCATCCCGAGCACGCGGTCGACCCGCTGCTCGGCCCGACCGGCGGCCTGCCGATCCTCGAGTCGCTCGTCGCGGCTGCCGCAACGCGCACGCCGATCCTGGCCTGATTCCAGCTGCTTTTCGCGCTGGTCGCGCTGTCGCTCGCGGGCCTGGCGATCCTCAGCGTGGTTGGACTCGGCGACAACTTCTGGCAGGACGGGATCCGCCCGGTCGTGCGCGACCACCTCTCGCCGGTCGTCTTCAAGCTCGTCGACGGCACCGTCACCGAGATCGAGGGCCCGAAGGAGCATCTCTGGCTCACGGTCGGCCTCGCGATCGCGGTCTGGAAGCTCTCCGCGTGCTGATGCTCCTCGGCGCGGCGCTGATCCTCCGCTACGGGCCCTCGGAGCGGCAGCCGGCCGGCTGGGTCTCCGTCGGCACGGTGCTGGTCGTCCTCGCCTGGGGCCTCACCTCTCTCGCGTTCGGGGTCTACGCCGCCTATCTGGCGAACGGGAAGACGCTCTTCGGCGGCTTCACGGTCGCGATTGCCGTCCTGCTCTACCTCTACGTGTCGTCGGTCGCGTTCCTGGTCGCCGCCCAGCTCGACCTCACCGTCCGCAAGGCGGCCGAAGCCGCTACGGGCCGAGAGGAAGCGCCCGGGCGAGCTCGGGGCGGTCGGCGAGGGCAGCGCGAAGCCGGTCCAGATCACGCGCGCGCAGCGTGACCGGGCCGCGGCGAGCCGACCCGCCGGTCGAGTAGGAGAAGCGCACGAGCTGCTCGCCGCGCTCCGTCGCGAGCAGCTGGACGATGCACGCGAACCGCTTGTCGCCGGCCCGCTGCGGCACCGACAGCTCCTCGACGACCTCTGCCCGGCCCCACGGTGTCGCGGCCTTTGCCATGGAGACGACGGTACGCGGGCAAGGCGCGCGTGTCTGTGCCGAAAGCGTGACGGGTTTCTAACCGTCACGCCCGCGAACTAGTGTTCGCCCCGTGATCGTCGCTCACCTGGACCTCGACGCCTTCTTCGCCGCCGTCGAGGAGCTCGAAGACCCCGGGCTGCGCGAGGTTCCGCTCGTCGTCGGCGGCGACCCGGAGGGCCGAGGTGTGGTCGCCACCGCGAACTACGTCGCGCGCCGGTTCGGGATCCGCTCGGCGATGTCGTGCGCCGAGGCGCGCCGCCGCTGCCCGGAGGTCGTCTTCGTCCGGCCGCGGAAGAGCCTCTACTCCGACTACTCGCGCGCCGTCTGGTCGGCGATCCGGGACGTCGTCCCAGTCGTCGAGCGCACCGGGCTCGACGAGGGCTACCTCGAGCTCGACGGTGTCGCGCGAGACATGACGCAGGCGCGCGCCGTGGCCGAGGCCGTCCAGGCGGCCGTGCTCGGAACGACGAGCCTCAGCGCCTCGCTCGGGGTCTCGACCTCGAAGGTGGTGGCCAAGGTGGCGAGCGACCGGCGCAAGCCGCGTGGGCTGCTCGTCGTCCCGGCCCGCCGCGAGGCCGCGTTCCTCGCCCCGTTCGATGTCCGGCTGCTCCCCGGGGTCGGCCCGCGGGCGGAGGAGCGCCTGCGGGCGGCGGGCGTGACGACCATCGGCGCCCTCGCGGCGCTCGACGACGCAGCGCTACGGCGGCTGGCGCCCGGGAAGATCGGCGAGCTGCTCCGCGCCCGCGCCCGGGGCATCGACCCGCGCCGCGTGGAGCCGGCGAGCACCGCCCAGAATCCGTCGATCTCGAGCGAGGAGACGTTCGAGCGCGACCTCACGGACCGCGAGCGGCTCCACGACGAGGTCCGGCGCATGGCCGGCCACGTCACGGGGTACCTGGAGCGCTCCGGCGAGACCGCGCGCACGATCACGACCAAGCTGCGCTACGCCGACTTCTCCATCCGGACGCGCTCGACGTCGCTGCCGGTCGGCACGGACGACGAGGGGCGCATCGGCGAGCTCGCCTGCGCGCTGCTCGACCGCGCGCTCGCCGACCGGCCCGGGGCGCTGCGCCTCGTCGGCGTCGGCGTGTCCGGTCTCGAGCCGTTCCGCCAGCTCGCCCTGGTATAGACGCGGCGTGATCGTCCGCACCGTCCTCGGCGACATCGACCCGCACGTACTTGGCCCCTGCGACGCGCACGAGCACCTGTTCCTGGTGACGCCCGCGCAGCCGGGCGACGAGTTCGCGGACGTCGAGAAGGCGATCGAGGAGGCGACGACGCTCGTCGCAGCCGGCGGCCGCGCGCTCGTCGACTGGACGCCGATCGGCCTCGGGCGCGATCTCGACGGGCTCGAGCGGGTCGCCCGCGCGACCGGGCTGCACATCGTCGCCGCCACGGGCCTGCACCGCGACCCCCATTACACGCGCGAAGACCCGCTCCGCGCGGCCGGAGAGGAGGAGCTGGCCGACCGCTTCGCCGAGGACCTCGACCGCTGCGGGATCATCAAGGTCGGCGCCGGCTACCACGCCGTCTCGCCCTTCGAGGCGACGGCGTTCGCCGCCGCCGCAATCGCTCACCAGCGCATCGGCGCGCCCGTCTGCGTGCACACCGAGCACGGGACTATGGGCCTCGAGCTGGTCGAACGGCTGCAGGCCGCGGGTGTGCCGCCCACGAGCGTCGTGCTCGCCCACCTCGACCGCAACCCGGACGCCGGCGAGCACGCCGAGACGGCCGCGGCCGGCGCCTGGCTCCAGTTCGACGGGCCCGGCCGGACGAAGTACTGGCCCGACTCGACGATCCTGGCGCTGATCGGGGAGCTGGCCGAGCGCGGCTACGCCGGGAGCATGCTGCTCGGCGGAGACACCGGACGCGCCTCGATGATGCGCTCGTACGGCGGCGGGCCCGGGCTCGACTACCTGTTCGCCCGGTTCAAGCCGCGGCTCGAGCGCGAGCTCGGCACTGACTTCGCGGAGCAGATCTTCGTGCGCAACCCGGCGCGGGCGTTCGCGTTCAGTCCGAGCTAGCGCGGCGCGCGACCGCGCCGGCCCGCACGATCGTCACCTCGTCCAGCGACGTGAACGGCCGCCAGGGGCCCGGCTCCCACTCGCTGCCCTGGCACATCGGGCACGGCGGTGGCTCGCGGCGAATGGCAATGCCGTAGCCGCAGCCAACGCAAACAAGGGTGATGGTGGTGGTGGTCGCCGCTTCTCTCGGGGGCTGGAGCACAGCGCCTCCTCAGGTTGCAGACACGGTACCGGGCGCCTCTGTGGACGAACCGTTAAGAAGGCCTCACCTTTCGCGAATCCGGCGTGCGCCCTCCACCATGTGCTCGAGCTTCGCCCGCGCGGCCCACCGCGCGGTCTGTGAGAGCCCGCAGTCGGGACTGACGGAAAGGCGCTCGGCGGGCACGTAGCGCAGGCACGCGTCAATCCGCTCCTCCACGTCCTCGGGCGTCTCGACGTAGTAGCTCTTCACGTCGATGACGCCGGCGCCGACGTCGTGGCGCTCGGCGATCGTCCCGAGCAGCTCGATCTCGGCGAGCTCGCGGCTCGAGAGCTCGAGGTGGAGCTCGTCCGCGGCGAGGTCGAGGAAGGCCGGGAACATCGGCGCGTAGCGGCGCTTCGCGACCGCGCGACCCTTGTAGTTCCCGAAGCACAGGTGGGTGCCGAGGTAGCACCGCCCCACGACGGGCTCCACGGTGCGGTTGAAGAGATCGACCAGCCGGGTCGGGTCCTCGCGCGCGGCGTACGCGCTCATCGAGGGCTCGTCGACGGTGAGGATCTCGCAGCCCACCTTGACGAGCGCCACCAGCTCAGCCTGGACGATCGGCAGGAGCGCCTCGGCGACCGCCCAGCGGTCGGCGTAGTCGGCGTTGGGCTCGATCCGGCCCGACAGCGTGTACGGCCCGGGACGCTCGCCTTCAGCCGCGGCCCGGGGGGCGCGAGCTCCTGCAGACGCCGCCACTCGTCGAGGACGCCGAGCCCACGGGGCGCGCCGAGCTCCCCGGTGATCGTGTGGCGGCCGCGCTGGTCGTGACCGGGCGGCCCCCAGCGCCGTTGCGGCTCGAGCTCGAGCTCGAGCCCGTCGAGGTAGGCGTAGAACGAGAGGTTGAAGTCGAAGCGGGTTTGCTCCCCATCGGTGATCACGTCGAGCCCAGCGCGTACCTGGTCGCCGATCGCCGCCGAGACCGCGTCCCGCGTGGCCTCCTCCAGGTCGTCGGGGCCGAAGTCGTCGATGTGCTCGGCGACCAGCTCGAGCCAGCCGGGGAACGGGTAGCTGCCGATCACCGTCGTCCTCACCGGCTCGTGCGGCATCCCGAGACCCTACGCGGCTCGTTGCTCTCCCGTCTAGACAGCTATACAGTCGGCCCGTGCTCGACGTGTTCGACGTGAGCGGGCGCCGCGTCGTCGTCACCGGCGCGTCGAGCGGCATCGGCGAGGCGGTCGCCGAGGCGTTCGCGCGGGCAGGCGCGCGCGTCGCGGGGATCTCGCTCGACGGCGGCGGTCCGTGGAGACGGCATCTTCGTCGCGGGCGACACCGGCGACCGCGAGGCGGTCGAGTCGCTCGCCGCGCCGTGTCGACGACGAATGGGGCGGCATCGACGTCTGGGTCAACAACGCCGCGCGCCTGATGGTCAAGCCGGTCGTCGAGACGACGCGACGAGGACTGGCACGGCCTGCTGCGCGCGAACCTGCACGGCTACTTCTACGGCTGCCGGGCGGCGGCCCGGCAGATGCTCGCGCCGGGCAGCGGACGGATCGTCAACGTCACCTCGGCCGCGCGACGTGCTCGCCGTGCCCGACCTCGGCGCATACATCGCGGCGAAGGGGGCGATCGACGCGCTGACGAAGGCGCTCGCGCTCGAGCTCGCGCCCGCACGGGATCACGGTCAACGCCGTCGCGCCCGGCGCGATCGACACGCCGTTGAACGCGACCGCGTACACGCCGGCCGTTCGCCGCACCTACGAGCAGCGCATCCCGCTCGCGCCGCATCGGCACGGCCGACGAGGTCGCAGACGTCGTCCTCTTCCTCGCGTAGGACGCGGCCCGCTACGTCACCGGCCAGGAGCTCGTCGTCGACGGCGGCCTGACGATCAACGGCGCGGTCGGGCATGCCCGGGATTGAGCTGCTCGTCGACGGGCTCGACCACCCCGAGAGGGTGTCGCTGGGATCCGGCGCCGGCGTGCTCTGGGCAGGGGGCGAGGACGGGCAGCTGTACCGCGTCGACGTCGAGGCGCGCACCTGGGACGAGGCGCGCGCGTGCGCCCGGGTTCGTGCTCGGCCTCGCCGTGGACAGGCGCGGCCGCCTCGCGATCTGCTGCGGGGACGACGGCTCGTCTGCGTCTACGACGGCGAGGTGCGGGTGCTCCGCGACGGCCTCGCCGTTTCCGAACTACCCGGCGTTCGGCCCGGACGGGTCGCTCTACGTCTCCGACGCGTGGGAGGTGGAGCGCGAACGACGGCCACGTCTACCGGATCGCGCCGGACGACGGCCTCGACGTGCTCACCGACCTCGTCGCCCACTTCCCGAACGGTTGCGCGGTCAGCGCCGACGGCCGCTGGCTCTGGATCGTGGAGAGCTACGTGCCGACGCTGAGCCGGATCGACCTCCATTCCGGGGCGGTCGAGGAGCTGGCCCGCCTCGACGGCACCGTGCCGGACGGCATCGCCTTCACCACCGACGGCGGCGCGCTCGTCTCGTGCTACCGGCCCGACCGGATCCTCCACGTGTCGACCCGACGGGCCGCATCGAGACGATTGCCGAGGACCCGCAGGGAACGCCACCTGGCGGCGCCGACGAACGTCGCGTTCGCCGGCGACCGCCTGATCTCGGCGAATCTCGGACGCTGGCACCTGAGCCTCATCCACACGGAGCTGCGCGGCGTGCCGCTGCACCATCCCGAGCGCTGGGCGGCCGACGCGTGACCGACTTCGTCCCGCGCTACCACGAGATCGAGCAGGCGCTGCGGTCGCGGATCGCGGAGCTCGCACCGCACGCGCCGCTGCCCTCGGACGCGCAGCTCTGCGAGGAGTTCGGCGTCTCGCGCATGACCGCGCGCGGCGCGGTGCAGCGGCTCGTGCAGGAAGGGCTCGTCTACCGCGTGCCCGGCCGCGGCACGTTCGTCGCGCCCGCGCGGGCGAACCGGACGGCGAGCCGGATCCTGTCCTTCAGCGACGAGATGCGGCGGCGCGGACGGACGCCCGAGTCCCGCGTCGTGCAGAAGCGGCGCGCGGCCCGCGAGCGATGCCGAGCGCCACCGGCTCGGGCGTCGACGAGGTGTTCGTCCTGCGCCGCGTCCGGCTCGGCGGACGGCGAGCCGCTCGCGCTCGAGACGGCGGTCTTCCCGGCGGCGAAGGTCGAGCCGGTGCTCGAGGGCCGTCGAGCACGACGGCTCGCTGTTCGCCACGCTGGCCGGCGCCGGCCTCGTCCCGACGGCGGGCTCGCGCTGCGCTCGCAGGCCGAGGCCGCAACCGCCGAGGACGCGAAGCTGCTCGGCGTCAAGCGCGGCGAGCCGCTCCTCGTTGAGCGGCGGCTGATCCACGACCAGGCGGGCGTGCCGCTCGAGCTGACCGAGAGCCGGTACGTCGGCTCGCGCTACGGCCTCGACGTCGACTTCGAGGTGGAGCTGCCCGGATGAGCGCGACATCGCGGATCTCAGGGCCGGCGTCGTCGGCACGGGCTTCATCGGCGTCGTCCACGTCGAGGCGCTGCGGCGGCTCGGCGTCGAGGTCGCCGGCGTCGTCGGCTCGTCGCCCGAGCGCGCGGCGCGAAGGCGGCTCGCGCCGGTCGTACGAGAGCTACGAGGCGCTGCTCGCCGACGAGCGCGTCGACGTCGTCCACCTGACGACGCCGAACCACCTGCACTACCCGCAGGTGAAGCAGGCGCTCGCCGCCGGCAAGCACGTCGTCTGCGAGAAGCCGCTGGCGTTGACCTCCGCCGAGTCGGGCGAGCTGCTCGAGCTCGCCGAGCGCGAGCGGGCTCGTGCACTGCACGAACTTCAACATCCGCTTCTACCCGCATGGTGCAGGAGGCGCGGGCGCGCGTCCGGGCCGGCGAGCTCGGCGAGGTCTGGAACGCTGCACGGCGGCTACCTGCAGGACTGGCTGCTGCTAGCCGACCGACTGGAACTGGCGGCTCGAGCCCGACCAGGGCGGGGCGCTGCGCGCGGTCGGCGACATCGGCTCGCACTGGCTCGACCTCGTCCAGTTCGTGACCGGCCTGCGAGGTCGAGAGCCTGCTCGCCGACCTCGCGACCACGATCCCGGTGCGGCAGCCGGCCGGTCGGCGAGGTCGAGACGTTCGCGGACCGCCGGCGACGTCGAGCGCGTCGACGCGCACGATGGCGACCGAGGACCTCGCGCACATCCTGCTGCGCTTCGACGGCGGCGCGCGCGGCTCGCTGCGTCGTCTCGCAGGTCAGCGCCGGGCGCAAGAACGCGCTCGCGCTTCGAGGTCGACGGCTCCGCAGCCGCGCTCGCCTGGGACTCCGAGCGGCCCGAGGAGCTCTGGCTCGGCCACCGCGACGCGCCGAACGAGATGCTGCTGCGCGAACCCGGCCTGCTGAGCCGCGGCGGCGGCCGCGCGCACGCACCTGCCGGCCGGCCACGCCGAGGGCTTCGCGGACACGTTCCGCGAGCTCTACCGCGCCGTCTACCGCGCGGTCGCCGCGGGCGAGCCCCGGCCGACCCGACTACCCGACCTTCGCCGCCGGCCACTGGCGAGAACGTGCTCGGCGAGGCGATCGCGCTTGTCCGACCGTGAACGACGATGGGTGGAGGTGGACCCGATGAAGCTCGGCCTGCTGACCGCGGCCTTCCCCGATCTGACGCTCGAGCAGGTCGCCGCGTGGGCGGCCGGCGAACGGCTTCGAGGCGCTCGAGGTCGCGTGCTGGCCGGCCGGCGGGCGGCGAGCGGCGCCGCTACGCCGGCGTCTCGCACATCGACGTCGACGCGCTTCGACGCCGACGACGGTGCACGGCGATCGCTCGAGCGGCACGGGCTCGACGATCTCGTCGCTCGCCTACTACCCGAACAACCTCCACCCCGACGACGCAGCAGCGCGAGGCGGTCAACGGGCACCTGCGCAAGGTGATCGACGCCGCGCAGCGCGCTCGGCGTCGGCGTCGTCGGCACGTTCGTCGGCAACGACAAGGACCGGCCGCTGCCCGGAGAACCTCGAGCGCTTCCGCCGGATCTGGCCGCCGCTCGTCGCCTACGCCGGCGAGCGCGGCGTGAAGATCGCGATCGAGAACTGCCCGATGATCTTCTCGCTACGACGAGTGGCCGGGCGGCAACAACCTCGCCTGGTCGCCGGCGATCTGGGACGAGATGTTCGCGGCGATCCCGGACGACGAACTTCGGCCTCAACCTCGACCCGTCGCACCTCGTCTGGCTGATGATCGACTACGAGCGCGCCGTCTACGACTTCGGCGACCGCATCTTCCACGCGCACGCCAAGGATCTGGAGATCCGCCGCGACGGGCCTGTACCGCCACGGCACCTTCTCGGGCGGGATCGGCTGGCAGGTGCCGCGGCTGCCCGGCCTCGGCGAGGTCGACTGGGGCGCGCTTCATCGCCGCGCTCTACGCGGTCGGCTACGACCACGTGCTCTCGATCGAGCACGAGGACCGCCGCTTCGAGGGCGACGAGGAGCTCGTCAAGCGCGGCTTCCTGCTCGCGCGCGACGTGCTGAGGCCGCGGGTGGTCTGATGCTCTCGCTCACCGACGGCGGCATGGAGACGACGCTGATCTTCCGGGAGGGCATCGACCTGCCCGAGTTCGCCGCGTTCCCGCTGCTGGCGACGGAGGGTGGCCGGGCCGCGCTCCGACGCTACTTCGAGCCGTACGTCGAGCTCGCCGGACGGCTCGGCGTCCCGCTCGTGCTTGACGCGCCGACCTGGCGGGCGAACGTCGACTGGGGCGCAAAGCTCGACTACTCGCCGGAGGAGGTCGACCAGGCGAGCCGCGACGGAGTGACGCTTCTGGCCGAGCTGCGCGCGGATGCCGCCGGCGAGCCGCCTCTGATCATCTGCGGCTGCATCGGGCCGCGCGGCGATGCCTATGACGGCACCGTGACGATGAGCGCCGGCGAGGCGGAGGCGTACCACGCGCGTCAGGTGGGGGTGTTCGCAGACACGGACGCCGACCTCGTCAGCGGGCTGACCCTGCCCACGGTCGAGGAGGCGCTGGGCATCACTCGAGCCGCCGTCGCCGCCGGCATGCCCGTCGTGATCTCGTTCACGGTCGAGACCGACGGCCGTCTGCCGAGCGGGCAGCCGCTCGGCGAGGCGATCGTGCAAGTGGACGCGGAAACGGACGGGACGCCCCGGTACTTCATGATCAACTGCGCCCACCCGACGCACTTCGAGCGGGCGCTGGCGGATGGAGGCCCGTGGCGCGGCCGGATCCACGGCATCCGGGCAAACGCCTCGAAGCAGAGTCACGCGGAGCTGGATGAGCTCGGCCTACTCGACGCAGGCGACCCCGAGGAGCTCGCCGCCGCGTACCTCGCGCTCCAGCCGCTCCTGCCCAACCTCGAGGTGCTCGGCGGCTGCTGCGGCACCGACCACCGCCACATCGCGGCGATCGCCGAAGCCTGGCTCGCGGAATAGCGGCGCCAACGGCGCCGTTCTCACGAGCCATGCAGGTCGCGGAGCTCTGGCGCTATCCGGTCAAGTCGCTCCGCGGCGAGTCGCTCCCCGAAGCGCGCATCACGCCGCTCGGAATCGACGGCGACCGCCTCGTGCAGGCATTGCGGCCGGGCGGCCGCGTCTACACCGCCCGGACGCACCCGGGCATGCTCGGGCTGCAGGGCGGTCTCGACGACGGCGTTCCGACGATCGACGGCCTGCGCTGGGAGACCCCGGAGGCGCTGGCCGCAGTCCGTGCCGTCACGGCCGAGGACGCCGAGCTGGTGTTCTTCGACGGCGACGGCCCGCAGCGCCACGACGTCCTGCCCATGTCGGTCGCGACCGACGGCGGCGTCGCCGCGGTCGGCGTCGACGGCCGCCGCTTCCGGGCGAACGTCTACCTCGACGGCGTCCTCGGCCTGGCCGAACGGGACTGGGTCGGCCGGGAGCTCCACCTCGGCCAGGCCGTGCTTGGCGTCCGCCAGGTGCGCGGCCGCTGCGTGATGACGACGTACGACCCCGACACGCTGGAGCAGGACATCACCGTCCTGCAGAAGATCGTGTTCGAGCTGGGCGGACGGACGGCGCTCGACTGCTACGTGATCCGTGCGGGTCTCGTCCGCGTTGGCGACCGCGCCGAGGTCGGCGACTGGTGGACGATCCCGCGCGGCTTCGGCCGGTACTCGACCGCCGCCTGAAGACCGGACCTCAGGCGCCGCCGTTCTCGTAGAGACGGTGTGCGACTGCGCTTGCCCGCGATGGCCGTGCTGCTCGCCGTCGCAACCGGCTGCGGGGCGGTGCGCGCACAGCAGGGCTCATCCGACGAAACGATCGAGCGCTACGGGATTCAGGCCACGATCCCGGACGGCTGGCATGCGCGGTTGAGCCGCGGGACGCTCGAGGCGGCCACCGTTCCGCTGGGAGCCGACGTCCAGCACGTCGCGCTCGGGCCGGACGACCTCGTCGCACGGCTCTTCGAGTCTGACCCGTCGGAGCTCCCGGGCGAGGAGCAGATGCATCCCCAGGGCGGGCCGCAGCCGTTCACGGCCGCGGAGTTCGGGCCACCCGACGGTGGGGGCGACAACCCCGGAGGGCACGGGTGGGCGCGACGGAACTTCCGGCTGGCCGGCCGTTGGTTCGACCTGTTCGTCGAGGCAGGGGCTGCGCATCCGACTGCTGCGGATGTGACCGCGCTGAACGCGCTCGTCGGCTCGCTTGACGTCCGGCCCGGCAACTTCTACCCCGGCACCATCGCGCCGCCGAAGTTCGACGCCGCGGCCGGCTGGGACGTCGGAGCGGCAGGCGGCGGCGAGGTTCAGGTCAACGACACGGCCGAGGCGTGGGCCTCGACCGTGCCCTACCGAAACGAGCCGCGCGATCTGCCGCCGTCGACGACCCTCGAGACGTTGCCCGGCGACGGGATCGTCATCTGGGTGGGCGTCAACCGCGACAACCGCTTCCCGCCCGACGTGCCGGCCTCGGCGCGTGCGGTCAGTCTTCCGCTGCAGCTAGCCGATGCGAGCGAGCCATCGGCGTACGAGGGAACCGTGGGCAACACGTCGCTCGCGCGGCTCTGGGGCCGCGTCGGAGACGAGCTCGACGTCGACCTCTGGGTGTTCTTCGGCCGGCCGGACCCGCCGCCCGAGCAGCGAGCGCGGGCCGAGGTGATGCTGGACCGGCTCCGGCTACCCGACTGGGGCGCCTGGGAGCTCGATGGGCGCGGCTCCGTCGGCGTCGGCTAGCTGCCGAGGTCTTCGAGCAGGGCGACCGTGAAGCGGACCGCCGTGCGCACGTCGTCGAGCTTGACGTGCTCATTCGGGGCGTGGATGCGGCTGCCCCAGTAGAACGGGTTGTCGGGCGCGGAGACGCCCGGGATACCGATTCGTTGGAGCGGCGCGACGATCGGAAGCGTCCCAGCAACGATCGGCGTGACCGAGGCCGGCTGTCCGCTGACCGCCTCCGCCACCCGGATCACGCGCTGGACGAACGGATGGTCGACCGGCGTGCGCGCCGGGTCGGCCATCACGACCGCGGTGATCTCGACATCGTCGTATCCGCCGCGCTCGAGGTGGGCACGCAGAAGCTCGAGCACACGCTGCGGCGTCTGGTCGGGGACGAGGCGCATGTCGACCCACGCGCTGGCCGTCGCCGGGAGGACGGTCTTGAAGCCCGGCCCGTTGTAGCCGCTTTGCAGGCCGGCGATGTTGCAGGTCGGCGTGAAGGAGGCGCGCTCGCGAAGTGCCGGCCCCGACACGCCGTCGAGGAACGCCTCGATGCCCAGCATCTCGCGCATCTCCTCCTCGTCGCTGTCGCTCGCCTCCTCGATCGCGCGTCGCTCCGCCGGGCTCGGCGCCACGGCGTCCTCCAGAAAGCCGGCCATGGCGACGCCGCCATCCGCGTCGCGGAGGCTGGCCAGCGCACCGATGAGCCGCCAGGCCGCGCTCGGCGCGACCGCCGCAGCGGCCGAGTGCGCGTCGGTCGCGAGGGCGCGGACGTCGAGCCGCACGCAGAGCGCGCCCTTGTAGCCGAGGGCAACCGACGGCCGGCCGTCGCCGAGCCGCGTCGGCGAGCCCTCCCAGAGGCACGCGTCGGCGGCCAGGAGCTCCCGGTTCGCCTCGACGATCTCGCCGAAGTGCGGGCTGCCGATCTCCTCCTCGCCCTCGACGATCCAGCGGATACCGATCGGAAGCTCGCCGTCGCGCTCGCGCAGCGCTCGGATCGTCGCGAGCCGGACCGCGAGCTCGCCCTTGTTGTCGGCGACGCCGCGGGCGTAGATCTTGCGGTCGCGCACGTCAGGCTCGAAGGGCGGCGTGTCCCAGAGCTCGAGCGGGTCGACGGGCTGGACGTCGTAGTGGTTGTAGAGCAGCAGCACGTACGGCCCCGTCCCGGGCAGCTCGCCATAGACCGCCGGCGGCCCCTCGGCTGCACGGAGCTGCTGCGTCGTGAAGCCGGCCCCCACCAGCAGCTCCTCGACGAGGTCGGCGGTCTCGCCGAGGGCGCGACCCTCGGCCGACACGCTCGGCTGCCGGCAGAGCAGGTCGGTGATCCTGAGCGCGTCGTCGGTGATCTCGGCGAGCTCTTCGGCCATCGCGTCGATCGTACGCTTCGGCTACGGCCGGTACTCGAAGGCGCCGATGTCCGGCGAGCCGTCTCGCGGACGACCCGTGAAATCGAGCCGCGGCGCGTACCGCCGGCTGGCTTCGTCGATCAGCAGCGTCGACGCCGCCGTCGGCCGGCCGTCCGCGTCCAGGTAGGCCTTCCCGAGGACATCGGTCGCCGAGCATCCTCTGCCGGTGAGGATGACGTTGCGCACGGACCGCTGCACCTCGTCGCAGACGTGGTGCGGCACGCCGAGCAGTGCGATCACGTTATTCGCCACCACCGGACGGTCGCGCCTGGGGACGATGCCGTACATCGTGCTCATGCGGATCGAGCCGCGGTAGCCGTCGATCCGCGTCGCGCCGGAGAGGATCGTGTTGTTCACGATCCAGACGTCGTGCGGGACGCGGACGAAGCCGCGGCTGCCGATCACGATCGCCACGCGCGGGCGGTAGCCGGGAACGCGCGGGTCGGCTCCGAGGAACAGATTGTTGGCGATGCGCACGTCGTCGATGTCGTTCGTGACGTAGAGCTGCGCGCCGCCGCGGCGGTAGACGCCGAAGACGTTCTGCTCCACGTCGAGCACCTTCCCCGAGAAGAGCTCGATCAGGTCCTGGTGCATGCAGCGCCGCCCGCCTGCGCGGCACGGGAGCGCGCGCTCGAAGCGGTTCCGGAGCAGCGTCAGGCCACGGCCGTAGCGTCCGTGGACGAAGTCGCAGCCGAAACAGTCGTGGAAGCGGCTGTCCTCGATCCGCAGCCGGCTGACCCCGCTCAACAGGACGCAGTTGGCGAACTCGGGCGAGTCGTCGCCGCAGTGCGTGAACTCGCTCCGGCTCACCGTGACGTCGTGCGAGCCGGGCAGCGTCAGCCCGGCCGTGAACGGCGTGCCGGCGGCAGTGACGAGGATGCGGTCGAGGACGACGTGCGCCGAGTCGCGCACCTCCAGCACCGCGTTGCCGCCGCGCGGCGCCACCGTGATGCCATGAACGGCTACGTCGTTCGCGCGGTCGAGCAGCAGGCGGCCGGCGTGCGTGCCGGGCTGGGCGGAGATGTCGAGCAGCGGCCCCGAGCGCGGCGGCACGACGAGCTCGCCATAGGAGCCGCGCAGGACGGCGATCCGGCCGCCCGAGCCCGCAAGCTCGGCGACCGCGGCGGCGAACCCGGCCTCGGAGGAGACGACCCGGAGCGGCATCGGCGCCGCGGACGCAGCCGCCGCGAGCGGCAGGAGCGCCAGCGCCGCGAGCCGCTTCACGGCGCGAGCGCGGCCTCGACGACCGTCGCCGTCAGCTCGTCGACGAGGTGCGGCTCGAGGTCGGCGCGGTGCTCGGGCTTGCGCGCCACCGCGACGACGGTCATGCCGGCGGCGACCGCCGACGCGACGCCGGGCGGGCTGTCCTCGACCGCGACGCAGTCGGCCGGCGCGACGCCGAGGCGCTCGGCCGCGGCCAGGAAGAGATCCGGCGCCGGCTTCCCGTGCGCGACCTCGTCCCCTGCCACGGTGACGTCGAAGACATCGTCGAGATGGGCGGCACGCAGAGTCGCGTCCAGCCGTGCGCGCGGGCTGGACGAGGCAACCGCCACCGGAACGCCGCGCGCGTGCAGGTCCCTGGCGGTGCCGATCGCGTCGTCGAACGGCGTCAGCTCAGCCTCGAGCAGTGCGAACAGCCGTCCGGAGAAGCCCTCCCAGGCGCCGGCTGAGTCCGGTAGATCCGGGACGACGCTTGCGAAGTGGCCGTGGATCTCGGGCCAGCCGCGCCCGCGTGTCAGCTCGATGTCCTCCGGCCTGAGCTCGTAGCCGTACTGCGCTAACACGTCGCGCCATGCCCGCCAGGCGAGCGGCTCGGAGTCGACCAGCGTCCCGTCGCAGTCGAAGATGACCGCCGCGGGCGGCATCAGTCGCGCGCGAACTCGCGCACGTCGTCGTCGAAGCTCGCGACGATCTCTTCCGAGAGCGGGGGCCGCGTCTCGAGCTCCCCGTCGGCGGCCGTGACCGTGACGATCCGCCCCTCGGTGCCGGCGAACGCTCCGAGTGCGATGCCGCCGAGCGCGCCCTCGACCTCGGCGACGAGCGCGACCCCGTTCGCGGACGAGATCACCTGCAGGGCGTCGTCGACGTCGACATGGCCGTCCCAGAGCGCAAGCACGCGCCCGAGGTCGGCCGGATCGTAGGGACGGATGGTCGCCATCGGAGGATGTTGCCGGAACGCTCAGCTCGGGTCGAGCACGAACTTGATCCCGGCCCCGGACCTGGTGGCCGCGAACGCCTCCTGCCAGCGCTCCAGCGGCACCACCGCGGAGAGCAGCGGCGCGAGGTCGACCACATGGCAGTCGAGCAGATCGAGGGCCAGCCGCCACGACGACGGGATGCTCGCGAACCCGGCCGTGACCGTCAGCTCGTGGAAGCAGGCGAGGTCGAACGGGATCGTCACCGGCTTGCCCGCGAGCCCGATCGCGACGTAGCGGCCGCCGCGCCGCGCCGACTCGAGGCAGAACGCCATGCCGGCCTCGTGGCCGGAGCACTCGACGACGACGTCGGCTTCGCGCGGCGCCGTCGTCGGTCGTGCTCGTCTCGAAGCCAAGGCTGGCGCCGCGGCCGAGCCGGGCTTCGTCCGCGGCGTGCCGCGCACGTGCACCGTCTCCGCCGGCCGCGCGCGCGACCTGCGCGGCGAGCAGGCCGATCGTGCCGGGCCCGATGACGAGCACCTCGTCGCCCGCGCGCGACCTCGCTCTGGCTCGAGCAGCGAGTGGCACACGCACGCGAGCGGCTCCGTCATCGCAGCGACGTGGGCGTCGAGCCAGTCGGGGATGCGGTGCAGGTTCGTCGCCGGGACGACGCAGCCGCGGCGCGAAGGCCGCCGTCGACGTGGGTGCCGATCGAGCGGCGCTCGGGGCAGAGGTTCGTGCGGCCGGCGAGGCAGAAGCGCGCAGTGCCCGCAGGTCGAGTAGTAGGTCTCGCTGACGACGCGCGCGCCCGCCCAGCCGCCGTCGACGCCCTCCCCCAGCTCGGTGACCTCGCCGGAGACCTCGTGGCCGACCGTGACCGGGACGACGGTCGGGTACTCGCCCGCCTCGATGTGCAGGTCGGTGCCGCAGATGCCCGCGCCGAGGACGCGCAGCGCGACGTGGCCCGGCGGAGGCGGCGGCGACGGCCGCTCCGTCAGCTCCATGTGCCCGGGGCCGGCGGCCGTCTTGGTCAGGCCGCGCACAGGCGCCTCGACCTCCTCGGCGGTCGGCATGTCGTCGGCGCAGCCGAGCCGCGCCGGCGACGAGCGCGCCGGCCGCGTTCGCGAAGCGCAGGGTGCGCTCGAGCGGCCAGCCCGAGAGCAGGCCGTGGCAGAGCGCACCGCCGAACGCGTCGCCGGCGCCGAGCCCGTTCACGACCTCGACGTCGAGCGGCGGGCACGACGACGGACTCGGCACGGGTGCGCGCCGAGGACGCCGTCGCCGCCCAGCTTCACGACCGCGAGCTCGAGCCCGAGGTCGAGCAAGCGGCGGCCGCGTCGCCGGCGCGAGCTCCTCGCCGAGCGTGACCGCGACCTCCTCGCGTTGCCGACCGCGACGGTCGCGTGCGCGAGCGCCTCGCGGTTCCAGTGCCCGGCCTGTTCGGCGGACGTCCAGAACATCGCCCGGTAGTCCAGGTCATGCACGGTGAAGCGCCGACGCCCGCGCGCCTCGAGCGCCGCGCGCGTGCGCGACCGGCTCGGCTGCTGCGACAGCCCGGTACCGGTCGTCCAGAGCAGCGGGACGGCGGCAGCCTCGTCAAGGTCGATCTCGAGCTCGCAGGTCGGGCGCCTTCGGCTCGCGGTAGAAGAGCAGCGGGAAGCGGTCGGGCGGGAAGATCTCGCAGAACGCGAGCGGCGTGCGCAGCGTCGGGTGCGTCCCGACGCGCGACGCGTCGACGCCGAAGCCGGCGAGCGCGCTGCGAACGTAGTCGCCGAACGGGTCGGCGCCGACGCTTGGTGACGACAGCGCTCCGCCGGCCCAGCCGCGCGGCCGCGACGGCGACGTTCGTCGGGCTGCCGCCGAGCATCTTCCGGAACGTCCGCACCTCGGCGAGCGCGCACGCCGATCTGCTCGGGATAGAGGTCGACCGAGACGCGGCCGACGGTCAGGACCTCCGGAGGCGTCACTCGCGGCGGTCGCGATGACGCGCGTAGATCGCGGCGAGCGCGAGCACGATCAGCCCGTAGATGATCTGCCGCACCGCCTGCGACGCGTTCAGGATCGTCAGCAGCGAGTCGAGCACCGTCAGGATCAGCGCGCCGAGGATCGTGCCGGCGTAGCCGCCGAGCCCGCCGAAGATCGACGTGCCGCCGATCACGACCGCCGCGACCGACGGCAGCAGGAACGGCGCGCCGATGCCGAGGTCGGCGGCGTTGTTGAAGCCGACGAGCAGGATCGCCGGCCAGCGCGGAGAGCAGCCCGCAGAGCGCGTAGACGAAGAGCAGCACCTGCCACGACGCGCACGCCCGCGAGCCGCGCACGCGACCGGGTTGTCGCCGACCGCGTAGATCATGCGGCCGATCCCGCTGTAGCGCAGGCCGAGGATGATCAGCGCCGCGATCGGCGCCCAGACGAGCAGGTCGTACGGGACGTAGGTGCAGGAAGCGGCCCGAGCCGAGCGTGACCACGAAGTTCGGCACGAGCGAGGTGAACTGCTTCTGCGCCTGCACGGTCAGCAGGCCGAGCGTGATCGTCGAGATGCCGAGCGTCATGATCAGCGCGTTCACGCGGAAGAGCGCGACGCCGATCCCGTTGACGAGGCCGATCGCGAGGCCGACCGCGAGCGCGATCAGCGATCGCCTCGGCGGCGCCGTGCGTGCCGAAGCGCGAGACCATGAACGCGCCCGCCGTCGCGGTCGTCGCGACCGAGAGGTCGACGCCGCCCGGTCAGCATGACGAGCGTCTGGCCGGCGGCGATCAGCCCGAGCACCGCGGCGTAGCAGGAACGTCGTCGAGACCTGCTTCGAGCGTCAGGAACGCGCCGTCCGCCCTGCGCGCGGTTGACGATGTCGGTGCGCGACGAAGAGCGCGATGAAGACGAGCGTCGAGCACGAGCGCCGGGTTGTCGGCGAGCAGCGCGGCGGACGCGACGCGCGGCGCTGCGGCGTCTCCGGGGACGGCGCTCATCGCGCCCTTGCCCTTCTGGCGGATCGCGAGGCCGCCGATCATCACGACGAGCACGATCAGCGCGCCCTGGATCACCTGCGCCCAGTTCTGGTCGACGCCCTTGAGGATCATGATCGTCTTCACGAGCGTGAGCACGAACGCCGCGGCGATCGGGCCGATCAGGCCGCCGACGCCGCCGAGCAGCGAGACGCCGCCGAGCACGGCCGCGGCGACGCGAGTTGAGCGTGTAGATGTCGCCCGCAGTTCGGGTCGCCGAGGCCCGACGCCGCCGGTGAGCGCGAGGCCCGCCGAGCGCGGCGAACGCGCCGCGAGTACGCGTAGGCGAGGATCCGCGCGACCGCGTGACGTTGACGCCCGCGAGGTAGGCGCGCGCTCGCGGTTCGAGCCGATCGCGTAGAGCGCGAGGCCCGAGCCGGCGTGCGCCGGACGGTGACCCAGAGGAGCGCGAAGGCGCCGAGCAGGATGAGCAGCGCCGTCGGGAGCCACGTGCGTGCCGACGGTGTCGACCGAGACGAGGCTCTGGTAGCGCAGCGGCGCGCCGCCGCCGGGCACCTGCGAGCACCGCGAGCGCCACGCCCGCCCAGCACGAAGAGCATCGCGAGCGTGACGATGATGTCGGCGACGCGCGTGACGACGATCGATCAGGCCGGTGAGGGCGCCGACGCAGCGCCGCCGACGAGCGACGACCGCGACGCGAGAAGAGCAGCGCCTCGTCGAAGCTCATGTGGAGCATGTACTTCGCGGAGACGACGTTGGCGAGCGCACATCATCGAGCCGACCGAGA
This sequence comes from uncultured Thermoleophilia bacterium, assembly GCA_963799895.1. GTDB lineage: Bacteria > Actinomycetota > Thermoleophilia > Gaiellales > Gaiellaceae > JACVRM01. The sequence goes on from CAWCYR010000018.1 coordinate 183,343, forward strand.
GGTCGATCCCGCCGGAGATGATCACGATCGCCTGCGCCCAGGCCGCGAACGCGAGCGGCAGCGCGTCGATCGCGAGCGACTGCACGTCGAACGGCCCCCACTGTCACGGTCGTCGCCGAGCGCCAGTAGAGGGCGACCAGGACGAGCAGCAGCACGGAGATGCCGATCGTCCAGCCGTGGCGGCGCACGAAGCGCGCGCGACGTCGTCGAGCCGCGTCGGCGTCGCGGTCGTGCCGGCTGTCGTCGGCTGCGTCACGCGGCGGCTCGCTCTCGCCGAGAGGCCGTGCATCGCGTCGCAGCAGCGACGCCTCGTCGGCCGCCGCGCCGGGCAGCTCGGCGGTGACCCGGCCGCCGAAGAGCGTCAGCACGCGGTCGCAGACGAGCGGGAACTCGGCCAGCTCGCTCGAGAAGAAGAGGATCGCGGCGCCGTCGTCGGCGAGCCGGCGCAGGAGCGCGTAGATCTGGCGCTTCGTGCCGACGTCGATGCCGCGCGTCGGGTCGAAGCAGAGCATCGTCGCTGAAGCCGGAGGCGAGCCAGCGCGCGATCGTCACCTTCTGCTGGTTGCCGCCCGAGAGCCGGCGCACCTGGCGCTGCGCGCGCGATGTCGATCTGCAGCGCGTCGATCGGCCGTCGCGACGCGCCGCCGCTCGTCGCGCATGTTGATCGGGCCCCAGCGAGCGATGCGGTTGTAGCGCGGCGCCGCGATGTTCTCGCGCACCGAGCGCTGCGGCAGCAGCGCGTGCAGGCGGTCGGCGGGCACGAGCACGACGCCGGCGCGGATCGCGTCGTACGGATGGCGCGCCTGCAGCGCGCGCGCCGCTGACGACGATCTCGCCGCCGTCCGGCGGACCGCTGCCCGGAGAGCGCGGCGAAGAGCTCGTCCTGCCCCTGGCCCTCGAGCGCGGCGATGCCGAGGATCTCGCCCGCGCCGGAGCGCGAACGAGACGCCCTGCAGACGCCGCCGACGGCGAGCGTCGCCCACCTCGAGCGACGGCGCGCGCCGTCGTCGTGCGCCGGCGCCGGCGTCACGCTCGGTTCGTCCGGCGCGACCGCCGCGGCCGCGGCCCGCGCGGCCTCGGCGCCGAGCATGTGCTCGACGATCGCGCTCCTCGCCGCCTTCCTGCGGCACGATCGTCGCCGACCGCGCCGCCGTCGCGCAGGATCGGTCGCGCGGTCGCACGGCGCGATCACCTCGTTGAGGCGGTGGGTGATGAAGAGCACCGAGCGGCCGCGCTCGCGCCGACTCGCGCATGACCGCGAAGACGCGCTCGGCGAGGTCGGACGGCAGCGCGGCGGTGATCTCGTCGAGCAGCAGCAGCTGCGGCTCGCGCGACGAGCGCGCGCGCGAGGTCGAGCATGCGCAGCATCGGCAGCGGCACGTCGCCGCGCACGCTCCGCGAAGTCGACGTCGAGCTCCATGCGCGCGAAGCTCTGCGCGCACCGCGCTCGGAGTCGGCGCCGCGTCAGCCGCAGGTTCTGCGCGACCGTCAGGTCGGGCACGAGCGCCGGATCCTGGAAGACCGGCGCGAGCCCGATCGCGGGCCGCCTGCGCCGGCGAGCCGATCTGCGGCTGCTGGCCGTCGACGGCGATCGTGCCGCCGTCGGCGCGGATCACGCCCGGTGAGGACCTTGACGAGCGTGCTCTTGCCGGCGCCGTTCGCGCCGAGCAGCGCGTGCACCTCGCCCGGCTCGACGACGAGGTCGGCCGAGCGCAGCGCGACCACGGGGCCGTAGCTCTTCGCGAGGTCGCGCGCTTCGAGCAGCGCCGTCATCGCCGGGCTGCGTGCTCAGGCGAGCAGGCTGGAGAGGCGAGGGGGCGCCCTGCGGCGCCCCCTCCGTGCTCAGCCGGCTACGGCCTCCTTGCAGGCCGACAGCTGCTTGGTCGTGTAGGTCGTCCAGGGCTTGATCTGCAGCCGCGCGCTGTAGGTCGGCGCGCGGCTCGGCGAGTAGTTCGCCTTGATCTCGTTCTTCCGGCGCGTGCATCGTCCCAGACGCTGCGGGGTCAGCTTGACCCAGCTTCGGCACGTACTTGCCCTGCGAGCAGCTTGATCGCGACCGCGGCGCCCGCGCCGCCGATCGTGGCCGGGTTCGTCACCGCTGCGCCTGCAGCGTCGGGTACTTGCACGAGCATCTGGTGCAGGAACTCGTTGTTGTCGGCGCCGACGATCGGGACGAGCGGCTTGCCGGCCGTCTTGAACGCGTTGACGACCGTGTAGTCGATCCCGGAGTCCAGACGCCGTCGACCTTCACGCCCGAGTTGAGGATGTCGAGCATCTGCTTGCCGCCGGTCGCGAACGTTCCAGCCCGTGAAGGTCGACTTGACGACCTTGATGCTCGGGTACTTCTTGAGCGCCTGCATGAAGCCCGTGTGGCGGTCGGTGTCGGCCGGGACGCCGGCGATGCCGCGCATCTCGACGACGTTGCCCTTGCCGCCCATCTTCTTGAACAGCCACTCGGCGCCGAGCCGGCCGTAGGCGACCTGGTCGTTCGTGACGTTGTGCGCCTGCGGCGCCGTCACGCGCTGGTCGACCGAGACGACCTTGATCCCGCGCGCGGCGGCCTGAGCGATCACGCGCGTTGAGCGCGGTGCCGCTCGACGGGTTGATGATGATCGCGTTCGCGCCCGCCGAGATCAGGTTGCGGATGTCCGCGATCTGCTCGGCGGCGCCGCCGTTGCGGTTGGCGACGATCGACCTTGCTGACCAGCGCCGCTCGCCGTCGCCTGCGCCTTGACCGCGCAGATCATCTCCTCGCGCCAGCCGTTGCCGACGAGCGTGTTCGAGACGCCGAGGATGTACTTGCCTGCCTGCGGCTTCGCCGACGCCGACGTGGCTGCAAAGGCAGCGACGGTGACGACGAGTACGGCGAGCAGCGCGACGAGCCCCGTGCGGCGTCCGCCGCGGGTCCCCGTTTGCATCCTCATAACCCTCCTCCTCATTGACTTCCGGTGCATGTCCGCTCCGGAACGAATCTGCGGGAGCCTACGCAATCGGCCTCCTTTCTTCCAGCGGCCTTTCCGGAGGCGTCGCGCCCCGCAGCACGCGTGCCAGCCGCCGCGCGTGCTCGGCGTACGCGGCGTCGAACAGACGGCTCGCCTCCTCCTGGCCCACGAGCGCCGCGCTGGTCAGCACGGGCGGCAGCGCACCCCGCTCCGCGAGGAGCGCGGCGGTCTGGGCCTTGAGCTCGTTCGCGAGCCGACGGCGGCGATCGTCGAGCCCGGGCGCCACGGGCGTCGGCAGCCCGTCGACCGGGACCATGCGCGTCACCGACCGGCGTGCACAGGTCGAGCGACGACGTCGGCGTGGTCGAGCAGCCGCGTGCCCGACGAGTGCTGGACTCGCCGGCGCGCGACTGCTCGATCGAGGTGACGGCGATCGATCGGGAGCCCGCGGCGCCGCGCGCCCTGTGCCATCTCGATCGGGACGGCGGTGACGCCGCTCGCGCTGAACACGAGCATCGCGTCGGGCGGGCCCGAGCTCGAAGTTGGCGAGGATCTGCTCGGCGAGCCCCTCGACACGCTCGATGTACATGGCCTGGCGCTGGCCGTTCGCGCCCGACGACCCCGGTGTGGAACGTCATCGAGAGCTCCACGATCGGGTTGAAGCCCGGGTACGAGCCGTAGCGCGGGAAGAGCTCCTCGACCGGGATCCGCGAGTGGCCGGTGCCGAAGAGCGTGGACGAGCCCGCCGGCGCCGATCGCCTCCGCGCAGAGCCGGCTCGCCTCGGCGATCGCGTCCCCCTGCGTGTCCTCGATGCGGTGAAGCAGGGCGGCCGCCGGCGCGAGAAAACGGCTCATCGCCGGCGCGTCCGAACTGAAGTAGAGTCGGCCCGCATCACCTGTCTAGACATCCAGACAAGCGCTGAACCTACTCGGCGCCCATCAGACCGTCAAGCTTCGGGAGGAAGGCCGTGAGCCACAGGATCACCATGCTGGGGACGGGCCTGATCGGGCTCTTCTACACGCAGACGCTGCACGGCAAGCGCGGCCGCGACCGCGTCGACCTCGTCTACTCGCGGTCGGCCGAGCGCGCCGAGGCGTTCGCGCGCGACAACGGCGTGCCACGGACGTCGACCGACCTCGAGCAGGCGATCGCCGACCCGGAGACGGACACGGTGGTCGTCGGGCTGCCGAACCACCTGCACGAGGAGGCGATCGCGCTGTGCGCGCAGCACGGCAAGGCGGTGCTCTGTACGAAGCCGCTGGGGCGGAACGCGCGACGAGGCGAAGCGCATCCTGGACGCGGTCGAGCGCGCCGGCGTCTTCGCGCGGCTACCTCGAGGACCTGGCCTACACGCCGAAGACGCTGAAGGCGGTCGCCGCCGTCCAGGCAGGGCAGATCGGCGACGTGACGTGGGCGCGCTCGCGCGAGACGCACCCCGGCCCCCACAGCGCCTGGTTCTGGGACGCGAACCAGGCCGGCGGCGGGGCGATCGTCGATCTCGGCTGCCACTGCATCGAGATCATCCGCAGCTACATGGGCAAGGGGAACCGCCCGGTCGAGGTCATGTGCTGGACTCGACACGATGGTGCATCCGATCGAGGCCGAGGACAACGCGATCGCGCTGATCCGCTTCGAGATCGGGCGCGATCGGCCAGTTCGAGGTCTCGTGGACGTTCCGCGGCGGGATGGACCTGCGCGACGAGGTGGCGGGCACCGAGGGGACGATCTGGACGAACCACTTCCTGCGCACCGGCTTCGAGATGTTCTCGTCCGGTGAGGGCGGCGGCTACGTGGCCGAGAAGGCCGAGTCGGCGAGCGGCTGGCTCTTCCCGGTCGGTGACGAGGTGTCCGAGCTCGGCTACGTCGACATGTTCGCCGACATGTTCGACGCGATCGACGAGGGCCGCCAGCCGCGCGAGACGTTCTACGACGGCTACGTCGTGAATGCGGTGATGGACGCCTGCTACCGCTCCGGGAAGTCGGGCGCGTGGGAGCCGGTGCAGCTGGAGTGGCGCGGCGGCACGGCTCCCCGCCTCGCGCGGGAGAAGCCGGAGCACTGGGACGGCAAGACGGTGATCAAGGAAGAGCAAATGCCGGACGGCCGCCGCAAGCTGATCGTGAAGGACGAGGCGACCGGCGAGTTCGCCGACGTCGTCGCGTAGCCGTACTGCTGGAACACGCGCCCGTACCGCTTGTGCCGGCGGTTGAACTGCTGTGCGTAGCCGCCGTTCAGCGAGCGCATCCCGGTCGACAGTCACGGGGCAGTGACGACTCTGCGCCGAAACACGAGGGGCAGCCCCTGCGGGACAGCGCTTAGGCTGCTTCTGTTGCCGGCTCTGCTTCGACGGCCGGCTGCGGTGCAGGCGCCCGCCTGACCAGCAGCACCGCCGCGGCCGAGCCGATCGCCAGCACCACGGCGCCGATCAGGACGATCGTGTCCATGCCGCTGACGAATGCGGTCGGGATGGCGTCGAGCAGCCCCGCCTCGCCGTGCGCCGCACGGGTGCCCGACGACGCGACCGCTGCCGACAGCGACGAGCCGTGGAAGCCGGCGCCGCGCAGGCTCGAGCCGATGCGGCTCTGGAGGATCGCGCCGAGCACGGCGACGCCGACCGCGAGGCCGGTGATCCGCGCGGTGTTGCTGATGCCGGCGGCCATCCCCGTCCGCGCCGGATCGACGACGCGCAGGGCCGCGCCCGCGATGGTCGGGTTCGCAAGCCCCGTCCCGATGCCGGCGACGATGAACCCGGGCAGCAGCGCGGCGTAGCCGGAGGTCGGCGAGACGACCTCGAGGAGCACCAGCCCGACAGCGACGATGGCCATCGCGATGGCGAGCAGCGCCCACATCGGCTTCGTCTGCGCGAGGTTCCGGGTTGCAAGCGGAACGATGAACACGAAGGCCGTGAAGGGCAGGAATGCAATCCCCGCCTTCAGCGGCGAGAACCCGAGCACGTCCTGGATGTAGATCGAGAGGAATGGGAATAGGGCGAACATCCCGGCGCCGATGCAGAACGTCGACAGCTGCACGCCCACGAAGGCGGGGACGCGGAAGAGTGACACGTCGAGCATCGGCCGCTCCTCGCGCCGCTCCACGAGCACGAAGACGACGAGCAAGACGGCCCCGGCAGCGAGCGCGGCGACGATCTGCGCGCTCCCCCAGCCCTCGGTGTTGCCGCGCAGTAGCCCGAAGATGATCAGGAAGAGGGCGGCCGAGAACAGGACGAGCCCCGCGTAGTCGGTCCGGTTGGCGCGGGGGTCGCGCGATTCGCGCACCTTCATCATCGCGATCACGAAGACCGCCACGCCGATCGGCACGTTCACGAAGAACACCCAGCGCCAGCTCAGCCACTGCGTGATGATTCCGCCGGCGAGCGGCCCCGACGCGACGGCGACGCCGATCGTCGCCCCCCAAATCGCGATCGCACCCGCGCGCTCACGACCCTGGTACTCGGCCCCGATCAGCGCAAGCGCCGTGGCGAAGAGCGCGGCTCCGCCGACGCCCTGCAGCGCTCGCGCGATGTCGAGCGAGGCGATGTTCCACGCCACGCCGCAGAGCAGCGATGCAGCGGTGAAGAGCGCGACGCCGATCGAGAAGATCAGCCGGCGCCCGTAGCGGTCGGCCAGCGCGCCGCCGGTCAGGATCAGCGCGGCGAGTGTAATCGCGTACGCATCGATGATCCACTGGAGCCCGGTCAGGCTGGCGTCCAGCTCGCGCTGGATGCTCGGCAGCGCGACGTTCACGATCGTGATGTCCACCAGCAGCATGAACGTGGTCGCGCAAACGGCGATCAGCGTCCAGCGACGGTCCAGGGGAGCGGCCGGCAAGGCGCTGAGGCTACTACCCGCGCCCCGCGCCTCGCCAGACGAGTTTCAGCCGGACAAGGCCGCCACCAGCCGCCGCGCCTCCGCCTCGACGTCGGCGGCGCGCGTCAGCGACGACCCGGCGCCGACCGCGACCGCACCCGCGTCGAGGAACGTCCGCGCGTTCGACGCGTCGATCCCGCCGGTGACCATCAGCGGGACATCGGCCAGCGGCGCATGCAGCTCGCGCACGTAGCCAGGCCCGACGGCGCCGGCCGGGAACAGCTTCACGAGTGCGGCGCCGAGCGACCACGCCAGCTCGACCTCGCTCGGCGTAAGCGCGCCGGGGATCGCGGGGACGCCCAACGTGCGGCAGCGCTCGACCACGGCCGGAACGAGCGCCGGCGAGACGCAGGCCTCCGCCCCGGCCTCGACGGCCGCCTCCACCTGCTCGGGCCTGCGCACCGTGCCGGCAAGCACCGACACGTCCCCCCTGGCGCGTAGCCGCCGGATCGTCGCGGCCGCGTCATCCGAATCGAGCGTGATCTCGACAACGCGGATGCCCCCGCGCACGAGCGCGTCGACGGTGAGGTCGGGGTCGGCGACCCGGCGCAGGATCGCCACCACCCGCTCAGCGCGGATCCGCTCCACCACCGACACGCGGCTGCGAGCATAGGCGCGTATGGCGACGGTCATCGTCACGGGTAGCGCGGGCGGGATCGGCTCCGCGACCGCGGCCGCGTTCGCGGATGCGGGCTGGGACGTCGCCGGGATCGAGGCGGACGACGACCCGCCCACAGTCTTCGGCGCGCTCGAGCGGCTCGACGCGCTCGTCTGCGCGCACGGCATCAGCGGCCGGCGGCTCGGCGACGGCCCCGTCGACACCTGCACCGAGGAGGCGTGGGCCGCCGTCCTCGAGACGAACCTCAGCACCGTCTTCCGCTACTGCAAGGCAGCGGTGCCGCTCCTGCGCTCGTCCGGCGGCGGCGCGATCGTCACCGTCTCGTCCGTCCTCGGGCTCGTCGGCGGCGACCAGGACTTCGCCACGCACGCGTACGCAGCCTCCAAGGCCGGGTTGATCGGGCTCACGCGGGCGATGGCCGTGACGTATGCCGCCGACCGGATCCGCTGCAACGTCATCTGCCCCGGCCTCATCGCGACGTCGATGAGCCGCCGGGCCCAGGAGGATCCGGCCATCCGTGCGCGGCTCGGCGAGCTCCAGCCGCTGACCGGCGACTTCGGCCGCCCCGAGGACGTCGCGCGCGCGGCCTTCTACCTCGCCACGGCGCCGTTCGTCACCGGGGCGGTGCTCACGGTCGACGGGGGCTGGACCGCGCGATGACCCGTCGCGTGGGGCTCGACGTCGGCGGGACCAACGTGAAGCTCGTCGTCCTCGACGGCGACGAGGTCGTGGACCGCGCGACCGAGCCGACCGCGTCCGAGAAGGGGCCCGAGGCGGTCCTCGACCGCCTCGCCGGGCTTGCGCGGGACGCCGGCCCGGTTGCCTCGATCGGCGTCGCCTTCCCGGGGCTCGTCGACGCCGAGGGGCGCGGAGTCCTGTTCCCGAACCTCGCGGGCGACTGGGCCGGGCGGCCGATCCGCGAGCCGCTCTCGCGTGCGCTCGACCTTCCCGTCCGGCTCGTCAACGACGGCCATGCCTTCGCGCTCGCCGAGGCACGTGTCGGTGCAGCGCGCGGCGCCGACGACGTGATCTGCATCGTGTGCGGCACCGGGATCGGCGGCGGGCTCGTCCTGGGCGGGCGGCTTCACCTCGGCGTCGACGACCGAGCCGGCGAGATCGGCCACCACACGGTCGTGCTCGACGGGCCGCGCTGCAACTGCGGCAACACGGGCTGTCTCGAGCTGTTCGCCGGCTCGAGGGCGATCGCACGCACCGCGGGCCATGGAACCTTCGATGAGGCCCTGGTTGCAGCGCGCGAGGGCGATGCCGCAGCCGTCGACGCGATCGAGCAGGCCGGCCGGCTCATCGGTGTCGCGATCGCGAACTTGACGATCTTCGTAACGCCGCAGCGCGTCGTTATCGGCGGCGGTGTCGTCGAGGCAGGCGACCTCGTGCTCACACCGCTCTGCACCGAGATCCAGCGCCGCGCGGGCAACGTCGCTCCGCTCGAGCACATCGAGATCCTTCGCGCCACGCTCGGGCCGGACGCGGGAGCGATCGGTGCCGCGCTCTTCGCGGCGGATTAACCTCACCGGCGAAAGGAGACGGCATGTACGCGATGGTGGTCAGGTTCGAGGACGGCCCGCAGGATCTCGAGGACGGGATCTCGCACGTCCAGGAGGAGGTGCTCCCCGCCGCGGAGTCCACCCCGGGCGTCGCCGGCTTCTGGCTCGTCGACCGCGAGACGGGCGAGCGCCTGTCCGTCATGGTCTTCGAGGACGAGTCGTGTGCCGAGGCAGTCTTCGGTGCGGTCGGCGAGCGCCGCGCGGCGGACCCGGACCGGAACCGACCGTCGCCGGTCGGCTCGAAACGCTACGAGGTCTACGGTCTCGCAGGGATCACGACAGAAAGGAGCACGCATGGCGGGTAAGGCCGACTTCACCGAGGAGGAGTGGGAGACGCTCCAGAAGGGCGTGACGGGCGCTGGGCTGCTGGTCGCGGTGAGCGACCGGAGCTTCTTCGACACGTTCGGCGAGGCGACGACGATGGCGAAGCACCTCGCTGCCGGGCGCGAGAACTCGAGCGCGCTCGTGCGCGACCTGGGCGCCACGACGAAGGGCTCGGGCTTCAGCATGCGCTCGTCGCCCGAGGAGCTCGAGCAGAAGACCCTCGACGCGATCCGTGCGGCGGTGCAGCTCGTCGAGCAGAAGGCGCCGGACGAGGTGAGCCCCTATCGGGCGTTCGTCACGGACGTGGCGCAGTCGGTCGCCGAAGCGAAGAAGGGCGTGTCCCCGGGCGAGCAGCAGGAGCTCGGGCGGATCCACGAGGCGCTCGGCGCGTAGACCGCTCGAGCCCGAAAACTGGCGTCGGCGCACAACCGCTGTGACAATCACGTCAATGTCACAACTCGCCGAGCCGCTTCCGACCGCGCGCGACGCCGCGGGGCGCCACGCCTGGCGCGAGGCCTACGACGCCTTCGGCGCCGCCGCGCGCGCGGACCTCACGCCCGATGACCTCGAGGCCTTCGCCGACTCGGCGTGGTGGTCGGGCAAGATCGAGGAGGCGATCGCGCTCCGCGAACGCGCGTACGCGGGCTTCGCGGCCGCCGGCGACCGCCGGCGGGCTGCACGGGTCGCGCTCGCGCTGAACTGGGATCACGTCGGCCGCGAGGCCTACGCCGTCGCCGGCGGCTGGTTCGCGAACGCCGAGGCCATGCTCGCTGACGAGCCGGAGTCGAGCGAGCATGGGTTCCTGGCGCTCACGCGCGGCATGAACGCGCTGTTCGGCGGCGGCACCGTCGCCGAGGCGCTCGCGGAGATGGAGCGGGCGAAGGACATCGCCCGGCGCTTCGGCGACCGCGACGTCGAGATGATCGCGATCGTCGGCACCGGACGCACGCTGATCCGCGGCGGCGAGGTGGAGCGCGGGCTCGCGATGGTCGACCAGGCGACTGCCTCTGCGGTCTGCGGCGACCTGCGGCCGTTCACGACCGGGCTCGTCTACTGCATCACGATCAGCACGTGCCAGGACCTCGGTGACCTCCGCCGGGCCGCAGAGTGGACGGAGGAGGCGAACAAGTGGTGCGACCGCCTCGAGGTCTCCGGCTTTCCGGGCGCGTGCCGGATCCACCGGGCCGAGATCATGCGGCTCCGCGGAGACTGGGACGGCGCCGAGCGCCAGGCGCAGGCCGCGTGCGACGAGCTCGAGGACTTCCAGCGCCGTCTGACGGCGAACGGGTACTACGAGATCGGCGAGATCCGCCGGCGCCAGGGCAACTTCGCGGCGGCGGAGGAGGCATACGCGCGCGCGAACGAGCTCGGCCAGGACCCGCAGCCGGGGCTCTCGCTGCTCCGCCTGGCAAGCGGGCAGGTCGACGCCGCCGCGTCCGGTCTCCGGCGCGCCGTGGTGGAAGCGAAGCAACCGCTTCTGCGGCTCCGCCACCTGCTCGCACAGGTCGAGGTCGGGGTCGCCGCGGGCGATCTGGCCACCGCGAACGCGGCCGCCGACGACGCCGAGATCATCGTGGACGCGTACAAGATCGGCGGTGCCCGGACGCCCGCATTCGATGCGGGCCTGCATCTCGCGCGCGGCCGCATCGTGCTCGCAGAGGGTGACGCCGCGGCGGCCGCAGAGCTCCTACGGCGCGCTCGCGACGAGTGGCAGAACGTCGGCGCGCCCTACGAAACCGCGCAGGCGCGTCTCGCGCTCGGCACCGCCTTCCGGCGGGCAGGCGACGAGCCGAGTGCGACCGGCGAGATCGAGGCCGCACTGGCGACCTTCGAGCGGCTCGGCGCGCGGCTCGACGAGGCGCAGTGCCGCGACCTGCTCGGCCGCGTGGAGGCGTCGATGACATTCCTCTTCACCGACATCGTCGACTCGACGAAGCTCCTTGGCACGCTCGGCGAGGAGAAGTACCGGCGCCTGCTCGCCCGCCACGACGAGGTCGTGCGCGAGCAGATCGTCAAGGGCGGCGGCGCCGTAGTCAAGAACACCGGCGACGGCTTCTTCGCCTCGTTCGACGACGTAGGTGCGGCCGTCCGCACGGCGATCGCGATCCAGAAGGCGCTCGCCGACGAGATCGTCGCGCCCGACGTGAGGATCGGCGCCCACAGCGGCGCCGCGTTCCGCACGGGCAGCGGCTACACCGACTACGGCGGCGAGACCATCCACCTGGCCGCGCGGGTCGGGGCGGCCGCCGGCGCCGGCGAGATCCTGATCAGCCGCGAGTCGCTGGACGGCGTCGCCGGCGCGTTTCGGCTTTCCGAGCCGCGCGCAGAGATCCTCAAGGGGTTCGAGGAACCCGTCGAGGTCGTCGCGGTCGACTGGCGCTAGACCAGAGCCGGGACCAGGACCAGGCGCGCGTTCGTGCGCCGCGTCCCGCTCGGGACGATGATCCGCGAGAGCAGCGTCTCGAACCCCTTGGCGGCGACACGCACGTGGATGTGCGGCGGCAGGCCTTCGTACGAGACCGGCCGCGGGCTCTCGTACCGGAACCGACCGGCGCGGTTCGTGAGCACGGTGGCGCTCAGCTTGCGCACGTAGACGCCCTTCGTGTTCGACTGCCAGAGCTGCACCTGGGCATTGGGGACGGGCTTGCAGTTGACCGCCGAAAGCACGACGCCGGTGAGCACATGGCCGGTGCCGGTCTTGGCGCGGAGCGGCGGCAGCCCCTGCCCGAACGGGCCGAAGCCGTCGTTCGCCGTGGCGGGGCACCCGCCCGCGGCCGGAGCGCGGACCGCGCCGGCTGCCGTCACGGCCCCGAGCAGCAACACGAGCACGACGAGGCGGCGCATATCTGCCAGTACTACCGCGAACGTCAACCGGATGCCAGCGCGAGCAGCTTCGTCACGGTGTTCCAGTTGCGCGCGGTGCCGACGGTGCCGAGCCCGTCCGCGATGAGCGCTGCCAGCTTCGAGCGCTGCAGGCCGTCCGGGTGCCAGCTGTAGACCTCCTGCCCGTGCAGGACCGCCTGCTCGCGGCCGAAGTCGTCCTCCAGCGCCTTGGCCTTCGCGGCCGCCGGTTTGTCGGCCAGAAAGGTGACGAGGTAGCGCGAGCCGCTCTCCGCGACCTTCGCCAGCGGATTGCGGTCGACCACCTTCTGCAGCTGTGCGCGGCTGCGTACGACCACGCGCGTCTCGAGACCGAGCCGCTCCGCGAACAGGGCTTCGAGCTCGCGCTCGAGCGCCCCGCCGGTTTTCTTAGCGTCGAGCACGACGTTCCCGCTCTGCCCGTGCGTGACCACGTCCTCGTAGCCGTCCAGCGCTTCGCGGAGCGCCGCCATCGGCACGCGCCGGTTCCGGCCGACGTTGATCCCGCGCAGGAGGACGACCTGCCGGGCCATCAGCCCGCGCGCACGGCGGCGTGGATCTCCTGCGCCATCGCCGCGACGCTCTCGGTCAGGTCCTTGTCCTGCTGCGTCAGCTCGGTATTGGCCTGGATCAGCTCCCGGAGATCGTCGTTCTGGCGTTTGACGAGGTCCTCGCGCTCGCGGAGATGCCGGATCACGACGTCGCGGTGCTTCTCGTCCTTCTCGGCGGACACCTTGTCGCGATCGGCCTGCCGCGTCTGCGCGAGCAGGATCAGCGGCGCGGCGTAGGCGGCCTGCAGCGAGAACGCGAGGTTGAGGAGGATGAACGGGTACGGGTCCCAGTGGAGGCTCAGGCCGAGCGCGTTCAGCGTGATCCAGACCGCGACGAGGATGGTCTGGCCGACGATGTACTGCGGCGTGCCGAAGAAGCGGGCCGCGCCTTCGGCGTAGCGCCCGAACGCATCCTCGCCGAACGCCGACTCGTGGGGCACGGCCCGTATTTCGCGGCGCCGCTCGCAAGCCCTCGTGGTATACCGGAGGTGCTATGCGAATGCTCGCCGCCCTCTGCCTGATCCTCGCCGCCGCCGTCGTGGCGGGGAGTGCACGCCCCGCGTCGGGGCCGACGCTGGCGCAGCTCGCGGGGGCGCACGTGGTCATCCGCATGCGCGGCCCCGTGCCGAGTGCCGCTCTGCTGGCGCGGATCAAGCGCGGCCAGGTCGGCGGCGTCGTCCTGTTCTCGAACACGATCCCGCCCGAAGGCCCACTTCCGCTCGTGCACCAGCTGCAGGCGGCCGCACACGCCGGCGACCAGCCGCCGCTCCTGATCGCGATCGACCAGGAGGGCGGCGACGTCAAGCGCCTGCCCGGCCCGCCGACGGAGGCTCCGAGTCAGATGCGCACGAGCGCAGACGCGCTCGCCCAGGGGCGGGCGACGGGGCGCTACCTGCACCAGCTCGGCATCGGCGTCGACCTGGCGCCTGTGCTCGACGTGCCCGTATCGAAGTTCGCGTTCATCTACTCGCGCGCGTTCTCGACCGAGCCGGCGACGGTGAGCGCGAACGGCGTCGCCTTCGCCCAGGGGCTTGTCCAGGGCGGGGTCGCCGCGACCGCCAAGCACTTCCCGGGGCTGGGACGGCTCGCCGGCAGCACCGACTACGGGCCGTCGAAGGCGACGGCATCGCGCGCCGCGCTCACGTCGCGCGACCTCGTCCCGTTCCGGTCGGCAATCGCGGCCGGCGCGCCCGTCGTGATGGTCGGGACGGCGGTGTACACGGCGTACGACCGCGTGCCGGCGGCGACGTCGCCGGCGATCGTGAACGGGCTCCTGCGCGGCACGCTCGGCTTTCGCGGCGTGACGATGAGCGACGACCTGGCGACGAAGGGCGTGAGCCCGTGGTTCGACGCCGGGGAGGCCACTGTCCGCGCCGTCGGCGCCGGCATCGACCTGGTGTACGTCGCCGGCAACGGCGGCAGCGGCGGCGACACGGTCGGCGAGCAGGCCTACGCGGCGCTGCTGAAGGCCGCGAAGAGCGGCCGGCTGAGCCGCCCCGTGCTGCAGGCGTCGTACGACCGCATCGTCGCGCTCCGCCGCCGCTACGACTGAGTCGGCCTGGCCAGCTCGCGCAGGGCGGCCCTCACCCAGTCATCCTCGTGCGTCCGCCAGAACCGATCGGTGTGCCCGCCCTCGTACTCGGCATACGCGTGCTTGATCCCGGCCGCGGTCAGCGTGCGGTCGAACGCGCGGTTGTCGTCGAGGAACGTCGGGTCGTTGGCGCCGACGAAGTGCCCGTAGTGGGTGTTCGGGTAACGGGCGAAGATCCGCCTGAGCGTCGGCACCAGAGCGTCCGCGTCGGCCCAGTCGTTCGCATCGGAAGAGCCCATGTCGAGCCGCTTCGTCCCCGCGGGGTTGGTCGCATGGAAATAGCCGCTCCACGACTGGACGACCGAGTAGACCGACGGGTTGTGGATCGCCGTCAGCGTCGCGCCGTACCCGCCCCCGGAGATCCCGATCAGCGCGCGGGCGCGACGTTCGGGGATCGTGCGGTAGCGGCTGTCGATGACGTGCACGAGCTCGTGCGCTGTGGCCGTCTCCCAGTTACGGCCCGGCCCCCAGTTCGCCCACTCGGGGTCGGTGTCCCCTTTCCGCGCGCCCTGTGCGCCGACCACGATCGCGCGCATGCCCGAGTGCACGACCGGCCGGGTGATGAAGCCGATGCTCTGGTAGGCGTCCGCCTTCGCCGGCAGGCCATGCAGGAGGTAGATGGCCGGGTAGCGCTTGCTGCCCGAGCCGTAGCCGGCCGGCAGGTACACCCGGTAGTGGATCGTGCCGCGCAGCGCTTTCGACCGGTACGAGCCGTCGATCATCCGCGGCGGCGAGAGCGAGGCAGCGCTGCTTCCGCCGCAGCCGCCAAGCGCGGCGAGCAGGAGCGCCAGGGCGAGGGCACGAGGGCGCACAGCGCCGGCGACGCTAGTCAGAGCGTGTTGGGAACGGCCTGCTCTCCGCATTAACTTCTCTCGCGCGCGTCCCTCTGCCAGCCCTCGCCCGGGACGCTGCTACGCTCCCGCGACTATCTGAGCGAGTACTGGATGCGCAGCACGCGCCTCCCTGCCCGTTCTTGAGCAGTGGAGGAGGTGTTTCTATCCATGGCAACCGGAACCGTTAAGTGGTTCAACGCCGATAAGGGGTACGGGTTCATTACCCCCGATGAAGGCGGCAAGGACGTGTTCGTCCACCACAGCGCGATCGAGGGTGAGGGTTACAAGACCCTCGCCGAGAACGCGAAGGTGTCGTACGAGCCCGCCGAGGGCGCGAAGGGCCCCGAGGCGAAGAGCGTCACGCTCGCGTCCGCCTAGTCACCGCAGGCGGCAACTGCCGCGGCTCGCCGGCCCGGCAGTTGCCGCCTGTATCACTACGCCAGGAGGCTGGATGGCGACGAGGAACGCCCAGACGCAGGCGAAGCGGGCACGAGAGCTCGTCCTGCGCGAAAAGCGAGAACGCAAGCGTGAGAAGAAGGAAGCACGGCGCGCCGGCGTCGATAACCCGGACGGGCTCGTGGAAGTCGCCGAGGACCCGGATGCCCTTGCCGTCGAGGGAGAACCGGCGGATCCGGCCGAGTGACCTGATGCCGCCTACCCTGTGGCGGAGCATTCGTGACCGTTTCGCCGCCGCTACAGGTCCGCACCAGAAGACCGCCACCTAGAAAGCGCTCGCACCGCGGCCGTTGGATCAGCCTCGCGGTCGTCGTGGGCGTGGTGGTGGCGGCGGCTGCCGTCGTCTGGGCGTTCTCGGGCGCCAGCCTTGCAACCGACCGCTCCGCCCTCGGCCGCGTCGACCTGCAGCCCTTTGCCGGCCGGCTCGTGAGCGTCGATGCCCGGGCGGCGAACGGGCGCGTGATCCCGCTCACCGTCTTGAATGGGCGGATAACGCCACGCCGGCGGATCTCGCCCGGCGAGCGCATCACGCTCTCCGTCGTGGTCCGGCGGCCGGGATGGGCAGGCTGGGCGCTCGGCGCCGAGCGGCGCGAGACGCTGACCGTCAAGGCGCCGGCCGCGCACGTGGCCAGCCGCTGGGTCACGGTCGCGCGGGACGGGCACGCGCAGGTGCGGTTCGACGCGCCGATCGACCGCGTCTCGCTCGCGCGCGCCACGGTGGTGGGCCGAACCGTGACGCTGCCGACAAGAACCGCGGCGGGCGCAATCGAAATCGCGGCGGCGGCGCGGCCGTGGGAGACCCTCGGCGAGCCCGTGCGCATCACCTGGTTCCCGCGAGCCAGCCGACCGGTCGTCCTCGCCGAGCCGGGCCCGAATGCGCGCGCCAACCCGCTCGCCCCGATCCGGCTCACCTTCTCGAAGCCGGTTTCGCGGGTGCTCAGGGGGAAGGAGCCGACGCTCGTGCCGCCGGTGCCCGGACGCTGGACGACCCCGGACGACCACACGCTTCTCTTCCAGCCCGGCGGCAACGGCGCGCCCTTCAACTCCGACCTCGTCGTCCGTTTCCCGTCGCCGGTCGCGGTCATGAGCGCCCACAGCGCGGCACACGTCACGAAGAGCTTTCGCCTGACGGTGGCGCCCGCGTCCTTCCTGCGCCTGCAGCAGCTGCTCGCGCAGGAGGGCTACCTGCCGGTCGACTGGACGCCGGCGCGCGCCGGCGCGCCTCTGACGATGCGGCGACCAGCTCGCCGCGGCCGTCGACCCGCCTGCCGGGCACTTCACCTGGCGTTACCCGGACACGCCGCACGAGCTGCAGGCGCTGTGGAAGACCGGCGAGCCGAACGAGATCACGCGCGGTGCCGTGATGATGTTCCAGGACGAGCACCACCTCGCCGTCGACGGGATCGCCGGCCCGAAGGTGTGGCACACGCTGCTCGCCGACGCCGTCGCCGGCAAGCGCCGAACCGACGGCTACAGCTACGTCTACGTGCACCGGAACCGTGCCGCAGCTCCTGACGCTCTGGCACAACGGCAAGACCGTCCTCACCTCGCCCGGCAACACCGGCGTCCCCGCGGCGCCGACCGCGCTCGGCACGTTCCCCGTCTTCGAGCACATCCCGGTCGGGACGATGAGCGGCACGAACCCCGACGGCTCGCACTACAACGACCCCGGGATCCGCTGGATCAGCTACTTCCACGGCGGCGAGGCGCTGCACGCGTTCACCCGCGCGTCGTTCGGGACGCCGCAGAGCCTCGGCTGCGTCGAGCTCCCGCTCGACGCCGCGGCGAAGGTCTGGCCCTACACGCCGATCGGGACGCTCGTCACGATCGAGGACTAGGCCCCGCTTAACCCGTAGCCGGACTCAGATCGACGGCGTAGAGCCGGTGTGAGCCGTCGAGCCCCTTCAGCTCGACCTCGCGGCTCTCGAGGAAGTCGATGCCCGGGCCGGCGACGAGATCGTGCACGAGGCTGGACGCGAGCACCTCGCCTCCGAGCGCCTGGCTCGCGACCCGTGCCGCGTAGTGGACCGTCGTGCCGTAGAAGTGGTCGGCCTCACGCAGCGCATCGCCCGTGTGAAGACCGATCCGGACGCGGATCGGCGCCGACTCGTCGACGAAGGCCCGTCCGATGGCGTGCTGGATCGACTGCGCGCATGCGACCGCGCGCCGCGCGCTCGAGAACGCGAGCATCGATCCGTCGCCCTGGGTCTCGACCACCGTGCCGCTGTGCGCAGCGGTTGCCTCTTCGATCACGTTGTTGTGCCGTCGAATGACCTCGAGCCACGCCTGATCGCCGAGGCGGCCGAGCAAGACGGTCGAGTCCACGATGTCGGTGAAGACGATCGTGACCGTGCCGTCGGCGGCGAGCGTGCTCGAGATGTCCGGCTGGTCGCGCTGAATCGTTCGCTCGAGCTCCTCGAGCGTGACCGTGAGAGCCCGCCCGAGAACCTCCTCATTTGCCGTGGGCAGCGACCAGTGCAGCTGCACCACCTTCCACTCGCCGCGCTCGAGGTGCAGGACGTACGTTGCGCGCGCATCGAAGGTCTTCCCCGCCCAGGTGACCGTCTCCCTCGCGCTCGCCCACCCGACGGTTCCTTCCTCCCAGCCCTCGATCTCGTTCACGGTGATCGGGAACGTGCCCAGCTCTTCGATCTGCCGCGCCCAGATGACCCGCATCTCCTCCCCGTGCCACCACTCCTCTGGATCGGTGCCGATCAAGAGTGCTCCGGCGTGCTCCGACAGCCGGCTGAGAGCCGAGTCGGCGTCGCCTTCCGAGATCGCCTTCGTCCACCGTTCAACGACTCGGCGGATCTCCTCGGACGGCTCCACGTAGGCGAGTGTCCTCGACCAGGTGTCTCCGTGCAACGAAGTGGCCGGCGACAACCGCCTCGGGCGCGCTAACGCACGACGGCGCGCCGGTACCGCCAGGCGGACAACGGCCCGAAGACGGCGATGATGGCGAAGCACCAGACAACGGCGAGCCAGACGTCGTTCCCCGCGGGCGCGCCGACAAAGAGCGCCCGGGCAGCGTCGACCATGATCGAGAACGGGTTGTGCTCGGCGATGGGCTGCAGCCAGTCCGGCATCGTGGCGATCGGGACGAACGCCGACGATATGAACGTGACCGGGAACAGGATGACGAACCCGTATGCGTTCGCGGCCTCCGGCGACGAGGCGATCAGCCCGATGAACGCGAAGACCCACGAGAACGCGTAGCCGACAAGCAGCATCAGTACGAGCCCAGCAACCACCTCGGGCGGGCTCGTCGAGAACCGGAACCCGACCGCGAAGCCGACGAGGAGCATGATCGTGAGCTGGATGACGTTCGTGCCGATGTCCGCGAGTCACGCGCCCGGTGAGCACGGCCGGCCCCCACATCGGCAGCGAGCGGAAGCGGTCGATGAGCCCCTTCTTCAGATCCTCGGCGAGCCCGAGGGCCGTCACGAACCCGCCGAAGACCATCGACTGGACGATGATCCCCGGGATGAGGAAGTCGGCGTAGTTGTCGTAGCCCGGCGTCTGGATCGCGCCGCCGAAGACGTACACGAAGAGCAGCACGAACATGATCGGCTGGACGGTGAAGCCGACCAGCAGGTCGGGCTGGCGGGGGATCCTCAGGAAGTTCCGCTTCGCGAGCACGAGCGTGTCGCCCGCCGCATACGCGAGCGCCCTCATTGCCGGACTGCCTCTTCGGCGACGGGGTCGGGCTCTCCTCGCCGGCTTCCGCCGGTTGACCGGTGAGGTCGAGGAAGACGTCATCGAGCGTCGGGCGGTTCACCCCGATGTCGTCGATGCTGATACCGGCCTCGTCGAGCCGCCGCACGATCTCCGCGATCTCGCCGCGGCAGCGGGCGAGCGGAACCCGCAGCGTTCCGTTCTCCATGACCGGCCGCCCGTCGACGATGTCCTCGAGCGCGGCGATCGCCGCTTCGCCACGGCCGTCCTCCACATGGACTTCGAGCCGGTCGCCGCCGATCTGACGCTTGAGCTCGTCCGACGTTCCCTCAGCGATGACCACCCCGTGGTCGATCACGGCGATGCGATCGGCGAGGCGATCGGCCTCGTCGAGGTACTGCGTCGTCAGGAGTACGGTGGTGCCGCCGGCGACGAGGTCCTCGATCGTGTGCCAGAGCGCGAGGCGGCTGCGGATGTCCAGGCCTGTGGTCGGCTCGTCGAGGAACAGCACCGGCGGGCGAGCGACGAGCGCCGCGGCGAGATCGAGACGACGTCGCATGCCGCCGGAGTAGGTGCGGACGAGTCGCCCGCCCGCGTCGGCCAGGTCGAAGGACGCGAGCAGCTCGTCGGCCCGCCGCCGCGAGACACGGCGGCCGAGGTGGTAGAGCTGTCCGACCATCTCCAGGTTCTCGAACCCGGTCAGATTCTCGTCGACGGCGGCGTACTGGCCGGCAAGGCCGATGCGCTCGCGCACGCGGCGCGGCTCGCGGCGGACGTCTGCCCCGGCCACGCGCGCCTCGCCGCTATCCGCCTGCAGCAGCGTCGTGAGAATCCGGACGGCCGTCGTCTTGCCGGCGCCGTTCGGGCCAAGCAGCCCGTAGACGGTCCCGGCCTCTACGAGCAGGTCCACGCCGCACAGCGCGGCGACGTCGCCGTAGCTCTTGCGCAGGTCGTGCGCCTCGATGGCGGGTCCGGCGGCACTCAATGCGATAGGCCGTTCAACGGTGGTTACCGCGTGGTCATTCCGTTCGCCTCCACGGGACGCCTACCCGCCGTGGGCTGCGCTACTCAAGAGCCATCGGGGTACTGTCGGATTGAGTTGATCCGTTACGTGAAGGGAGGCCCGGTGAACGACGCCACATCCGAACAGCAGATCCGTGACCTCTACGCCGCGTTCAACCGCCGCGACAGCTCGTACGTGACCGATCGCATGTCACGGACGGTGACATGGCCGCGGGCCTTCAAAGGCGGGGTGGTCCAAGGCCCCGAAGCGGGCGGCGCCACTGGGAGGCGCAATGGACGGAGATCGATCCTCACGTGGAGCCGGTCGGCATCGAACAAGCTGACGATGGACGCGTCGACGTCGAGGTCGACCAGGTCGTCAAGGACCTCGCCGGCTCGGTCATCGTCGACTCCACCGTCCATCACGTCTACACCTTCGACGGCGCGACGATCCTGAGCATGGAGATCCCGACCGGCGAATAATCCGTAGATCACGCTGAACCTTCGGTGGTGTCCTACGACCTCGGCTCGACGACCCTGGTCACGACCCAGCGGTGCTTGCCGATCTTGCGGTCACGGACGAACCCGAGCCGCTCGTAGGTCGAGAGGGCACCGTTGAAGAGGAAGCCGGCGGGCACCGAGCCGGCGTCCTCCGGATAGCCCTCCACGGTCCCCCCGCCCAGCCCCGCGATGAGGTCGAGCGCACCCGCGAGCGCCGCAGTCGCCACGCCCTGACGCCGGTGCCCCTTGCCGACGTAGCAACACGCGATCCGCCAGTCCGGCGAGGTCGTCTGACCCTTTTCGTACGCGGCGCGGCTCTTGATCCGGGGCAGCTCGCCGGGCGCGCCGAACTGGCACCAGCCCAGGCAGTCGTCCCCGTCGAACACGAGCGCCGCGTGGGCCGTTCCTGCCCGCACGCGCTCCAGCTTCCGCTCGCGGTTCAGCGCCGCCGTGGTGTCCTTGTGACCCCTCGGGGTGGAACCCCATGCACCAGCAGCCGCCGAAGACGCCGTTGTTGCGCTCGACCAGCGCGGCGAACGCGGGCCAGGTCGACTCGTCGAGAGCTTTGACCGTGTACGTCCGTTCGACGATGGGCCAAGCCTAGTCGCGGCGGGGTGCTCGCCAGGCGGCCGGGCTGTAGGATCGGCCGGTGAACGAGGTCGTCCTGGTCACGGGATCGTCCAGCGGTATCGGCCGGGCGGTTGCGGAGCGGTTCGCCGCCGATGGCGCGATGGTGATCGTCAACTCGGCGCGGTCAGTGGAGAAGGGCGAGGCGCTCGCCCGCTCGCTGCCGGAAGCCGTGTACGTCCAGGGCGACGTCTCCCGTGAGGAGGATGTGCGACGGCTGGTCGCGACCGCGCTCGAGCGGTTCGAACGGCTCGATGTCGTCGTCAACAACGCCGGCACGACGAGACGCGTGCCGTTCGCGGACCTCGAGGGCGCCGACGATGACTTGTGGCGGCGGATCCTGGGCGTGAACCTGATCGGCCCCTGGTACGTCAGCCGCGCTGCCGTACCAGCGTTACGCGAGGCGAAGGGGGCGATCGTCAACGTGGGATCGGTCGCGGGGATCATCGCGGGTGGGAGCTCGCTGCCGTACGCCGTCTCGAAGGCGGCGCTGCATCACCTGACGCGCACGCTTGCGCAGGCGCTGGCTCCCGACATACGAGTCAACGCGGTCGCGCCCGGGCTCGTGGAGACGCCGTGGACGGCCGGATGGGAGGTGAACGAAGCGATCGTCGCCCGGACACCTCTTGGTCGCGCGGCGACCGCCGAGAACATCGCGGACGCTGTCGTCTCGCTCGCTCGCACACCGTTCGCGACAGGCCAGGTCCTCGTCGTCGACGGCGGGCTGACCCTCACCTGAGCGCTGGCGCGGCGCTGCTTGCCGCTACGGTCAATCAGCTCGATCCGCTAGTTGTCAGCGGTGAGCTGGGCCGTCGGCGTCCAGGACGCCCCCCAGCCATTCCAGCGCGACCTGGTAGCGCTCGTTTGCCCGGCCGCCGTGGTTGCCCGGGTTCTCCGTGTGCACGTGCGCAATCCCGGCGTCGTCGAGGTGGTGGCTGAGCAGCCGGTGACCCCAGTGCAGGTTGTAGTCGTCGTTCGCGCCCGCGTCGAGGAGGATGCCGGACAGCGTGCTGGAGGTTGTCCAGACGGTCGTGCACGTTGACGACCGGGTCGAAGGCGAGCCAGCGGTCCCAGACCTCCTGGATCAGCTCGCCGCTCGGCCAGGCGACGGGCAGGTCGACGTAGAACGGCGGGCTGATCGGGATTGGGCGAGTAGGTCGCGGAGTAGTCGTAGACGAGCTCCGACCAGACGTTCCCCTCGATCGGGCCGTTCGGGCGCCTCCGGCCAGATGCTGTCGAAGTACTTGTACGGCATGAACTTGTGCGTCATGTCCAGGAAGGAGTCGCCCGAGAGCATGGCCAGCGCGCCGAGGACGTCGGGGTTGCGCGACGCGACGTTCCAGGCGCCGAAGCCTCCGGACGAGAAGCCGAACACGCCCCGGCTTCGGGCGGTCGGGGATCGTCCGGTAGGCGGCGTCGACGGCGGGGATGACGTCGTGCAGCAGGTACTGCTCGAAGTTGCCGGTGACGGGCGAGTCCACCCACTGGCCGCAGCCCCAGCGCGACCAGCCGTCCGGGATGGCGACGATCATCGGCGGCACGCCCATACGCCGGAAGACGGGTTCGAGAACGTCCTCGATCGGCGGCCGCCACCGCTCTCCGTCGGTCGCCGGGGTGACCATCTCTGCCGCGGTCGTGCCGTACGCCTGCAACAGGTAGGCGGTCGGATACCGGCGATCCGACTCCTCGTAGCCCGGGCGGCAGGTAAACGAACAGATCCCGCTCGCTCGGGTCGCCGAGGAGGTTGCCGGCGAGGTGGGAGCCCTCGATCCGCGTGTGGACGATCACCGGCGAACGACCCTACGCGACACAGGGCGCGGCGACTGTCTGGTAATGCCGATGTGTCGAATCGGGCTGTCGCCGTTCGTGGAGAAGGTGAAGGGTGGCCGCAGGAGTCATCCCGGAAAAGGAGGAAACGTGACCGACTACCTCATCGCTTTCAACGACGAGTGGGTGCCGGACCACACGGACGAGGAGCTGCGCGAGAAGTCCAAGGCCGTCAGGGCGTTGCGGGCGGAGATGCAGGCCGCCGGCGTCCTCATCTACACCAACGGCCTGGACGACGCTGCCCCCGTGTTCAGTGTCGATGCGTCGAGCGGCACGCCGCTGTTCACCGACGGCCCGTACGCCGAGACCAAGGAGCACCTAGGCGGCTTCGCCGTCGTGGATGTGGCCGACGAGGAGGCGGCGCGGCTGTGGGCGGGAAAGATCGCGGTGGCCTGCGGTTGGCCGCAGGAGGTCCGACGCTTCCGTGTCCCCATGCAACTTCCAGAGAGTTCTTGAGGAAGTCGGCGGCTACTTCCCGCTGCGATCGATCAGCTCGATCCGGTAACCGTCCGGATCGTTAACGAAGCACAGCCGCGACCCGCCCTCGCGGACGCGGTACGGCTCGCGCTCCGGCGTGATGCCCTGGCCGGCCAGCTGCTCGAGCGACGCGTCCAGGTCGTCCACCGCCAGCGCGATGTGCCCGTACCCGGTGCCGAGCTCGTACGTGCGGCCGTCGCGGTTGAACGTCAGCTCGAGCACGTTCTCGTCGTCGCCGAGCGAGTAGAAGTAGTTCGTCGCCTCGACCTCGCCGTTTCGGACGATGTCCATGTCGCGGCTGAAACTGAAGCCGAGCGCCTCGTAGAAGCGCCGGCTCGCCTCGGGATCGGTGATGCGCACCATCGTGTGGAGGAAGCTCGCCATGGGCAGCATCCTGCCAGCCGCGCCGCAGCCCGGCGTGGGCTACGGCGCGGCCGGCTGCGGTGGCTACGTGACGCGCAGCGCCTGGAGCACCGCGTCGACGCGCTCGAAGCCCGCTTCGGCTCCGGCCTCGACGCCGTACTGCATCGACGTGTCGCGCTGCTCGGTCGTGTCGAAGTGCATCGTCTGCGTCAGCTTCGTCCCGCCGTCGACCTCCTCGAACTCGAGCGTCTGCAGGTGGTCCTGGAAGGTCTGCACGAGGCGCTCCGGCGGGTCGATCTCGCGGAACTCGCCCTCGACCTGGCCGTACGCGGTACGGAAGCGCCAGCGGCCGCCCGGCCGGACGTCCATCTCCTCGACGACAGTGCCGTCGCCCCACCACTCGGGGATCA
The DNA here is from genome assembly GCA_963799895.1 of uncultured Thermoleophilia bacterium. Classification (GTDB taxonomy): domain Bacteria; phylum Actinomycetota; class Thermoleophilia; order Gaiellales; family Gaiellaceae; genus JACVRM01. The sequence goes on from CAWCYR010000018.1 coordinate 207,830, forward strand.
GCGCCGGATCCGTCCAGACGCTGAAGACGTGCTCGCGGGGAGCGTCGAAGACCCGCTCCACGCGGATCTCCAGCTCGTTCGGGGTCGTAACCTGCGTCTTCATCGTGTTTCTAATCTCCTTTCGTGCGTTCGACGACATGCGCGAAGCGGTCGAGCCGCTCCAGCCACGCGGTGATTCCCTCGAAGGCGTAGGGCGCGAGCGTGCAGCGCCGCGCGCGCCCGACCTTCTCGGTGAGGACGAACCCTGCGCCCTCGAGGACGAGGACGTGCTTCTTCATCCCGGTCAGCGACATGTCGAACGGCTCGGCGAGCTCGCTGATCGTCGCCGGGCCGAGACCGAGCCGCTCGAGCACGGCACGCCGTGTCGGGTCGGCAAGTGCGGAAAAAGCCCTGTCCTCATACTGAACCATCTGGTTCAATATACAGATCCCGGCTACGGGTGGAAGCGCAGCCGGTCGACGACCTTGTCGACGATCTTGCGGTCGCGCGCGGAGCGCGATGCCGACGAGGTCGAGATCGGCCGCGGCCACGCCCGCGACCGCCGCGCGGTTCGCCTCGTCGTGCCCGGTCTCGAACAGCTCGCGCGTGTAGACGGCCGGCGTCACCTCACGGCTCATCGCCCGCTCATAGGCGCGGCGCAGGCCGGCGGCGTCGGCGGCGTAGACGAGCACCGGCTGCACGAACATCGGCAGGTACTCGTTGCCGGAGCCGTCGCGGTACGCCTCGCCGACGACCCCGGGCACCGTGCCGGCGATGCCGCTGACGAGGAACGCGGTCACATTCGTCTTCTGCCAGACGGCGAGGTCGTCCAGCAGGACGACGGCGATCTTCGTCTCGAACTCGATCAGGTCTCGAACAGTCTGGCGATCGCTGCTGCGGCCCGGGCCGCCCCGCCGGCCTCGACCGGACGGTACGACGGCGCCGGCGCCGACAGGAGCTCGCCGATCGCGCCCGCGATCCGTTCCGGGTCGGCCTCCGCGTACTCGAGCCACGTCCGGGCGCCGTAGCGGTCGAGCCGGTGCCGCACGTGGAAGCGCTGCTCGAAGTGACTCGCGAGCGGCATGGAGACGAACGGCCGGCCGCGCGGCGACCAGCTCCATCGTCGTCGTCAGCCCGCCCTGCACGACGGCCACGTCGCAGCCGCCAGCGTGCCGGTAGAGCTCGTGCACGTAGCCGCGCACCTCCACCCCGTCGACGCGCGGCAGGCCTGCCGGATCGATCCGCGGCCCGGCGACGACCAGCGCGCGCAGCCCCGGGAGCGAGGTCGACCGCCTCGATCACGCGGCGCAGGAGCGGCGCGCCGACGCCGGAGCCGCCGACCGAGACGACGACAGACGGCTCGTCGCCGTACCCGAGCTCGCGCGCGCAGGGCTGCCCGATCGAGCGCGTCGCGGGTCGAAGCCGGGGACGTAGCCGGCGAACTCGTAGTGCCGCTCGGTCCAGTCGCGGATCGCGGGCAGCCCGGGCCCGAACGTCCCGGCGACGACGTCCGCGGGATCGCCGACGAAGATCGACACGGTCGCGCACGCCCGGGTAGCGCTCGACGTGCTCGATCATCTCGGCGTTGTAGTCGGCGGTCAGGAACGCCTCGCGCTCGCCGCCCGCGGGCATCGGCAGGAAGCCGACGAAGTCGCGTCAGCCACACGTACGGGGCGGTCTTCAGCTCCGGGTTCTCGTGCAGGAAGTGGTCGATCTCCCACGCCTCGTCCCCGATCCAGACGTCGAACCGCTCCTCGCGCGACGACGTCGTGGAAGACCATGAAGTTCGCGCAGAGGATCTCGTCCATCCGGCGGAGCGCCTGGAAGGCGTGCAGCTCGTGCTCGCCGGCCTCGCGGTCGATGTGCGCGGCCTCGCTCGCGAGCTCGGCGCTCGCCGGGATGGATCGTCTCGCCGCGCGTCTCGAGCACCGTCGTCACCGGCGCCTGGGCGAGCCACTCGATCTCGAGGCCCGGGCACCGCGCGGCGCAGCTCGTCGGCGATGGCGACGTCGCGCCAGGCGTGGCCGAGGCCGATCGGCGAGGAGACGAACAGCGCGCGCTTCGTGCGCGCCAGGCTCGGCGTCCACCGTCGGCCTGCGCGGCGGGCGGGCCGCGACACGCGATCGACGCAGGTCGCGCAGCAGCAGGTTGAACGCGACCGGGTCGCGCGCCTGCGGCCCGTGGCCGGCGCCCTCGAACAGGACGAGCTCGCCGCCCGTCAGCTCGGCAAGCGCGCACGCCGCGGTCGTAGCGGATGACGTGGTCGTCCGTCGCCGTGCACGACGAGCACCGGGCAGCGCACCTGCCGGCAGAGCCGCCTCGACCTCGTCCTTGTCCGCGAAGCCGATGGAGAACGGCTGGCCCGCGACCAGCACCTCCGCGCGTCGTGTCGAGCGCCCAGGCGACGCAGTCCTCGATCTGCTTGGTCGAGTGCGGCTCCGGGAAGATCTCGCCGAAGAAGAACTCGAGGAAGCCGCGGTAGTCGCGCAGCCAGTAGTGCCGGTTGTACTTCGCCCAGCCCTCGTCGGTGTCGAGCTCCTCGTCGAAGGCGCAGCGCCGGCGCGCGTGGGATCCGGCGGGGCGATGAACGGGACCGTGCGCGCCGACCAGCATCGCGCCGAGCGACCCGGTCCGGGTGACGGGCCGCCAGGTGCAGCGCGTACAGCGCACCCAGCGACACGCCGACGACGCACGGCCGCCGTCGACGCCGGCCGCGTCGAGGACGGCGGCAGCGTCGTCGGCGAACTCGACCGCGTCGTAGCGCCTGCGCGTCGAGCGGCCGGTCGGAGAGCCGTTCCGCGGCCGTCGAAGGTGACGACCCGGAAGTGGCGGGCCAGGTACGGGATCTGGCCCTTCCAATGCCGCGAGTGGACGATCGACCACGCGGGAGCAGGAGCACGGCCGGCTCGCCGGTCGCCGAAGGCCTCCCAGTGCGACCCGGACGCCGTCGCGCTCGACGACGCCCTGTCGTCCGGATCGCGGGCGTCGTCCGGTGTCGCGTCCGGCCCACGCGGTCGATCGTAGTCGCTCACGGCCGCGCTTCGAACACGAGGTTGAAGGCGTCTCGGCCGCGCGCCGGAAGCGGGTGAAGCCGCCCGCCGAGACGACGTCGCGGATCCGCGCCTCGCCCGCCTGGGCGCCGAGCGCCAGCCCGACCTCCTGCGACAGCGACGCGGGCGTGCAGAGGAACGTCGAGAAGCCGTAGTAGGCGCGGCCGACCGGGTTGAGGTTGTCCTCGACGCGGTCGCCCGCCATCGGCTCGACGATCATCCACGTGCCGTCGTCGGCGAGCAACTCGACGCACGTGGCGCGCGGCGCCGACCGGGTCGCCCATGTCGTGCAGGCAGTCGAACATCGTCACGAGGTCGTAGCCCGCCACCGGGATGGTCGGCGGCGGCGACCGCCTCGAAGCGTCACCCGCTCGGCGACGCCGGCTTCCTCGGCCCGCGCGCGCGCGGTCTCGATCGAGCCCTCGTGGTAGTCCGAGCCGACGAAGGTCGAGTTCGGGAACGCCTGCGCCATCAGGATCGTCGAGGCGCCGTGCCCGCAGCCGATGTCGGCGACTTGGCGCCGGCCTCGAGCTTCGCGACGACGCCGTCGAGCGCCGGCAGCCACGCGGGAACGAGGTTCGCGTTGTAGCCGGGCCGGAAGAAGCGCTCGCAGCCCTCGAACACGTCGTGGTTGTGCTCGTGCCAGCCGACGCCCTCGCCGGTGCGTGCCGCCTCGACGATGTGCGGCGAGTCGATCACCGCGCCGAGGGCGATCTGGAAGAACCCCGGCAGGAAGGCAGGGCTGTTCTCGTCGGTGAGCGCGATCGCCTGCTCGGGCGGGAGCGTGTAGGTGTCCGCCGGCGGGGTCGTACTCGACGTAGCCGCCCGCCGCCTGGGCGTTCAGCCACTCGCGGACGTAGCGCTCGCTGACGCCGGTGCGGCGCGCGAGCTCGACGGGCGTGAGGCCGCCGGCGCCCGCGAGCGCCTGGTAGAGGCCGAGCTTGTCGCCCATCACGACGAGCGCGGCGTTCAGGGTCGCGCCGACCTCGTCGACGGCGCGGAACACGAACTGCTCGAGCTTGGCGCCGTCGACGGCGGCGGGCTCTTCGAGTGTGGTCATGAGTGCCTCCTCGGGTCGATTGGTGGCGACCGTACGAGCGAAGGGCCACAATCGCGGCCGGTGGGGGCACCTAGTTCTTCCACCGCGTTCCCGGGCCTCGCATCAGGGGAGGCACTCGCTCGGGCGAGCCGCCGAGCGGCTGGCGCTCGACCGCCTCCTGGCGGAGGCGCGGGCCGGCCGCAGCGGCGTGCTCGCGCTCGTCGGCGAGGCCGGGCATCGGCAAGACGCGCGCTGCTCGAATACGCCGCCGAGCTGCGCCACGGGCATGCGCGTCCTGCGGGCGCGCGGCGTCGAGTCGGAGGCGGACGTGCCGTTCGCCGGCCTGGCCGAGCTGCTGCGGCCCGCGCTCGCGGCGATCGACCGCATTCCCGGCCCGCAGGCGCAGCGCGCTCGCGGGCGCGCTGGCGCTCGGCCCGGCGAGCGCGCAGGACCGGTTCGCGATCGGCGCGGCCACGCTCAGCCTGCTGTCGGCCTACGCGGACGACGGCCCGCTCGCGCTGCTCGTCGACGACGCGCACTGGCTCGACGGCTCGAGCGCCGAGGCGCTGCTGTTCGCCGCGCGGCGGCTGCTCGACGACCCGATCGCGCTCGTCGTCGACCGTGCGCGAGGGCGAGGCGTCGCTGCTCGACGGCGCCGATCTGCGGGTCCTGCGCATCGGCGGCCTCGACCGGCCGGAGGCGGCCGAGCTGCTCCGGGGCGCCGACGTCACGGGCGACGCGGTCGACCGCCTCTACCGCGCGACCGGCGGGAACCCGCTGGCGCTGCTCGAGCTCGCCGCCGACGCCGGACGCCTGCCGCTCACCGCCGCGGACGTGCCGGTGCCGCTGTCCGCCACGCATCGCCGACGGCGTTCGTGCGCCGGCTCGAGCCGCTGCCCGACCGAAACCCGGCGCCTGCTCGTGCTCGCTGCGGCCGGTGACTCGCGTGACGGCTGACGCGCTCGCGCGTGCGGCCCTGAGTCGGGCTCGAGCTCGCGGCGCTCGTCGCCGGCCGAGGAGGCGGGCTCGTGCGGCTCGAGCCGGACGCGTCGAGTTCAGCCACCCGCTGGTGCGCTCGGCCGTCTACGCGGATGCGACGCCGCAGGAGCGCCGCGAGGCGCACGCGGCGCTCGCCGCGGCGCTCCCCGACCGCGACCTCGACCGGCGCGCGTGGCACCTGGCCGCCGCGAGCGTCGGCCCGGACGAACAGGCGGCCGCCGCGCTGGAGCAGGCCGGCGAGCGGGCACGCGCGCGCAGCGCGTACGCGGTTGCCGCCGGGGCGTACGAGCGCGGCCGCTCGCCTGACACCCTGCGCGACCCGTCAAGCCGAGCTGCTCTTTGCCGCGGCGGAGGCGGCGTGGCTCGCCGGCAAGCGGCGATCACGCGTCGCAGCTGCTCGAGGACGCCGACCGGATGCGGAAGCCGATGAGCTCCGGCGCGCAGATCGACCAGCTGCGCGGACAGCTCTTGCTGCGGCGCGGGCCGGTGATGAAGGCTACCCCCTGCTCGTCGCGGCGGCCGAGCGGGTCGCCGCCGAGCGACCCCGAGCTGGCCGTGGTGATGCTGGCCGAGGCGGTGCACGCGTGCTTCTACGCCGGCGACACGCTGGCCATGGCGACGGCTGCCGAGCGCGCCGTCGCGCTCGCGGACGGCCGCGCTCGCGCCGCGCCCAGTTCTTCGCCGCGATGGCCCAGGGCGATGGCCGCTGGTCGCTGGACGGCGAGGGCGAGGCCGGCGCCGCGGCGGCGCGCCAGGCGGTCGCGATCCTCGAGGAGTCCGACGAGCTGCGCGACGATCCCCGGCTGCTCGCGTGGGCGGCGCTCGGGCCGATGTGGCTGCGCGAGGCCGAGACCGGCCGCGGCCTCATCGAGCGGGCGTCCGACCGCGCGCGAACCAGGGAGCCGCGGGCGCGCTGCCCGACCTGCTCCACGCATCTCGCTCGCGACCAGGCGACGACCGACCAGTGGGCCGCCGCCGAGGCCAACTACGACGAGGCGATCCGCCTGGCGCGGGAGACCGGGCAGCGATCGAGCTCGCCGCTGCGCTGGCCGGGCTGGCGTGGCTCGAGGCGCGCCAGGGCCGCGAGGCGGCATGCCGCGGGACACGCGGCCGAGGCGAGCGCCGCTCTGCGAGGAGCTCGGCATCGGGACCTACGGCGTCTGGGCCATCCAGGCGCTCGGCGACCTCGAGCTCGCGCTCGGCCGGCCCGAAGCGGCCGTCGTGCAGCACCAGGCCCAGGTCGCGGCCCTGCGGGCGCGCGGCATCGCCGACGTCGACCTCTCGCCGGCGCCGGAGCTCGTCGACGCGTACCTGCGGCTCGGTCGCGACGGACGAGGCCGCGACGCGGCCGCGGCTTTCGCGCGCCGGGCGGAGGCGAAGGGGCAGCCATGGGCGCTGGCCCGGGCCGCGCGCTGCCGCGGCCTGCTCGCGGCGGACGGCGGCGAGGCCGTGCTTCGAGGAGGCGCTGCGAGCTCCACGCGCGCACGCCGGACGTCTTCGAGACCGCCCGCACGCACCTGGCGTACGGCGCACGCCTGCGCCGGGCACGCCAGCGCGTGCGGGCGCGCGAGCAGCTCAGGGCGGCGCTCGAGACTCTCGACGAGCTCGGCGCGTGCTCCTGGGCCGAGCAGGCCCGCGCCGAGCTCGCCGCGACCGGCGAGACGGCACGCCGGCGCGACGCGAGCACGCTCGACCAGCTCACCCCGCAGGAGCTGCAGATCGCGCGCCTGCTCGCCGACGGCAGGACGACCCGCGAGGCCGCCGCCGCGGTCTTCCTGAGCCCGAAGACCGTCGAGTACCACCTGCGCCACGTCTACCGCAAGCTCGGCATCCGCTCCCGCGAGGAGCTCGCGGCGGCGTTTCGTCAGCCGTAGGTCGAACGACCCACGAGCAGCGACGCGTTCGGCGGGTACGGCTCGAGATCGTCTATGACCTTGCCACAGTTCGCTGAGGCCGCGTAGTCGTGGAGCCGCACGTCAGCGCTTCGCCGGCAGCGATCGCGCGTACGCGGTGCCGATCTCGACCCAGCGCTCGAGGTCGGCGTCCGCTGCGACGTCAGCCGCGTCCACTCGGAGCCAGCCGGACATCTGCCGACCGCGCATCTCCATCAGATAGGCGGGCGTGGTCGTGGTGAGCGCGTCCGACTCGTCAGGGTCCGCGCGGACGAGGATCCCGCCTTGCCCGCTGGCGGCGACGGCCATGTTCCCGCCGATCAGGAACGCGAGGCCGCCGAACATCTGCTGCTCCGTCAGGTTCGGCTCCCCGGCGACGAGCTGCCGGATCCGCTCGGCGAGCGCCTCGTCGTACGCCACGCCTCAGGCCGGCTTGCCGCCGTCGACCCAGCGCTTGAAGACGGCGACCTGTTCCGCGGGCCAGGCACCGTCGCACGGCATGTTCCCCGCCTCCAGCTGCGCGAGGATCGCGTCGGAGTTCGCGGCCACGTCGTCGTAGGCCCAGAGGTCGAAGGCCGACTGCATCGACTCGCGGTCACGCTCGCGGAAGAGCGGCTTGATGTTCTCGGCGAAGCCGACGGGCTCACCGGGGGCGGGCAGGCTCATGGGGTCGGGCACCTCCTCGATCGGAACAGTGGCGAATGATTACTGCTCGTAGTTCTCGACGACCTCGGTCCGCCGCACCTCGGCCGCCTCGGGATCGAGCCCGGCATCGCGCGCGGCACGGCGCTGGCGCAGCAGGTCCCAGCACTGGTCGAGCGAGACCTTGACGGCCTTGAGCCGGCGCCGGTCGTCATCCGTCGCGCTGCCGTCGGACTCGCGGCTCCAGAGGTCATGCTCCTCGTCGACGAGCTGCTCGATGGAGTCGTGGATCTGCGGGTCTTGCATGAGGCCTCCCCCTGGGTCAGAGCTCGTCGGCGACGAGCTCGAGGTCGACCACGCGCTCCTCACGCGCGATCGTCACGGTCACCGGCACCCCGATCAAATCGCCTGTCATCAGGCGCTGCAAGGCGGTGACGTCCTCCACCGCCGCGCCGTCGAGGGCGAGGACGAGGTCACCGGCCCGCACGCCGGCGCGGTCGGCAGGGCGGCCGTCCACGACCTCGACGCTCTCGACGCACCCGCTGCCCCCACCCCGCCTGACGCGGAGGTTCGCGACCGGCGGCGAAAGCCGCTCGGCCACGAAGGTGACCGCGCGCGAGTAGGCGTCGAGCGCGTCGTCGCCCGGGACGTCGTCGGAGACGAGGCGAACCGCGTCCATCGCCGGGCCACCGTAGCTCGCCCCCGCAGGGCTACGTCGGTCCGCGATGCTCTCGCCGTGCCTATGGTCCGCCTGGAGCTGCTGTCCGATGCGCACGTCGAGGAGCTCGAGCGTCTCGCCGCCGACCCCGATGTCCAGCGCAACACCTACGTCCCCGAGCCGCCGCCGCCCGGGTTCGGGTGCACCTGGCTGGAGGCCTATGAGAAGGCGCGTGAGGCGGGCACGCGCGAGGGATTCGCCATCCTGGACGGCGAGACCGGCGCGTTCCTCGGCCTCGCGGCCGCCGTGCACCTCGACGAGGATGCGGGGGAGGCCGAGCTCGGCTACATCCTGGCGCCCGAGGCGCGCGGCCGCGGCGCCGCCACCGAGGCGTTGCTGCAGCTGACGAGCTGGGCGTTCAGCCGCGGCCTCGTCCGGCTCGAGCTCCGTATCGACGCCGGCAACGACCGGTCGGTCCGCGTCGCCGAGCGCTGTGGTTACACGCGCGAGGGTTTGCTCCGCTCCGTCCACTTCAAGGACGGGCGGCGCACCGACCTGCTTATTTACTCGCGGCTTCCGGAAGACCCATAGGCGGCGCGCAGCGCGGCTCGTGCCGCTCTGCAAGCCTCAGCAGCAACCTGTGGAGCTCGTCGCGCTCCGCGTCGTCGAGCGGCGCGAGGAACTCGTCGTCCAGGCGCCTCGTCAGCGCGCGCAGCTTCGAGAGCGCCTTCTTCCCGTCCGGCGTGAGCAGGACAAGGTGACGCCGGCGGTCGGCCGTGTCGCGCTGCCGCTGGATCAGGTGCTGCTCCTCGAGCTCATCGAGGATGCCGACGAGCTGGCTGCGGTCGTAGCCGAGTGCGTCCGCGATCGCCGCCTGGGTCTCGCGGTGGCCCTCGTCGAGCGCGGCGAGAACGGCGTAGCTGTACGGGCTGTGCCCCGCCTGCTCGAAGGCGGTCATCGAACGCCCCTTGGCGCTGAAGCCGAGCCGCTTGAGCAGAAACGACGTCGAATCGACCAGTTCCTTGGGAAGCCTTGGTGACTTTCTGGTTTCCAACATTCTCAAAGCACTCTCAGGTCGAAGGTCATAGCGAATTTAGTGTAGCGCACCCGATAGTGGTTCTGTATAATCGTGGAAGTCATCCACGATAGGGGGATTCACTAGTGGGATTCGCTTCAGATCAAACACGGCGCTGGCTTGTTCTGGCGCTGACCGTAACAGCACAGTTCATGGTCATTCTCGATGTCGCGGTGGTCGTCGTGGCCCTACCCGAGATCAAGAACGACCTGGGCTTCTCGCAGGAAGGCGTCCAGTGGGTCGTCACTGCGTACTCCATCCTCTTCGCCGGGACGCTGCTCCTGGGTGGTCGGCTTGCCGACGTGCTCGGTCGCAGGCGCGTCTTCGCAGCCGGCGTGGCGGTGTTCGCCATCGGGTCGCTCCTCTCCGGCATTGCGTGGTCCGAGGCAGCCCTCGTGGGCGCCCGCGCGCTCCAGGGCTTCGGCGGCGCACTGCTTTCCCCGGCCGCGCTCTCGATCATCATCACGACGTTCTCCGAGGGCCGCGAGCGCAACCGGGCGCTCGGCATCTGGGGCGGGGCTGCGGCTGCCGGCGGCTCGGCGGGCGTCCTGCTCGGCGGCCTCTTGACCAGCTACGCCGGCTGGCCGTGGATCTTCTACATCAACCTGCCCGTCGCCGTCGCCATTCTCGCCGCGACGCCGTTCCTGCTCGCCGAGAGCCGCGGCTTCCTCACCCATCGCCACTTCGACGTCGCGGGCGCCGCGACCGTCACCGCCGGGCTGATGACGCTCGTGTACGGCCTCGTATACGCCGGCGAGCACTCGTGGGGCGACTCGCAGACGATCGCCCTGCTCGCCGTGTCGGCCCTCCTGCTGGCCGCATTCTTCCTGATCGAGTGGCGCTCGAAGGCGCCGCTGCTCCCGCTCCGGCTCCTGCGCTCGCGGACGCTCTCCGCCGCGAACGCGACGATGATCGGCGTCGGAGCGCTCGCCTTCGGCAACTTCTTCCTCGTCACGCTCTACCTGCAGGACGTCCTCGGCTACTCGGCGATCGAGACGGGCGTCGCCTTCATCTCGATCACCCTTGCGATCGGCGTCTTCTCGAACATCGGGCCGGTGCTCGCAAGCCGGTACGGCGTCCGCCGCGTCTTGAGCTCGGGCATGGCGTTGAGCGCGCTCGGCGTCCTGCTCTACGCCCGGATGCCGGCAGGCGGCCACTACTTCTGGGACGTCTTCCCCGCGCTGATCGTCACCGGCGTCGGCCTCGGCCTGACGTTCGTACCGGTCACGATCGCCGCGCTGCAGGGCGTCGCCCCGCCGGACGCGGGCATCGCCTCCGGCCTGATCAACACCACACGCCAGATCGGCGGCGCCGTCGGCATCGCCGCCGTGACGACGATCGCCGCCACCGTCGCGGCCAACGACACCGGCGCCACCCAGGCCGAGGCGCTCACCCACGGCTTCCACGCCGCGTTCTACGCCCTCGCAGCGATCGCGCTCCTCGGCTCGCTCACCGCTGCCGTATTCCTCGGCCGCCCGCGCGTCGCGGCCGAGCCGGCCCAGCTCGACGACGTGGTCATCCTCGAAGAGGCCGCGTGAAAGGAGAAACCATGGAGACCACCAGCACGTTCCGCGAGCTCGACGACCTCGTGATGCACCTGAAGGGGCTCGTCATGGTTCGCCGCCTCCGCGAGGAGAGCGGCGCCGCCCCTGACGAGCTCGGCATGTTCAGCGCCGAGATCGACACCGTCCGCAACCGGCTCGCCACGCTTGTGGCGAGCCGGCCGCGCGCCTAGCGCGCAGTCCAGCCCAGGTCCATCACGAACGGGGCGCCGGTGAAGGCGCGTCCGTCCGGGCCGAGCAGGAACGCCACGGCGGCCGCTACCTCTTCCGGCTCGATCATCCGCTTGACCGCCTGGCGCTCGAGGATCACGTCCTCCAGCACTCGCTCCTCCGGAAGCCCGTGCACCCTGGCCTGATCGGCGATCTGCGCCTCCACGAGCGGCGTCCGCACGTAGGCCGGGCAGACCGCCGTGGCCAGGATCCCGTCGGGCGCGCCCTCGAGAGCAAGCGCCTTCATCAGCCCGATGACGCCGTGCTTGGCCGAGACGTAGCCGGCCTTGAACGGCGACGCCGTCAGCCCGTGGGCCGACGCAATGATCACGATCCGCCCGTCGCCGCTTGCCTTCAGCGCCTCCCAGGCGTACTTCGCGAGCAGGAACGGGCTCGTCAACAGCAGGGCGAGCAGCGCGTCCCAGCGCTCCTCCGGGAACTCCGCCACCGGCGCGACGTGCTGGAAGCCGGCGTTCGGGACGATCGCGTCCAGGCGTCCGTGGCGCTCGAGCGCCACGTCGACCGCAGCCCGGTTCCCTGCGCGCGTGGTCAGGTCGGCCGCGACGCCGCCCGGCCCCGGCTCGAGATCGACCGCGACGACGGTCTCACCGTCGGCCTCGAGCCGCTCGGCGATCGCCCGGCCGATGCCGCGCGCGGCGCCGGTCACGAGGACGACGCGGCCGCTCACGGGTCGACGAAGCGCAGGAGCAACTCGGCCGCGCAGACCGGCTTGTCGCCGCCCTCCCGCTCGACCGTGGCCTCGATCGTCGCCTGCCGGCCACCTGGCACCGGCTCGACGGCAGCGACGTGGAAGCGGGCGCGGATCCTGCTTCCGGACGGGACGGGCGCGGGGAAGCGGACGCGATTCAGCCCGTAGTTGATCGTCACGCCGTCGTGCGCCGGGGCGACGTCGTTCCAGAGGTGGACGAGCAGCGAGAGCGTGAGAAAGCCATGCGCGACCGTCGTGCCGAAGGGACCGGCCGCGGCGGCCTCGGCGTCGATGTGGATCGACTGGCGGTCCTCGGTCGCGGCCGCGAAGGCGTCGATGCGCGTCTGCCCGATGTCGACCCAGTTGCTCGGGCCGAGGTCGTCGCCCGCGTTCACGCGGGCCCCCAGCGCACGACCGTGGCCGCCCAGGTGTAGCCGGTACCGGCGGCGAGCAGCAGGACGATGTCCCCGTCCTCGACCTCGCCGGCGCGCACGGCGCGGTCGAGGGCGAGCAGCGGGTCGACGCCGCTCATATGGCCCGTGTCGTCGAGGTACGGCGCGCGCGCCGAATCGACGCCGAGCCGGTCGAGCACGATGTCGTGCATCGAGCGCTTCATGTGGATGCCTGCCAGCAGGGACACGTCGGCCAGCGTCAGCCCGGCCTTCCCAAGCGCGCCCTCCGCGACGGCGGCGAAGTTGTCGAGGCTCGTGGCGTCGAGGCGCGCCTTCATCGCCGCCGGATCGGCGACGTCGAGGTGGTAGCTGCCGTTGCCGTCGACCATCCACGGCGGCTCGACGCTGCCGCCCGACGGCACCTTGACCTGCAGCGACAACGACCCGTCGGTGATCGCGTGCGAGGCGAGGATTTCGTTGGCGGGGTGGTCGCGCTCGATCAGCGCGGCGGCGGCGCCGTCGCCGAAGTTGAACATGAAACGCGAGCGCTCGTTCGTGTAGTCGAGCAGGTACGACTCCCGCGAGGCGGCAACGGCGAGGACACGGCGCAGCTCGGGCTCGGCGGCGAGGTAGTCGCGGCAGAGCCGGAGCGCCATCGGCGTCCCGTGCGACACGTTGTCGAACTCCAGCGCGAAGGCGTTCACACAGCCGAGCCGGTGCGCGATCCACGGCGCCGCCTGCCAGATCGCATAGTCCTTCCACTGCGAGCCGTAGTAGACGACGACGTCGATCGACGCCGGGTCGATCCCGTGGTCGTCGAGCAGCCGCTCGCCGGCGGCGACGGCGAGGTCGCTCACATGCTCGTCGGTCGCGGCGATGTGCTTGCCGCGCAGCCCGAACTTGTCGATCACGACACCCTCGGGAATGCCGCTCGCGGTCGCGACCTCGGCCGCCGTCATCCAGCGGTCCGGCAGGTAGGCGGCCGTTCCCACGATGCCGACGCGTGTCACTTCGCCCCCAGCGCCCGGCCGATGAAGGCCTCCAGCTCGAGCAGCTCGGACTCGGGGATGCCCTGCCAGACCGTGCGGATGCCGAAGAGCTCGGCGATCCCCATCAGCGCCCAGGTGAGCACGACGGGGTCGGCTTCGGCGATCTCGCCCGAGTCCATGGCGTCTTTCAAGCCGGTCACGTAGGCCTCGCTGAAGCGCTCGTAATGCAATTTCAGCGCGTCGGGCGCGACGAACTCGGCCTGCCGCATCACGCGGTAGAGCGCCGGGTTCTCGGCCGTGAAGCGGAAGTAGGCTCGGAAGCCGAGCACCTCGCGCTCGAGCCGCGTGTGCCCTCCTTGGCCGCCTCGTTGACGTAGTGGCGGACACGCCGGTTGAGGTCGAGAACGACCTCCTCGAACACGTCCTGCTTCGAGCCGAAGTAGAGGTAGAAGGTGCCCTGGGCGACGCCCGCGGCCTCCGTGATCTTCACGATCGACGCCTCGTGATAGCCGAGGTCGGTGAACACGTCCTGGGCTGCTGCGAGGAGCTTCGCGCGCGTGCGCGCGCCGCGGGCCTGCAGGCGCCGGCCGTCGGCCCCGGTCGGAGCGGCGAGATCCGTCACGCGAGCGCCTCGTGCGCAGCGCGCAGCTCGTCCTTCAGCACCTTGTTCATCGCCGACCGCGGCAGCTCGACGACGAACGTGAACGACTTCGGCACCTTGTAGCGCGCGAGCAGCGAGCAGCAGTGCTCGCGCAGCTCGTCATCGCTCGCCGTCGCGCCGGCCTCGAGCACCACGAACGCGGCGCCGACCTCGCCCCAGCGTTCGTCCGGCACGCCGACGACGGCCACGTCCCCCACCGCGCCATGCTGCATGAGCACGTGCTCTACCTCGGCCGGGTACACGTTCTCGCCGCCCGAGATGAACATCTCCTTCAGCCGGCCCCGGATGCGGTAGTAGCCCTCGGCGTCCCGCTCGGCAATGTCGCCCGTGCGCAGCCAGCCGCCGTCGAACACCTCGGCGGTCGCCTCCTCGTTGCGCCAGTAGCCGGCGAACACATTCGGGCCGCGCACGACGAGCTCGCCCTCGGCCGCGCCCTCGAGCAGGTCGCCCGTGACGGCGTCGCGGAGCGCGCAGGTCACGTACGGGTACGGCTTGCCGGCGTAGCCCAGCTTCCGGCGGGCGTCCTCGGGCGGCAGGCAGAGCACGTTCGGCGCCGCCTCGGTGAGCCCGTAGCCCTGGACGATGTCGACGCCGCGGCGCTGCCACGTCTCGAGCAGCGTCTCGGGCATCGGGGCCCCGCCGACGACCGCGCGCCGGAGGCTCGACAGATCGGCGTCGGCAAAGCCGGCCGCCTGTGAGAGGAACAGGTAGATGGCCGGTACGCCCATCAGCTGCGTGATGCCGCGCGACTGGATCAGCTCCAGGCAGCGGTCGGCGTCGAACTCGCGCTCGAGCACGACGCGCGCGCCCTTCCACCACGCCAGCAGCGGGTGCACGTTCCAGCCGCCGCAGTGGAACTGCGGCAGCACCTGGAGGACGACGTCGTCGCCCGACACGCCGGTCGAGAGGTCGAAGCCCAGGTTCGTCCAGAAGCAGTTCGCGTGCGTCAGCACGGCACCCTTGGGACGGCCGGTCGTCCCGGAGGTGTAGACGAGCAGCAGGCCGTCCTCGTCCTCGACCAGCCGCGGGATCGGCGCCCCGCCGTCGCCGATGTCGCCGAGCAGGCGGCGCTCGGGGGCCGCGGTGAGCCGCGCGGCGAGCTCGTCGTGCTCCGGGTCGACGAGCAGCAGCGCCGGCGCGGCGTCGGAGAACTGGTAGTCGAGCTCGGCCGGCGACAGCCGCCAGTTGAGCGGCATGAGCATGAAGCCCGCCTTCGCGCAGGCGAAGAACGCCTCGACGTTCTCCGGCGAGTTGGCGGTCAGCGTGGCAAGCCGGTCGCCGCGGCGCAGGCCCGCGTCGAGCAGCGTTCGTGCCAGGCGGTCCGAGCGCTCGTCCAGCTCGCGGTAGGTGATCGCCCGGTCCGGGGACTCGATCGCCACCCGGTCGGGCGTCAGCGCCGCGCGGTCGCGGATCCAGTGGTCGAGCGTGAGCAGCCCGGTCACAGCAGGAAGCTCCTCAAATCGGCGGCCACGCGCTCCGGCTCCTCCCAGAAGAAGAGGTGGCCGAGGTCGTCGTAGAGCTCGAGGCGGGCGCCGGGGATCACCTCGGCGAGCAGGGGAGCGTTGCGCACGTCGACGACATGGTCGCCGGTCCCGTGCTGCACGAGCGTCGCCGCCTGCACCTCGCCGAGCCGTGGCGTGGCGTCGAAGCCGAGCGACGCGGCCGCCTGCGCCTGCCAGCCGGCCATGTTGGGCGGGTGGGCGAGGCGGTACGCGAAGATCTCCTCCACGAGCTCGGGGCGCGCGGCGACCGTGCGGTCGGCGAGCGCGTTCTCGACGCCGAGCCGGTACGCCTCCTCCGGCACGAGCGTCGGGAAGCGGGCGACGAGGTCGAGGGTACGCTTCGGGATCGGGTACGTGTCGTGGCCCGGGGTCGTGCAGGCGAGCACCAGCCGGTCGACGCGCTCGGGCGCGGTGAGCACGAGCTCCTGCGCGACCATCCCGCCCAGGCTCGTGCCGACGACGTGCGCGCGGTCGACCTCGGCGGCGTCGAGCACGCCGAGTGCGTCGCCGGCCATCAGCGTGGTCGTGTACGGCCCCGGCGGTTTGTCGCTCTCGCCGATGCCGCGGTTGTCGAAGAGCAGGACGCGGAAGTCCTCGGCCAGCAGCCCCGGGAGCGGCCCCCAGCCGTGGCGCTCGTAGCCCAGCCCGTGGATCAGGAGCAGCGGCGGGCCGTCGCCGAGCGCCTCCCACGCGATGCGGACGTCGCTCATAGCCGCGCCACCTCCTCTTCCTCCTGGACGTCTCCGTGCGTGCCCTCGAGACCGACGGCCTGCTCGAGCGTCTCGAGGCCGCCGCGGCGCGGTCCGAGCCGGGCGAGGCCGACGATGCCGCCGGGCAGGAAGTAGACCAGCAGGATGAAGAGCACGCCGAGGACGAAGAGCGGCTGTGACAGCGGCTTCTCGAGGAAGGACGGCAGCTGCTGGACCCAGTGCCTGTGCGACCAGTCCGGCAACCGGTAGTCGAGGAAGGTGTAGAGCGCCGCCCCGAGCACGGCACCCCACCGGGTACCCGTGCCGCCGATCACCACCATCAGCAGCAGCGCGAGCGTGAAGCTCGGCGTGGTCACGCTCGGATCGGCGCGGCCGATCAGGAGCGCGTAGACGACGCCGCCGCCGGTCGCGAGGAACGACGCCAGCACGAACGCCATCAGCTTGTAGCGGAAGGGCTGCATGCCGAGTACCGAGACTCGCTGCTCGTTCTCACGGATCGCCTGCCAGATCCGGCCGGGCGACGAGTCGACCGCCCAGGCCACGATTGCGAACACGACGACCAGGTAGCCGAGCGCGATCCAGTAGAGGTACTTCGTGTTGAAGACGCCGACCATCCAGCTGGGCAGGTGGTCGAAGTTGACGCCGACGCCCTCCTCCCCACCGGTCCACTGGCGCGGGTTCTTCCCGACGAGCGTCAACCCCGCCTCCGCGAAGGCCAGCGTGACCATGGCGAAGGCGATGCCGCTCACCCGCAGGCTGACGGCACCGAGGACGAGCGGGAGGAGCAGCCCGATGAGCGCGATGAAGAGGAGCGTCGGCGCCATGCCCCAGCCCCATTTCGTCGTCGCGACAGCGGTGAGGTAGACGCCGACCGCGACGTAGAGCGCGTGCCCGAAGGACAACAAGCCCGTGTAGCCGAAGAGCAGGTCGTAGGACAGCGCGATCCCGCCGAAGCAGAGCATCAGGCCGAGCAGCTGGAGCGTCCCGGGGCTGTCGAGCGGCGACGTGAAGACGCCGTGCGTGCTCACCGAGATCTTCGGGACGAGGGCCAGCACGCCGAAGACGACGACCGGGATCAGGATGCGGCCGTGGCTCCTCAATGCGTCGGGCTCCACTTGCCGAAGAGGCCGCCCGGCCTGATCAGCAGGGTGATCGCGAGCAGCAGGACGACCGAGAGGTCGCCGATCCCGGACGACTTGTAGTTCACGTACTGCTGAACGAGGCCGACCATCACGGCGGCAACCGCCGAGCCGACGATCGACCCGAGCCCGCCGATGACCACCACGATGAAGGCGAAGATGAGCAGCGAGGTGCCCTGGTTCGGGTCGATCTCGCTGAAGTGGATGCCCGCCAGGATGCCGGCGATCGCCGCGGCCAGGCCGCCGATCGCGAATACGAGCGTGAACGCCTTCTTCACGTCGATGCCGAGCGCGGTCACCATGGCCCGGTTCTCGACGCCGGCGCGGATGATCAGGCCGTAGCGAGTGAAGCGCAGGAAGGCGAGCAGCCCGGCGAGGACGCCGGCGGCCACGAGGATCTCGACGAAGTTGTAGTTGGGGACGTGCGCGCCGCCGAGACCGGTCGTCCCGTTCAGCCAGCTCGGCACGTCGAGCGTGTGGATGTCCGGGCCCCAGTACGCCTGGACGAGCGCGACCAACGCGAACGAGAGCCCGACCGTGACGAGCACCTGCTCGATGTGGCGCAGGTAGAGCGGCCGGATGAGGACGAGCTCCACGAGCGCGGCGACCGCGGCCCCCGCGGCCAGCCCGATGACGACGCTGACCGCGAAGCGCAGGCCGGTCGAGCCGATCGTGCCCTGGAGCTTGACGCTGCTCCACCACGCCATGTACGAGCCGACGGTGAGGAAGGCGCCGTGGGCGAAGTTGAGGACGCCCATCAGCCCATAGATGAGCGAGAGGCCGGAGGCGATCAGGAAGTAGAGGGCGCCGAGCGCGAGGCCGGTGACGGTGAGCAGGATGAAGGTGTCCATCAGGCGACCCCGAGCAGCGTCCGGACGCGCTGCCGGTCGGCGAGCAGCTCCTTCGCCGGCCCGCTGTAGACGACGCGCCCCTGGTCGAGCACAATCGCGTCGCGCGCGAGCCGCTCGACGACGCTCAGGTTCTGCTCGACCAGCACGATCGTCTCGGTCTCGCTCACCTTCGCGAGCACCTCCGCGACCTCGGCGACGAGCAGCGGCGCCAGGCCCTTGGTCGGCTCGTCGACCAGGAGGACGCGGTTCTCGTTCAGCAGCGCCCGGGCGATTGCGACCATCTGCTGCTGGCCACCGGAGAGCGTGCCGGCACGTTGCCCGCCGCGCTCTTCGAGCTCCGGGAACAGGTCGTAGACGAGGTCGTAGCGCGCCGCGCCGTTGCGCACGGCCAGGCGCAGGTTCTCCTCAACGGTCAGGCCGGCGAAGACCTCGCGGTCCTCGGGCACGTAGCCGACCCCGAGGCGGACGATCTCGTGGGTGGGGAGCTTCGTCAGGTCGGCGCCGGCGAGCGTCGCCCGGCCGCGCGGCTCGACGAGGCCCATCAGGGCGCGCAGCGTCGTCGTCTTGCCGACGCCGTTGCGTCCGAGCACCGCGGTCACGCCGCCCTCCGGGACGCTGAACGACACGCCCTGGAGCACGTGCGACTGCCCGAGGTAGACGTGCAGGTCCTCGACGCGAAGGAGGCTCACAGCGGCTCCCCGAGGTAGGCGGCCTGGACCTCCTCGTTGCGGAGGATGGCGTCGGTCGTGTCGACGGCGAGCAGGCGGCCGTGGTGCATGACCGCGATCCGTTCGGCGACGCCGGTGACGACCGAGATGTGGTGCTCGACCATGAGCACGGTCTTGCCCTCCTGCTGCTGCACCGACTTGATCAGCTCGACGAGCGGCGGGACGTCCTCGATGCTCATCCCGGCCATCGGCTCGTCGAGCATGATCACGCGCGGGTCGCCGCAGAGCACCATGGCGAGCTCGAGCTTGCGCTTGTCGCCGTGGGCCAGCGCGCCCGCCGGCCACTGCTCGCGCGCGCCCAGGCCGACGCGGCCGAGCGCCCAGCGCGCCCGCTCGACCGCCTTGCGGACGCCGCTCGCCCGGCGCCAGATCCTCAGCGTCCCGCCCACGGCGGCCTCCGCGGCCAGCCGCGCGTTCTCGTAGACGGTCAGACGCGGGAAGACGCTCGAGATCTGGAACGTCCGGCCGAGGCCGGCCGCCGCGCGCCGGTACGGCGCGTCGTCGGTGATGTCGCGCCCGTCGAGCGTGATCGACCCGGAGCTTGCGCGATAGAGCCCCGACAGCAGGTTGAAGAGCGACGTCTTGCCGGCGCCGTTCGGGCCGATGATCCCGAGGAACTCGCCCTCGGCAACCTCGAGCGAGACATCGGCGACGATGGTGGCGCCGCCGATGTCAAGCCCGAGTTGCCTGGTCGCGAGGAGAGGCTGAGCGCCCACCGCGCGGTATCTCCTGCGTCTAACCGCTTGGGAACGTCGCCACCGGGGGCATCAGGTTCCCCGGCGAGAAGCGCTTCACGAGCACCGGCTTCTGCTTGCCGTTCGCCTGCGTCACCAGCTTGACCGCGAACATCGGCTGGATCAGCGCGTGATCCTGCTGGCGGATCCGCTCGGTGCCCTTCGGGCCGACGAACTGCCAGCCCTCGAGCGAGCTGATCATCTTGTCGACATCGTCGCCGCCGGTCTTCTGCACGGCGTGCACGATCATCTGCGCGGCCACGAACCCGTCCGGCGTGAAGATGTCCGGAACCTGGTTGCGCTTGCGCATCGTGTTGACGAGCCAGCTGTTGACCTTGTTGTCAGGCGCGTTCGAGACGTAGTGGGACAGGAACGTGATCCCATCCGGGAATGCGGACCACGTCGCCCGCTCGGCGAGCCCCGTCGTGACCGTGGTGGAGCTGAGCACGTTCTGCTGCTGGAGCGCCTTCCACATCGCCGGGCCCGTCGTGCCGGCCCACGCGACGAACAGCAGGTCCGGGTTCTGCGACTTGGCCTGCGACGCGAACGGCGTGAAGTCGGTTGCGGTCAGCGGCACGAGCACCTTGCTGACGGTGTGCCCGCGCGAGCCGAGCACCGCCGCGACCGCCGCGAAGTTGCCCTGGCCGAACGCCGAGTCCTGCGCGAAGACCGTGATCTTCTTGCCGACGCCCTTCCCGAGGATCTCCTTGGCGGCGAGGATGTCCTGATAGGTCTGGCGTCCGGAGCGGAACGTGTAGCGGTTCGCGCCGGTGATGCCGTCGTTCGCCGCCGGTCCGGAGATGAAGAGCACCTTGTTCTGGGCGGCGATGGGAGCGAGCGCCAGCCCGACGCCGGAGGAGGTCGCGCCGGCGATGATCTTGTAGCCCTGCCCGATCAGGTCCTTGGCCGTCGTCACCGCGTTCGCCGCAACACCGGCGTCGTCGTTGAACGTGAAGACGATCTTGTGGCCGTTTACCGTGTTCGTGCCGTGCGTCAGGTACTTCATGCCGAGGCGCAGACCCTCCTCGTACATGGAGCCGTAGTTGCCGAGCAGCCCCGTCCTCGAGTAGATGATCCCGACCTTGACGGTGCTGGCCTGCGTGGACGCAGCCGTCGTCTGGGCGGTGACCCCTGCAATCGCCAGCAGCGCGACCGCTGTGGCGAGCAACGCGAGCCGACTACTGGTCCCGCGATTCATCCGTGCCTCCTCTAACGTCGTTAAAACTGAGACCCGATTCAGGTCTTAGTGGCGCGACCCTACGCCGCTTGTGCCGACGGTGTCAAGTTCTTCACAATCGGCGGCGCGGACGCCGCAGCACCAAGGACCCCTCCCCGGACGGGCGCATTCGGCCCGCGGAGTTACGACGAGGTTTCGGTCGCTTTGTTGCCGAGATCCTCGGCGATCAGACCGAAGAGCACGCTGTCGACCCACTCGCCGTGGCGCAGGTACGCCTTGCGGCGCACGCCCTCGCGCACGAACCCCGAGCGCTCGGCATGCGCCATCGCGCGTTCGTTGAAGCCGTAGATCTCGAGCTGGAGCCGGTGGTAGCCGAGCTCCTCGATCAGGTAGCGCTGAAACAGCCCGGCCGCCTCGTCGGCCAGTCGCCGGCCGCGGAAGTCAGGGTGGACGGCGAGACCGCCGAGGTTGGCAATGCGACTGCGGCGGTTCGCGACCTCGAAGCCCATAGCGCCGGCGCGCTCTCCGTCGGCCTCGATCAGGAAGCGCCCGAAGTCCCCGGGCTCCGTCTGCGAGCGCTCGACCTCGGCGCGGACGCCGTCCGCGTCGCGCACGCGCACCGGGGCGAGGAACGGATCCACGTCCTCATGCGAGAACAGGTCGACCAGGAAGTCGACGTCCTCCGGCTCGGCGCGGCGGATCCGGATCACGCGGCGGCCGCCCGGCGGCGGCGCCCGAGCCCCACGGCGCCGGAGCCGAGTGCGACGCCGGCAAGGATGATCACGAGGCCGCCGACGGACGCGAGCGTAAGCGGCTCGCTGAGGAACACCGCGCCGTAGAACAGCGCCGCAGGCGGCATCAAGTAGGTCACCAGCGTCGTCCGCGAGGCGCCGTAGAGCCGGAACATCCGGAACAGCACCAGCTGGGCGAACGCGGTGCCGCCGACGCCGAGCGCAACGATCGACGCGATCGCCTTCCAGCCCGGCATGGAATGGGGTGCCTGCACGGCGGCAAACGGGGCCAGCACGATCGCCGCGCCGACGACGGTGCCGGCTGCAAGGACTGGCCCCGCGAGCTCACCGCTCCGAGCCTGGCCGTACAGGGCGCCGCAGGCGTACGAGAGCGACGCCAGCACGACCGCAAGCGTGCCGGCGACGGCCCACCAGCCGCCACCCGGCTGGGCGCCGGCGAGCAGGACGACGCCGGCGAGGCCGAGGACGATCCCGGCCAGGCGGGCACCGGTCGCGCGCTCGCTCGGGCGCACCTTGATCGCGACCAGCACGACGAAGAGCGGGACGGTCGCGTTGGCGATCGCCGCGACGCCGGAGTCGATGTGCGTCTCGCCCCAGGCGATGAGCGTGAACGGAATGGCCGCGTTGATCGTCCCGAGCACGAGCGCCGGCACTGCAGCGGCTCGAAGCTCGGCGGCGCCGCGGCGGACGCCGCGCGTCGCGAGCACGAACGGCACGAGCAGCAATGCGGCGAGCGCGACGCGGAAGAACATCAGCGTCGCCGGCTCGACGTCGCGGACGGCGACCTTGATGAACAGGTACGACGCACCCCAGACGGCGGCGAGCAGCGAGATGCTGGCGACGTAGCCGCGGCTCACGGAGCCGGCTCCGGGAGCGCCTGGCGGCGGCGCGTCAGCCGGATGCCGCCCGTTCCAAGTGCCACCCCGCCGAGGATGAGGGCCAGGCCGGCGATCGCCATCGGCCGGACGCTCTCGTCCAGGATCAGCGCGCCGTAGGCGACCGCGATCGGAGGGACGAGGTACGTGACGAGGATCGCCTTGGAGGCCCCGGCGCCGGCGATCAGACCGAAATAGAGGACGTAGGCCACGGCGGTGCCCAGGATGCCGAGCGCGAGCATCGAGCCGACCACCTTCCAGCCCGGGAGGTGATCCGGCGCCTGGGCGATCCCGAACGGCGTCGTGATCAGCGTCGCCGCCAGCATCGCCCCGGTTGCAACCAGCAGCGGCTGGACCTGGCCGAGCGCGCGGCCGCCGTAGAGCGCGGCGAGCGCGTACAGGGCGGCGGAGAGGACGACGGCGGCCGCGCGGATCGGGCTCGAGCCGCCGCCGGGAAAGCCGACGAGCGCGGCGACGCCGACGAGGCCGAGCAGGAGCCCGCCCAGGCGGATGCCGGTCACGCGCTGGCTGCGGTCGATCCAGATCGCGAGCAGCGCAGTGAACAACGGCGCAGAAGCCTGGAGGATCGCGGTCAGCCCCGAGTCGACGTCCTGCTCGGCCCACGAGATCAGCCAGAAGGGGAGGGCGGAGTTGAGCAGGCCCATCACGACGAGCGGCTTCCACGCCGTGCGTAGACCGGTCACGGTGGCGTGCCCGCCGAGCGCGACGATCGCCACGGGCACGAGCACGAGCGCCGCGAGCCCGACGCGCACCCAGATGAGCGTCGCCGGCTCGAGCTCGCGGACGCCGACCTTGATGAACAGGAACGATGCGCCCCAGATCGAGGACAGCGCGAGAAGCATCACCAGGTGGCGACGGCTCATACCGACTCCAACGCGCGAGACCCCACCTGTGTGAGAACGATGCCGGACCCCGATCCATTCGGCCCGCCGCCTCGGTGCCAGGCACTGTGACAGGCACTTCTCGGTGCCAGGCACTGAAACATGTTCGTCATAGGACTGCCCTGTTAAGACGGCTGTGCCCGGCCGAGCGGCCATCTAGGATCCGGCCTCTGACGTCGGTCGCCGCCCAGCCGCTCCATCGAACGCTCGGCCTGACGGACTTCGAGCTGGACCGGATCTGCGAGCTGCTCGACCGGGAGCCGAACCACTTCGAGCTCGCCGTCTTCTCGCTGCTCTGGTCTGAGCACTGCGCGTACAAGCACTCCGCGCCGCTCCTGAAGCGCCTGCCGTCGACCGGTCCGCGCGTGCTCCAGGGGCCAGGAGAGAACGCCGGCGTGGTCGATCTGGGCGACGGTCAGGCCGTCACGTTCAAGGTGGAGAGCCACAACCACCCGTCCGCGGTCGAGCCGTTCCAGGGCGCGGCGACGGGCGTCGGCGGCATCCTCCGCGACATCCTCGCCATGGGCGCGCGGCCGATCGCGTTCCTCGACGGGCTGCGCTTCGGGTCGCCCGACCACCGCTTCGAGCGCGCCGTGGAGGGCATCGGCCACTACGGCAACTCGTGCGGTGTCGCGACCGTCGGCGGCGAGGCGGTCTTCGACCCGGCCTACGAGGACAACTGCCTCGTCAATGCGATGTGCGTCGGGCTGCTCCCGGTGGACCGAGTGACGCGCGCGGGCGCGCGCGGGACCGGCAACGCGATCGTTCTCTACGGCGCGACGACCGGCCGCGACGGCATCGGCGGCGCCAGCGTGCTGGCCAGCCAGGACCTGGCCGAGGGCAGTTCCGAGAAGCGGCCGTCGGTTCAGATCGGCGACCCGTTCACGGGGAAGAAGCTGATCGAGGCGTCGGGCGAGCTGGTCGAGCGCGGACTGGTCGAGTCGCTGCAGGACTGCGGCGCGGCCGGGCTCGCCTCGTCCCTGTCGGAGATGGCGCAGCGATGCCGGCATCGACGTGCGCCTCGACCGCGTGCCGCTCCGCGAGGACGACCTCGAGCCATGGGAGGTGATGATCTCCGAGAGCCAGGAGCGGATGGTCGCCGTCGTCCGCCCCGAGCGGATCGACGACGTCTTCGAGGTCTGCAGCCGCTGGGAGCTCGCGCACGCGGTCGTCGGTGAGGTCACCGACACGGGCGACCTCCGCTGCTTCGACGGCGACGAGCTGCTCGCCGCGATCCCGGCGAACGCGCTCACGGAGGAGGCGCCGCGCTACCGCGTGCCGCAGACGGCGCGCGAGCCGCAGCCGCCTGCGCCCCCGGTCGCGGGGCCGCCGACGGCCGAGGCCCTCATCGACCTGCTCGGCTCGCCGAACCTCCGCAGCCGCGCCTGGATCTACCGCCGCTACGACCACCTCGTCGGCTCGCGCACCGTCCGCCGCCCCGGCCTCGACGCCGCGGTGCTGCGCCTGGACGGGACGCGAGGTCTCGCCGTCTCGCTCGACGGCACCGGCCGGATCGGCCGGCTCGACCCGCGCACGGGCGGCGCGCTCGCCGTGCTCGAGGCGGCGCGCAACGTCGCCTGCGCCGGAGGCGAGCCGCTCGCCGTCACCGACTGCCTCAACTTCGGCAATCCGGAGAAGCCGGAGATGGCGTGGGAGCTGGCCGAGGCGATCGAGGGCATCGCACAAGCCTGTGAGGCGCTCGGCATCCCGGTCGTCTCGGGCAACGTCTCGCTCTACAACGAGACCGGCGGCCGTGCCATCCACCCGACGCCGGTGGTCGGCTGCGTCGGGCTCGTCCCGGACGTCCGTCGCGTGCCCGGCACGTGGCGCGATGGCGACGCGATCTACCTGGCCGGCGCGCCCGCGCTGACGCTGGACGGATCGGAGTACCAGGCCCGCTATGGAGAGCTTGCGGGTCGGCCGGCGCCGCTCGATCTCGAGGCGGAGGCGCGCCTGATCGCGTTCCTCTACCGCACGGCAGCGGTCGCCAGCCTCGTCCACGACGCCGCGGAGGGCGGGCTGGCGGTCTGTCTGGCCGAAGCCGCTACCGTCAGCGGCATCGGCGCCGACCTGGATCTCGAGGACGACGCGGTGGCGCTGTTCGGCGAAGGCGGCGGGCAGGCGATCGTGGCCGCCGACGCCGGGCTGACCGCCGACGTTCCGCTGCGCCGCATCGGCACGGTCGGCGGCGACACGCTGCTCGGCGTCCCCGTCCCCCGCCTGGCCGAGGTACACGCGACTTGATGGCAGTCCCTCCGTCCACATCTCGCACCCGTGGCGTGCCTGCAACGTGCGGCATCGCCGCGTCCTCGGTCGCGCCCGTACCCTCCGGGTACGAACGCTTCCTCCGTCCTTGCGCTGCCGGCGTTTCGGCGGCCACGGGCACGACCTGTGGCCGGAGTGACTGCTGATGTGCGGCATCGTCGGCATCCGCGCCCCCGAGCGCGACGTCGCCCGCCTCGCCTACTTCGCGCTCTTCGCGCTCCAGCACCGCGGCCAGGAGTCGGCCGGGATCGCCGTCTCGGACGAGGGTCGCCTGACCGCGCTCCGCGACATGGGCCTCATCACCCAGGTCTTCTCCGAGCAGAAGCTGAACGGGCTTCACGGTGACGTCGCCATCGCGCACACGCGGTACTCGACGACCGGCTCGCCGCACTGGCAGAACGCGCAGCCGCTCGTCCAGCACGGCCGGGCGCGCACGGTCGCGCTCGGCCACAACGGCAACCTGACGAACACGACCGTGCTGCGCGATGAGCTCTGCGCCGCGGGCATCCGGCTGATGTCGACGTCGGACACCGAGGCGATCGCCGCGCTGATCGCGAACGACGAGCGCCCGCTCGAGCAGGCGGTCGCGGCGACGATGGGCAAGCTGGAAGGCGCCTACTCGGTGGTCGCGCTCTCCGAAGGCAAGCTGGTCGCCTTCCGCGACCCGCACGCCTTCCGGCCGCTCGAGCTCGGCCGTCTCGGCGACGACTGGGTGGTTGCCTCGGAGACGTGTGCGTTCGACCTGGTCGGCGCGTCGCACGTGCGCTCCCTCGCCGCCGGTGAGCTGGTCGTTATCGACGAGGACGGCCTGCACTCGGTCGCCGCACGGGAGCCCGAGCGGCGCGCGCTCTGCATCTTCGAGTACGTCTACCTCGCCCGCCCTGACACCGACCTCGACGGCGTCGAGGTCTACGGCGCGCGGGTGCGCATGGGCGAGCAGCTCGCGCGCGAGGCGCCCGCGGACGCAGACATGGTCATGCCGATCCCGGACTCGGGCACGCCGGCGGCGATCGGCTTCGCGCGCGCGAGCGGCATCCCGTTCGGCGAGGGGCTGATCAAGAACCGCTACGTCGGGCGGACGTTCATCCAGCCGGAGCAGGGCATGCGCGAACAGGGGATCCGCATGAAGTTCAACCCGCTAACCGAGGTCGCGGGCAAGCGGGTCGTGATCGTCGACGACACGATCGTGCGCGGGAACACCACGCGGCAGATCACGACCATGCTCTTCGACGCGGGCGCGCGCGAGGTGCACATCCGCGTGTCCTCGCCGCCGCTGATCTCCCCGTGCTTCTACGGCATCGACTTCGGCGACACCAACCAGCTCGTCGCCAGCAGCCGCAGCGTCGAAGATGTCCGCGAGCTGCTCGGTGCGACCTCTCTGGCTCACCTCTCGCTCGAAGGGATGCAGGCGGCTGTGCAGCGCCCGGAGTCCGAGATGTGCCGTGCGTGCTTCACCGGCCGCTACCCGGCCGCCGCGCCCGTGCAGCTCGAGAAGCACCGGTTCGAGGAGCGGGAGCCCGCCCGCATCCCGGCCGGGCTCCCGCGGTAGAGCGGCGCTACTGCTCGAGCACGCGGCTCGCCTTGGCGACGCCGCGGCTGATGAAGTAGGCGAACGTCAGCCCGGTGGTGACCACCATCCACGCGTACGCGTCGACGCTGTCGTTGAACCACCAGATCAGCGAGAAGACGATCTCGAGGAATAACCAGAGCGCGAACTCCGCGTTGCCCGGTATCGGCAAGCGCGCGATGTCGGTGATGGCGATGCTGGTCGGTGCACCGCCGCCCCCGGACGCCGTGCCGGCAACGACCGTCTCGCCGCCGAACGGCGGTGGTGGCGGCGCCGGGGGCGGCCCGGGTGTGGCCGAGGACTCGGTCGGCCCGTCGGGTGGCATGGTGGACATGACTCCCTCCTTTTCTCAGGCCGCGTGGCCCGGGACATGGACGATCTCGAGCTTCAGACCGTCAGGATCGAAGAAGAAGACCGCGTAGTACCCAGGCGTGTACCCGTACTCCTGCGGGTCACTCTCGACGTCGGCGTCGTGGCTGCGGAGCCATTCGGCCCGCTCGTCCACGACCGAGCGCGACTGCGCCTCGAAGGCGATGTGGTGCAGCCCGACCGAGTAGCGGTCATAGCCGGGGCCGATCTGGGACGGCTGCGCGGCGCGGATCCCGATCGACGTGCCGGGGCCGCTCAGGTACCAGATCGTCTCGCCGCGCTCGCCCTCGACCTCGCTGATCCCGTGCCAGCCGAGCGGGCCGAGCAGGTCGCGGTAGAACGGCAGGCTCCGCTCCACCGAGCGGACGACGAGATCCACGTGGTGCACGCCGGAAGATCGCAACAACCGCAACTTCCGCTTCGCGGCCGCGAGTCCTTCCCGCTACCAGACGCCCGGAGCCAGCCTGGCGGTGTCGCTGGCGTACGCGCGGTACCCGTCGCCGAACGCCTTCGTGAGCTCCGCCTCCTCGACACGGATCCGTGGCAGGTGCCCGGCGGTCGCGATCGCCAGGGCGACCACCGCACCGATCCAGCTGCCGATCGCCAGCGCGACTCCGAACACGACCAGGAGGTTGCCGGCGTAGGCCGGGTGGCGCAGCCAGTGGTACGGCCCCTCGCGCACGACGGTCTGGCCCTCCTGGATCACCACCTCGCGCCGGAAGAACCGGCCGAGCGTCCAGACGCCCCAGACCCGCAGCCCGATGCCGAGCCACGCGATGACGACCCCCACGATGACCCCCGCCCAGTCGTTGGAGCCCACGCGGAGGCCGGGCAGACCGACCGCGATGAACGCGGCGGCGGCGACTGCGGCGAGCATCGAACCCACGATCAGCTGCTTCGTCCCCCGATCGGCAGGCGACGGGCCGCGGCTGCGCAGGAACGTAGCCTCGACGATGCTAGAGCCCATGGCGCGCAGCCGACTGGCGCCCTTGGGAGCGTCGCGGGCCCTGCCGGCGTAGGTGGCGAGGATCTCACCCAATGAAGCGGCTACGACCGTCACGATCACCAGCGCCTTCGCCGCGCTGTCCTGCTCGACGAACAGCGGCATGCGGCGATGATGTCATGCCTCACGTCAGCGTTCGGCCAGCTCGGCGCCCCGGCCGTAGCGCACCGCACGCTTGACCATCTGCGGGTCGAGCCCGCGCTCGATCAGCTCCTGGCGCAGCTCACCCTCCTCGGCCAGGCGCAGGAAGAGCCAGGCCAGCGCAGCGAGGGTCACGAACGAGCCCTCGAGCATCATCACCGTGCCCGCCCAGCCCTGGTCCTGCAGCGGCGAGACCCCGTGAGCACGCTCGCCCGCCTCGTAGAACGGATAGAAGACCTTCCCCGACCACAGGAAGACGTTCCCGAGCACCGTCGTGATCAGCCGCACGGCGACGATGTAGCCGAGCTTGGCGGCCGTCCCGAACCAGGCCGGGCCCGGCAGCACCTCCACGACCGGCGCCCACATGAGCGCCCCGCAGCCGAAGAAGAGCCCGTGCTCCAGCGCGTGCACCGAGTCGTGGCGCAGCGCCGCCTCGTAGAGGTAGGGCAGGTGCCAGACGTACAGGTTGACGGCCCAGATTGGCAGCGCGACCAGCGGGTGT
The DNA here is from genome assembly GCA_963799895.1 of uncultured Thermoleophilia bacterium. GTDB lineage: Bacteria > Actinomycetota > Thermoleophilia > Gaiellales > Gaiellaceae > JACVRM01. The sequence continues at coordinate 236,904 of CAWCYR010000018.1, forward strand.
GCGAGGACGCGCAGCTTCCCGAGCACGGGCAGCGCGAGCACCGGCCGGAGGAGCGGACCGGTCAGCGAGGCCACGAACGCGAGCGGCGCGAGGTCGCCCAGCAGGACATGCTGGACCATGTGGACGGCGAACAGGTCTTCCTCGCCGTACGCGTCGATCGGCGTGACGAGTGCGATGAGAAGCAGGACGATCGACACCCAGAAGAGCCCGTGCCGCCAGCCGGGCACCGGCTGGCCGCGCCGGGCGAGCGTGCGCGCGCGCCACTCGTACGCGACCGCCAGCGCTGCGATCGGAGCGAGCTGGAGGGGTGCAAGGCTCCAGTCCGTCCAGGCGGCGTGCGCAAGCGGCATTTCCGGGCGAGTGTAGGCGTCCCGGTCGCCCTCTAGACTCGGCGCTCACGTGGACTCGAACACGTACGAGGCGGCGGGGGTCTCGTTGGCGGCAGCGGAGGCGATCGTCGACCGGCTGCGGGCTGCCGTGGAGTCGACCGGCGCGCGCGGTTTCGGCGCCTTCGCCGGCGTCTACCCGCTGAACGAGCGGCAGCTGCTCGTGGCCTCCACCGACGGCGTCGGCACGAAGCTGGTCCTCGCGCGCGAGCGCGGGCGGCTGCGCGACTGCGGCCGCGATCTCGCGGCGCACTGCATCAACGACGTCGCCACCACGGGGGCCGACCCGCTCTTCCTGCTCGACTACGTCGCCGCGAACAGCATCGTGCTCGAGCAGGTCGCCGAGCTCGTCGAGGGCGCGGCCGAGGTGTGCCGCGAGGCCGGCTGTGCGCTCATCGGCGGGGAGACCGCCGAGCTTCCTGGCATCTACCGCGACCGGGAGCTCGACTTCGCGGGCACGTGCGTCGGCCTCGTCGACCGCGAGCGGCTCGTCGACGGGTCGCGCGTCGAGACCGGCGACACGGTGATCGGCTTCCCGTCGGCCGGCCTGCACGCGAACGGGTTCACGCTCGCGCGGCGCGTGCTGGAGGACGAGCCGTACGACGGCAACGACCTGCTCGCGCCGACGCGGCTCTATCTCGACTCGGTACGCGGGCTCGGCCCGCGCGCGAAGGCGCTGGCGCACATCACGGGCGGCGGGATCCCCGGCAACCTCTCGCGCGTCGTTCCGGATGGCCTCGAGGTGGAGATCGACTGGGGCGCCTGGCCGCGGCCGCCCGTCTTCGAGTGGCTCGCGCGGCACGTCGACGAGGACGAGCTGCGCCGTGTGTTCAATCTCGGCATCGGCTACTGCGCCGTGGTTGCCGAGCCGGCGCCGGGCGAGCTCGTCATCGGACGCGTCCCGTGATCGGGGTTCTGGTGAGCGGCGAGGGCACGAACCTGCAGGCGCTCATCGACGCCGGGCTGCCGATCGCGGCCGTCGCGTCCAACCACGCCGGTGTGCGCGCGCTGGATCGTGCGGGTGCGGCCGAGATTGCGTCCGCGGCGTTCCCGCTCGACGACTACGCCGACCGCGCCGCTCGCGACGCCGCGATGGCTGCCTGGCTCGAGCAGCACGATGTCGACTTCGTCGTCTGCGCCGGCTACATGCACCTGCTCACGCCCGCGTTCCTCGACCGCTTCCCGGACCGGATCGTCAACACGCACTCCGCGCCGCTGCCGGCGTTCCCCGGTGCGCGCCCGATCGAGGACGTGCTCGAGGCCGGCGTCCCGCAGACGGCTGCGACCATCCACTATGTGGACGGCGGCATGGACACGGGCGCGGTGATCCGTGCCGAGCCTGTGCCGGTGCTCCCGGGCGACACGCCCGAGACCCTGCGCGCGCGTGTGCAGGCGGCCGAGCACCGACTGCTTCCAGAGGTCGTCAGGGAGCTGATCGCCTGATGCGCGTGCTGCTGTCGGTCTACCGCAAGGACGGCCTCGAGGACTTCGCGCGCGGGCTCGCCGACCTCGGTGCCGAGCTGGTCGCAAGCGGTGGCACGGCGGCGGCGCTCGAGGAGGCGGGGCTCGAAGTCACGCGCGTGGAAGAGCTCACGGAGGTGCCGGAGCTGCTCGGCGGGCGCGTCAAGACGCTGCACCCACGCATCCACGCGGCGATCCTGGCCCGGCGCGACGACGAGAGCGACCTCTCCGCCCTCGACGAGCACGACATCCGCCCGTTCGACCTCGTCTGCGTGAACCTCTACCCGTTCCAGGACGTGGCCGGCCGCTTCGGCGTGCGCGAGGAAGAGGCGGTCGAGATGATCGACATCGGCGGCCCGTCGATGCTGCGCGCCGCCGCGAAGAACTTCCTCTACGTCACGCCGGTGTCGAGCCCGGCGCAGTACGACGAGGTCCTCGCGGAGCTGCGTGACACCGGCGAGGTCTCGTCGGCGACGCGCCGGCGGCTGGCGGCAGAGGCGTTCGCGACGACGGCGGCGTACGAGGCCGCGATCGCGAACTGGTTCGCCGGCCGTGAGCCGTTCCCCGATCGGCTGACGCACTCGTACGTGAAGGTGCAGGAGCTCGCGTACGGCGAGAACCCGCACCAGCGGGCGGCCTACTACGCGGATGCAAATACGCGGACACACCTGCTCTCGAACGTGAGCCAGCTCCACGGACGGCAGCTGTCGTTCATCAACCTCTACGACCTGTCGGCGACCCGGATGCTGCTGCGCGAGTTCGCCGTGCCGGCCTGCGTGATCGTGAAGCACGCGAACCCGTGCGGCGTCGCCGTCGGGGCGACGATCGAGGACGCCTACGAGCGGGCGCTCGCAGCCGACCCGGTGTCGGCGTTCGGCATGGTCGTCGGTCTCAACCGGCCGGTCGGTGCGGAGCTCGGGCAGGCGCTCGCGACGCGGTTCATCGACGTTCTGCTCGCCCCCGGCTACGAGCAGGGCGCGCTCGCGGCGCTGACGGAGAAGCCGGCGACGCGAATCCTGCTCGACCGCGAGCGCCGTCGCGTCGACCCCGCCGAGAAGGAGTTCAAGCGCGTCCCCGGCGGGCTGCTCGTCCAGGACCGCGACCTCGACACCGAGGACCGCGACTCGATGGAGGCGGTGGCCGGCTCGCCGAGCGAGGGGTGCTGGGGCGATCTGCTCTTCGCGTGGCGGGTGTGCAAGCACGTCACCTCGAACGCGATCGTGATCGCGAAGGATCTCCAGACGATCGGCATCGGCGGCGGCCAGACGAGCCGCGTCGACTCGGTGCGGATCGCGCTGATGAAGGCGCGCGAGCACAACCACGACCTCGACGGCGCCGTCCTGGCGTCGGACGCGTTCTTCCCGTTCGCCGACGGGCCGCAGCTGGCGATCGACGCCGGGATCAGCGCGATCATCCAGCCGGGCGGGTCGAAGCGCGACGACGAGGTCGTCGAGGCGGTGCGCGCGGCCGGCGCGGTCATGGTGCTGACCGGGCGCCGCCACTTCAGGCACTGAAAATCGGCGCTACCTTCCGCGCGTCGAGGAACGGGTCGAAAGGGAGGAACATTCATGTGGCGTGGAGTCATGGCGGCGCTGGCGGCGCTCGGAGCGCTGGCGGCTGCAACGAGCGCATCATCGAGTGGGGCACCGGCGATCTACATGTTCAAGGTCTCGGTACAGGCGGTCTCCTCGTATGACGGGAAGCTCCACGACCCGTGGTACCCGCCGATCAGCAGATCCACGTACGGCTGCACCCCGGTCGTCGCCGCATCGGCGACGCTGACGTTCAGCCGCCCACCCGGGAAGGGCGCAGGCCCGGATTTCCTGTTCATGCGCGGACGGATTCCCGGCGTTCTCCCGGGCGACAAGCAGATGCAGGAGCCCGCCGTCGAGACCCTGCGCGCGACCAATACACCCGGCCAGCCCTTGGATCCGAGCACGGGTTGCTCACCGACACAGCCGCCCAGTGACTGTGGCACAAAGGCCCGCCCGGTCGAGCAGACGAGCGGTGCCGTCGGGATGAACTACTACGCGGGAACGGCACGCCAGTTCTTCTCGGTGGGCGGTGAGATCGGCTCGCAGGCGCGGCCGCCGTTTCGGTACTGCTACATCGACCCGCAGGGCCTCGACGCGGGCGCCCAGCTCAAGGGCGCCGCCGCCCGCGCCGTCTTCGCCAAGCTGATGAATCCACGCCTGACGCACTTCACCCTCGGCGGATCCGCACCGAACCCGTACGGATCGGTGGGCGGACGGACGTTCCGCTGGAGCGCGACGTTCATGCGCATCCGCAGCTGCGCGTACCCGCCGGGTGTGTTCCATGACGCGTGCCTGCGAGGGCTCGGCCGCTGAGCCTGGCGACATTCCCGTAGTGGATTACGCTGCGACCGTGGCCCGCGAATACCCGACCGTCCTCGACCTGATCGGCAACACGCCGCTCGTCCGGCTGCAGCGGATCGGCACCGAGCTCGGGCGCACGCTGCTCGCCAAGCTCGAGTACCTGAACCCGGGCGGCTCGAACAAGGACCGGATCGGGCTGCGCATGATCGAGCGCGCCGAGGCGGAGGGAAAGCTCAGCCCGGCGGCACGATCGTCGAGCCGACCTCGGGCAACACGGGCGTCGGCCTCGCGCTGGCGGCGGCGATCAAGGGCTACCGGATGATCTTCGTGATGCCCGACAAGGTCGCGCCGGAGAAGATCTCGCTCCTGCGCGCGTTCGGCGCCGAGGTCGTGATCTGCCCGACCGCGGTCGAGCCCGACTCGCCCGAGAGCTACTACTCCGTCTCCGACCGGCTCGCCGAGGAGATCCCCGGCGCGTACAAGCCCGACCAGTACTCGAACCCGGCGAACCCGCCGCGCACTACGCGACGACCGGGCCCGAGATCTGGGAGCAGACCGGCGGCGAGCTCGACGCGGTCGTGATCTCGCGTCGGCACCGGCGGCTCGATCACCGGCACGGCGCGTTACCTGAAGGAGCAGAAGCCCGACCTGCTGATCGTCGGCGCCGACCCGGAGGGATCGATCTACTCGGGCGGACGTCCACCCGTACCTCGTCGAGGGCATCGGCAAGGACACCTTCCCGGCGACCTTCGACCCGTCGATCGTGGACGAGTACGTGCGCGTCTCCGACCGCGACTCGTTCCTGATCGCGCGCCGGCTCGCGCGCGAGGAGGGGATCCTCGCCGGCGGCTCGGGCGGGACGTCCGTCCACGCGATGCTCGAGACGGCGCGGAAGCACGGCCCGGGCATCACGATCCTGACGCACGATCCCCGACGGCGGCCGCGGCTACCTGTCGAAGGTCTTCGACGACAACTGGATGCTCGAGCACGGCTTCCTCGAGCGGCGCGGCGCCGGCGCCGACGGTCGCGGAGGTGCTCGCGTACAAGCAGCGACGAGCGAGCGGCGCTGCCCGACCTCGTCGTCTGCGAGTCGCACGAGAAGGTCGGCGCGGCGATCGAGCTGATGCAGCGCTACGGGATCTCGCAGCTGCCGGTCGTCCGCCACGAGCCCGTCGAGTCGCTCGCCGACGTGATCGGGTCGCTGAACGAGCGCGGCCTGCTCGACCGCGTCTTCAAGCAACCCGGACTCGCTCGGCGAGGACGTCGCCGCCGCGATGGGGCCGCCGCTCGCGGCCGTGGACGCGAACGACTCGGTCGACGAGGTCTTCGCCGACTTCGCCGGCGGCGGCGCGGCGGTGCGTCGTCGTCCGCGGCGGCACGCCGCTGGCCGTGCTGACCCGCTCGGACCTGCTCGAGTACCTCGCGCACGGCCGCGAGCCGGCTCTCCGCTAGCGTTCCGCGCCGACATGGCGCGCGTCCTGGCAGCACTGCTCGGCGTGGCGGTCCTCGGTCTTGCCGGCTGTGGCGGCGGCAACGAGAAGCAGTCGCTGGTGGCGACGGGCGGAAACCCCGTCCTCACGGTCCCGATCACGATCGAAGAGCATCTCGTCTCGCCGCAGTACACGCGGCTCTCGATCCCCGGGACGTACACGCTCCAGATCGAGAACGAGGGTTCGGTCGCGCACGCCGTCACCATCGAGCACAAGGGCCGAACGCTCGTCACGCCGATGATCGACCCGGGCAAAACGTACGAGGTCGCCATCGACATCTCGGATCCGGGCGATTACGAGCTGTCGTACCCGGTCGGCGGAAAGGACGTGACGGGGCTGATCACGCTCGGGAACGTATGACGGTCTGAGGTCAGAGCGCCCTACACTCAGCGCATGGACTTCGAGACGCGCGCGATCCACGCCGGCCAGGAGCCGGACCCGACGACCGGTGCGATCACGACGCCGATCTACCAGACCTCGACGTTCGTCCAGGAGGAGGTCGGCGTCCACAAGGGCTACGACTACTCGCGCTCCGGCAACCCGACCCGCACGGCGCTGCAGGAGTGCCTGGCGTCGCTCGAGAACGCGGAGCACGGCGTCGCCTTCTCGTCCGGGCTCGGCGCGACGACGACGCTGATGCACCTGGTTTCGCCGGGCGAGCGAGTCGTCTCCGTCAACGACGTCTACGGCGGCGTCTACCGGATGTTCTCCCAGATCTACGAGCCGAAGGGCTACGACTTCACGTACGTCTCGGCCGAGACGGTCAACTCGTCCCTGGCCGAGCACCTCGACGAGAAAACGCGGATCGTCTGGATCGAGACGCCGACGAACCCGCTCCTGAACATCGTCGACATCCGCGCCGCGGCCGAGGCCGCCCACGCCGCCGGCGCGATCCTCGTCGTCGACAACACCTTCGCGACGCCGTACCTCCAGCAGCCGCTCGACCTCGGCGCCGACGTCGTCGTCCACTCGACGACGAAGTACCTCGGCGGCCACTCCGACGTGATCGGCGGCTTCGCTGCCACGAACGACCCGACGATCGCGGAGCGCCTCCGCTTCCTGCAGAAGTCGCTCGGCGCCGTGCCCGGCCCGTTCGACTCCTGGCTCGTGCTGCGCGGCGTGAAGACGCTCGCCGTGCGCATGCGCCAGCACTGCGAGAACGCCCGGCAGATCGCCGAGTTCCTGACCGGCCACGAGGCGGTCGAGACCGTGCTCTACCCCGGCTTGCCCGGCCATCCCGGGCACGACATCGCACGTCGGCAGATGCGCGACTTCGGCGGGATGGTCTCGTTCCTCGTCGAGAGCGAGGAGGAGGCGGTCGCGCTCGTCGCGCGCACGAAGATCTGGAAGCTCGCCGAGAGCCTCGGCGGCGTCGAGAGCCTGATCGAGCACCCGTCGCGGATGACGCACGCCTCGACCGCGGATGCGCCGTTCGCGGCCCCGCGGAACCTCGTCCGGCTGTCGGCCGGCATCGAGTCGGCCGGCGACCTGATCGAGGACCTCGCCGCCGCGCTCGTGCGCGCACCTGCGGCCACCGCGTAGGAACCCGGGCACGCTGTGCGGTGTAACCGCTGCGCGCCCGAAGGCCGCGCGGTTGATGGAGTCGACGGCGGCCTCGTCGGCGCCGGTCTCGTCACGAACGACCATCACTAGGATCGTCGCATGGCCGGCCCGCTCGACCTGCTGCATCTCGGCCGCGAGCGGGTCATCGGCGCGTACCTGCTCGACACGCCCGACGGGCCCGCGCTGTACGAGAGCGGCCCGTCCACGACGGTCGACACGCTGAAGCAGCGCCTGGCCGAGCACGGCCTCGAGCTGACGGACATCCGGCACCTGCTGCTCTCGCACATCCACCTCGACCACGCGGGTGCCGCCGGCGTCCTCGTCCGCGAGCATCCCGGGCTGACGGTCCACGTCTCGGCGATCGGCGCACCCCACCTCGTCGACCCGTCCCGGCTCGAGAAGAGCGCGCGCCGCCTCTACGGCGACCTCTTCGACGAGCTCTGGGGCGAGCTGGCTCCGGTGCCCGAGGCGAACATCCGCGTGGTCGGCGATCGCGTGCTCGGCCTCGACTGCTTCCCGTCGCCGGGCCACGCAAGGCACCACGTCTGCTACCTCGACGCCGAGGGGACGCTCTACGCCGGCGACGCGGCCGGCGTCCGCATCCAGCCGAGCGAGTTCGTCTTCCCGCCGGCGCCGCCGCCCGAGTTCGACCGCGACACGTGGCTCGAGACGCTGGACGAGATCGAGCGGACGGCGCCGCAGCGGCTCGCGCTCGTGCACTTCGGCGTCGCCGATGACCCCGGCCGCCATCTGGCCGAGCTTCGGGAGCGCATCGAGCGCTGGTCGGCCGAGATCGAGGCCGGGGCCGAGCAGGACCCCTTCATCGAGGAGCGCGAAGCGGAGCTCGCCGGCCTGCCCTTTGAGCAACGCGCCTCGTATGCGCAGGCGATCCCGTTCTGGCACTCGTACCTCGGGATGCGCCGCTGGGCCGAGAAGCGGCGCGAACGCGCGGCGTGAGCCGTCTTGGCGCGCTCCGCGAGCGCCAGTTCCGCCTCCTCTTCTTCGGCCGCACCGCATCGCTCCTCGGCAGCGCGTTCGCACCGGTCGCGCTGGCATTCGCCGTCCTCGACGATCTGAACGGCTCGGCCACCGACCTTGGCGTCGTGCTCGCCGCCATCTGGATCCCTCAGGTCTTCTTCATCCTGGTCGGCGGCGTCTGGGCCGACCGCCTGCCCCGCAACCTCGTCATGGTCTCGACCGATCTCGTCATGTTCGCGGCGCAGGGGACGGTCGCGGCGCTCCTGATCGGCGGCCATGCGGAGCTCTGGCAGCTGATCGTCCTCCAGGTGGTCCGCGGGATCGCCAACGCGTTCTTCTTCCCGGCATCGACCGGCCTGATCCCGAGCGTGGTCAGCCCCGGCCGGCTCCAGCAGGCGAACGCGCTGCTCCGGCTCGCGAACAGCACCACGTCGATCGTCGGCGCCGGCCTCGCTGGCCTTGTGGTCGGCGGCGTCGGCCCGGGCTGGGCGCTGGCGTTCGACGCGGCGACCTTCCTCGTCAGCGCAGCATTCGTGGTGCAGGTACGGGTGCCGGCGGCGGCGCGCCACGCGGCGTCCAGCTTCGTACACGAGTTGCGCGTCGGCTGGGGCGAGTTCGCCTCGCGCACTTGGCTCTGGGCGATCGTCGTCCAGTTCATGTTCATCAACGCCTTCACGAACGGGACGTATCTCGTGCTCGGCCCAGTCATCGCGAAGGAGCATCTCGGCGGCGCGTCGGCATGGGGCCTGATCCTGGCGGGCTTCGCCGCCGGCAGCGTGATCGGCGGGGTCATCGCGCTCCGGTGGCGCCCCAAGCGCCTGCTGCTCGCGGCGAGCCTCGCGGTCCTGCTTGGCGCGCCCGTCTGCTTCCTGCTCGCGGTACCGGCGTCGCTGGTCGTGCTGATCGCGGCCTCGGCCCTCGGCGGCATTGGTGTCGAGGTGTTCTCGCGTCATGTGGGACACCGCACTTCAGCAGCAGATCCCGCACGATCGCCTGTCGCGTGTCTCGTCCTACGACGCGCTCGGTTCGTTCGTGTGCATCCCGATCGGCCTCTCGGTGGCCGGCCCCCTGTCCGACCTACTCGGTGTGACCGCGACCCTTGTCTTCGCGGGGTGCGTGAGCGTCGTCGCGACCTTGCTCGTGCTCACCGTTCACGACGTCCGGACGCTGCGCCGCATGGACCCGGCTCGTGGACTAGGTGGCCCAGCCGGTGACGAGCCAGCGCCGCCCGAGGAAGCGGTGGCCCATCAGCACTAGGCGGACCAGGATCAGCACGAGCAGCGCCGCCCAGACGCCGACGATGCCCCAGTCGAAGGCGAGCGCCGAGATCCCCACGACGCACGACGCCGCGCCCGCGGCGACCATCGACCAGGCGAGGTAGCGCCCGTCGGCGGCGCCGATCAGGATGCCGTCGAGCGCGAAGACGGCGCCGTTCAGCGGCTGCATGAGCGCGAAGATCGGCCACAGCGCCTGGGTGCGGTCGATCACAGCCGCGTCGCTCGTGAAGACGCGCGGCAGCACCGTGACGACCGCCAGCATCACCACGGCGAATACGGCGCCTGCGGCGACGGACATCCAGACCATGCGCACGCTCGCGTCGTAGGCGCCGTTGCGGTCGCCGCCGCCGAGCATCCGCCCGACGATCACCTGCCCGGCGATCGCGACCGCGTCGAGCAGCAGCGCGAGGAAGATCCAGAGCTCCGTGGCGATCTGATGCGCGGCGAGCGACGGGTCGCCGAAGCGCGCCGCCACCGCGCCGGCGACGATGAACGCCGCGTAGAGCGACGCCGTGCGGACGAAGATGTACCGCCCGAGCGTCAGCAGCCGGTGCATGAGCCGGCCGTCGATGCCGAGCTGCCCGCGCAGGCTCGGCGCCATGACGGCCACGAAGGCGACGCCCATGACCGCCTGCGCGAGCACCGTCCCCCAGGCCGACCCCGCGATCCCCCAGTCGAAGCCGTAGACGAACAGCAGTTCCAGGATCAGGTTGAGGACGTTCGCCGAGATGAAGATGATGAGCGGCGTGCGTAGGTTCGAGCGGCCGCGGAGGTAGCCCTCGCCCGCACGCGCGACGAACGCGAACGGCAGCCCGAGCGCCGCGATGCGCAGGTACTCGACGGCGTAGTCGGCGGTCTGCCCCTCGCCGCCCATGAGCGACACGATCGGGACGGCGAGCGCCACGACAAGGAGGGTCAGGCCGGCGCCGAAGCCGAGCGAGAGCCAGAGCGCCTGCACGCCGAGCCCGTGCGCGGTCTCGTCCTCGCCGGCGCCGGACGCGCGCGCGACCTGGGCGGTCGTCCCGTAGGTGAGGAAGTTGAAGATGCGCGAACACGGCCGAGAGCACCACGGCCGCGATGCCGAGCGCCGCGAGCTGCGAGCTGCCGAGATGGCCGACGATCGCGGTGTCGGCGAGCACGTAGAGCGGCTCGGCGGCGAGCGAGCCCAGCGCGAGCCCGGCGAGCCGCAGGATCTCGCGGTCGTAGCCCGACCGGAGCGGGATCAAGCGCGCCCGAGGTGGCGCTCGTACGCCGCGACGTAATCCGCGACCATGCGCTCGCGTGCGTACCGCGACTCGACGTACCGCCGGATCTCGAGCGGATCGAGCGCGTCGGCGCGCTCCAGTGCGGCCGGCATATCGCGGTAGTCGTCGACGATGATCCCCGAGAGGCCGTCCTCGATCACCTCCGGCACGGCGCCGTAGCGCGTCGCGATCACCGGGGTGCCGCAGGCCATCGACTCGATCATGACGAGCCCGAACGGCTCCTCCCACTCGATCGGAAACAGCGTTGCGCGCGCGTCCTGGAGCAGCTCGACCTTCTGGCCGTGCGGCACCTCGCCGCAGATACTCGATGCCGTGGTGGCCGAGGTGCGGCTCGACGAAGTCGGCGAAGTACTCGAGCTCCTCGGGGTCGCGTTTCTTGCCGGCGATCTTGAGCGGCAGGCCGAGCTCGACGGCGACGGCGATCGCCCGGTGGCAGCCCTTGTCCGCGCTCATGCGGCCGAGGAACAGCAGGTAGTCGCCCCGGTGCGGCTTGCGCGGGATAGAGCGAGAGGTCGATCGCGTTCGGCACGGTCGCCACCCACGGCAGGTCGGGCATCGGGGCTGCGCTGGTTCTCGGAGATGGAGATCAGCCCGACGCTGCGGCGACGATCTTGGCGATCTGCGCGTAGATCTCGCCCGGCCGTCCGTTGAGCGGCCCGTGCACCGTGTGCACGACGGGCGTCGGCACGCAGGCCGGCGAGCGCGGCTGCCGGGAGCCGGAGTGGTCGTTGATGACGTCGAACTCGTCCGCGCGCGTGTAGCAGGCGAAGCGCGTGGCGGAACTCCGGCCGCGTGCGCCCGATCGCGGCGCTGGGCGCGTTCTTGTAGACGAACGCGAGCGTCCGCCTTCGTGCGCGAGTCGCCCGACGCGAAGAGCGTCACGTCGTGGCCCGCGTCGACGAGCCCGTCCGCGAGCAGCGAGACGACGAGCTCGATGCCGCCGTAGCCGGGCGGCGGCACCGGGAACCAGACCGGGCGAGAGACGGCGATGCGCATGCAGGGAGTCTGGCGAACGGCGTCGGTCGCCGGTCGCACACCCCTAGCCCTCCATCGATCGACGCGCACGTCCCGACCTCGATGTCCCAGTACGCGGTCGAAGGCGCGCACGCCGGAGAGCCGCATGTCGCCGGCCCAGGACGGGAGCTCGAGCCGGGCGCGCGGACCAGCAGCCTGGCGGTCGCGCGGTCGGGCTCGAAGCCCGAGCAGGATCTGGAGCAGGAGCACCGGCGTGCCGGCGGCCCACGCCTGCGGCCGCGCGGCGGTCGGGTAGGCGATCGGGAACGGCGTCTCCGCGCGCGGGAGCCCGGCGAAGACCTCGGGCAGCTGGTACTCGAAGTGGCCGGCCGACGTCGATGCATCCGGCGGACGATCCGCTGCGCCTCCTCGCGCCAGCGCCGGCAGCGGGCGAGGCCCCACGGCGATCAGGGAGTTGTCGTGGGGCCAGACGGTGCCGTTGTGGTACGAGAGCGGGTTGAAGCCGCCGTCCGCGCTGGACATCGTGCGCACGCCCCAGCCCGACCAGAGGTGCGTCGCCCATCAGCGCGTCGACGACCGCGTCGACGCGTGGCCGGCGGGACGATCCCGCTCCAGAGCAGGTGGCCGATGTTGGAGCAGAGCGAGTCGACCGGCCGCTTGTCGCCGTCGAGCGCGAGCGCGTAGTAGCCGCCGCGCTCCGTCGACCCAGAACGCCTCGTCGAAGCGCTCGCTGCAGCTCGGCCGCCTCGCGCTCGAGCCGCTCGGCGAGCTCGCGCTCGCGCCAGACCTCGCGCGCGAGCTCGGCCATGCGCAGCTTCGCGTCGTAGACGTAGCCCTGCACCTCGACCGGCGCGATCGGCGTCCGGCGCGAGCGTGCCGTCGCGAGAAGCGCTGCGAGTCCCAGGAGTCCTTCCAGGACTGGTTCTCGAGCCCGGCTCGGGACGCGGCGCTCGTACTCGACGAAGCCGTCGCCGTCGCGGTCGCCGTAGCTCGTCGATCCACGGCGAGCGCGCGCAGCGCGGGCTCGCGCAGATCGCGCGACGAGCGCGTCGTCGCCCGTCCAGCGCCAGACCTCGGAGAGCAGGATCAGGTAGAGCGGCGTCGCGTCGACCGTGCCGTAGTAGCGCGCGAACCAGTTGCGCGGCCGCCTTGCCCGGCGCAGCTCGTGGACGATCTTGCCCGGCTCGGCGTCGATCGACGGGTCGTCCTCGGTCGCCTGCAGCTCGGCGAGCGCCTCGAGCGCGCTGCGCGCGAGCTCGGGGCCGAAGAGGAGCGTCTGCAGGCACGTGATCAGCGTGTCGCGGCCGAACACGGTCATGAACCACGGCATCCCGGCGGCCGGCAGGCGTGCCGATGCCGTCGCGGGTCCCGCGCGCATCCGCAGCGACGCGAGGTCGGCGATCGGACTGTGGAAGCGTGATCGAGGTCGTCCCAGGAGCGCGCAGGCTGCGGCACCCGCAGCTGCCAGGCCGCGAGCGAGTCGCGGACGCGGCGCGCTCCTCGCCGAAGCGCCGCGCGACCGGCTGCCGGCTCGGCGCGGATGCCGTCGAGCGAGGCGACGACGTCGACGCGAGCTCCCACGCGCGCGCGGCTCGAGCTCGACGTGCCAGCGCACGCGTGCCGCCGTCGCACGCTCACCGGGCTGCGAGAGATGGAGCTGCGTGCGTCGCGTCGCTCCCGTCGCGGTCGACGAGCGAGCGAGCTCGTCGGCGGGTCGGATGCTCGACCGGGCCCCGAGCGGCGGCAGCGGCGTCGCGTCGCGCGGGTCGCCGAGCGCGAAGTCGTACTGCTTCACCGCGAAGATGTCCGCGAAGTCGCAGCCGATCTGCGAGCTCGACGTCGACGGCAAGCGGCTCCGTCGACTGGTTCTGGAGCATGATCGGCTCCTGCATCCCGTCGCCGACGAAGCGCTCGCGCGACGATCGAGAGCCAGTCCTGCCGCAGACCGCCGACCATCGGGTTGCGCAGGTAGAAGGCCGCCGAGAAGTACTCGACCTTGCCCGGACGAGAGCAGCAGCGGCACGCTCGCCGTTGACGCGTCAGCGCGAAGCTCGAGAGGAAGCGCGTGTCGCGCGCGAAGAGCCCGCTGCTCGGGACGTCGACGTCGCCGCTCTCGTCGCAGATGCAGAAGGTCGATCCCTCGAGGATCGTCAGGTCCATGGCTACTCGGTCGCGGTGGATGCGGGCGCCGCTCGACTGCGCGATGCGCCTTCACGACGATCTCGTCGATGTTCACGTGCGGCGGCCGGCGTCACCGCGAAGAGGACGCAGTCGGCGATGTCGTCGGCGGTCAGCGGCGTCGACGTCCTCGGTAGACCGCCGCGCGCGCTCGGCGTCGCCGCGGAAGCGCACCGTCGAGAACTCCGTCTCGACGAGGCCGCGCGTCGACGGTCGTGAGGCGGATCGGCCGGCCGAGCAGGTCCTCGCGCAGGGCATACGTGAACCCGCGCACCGCGAACTTCGACGTGATGTAGACGGCGGCGTTCTCGTACGCCTGGCGGCCGGCGATGGAGCCGATGTTGACGATGTGCCCGCCGTCGCGGATGTGCGGGAGGCAGAGCCGCGTCATGCGCAGCAGCCCGAGCGACGTTCGTCTCGATGACCGTGCGCCTCGTCCTCCTCGGTCGACTCCCAGAACGGGCTCGCGGCCGAGGGCGAGGCCGGCGCTGTTGACGAGGATGTCGATCCCGCCGAGCGCGGCGACGGCCTCGGATACGAACTGCTCGCTGCTCGCCGGGTCGGTCACGTCGAGGCGCAGCCCGACGACCGCGTCGCCGAGCTCGGCGAGGCGCTCGACCCGGCGCGCGCCGGCGACGACGCGTGACGCCCTCGCCCGTGAGCAGGCGGACGGTCGCGGCGCCCATCCCGCTGGACGCGCCGGTGACAACGGCGGTCTTGCCGCGAAGCGACGACATAGGCGGGGCAGCCTACGTCAGCGGCCGAGGGGACCGCGTCGCCGGTACGGCGCCCCGATCGCCACCCGGCGCGAGGGGCCGCCGGCGTGCTCGACCTGGAGCGTCGTGTGGCGTCAGCGAGAAGCGCTCGGCGAGCACGTGCTCCAGCTCCTCGCGGACGGCGTGGCAGTCGGCGCCGGGGTCCACGAGCACGTGTGCGGACAGCGCGGGGAAGCCGCTCGTGATCGTCCAGATGTGCAGGTCGTGCACCTCGCGCACGCCGGCGTGCCCCACCATCGCCGCGCCGACCGCCTCGGCGTCGATGTCGCGCGGCGTCGTCTCGAGCAGCACCGCGACGGAGTCGCGCAGGATCGTCCACGAGCTCGCGAGGATGAGCACGGCGATCGCGATCGCGACGATCGGGTCCGCGTAGCGCCACCCGGTGGTAAGCACGATCACGCCGGCGATGACGACGCCGGCCGAGCCGAGCAGGTCGGCAAGGACGTGCTGGAACGCGGCCCGGACGTTCAGGCTGCCCTGGCGGCCGCCCCAGGTCACCGCAGCCGCGGCGAGGTTGACGCCGATGCCGATCAAGCCGACCGCGACCATCCAGCCGCCGAGCGTGTCGGGCGGGTCGTGCAGCCGGCCGATCGCGGCGATGATGATCCAGATCGAGATCGCGACGAGCGCCACGCCGTTCGCGAGCGCGGCGAGGATCTCCGCGCGGCGCAGGCCGAAGCTGCGCTGCGGCGTCGCCGGGCGTCGCCGCGAGCCAGGTGGCGACGAGCGCCAGCGCGAGGCTGGCCGCGTCCGTGACCATGTGGCCCGCGTCCGCGAGCAGCGACGAGCGAGTTCGAGACCAGGCCGCCGACGATCTCGACGGCCATGAAGGCGAGGATCAGCGCGAGCGCGATCCCGAGGCGGCGGCGGTCGGTGGCGAGGCGCTCGCCGTGGTCATGGTCATGACGGTGCATGGGCTCATGGTTGCAGCACGTCGGGCAGTCCACCGCGACAGCGGGGACTGTCCCGACTCGCTCTCGGAGATCACGGGCGTTCCTGCTCTCCGCCAACCCATCGGGACAGTCCCCGGCTCCACAGGGTCGGGAGCGTTCCGCTCGGCTGGGGACTGTTCCGGAAACCGAATGGCCGTTTCGTACGTCTAAAAGAGAACCTGACCCGTCGTAGACCCCATCTACACTGCACAAATGACGACCGTCGCTGAGCCGGTCGGCACTTCCTCGCGCGATCAATCGGGCGAACTGATCGTGCAGTGGCGCCGCCTGATGAAGGCGGCCACCCTGGTCGCGCTGCTCACCAGCCCGGTCGTCTTCGTCTGGTTCTACGAGCGCATCGGCTGGGGCATCGGCTGGTCGCTGCTCGCCACCTTCATCGGCGTCATGGCGTTCCGCGGCGCGATGGATCTCCTCTTCCGCCGCTTCATCCCGTGGCCGAGCCTGTTCCACACCGACGACGCGGCGCTGCACGAAGAGGACGTCATGAACCGGCGCCGCGCCTGGTACTGGGCGCACAAGTTCCGGGTCGCGGTCTGGCTCGGCATCCTGGCGGTGGCCGTCTACGGGGTCTACCTCGCGATCGGCGGCACCGCCCTCGTCCAGATCATCCCGCTCGTCATCACGCTGCCGTTCCTGCTGCTGATCAACTTCGCGATCCTCTTCGGCCCCATGGCGATGATGGGGATCTCGCAGATCCAGGCCTTCGAGCCCGGCGATGCGGACTGGGGCGTGAAGCTGCAGGACGTGCGCGGCCAGCCCGAGGCGAAGGAGGAGGTCCGCCGCGTCGTCACGCTCTGGCAGTCGGGCGAGGCGTTCGAGAGCGCGGGCGGGAAGCGCGAGCGCGGGCTGCTCATGCTCGGCGCGCCCGGCACCGGCAAGACAATGTTGTCGAAGGCAATTGCGACCGGATTCAACTCGCCGTTCGTCTCAATCCCAGGATCGGGATTTGCTCAAACCTTCATCGGGATGGATGCCGTGATCGTCCGCTACCTCGCGTGGAAGGCGAAGAAGCTCGCCCGCAAGTGGGGCGGCCAGTGCATCGTCTTCATCGACGAGATCGACGCCGTCGGCATGCGACGCTCCAGCCTCGGCGGCGGCTTCGCGGGCGCGTCGACCGCCGGCTCGATCCACGACCACCTCTTCTACGGTCCGAACGGCGCGCTCAACCCGAGCGGCGACATGGTGCTCGAGACGCGCGCGTGGCGCGAGCGGCTCTTCGCGCAGCGCGCACCGGAAACCCATTCGCCGTACCCGCCGATCGTGCACCGGCTCGGGGGCGCGGTGAACCAGGTCATGCCGGGCATGTTCGGCGGCGGCGGCGGCCAGCTCGCGCTCAACCAGCTGCTCGTCGTCATGGACGGGATCGGCAGCCCGCCGTTCATGCGCAAGGTGTTCACGAACCGCTTCAACACCTTCCTGGACGCGATCTACATCGTCCCGCGCCGCATCGGCAAGCACACCCTCCGGATCCGCCCGCCGCGTCAGCGCAGCGAGCAGATCTACTTCATCGGCGCCTGCAACGTGCCGATCGAGATGCTCGACCCTGCGCTCACCCGGCCGGGCCGCATGGGCCGTCACATCTGGTTCAGGACGCCGACCAAGAAGGACCGGCTCGACATCCTCGACCTCTACATCAACAAGGTCTCCCACGAGCCCGAGCTGGACGAGCCACGCCGACGCGACGAGCTGGCGAGGATCACAAATGGCTATTCACCGGCCATGATCGAGCAGGTCTGTTCGATGGCCTTGACCCACGCCCATCACGACGGGCGCGAGCGCTTCGACTACGAGGACATCGTCGAGGCCATGACGACCGTCGAGTCGGGCACCGCCGTCAACATCGACTACGTCCCGCACGAGACGCGCGCGGTCGCGATCCACGAGGCCGGCCACGCGGTCGCCAGCCACGCGTACATGAAGGGCGCCGAGTCGACGCGCATCTCGATCCGCCGTCGTGGCCAGGCGCTCGGGCACCACCAGGCCCTCCAGAAGGAAGAGCGCTTCAGCGCGTGGCAGAGCGAGCAGATGGCCCAGCTCGTGTGGGGCCTCGGCGCGATGGCGGCCGAGCGGGTCTTCTACGGCGAGAACTCGACGGGCGTCGGCGGCGACGTACAGAGCGCGACGGCGATGGCGGCATTCATGGTCGGGGCGTCGGCGATGGGGCCGGAGCCGATCGACCTCGGCAACAGCTACTCGCGCGGGGAGTTCGCAGACGACGCGAAGCAGCGCATCGAGAAGCGCTTCGAGGGGATCGGCCAGCAGATCCTGAACCGGACGAGTGGTGGCGGCCCGATGGGCGGCGACCCGATCGGGAGTGTGCTGAGCGACCCGCAGAAGAAGCGCGCCGCGGCGATCCTGCTGGGACAGGCATATGTGAAGGCTTACGCGCTCGTCGACCACAACCGCGCGGGCGTCGAGCGGGTCGCAGACGTGCTCGTGACGCGCAAGGAGATTCACGGCGACGAGGTGCTCGAGCTGCTCGACTCGCTCAACCTCGAGATCCCTGAGGTCGATCTTCTGGAGGAACGGACATGGCCGAAGATCTGAACCGCAAGGAATCGACGCCCACCTTCGCGGCGCCCGCGCCGCCGGCGGACGATCCGCTCGTGCGCCGGCCGCCGCCGCAGTGGGAGTCGGCACCGCACGCGGGCCGCTTCCTCATCGCCTACGCCGCGCTCGGCCTCGTCCTTTCGATCACCGTCATCGCGCTCGCGGTCGGCCTGACCCGTAACGACTCGAACACCGTCCCGTGGTCCTCGTGGACGCCGACGGCGTCAGGCACACAGGAGGTCGACCAGATCGTCGAGCATGTCGGGACGCGCTACCGCCTGCCGAGCGGCCGACAGATGGTCGCGGTCGTCCCGCGCTCACCGGCAGCCGAGAACCCGCCGATCTCGACTGTCGCGATCGACAAGCAGGCCCTCTTCTCGAAGGAGCAGCAATACAGCACGTACCCGCTCGACAACGGCATGATGTACGTCCTCTGCGGCGGCGGCGCGCGCTGCGCAATCAACGAGGGGAAGCCGTCGATAGCTCGCGCGCGCCTCTTGCGCCGCGAGGCGCTAGAGCTCGCGCTGTACACGTTCCACTACGTGCGCGGCGTCGACTCGGTGGTCACGTTCATGCCTCCGGCGTCGACCGCGAAGCCCAGCCAGGCGGCCCCGTCGACCGCGCTGTTCTTCCGCAAGAGCCAGTACTCGCCCTTCGCGAAGGTGCCGCTCTCCTCGACCCTCCCCGGACAACCGCCCCCCGGCGAGCTGTCGCAGCAGGGCCAGGGCCAGCTCGTCGACCAGCTGACGCTGCCGTCGCTTTTCAGCTACCAGCTCCAGCGAAGCTCCGACGGCTCGAGCGGAATCTTGATCTTCACCCCGGCTGCCTGACGCCCATGGCCTACGAGGAAGCCGTCGCGCGCGCCCGCGCGCGGCTCGAGCCGCTGCGCCTCTACCCGAAGCCGATCCGCGACGACGTCCGCGTGGTCGTGCTGCCGCTCTGGTTCCGGCTGCCGTTCATGCGCCGGTACGTCGGCTACGCGCTCATCCGGACGATCCTGCTGAAGCAGGAGGAGGCGTCCGACGATCTGATCACGCACGAGCTCTGCCACATCTGGCAGTTCCAGCACCGGCCGGTGCACATGTGCTGGACGTACATGACGACGCGCTACGCGACCAACCCGTACGAGGTCGAGGCCCGTGCGGCGTCAAACCCGCTTAGCTAGGAACCGGCAGCGGGTCGAGCTCGGCGACGACGGTTGCGCCGCCGGCACGCTTGGCGGCGTAGAGCCGCTGGTCAGCCCGGTGCAGCAGGTCGAGCTCGGCCTCACCGGGCACCCACTCGGCGACGCCGCAGGAACAGGTCGTGCCCGGCGTCGATGCGCGCAGCCGGTCGATGACGACTACCGCCTCGGGAAGCGGGCAGCCCGGGAGCAGCACCGCGAACTCGTCGCCGCCGTAGCGGGCGAGGAAGTCTTCCGTCCTCGTGTGTGCCTGCCACGCTCGCGCGCTGTCCTGGAGCAGCGCGTCGCCGGCGAGGTGGCCGAACTCGTCGTTGACCGCCTTCAGCCCGTCCAGGTCGATGAGCGCCACCGAGAGCGGGTTGCCGCTCCGCCGCGCGCGTGCGATCTCACGGGAAAGGTGCTCGTCCCAGCTGCGCCGGTTCGGCAGCAGCGTCAGCGGGTCGGTCGCCGCCAGCTCGGCAAGGCGCGCCGCCAGCCGGCGGCTCCGCGCGACGAGGCGCAGGACCGTGTAGCCGGTGACGGCGACCACGGTGACGGTGATGCCGGTCCAGCGCCACTCGCTGGACGGGTAGCGCGGGTCGCCTGCGATGAGGATCGGCGTGACGAGCGCTGCCGCTACGCCGGCCACGGCGATCGCAACTGCCGCGCCCCCGCTGTACAGCGCGAGCCAGAGCACGGGCAGGACGAGCAGCGCTGCGTAGCCGGAACTGGCTCCGCCCTCCATGTCGCGGAGGATCATGATCACCGGCAGGAAGGCCATCGCCGGCAGCACCTGGCAGATGCGCGGGAGCCGGTGCCACGGCGCGGCGATCGAGACCGCCGTCACCCCCGCGCTGATCGCGAGCACGATCAGCAGGTCAGTCGTCCGATGGGGCTCGGGCGGCAGCGCCAGGAAGCCGAAGGCGACCGTCAGCGCGAAGAGGAAGGGCAGTAGCTGGCGGACTCTGCGCCGGACCAGCGTCCTGTGCGGAATCATACGAGGGTCATCGGCAGCGACCCCCGGACCGTTTAGCTAGCGGCGCACTCCTCGTCGGCCAGGTCGCCGACCCAGGACGGGACGTCCGGCGGCGAGGCGACCTTGTCGGAGAGCGCGGCCCAGTAGAAGCGCACCATGACCGCCCAGTCGACGAGCGCCTGGTGCGGCGTCGAGTTGATCGTGTCGACGCCGGGCTCGTAGTCGGCGGCAGAGTAGTCGGGGCTCTGGCCGGCGGCGTAGGCCTTGCCCCACGCTGTGAGCGTCCCTGCCCAGGTGCCGTTCGCGTCCTTGAGCGCCTTGTGGGCGGCCGCGACGGTCTCGAGGTCGACCCCGCAGTCGTTGGCAGAGGCGTCGTAGTCGCCGACCGCCATCGTCGGCGGGGTGATGGCGCCGAGCTTTGTCGCCAGCTGCGCGAGCGGTGCGGCCGCATCGTCCGCGGCCTTGGCGGTGTCGGTGTACTCGGAGTTGTCGAGCGGGCAGCTATCGAGCGTCGGGTCGTCGGCGCAGTCCTCCTCGTCCTGCGCGAGCGTCCCGATCGCCTCGTCCGCCGCGTCGCTCGTCCCGGGGTCGAACGTCAGCGCCTTCATCTGCCCGGCGTAGTTCACGAGCAGATCCATTCGAGTGGCGTCGGGGTTCGTCGACGCCGGGGCCGTGCACGTGGCGGCCTGGAAGAGCACCTTCAGCCGAGCCTGCTGCCGGGCGAGGAACGCCTTCCGCAGCTTCGCGCTCCTGTGGTGGGCGAAAAAGGTTTTCCTAGCCGACGGGAAGTGCTTCTGGAACGCGGTCAGCGCCGCCTGGCGTTGCGCCTTCTGGGCGGCCGTGCACGTCGCCGGCGTCGAGGCCGGCGAGGCGACCGCAGCTCCGGCGAGGAGCACGAGCGCCGAGAGTGCGGGCACGAGAAGACGAATGCGCACCGTGTAGATGTCGCCGAAATCCCGGCGCCCGCCATCGCTCGTCCGAGGGATCCGCCGTCAGACCTGACAACGCTAGTGGCTCTTCGCGAACTAGGTCCGCGTGACGGTGATCGTGCGGCTGAATCCGGCGAGGTAGCCGGCGCCCGCCTGGTTCACGCTCATCGCGATGCGGAGGTGCGAGGTGCCGCGCGGCAGGGTGAGACGGAAGACGGCGGACGAGCGCGTGCCGAGCCGAACCTGCTTGACCGTGACCCAGGTGCCGGTCTTCGTCTGACGCTGCACCTTGACCGTGCGGCGCGCGAACCCGTGGGCGGCGACGACGCGCGTCGTGAACCGTGCCGTCCCGACCCGCTTCAGCGAGATCGCCGGCCGGACGCCGACGACCGTGGGCTGGCTGACGCCGCTGAGCCAGCTCGCCTGGTACGAGGTCATGATCGGGGGCTTCACGGCGAAGCTCCACGCGCCGACGGCGTTGGTCGCGACCGTGCCGATCAGCCTGGGCGAGCCCTGCCCGTACTCCTGGGCGTAGACGGTGACGATCTCGCCCTGCTTCTTGAGCGGCACCAAGCCGGAGAGGAGCACGGGGCTGCCGTAGACCGCGGTCTGCGTCGTGGCCGCGATCGTGACGCCGGCGGTCGTGAACGTCACGTCGGCGCCGCGGCTCGTCCCGGCGTCGTTCGTCGCCACGACGCGGAAGTGGTACGTCGTGCTGGGCCGGAGGCCCGAGATGCTTGCGGTGACGGTCTTCGCACCGAACGCCGAGCCGCCGCTCTTCGCCGCGGTCTTCGTGCCGTAGAAGGTGCTTGCGCCGAACTCGAAGTACCAGGTGGTGTGCCTCCCGCGCGCGTCCACTGTCCCCGTGGGCTGGGCCGTCGACGGTCCGATCGCCTGCGCCGCGCCGGTGCGCACGAGCGGAGCGCCGGCCGTGCTGAAGGTGCGGTCGTGACCGGCCGTCGTCCCCGACGCGCTCGTGGCGACGAGGCGGTAGTGGTACGTCGTCCCGGCCTTCAGGCCGGTGATCGACTCCGACTCCGCGACCGACTTCGTCCCCGACCCTGCGCTCTTGGCGGCCGTCTTCGTCCCGTAGCCGGTGCCGGTGCCGTACTCGAAGTACCAGTTCGTCGCGACGCCGTTCGGGTTGACCGTGCCCCTCAGCTTCGCCGACGTGAACGTGATCGAGGCAACTGAGCCGGTCACCGCCGCAGGCGCGGCCACGGTGGAGAAGGTCATGTCCGCAGCGCGACTCGTCCCGGCGTCGCTCGTCGCGACGAGCCGGAAGTGGAAGGTCTTGCCCGTCGCCAGCCCCGTCAGCGGCACGCTGACGGCAACCGCCGCCGAGCCGGCGCCCGCGCTCTTTGCCGCGGTCTTGGTCCCGTAGCTCGTGCTCGTCCCGTACTCGAAGTACCAGGTCGTCTCACGGCTGTTCGGATTCACCGTGCCAGCGAGGGTCGCCGTGGTGGGCGATACGCCCGACGCGGCCAGCGTCGAGACGCTCGGCGCCGACGCGGTGCTGAAGATCCCGTCGCCGCCGCGGGCCGTCCCCGAGCCGTTCACGCCGACGACGCGGTAGTGGTAGGTGGTGCCGGCGGCGAGCCCGGTGAGGCCCGCCGAGACAGCGACCGCGGCCGTCCCCGAGCCGGCGCTCTTCGAGGCGCTCTTCGACCCGTACGTCGTTGTCTTGCCGTACTCGACGTACCAGGTCGAGGCGACGCCGTTCGGGTTGACGGAGCCGGTCACCGTGGCGGTCGAGGGGCCGATGGCGGTCACCGGGCCGGTCGTCACGCTCGGCGTCGCGGCGGCCGCGGGCGCGACCGAGACGATCAGGGCGGCGGTCGCTATGGCAAGGAGGGCGCGAATCACAGCTCTGTGGTACCCAGGCTCTGTAAGGCAGCTGTCAAGAAATCGGAAGGATTGTGGCGTTCACTCGATCGGGGCGACTTCGGACTGTCGTAGTCTCGGGTACGTCTTTCACGCAAGAGCACGGTGACGAGGCGGCCGGACGGAAGGTGACGCGGTGACGCGGTACGACCGGATCGGCACCACCTACACGACCACACGAGCGGCGGATCCGCGAATCGAGGCGGCGATCTGGGCGGCACTCGGCGACGCCCGGTCGGTCGCCAATGTCGGCGCGGGGTCGGGCGCATATGAGCCGACCGATCGCGATGTCGTCGCGATCGAGCCGTCCACGACGATGATCGAGAAACGTGCCCTCGACGCCGCGCCTGCCGTCCAGGGGGTCGCCGAGGCCCTGCCCCTCGACGACAAGTCCGTCGAGGCCGTCATGGCCGTGTCGACGCTCCACCACTGGGCCGACGTTCAGAAGGGCCTCGCGGAGCTGCGCCGAGTCGCGAGGAAGCGGATCGTTATCTTCACCTGGGACAAGGAGTTCGTAGGGCGCTTCTGGCTGACCCGCGACTACGTGCCCGAGCTGGAGGCGTGGACGATCGGCCGGCTGCCGTCGTTGGCCGAGATCGCGGAGGTTCTCGGGCCGCTGGAACATCGGCCGGTTCCGGTCCCGCGCGATTGCCGAGACGGCTTCTTACGTGCGTTTTGGGCGAGGCCGGAGGCGTATCTCGACAAGCGCATCCGCCGGAACATCTCCCAGTTCAACCTGGTCGACGCCGCCCCGATCGCGCGAGGAATCGACCAGCTCTCGCGCGACGTGGGCGACGGCACCTGGGACTCGCGGAACGGTCAGCTCCGCGAGCTGGACGAGCTCGACCTCGGCTACGTCCTCCTCGTCGCGCGGCTGGAAGTGCAGCAGTGACGCCGCGACTGTGTTGACATCTCGTCGGAACGAGTCAGGTAGACGTGGGCCGCTCCGGCCCCGAGACGAGGAGGTTCCCCACTCATGGACTCAGGCAGCGACACCACCAGCGCGGGGCCGTCCTACCCGCTCCAGTTCTCGATGGAGTATCCCGACCGGCAGATGAATCGCCTGACGACCGCCTTCCGGGTGTTCGTCGCGATCCCGATCCTGTTCGTCCTCGTCGCCGTCGACGGCGGCGCGGCGTCCAGCGCCTACCAGCAAGGGCAGCACACGGCTCGAACCACGCTCGGCGCGGGCGGGATCCTGCTGCTCGGCCCTCTGCTCATGATCCTCTTCCGGCAGAAGTATCCGCGGTGGTGGTACACGTGGAACCTCGAGCTGACCCGGTTCACGAACAGGGTGGCCGTATACCTCGCGCTGTTGGACGATCGGTACCCGTCCACCGACGAGCGGCAGGGTGTCACGCTCGACGTCCCGTACCCGGATGCGAAGAAGGATCTGAACCGTTGGCTCCCACTCGTCAAGTGGTTCCTCGTGATCCCGCACTACTTCGTGCTCTTCTTCCTGGGGATCGGCGCGTTCGTGGCGGTGATCATCGCCTGGTTCGCGATCCTCTTCACCGGCCGGTACCCGCGCGGCCTGTTCGACTACGTCGTCGGCGTGCTGCGCTGGAGCAACCGGGTCGGCGCCTACGCGTTCTGGCTGGTCACGGACGAGTACCCGCCGTTTCGGCTCAGCCCGTGATCGGGCCGCGAACGGCGAATCCCTCGTTCGAGTGAGTTACGGTCGACGGGAGACGGGGACAACGACCTAGTCGAAGAGCTGCAAGGGATGACTGGGCCGGACGCGCCCTCGCGGGGTCCGACGGGAACGCGAGGAGGCGACGACGCGAGCCGCAGGCGCCGGGGCGCAAATCGCGACGGCTCAGTCATCCGCCTTGACCCGACGCCGAGGATCGGGCGCTCGCTTAGAAGTGATTCGTGTACGAGAGGAAGCGCCACCCATCCGGAGTGGCGAGCAATTGGTAGCTCGTCCAGGTGTTACGGATCACCTCGCCCTCCGCGTTGACCGCGTTCCAATGCACGGTCGCGAAGACGGAATGCTCGCCGAGTTGGCGAGCGTCGACCTCGACGGCCTTCCAGTCCACGACGCCCTTGAGCGGTAGGCGACGATCAGCTTGGCGAAGTGATCTCGCACTGCGGCGCGGTCATTCATGTGGGTTGCCTCTCCTCGTCGGATCGCAAGGAACGGCCAGAGGCAGAGATCGGTCACGCCCTCCACATCGCGATCCGAGTAGAGGCGGTTGTACTCGTCGAGAGTGGACAGCACCGAGGCGGTCACGTCAGCGACTCTGGCATGTCCCCAGATGGTGGTCAACGCGAGGAACGCCGCTCGTTTGCACGCTCTCTACGAAGTGGGCGGTGCCGGGCTCGAACCAGCGACCTCCTGCTTGTAAGGCAGGTGCTCTCCCAACTGAGCTAACCGCCCGCAGGCGCATGGTAGTGCGGTTGGGAGCCCTCTCTCGGGTGTGGAGGCCCGTGTGGCAAGCGGGGGTGATAACCAACGCGCGCCCGACTGCCGAGGGTGTGAGATGGTCGGCGACAGAGCCAGAGAGCCGGCACCGACACCCTGGAGGATTTCCATGGCCACGCTCAAGAAGCATCACGCACCGGGGTTCCCGCTCGACGTGTACCGGCAGCTGCTCGACGAGGTCAGGGCGTCGCAGTCGGCCGCCGACGGATTCGTCTCCCACTATGGCATCGAGGAGGGGGACGGCCTCACCGTGATCGAGGTCTGGGACTCGGTCGCCGCGCACGATGCCTGGTTCGACGTGGCGGTGCGACCGGAGCTGCCGCCCGACACGCCGGAGCCCGAGTTCTTCGAGATCGTGGGTAGCAACGCCAAGTAGGGCCTCGCCGTCCCCGGACAACTGGCCCAGGACAGTAAGGCAGGTGCTCTCCCAACTGAGCTAACCGCCCGCGACCGCAGCGTAGCGAGGTCCCCGCGGGGTGGTCAACGCGGGGAACGCCGCCTCGTTTGCGCTGTGGGCGCAGTCCGTCAGACGCTGAAGATGGGTCTCACTCCCCGGGGACGATCAGGCCCGACTCGTAGGCGGCAACGACGGCCTGGGCGCGGTCTCGCAGGTTGAGCTTGCGCAGGATGCGGCCGACGTGCGTCTTCGTCGTCTGCGGGGCGACGACGAGCGTCGCGCTGATCTCTGCGTTCGAGAGGCCGCGCGCGACAAGGCGAAGGACTTCGCGCTCGCGCGGGGTGAGGACGTCGAGCGAGACCGGATCGGCCTCGGCGCGCTGCGGCTGCGCGACGAAGTCGGCGATCAGGCGGCGCATCACGGACGGCGAGACGAGCGCGTCGCCGGCGGCGACGACGCGGACGGCGTGGACGAGCTCGTCGGCCGGCGCATCCTTCAGCAGGAATCCGCTCGCGCCCGGCGCGGAGCGCTTCGTAGACGTACTCGTCGAGGTCGAACGTCGTGAGCATGAGCACGCGCGGCGTGGCTCCGTCGGCGTGTGCTGCTCGAGGATGCGGCGGGTGGCCTCGAGGCCGTCCATCACCGGCATGCGGACGTCCATCAGGATCACGTCCGGGTCGAGCTCGTGCTGCAAGCCGACCGCGTCGGCGCCGTCGGCGGCCTGGCCGACCACCGCCAGATCGGGCTGGGCGGCGAGAAGCGCGCCGAAGCCCTCGCGCACCATCGCCTGGTCGTCAGCGATCAGGCACGTGATCGGGCCATCCGTCACGGCGCCGCCTCGCGTCAGCGGGAGCACCGCGGAGACGGCGAAGCCGCCGACCGCGTTCGGCTCCGCCGAGATCGAGCCGCCGAGGATCGCCACGCGCTCGCGCATGCCGGCGATGCCGTGGCCCGGCCGCGCGCCTCTCGCCGGAACCTGGCCGGACGTCGCCGGCGGGCCGTTGACGACGTCGAGCCGGAGCACGTCCGGATCGCGCTCGACCTTGACGACGCACCCGCGCGCCGGGCGCGTGGCGGCCGGCGTTCGAGAGCGCCTCCTGGACGATCCGGTAGGCGCAGAGCCCGACCGCGTGGGAAACCGCCGCGCTGCCGTTCGCCGGCATCGAGAGCTCGACGCTCACCCCCGCGCGCCGGGTCGCGTCGACGAGCGTCGCGACGTCGGCGAGCTGCGGTTGAGGGTCGCGCTCGGCGGGCCTGTCGCTGCGGAGAACGCCGAGCAGCCGGCGCAGATCGGTCAGAGCCTCCGCGTGCGGTCGCGCTCAGCGCGGCGAACTCCTCGTTCGCCGCCGGCGCTCAGATCGCTCAGCCGGTATGGCGCCGTCTCGGCCTGGACCGCGATCAGCGACATGTGGTGGGCGACGACGTCGTGCATCTCGCGCGCGATGCGCGTGCGCTCCTCGAGCACGGCTCGCCGCGCCTCCTCGAGCTCGCTCTGCGCGATCTGCTCTGCGAGCGCATGGCCCGCGCGGCGGGAGACGATCGTCGCGTCGAGGGCGACCTGGATCACGAAGAGCACCGCGTCGCGAGCACCGGCCGCTCCTGCCCCGCGCATCAGCACCCACACGGGCAGCAGCATCAGCAGGCACATCGCCCAGGACGGCGGCGCGCCCGTGGCGCAGGCCGGCGACCCAGTAGCAGAGGAGCAGCGCGATCGCCAGCGGGAGCCGGATCGCTTGCGTCGAGGATCAGCGGGACGAACGAGCAGCGCGCGTAGCCGATCCTCCAGGCGAGCAGCGGGTAGCGCACGCAGAGGAAGGAGCAGCGCCGAGCACCGCGGCGACCTCGAACGTCTTCGGTTGCGAACGGCTCGAAGCCGGCCCCGGAGGGCGTGACGAAGACGCCGCCCTGGCGGCGCCCGTCCGCAGCAGGCCGACGAGCGCGACGAGCAGCAGCGCGGCGCCGATCCAGGTCGCGAGCGGCAGCCATGACCTTCGCCCGGCGCGACCGACGGCGAAGCGGCGGATCGCGGGCGACGAGCACCTCGACGAACCCGCGCCGGAGCTCGGGCCCCGAGCGGCGGACGGCCTCGTCGACGCGGGTGGAAGGCGTTTGCGTCACGTGCAGAACGGTACGCCGGCGCGGCCGATCTGTCGTCGTGCCCAGCGGGTGTCATACCCAGGGCTGACGGCGGCGCGCGATCTCGGGTCGTCGTACACCTGCGGAGCGACGGAGAAGTTGGCTCCCGGCGGCGATGACAGCGCGGGCCGCGCCTCCTACCGTTGCTGCGTGCCGCGGAAGGCCCGCGGCGGAAACTCACGAAGGAGCCCCATGGACGCGCTCGTCCGGATCGAGGAGGTCACCAAGCGCTACGACGGCGACGGCCGGCCGGCGCTCGACCGGGTCAGCCTCGAGATCGAAGCCGGCGAGGCCGTCGCGATCATGGGCCCGTCGGGCAGCGGCAAGTCGACGCTGCTGAACCTGATCGCCGGGCTCGACCGGCCGACGAGCGGCGCGGTCACCGTCGCCGGCACGCGGATCGACCAGCTCGGCGAAACCGGTGCCGCCCTGTTTCGCCGCAGCCGCGTCGGGATGATCTTCCAGTTCTTCAACCTGCTCGACGATCTGACGGTCGTCGACAACGTGCTGCTGCCCGCCCAGCTCGGCGGGATGCGGGCGGCCGAGGGCCGCGCGCGAGCCGACGAGCTGCTCGAGATGCTGCGGATCGAGCGGCACCGGGACGCCTATCCGGCCCGGCTCTCGGGCGGTGAGCGGCAGCGGGTCGCGATCGCCCGTGCGCTCGTGAACCGGCCGGCGCTGCTGCTCGCCGACGAGCCGACCGGGGCGCTGGACAGCACGACCGGCGAGGAGATCGGAGCGCTGCTCGCCGGCCTGCACCGGTCGGGCCTGACGCTCGTGCTCGTCACGCACAACCCCGACCTCGCGGCCCGCTATGCCGGCCGGACGATCGAGCTCGTCGACGGCCGCGTCGCCGGCGCGGCAGCGCGACCGTGCACGAGGTTGCGCGATGAGCGGCGGAGCGACCATCCGCGCCGTCCGCGGCGGGATCAGCCCGGCGACGGCTGCAGACGACGGTCATCGCGCTCGTCGTGCTCGTCTCGACGGCCTCGACGGTCGCTCGCGCTCGCGCTCGTCGTCGACTCGAACGCTCCGTTCGACCACGCGTTCGCGACGTCAGCGCGGAGCCGACATCGTCGCCACCATCGATCCGAACGGTGAGCGCGTCGCAGCCTCGCCCGGACAGCGCACCTCCCGGGTGTGACGCGCGGCCGCAGGCCCGTACGACGAGGCGACCGTGACAGGACGAAGCGCCGGGATGACGCTGCCGCCGCAGACCCTCGTCGGACGCGCGGCGCCCGGCGGGCCCGTCGACGACCTCGTGATCGAGGACGGACGCTGGGCGACGAAGCCCGGCGAGGTCGTTCTCGCGACCGGAGGCGACCTCGGCGGGCTCGGGTTCTCGGTCGGCTCGACGATGACCGTCGGCACCGGGCCGCACCGGCAGACGCTGACCGTCGTCGGCCTCGCGAACTCGGTCACCGGCTCGGCCTCGGGGTGGGTCGTCCCGGCCGAGATCCCGGCCCTCCGTGCCGCCGGCGGCGCAGCCGCGATCCAGATGCTCTACCGCTTCGCCGACGCCGGAATCGGCAGCCGCGTTGCACGCCGACGTCGCCAGCGCTCACCGCGGCCCTGCCGCGCGGTGCGCTCGCCGGAACGATGTCGTACTACACCGCGAAGGTCGACGCGAGAACGGCAACATCGCCCCGTTCGTCCCGTTCCTGCTCGCGTTCGGGATCCTCGGGATCGTGATGTCGGTGCTGATCGTCGCGAACGTCGTCGGCGGCGCGGTCGTCTCCGGGTACCGGCGGATCGGGATCCTGAAGAGCCTCGGCTTCACGCCGGCTCAGGTCGCGCTCGCCTACGCCGCGCAGGTCGCGCTGCCGGCGCTCGTCGGCTGCCTGCTCGGCGTCGTGGCCGGCAACCTGCTCGCGACGCCGCTCCTTCGGCAGAACGCCGACGTCTACGGCGTCGGCCGGCTCGGCGTGCCGATCTGGGTCGACGTCGCCGTCCCGGTCGGGATCTGCGCCCTCGCGGCGCGTCGCCGCGCTCCTGCCGGCGCTGCGCGCCGGGCGGCTCAGCACCGTTCAGGCGATCGCGATCGGACGCGCGCCGCAGAGCGGGCGCGGCTACGGCGCGCACCGGCTGCTCGGCCGCATGCCGCTGCCCCGCCCGATCACGATCGGGCTCGCCGCCCCGTTCGCGCGACCCGCGCGCACGCTCCTGACGCTCGCCGCCGTCCTGCTCGGCGCGACCGCCGTCACGTTCGCCGTCGGGCTGACCTCGTCGCTGAAGCGCGTGGTCAACGGGATCTCGCACCAGGCAGGCCGAGCCGGTGCAGATCGCGATGCCCGGCAACGGGCGCGCGGCCGGCCCCAAGCGCGTCAAGATCGGGACACCGGGCAGCCCGGCCCGGAGCGGCGGCCGTCACCCGCCGCCGCCGAGCAGCGCGATCCTGGCCGCCGTCGCACGCCCAGCCGGCGACGCTCCACGTCGTCGCCGAGGCAGACGACTCGGTCGAGCGTCGCCGGGCTCTCGCAGCAGGTTCCGGTGACGGCGTTCCGCGGCCCGGCCGACCTGGACCGGCTACGACCTCGTCAGCGGCCACTGGTACACGGGCCCGGACCAGGTCGCTGGTCCCGACGGGCTTCCTCACGCAGACCGGCACGTCGGTCGGCGACACGATCGCGATCGGCCAGGGACGCAACCGGCTGCGCGTCAGGATCGTCGGCGAGGTCTTCGACACGCACGACCGCGGCCTGAACATCGTCACGAGCTGGGCAACGCTCCGCGCGATCGACCCCGGCCTCGCCCCCGACCAGTTCGACGTCGGCCTGCGGCCCGGGCACGTCGGCCACCGCCTACGCGAACGCGGTCAGCCGCAGGCTCGGCCCCGACTATCCCGTCGAGCTGAACGCCCGCGGCCCCGCGGTCGTCGACGCGATGATCGGCCTGATCGCCACGCTCGTCGCTGCTCCTCGCCGCGGTCGCCGCGCTCGGCGTCCTGAACACCGTCGTCCTCAACACACGCGAGCGCGTCCACGACCTCGGCGTCTTCAAGGCGGTCGGGATGACCCCGCGCCAGACGATCGCGATGGCCATCTCATGGGTCGCCGGCATCGGCCTCGTCGCGGGCGTGATCGCCGTCCCGCTCGGGATCGCGCTCCACCACGAGATCCTCCCGGCGATGGCCGCGAGCGTCGGGCTGCGCCTGCCGGCGAGCTTCCTCGACGTCTACGGCGCGCCGGAAATCGTCGTGCTCGCGCTCGCCGGCGTGCTGATCGCCGTGCTCGGCGCCCTCGCCCCGGCCGCCTGGGCCGCGAGGATCACAACCGCCACCGCGCTCCACGCCGAGTGAGTCGAACTCGGGCGCCCTGCCTTGTGCTGAAACGTCGGGTTGCCGGCGCGAACAGCCA
Source organism: uncultured Thermoleophilia bacterium (assembly GCA_963799895.1). Classification (GTDB taxonomy): domain Bacteria; phylum Actinomycetota; class Thermoleophilia; order Gaiellales; family Gaiellaceae; genus JACVRM01. The sequence goes on from CAWCYR010000018.1 coordinate 268,360, forward strand.
CCCTGCTTGTGGGATGGGCGGTGCCGGGCTCGAACCAGCGACCCCCTGCTTGTAAGGCAGGTGCTCTCCCAACTGAGCTAACCGCCCGAGCCCTGAGCGTAGCGGGGTTTCAGAGCTCTGCTGGCGCACCCGCGGCGCGGCGTCAGTTCCCAAACTGCAGATAGCACGGGTAGCGGTATTCGTATCGCCGCGCCGGCGAGCTTGGCGTCGCCGGGAAAGCGAGGGTCGCCGAATCGCATTTCCGACCGCGCGGCCCGCCGAGCACGACGCTGGCCCTGACCAACAGCTAGCTCTTCGGGCGCGTGGAGGTGACCCGCATCACGAGCCGCCGGCCGCCGTTCACGACCTTTATGGCGGCCCGCCCCAATCCGTGTGGATTCCACTGCGCGGGCCGGCGGACCCTGATCGTGGCGTCATCCAGATTGAATGTGGCGACGAACGTGCCAAGCGCGCGCGTGCCGACATTTTCCACCGTGAAGCCCTCGTACGAATACTCGTGGCCGTGGTTCCCGCGTGGGCCTTGCCGGTCAACGATGACCGTCGGCAGCTTCGGGTTGATCCCGTCACCTTGTACGACCGGGGCGTAAAGCAGCACCGCGGCCAGAGCCGCGGCGAGGACGGCCGGTCGTGCCGTGCGATCGGTCAAGCGCGTGCGAAGGATTCTCCCACCGCCAAGTCCTGACGGCGGCCGGGCGATGTTCTGGCCGTCAGGGAATCGTTTCGTTGTCGGGGTTGTCCTTGCGCCACTGCTCCTGGTAGCGCTCGGCCTCCTCGAACTCGTGCTCCGTCCGCTCGTGCTCAGCCTCCGTCTCGCCCGCGGGATGCTCGGCGCGTCGGTTGCGGCTCATCGCGCCCCCGCCGACGATGAGAAACGCAACGGCGACACCGCCGAGTATGAGCCACGGAAGCACGCGCACCAGCTTACGTTCTGGCCGCGCGCGCCGGCAGTGTCAGCCGACCCGCTCGACGTCGCGTGCGACCTCGTGCTCGAGCTCTCGCAGCCGCTCGCGCAGCGGGAGCTTCGGCGTCCGCCCGGTTCGGAGCGTGTCGAGCGCGCAGGCCAGGAAGCACGCGGCTCCGAGCGAGGTGTTCCAGTTCGCCGCCGCCTGGTCGATCATCGAGCCCGTCGACGGCACGACGTAGCCGGCGACCGCCGAGATGCCGAAGAAGATGCAGCCGAGCAGGTTGATCGCGGGCTGCCACCAGCCTGCGCCGCCTCGCACCGGCAGCCAGTCCGTGCCGGCGGCGCGGCGAGGCTACGTACGCGATCCCGCCCGAGATGAGGAAGCAGATCGAGCCGCGCCAGTCCGGCCGCCAGACGAGCCTGTTGTACTCGGTGCTCGTGAGGGCGGTGTGCATCGCCTGGTAGGTGGTGACGTTGAAGAAGAGCGTGCCGGCCGACTGGACGATCGCCGCCCACCAGGCCGCGCGGCCGCCGCCGACGGCGCGGCGGTCGGGCCAGGCAAGCGCGCTCTGGAACGCCCCGCCCGCGGTGAAGAGGATCGAGCCGACGAAGAAGGTCACGGCGTCGGCGGACGTCGCCGACGAGCTGGGCGTAGCCCGGAAACGGCCCGACCAGGAAGCACGTCGATCCGAGTGCGAAGAGGAGCGCCATCCAGCGTCGGCTGTTCATCCCCCACTTCCTCTCCTCTCGCTCCACCGACCGCATCGTCTGATGCGGATGATCGGCGAGACTCGCGCGACCGAAGCTCCCCGCAAAGGAGACGACCATGCTGATCGCGACCACCAACGACATTCCCGGTCATGAAATCGACGAGGTGTACGGCGAGGTGTTCGGGCTCACTGTCCGCTCGAGGAACATCGGCTCGCAGTTCGGCGCCGGGCTGAAGTCGCTCATGGGCGGAGAGCTCAAGGGAATGACGAAGGCGCTCGTCGAGAGCCGTGAGCAGGTCATCGAGCGGCTCGTCGAGGAGGCCGAAGCCAAGGGCGCCAACGCGATCCTCGGCATGCGGTTCGACACCTCGGAGATGGGCGGAACGTGGACCGAGATCTGCGCCTACGGGACCGCTGTCCGAATACGGCGCGCTTGATGGACGTACTCGCCGGCACCCGCGTGCTCGACCTGACGAGCTCGCTCGCCGGCCCCTATTGCACCCAGCTGCTGGCCGCGCTCGGCGCCGACGTCGTCAAGGTCGAACGACCCGGCGCCGGGGACGAGGCGCGCGATTGGGGGCCGCCGTTCCATGACGGGTCAAGCGTGATGTTCTTCGCTGCGAACGCCGGGAAGCGCTCGCTCGCGCTCGATCTGAAGTCGGCGGCCGGGCGCAACGTAGTGCTGCGTCTGGCCGAGCGCGCGGACGTCTTCGTCCAGAGTCTCCGCCCCGGCGCCGCCGAGCGGCTCGGACTCGGGCCGACCGCCGTGCGGTCGCGAAACGACCGGCTCGTCTACTGCTCGATCCGCGCATACGGTGCGACCGGCCCACTGGCCGAGGAGCCGGGCTACGACCCTCTGATCCAGGCGGCCGCCGGGATCATCAGCCTCACCGGCGAGCCCGACCGACCAGGCGTGCGCGTCGGCCCGTCGCTCGTCGATCTCGGCACGGCGACCTGGGCAGCGCTCGCCGTCGTCACGGCCTTGCTCCAGCGCGAGCGCACCGGCCGCGGAGCGGAGCTCGACGTCTCGCTCTACGAGACGGCGCTCGCGTTAGTCCCGTACCAGCTCGCGGAAGCGGCCGCGACCGGCCGGGCATCCGGCCGGCACGGCACCGACTTCCCGCTGATCGCGCCCTACGGTGTCTTCGCGACCGCCGACGGCGAGCTGATGATCGCGGCCGCGAACGACCGCCTGTTCCGATCGCTCTGCGACGTTCTCGGCCTCCCCGAGCTCGCCGACGACCCGCGGTTCGCGAGCAACGCCCTGCGCTCGGAGAATCGCGCGGTGCTGACGCCGCCGATCGCCGCGCGCCTGGCGGAGCGGCCCTCGACACAATGGATCGAGCGCCTGCGCGGCGCCGGCGTCCCGGTCACGGCGGTGCGCGACGTCGCCGAGGTCGCGCGCGACGATCAAACGGCCGCGCTCAGAATCCTGCAGGAGCTCGGCGGACAGGTGACCGTCGGGCCGCCCGTTTCGTTCGACGGCGAGCGCCCGCGCTACAGCTCGACGCCGCCACGCGCCGGCGAGCACTCGGCGGAGATCCTGGCCGAGGCCGGGTTCAGCGAGGCCGAGATCGCCGCGCTGACTAGTTGAGGATCCGGGCCGCCAACTCGGGAGCGCAGCCGCCCACGACGACGAGGCGCTCGAGCGCATGCAGGTCGACGTCGGCCGAGGCGATCTCCTCGGCGGCCGGCATTCCGTAGCCGAGGTCGAGCAGCCGGCAGAGGCGCCAGTAGTACACCCGCTCGGCCTCTTCGAGGCCTGACCAATCCGCCACGTATGCGCTCATCGCCGTCTCGTCGCTCCTGTCACGATTCGCTCGTTCCAGGGGATGTCGGCATGCGGGCCATACGGCTTGAGACGAGGTGAACCCGCGAAAGTAAGCTGGACGTGGGCCCCCATCGACTAGTGGCCCAGGTCGCGGCCCTTTCAAGGCCGTAGCGCGGGTTCGAATCCCGCTGGGGGCATAACGGTTGATTCAACCTAGGCTCTAGGCGCACGCACGCGCGAAGGAAGCGACGCGTCTGCCGGCCTCCCGCAGACGCTCCTCCGGTTCGTTCGTGAAGATGAACCGCACCTCGTGAAGGCCGAAGTCGTCGGCGCCCCAGCCGCGCATCGGTGTGACTGCGACGTCGTGCTCGGCGAGCAGACGTTGGGCGAACTCGTCGGCGGTGAGGCCGGTGCGGCTGACGTTCGCCAGTAGGAAGTAGCCGCCCTCGGGCCGCACTGCGTCGACACCGGGGGCTTCTGCGAGTTCCTCGAGCAGCGCGTCGCGATTCGCCTCGAACGCGGCGACGAGCGCGAGTTGCCAGTCTTGGGGTCCTGCGAGTGCAGCCGCGGCACCCGCCTGCGCAAAGCCGCCGGCCATGATCCCGTTGAAGATGTGGGTGTCCTCGAGTGCGGCTGCGAGCTCGCGGGGTGCGGCAGCCCAGCCGACTCGCCAGCCCGGCATTCCGTAGTCCTTCGAGACGCAGCCGATCGCGATTGTTCGCTCGCGCATCCCCGGGAGCGACGCCGGGTGGACCACCTTGCGACCGTCGTAGGCGACACGCTCGCAGGCGCCGTTGAAGATCACGAGTGCGTCGTTCTCGATCGCCGCTGCCGCGATCGCCTCCGTCTCTGCAGGCGTGAAGACGGTGCCTGTCGGCATGCATGGCGAGGCGACAAAGATCGCCCGGCAGCCGGGTGCGAGCTCGCGCAGCCGGTCGACGTCGAGTGCCCAGCGTTCCGGCCCTCGGACCAGATCGCAGAACTTCTGGATGCCGCCGGCGATACGAACGCGCTGCGCCATCCCGGAATAGGTGGGATTGGTCAGCAGGACGCGGTCGCCGGGATCGATGCCGGCGAGCAGCGAGTTGAGGAGGGACTCGCCGGCGCCTGAGCTGATCACGATCTCGCCTTCAGGGTCGTACTCGACACCGAAGTCCTCCCGCATGCGGTGCGCAACGCTTTCCCGCATGGTCGTGAGCCCGCGCAGCGGCAGGTAGCTGTTGAAGTCATCGACTCCGACTGCGTCGCGTGTGGCTTGCAGCACATGCTCCGGCGGGACGAGGTACGAGTCGGCGTTCTCGAGCCGGAACGACCCTGGCCGGACATCGGCCGCGTCGGCCATATCGGCCATCGTCATTCGCATCATGCTTCGGACTCGCTCCGAGATCGCAACGGTCATAGCTCCTCCAATCGCGTTTGGGGAAGGACGGGATCGAAGTCCGCGAACCGGCCCGGATCGAGCTCCCTGTAGCAGTCTGGAACGGGCCGGTCACAGATCTCGTTCGCCAGCCATGAGGCGGTGGCCGGCGCGGCCTGCATGCCGAGTGAGGCGTGTCCGCCGTGGACGAAGAGACCCTCCGTCCCCGGAACGCGGCCAACGACCGGGAGGCCGTCGGGCGCGGTTGGACGGAGCCCTGACCACGCACGACGGACTCCCGCTCCGGCGAAGCCCGGGGCGGCTACGACCGCTCGGGCCGCGAGCCGCGCAGGTAAGTCCGTGCCTTCGGGAACGCTCCCGAGGGAGAGCGTCATCGCTGCTCCGACGAGTGCCCCGCCGTCGCGCTGTGGGCAGAGAAAGACCGCATCCGCGAGCGGCGGGTCGGTGCGCTCTCGTGCGATGACATCCAGCCGCCGCGGCACGCCGACTGCCCCGAGCACCTTCTGGTCGGGCCATGACAGCTCTTCGATCATGCAGTCGAGCCGAAAAGGAAGTCGATCCGTTCGCAGCAGCCAGCCGCGGCCCCCGTGGACCGGCGCCGTCGGCAGGAGCTCCGCGAGCCACGGCCCGGTCGCGACGACGACAACGTCGCCCCGGACCGCGCCTTCATCTGTCAGGACGCCCTGCCCAGGGCAGACCTGAATCGCGCGGCTGCCTGTTCGGATCGCTGCGCCCGCCTCGCGCGCTCGGGCCGCGAGCGCTTGCACGGTCGCCTCCGGTTCGACGGCATACGTGTCACCGAGAAGGACGCCGCCGGCGGCGGGCGCAAGATACGGATGCTCGGTCGCGACCTCGTCGGCCGTGAAGAACGCTGCTTCGATGCCTGCCGTCGCAAACGCTTCGGCTTTGGCCCGCGCCACTTCGAGCTGCGCATCGTCGCGCGCGAGCAGTAACTCGTCGAGGCGCCTGAACCCAAAGTCGACGGGGCCTTCAGCGAGCTCGCGGTAGGCCGCAACCGTGTCACGCAGCATCGCCGCTACCACCGGCTCGGTCTGCTGGAGCAGCGTGCCCGTGTTCTCCCCCGAGGCGGCAGAGGCGAGCCGACTCTGCTCCAGCAGGGTCACGGCGAAGCCTTGCTCGGCGAGCGCCGCGGCGATCGCCACCCCCGCGATTCCGCCCCCCACGATCACGGCGTCCGTCATTGCGGGACGATCATGTCATATATGGCTACAGTAGTTTCATAAATGAGCCGTCCCGAGGGAGCATTGAAAGCAGTCGCGCGAAACGTCCGCCGCCTCCGGCTCGCCAGCGGCACAAGCCTCGACGGGCTCGCGTCAGCCAGCGGCGTCGGCCGCTCGACACTCGTGCGGCTCGAGGCCGGTCACGCTGCCAATCCAACCATCGAAACGCTGTTCGCGATCGCAGACGCGCTTCGGGTCCCGCTCGGAGCGCTCGTCGAAGAGTCAGCAAGCCCCGGGGTGTACGTCCAGCGCGCGGCGAGCGCAGTTCGCGTCACGGGTGCCGTCGAGGCGCGGCTCGTCGATCGGCTGTCGCCGACGGGAACGGCGGAGATCCTGTCCGTCCGCTTCCCCGCCGGGAAGCGCCGGAAAGCGAACCCGCACGCACCGGGGGTCGTCGAGCACCTGCTGATCACGGACGGTGTCGTCGAAGCCGGACCCGTTGCGGAGACGGTCGTCCTCGCGGCAGGTGACTTCCTCCGCTTTCCTGCCGACGTCCCGCACGTCTACACGGCAGGTGCGACCGACGCCTTCGGGGTCGTCGTCATGGAGTATCCGCACCCCGCCAGCCCATCAGCGCTGTGATCCGGATAGGTTTGCGCTCTCTGCGGGCCGACTCGCCGCAAAGCGCCGTGTCGACGTCACAGAGCTTGTGGCCCCGCGCGACGCCAAGCCTTGCTCCTCGCGGTGGCAGCGCGTTGCTGCATCCAACGCACGAGCGAGAGGGAGTCCTCATGTCGCACATGGGCAAGTCGCACATCGTGATCATGTTTACGGTCGGGCCAGATGATGTGGCCGAAGGCGATCGTCTATTCGCCAGCCACGGCGAGTTTATGAAGGGACATCCCCGCGACGGCAATGTCGCGCTCCTGGACTACACCGTCTCCAAAGGCCCGGAACTGTCGAACCCGATGGACCCGAACTCTGAGCCGACCGGCAACACGATCTTCGTGATCGATGAGTACTACGAGTCACCGGCCGGTGTTGCCCGGCACTGGCAGGACACGACGGAGAATTGGCCGGAGATGTCCTCCGCCGCGCCGGCATGGTTCGCCAAGGCCACGATCTCGACGCTGCATAACGGCACAGCCGTCCAAGCGCTCTAGAGCCAGCCGGACTGGAACCGGCGTGAGGGCAACCTGCGCGAACAGGTTGCCCTCACTGCGTCACGGCGGTGCCGCGCCTACTTCCGCTTGGCCGGTATGGAGGGCGTGGCCCGTGTCTGACCGAGGCCCTCGGATGCTGTGCGGTGATGCTGAGGAGCAGTTCGTTCTCGCGGAGTGATCGGGAGCTCCTCGTAGGTGATCACCCGGGTGCGGACGACGCTTCCGTCTCGCTGCGGGTTGTCGAGATACACCGGTCGGTAGTCGGTCCGGTCGAAGTATCCGACCACTCCGCCGGGAAGCTCGATCTTGTAGAGGGACTGGCCGTCGATCGTGACCGTTCCGGCGACCTGCGCCGTCCCGTTGGCGAGCGCCGCGCGAACGGTTTCGATCGGATCGATCAGCGTCGGTGAGGTGGAGTCCGGATGCTGGTAGATCGTGTTCGTGCCGGCGTCGTACTGGGAGGAGGTGGTGCCGTCGGCCGCGGTCTCGACTTGCTGACCGCCCGCGTTTCCCTTGGCGTCGACTTGCTCGACCCGACGGTTCCTTTGATCAGCCGCATTGCGTAGGGCGGGTTCGTCTCTTGCCACCACTCGGCCGCGACCTGCGTCCCGTCAGGCTGCACGCCGGTCTCCTTGACGTGAACGATGAGGTTGGCCGGCGGGCTGATCGCCCGGACCACGTGCGCGAGGATCGCCGCGTTCGCGGAGGAGGGACCGGATCCGCCCGTTCCGATCAGTGCGACAGCCGCCGCCGCAAGCGCCGCGGCCGCGACCGCCGCCCGATCCGAGCGCGAGACGGGTGCGGCGGCGGGATCTCCGGGACGCCCCTGCTGCTGTTCGGCGAGTGTCGCGCGGATCGCGAGCCGTAGCCGCTCGTCGTCCGCCTGCGGTTCGGCGAGCGTCTTCAGGTCGCGTTCGAGCTCGTCAGTCGTCATCGGGATACCTCCGTCGTAGCTGTTCGAGAGTCCGGTGCATGCGGACGCGCACCGTTCCGGGCGCGGCGCCGACGATCGCTCCGATCTCGTCGAAAGCGAGGCCGGCGCCGTAGCGCAGCCCGAGCAGGTGTTGCTGCTCCGGTGTGAGCAGGCGGATCAGCGCGTGCAGCTCCGCCGCGCGTTCGTACGCCAGAAACCGCTCCTCCACGTCCGGCTCGAGAGCGGTCGCCTCGTCGGGAAGCGGCACGGCGGCGGGTCTTCGCTGGACGTCCCGCACCGCGTTCCGCGCGATCTGGAACAACCAGCCCGCGAAGGTGCCATCCCCGCGAAAGCGCCGAAGCTGCCCAAGCGCAGTGGTGAACACCGTGCTCGCGACGTCCTCGCAGGTCGACGCGTCGCGAATCCGCAGCCGCACGTAGCCGAGAACACGATCGAAGTAGCGGTCGTACAACGCGAGAAACGCCTGCGGATCCTCCCGCGCCGCCGCGACCAACGCCGCGTCCGGATCGAGCGTGCGGGCCCGCAACGCAGGCGCCTCGAGCAGCGACCCTCACCTCCATGACAGGCTCATCTTCCACCGTCCTTTCCGTTCCGTGTGACCCAGGGACGGGAAGCGCAGAAATCCGTTACACGCGGTCGTCAGCCGCTAGGCAAGGCCCCTCGCTGGTCACAGGGGATCCTGAACGTGACCGCGCCGCTGGCCTGGGCGTTGTCGAGGATGCTGACCGTCCTCTCCATCGCGACCGGCCGGAGGCTGCCGATCCCGCCGTGGTACGGGTTATCGAGGAACCACACGAGGAGCAGCGTCGAGGTGATCACGACCGCGACGGCACCAATCATCGTCGCCTGGACGACGGCGCGCTCGGCGCTGTCGGCGAAGAAGAGCATGAACACGAAGATGGTCACCGCGCTGATCAGCAGCACGATCCACAGCGGCAACGGGATGACGCCCTCGGCGCCGTGGGTCCGATCAGCCCGCGCGTCCTCGCGGTCGGTGCGCTGGTCGAGCCACTTCGAGTAAGCAGCCTGCTCGGAAGCCGACCGCGGCTGCACCGTCCTGAGGGTCTGGAACATGACCACGGTCCAGGGGTTGATCGCGTCCCCGACGGTGCCGGCCCGCATCTTCGGCCATTCCTGGTGGATCACGTTCCGCGCGTAGCAGACGAGCTCGCCCGAGAGCCGGCCGCGCACCGCGACGGGGAAGAGCTGGGCGGTCTCGACCTGCTCCGCGACGATCTGCGCCTCCGTTTCCGCGCCGCTCCGAGCGGTGTCGTAGCTTTCGAACGCGAGGAACACGACGAATCCGAGCAGCACCGCGAACCCGGTCGCGAGGACGCCGAAGACGCCCGCGGCGCGGTCGCCGTCCTCGAAGTAGCTCCCGGCCGGGGCCGAGCGGCGGACGAGCAGCATGGCCGTGATTGCCACCGCCGTGACGCCCAAGACGATGAGACCGGCCCAGAGGAGAGTCATTGGAGGATCCTGACTGAATCCCGCTTACGGCATTCACCCGCCGAAGGCCACCGTTAGCGTCTCTGCGTGGCGACCGATGCGATTCGTGAACGCACCCCGGCCGACGACGAGCCGATCGTCGCGCTCTCGCTGCGCGCCTGGGCGCCCGTGTTCCGCTCGGTCGGACAGGAGCTTGGCCCCGAGCTGACCACGCTCCTGCACGGCGAGGACTGGCGCGACCACCAGGAGCGCGAGGTCCGCGAGACCCTGGCGCGGGACGGCGTGCGCACCTGGGTGGCGGATGAGGACGGCCGCGTTACCGGCTTCGTGTCGGCCGCCGTCGTCGATCCGCGTCGCCTGATCGGCGAGATCGCGATGCTCGCCGTCGGCCCCGCCAGCCAGCGCCGCGGCATCGGCACCGAGCTCACCGACGTCGCCACGGACTGGCTGCGCGAGTCCGGGATGCGCGTCGCCTTCCTCGGCACCGGCGGCGACGAGGGCCACGCGCCTGCCCGCCGGGTCTACGATCGCGCAGGCTTCACGCGCTTCCCGGTCGTGCAGTACTTCAAGGCGCTCTGAGCACCCAGAGCGTCGGCCGCAGCTTCCCGAGCAGCAGGAACATGAGCCAGTGGAGATTCGCCTCCGCGTGCGCGACCAGCTCCTCGCCGAACTCGCTGACCAGCTCGTCCCGCTGCCGACGGAGCCGCGCGAGGCGCAGCAGATCCCGCGACGTCGGCTGGGCCCGCTCCTCCTCCCACTCGCGCCACTCGGTCCCGATCACGTCCTCGCGCTCCAGCTCGAGCCCGGCGCGGATGAACGCCGTCTCGACCACGCCCTCGTCGAGGCTCGCCCGGACGACGGTCAGATGCCGCGCCAACAGCGCCTCGTCGTCCGGCTCGAGCCGATCGGTCGCGACCACCGAGTAAAGGACAACGCGGCCACCGGGCCGCAGCACGCGCGCGACCTCAACGAACGCGGCCTCCAGCGGCTCGACGTTCTCGATCACGTCGCGGCACCAGACGAGGTCGAACTCGTCGTCCGCGTAGGGAAGCGCCTGCATCAGGCCCTGGTCGAACTGCACGCCCGGAAGCTCGGGAAAGCGCGCCACCGCGTCGATGCCCACGCCGCGCGCGCCGGTGCGCCGTACAAGCTCGGCGAGGTGCTTGCCGTCGCGGCACCCCACGTCGAGCACCGCCGCGTCCGGCGATAAGTACGCCGCCGCAACGTCCAGCATCGACTCCGGCCCGCGTGGATCGAGGCTGCGGTCGAGCCGCTCGTAGACGGCCCAGACCTCCGGCCCGTACACGCGCGCGAGATCGTCCACCCGCGGCGGACGCTACTTCACGCGAAAGAGCGCGCTGCGCAGCGTCTGCCCGCCGGCGCGGACGACGACGCGATACGACCCGCGCGCCAGGCGCCGCTGCGGGAACCGGATCGCGGTCGCTCCCTGATGCAGGCCGCCCCGGGACGACAGCCGGCGCTTTCCGTTCGCCGTCTGCACGGTGGCGACGTAGCGCGCGGCCAGAGTGGCCCGCACCGACACGCGCCACGCCCGGTTCCTGAGCGCGTACGCGCGGCGCACCGTCCTCCCCCACGACAGGGCGACCACCGCCTTCTTCCCTGGCGTCACCACTGCAGGCGGCTTCGGCGCGGCCGGCGGCGCCGTCGACTGCGAGGCAGGGGGCGTGTCGTCCGCGGGCGGCTGCCCACCCACCGCTGCGAAGAGCGCGCAGTTCACCGCACCGGCCCGCACCTCCTCGATCGCGCTCCGCCACACCGCGTAAGACGCCTTCGGAGTCCCGTCCGCCCAGAGCACGCCCGACTGCCACAGGTCCAGCTCGGGCTGGTCCTGGAGCAGGAAGTTGAAGATCGCGCCGACATACGGCTGGCAGTACGCGAGCCGCAGCGCGTCGCGCAGCTGGGTCGCCTGGTCGGGGGCGCGGCTGGTGGAGTCGGGGAGCGACGCCCACGGCAGCGCGCCGGTGAGGTCGGGCAGCGCGGCCGTCGTCTCCTGGTTGATGTAGCGCGAGGCCTTGTCGGCCGCGGGAACGGTCTCGAACCCGCTCTCGAGGTACCAGATCGAAACCGTACGGCCGTCGACCGGCAGCCCCGGCGCCGCCTGCTTTGTCCGCGTGAACGCCGTCTGCAGCGCGTCGACGAGCTTGCCCACGTCGCCCTCCGAGATCCGCGTCGAGGACGTGTGGCGCACCCACGGCCGCTCCACCGGCGAGGCGCCGTACACGTGATGGCTGACCGTGTCGAAGATCGGCGCCGTCCGACCGCTCGCCCGGTACGCGTCGCCGACGTCGCGGATGAAGGTGCCGGGCGCGTGCGAGACGACGACGTCGCTGTGCGGATCGTCCGTGCCCCACGGCGACGTCGCGAATCCGATCACGTTCACGGACGGCCTATAGGCGTGCAGGACGTCCCAGCACCGGCCGAGCAGGGCCTCGTAGGCCGCCGGCGCCACGCTGTTGCCCGTCGCGTCGAACTGCGGGCGCCAGAAGTACGAGAGGTTCGGCTCATTCCAGATGACGATGTCGTTGATGCGCGGCACCTGGACGAGCAGGTCGCGGACGAACGAGCAGTACGCGTCCCGCGCAGCGTCCGTCTGCGGCGCGTCGTCGCGCCAGCCGTACACGGAGACCACGACGCGGACGCCGGTCGAGGCCGCCAGCTGAAGCTGCGCCGCGTCCTCGGGCTTGAGCGTCGTCCGGCCAGCGTCCCAGTGCAGCGACACACGGCCACCGCTGAGGCCGAGGTTCTGGGCGAATCCCTGGGCCCGGCCGGACTCGAGCTTGAACATGTCGTCCGTTGCCCCGACGATCAGCCCGGGTGCAGCAGAAGCTGACCGTGCGCCCAGCAGCACAGCGAGCACGGCGACGACGATGAACGCAGACGCGCGCAGCGAAACCCCTCCCGCAGACCCCGACTTGCCCCGTACCCATTCAAGGTCGCGGGGGGAGGCACGTCAAGCGCTCGGCAGCTCCGTAACAAACGTTGCGCCATGGCCGGGCTCGGAGGTGACAAAGAGCCGGCCGCCCATGCGCTCGACGAGCTGCTTCGCGATGTAGAGGCCCAGTCCCGTCCCGCCGACGCCCGATGCCATGTCGGGATCGAGGCGATAGAAGCGCTCGAAGATCCGCTCCTGCTCGTTGCGCGGGATGCCCGCGCCGTTGTCGACCACCGCGATGCGCACGGTCTCGCCGCCGTTCGCGACGCGGACCTCGATCGGAGCCTCGTCCGGCGTGTACTTGACCGCGTTGTCGACGAGATTGTCGAGCACGCGGCGCAGATCCTCGGGCGACCCGGTCGCCCGGGGCCGCTCCTCGGCCTCCAGGATGATCGGGCGGCCGGTGCGGGCCGCCGCGTCGTGGACGACGGCCTCTGCGACAGCCACCGCGTCGAACGGCTCCGGCCCGCCCGTCGACTCGCCCGCCGCCGCCTTGCTGGCGGTGAGGATGTCGTCGACGATTCGGCCCAGGCGCTCGGCCTGGTTGCCAATGATCCCGATCAGCTGGTCGCGCACCCGCTCCTCGATCAAAGGCGTGCGCTGCAGCGTCCGCGCAGCGCCGTAGACCGCCGCCAGCGGCGTACGAAGCTCGTGTGACACCGTCGCGATCAGCTCGGCGCGCATCTCGTCCAACCGGCGCTCGCGCGTGACATCGCGGAAGGTGTAGACGCGGCCTTCCTCGGTCTCAACCGTCACGACCCCGAGCCACCGCTCGCGACCGTCGGGGTCGACGCGCACGTCGAACGTGCCCTCGTGGCCGCGCAGCAGCTCGGGCGGTTCGTTGCCGAGGAGCTCGTCGGCCTGCATCCCCAGCAACGATTCGGCCGCCGGGTTGACGAAGGCGACCGCGCCGTCATTGACCTCGATGACGCCGTCGGAGAGCTTCGAGAGCAGCCGGTCGGCCTGCGACTTCTGCCGGCGCCGGACGCGCGTCTGGGCGAGAGCCGGCGCGAACAGGTATGCGAGCATCGCGACCGCGAGCAAGGCGACGATCGCGACGAAGACCGTCGTCCGGCGCGCGTCCGTCACAGCGGCGCGCACCGCGGAGTCTTTCCGCAGCACGGCGATTCGCAGCCAGGGCGGCTGCACGCGCAGGTTGGCGGAGAACGACCGGTAGTCGACGCCGCCGACAGGGATATCGTGCGGCCGCGTCGTGTCCACCGCCCCGCCGCCGCGGTAGACGACGAGCCGCTCGCCGCTCTCGAGGCCCGCCGCCTGTGACAGCCGCTTGAGCACGGCCCGGTTCAGATGGACAGGGACGACGACCTGTCCGAGGCGGCGGCCGGAGTCGACGACGTCGACGCTGGCTGTCAGGCCCTCCGAGCCCCTTTGGTCGCCGGGAAGCAAGAGCAGCACGTCGCCCGTGCGCTGCTCGAGGCGGGCGAGCCCGGCCCTGTCGCGTTCGATGAAGGCCTTCTGCACGCGCGGCGAGAGCGCCACGCGATGGGCCTTCTGCTGCGCGCCGTCAAGGACGCGCTGGTACTCGTTGACCGAATCGTTGAGCGCATTGCGCAGGTGTGCGTCGATGCTGGCCGTCTCACGGCGGGCCGCCAGCTCCGAAAGCGCCCACGTCCCTGGTAGCAGCGGAACGAGCAGCGCGAGCAGGAACGCGAACTGCGTGACGCCGCCACCCCGCACCAGGCGGCGAAAGCCGCTCCATATACCCCGTTTTGGGGGATGGAGCGGCCGGTTGACCCGACCTACCATCTGAATACCTCTGTCGGCGGCGCAGCGGTCCAACATGAGGTCACTTTCGGGGTCAATCAGCAAGCTGGTCGCGGTCGCGGCGACGCTCACCGTGTCCATTGCCGTGCCCGCGCTGCTTGTTCAGGTGGGTGCGCTCGATGCCGTGGGCCGCGAGCTCGCGACGCCGGCGCCGAGCGGCGCACAGGTGGTCGTGGCCACTTCGCAGGCAAAGCCGGTCGCCGTGCCGCACCGTGTGGCGCGGCGGGTGCGCACCTCGGTACTGCTGCAGCCGAACGTCGTGCGGTCGCGGACGCGGGTGACGGCTACGCCGCGCGCGACGCAGATCTCGAACCCGGTCTCCGTGCACACGGCCGTGCCCGCGCCGGCCCCGGCAACGCCGTCCACGCCGCCGCCGACCACCACGACGCCGACGACCACGACGCCCTCGACGCCCGCCGCGCCGTCGACGCCGACGACCACCACGACTGTTCCGCCGTTCACCACGACGACGCCGCCGACGCCGGAGCCGCCGATCACGCTCCCGCCGCCGCCGAAGCCCGTCGTCGTGACGGTGCCGCCGCCGGTCACCGTCGTGCCGCCGAAGATCACCGTCGTGACAATCCCTCCGCCACTCGGCACCGACATCTTCCACGACGGCAACCCGATCGCCGTGGCGGTGACGGTGAAGGCGAACATCTACGCGCCGCCGCCGACCAACGACGGCGTAACACCCTAGAACTGGGTCTTCGTCCACCGGCGCGCGGCGAAGCGCGCCGCCAGTGGATTGAAGAGCTTGACGAAGTCGGCTTTCGCCGCGGTCGCCTGCTGGTCGAAGCGGGCCGCCTGCGCGAACTCGGCGTTCTGGGCAAACGTGCAGGGGCGCGGCGTCGCGCCCACCGCCACGAACCCGTCGCGGTAGTGGCGGTCGGCCTCGATCGACTTTCCGATCGCCAGCTGGAGCTTCGTGATCGCCTGGCGCGCCGTCGCCGTCGGCCCCGGGAACGTCCCGAGCTGGAGCAGTACCGACTGCCGGTTCCCCTCCGCGGCGCTCGTGATCCGTTCCGCCGCGAGCCGGGGCGGGATCTCGCACTTCAGGCCGGCGGCGATCGCCGCGCTGACATCGACCCGCCCCGAAGACGACTGCTCGAGCAGGTTCTCTACGCGGTCGACGAACGTCCGCAGCTGGCCGTCGCCCCCACCGCGCCCGTGGAGCCAGAACGCGCCGCCGGCGGCGAGCGCGAGGACGGCCAGCCCTGCGAGCAGCCAGAGCAAAAGCCGCGGGCCCGGGCGCCGGCGCGGCGAGCGCAGCACGCGAGTCACCGGCTCGGCCGGCGGGCGCGTGTCCTCGGCGGCCGCGGTCAGCGCGGCGGCGAACGCGCCTGCCGTTGCGTACCGGTCCTCCGGCCGCTTCGCCAGCGCGCGCCGAACGGCGGCGTCGACACCGGGCGACACGCCGGGCGCGGGCGGCTCGTCCTCGAGGTGGGCGCGCAGAGTCGCGAACTCGCTGTCGCGCGCGAACGGCGGCCTGCCCGTCAGGCAGTGGAAGACGACGCCGCCGAGCGCGTAGATGTCGGCGCGGCCGTCGACCGGCCCGCCCTCCACCTGCTCGGGAGCGGAGTAGTCGGCCGTCCCGAGGAACGATCCTGTCCGCGTGGCCCCTTCGGCCGTCGTGCGCCGGGCCAGCCCGAAGTCGCAGAGGTACACGTGGCGGTCGGGCTCGGCCAGCAGGATGTTGGCCGGCTTCACGTCGCGGTGCACGAGGCCGGCGCGGTGCGCGGCGTCGAGCGCGCCGGCGACCTGCTCCGCGATGCGTGCCGTCTCGCCCATCGGGAGGCGCTCCTCGGAGCGGAGCAGCGCGCGCAGGCTCGGCCCGGAGACGTAACGCATCGCGAGAAAAAGCACGCCGTCGATCTCGTCCGCGTCGTACACCGGGATCACGTGCGGGTGGTCGAGCGAGGCGACGAGCCGCGACTCGCGCAGGAAGCGCTCGCGGAACTCATCCTCTTCCGCCAGCCCGGGAGCGATCACCTTCAGGGCGACCTTGCGCTCGAGCCGCGCGTGGTTGGCCAGGTAGACGGTGCCCATCCCGCCGCGGCCGAGGACCGACTCGACGTGGTACGGCCCGAAGGTCTCGCCGACCGCGGGGGCGGCCATCAGCGTGTGCACGTGCGCAGGCGGTAGCCAAGCCCGCGCTCGTTCTCGATCAGGTGGTCGGCGCCGTACGGCTCCAGCTTCTTGCGCAGCTCCCAGACGATCTTCGCCAGCTCCATCCGGTTGTGCAGCGGCTCGCCGGCCCAGATCGCCTCCATCAGCTCGTCGTGGGTGCAGAGCGCGGCGGCGGAGCCGCTCGCGCGGTTGCGCGCCTCCATGTAGGCGAGCAGGCGGTGCGCCTGTGCGCGGACCGGGATCTCGATGTGCTCCCCGTGCTGCACGAGCAGGAGCCGCGCCTCGGCGGCGTGGTAGTCGAGGCACGTCTCCTCCGGCGGCGCCGGGGGCGGCTCTGCGGCGCGCGTCGCCTGCGAGTCGTCGAGGACGCCCACAGCGAGCTCGAAGTAGCGGTGCTCGCCGCCCTGCGTCGACCCGAGGATGCAGACGACGTCGCCCTCGTGCAGCTGCGCCCGGCCGGCGACGGGCTCGACGACGCCGTTCCGGCGTAGGAAGGTGCCGTTGACGCTCCCGCCGTCGACGACGAACCAGCGCGGCCCGTCCGCCTCGAATGTGCAGTGCGCGACGCGCGAGACGAGCAGCTCGGGGTCAGGCTCGAGCGCGATGTCGTTCGCATCGCGCAGGCGGCCCACCGTAACCCGCGGCGGATCCGGCTGGACGGTGGCCAGCAGTTCGCCGGCCGGGCCGGACACGGCGATTTCCATGGACGGGCTATCTGCCGTCAATGGAACCGCGACCGTCGTGGACGGACACTTGGATGGCGATCAACCTACGCATCGAGAAAGCGAGAAGATCATGGCCAGATTCAAGAATCGACGTCCAGCCGTCCTCCTGGGGGCAGCGGCCGCCGCCCTGGCCCTCGTGGCCTCGAGTGCGGCGGCCCTGACGGTTCCGGGCACGTGGCGGCATGTGTCGCCGGCACCGTTCGCCCTCGAGGCGGGCGTGACGTCCGTGTGGACGGGACGCGACGTGATCGTGGCAGGGCTGACACCGCGGCCGGGGCACGCCGGCTTCGTGGGCGCAACCGAGAACGCCGCCGCGTACAACCCCGCCTCGAACACCTGGCGCGCGCTCGCCCATGCGCCGTCGACGCCGAACTACTGCCGGCGCGACGCGGTCTGGACGGGCTCGCAGATGCTGGTCTGGGGCTGCCGCGCCACGGCATACGAGCCCTCCGCGAACAGGTGGCGCCGCCTCCCGGATCCGCCGGCCGGCCATGGGTTCGCCGTCTGGACGGGCCGTGAGCTGATCGGCTGGGGCGGCGGCTGCTGCGGTGACGCCGGCGCAGAGGGCTCCGCGTACAACCCCGGGACGAATTCATGGCGCAAGCTCCCGCATTCGCCGCTCGCGCCCGAGCAGTCGCCGTTGGCGGCCTGGGACGGGCACGAGGTGCTCGTCTTCGTGAGCGGCATCAGCGCCGTGAACGGCAAGCCGGTCTCGGCCGCGCTCGCGCGCGGCGCCGCGTACGACCCCTCCGCGAATCGGTGGCGCGTGCTGCAGAAGCGCCCGGTTGCCGGCGGCGCCGGCGTCTGGGACGGCTCCGAGCTCGTCGTCGTCGGGGCCGGCCGCACCGGCCGCGTCACGGAGGCCTTCGACCCCGCGGCCAACCGCTGGCACCGCCTTGCGAACGCCCCCGTTGGCCGTCTCGGCGGGACGCCGGCATGGACCGGCAGCCAGGTGATCGTCTGGGGCGGGCACGCCGATCTCACCGGCGCGACCATCCCGAAACACGCTCTCGCCTTCGACCCGCACACGAACCGCTGGACGGCGGTCGCCGCGGCGCCGATGCGCCCGCGCGACGCTGCCCAGGTGGTCTGGACAGGCCGCAAGCTCGTCGTCCTCGAAGGGGTCATTCCAGAGGCGAAGGGCAGCTCGAGCGGCGCGACGTATCCGAAGGACGGCGCTGCGTTGACCCCGGCAGGTCTCTAGCCGTCGACGAGGAGCCCATCGACCGGGCCGCGCAGCCGGTCGGTACGCCGGGATACGTGCGGCAGGCGCACGAGCCGGTGCTCGAGCGGCGCCCCTCTCAGGCGCCGCTCGAGTTGCTCTTCGGCGACCGGACGCCAGAGCGTGTCGACGGCGTCGGCGGGGTCGCCCGCCACCTCGTCGACGGGCCGCTCGAGGTGCTCGGACCAGAGGTCCAGTCGCGTCTGCCGGGCCAGAGCGGGGTCATGCACGACGACGTTCATCTCCGTGTCGTTGAACATCGAGTGGTCGTTCAGGTTGGCCGAGCCGATCGTCAGCCAGCGGTCGTCGACGATGCCGATCTTGGCATGGACGTAGACCGGGTCGACGAGCGGGCCGTGCCGGGCGTAGAGCGTGCAGGCGAGGAAGCGGCCGGCCCCATCGTCGGCCTCGATGAGCTGGCCGAGCACGCCCCGGGTGTCGTCGTTGCCGTTGTTCGGCTTGGCCGGCAGGACGACCACAAGCCGGAACCCGTCGCTCGGCGGCCGTCGGAGCTTGTCCACGAGGATGCGCGCCAACTCGGGGACCAGAGGAACTGGCTCTCGAGGTAGATCAGCCGCTCGGCGCTCCGAAACGCGCGCACATAGGACTCGAGAATCCGGAAATCGCCGTTCGGAACCGCGTCGTAGATGTGCTCGGGGATCGTGCGCACGATCTGCGCATCCGTGCCGTCGTCCAGGGGAGGCGGGATCTGCGGCGCCGCGAGGCCTTCGCCGGTGACCTCGCGCCACCGCATCGCGAAGTGCTCGGCGACGTCGCCGACAACCGGGCCGCCGAGGACGGAGAGCGCGTCGTGCCAACCAAGGGCGGCGCGAGCACAGTGGGACCTAGCGTCCAGGCGGTCGCCGGCAAGCGACGTGAGATCGATTCCGCCGACGAAGGCGATGCGGTCGTCGATGATGGTGACCTTCTCGTGGTGGCAGTGCATCGGGCGCTCGCGCGAGTCGAGCGCGCACTGCACGCGCGTTCCGGTTGTGAGCCCGTCACGCATCGCACGGACAACAGCGCGCGACGGCTGGAAGAGCGGAAGGGGCGGCCCCGCCCAGGCGAGCACGCGCACAGGGACCTTCTCAGCCGTGGCAGCGAGCAGGTTCCGCAGCACGGACGCCGCGTCGCCGCGACGAAGCGCAAAGTCGGGCGAAAAGTGCCAGCCCGCGAGATGGACGTGCGACTCAGCGCCTGCGATGGCGTCCGCGAGGCGCGGAAGCGCTTCCGCGCCGTCGACGAGGATCTCGACCGAGCTCCCCGGCCGGGGCGGCGGTTCACCGGCGGCCCAGCCACCCGCGGGCGCGTCGAGCACGGCCTCTTTTCCCCGGCGCCTCAGCCGGCGGCGGTGGTGAGCCACGAAGGCGGACTCGACCGCGCCGCCGAGCCCGCGCTCGACGAGGGATAGCGTCTCTTTTGCGCGCATCGTGTGGCATTACCCGAGAAACGCATCCGGTACGCGCGCGTTCGGCCGGCGTTCAGGTTGTGGTCGGCGCCCTCGCCTACCCCGCTTGAATACCGGCTGCGCGAGTGGGGGCGCTGGGAATCGAACCCAGACCAGCAGATTAAAAGTCTGCAGCCCGACCTTCGGGCCACGCCCCCAGGGCGGCTCAACTGTATCGGCGCAAGCGCCGTCAGCCTTGGCAGTCGACCGCTATGTCGAGCGCTTCACAGATCTCACGCATGCGGTCGTCGCTGAGTCGGCCCAGGCGCTCGACCAGCGTCCGGACGGCAACGCTCTCGACCGAATCGAGATTGACCACCGACACGAGCGGGATCGGGTCGTCCGGAGGCTCGAGGAGGACTTCGGTCGGGATCTCACGGATCGTCGTCGTGCAGGGCCCGATTAGTGCACGCCGCAAACGCGGGATGGCCGCGTCGCGAGAAAGCACGACCACTGGGCGCCGTCCGATCTCCGGAAGCTCGCACCACCAGACTTCGCCTCGCCCCGGCAGTGGGGTCACGACGCGCCGGCAGCCGACCTGAAGGAGGCGAGGTCCCCCCACGCGTCGTGTTCGTCGAGTGGCTGCGCGTCGTAGGCGGCATACGCGGCGTCGATCTCAGCCGCACGCCGGCGGGCCAGGAGTGCGGCGAGCGCCTCGTCGATCAGCGCCGAATCCGCCAGCTCCGAGCGCGCGCGTCGCGCACGCTCGAGCAAGCCTGCGTCGACTGTCGTACTGATCCGCGTTCGCGCTATGCCACAAACGTACCACAAATGTGGCACACGGGCTGCACGCGCGCGACGGGTGACGGCGCGACCCCGGCGATCTGAGAGAGTCCGCGGCGACGGCCCACCGCCGAAGGGAGCGAGTCGATTCCGTTCGACCTCGTCATCGAGATCAAGAACGAGCCGGGTGCCACGGCGCGCGTGGCGGCCGCGATCAGCGACGCGGGCGTAAATCTCGCGTCCGCGACGTGCATCGGAGCGGCCGACCAGGTCGAGCTACATATTCTCGTTCCGCATGCCGAGGCCGCCAGGCACGCGCTGGCGATCTCACAGCTCGCCGTGAGCCGCGAGCGCGAGGTGGTCGTGATCGAGGTCGAGGATCGTCCAGGCGTCCTCGCCGACCTGACGCGCAAGGTCGCGCAGGCCGGGGTCGACCTCGATCTCCTCTACGTCGCCACCCAGAACCGCCTCGTCTTCGGCGCCGGCGACCTGGCCGGCCTGAAGGCCGCACTCGGCCAGGCGTAGCCCGGCGCCGCGTCGGCGCGGGCCCTCCCCACTACTCTCTTCGAGATGACGAGCAGAACTGGCACGACGGACCACAGCCCGACCACCCCGGAACGCAGCGATTTCATCCGGGAGATCGTCGCTGCCGATGTGCGCGAGGGCAGGGTCTCCGAGGTCGTGACCCGCTTCCCGCCGGAGCCGAACGGATACCTGCACATCGGCCATGCCGAAGTCGATCGCGCTCAACTTCGGCATCGCCCAGGAGTTCGGCGGCCGCTGCCACCTGCGCTTCGACGACACCAACCCGATCAAGGAAGAGCAGGAGTACATCGACGCGATCCAGGAAGACATCCGCTGGCTCGGCTTCGACTGGGGCGAGCATCTCTACTACGCCTCCGACTACTTCCAGCAGCTCTACGAGTGGGCCGTCGACCTGATCCGCGCCGGCAAGGCCTACGTCGACGACCTCTCGGCCGACGAGATCCGCGCGTACCGCGGCACCCTGACCGAGCCGGGCACGAACAGCCCCTGGCGCGACCGCCCCGTCGACGAGAGCCTCGACCTGTTCGCGCGCATGCGCGCGGGCGAGTTTCCGGACGGCGCGCAGGGTGCTCAGGGCGAAGATCGACATGGCCTCGCCCAACATCAACCTGCGCGACCCGGTGCTCTACCGGATCCTGCACGCGACCCACCCGCGCACCGGCGACGAGTGGTGCATCTACCCGCTGTACGACTTCGCCCATCGGCCAGTCGGACGCGATCGAGGGCATCACCCACTCCCTCTGCACGCTCGAGTTCGAGGCTCACCGGCCGCTCTACGACTGGCTGATCGAGAGCCTGCCGGTCCCTGCGCACCCGCACCAGTACGAGTTCGCGCGCCTCAACTTCACGTACACCGTCCTCTCGAAGCGCTTCCTGCGGCGGCTCGTCAGCGAGGGCCGCGTGCGCGGCTGGGACGATCCGCGCATGCCCACCGTGGCGGCCCTTCGACGTCGCGGCTTCCCGGCCGAGGGTCTGCGCAACTTCCTGGACGTGGTCGGCCTGGGCGGCAAGGGCAAGACCGCCGTCGAGATCGAGGCGCTCGAGCACGAGGTCAGGGACGTGCTGAACCGGACGGCGCCGCGGCGCTTCGCGGTTCTGCATCCGCTGAAGCTCGTGATCGAGAACTACCCCGACGGCCAGGTCGAGGAGCTGGAAGCCGTCAACAACCCCGAAGATCCCTCGGCCGGAACGCGCATGGTGCCGTTCACGCGCGAGCTCTGGATCGAGCGCGACGACTTCATGGAGGACCCGCCGAACAAGTTCTTCCGCCTCGCCCCGGGCCGCGAGGTGCGCCTGCGCTACGCCTACTTCGTGACCTGCACCGACGTGGTGAAGGACGAACACGGCGAGATCGTGGAGCTCCGCTGCACCTACGACGCGGCGACGCGCGGCGGCGACGCTCCCGACGGGCGCCGGCCCAAGGCGACGCTGCACTGGATCTCGGCCGAGCACGCCGTGCCCGCCGAAGTCCGCCTCTACGACCGCCTCTTCACCCGTTCCGATCCCGGGGCCGACGACGACCCCTTCGCCGATCTCAACCCCGACTCGGAGACGGTGCTCGAGGACTGCCTCGTCGAGCCCGCGCTTGCTGAGCTGCCGGTCGGTGAGACCGTCCAGTTCGAGCGCCTCGGCTATTTCTGCCCGGATCCCGACTCGACGCCGGAGCGGCTCGTCTTCAACCGCACGCTCGGCCTCAGGGACACCTGGGCCAGGGTTCAGGCGCAGGGCGCCACGTAGGCTCGACGCGTGGAGCCGCGGATCCTCATTCTCGGCGCCGGCTTCGGCGGCCTCGAGCTGGCGACCTCCTTGTCCGAGGCGCTGGGCGAGGACGCCGGCGTCACGCTCATCGACTCGAGCGACTCGTTCGTCTTCGGGTACTCGAAGCTCGACGTGATGTTCGGCAAGGCCACAGCCGCCGCGGTGCGGCTCCACTACACGGATTTCGCCAAGCCGGGCGTGCGCTTCCTGTCGGAGACCGTCACCGCGATCGACCCGGAGGCCCGGCGCGTCACGACGGACCGCGGCGTGCACGAGGCCGACATCCTGGTCGTCGCGCTCGGCGCGGACTACGACCTCGACGCGACGCCCGGGCTCGCCGAGGCCGGTACGGAGTTCTACTCGGTCGCCGGGGCCGAGCGGGTGCGGGAGGTGCTGCCCACCTTCGCCGGCGGCCGCGCGGTGGTTGGCGTATGCGGCGCGCCGTTCAAGTGCCCGCCCGCGCCGAGCGAGGCAGCCCTCCTGCTGCACGACTACCTCACCGAGCGCGGGATTCGCGACAAGTGCGAGATCACGCTCGCCATGCCGTTCAGCACGCCGGTGCCGCCGTCGCCCGACACGTCGGCGGCGCTGCTCGAGGCGTTCGAACGAACGGGGCATCGAGTTCGTCGCCGGCCGCCGCGTCGCCTCGCTCGACCGTGGTCGCGGCGTCGCCGTGCTGGAGGACGGCACGGAGCTGCCCTACGACCTCTTCCTCGGCGTGCCGAAACATTGCGCGCCCCGCGTCGTGCTCGAAAGCGGCATGGCCGAGAACGGCTACATCCCGGTCGACTCGCGGACACTGGAGACGCGATTTCCCGACGTCTACGCGGTCGGCGACGTCGCGACCGTCGGCGTGCCGAAGGCGGGCGTGTTCTCGGAACGCGCTGCGCGCGTCGTCGCAGACACGCTGGTCGCCCGGCTGAAGGGCGGCGAAGACCCTGCGGGCTACGACGGTCGCGGCTCCTGTTACATCGAGTTCGGCGCCGGCCGCGTGGGACGCGTGGACGTCGACTTCTTCTCAGGGCCGAAGCCGACCGGCACGCTTCAGGAGCCGTCAGCGGCCCTCGTGGCGGAGAAGCAGCATTTCGGGTCGAGCCGCCGCGCTCGCTGGTTCACACCCCGACCGGCCTGAACCGCGCCGGCACCCGCCTGCGTCGTTCGCGCAGCGAATCGAGGCATCCTCGGATGCCGGTGCGGATAATCGCGGCCACGATTCCACAAACGGCTCCGCAACTCTGTAGCCAAGGAGGCTTGCAATGCAGGACGCGCCGATTCTCATCTGCTACGACGACACGGCGGGATCTCGCCGCGCGATCGAAGCGGCAGCCGAGCTCCTGGCGCAGCGGCGCGCCGTGGTGCTCGATGTGTTCCCGCCGCTCACGCTCGCCCAGAACCAGGCGCTCGTGTCGACCGGCGCGCCCGGCGCGTCGTTCCGCGACGACAACGAGGCGGCGGCGCTCGAGCAGGCGTCGGCGGGCGTGATGCTCGCGCGCGAGGCGGGCTTCACGGCCGAGGCGCGCGCCATCCTCGCGGCGCCCGCGTGGGAGGGCATCACGCAGGTCGCCGATGAGATCGGCGCGGCCATGATCGTGATCGGCTCACGCGGTTTCCAGGGCTTGCGCGAGGTCGTCGAAGGAAGCGTGTCCCACGCGGTCGCCGAGCATGCCGGCCGGCCGGTTCTCATCGTGCCGCCCGACAAGTCGCCGTCCTAGCCGCCGACAGCGACTTCAGCGCCTCATTCCCCCGCGAAAGGGGCTTTGCCTGGCGAGCCTGGCGCAATACCATCGTTTCAGCGGTGTAATGGGGGGGAGTTCGCGAAACACAATTGTGGAACGCATTCGCGCGGCAGCGCCGCCGGGCCTGGACGACCTGCCCGCTGCGACGGTCCGCGCGCTCCGTGCCCTGACTTTGGAACTTGCCGAGGCGCTTCCTGACGCACCGGCGGAGTTCGATGCGTTCACGACCGCGGCGCTGTCGCGCACACTCCGCCTCGATCGCGCGCCGCTCGAGAGCGCGATCGCCGGACGGTCGGTAGCCGTCGTCGGCGGGACCGGGTGCATCGGGTCCCGGCTGATCGACGAGCTGGAGCAGCTCGGGCCGGCAAGGCTCGTCAGCGTCAGCCGCGGGATCACGGCGCCGAACAGGATCAACGCTGCGGCGGAGTATCAGCTCGGCGACGTGCGCGACCCCGCCGCGTTGCACCGCATCTTCGACGCGTGCCGGCCCGAGATCGTGTTCCACGTCGCAGCCCAGCGCGACCCGGGTCTGGCCGAGGTGGAAGTGACGCGCACCGTCGAGACGAACGTGCTCGGGACCGCCAACGTCGTCGACGCGTGCGTTATCCATGGCGTGGAGCGGCTGGTCTACGCCTCGACCGGAAAGGCATTACGCCCCCACACGCCGGAGATCTACGCGGCGAGCAAGCGGATCGCGGAGGCCATCGTCGCGACCCGTGGATCGGGGGCGCTCCGCCGGGCGATGGTGCGCTTCACGCACGTCGTGGACAACTCGATCGTGCTCGGGAAGATCCTCGAGCCCACGGGTGGGGTCGTTCGCCTGCACGGCGACGGGATCATGTTCTTCATCCAGTCCGCGCTCGAATCGGCCGAGCTGCTCCTCCTCGGAGCGGTCGAGGCGGGTCGGGGCGACGGTGCAGCTCTGCTCGCGATACGCGACCTCGGTGCACCCGCAAGGCTGACCGAGCTCGCCGTCGGCGCGATCGCACGGGGTTCGTCCGACGGCGCCGTCTACTTCTCGGGCTTCGACCCCGGGTACGAAGAGACGCCGTACCCGGGGCTGTACCTCCCGGAGATCAGCGTCGACGCCAGCGTGCTCCTCAACGTCTTCGAGGCGAGTATCGCCGGCGATCCCACCTGCCCGGGCAACGTCGACATCGTTCCGGCCGCGTATCGCGGATCAGCGCCCACCGACGAGGCCCTGGCGGAGCTCGGCGAAGCCTGCGCCGAGCAGAACGACCGCGTCGTGCGCGCCGCACTGCACGAGCTCATTCGAACGCATCTCCGTGAGTACATGCGCACGCAGCCCCGGCCCCTCGTCGAGCGCATCGCCTCGTTCACGGAGCCCATGCGAAGCCAGATGCCCGCGGATCACCGCGGCGCACCACGTGGAAGCGGAACAGGATCAGGAAGACGTAGACGAGCGTCGCCACTCCGATCCAGACCCTCGCGGTCAGGGCGCCGTTGGCAACGATGCCGAGCCCGGTGAGGGCGGCGACGACCGCGATCGCGATCCACTGCGTCCGCGAGAGCGGCGAGCCGTACGCCGAGAAGTGCGGGGCCGACTCGTGCAGCGCGCGGGCGAGCGGGTCGGGCACCGGGACCGGAAGCGCGTCCGTTGCCTCACCTGGCTCGCCGTCCGCGTGCGCGCGCGCCTCGACCAGCAGTGCCGCATCAAGATCGGAGTCGGTGTCGCCGTCGACCGGCGGGCCTCCGTTACGGCCCTCATGGCCCGCTTCGACGCCCTCTCTCACGGATTGCTCCGGCTAATCTCGCAACGAATTACCCGGTGCGATAACGTGCGCCTGATCCGCGCCGCATTTGCGCACGAATAGCGAAGCCGCCGATTGTTTCTCCCCCGCCGCAATGGAACCGCCCCCCCAGGTCGTTCCGGCAACCAGTGTATTCACATACCGGGCAACCAGTCAACGCGCGACAAGGGTGATTCTCAACGTGCGCATGACGGCCGGGCGGCGCCGTCGAGCGAGGCGGTGCGGAGCACGGCCCAGTCCGCCGCGCTCGTTTGGGGGAACGCGTACAGGCTGATGCCCTGCGCGCCGCATTCGGACACGGCGCGGACGAAGCCGGCCAGCGTCGCCGCAGGGATGTGGTGCGCGCTGCCGCCGATCATGTGGACGAGCGTCTGCTGTCCGCCGGTGTGTGCGCGGAGCAGCGTCATCGCGTCGTGGGCGTACGCGTACGCGGCCCGCGCCGAGTGCGCGTAGTAGCTGAAGTACGCCATCGGCAGGATGGCGTCGAACCGCCGGGCGAGCGCCGTGTACGGGAAGCCGGGCCAGTAGTGCGGATGGCGGCGGATCCCGACCGGGGACGGGATGATCGCGCCGAGCGGGTAACTCCGCGGCGCTGCATGTCGCACCAGTGCGCTCAGC
Organism: uncultured Thermoleophilia bacterium; assembly: GCA_963799895.1. Taxonomy (GTDB): domain Bacteria; phylum Actinomycetota; class Thermoleophilia; order Gaiellales; family Gaiellaceae; genus JACVRM01. Next base: position 295,262 of record CAWCYR010000018.1, read on the forward strand.
GAGAGCAGGCGGGCATTCCGCACGCCGACATTCGGGACGATGCTCGCCTCGATGTCGAGGGCGAAGCCGTCGAACGCCTGGCCGGTGGCGGAGCGGAAGCGCAGGGCGGCGAGCGCGCGCCGCGCATCGAGGTGCGGGCTTCGCAAAGCCGGGCAGATACCAGGCGACGACGCGCAGGCCGGCCGCGTGCGCCGCATCGACGAAGCGGCCGAGGGCGGCCGGCCGGACGATCGCGACCCGTTGGCTGTAGTTCGAGGTCTGCAGGTAGAGCGTCCGGGCGCCGGCCGCCTTCGCCTGACCGACCAGTGTCGCCGGGTTCCTCCAGGCGTCATCCGCGAAGATGTCGAGCCACGACCCGAGGCCGCCGTACACCGCCGTGGCGGTGGCGGGCGGCGGCGTCGCCCGCTGCGCCGGGGCGGCGCGGATCGCGGCCGGCACGGCGAGGAGCGCGGCGAGAGCCGCGAGACATGCAAGGCGCCGCCCCATCGCCGAGACCGTAACGCGTTTCCCGGGCCCGGACCCCGGGCGGAATCCCGCGGCCGTCGCGCGCGTTAGAGCCGAACGTGCGCGCAGTCGCGATCGAGCGCAAGGGCGGCCCTGAGGTGATGGAGGCCGTCGACCGGCCGGCACCCGAGCCCGGGCCGGGAGCCGTGCTCGTCGAGCTCGGAGCCGCGGGCGTCAACTACCGCGATGTCTACGAGCGCACCACCCCGGGCTACGGCGGCGAAGCGCCGCGCATCCTCGGCGTCGAGGGCGCCGGCACCGTCACCGCGCTCGGCGAGGGCGTTACGGAGCTCCAACCGGGTGACCGTGTCGCCTGGAAGGAGGCTCCCGGCAGCTATGCGGAGCAGGTCGTCGTCGCCGTGCGCGAGGCCGTACCCATCGCGAAGGGCGTCTCCGACGAGCTCGCGGCGGCCGCGCTGCTCCAGGGGATCACTGCTCAGTACCTGACGACGTCGACCTACGCCATCCAGCCTGGCGACTGGGTCGTCGTCCACGCCGCCGCCGGCGGCGCGGGCCTGCTCATCACGCAGTACGCGAAGATCCGCGGTGCCAGCGTGCTGGCCACGACCTCGACGGAGGAGAAGGCCGAGCTGGCACGTGGGGCCGGCGCGGACGAGGTCGTGCACTACGACCAGTTACTTGCGCGCGCGCAGGAGCTGACCGGCGGCGCCGGTGTCGCAGCGGTCTACGACGGCGTCGGCAAGGACACGTTCGAGACGAGCCTCGAGGCGCTCCGGCCGCGCGGCACGATGGTCCTCTTCGGCTCGTCGAGCGGCGGCCCGGACCCGTTCGACCCGATGCGGCTCGCGCGCGGCGGGTCGCTCCACCTGACGCGGCCGACGCTCGTCCACTACACCTCGACCCGAGACGAGCTCGTCCAGCGGGCCGAGGACGTGTTCGAGCTGATCGCGCAGGGGCGCCTCGCGATCCGCATCGGCGGCCGGTATCCGCTCGACGATGCCCGACGGGCGCACGAGGACCTCGAGGCACGCCGCACGACCGGGAAACTCGTCCTCATCCCGGGCTGAGCCCGGGACGCACCGGCGCAAATCGCGGCCGCCACGCACGTCCCCGAGAGCGATGCTTGCGCGGGACGTGCCGTCGCGGTTGGATGGCGAGGGTGCTCCGCGGGCGTGCCACCGAGCTCGGCAGGCTCGACGAGCTGCTCGACGCTGCGCGGCGGGGCACGAGCGGCGCCGTCGTGCTGCGGGGCGAGGCGGGGATCGGGAAGACGGCGCTTCTCGAGCACGTCGCCGCGCGCGCCCAGGGCGCCCGCCTGCTCACCGCCGAGGGAGTGCGAAGCGACATGGAGCTCCCGTTCGCGGCGCTGCAGCAGCTCTGCGCTCCGGTGCTCGGCGATGCGGAGCGCCTCCCGCCCCCGCAGCACGACGCACTGCGCACCGCCTTCGGCCTGAGCCCCGGGGCGCGCCCGGATCCCTTCCTCGTCGGGCTCGCCGTCCTCACGCTGCTCTCCGAGGCCGCGGGGTCGCAGCCGCTCGTCTGCCTGGTCGACGACGCGCAGTGGCTCGACAGCTCGTCGGCCCAGGTGCTCGCGTTCGTCGCCCGGCGCCTCGAGGCCGAAGGCGTGCTGATGGTCTTCGCAGAGCGCGACTCCGAGCAACCGAGCCGGCTCGAGGGGATCGAGGAGCTGCGGCTCGAGCCGCTGTCCGCCGCCGATGCAACCGAGCTCCTCACGCTTGCGAGTCTCGGCCGGCTGGACGAGCGCGTCCGCGAGCGGATCATCGCCGAGACGCGCGGCAACCCACTCGCCCTGCTCGAGCTACCGCGCGCACTGTCGCCCGCCGGTCTCGCCGGCGGGTTCGCGGTCGCGGAGGGGCCGCCGCTGCAGGGGCGGATCGAGGCGAGCTTTCTCAGCCGCGTCGAGGAGCTTCCGGAGGAGACGCAGCTCCTGCTGCTGCTCGCCGCGGCCGAGCCACTCGGCGACCCTGCGCTGCTCTGGAGTGCCGCCGCCGGGCTCGGCCTCGCGACGGAGGCGGCTGCGCCCGCCGAAGCGGCCGACCTGATCGCCGTCGGCACCCGCGTCACGTTCCGCCATCCGCTCCTGCGCTCGGCGATCTACGACGCCGCGCCCCGCGAGCAGCGGCGTGCCGCGCACGGCGCGCTGGCCGAGGCGACCGAGCCCGCGGTCGACCCCGACCGCCATGCCTGGCACCGCGCGCATGCTGCGCTCGGCCCCGACGAGGACGTCGCGGCCGAGCTCGAGCGCTCGGCGAACCGCGCGCGGGCGCGCGGCGGCCTCGCTGCGGCCGCCGCCTTCTTCGAGCGCGCAGCGCTCCTGACCCCCGAACCGCACCTCCGCGCCCACCGGGCGCTCGAGGCCGCGCGCCGGAAGCGGCTGGCCGGCCAGCCGGAGGCGGCCGCGGCGCTGCTCGCCGTGTCGGAGCAGGGCCCGCTGGACGACCTGGAGCGCGCGCTGGCACTCCGGCTCCACGGCCAGCTCGGCCAGGATGTCGGCGCGATCGGCGGCGCCGTCTCGGTGTTGCTCGAGGCGGCCCGGCGGCTCGAGCCGCTCGACGTCCTGCTCGCGCGCGAAACCTATCTGGAGGCCATGTTCACGGCCACGAACGCGGCGCGTCTCGGTGACGGGCCCTATGCCCCCGCGCAGGCAGCGCGCGCGGCCCCGCCCGCGTCCGGCGCGCCGGACGCCGGCGATCTGCTTCTCGACGGCCTCGCAGTGCTGTTCACCGACGGCCACGCCGCGGCCACGCCGATTCTCCAAGAGGCCCTGGTCCGTGCGCTCGAGGAGGAGGGCCGCGAGGAGCACGCCCTCCGGGGTACGCGGATTGCGTCACGCGTCGCGGCGGAGCTCTTCGACGACCAGGCGTGGATCGCTTTCACCGCGCGTCACGTGCAGGTGTCACGTGAGGACGGCGTGCTCAGCGTGCTGCCGGTGACGCTCAACTACCTGGCCGCCGTGCGGATCTACGAGGGCGACCTCGATGCCGCGTCGCTGCTCCTCGACGAGTCGGACTCGATCAGCAGGTCGACGGCCCTGACCCCGGGGGACGCGATGCGCGTCCTGCTGGCGGCATACCGGGGAGACGAGGCACAGACCGCCCGCTACTGCGACGCCCTCGAGGCCGTCGCCACGAGGAGGGGCGACGGGCTCGTCCTGACGGCGTGCGACCACGCGACCGCCGTCGTGCACAACAGCCTGGGCGGCTACGAGACGGCTCTCGCCGCCGCGCAGCGGGCAACCGCGCAGGACGATCTCGGCGCCACAGGCTGGGCGCTGCCCGAGCTCGTGGAAGCCGCCGTGCGCTGCGGGCATCAGGACGTGGCGATGGAAGCGTTCGAGCGCCTCGCGCAGCGAACCGGCCCCTCCGGCACCGACTTCGCACGCGGGCTCGAGGCGCGGACGCGGGCGCTGGTCGCCGAGGGCGACGAGGCAGAGGACGCCTACCGCGAGGCCGTCGACCTGCTCGGCCGGACGAAGATGCGGATGTTCGCGGCCCGCGCAGAGCTGCTCTACGGCGAGTGGCTCCGCCGCACGGCGAGGCGCAGCGACTCGCGAGCGCCGCTCACGGCCGCGCACGAGTTCTTCACGACCGTCGGCGCCGACGGCTTCGCCGAGCGCGCCGCGCGGGAGCTCCTCGCGACCGGCGCAACGCCGCGGAAGCGCACGGACGAGACGCGTGCCCAGCTGACCGCGCAGGAAGCGCAGATCGCGACGCTTGCGCGCGACGGGCAGACCAACCCGGAGATCGGCGCCAGGCTCTTCCTCAGCCCGCGGACCGTCGAGTGGCACCTGCGCAAGGTGTTCATGAAGCTCGACATCAGCTCGCGGCGCGAGCTCCGCGAGGCGCTCGTCTAACGTGCAGCGCCGGCCGGGGCTTGCGCGGCGAGCCGGGCGTGCACGAACTGCACGGCCATCGCGCCCTCCCCGACGGCGGTCGCGCACCGCTTCGTCGACCCCGAGCGCGCGTCGCCCGCCGCGAAGACCCCGGGCAGGCTCGTCTCGAGCAGGTAGTCGCCGCCCGCGGCGTCCCCGGTGAGGATGAAGCCGTCGTCGTCGCGCGCGACGGCGTCCCCGATCCACTCGGTGCACGGCAGCGCGCCGAGGAACAGGAAGACGAACGAGAGCGGCACCCGCTCGCCGTCGGTGAGCGTCACCGCCTCGAGGCGGCCGTCGTCCCCGTGCAGCTCGGCGATCTCGCTCCGGTCGCGGACTGCGACGCCGTAGCGCTCGAGCTCGCGAACGAGGTAGTCCGACATCGTCTCCCGCAGGTCGGCGCGCCGGTGCAGGAGCGTGACGAGGGCGCCGCCCCGGGCGAGCCAGACCGCGGCCTGGCCGGCGGAGTTGCCGCCGCCGACGACGCCCACGCGCGACGCGCCGCACAGCGCGCCCTCCGGCGGCCCCGCGGCGTAGAAGACGCTCGTTCCCTCGTAGTCGGCGAGGCCGTCGACCGGGAGGCGCCGGTACTGCGCGCCGGTGGCGAGCAACACAGCGGGCGCGACGATCTCACTGGTCCTCGTCGAGCCGCACCACGTAGCCGTCCTCGCGGCGCTCGAGCGACTCGGCGCGGTACGGCGTCGCCGTGCGGCCGCCGAACTTGCGCGCCTGCGTGACGGCACGGCCCGTCAGCTCGGCGCCGGTGATGCCGGCCGGAAAGCCGAGGTAGTTCTCGATCCGCCGCGACGATCCCGCCTGGCCCCCGAGCGCCGTGCTCTCGACGACGAGCGTGTTCAGTCCCTCCGACGCCCCGTAGACGGCCGCGCCGAGGCCGGCGGGGCCGCCGCCGACGATCAGCAGGTCGACCTCCTCGCGGGGCGCGAGCTCGAGGCCGATCCCGAGCCGCGCGCGAAACCTCGCCCGGTGACGGGCCGCGCAGCTCGGTCCCGCCCGGGAGCCGCACGAGCGGCAGGCTCGCCGCGTCCAGGTCCGCGACCAGGGCCGCGGCCTCCGCGTCGTGCGCCGGGTCGCGCCAGATGAACGGCAGCTTGCTGCTGCGGGCGAAGTCGAGCATCTGGCGGGTCGCCGCCGATGAGTGCGGGCCGACGATCTCGACACCGATGCCGTCGACGCGCTGGAGCAGCTCGCGGCGCGAGATGAACGTCGAGAGCAGGAGGTCGCTGAGCGGGCCGTCGTCGAACAGGAGCGGCCGGAGCGCGTCACGGTCGACGGCGATGTAGCGCAGCGGCTGCGTAGCGACGGCGGTCAGGAACACCGTCTGCCCGGTGAGGAGGTTCAGCTCGCCGAGGAAACCGGAGGTTCCATGCCGAACGATCTCGTGGCCGGCCGGATCGAGGATGGCCACCTCGCCCTCGACGATCGCGATCAGCGGATAGCGCCGGTCGCCGACCGTGAAGAGGACGTCCCCGGGCTTTGCCGTGCGCTCCTCGCCGAGCTCGGCGAGCGTTGCCAGCTGGGACGGCGAGAGCGAAGGGCTCGAGGGGCCTGCCATCCAACGAGGGTACTTACGGCACGCGGGTCTGCGGCGTCAGGCCGCGATGGTCGCGCGTGCGCGCGCGACTCTCACCGCGGCGGACAGCGTGTCGATGTCGTAGGCGCCGTAGTGGCGTCGCCCGTTGATGAAGAACGAGGGCGTGCCGGACACGCCGCTCAGGTCGGCGCTGTCCACGTCCTCGGCAATGCGCGGCACCGTGGTGTGGCGGCGCAGGTCATCGTCGAACCGCTCGGCGTCGAGGCCGAGCTGCTCCGCGTAGCGCACGAGATCCGGCTCCTCGAGCGCGTCCTGGTGGGTCAGGAGCAGGTCGTACATCGGCCAGAACGCGTCCTGGCGCGCCGCGGCCTCCGCGGCCTCGGCGGCGAGCTGCGTGTGCGGGTGGACGTCGTTGAGCGGCAGGTGCCGCCAGACGTAGCGCAGGTCGCCGAAGTCGGTGAGCAGGTCACGGATGACCGGCTCCGCGCGGCCGCAGTACGGGCACTCGAAGTCGCCGTACTCGAGCAGGGTGATGGGCGCCTCCATCGGGCCGCGGATGTGGTCGCGCTCCGGATCGACTGGCGCGGCCAGGTCGACGATCGGGTCCGACCCGCCGAGAACGGCGGTGATCCGACGCTCGAAGGGGAGCCGGCGCACGAGCCGGAAGACGCCCGCCGATAGCAGCGAGGCGCCGACGGCGGCCCCGAGGACGCCGGCCTTCGCCTCGTCGAGCGCGTCGCCCCTGAACGCCAACTCGGCGATCAGGAGGGAGACGGTGAAGCCAATGCCCGCGATGGCGCCGCCGCCCACGAGCGCGCCCCACCCCACTGGTGGCCGGAGCCGGCCGCGGCTCAGCCGGGTGACGAGCCACGACGCGCCGACGATGCCCACGGGCTTGCCGACGACGTAGCCGACGATGATCCCGAGCGTGATGGGCGACGTCGCCGCGCGCCTCAGAAAGCCGCCGTCAAGAGCGATCCCGGCGTTGGCGAGCGCGAAGAGCGGCACGATGACGAAACCCGTCCACGGGTGCAGCAACTGCTGGAGCCGCTCGTTCGGGGAGATCGTCCTGGCGACGCCGGCGCGCGCGCTGCGGGCGAGCTCGGGCGTCGGCTGCTCGCGAAACATGCGGAACAGGTCGGTCGCCTCCTCGAGGTCGCCGCGCGCGGGCGGATTCGCATACGTGATCAGGCCCATGGCGAGGCCGATGACGATCGGGTCGACACCGGACTTCGAGAGCGCGATCCACGCGGACGTGCCGAGCAGCGCGCAGATCGCGCCGCGGCGGACGCCGAGCTTCGGCAGGGCGATGATGACGACGAAGATCGCGAACGCGATCCCGAGGGCGCTCAGGTCGATCGTCGCCGCATAGACGGTCGCGATCACGGCGACCGCCGCCAGGTCGTCGACGACGGAGAACGTCAGCAGGAAGGAGCGCAGCCGGAACGGAACGCGCCGGCCGACCAGCGAGAGCAGCCCGAGCGCGAACGCGGTGTCGGTCGACATGGCGACGCCCCAGCCGCTCCTCGACGAGCTGCCGGCGTTGATCGCGAGGAAGATCGCGACCGGCACGAGCATGCCGCCTATGCCGGCGGCGAGCGGGATGGCGGCGCGGGAGCGCTCGCGCAGCTCGCCGAGATCGAACTCGCGCCGGGCCTCGAGTCCGATGACGAAGAAGAAGAGCGTCATCAGCCCGCTGTTGACCCAGTAGCGAAGCGGGTGGGAGAGCCCGGCGTCGCCCAGGCTGACCGACAGGTTCGTCCGCTCCCACACGCGGACGTACGAGTCGAGGTCGACGTTCGCCCACAGGAGCGCGGCGGCGACCGCGCCGACGAGAACCATGGCGCTGGCGGTCTCCGTCCGCAGGAACGTGCGCAGCGGCGTCTGGAGGTGCCGCGCCCACGCAGTGCGGCCGCTGAAGCCGGGCTCGACGGCGCTCGTCGCCATGCGGGAACGCTACTCAGCGGCGCGCGATGTAGAGCGCCTGCCCGCCGCGGGCGACGAGGCGTTGGCGATCGAACAGCCGCGACGCGGCCAGCCCGAAGCCACGCGGGTCGACGCGCGTGTGCGCGTCGAGGCAGATCCACTCGCCTTCCGGGACGGCCGCGACGTGCACGGTCAGCTCGGGATTGATGAAGAGCCAGTCCATCCAGGGCAGCACGCTCGAGACCCCGTTGCCGGAGTCCGCGAGCATCAGCAGCCGCTGGAGCCCGGTCGGCTCCTCGTCCGGGACGAGCGGGTAGCGCATCCGGCCCCAGATCGTCGCCGGCCCGGGCTCGGCCGGGACCCCGCCGACCGGCCTCCACTCCATGGCGTCGAGGTACCCGCCGCGGCGCCCCGGCCAGGGCACCTCCTCCGCCGGGAACACAGGCACCGCGTCGTCGCTCGCCGGGAGCGCTGGCAGGTCGAGCTCGGCGACGCGGATGCGCCAGGCCTGCGAGCGGGCGACCGGACGGCCGCCCGCCTCGAGCTCCGCCTCGACGAGCTCGACGCTCCGTCCCGGCCGCAGCACGCGGCTGCGCACCGCCAGCTCCGCGACCGGCACCGCGCTCAGGATGTCCACCGTGACGCGTACGACCGTGGCCGGCCAGGACGGCGACTCGGCCTCAATCGCCCGCGCGAGGAGCGCCGCGGGCGGGCCGCCGTGCTGGGCGCTCGGGTCCCATGGGCCGACCGTGTGCTCGGTCGAGCGGTAGCGGCCGCCGCCGAGCGGCTCGAAGAAGCTCCCCGCCTTCACTTGCGCCGAGCCTACGCGTAGGCTCACGCCTCAATTCGAGGAGGAGGGGTGAGATGACGCGGGCACAACGGCTCGCTGCGGGCGTGGTCGCGCTCGCGGCGGCACTTGTGACGGGCATACCGGTGGCGGCGGCGCCGGCGCAGGGACGGTTGCAGGTGTTCTTCCTGCGCGGCGAGCAGCTCGCAGCGGTCAGCCGCCCTGGGAGCAGCGCGGAGGACGCCGTGCGCGCACTCGTCGCGGGCCCGACCGCCGCCGAGCGGGCGGAGGGCTTCCGCACGAACATCCCGCGCTCGACCCGCGTGCTGAGCGTCACGGCGGCAGGCGGCATCGCGACCGTCAATCTCAACGGTCAGTTCACGTCCGGCGGCGACACCGGGTCGCTGCTCGCGCGCCTCTCCCAGCTCGTTCGCACCGCGAGCGGCCCCGAGGGCGCGCCTCGAGTGCAGCTCCTGATCAACGGCCGGATCGCGCCCGCCCGCTTCCCAGGGATCCCGACCAGCAGGCCACTCAGCTACCGCTTCCTGCAGACGCCGAACATCCCCGTCCCCGAGCCGCCGGGGCTCCGGCTGCCGCCCCCGACCCCGGCGTGAAGACGCTGCAGGAGAGCCTGATCGAGCTCGGCTACCTCGTTCCGAGCGAGGACGACGGGCGGTTCGGCCCGGCGACGAGCAATGCGATCCTCGCCTTTCAAAAGTGGGAGGGGCTGCGGCGCACGGGCGTCATGGACGACGCCGACCGACGAGCGGCTCGCCACGGCCCAGCGCCCGCTCCCCGTCACGCGCGGCCCGGCCGGCAAGCGCGCTGAGGTTCTGCTCGACCGCCAGGTCGCGCTGCTGATCAACAACAACGCCGTGGTACGCACGATCGCCGTCTCGACGGGCAAGCCCGGTTACGCGACGCCGCCGGGCAGCTACAAGGTCTACGCGAAGATCCCGCGCTGGTGGTCGGTGCCGTACCGCGAGTGGCTGCCGTGGGCGATCCCGTTCATCGGCGGCTACGCGTTCCACGAGTTCCAGGTCGTCCCGCCGTACCCGGCGTCCCACGGCTGCGTGCGCCAGCTGTACACGGTCGCACGCTGGACGTACAACTTCGCCAGCCTCGGCATGCCGGTGAAGGTGCTCGCGAAGTCCTGAGCTCCCGGCTAGGCGCCGCTCGCCACCCGCTGGTGGCCGTCGACGAAGACGGAACGAATCTCGAGTGTGTCGTCGAGGACGACGACGTCCGCCGGCCGGCCGACCGAGAGCACGCCGACCGGCTTGCCGGTCACCCGCCCCGGGACGCTGGTCGCCGCGGCGACCGCCTCCACGAGCGGGAACCCGAGCGCATGGAGGTTTCGCACCGAGGCGATCATCGTCACGGTGCTGCCGCCGAGCATGCCGTCGTCGCCGCGGGCGACGCCGTCGCGCACGTCGACCTCGACGCTGCCGAGCCGATAACGGCCGTCGCCCATGCCGGCGGCCGCGATCGCGTCGGTGACGAGCGCGGCACGCCCCGCCGCCGCGCGGAACGCGACCTTGACCACATCCTTCGCGACATGGTGGCCGTCCACGATCAGCTGGACGATCACGTCGTCGCGCGCGAGCGCGCGGCCGGCGATACCGGGGTCGCGGTGGGCGACCGGGCGCATCGCGTTGAAGAGGTGCGTGACCGTCCGGACGCCGCGGTCGAACGCAGCCTCCGCCTCGAGCGCGGTCGCGTTCGTGTGCCCGCACGACACGACCACGCCGCGCTCGTGCAGGAGGTCGATGACGGCACCGGACCCGGCGAGCTCGGGCGCAAGCGTCATATGGGCGACCGGGCCGGCGGCGAGCAGCCGCTCGGCCAGCGCGACATCCGGATCGCGGCGCGCCGACGCAGGGTGCACGCCGAGCCGCTCCGACGAGATGAACGGGCCCTCGAGGTGGACGCCGAGCAGGCGGGGCCCGATCGGGTCGACCGGAACCTCGGCGAGCCCCGCAAGGAGCTCCTCTTCAGGCGCAGTGATGAAGGTCGGATGGAAGGCGGTCACGCCGGTCTGGAGCAACGCCTCGCCGGCGCGGCGGTACCCGGCGGCGTCTGCCGTGGCGAAGTCGACGCCGGCGAAGCCATTCACCTGGAGGTCGACGAAGCCGGGAACGGCGATGCCGCGCCCCTGGCCGTTGCGCAAGCCGACCGCCGCAATGCGGCCGTCGGCGATGTCCACGTCGCCCCAGAGCAGGATGCCGTCGACGATCGCCGCCTGGACGCCGAGCTTCACGCGGTCTCCAGCGACGCCTTCGCGGAGCCGTCGACGACTGCTCGCCTGGCATGGATCGGCGTCCTCCCCGCCACGCGTCCAGCCTACGTTGCAGTTCCGCTCACGCCGATGGTGACGGGCGGGGCGGCGGCCTCTACCGCAGCGCCTCGTACTCCTCGTCGGTGAGCTCGAGCTCCAGCGCGGCAAGGTTGTCGCGCAGGTGGCTCAGCGACAGCGTCCCCGGGATCGGCAGCGTTGCCGGCGAGCGGCGCAGCAGCCAGGCGAGTGCGACCCGTGCCGGGCTCACGCCGTGCCGGGTCGCGATCTCGGCGAGCGCCGGCTTGGCACCGCGCAGCGGGAAGTACGGCACGAAGACGACGCCCTCCGCCTCGCACCAGTCGACGACGTCGTCCGAGCCTCGCTCCGCCAGGTTGTAGGCGTTCTGCACCGCCGCGATCGGGACGACTGTCCGCGCCCGCTCGATCTCGGCGACGCTGACGTTGGACAGGCCGACGTGCCGGATGCGCCCGGCGTCGCGGTGTTCGGCGAGCGCCGCCATGGTCTCCTCGATCGGCGTCTCGGGGTCGACGGTGTGCAGGTAGTAGAGGTCGATCGTCTCCGTGCGGAGGCTGCGCAGGCTCTGCTCGACCTGCTCGGCCAGTGGCCCTGGACGGCCCTGGCCTGGACCTCGACCGCCCTTCGTCGCGACGACGGAGCCGGGCGGCGCGGGCGAGAGCGCGGCGCCGAGGGTCTGCTCGCTCGCGCCGCCGGTGTAGATGTGCGCGCTGTCGATGTGCCGGAGGCCGGCCGCGGCCGCCTCCTGGACGAACCTGACGTTCTCCTCGCTGTCGGTCAGGCGGTTCGTGCCGAGCCCGATGCGCGGCACCTCGGTGTCGCCGAGCACGATTGTCCGGGGTGCCGTCACCGCGCGAAGCAAAGCATTTCGCTGGTCACGCTTGGCGTCGCCAACTACGCGCGCGCCGAGGCGTTCTACGAAGCGCTCGGCTGGACGGTGGCCTACGAGGTCGAGGAGACCGCGTTCTTCCAGGCGAACGGCGTCGTCCTGACGCTCTGGGCGCGCGAGAAGTTCGCCGACGACAGCGGCGTCGCCGACGACGGCGCGCTGGGGCGGGATTCACGCTGGCCCACAACGTCGGCTCGCGCGAGGAGGTCGACGCTGTCATCGGAGCAGGCGCGGCAGGGCGGCGCCGAGATCAGCCGCGAGCCGGCCGAGACGTTCTACGGCGGCTATGCCGGCGTGTTCCGTGACCTCGACGGGCATGCCTCGGAGGTTGCGCACACCCCCGGCTTCGGCCTCCGCGCCGACGGCAGCGTCGACCTACCCGGCTAGGACTTCGGCTGCTCGGCGGGGCGCTTCTCGGCGTGCGCGTGCACGGCCTTCGTCAGCTCGAGGATCTGGCGCGAGAGGTCGAGCAGCTGCTCGTTCTGGCTCCCGCTGCCGAGCGGCGACCGCATCCTGCTGGCCCTCACAGGCGCGCTCGGGATCCTCTTCGGCATCGTCATGTTCGCGAAGCCGGGCGACGGGGCGCTCGTGCTGCTCGCCCTGATCGCGGCCTACTCGCTCGTCGTGGGGGTCGCCGAGCTCGTCGTCGCCATCGGCGGCACCCGTGTCCTCGCCACGGTCCCGCCTTCCTACCGGCCGGCCGACCCGCAGACCTCCCACTAGCCTTCCGGAGGCGGCGTGCGCCCGGCCGGGCGCACGCCCTTCCGGAACGCGACCTCCCAATGGCAGCTCACGTCGACACCGTCACGAGAACCGTCAACCCGATCGGCGACGACGTGCGCCTGCGGCGCGTGGCGAAGGTGGTCGGCTGGATCGCCTTTGCGGCGCTCGTCCTGATCGTGCTGGACGCCCTCGGAGTCGACGTGGGTGGCTGGCTGAACGGGCTCTGGCACACGCTGGGCTCGGTGTCCCTGCCGTACCTGGTCGCCGCCGTCGCGCTCCAGACCGTGTCGATCGCCTTCACCGCACTCGCCTGGCTCTTCATCCTGCGCGCCGGCTACCGGCACGCCGACGTCCGCTACGCGCCGATCCTGGCCGCCTCCGCCGTCGGCTCCGCACTGAATGGCGTGCTTCCCGCAAACCTCGGCTCCGTGGTGATGCTGTTCATGTTCGTCGCCATCATCCCCGGCGCCACGTTCGCCGGCGTCCTCGCCGCGTTCGTCGTCGAGAAGATCTTCTACAGCGTCATCGGCGTCCTCGTCTACCTCTACCTCTTCGCAACCGTTCCGGGCTCGTTCTCGCTCGAGCTCGGCGGCCTGCGCAGCCACCCCTGGCTCACCGGCCTGATCGCGGTCGGCGTCGTGCTCCTCGTCGTGTTCCTCGTCCGCTTCTTCTGGGAGCGCCTCCGCCGGTTCTGGGAACAGGCGAAGCAGGGCGGCGCAATCCTGTCCTCCCCGCGCGACTACGTCGTGCGGGTCGTCCTCCCCAGCCTGGCCGGCTACGTCGCGAAGCTCGCGGGGATCGGCGTCATGCTGGCCGCGTTCTCGATTCCCGTCTCGTTCAACTCGGTGCTGCACGTCGTCGGCGGCAATTCGATCGCCAGCAACACTGCCCTCACGCCAGGGGGTGCGGGCGTTACCCAGGCGGTCAGCGTGGTGGCGCTGCGCGACTACGCCGACGCGCAGACCGCGACGGCGTACTCGGTCGCCCACCAGCTGCTCGGCACGGCGTGGGGCATCACGCTCGCGCTCATCCTCGTGCTCACGGTCTTCGGCTGGACCAACGGCCGGGCCATCGTCATGGCGTCGTACGAGAAGGCGAAGCAGCGCTCGGCGAAGCGGTCGCCGGGCGATGCCGTCGCGGCGGGCGAGTCGTGACCTCCACCCTCCTCACCGCGCTCGGCGCGTTCCTGGCGAGCGCCGTCGAGATGGTCGAGGCGCTCACGATCGTGCTGGGCGTCGGCGTGGTGCGCGGCTGGCGGTCGACGCTGATCGGCGCCGGCGCAGCGACGGTCGTCCTCGCCGGTCTGATCGGGGTCTTCGGCGCCGCGCTCGGCTCGATCCCGATCGACACCCTCCGCCTCGTCGTCGGTGCACTGCTGCTCGTCTTCGGGCTGCAATGGCTGCGCAAGGCGATCCTGCGCTCGAGCGGCTACAAGGCGCTGCACGACGAGGAGGAGGCCTTCCGCGAGGGGCGCGCCGCGGCTGCAGCGGCCGGCGACGACCGGCGGGCAGGCGTCGACTGGTACTCGTTCACCGTCAGCTTCAAGGGAGTCCTGCTCGAGGGCCTCGAGGTCGTCTTCATCGTGATCAGCTTCGGCGCCGGGCAGGGGCGCTACGGCCCGGCGATCGCCGGCGCCGCGGTGGCGGTCCTACTGGTGCTCGTGGCGGGCGTCGTCGTCCGCGGCCCGCTGGAGCGCGTGCCCGAGAACACGCTCAAGTTCGTGGTCGGCCTGATGCTCACGAGCTTCGGTTGCTTCTGGGCAGCGGAGGGCGCCGGCGTCCACTGGCCCGGAGACGAGCTCTCGCTGATCGGCGTGCTCGCGTTCTTCGGCGCCGTCTCGTACGCCTTCGTACAGGCGCTGCGCCGCCGTCGGGCTGCCCTGCCTCAGGGAGCGGCGGTATGAAGTACGTCCGCTCGTTCGTGCTCTTCTGGTGGGACTTCATCGTCGGCGACGACTGGCGGGTTGCCGTCGGGGTCGCAGTGGGCCTGGCCCTGACCGCGGCATTCGAGGTCTGGTGGCTGCTGCCGCCGGTGGTGGCCATCGTGCTCTTCGCCTCGCTCAGGCGCGCAGCTCGGGCGTAACGGGGCCGCGGCTCACCGATCGAGGGGTTTCTCGCCGCGATCCCTCCCCCGAGGTGTAGTGCGGCGCACGAGGAGCACCGATTGGCTTCTCCGTGCTCCGCCCCAGCGCAATCGCTGTCCTTGTCGCCGCACTGGCCGTGCTCTCCGTGCCGGCGGCCGCGGTCGGCGCCCTCAGCGTCGGCGTCGCCGACAATCGCGGCCTCGACGCGATCGACGGCGGCACCTCCTTCGTGGGCGCGCTCAACGACCTCGGCATGAAGGAGAACCGCATCTCGGTGGTCTGGAACCCGGACTCGCCGTCGACCATCGTCGGGCAGGACAATCTCGACCTCCTGGTCGCCACCGAGCTCGCGGCGGGCATCCGCCCGGTCTTCACGGTCTATCCCACGCGCCCGACCGCCTTCGCCGGCCTGGGCGTTGCGTCCGCCCAGTTCTCCACCTTCGTCGCGACCCTCGCGCGCGCCTATCCAGGCGTCACCGACTTCATCGTCGGCAACGAGCCCAACCAGCCACGGTTCTGGCAGCCGCAGTTCTCCGGCACCGCCTCGATCGCGTGCTCGAGCTTCGAGCCGATCCTGGCTTCGGCCTACGACAGCCTCAAGGCGGTCAACCCCGCGATCACCGTGATCGGGGTCGGCCTGTCGCCGCGCGGGAACGATGCGTCCGGCGCGGCCAGCAACGCGTCGACGTCGCCGGTGCGCTGCCTCCACGACCTCGGCGCCGCCTACCGGACGAGCGGCCGCAAGAAGCCGCTCATGGACGAGCTGGCCTACCACGGGTATCCGGCGCACGACACCCAGCCGCTGGGCGAGCACTACCAGTGGCCGAACGCCGGGCTGGCCGACCTGGCGCGCATCAAGCAGGCCGTCTGGGACGCGTTCCACGGAACGGCGCAGCCGACGTTCGCGGAGACCGGCCGGTCATCGTTCCTGCCAGCGCTCAAGCTGCGCGTGGCCGAGGTCGGCTGGCAAGTCGGCGTCGTCCCCGCCGCGAGCGGTGCCTACACCGGTGCCGAAAACGTTGCCACGACCGACGAGGCGACCCAGTCCACGGACTACACCGGCGCGATCAACCTGATGGCGTGTGACCCGAGCGTCAAGTCGCTGTTCTTCTTCCTGCTCGAGGACGAGTCCGGCCTGTCTGGCTGGCAGGCGGGTCTGCTGCGCGCCGACGGCAGCGCCCGACCTTCGTACGACGCGGTGAAGTCGCGGCTCGCCGCGGGCGACGCCCTCTGCTCGGGCGCGCCGACCGCCTGGCGGCACTCGACGACCGTCGCCGGAGCCTCGGCCAGGTTCCTGAGGCTGCGCACGTTCCCGGCCGGGCCCAGGAGCTGGAGCTTCGCGGCCGGAGCCAAAGAGGACGCCACCTTCTCGGCCGGCCTGTTCCGGCTGTCGAGCGGCGCGGCCGGCCCGCGCTGGACTGCCCTAGCGTCCCGGAGCCTCGGCGGCACCCAGGGCGGCACACGGCCGGTCATCAGGCAGAGCGGCCGCATCAAGGCAGCATGGGGACGCACGATCACCTTCCGTCGGAGCGCGGTGAAGCCCGGGTTCTACGCGTTCGCCATCCGCTTCTCGGCCGCGCTGAGCCCGTCGCGCGTAACGGTGCTCGTCAGCAAGCCGATCCGAGTCACGCCGCTCCGCCGCTGACGTAGGCGCCGAGGTCGCGCGACCCGCGGGCTCCTACTGTCGAGTGAATCGTCCGAAGGGGATGACGCCAGTGCCGGACGTCACCGCGAGAGTGCCGCCGATGGCCGACGCAACCGGTGCCTTCTTCGATGCCCTCGGCCGCCGCGGCCACGACCCCGCGCTGCAGCGCGCGTCGGGCACGGTTGCGATCGAGGTCACCAAGGGCCGCGCGCGGCGGCGCTGGCTCGTCACCATCGACAAGGGCGACATCAGCGTCGCCCGCACGGGCGGCCCGGCCGACGTCACGGTGCGCGGTGAGGAGTCCGTCTTCCAGGCGCTCTCAAGCGGTCGGACGAGCGCGATGGCCGCGTTCCTGCGCGGCACGATCACGGTCGCGGGCGACCTACGGCTGCTGCTGCTGTTCCGCCGCCTCCTCCCCGGCCCGCCGAAGCGCCGGAGGCGCCGGTGAACGACGGCCTCGTCAAGATCCTCGACGGCAACACCTTCGTCGTCAGCGACGAGCGCGGCGACATCGAAGCGTCGCCCACCGACGCGACCGGGCTGTTCTCGTACGACACGCGCTTCCTGTCGCGCTGGGTGCTGACGCTGAACGGCGAGCGGCTGAACGCACTCTCCGTCGATGACCTGCAGTACTTCGAGACGCGCCACTTCCTCGTGCCGGGGACCGGCACCGTCTACGTCGACGCCAAGCTCTCGGTGATTCGACGCCGCGCCGTCGGCCAGGGGTTCACCGAGGAGCTGACGATCCTGAACCACGCCGACAAGCAGGTGCGCATGGAGGTGCGGATCGACGCCGGGAGCGACTTCGCCGACCTGTTCGAGGTCAAGGACGCGCTGAAGAAGAAAGGCACGTACTCGGCGACGGCGAGCCGCGGCACGCTCGAGCTCAAGTACGCGCGCGAGACCTACCAGCGCGGGACGAGGATCTCCGCGTCGACTCCGGCGAAAGCGGACGAGCACGGGCTCACCCTCACCGCGCGCATCCCGGCGCACGGCAGCTGGTCGACCGAGCTCCAGGTCGAGGTCGTGACGCCCTACGAGATGCCGAAGCGCTCACGCAAGAGCGCTCGCGCCGACCTCGACCGCTGGCTCGAGAGCGCGCCCAGCCTCGAGTCCGACTGGGACTCGCTGCAGCGGACGTACCACCGCAGCCTCGTCGACCTCGCCGCGCTCCGCTTCTCTCCGGCGATCGCCGGCGGCCACAGCCTGCCGGCGGCCGGCCTGCCCTGGTTCATGACCATGTTCGGGCGCGACAGCATTCTCACGAGCCTGCAGGCACTCCCGTTCGCGCCGGAGCTCGCCGCGACGACACTGCAGGCGCTCGGCGAGTGGCAGGGCCAGCACGTCGACGACTTCCGCGACGAGGATCCCGGCCGGATCCTCCACGAGATGCGCTACGGAGAGATGACGGCGTTCGAGGAGCGCCCTCACTCGCCGTACTACGGCTGTGCCGACGCCACGCCGCTCTACGTCGTGCTGCTCGACGAGTACGAGCGCTGGACCGGCGACCGGAAGCTGGTGCGTAGCCTCGAGTACGAGGCCCGCCGGGCGCTCGCCTGGATCGACGACTACGCCGACCTCCAGGGCAACGGCTACATCTCCTACCAGCGCCGGAACGAGGAGACCGGGCTCGAGAATCAGTGCTGGAAGGATTCGTGGGACTCGATCTCCTACCACGACGGGCGCCTGCCGGGCTTCCCGCGCGCGACGTGCGAGCTGCAGGGCTACGCCTACGACGCGAAGGTCCGCGGGGCGCGCCTCGCGCGCGAGATCTGGAAGGACGAGGAGCTTGCCGTGCGCCTCGAGCGCGAGGCCGCCGACCTCAAGCGGCGCTTCAACCGCGACTTCTGGGTTGAGGACGGCGGGTACTTCGCGCTCGCGCTCGACCCGAAGGGCGGCCAGGTCGACGCGCTTACCTCGAACAACGGGCACCTGCTCTGGAGCGGGATCGTCGACAAGTCGAAGGCGCGCAGCGTCGTGGACCACCTGCTCGGGCCGCGGCTCTTCTCGGGCTGGGGCGTGCGCACGATGGCCGAGGGCGAGGGCCGCTACAACCCGATCGGCTATCACGTCGGGACGGTCTGGCCGTTCGACAACTCGTTCATCGCGTGGGGCCTCCGCAGGTACGGCTTCAAGGAGGAGGCGGCACGCGTCGCCGCCGGGATCCTCGATGCCGCCGAGTACTTCGACGGCCGTCTGCCCGAGGCGTTCGGCGGGTACGAGCGCAGCGTGACGCGCTATCCGGTGCAGTACCCGACCGCGTGCAGCCCGCAGGCCTGGTCGACGGGCGCACCGCTCCTGCTGCTGCGCACGATGCTCGGCCTGCAGCCGCAGGGCGACTATCTGGTCGTCGATCCGGCGCTGCCCGAGTCGATCGGCCATCTCGAGCTGCTCGACATCCGCGGCCGCTGGGGCCGCGTCGACGCATTCGGGCGCGGTCGCATTCAGGCATGAAGAGCCCGCAGAGCGGGATCTTCGCCCTCGGCACGGCGTCTCACGCGTACCTCGAGCTCGACGCCGACGCCGACGGCGTGGCCGACGCGCTCGTCGCCGCCGTCTGCTCCCTCCGCGAGCCGCGGACGACGATGGGCGGCGTCAACCTGGTCGCCGGCTTCCGGCCCGAGGTCTGGCGGCGGGCGGCCGCAGAGGATGCCCCGGCCGACGTCACCGGCTTCGACGAGGATCTCGTCGGCGCGGACGGCTACGTCATGCCCGCGACGCAGCATGACGCCGTGCTCTGGCTCTCGGGCAGCGCCTACGACGTCGTCTTCGACGTGGCGCGGAACGCGATCGCCGAGCTGCGGGGCATCGCGACCGTCGCCGAGGAGACGTCCAGCTGGCCGTACCAGCACGACCGCGACCTGACCGGCTTCATCGACGGCAGCGAGAACCCGACCCTCGTCGACGCGCCGGCGACCGTGCTGGTTGCCGACGGCGAGCCGGGCGCGGGGGGGACGATCCTGCTGCTGCAGAAGTGGGAGCACGAGACAGCCGACTGGGAGGCGCTGCCGGTGAGCTGGCAGGAGGCCGTGATCGGCCGGACAAAGCTCGACAGCGTCGAGCTCGATCCCCGGCCGGAGGACTCGCATGTCGCGCGCACCGACCAGGACGACTTCGGCCACATCTTCCGGCGCAACATGCCGTACGGGACGGTGACCGTGCACGGGACGATGTTCGTGGGCTTCGCCGCGATGCAGAAGCCGCTCGACGACATGCTCCGGAGCATGGCCGGCCTGGACGGGCCGCGCGACGCACTGACTCGCTTCACCCGGCCGCTAACCGGGGCGTACTACTTCGTGCCGTCGACGGACTCGATGCTCGCGCGGTAGTCGGGCGCGACGAGGTCTTCGTACTCCGGGTGCCGCTGGATGTAGGCGGCGATGTACGGGCAGAGCGGCACGACCTGGAGCTCCTGCCGGCGGGCGTCGTCGAGCACGCTTTGTGCCAGGTGCGATGCGAAACCGCGGCCCTCGTGCTCCTCGTCGACCTCGGTGTGCGTGAAGGCGATCCGGTCGCCGCGGCGGTGGTAGGCGGCGATGCCGATGAGCTTCCCGCCGAGGCGCAGCTCGTAGCGGCTCGCTTCCGGCGCGTCGGCCACGACCGAGTCCTCGACCGAGCCCTCCGCGGCCTCGAGCTCATCCGTCCCGCGGAAGTACTCGATCAGCTGCCCGGCCGCGTTCGACTCGCGCGCCGGCTGGTGGTCGGCGAAACGCCGCCGGTGCATGGCGGCGTACTCCCACGGGTGCCGGTCGCGTAGGTAGGCGAAGATCTCGCGCGTCCCGCGGTAGACGCCGCCGTCGTCGCCGATGAGCACGGGGATCGCGTCGGTGCCGGCGAGCCCCTGCAGCCGCTCGCGCTGCTCCGGCCAGGGCTCGACCTGCCGGGCGACGAAGTCGACGCCCAGCTCCGTCAGCACCTCGCGCACGGCCGAGGAGAACGGGCACCACTCCGCCTGCCAGAGCGTGAGGACGCCGTCAGCCCACAGAAGCCGTTCTTGCGGTGGGTTCCGTCGCAGAACGGCTTGTTGCCCGAGCCGCCGCAGCGGCACAGCGCGGCCCGGTCGCCTTCGTAGAGGACGCTCCCGTCGGCCGCAAGGACGCGGACGCGGCCGCGGAGGAGCAGCGGCCCGTTCGCTGACGCCCGCACCTCGAGGTGCTCTGCTCGCCGCCGGTGCGCCCTCGGCCTGCGCGCGCGCAGCGCCCCTGATGGGCAGCGGGCCACGGTCGCGTCCACCTCGTCGGCCCGTGCCGCGTCGACCTGGATCCAGGGGCGGCGCGTCGAGTCGAACACCTGCGGCAGCGAGCGGACGCACGTCTCGGAGTGGAAGCAGAGGCGCGGCTCCCACTCGACGACGATCTCGTCCGTCGCGTACTCCTTTGTGACCGGGTCGCGCGTCGACGCCACCGGGCGACGGTAGCGGCTCGCAGCAAGCTCACAGCGACTTCTTCACCTGTTCTTAGACGGGACCGCTTGGATGCAAACAGTCAATCGAGTCGTTAAAGGAGCGTGTCCATGGTTCGTATGCGACACGTGGTCCCTATCGTCGCGGCGGCCGGTGCACTGGCCGCGGGCGGCGGGGCATGGGCTGCGAGTGGCGGGTCGTCCACGACACCCGGTACCACCACGGTGCCCAAGACGACGACGCCGCAGACGACACCGAAGCACGCGAAGCCTCACTCGGGCGACTGCCCGAACATGGGCTCCGGCTCCGGTTCGTCGAGCTCGAGCGGCACGTCGTACGACCCGTCGATCTGACCGCAGTGGGGCGCGGGTGGCCCTGAGCCGCCCGCGCCTTCAAGGGGGGTTTGACGGAACGTCGCTCGTCGCAGGGGTGCGCTGGTCGTGCCGAGGCTAGGACGCAGGGAGCGTTCGGATGCTTGTCAATCCGGGCGCGACCGAGGACGACGCATCGGGACGTCCAGCGCGGCCCGGCGGCTCAGACGACGTTTCGTCAAGCCCCCCTTAGATCAATCGCCGCTCGTGCGCCCAGCGCGTGAGCTCGTGTCGCGACGAGAGCTGCAGCTTGCGCAGCACGCTGGAGACGTGCGCCTCCACCGTCTTGACGGAGAGGTGCAGGCGCGCGGCGATCTCCTTGTAGCGGTACCCGCGCGCGATCAGCTGGAGCACCTCGCGTTCGCGCGCCGTCAGCGTCTCCAACTCGGCATCGGCGCCGACCGGCTCGCCCGCGCGGAACGCGTCAAGCACGAAGCCTGCGAGCCGCGGCGAGAAGACGGCGTCGCCGTCACCGACACGGACGATCGCGTCGGCGAGCTCGTCGCTCGAGATCGTCTTCGTCACGTACCCACGTGCGCCCGCGCGGATGACGCCGATCACGTCCTCGGCGGCGTCGGACACCGACAGCGCCAGGAACTTCACGCCCGGCCGCTCGGGCGTGACGGCGGCGATCACCGCCTCGCCGCCGCCGTCGGGGAGATGGACGTCCAGGAGGACGACGTCAGGGTCCTGCTCGCGGATTAGCGGCACCGCCTCGGCCACGCTGCCCGCCTCGCCGACGATGTCGAAGCGGGCGCCGAGCTCGCCGCGCACGCCGGCGCGGAAAAGCTCGTGGTCGTCGACCAGCACGATGCGCATCACGCCTTCTCCTCCCGCGGGATCGTCAGTTCGACCTCTGTGCCCTCGCCGGGCGTCGTCGTGATGATCGCGCGCCCTGCGGCGCGCTGCATCCGCGCCTCGATCGACTCGGCGACGCCGTGGCGGTCGGCGCCCACGGCCGCGCGGTCGAAGCCGGCGCCGCGGTCTCGCACGAACACGGAGACAGCCGCCGGGCCAACGTCGGTGTAGACGGCGACCTCGTCGACGCCCGCGTGCTTCGCGGCGTTCGTCATGGCCTCGCGCGCGGCGAGGACGAGCTGCGACAGCGGCTCGTCGAGGGGCGCATCGCCCGCGCTCGCGAGCTCGATGCGGACTCCGTAGGCGTCCTCGACGTCCGCGGCTGCGTCGGCGAGCGCGCCCTCGAGCGTGGCCGCGCTGCCGTATCCGCTGCCGTAGAGCCAGCGGCGCAAGTCGCGCTCCTGCCGGCGGGCGAGCGCGCTCACACGCTGCTCGTCGCCGGCCTCGCGCTGGATCAGTGCGAGCGTCTGGAGCACCGAGTCGTGGATTCGCGCGGCGACCTCGGCGCGCTCGGCCAGGCGGATCCGCTCAGCACGCTCCGACACCACCTGCCATGTCCACGGGATGAGCAGGAGCAGGAGCGCGCCGGCGAGCGCCCCCGGCGCGACGAGCGAGCGTGACGAGCCGAGGTGGCCGAGCATGATCGCCGCCCCGGCGATCGTAAGTGCAATGCCGGGGACGGTGAACTTGCCGCCCGGCCGCAGCCTTGCGCCGCGACGGGCGAGCAGCACCACCCCCGCGACGATGAGCCCGATGCCGAGCACGGTCGCGCCCGAAAGCCCGAGGGCGAAGAGGATCGTCATCACCGCGAGCGCGACGAGCACGACGCCGAGCACCGGCCGGCGCCCGCTCGTCCAGACCCACAGCGCCAGGTAGAGCAGGATCCCGGCGCCGCCCGCCAGCGCGAGGAACGCGAAGACGAGCCGGACGAGCGTCGCGTCGACGCCGAGCGCTACGGCGATTCCACCGCAGACGCCGGCGACGACGCGATCGCTCTCGCTCCGCGAGAACGGGAGCGCCGGGACCGGGCTCATCCAGCCCGGACGATGTCGATGTGCCCGGCGCCGACGCGTGCCGTCGACGTGCATGCCCGAGCCCGCGGTGACGACCCGGGCGTCCCTGCCTTCCCTGTCGCGCCCGAGTGCGGAGATCGAGCCGGCCTTGACCCTGGCGTCGACCGCCACCCGGACGCCCTGCGGGACGATCACGCGCAGCTCGCCGATGCCGACGCTCGCCTTCACGTCCACCGGCCGGCGGAGCGAGGAGAGGTCGATCTTCAGGTTGCCGATGCCGAGCTTGTACTCGGGCCGGACGCCGACGACGGTCGCCGGCGCGTAGACGCGGTTGCCGACGCCGTCGCCCAGCGAGACGTCGAACCAGGAGAAAGCCGCCGCGACGGCGACGACCGCCGAGACGAGCAGCACTGCGAGGACGCTCAGCGCGGCGATCGCCAGCCTGCGGGGCCGCCCGGTGCTCGAGACGAGCAAGACGACGAGGCCGACGACGGCGATGAACCACGCGGCGCCCGCGCTCGGCCAGGTGCTTGCCTGGGAGAGCACGACGAGGATCGCCAGCGCCAGCAATCCGAGCCCGACGAGGCGGCCCGGGTGCTCCCGCCGCTCGGCGAGGGCGCGCTCGACGATCGAGGCGTCCTCGCCCTCCTTCGGCATGACCAGCACGGCGGCCACGTAGATGAGGATCCCGGCGCCGCCGAGTAGCGTCAGCACGACGAAGGCGAGGCGGAAGACGGTCGGGGTGAGGTCGAAGTACCGGCCGAGTCCCGCCGCGACGCCGGCGATCATCCGGTCGTCCGCGGGGCGCTCGAGCCGCTTGATGCCCTGGGTATGTGTGATGTGTTCGCTCATGCCCCGAGCCTGCCTTGCGACCGGGGCCCGCACAATCCGGGAACACCCTGGTCCGACCCTACTGCGGGGTCAAGGGGTCGGCGCGAGGCCTGGCCCCGCGGCGAACCCGTGCCATCCCTTGCTCCTTCGGCGTCTACAAGGCCGGGCTCTCGCCCACGGCGTCCTCGTCCGCGCCGGGGGATTCCCCGACGCCGCGCCGCTGCCTCCTCCACGTCGCCGCCGTGACGAGGCCGAGCAAGAGGGTCGGCACGATCGTCAGGAAGCGGTAGACGAGCACGGCCGCCACCACGCCCGTGTTGTTGCCACCGAAGGCGATCAGCGCCGACGTCAGGCCGAACTCGACGATGCCGACGTCGCCGGGCGTGATCGGGATCGTGCTGAGCAGGCGCACGAACGCCCAGGCCGCGAAGGCCTCCTCGAAGGTGACCTGCGAGGCGGGAACGTCGAGCGCCCGCAGCGACACGAGCAGCACTCCGAACACGGTGAGGTGACCGGCGAGCGACGTCGCGGTCAGCGCGAGCCAGCGCCGGCGCAGCAGGTCGCCCGCCTCGTCGCGAAAGCGCTCGAAGCTCGGCCCGCCCCAGGCTACCGGGCCGCGCCGGACCTTGCGCAGGAACCAGTTCGCGACCCGCGCCGCCACCCCCCCGAGGTCGTAGGCCAGGCTGTTGCTGACCATGACGACCGTGAAGCCGGCGATCAGGACGCCGAGCACGGCGACTCCGATGAACGCGGCAGTGGCCAGGAACGCGGCCTGCTGGCCGAACGCCGTCAGCAGGAACACGGCCAGGATCGGCCAGAGCAGGTTGCAGAACTGGTTCCAGAGGCTCACAAGCGTGATCCCGCGCGCAACCGGGCGGGCCCCGAAGCCCCAGCTGCGCAGGATGCCGTAGGAGCCGGCAATGCCCGCCGCCGTCCCCGCGGGCAGCACGATCGAGAGCGCCGTCGACGCCTGGGTGACCTGCAGCGCCGGCCAGAAGCGCAGTCCCGGCACCACGACCATCCACGGCGGCGCGAACGTGACGATGTTGAGCGCCGTCGCCGCGAGCAGCGCGACGATCCACTGCCAGGAGAGCGTCTGGACGACGTCCCAGACGTCGGCGTACGACGCGAGCGACGGCAGGAAGAAGATGAACGTGCCCGCGACAGCGGCGATGCCGACGACGATCACCAGCAGTCGTTTCCAGTTCACCCGCCGATGTTCGCTGAAACGGCTAGTGGTGGTCGAAGCGCGCGTGCGCGGTGATGCGGTCCTGCAGGTGGTCGACGGCGGGCAGAACCGCCACCGCGAGCGCGAGCCCGGCCGCGAGCGTCGCGCCGACAAGGGCGATCCGGACGCCGCGGCCCGGTAGCCGGCGCCACGCTGCGGGCAGATGCGTGAGCCGGGTAAGGACGTGGATCGAGATGGCCCCGACCCACACGATGAAGCTCGCCTGGTGCAGGGTGACGACCTGGCCGTGTGTCTGGTCCAGCGCGAGCAGGGCCACGCCGGTCCCGAAGAGGAAGACGGTCGACACGACGACGACAGGCGCCACGAGCATCCGCAGCACGACGTGCGGCGGGCCGCGGCTGACGTACTCCTCGGCGCCGAGGTAGTACCGGAGCATCCGCCAGCTGGTCGACGCGAGCTTCAGGCCGACCACCGGGATGAGCAGGACGCCGACGAACGCGTGCACCGACAGGTACTGCCGCAGGTCGAGCAGCGTCGCGCCCTCGACTGCCAGCAGGACGAGCAGCACGGTCGCGACGATCGCGGTCAGCTGCTCGTTGGCGGCGACACCACGCGGCAACCGTCCCCGGAGGCCGGCAAGGCCCGACGTGGATCGCGTCGCGGCCGACGCAGACATCAGTCCACCGTAACGACGCGGGGCGCCTCCCGGCGCCCCGCGTTCAGGTTCGGATCAGACGGCTCTCAGGCGGCGAGCGCCTTGGCCTTGAGCTGGTCGAACTCGGACTGGGAGATCGCGCCGCTGTCGAGCAGCTGCTTCGCCTTGTCGATCTCGGCGGCCGCGCCGCCGCCGCTGCCGGCGGTCTGCTTGACGTAGTCGTCGAACTGGGACTTCTGTGCCTGCGCCCGTTCGAGATTGCGCTGGGTCATCCCGTCGTTCTGGCTGATGATGTAGACGAAGACGCCGAGGAACGGCAGGCAAATCGTGAGGATCAACCAGAGCGTCTTCTTCCCGCCGGAGATGTCGTGGCGGCGGAAGATATCCACGAAGACCGTGAACAGCAGCCAGAACCAGATGATCCAGATGAAGAAGATGAACATCGTCCAGAGGACGTCGAGGAACGGGTAGTCCGCTGCAAGCATCAAGGCTCCTTTTCGAGGGGTCCGGCGGCAGTATCCGGGACCGCGCCCGACGGCACGTCATCCCGTCGGGATGACCCTATCGGTCGTCAGGCCGCGACGGCCTCGAGCCGGCCGGCGTCGACGGCCTCCCGCAGCGACCTGTAGTCGCGCTCGTTCTGATCGGCGTAGCGCTCGGCGAACTCGGCCAGCGCCTGGTCGAAGACACCGCCGCCGCCCAGGTAGCTCGCGATCGCGACACGGTCGCCCGAGCGGGCGTGCGCGCGTGCGAGCGTCCAGCCGCATACCCGCGCGTACTCCGCCATCCCCCGCGGCACCATTTCTTCGATCACGGCCGACCCTTTCCAGTCGCGCAGCTGGCGGATGTAGAAGTCGCGCGACGCGTCGTCAAGCGTGTCCGTCGCAGTCGCCCGCTGCCAGCCGAGGAAGATGTCGCTGACCGCCTGCATGAGCCGCTGGCCGCGGACGACGCGCTCCCCCTGGTTCGAGTAGCGGCTCTTGCCGACGAAGCGCTCCAGCACCGACCGCTGCGCCTCCTTCGCCTGGAGGAAGAGCGGGTCGCGGCCGTCGATGCCCATCAGCAGCACGATCCAGGCGCGCGTGCCGACGCTGCCCACGCCCACGACCTTGCGCGCCATGTCGACGAAGCGATACGACTCGAGCAGGACTCGGCGGTCGTTCTGCAGCGACCCGCGGTAGGAGCGAATCAGCTCCCGCATCGTCTGGACGAGCTGCTCACGCGGCACGGAGGCGTCGACGAGGTCGGCCACGGGAACGATCAGCGGTGGGTCGGCGACGATGCGGGGCTCGCCATCGACCATGCGCGTGAGCTTCGCGAACGCCTGCATGCTGTCACGGGTCCGCGCCTTCGCGAGGGCCGCGCGAGCCCGCTTCACCTGCCTGGCGGCCACCTGCTTCTGGAGCTGCCCGAACAGCTGATCGATGTCGACGTGCGCGTACCAGACGTCGACGTTCCTCATGGCCGCGAACTCGCGCATCGCCTCGCGGTAGCCGGCGACGGCGGCGAGCACGACTATGCGGCGGTCGGACTCCCGGAAGCCGTTCTCGCGCCCGGCGACCGCGATGCTGGCGGCGAGCCGCTTGACGTCCCATTCCCACGGCCCGGGCAGGGTCTCGTCGAAGTCGTTGATATCGAAGAGGAGTCGCCGCTCGGGCGACGCGAACACCCCGAAGTTCGAGAGGTGCGCGTCACCGCAGATCTGCGCGGTCAGCCCGGACCGCGGCGTGCCGGCGAGGTCGGAGGCCATGAGGAGCGCGCCACCGCGGTAGAAGGCGAACGGTGACACGAGCATCCGCCCGTACCGGATCGGGACGAGCTCCGGGACGCGCGTGACGGCCTGCTCCTCGAGCAGCCCGATCGGGTCCGGCCGCGAGGCAGCCGGCTCGTACTCGGAGTGCGACTTGCGCGGCACCTCGGCACGCGCGGCCTTGCCGCGCGCCTGGCGCTCCGCGCGGGTCAGATGGGTAACGGCTCTGGCGGCCAATGTCCCTGCAAGTCAAGCGGATTCGGGCCGCGGCTCATAATCGAGGCTGGGCGAAACGCCGAGCAGCGAGAAGTCGCCGCGATCGCGGATCGCGGTGGCCGCCTCGACGAGCGCATTCGCCGCCGCCCACGCCAGCGCGCCGCCGACGCTGATCCGCTGGGCGCCCGCCGCCGCCAGCTCGGCGAAAGTGAGGCTTCGCATCGCAAGGACGTTGACCGGTTTGCCCACCGCTGTGCAGACGGCGCGGATCTCGTCCGCCGTCGCGAGCCCGGGCGCGTAGAGCACATCGGCGCCCGCCGCCTCGTACGCCTGCAGGCGCGCGATCGTGTCGTCGAGGTCGGGCTTCCCGCGGATGTGATTCTCCGCGCGCCCCGTGAGCATGAACGCGAACGGCAGCGCCCGCGCGGCCTCGGCGGCGGCGGCGACCCGCTCGGCGGCGTGCGCCGGCTCATACAGGTGGCCGGCCGGATCCCAGTCCTCGATCGAGCCGCCGACGGCGCCCGCCCCGGCGACGGCCGCGATCGCGTGCGCGGCGGCCTCTGGCTCGGCGCCGTATCCGTTCTCGAGGTCGACCGACACCGGCAGCTGCGCGGCGCCGTCGACGAGCTCGACGTGCGCGACCACCTCCGCGAGCGTTGCGTCGCCGTCGCGCCGGCCGAGCGTGAAGGCGAAGCCGGAGCTCGTCGTCGCAAGGGCGCGGAAGCCGAGCTGGGCGAGCAGGCGGGCCGAGCCGGCGTCCCACGGGTTCGGGATCACGAACGGCTCGCCGCGATGGAGCGCGGCGAACGACTCGCCTTTCTCGGCCTGCGTCGGCATGACCGCAGACTGCCACGCGACGTGAACGAAATTCACAAGGAACCTTCATAGACGCGTGCCAGACTCGATCGCATGGCCGGAACGACGGTCCCGTACGCCGTGGGCATCCTCCAAGTGGCGCTCGCACTCGTGATCGGACGTCGCCTCGGCACCCTCGGCCGCCGCTTTCCCTGGCTTGGCGTCCTCACCATCTTCTTCGCGCTCCGGGGCGTCACGCGCATCGCCGAGACGGCGGCCGGCCACCGCATCGACGCGCTCGGCGAGCCGGTCGACGTACTGCTCGTCGTCGCGCTCGTGCTCCTCATCGTCGGCTTCGACCGCACGATCCGCGGCCTGCTTCTCGCGCAGGACGCGGCGCGCTACCGCGAGCAGGAGTACGAGCGCGCACTCGCCGACTACCGGCGCCTCGCCCGCCACCGGCTGGCCAACCCGCTGACCGCGATTCGCGGCGGCGTCTCGGCGCTGCGTACGCTGCCCGACCTCGACGACGAGCGACGCGCCGAGCTGCTCGCGATGATCGAGCGCGAGGCGCTACGCCTCGAGCACATCGCGCTCGACCCGGCCACGCGAACGCCGGAGGAGTCGACGCTGCACCCGCAGCCGCGCGTGAAGCACGCGGCCTAGTCAGCCGACGCGGGTGAGCACCCAGTCCCCCGGCTGAGCGCCCACCGCGTCATTTCGATCGAGCATCCGACGTAGGCGATCGACACCACGCCCGCCGCGTTGCCCACGCGCGTTCGGCTCGTCCACGAGCCCTACTACCTCCCCCGAAATCGCGCGGCTCATGGCTCGGCGTCCCTTCGTCGGTGCTCGGCGGCGATGGTACGCAAGCCGCCCTCGGTCGCGCCCGGATGTTCCCAACCACAACGCCCGCTTAACGGTCAAAGGCGGGACGTTCAGCCGGCTGTCAGCCGGCTCTCACCCGCCTCTCAGGCGCGCGCGGTTTCCTGGGTGCACTGCAACCGGAACCAGGAGCCCGACGTGACCCAGACCCAGACCCAGCCCCGCCGCATCCTCCTCGTCGCCGGCGACGCCGCCGACGCGGACTCCCTCCCGCGCACGATGCAGGCCCGCGCCCGCGGTGCCCAGGTGCTCGTCGTCGCCCCCGCGCTCAACTCCCGGCTGCGCCGCTGGACGTCCGACGAGGATGGCGCGCGCGCGGCCGCGGAGGCCCGGCTCCGCCGCTGCCTTGCGCGCCTGCGCGAGCACGGCGTGCGGGCCGAGGGCGTGATCGGCGACGCCGACCCGCTGCAGGCGGTCGCGGACACGCTGTCGGCGTTTCCCGCCGACGAGCTGGTGATCGCCACCGGCCCGGAACGCGGCGCACGCAGGCTGCACCGCTCCGTCGTGGAGCGGGCACGGTCGCGCTTCGACCTGCCCGTCCTCCACGTCGTTCTGGCGCCCGGTTCACCGAGTCTCCCCAGGGCGGCGTAGCACCGCCACGCGTCGCTACTGTGAATTCGGTCGGGCGGTCGCGCTCGGCGAATGCCCCTCCCCCGCATCTCGCCGCCGTCGCCCGGCCGATTCGCGTTCTGGGAGCTTCACACCCGGCGCCGCCAGCGTGAGAAGACGTCTTCCAGGTCCGCGCGCTTCGTGTGCGGAACCAGCACGAAGAGCCGGTCGCCGGCCGCGATCCTCGTGCTCCCACGCGGCGGGATCGTGTCGCGCCCACGGCTGATCACGGCGACGAGCGCGGTCCGCGGCAGACCGAGCTCCCGCACCGCCGAGCCCGCGATCGCATGCTCGCCGGCGACCGCGAAGTCCACGAGGTCGAGCGAGCCGAGCCCGTCGACGGCGAGCGGCGGCGGCACGGCGGCCGCCGTCCCCGGCCTGGCGACGCCGAGTCGCGTCGCAACCCGCTCGAGCGTCGTCCCCTGGAGCAGCGCGGAGACGACTACGACGAAGAAGACGGCGTTGAAGATCGTCTCGCGCGCGGGGACGTGCGACGAAAGCACGAAGGTGCCGAGGACGATCGGCGCGGCGCCGCGCAGGCCGGCCCAGCCGAGCACCGCGCGCTCGCGGTTCGTGAAGTTGCTGAACGCGGTCGACGCCCACACCGCGGCCGGGCGGATGACGAAGGCGAGCAGCGCCGCCAGCAGCAGACCGGCGAGCGCCACGTCCGGCAGGTCACGCGGAAAGACGAGCAGGCCGAGCACGACGAACATGGTGACCTGGGCCAGGAACGCCAGCCCCTCGTGGAACGCCACCAGCTGGCGGCGATAGCGGGACGGCGTGCTGCCGACCGCCAGCCCGACGAGGTAGACGGAGAGGAAGCCGCTCCCGCCGAGCACGTCGGCGATGCCGAAGGCGAGCGCCGCCGCCGCCACCGACGCGACCGGGACGAACGCGCCGATCGATTCCGGGATGCGGGAAAAGATCCTCATCGCGACGGCGCCGAGGACGATCCCGACCAGCAGGCCGACGGCCAGCTCTTGCACGACCTCCACCGCGAGGTTGGGAAAGCCGTAGTCCGAGTGCTCGATCCAGGCGATCAGCCCGACGGTGAGCGCGATCGCCATCGGGTCGTTGCCGCCTGTTTCGGCCTCGAGGGTGCGCGCGATGCGCCGCCGGATCGAGGTGAAGCGGAGCGTCGCGAAGACGGCGGCCGCGTCGGTCGAGGCTACGACGGCCCCGAGCAGCACCGCTTCGAGCCAGGAGAGGTCGAGCACCGCGTGCGCGGCCAGGCCGGTCAGCACGGCCGTGACGACGACGCCGACGGTGCTCAGCAGCGCTGCGGGGACGACGACCTCGCGCAGCCGCCGCCAGGACGTCGAGAGCCCGCCCTCGTAGAGGATCGCCGCGAGCCCGACGACACCGACCTTGCGCGCCAGGGCCGCGTCGTCGAACTCGATCCCGCCGAGCCCGTCCGAGCCGAGCAGCATCCCGATGCCGAGGAACGCGACCAGCGACGGCACGCCCTTACTCGACGCGAGCAGCGCGACGAGCACGCTCGCCGCGAGCACAGCGCCGAAGAGCAGCAGCATCTGGCCCTCATCCATCGCCTTCATTCTTCCCGCCAGCGAGAATTGGCCTGTGTGGGCCGACCTGCCGACGAACCGCCGCGACCCCCGCGTCGACGACGAGACCGCCCGCCGCATCGCGGTGCGCGCGCAGCTGCTCGACGGCTCGGCGACCGGCGTGCTCGACACGGTCCGGCGACTGGGCTTCCTGCAGCTCGACCCGGTCGCGGCGGTCGCGCCGCCCCAGCATCTCGTCCTCTTCAGCCGCCTCGGGGCCTTCGACACCACCGAGCTCGACCGGCTGCTCTGGGAGGACCGGCTGCTGCTCGAATGGCGCGCGTTCGTCTGGCCGGTCGAGACGCTGCCGCTCCTGCGCGCCGTCATGCGCGGCAACCGCCGCGCCACGCGCTACTCGCACCAGCGGTGGCACCGCGAGTTCGTCCGCGAGCATCCGGCGTTCCGCCGCTACATCCTCCGCGAGCTCGAACGCGACGGCCCGCTGCTTTCACGCGACCTGGAGGACCACGTCGCCCGGCAACAGGGCCGTGGCGCGCACCGCTGGCACGGCAGCCGCTTCACCGCGCGGATGCTCGAGACGCTCGAGTCGTTCGGCGAGGTCGCCGTCGCCGGCCGGCGCACGGGCCAGCGCCTGTGGGATCTCGCCGAGCGGCAATGGCCCGCGACGGAGACCGTCCCGCTCCGCGACGCCCAGCGCGTCCTCGCCGCCCAGCGTTTCCGCTCGCTCGGCGTCCGGCGCGAGAACGGCGAGTGGCGCGCGCACCCCGACGCCGTCGACGGGCCAGTCGCCGGGCGCCCAGCGCTGCTCTCGCCGTTCGACCGGCTCGTCCACGACCGCGACCGCGCCGAGGCGCTGTTCGATTTCCGCTACCGGCTCGAGATGTACGTGCCCGTGGACAAGCGCGAATACGGCTACTACGTCCTCCCACTGCTCGTCGGCGACCGCATCCCCGGGCGCGCGGAGCCGCGGCTCGACCGCGGCACCAACACGCTCGAGCTGCTCGGCGCGTGGGGTGACACGTCACGGCTGGACGAGGCCCTGGACGAGCTCGCGGCGTTCCTCGGCGCCGCGCGCGCGTGAAGGGCGCAGCCCCGCCCCGCCGAACTCCGCCGCATGGGACGCACGGAGCTGGCGGAGGCCCGCCACGAGGCGCGCACCGAGGCGACCTTCTTCCTGCTGATCGCGCTCGCGCTGCTGATCGCGCTCGGCCTGGTCAGCGTCCACGAGCAGTGGCACCTGCGCGGTGACGCGCTCGGCGGGTGGCTCTGGCTCCTGCTCTGTGTCCCCGAGCTCATCCTGCTCGCGTTCGTCCAGCTCAGCGCCCGGATCGCTGACCACGTCGAGGTGCACCGCGCGCTCCAGGGCCTCTTCGCCCTCGTCGTGCTCGGCAACGCACTCGGGCTCGGCGTCGTCGTCTACTCCCTGCTGACCCAGAACCTGCACGGCGGCCAGCTGCTCGCGACGGCCGTCGTCGTCTGGTTCACGAACGTGATCGTGTTCGGGCTCTGGTACTGGACGCTCGACGGCGGCGGCCCGGTCCAGCGGGCGCTGCACAACCGCGAGCTCCGGGACTTCCAGTTTCCCCAGGACGAGAACCCTCAGCTGGCGTCGTCGGCCTGGTACCCGCGGCTCGAGGACTACACGTACATCGCCTTTACGAACGCGATCGCGTTCAGCCCGACCGATGCCATGCCGCTCACGCGCTGGGCCAAGGGGCTGATGGCGTTGGAGTCGGGCCTCTCCGTCGTCGCGATCCTCGTGCTCGCGGCGCGGGCCGTGAACGTCATCGGGTCTTAGGCAGCTAGTCGATCAGCTTGCGCGTCATCGCCCTGATCGCGATCCGCCACATCGCGAGGCCGAACCCGGCCAGGTAGAGCACCCGCAGCAGGTCGTGCCAGCCATACGAGTTGAACGCGGCGCTGCGGACGAGCACGACGCACTGGTGCAGCGGGTTGACGGCCGCAATCCACTGCATCCACTCGGGCAGGCCTGTGATCGGGAAGAAGGTGCCGGCGAGGAGGAAGAGCGGCGTCAGGACGGCGCTGATGATGTAGCTGAAGTTCTCGATCGAGTTGGCGTAGCCGGCGATCGCGATCCCGAAGCAGGCCCAGCCGTAGCCGCAGAGGAAACCGATGAACGGGACGAGCAGCATGGTCGGCTGCGGGTCGAGCCCGAAGAAGATCGAGACGATGAGCGGCACGCAGCCGTAGACGCCGGCGCGCACGGCGATCCACAGCGCTTCGGCCGTGACGAGTTCCTCGGTGTCGACCGGCGCGGCGAGGATCGCGTCGTACGTGCGTTGGAACTTGTACTTCACGAACGTCCCGAACATGGCCGGGAAGGCACTCGAGAAGAGAATGGCCGTGGCCACCGTGCCCGTGCCGACGTAGAGGACGTAGTCGTAGCCGGAGACCTTGCTGACGAGCGAGCCGAAGCCGAGGCCGAAGGCGAGCAGGTAGATGGTCGGCTCGACGGTCGAGGAGAAGGTCGCCGAGCGCCAGTACGACGAGAAGTTGATCACCTCGCGCACGAGCACGCCGGCGATCGCCGGGCGCTCGAGCCGGCCGAGGCGCTGTTCCTGCTGCTCGACGACGGCCATTACTCGATCTGCTCCCCCGTGAGCAGCACGAACACGTCCTCGAGGTTGGCCGGCCGCCGCTCCCCAGCGGGCGCGTCGCCGTCGACGCCGAGCACCGCAACGCTCGTGCCCGTGCGGCGCGTACGCCGGCCGGCCGCGGCGGCCTCCGCCTCGACCTCGGCGAGCCGGCCCGGCGGCCCGTAGACCTCGACCGCCTCACGGCCGGCGTGCTCGGCGACGAGCGCCGCGGGGGCGCCGGCGGCGACCGCCTTGCCGTGGGACATGATCAGCACCGTGTCCGCAAGCCGCTGCGCCTCCTCGATGTAGTGCGTCGACATGAGCAGCGTTGTGCCCTCCGCACGCAGCGCGTCGACGAGCGCCCAGAGCTCCTGCCGCACCTGCGGGTCGAGGCCGACCGTGGGCTCGTCGAGCAGGACGAGCTGCGGCTGGTGGACGAGCGCGCGGGCGATCAGCAGGCGCCTCCGCATCCCGCCCGAGAGCTTGTCGACACGCGTGTCGCGCCGGTCGACGAGGTTCGCGACCCGGAGCGCCCGTTCGACGGCGGCCTGGCGTGCGTGGCGCACGATGCGGTACAGGTGGGCGAAGACGAGCAGGTTCTGCTCGACTGTCAACGTGACGTCGAGGTTGTCGAGCTGGGGCGTCACCCCGAGGTGCGCGCGGGCCTGCTTCGACTCGTCGGGCAGGCGGTAGCCGAGCACTTCCAACTCGCCCTCGTCGGCAATCGACTGCGCCGTGAGCAGCCGCATCGTCGTCGATTTGCCCGCGCCGTTGGGGCCGAGCAGGCCGACGCACGTGCCGGCCGGCACGTCGAGGTCGAGCCCATCGACGGCGGTGATCGGTCCGTACCGCTTCACCACGCCGCGCAGGCGAATCGCGAGATCCCTTTCCACCAGAGCCAGGATGCCAGCAGCGAAAGAAGGGGTCGTCCTCGAGGACGCTCGTGCCGATACAGAGCACATGCGGCGCACCAACGACCCCCCTGCATACACGATCATTTCCGAGCGCGATGCCGTCCGCCTGACCGGGCGGGACGCCGACGAGCTGCGCGACTTGCCCCAGGTCCAGGCGCTGACGCGCGTGCTGCCCGACGGCAAGAAGGCGGCTGCGCTGCGCGTGCCGACCGAGCTCCTGGCAAACGCCTAGGGCCCTCTGTCAAGCGCCGCCGCGCGGCGACCCGCACGTCATAGTGCCCACCGTGGCGCGCGTCACGCTGGACATCTACCGCGAGGCGGCGGAGCTGCGAAGCGCGCTGCGGCAGTTCATGCGGCGGAGCGAAGAGGTCGCGCGGCGCCACCGCCTGACGCCGAACCAGTACCTGCTGCTCGTGCTGATCAAGGGCGCGCCGGACGGATCCGAGCGGTCGACCGTGACCGATCTCGTCGACCGGCTCGCGCTGTCGCAGAGCACCGTGACCGAGCTCGTGCAGCGAGCAGAGCGCGCCGGGCTCCTGCAACGCGAGCAGGCCGACCATGACGCCCGGGTCGCGCACCTGTGCCTAACCGGCCTCGGCGAGGAACGCCTCGATGCGGCGTTCACGGAGCTCGGGCCGGAGCGACGGGTGCTGCGAGAGCTGATCGGCAGCTGAAGAAATCAAGGGGGCGGCGCTGCGGCGACGCCGCCCCCTTGTCCCTCGGCGCGCCCCTCCGTGTGGACGCCGAGGATGCTGCACCCACATGGTGGGTGCGGATCGTCCGCCGCAGAACAGCCTGTGGCCCGCCGGCCACGTGAGCGTGGCTGCCCGGATGGGCGTGATTTCAAACCCCGGTGTTACGGGACGTTGGCGAAACGCAGCTGTGCCCGTCGGCATTTCGCCAACGTCCCTCTTGACGAACGCCGGATCGCGAGGAGACTGAGTCCGTGGGGGTCGTTTCGCCGGGGAAGGGTTGGCCGCGCCGTGCCGCTGCCGCCGTTCTGATCATTGCGGTTCCGCTCGCGCTCGTGAGCGCGGCTACCGCGCGGTCCGCCGCCAAGCCGCCTGTTGCGAAGGCCAGCTGCGCCACGCTGCTGCTGCAGAAGGGCGGCTCCGGGGTGTTGCGCGTCAAGGCCGCAAAGGGCTCCTTGCCCATCGCCTCGGCCCAGCTCGCAGCCGGCACCAAGACGAAGACCAAGACGCGGACGATCAAGCCGGCCGGCACCGGGGCGTTCAAGTACGCCTTCGCCAAGAAGAAGGGCGCCGCCGAGAACGTGCGCGTTGTCGTCACGTTCCGCAAGGGCTCCACGACGCAGCGCAAGACGGTTGTCTGCGCCGTGAAGATCGGCAAGCCGACCGCGACGCTGAACCTGGCGTTCGACGGTGACGGCATCGGGACGATCACCCCGGCGTCGGGCGCCGCCTGCACGAGCGACAAGGCGCCGTGCGCCGTCGACGTCAAGAAGGGCGCCAAGGTGACGCTCAAGGCCGATCCGGACGCGACCTCGACCTTCGACGGCTGGCACGGTGCGTGCTCGGGCACCGTCACGACATGCACCGTGACGGTCAGCGGAGTCTCGAACGTCACCGCCGGGTTCACGCGCAAGACGTTCACGGTCACGATCCAGAAGGCGGGCGACGGCAACGGCACGGTCACGAGTGACGGGCCGCTTTCGTGCGGCGCTACCTGCACGGCGACGCTCCCGGCCGGCACCATCGTGCGCCTGACCGCTAAGCCCACCGGGGACTCGCACCTGGTCGGCTGGACGGGCGAGTGCACAAGCACCGTCGCCCAGTGCAACATCGTTGTCGACGGCGACATCACGGCCACCGTCACGTTCGCGAAGAGCGGCGCCCGGCTTGCGGTCTCGCCGGCTGGCGACGCGGGCGGCGGCAGCATCAGCTCGAACGTCGCCGGCATCGACTGCGGCTCCCAGTGCTCGTTCACGTATCCCGCGGGCTCGGTGGTCATCCTTACCGCCAACACGGCGCCCGGGTACACCTTCATCGGCTGGGGGATCGACTGCGCGTCGTCCACCAGCGTGACGTGCACGCTGACCATGGACGCCGCGAAGGGCGTCTCGGCGACGTTCTGGAAGAACATTCCCGTCAGCGTCTCGGTGCAGGGCACGGGCTCGGTCGACAGCACGCCCGCCGGGATCACCGGCTGCACGTCGACGTGCACCGGCCAGTTCGCTCCCGGCCTCAGCTACATCAAGCTCACGGCCAGCCCCGAAGCGAACTTCGACCACTGGGAAGGCTGCGGCGACAACGTCAACGGCAACGTGTGCTCGATCCCGGCGAACCACGGCTCGACGCCGGCTCCGGTCAAAGCCGTCTTCAAATCCTGAGCGCGTAGGCTCGCGCCCGTGGAGACGGGCCTGGCGGGCAAGCGCGTCCTCGTGACGGGCGCATCGGGCGGGATCGGCGCAGCGTGCGCCGAGGCGTTTGCCGCGGAGGGTGCCCGGGTCTTCGTCCACTATCACCACGGCCGCGAGCGCGCCGAAGCGGTCGCGGCGCGGATCGGCGGAGCGCCGGTCGGCGCCGCCGACCTCACGAGCGAGGAGGAGACGGATGCGCTCTTCGTGCGGGCGGTCGACGAGCTCGGCGGACTGGATGTGTGCGCCGCGGTCGCCGGGGTCTGGCCAACCGAGGACCTTCCGGTGTGGGAGCTGCCGCTCGAGCGCTGGGAGCAGACGCTGGCCCAGAACCTGCGCGCGACGTTCCTCACCGCCCGCGGCTTCCTGCGCGAGGTGGCGCGCTCCGGCCACGGCAGCCTCGTCATGGTCGCGTCGACGGCGGGCCTCGTCGGCGAGGCGGGACACGCCGACTACGCGGCCGCGAAGTCGGCGATCGCAGGCGGCCTGCTGCTCAGCCTGAAGAACGAGGTCGTGCGCGTCGCGCCGCGCGCGCGCGTCAACGCGGTCGCGCCGGGGTGGACCCGGTCGCCGATGACCCGCGAGGCGCTCGACGACGAGACGCTCGACCGCGTGACGCGAACGATGGCGCTGCGGAAGGTCGCGACGCCGGAGGACGTGGCGCGGCAGATCGTCGTGCTCAGCTCCGACGAGCTCTCGGGCCACGTGACCGGCCAGGTCGTCACGGTCGCCGGCGGCATGGAAGGCCGGCTGCTGCACCCGTAGTTACTCGAGCGAGGCGTTCGCGAGGAACGCAACGCACTGCAGCAGAACCGCGGCCGTCGAGCAGATGAAGCCGCCGGCCGCCAGGTCGCGGCGTCCCGTCCTGCGCGCGACGATGAGCATCGAGACGGCGACGACGCCGAGCGCGAGCGCCGGGTACGTGTATGAGCCGGAGGCCTGTGCGGCCAGGCGCGATGTCCCGCTGTCCGCGTCCGTGCCAAGCGCGAACGCCGTGAGGGCGAGGCTTCCGGCTCCGACCCAGGCGCCCTGGACGATCGTCCCGAGGGCAAGCGCGACCCGCCACCGGTAGACGGCCGCCCAGGCGAGCCCCGCCACCGCGGCGATCGGGAGTGACAGTGCGACGTAGGCCATTGCGTCAGTTGAGCGAGTTGGCGAGATCGGCGGCGACGAGAAGGAATGCAGCCGCGAGTGCGCCGAGGTAGGCGACGACAGCGAGGCGGCGGAGTCCAAACAGCCACGCGATGAAGACAAAGAGCGCAGCGCCGATGCCGGCGACGACAGCGACCGTCGTGGCCCCGTGAGCGCCGTAGGCGTCCCAGCGACTGGTGCCGTTGTCGCGGTAGCTGTCTTCGCCCGCCACGTAGAGAACGAGGAGCCCGGTGGCGACGAGCAGCCCGCACCATTCCACCGCCCCGGCGATCCGCGCAGTCGCGGGACGCGCAATCCCAGCCACCGACACGAACCCGGAGATGACCACCGCCGGAAGAACGATCCACGCGAGCAGCGCCCCTGCTGCGTCCATGACTAATGACCATAGCGTGTTTGCGATGTAATCGCAATACCGCTATAGAAAGCGGAGCGGCGGGTCTCCCCGCCGCCGCCGTCCCTGGACCGCTTTGCCGTCAGTCCTGAGGAGCTACCGCGTGTGATCGGCCGAACGTGTGCCAGCGACCCTCCCTCGATCGAGGGAAACCAGGAGGGTCCGCCGCCGGAGCCCTGCCTGCCCAAGCCACCCATGACATCACCCAGGCAAGGGCGGTTCCCTCCACTCACCGAAGCGATAGGGGCTGTACCCGCAAAGCGGGGGCTGTCCCCCGTGACCGGGCCTTATCTCGGTCTTCGCAAAGCGGCTCGGCTGAGCCCTGGCGGTGTCTCTTGCACACACTGGGGACAGCCCCCTCCGGGGACAGCCCCGCGCAAGAAGGGCGGCCGCCAGACCGCCCTTCAGATGCGTAAGGCGGGACCCGCCCCTGGTCCCGCCTTAGCTCTTCGACTCTTGACCGGGGGCCGGCCCCCGCCGCAACGGGGCCGATTCCCTGTCCTCTCCGGCGCCGCCCCCGCCGCATCGGGGCCTGCGCTTATAGGTCGCATCCTCCGCGGGATAGGCCGGTTCACCAATCCCCTTTCCGAGGTTGACCGCGCTACTTCACTCGGAACCCTCGATCGAGGCACGCCTGGGGCACCCACCCCGAACGGAGGGGAATCGAGTCGCCCGTATCTAGAGTGGCCGCGTGAGCGAGCCGTTCCTGCGCAGGCTGGCCGACGGGCCGGTGATCGTGGCCGACGGCGGCATGGGCGCCCTGATCTCGAGCGCCGTTCCGCGCCTGCGCTGCCCCGAGGAGGCGAACCTGCGCGCGCCGGACGCGGTGGTGTCGCTGCACGTGAGCTTCATCAACGCGGGCGCCGACCTGATCGAGACGAACACGTTCGGCGCGAACCGCCGCAAGCTCGCCTCCCAGTTCCTGGAGGAGGACCTCGACCGGATCAACTCGGCGGGGGTGAAGCTGGCGCGCGACGCACGGGAGATCACGGGGCGGGATGTCTTCATCGGCGGTTCGATCGGGCCGCTGGGCGAGCAGGCGACGTCGCGGATCCGCCGGGAGATCTTCGCGGAGCAGGCCTCCGTGCTCGAAGGGCGCGGCGCCGACCTGTTCATGGTCGAGACGTTCTACGACCTGGAGGAACTGGTCGACGCGATCGAGGCTGTCCGGGGCGTCTCCAGCCTCCCGATCGTCGCGCTGCTCACATTCGACGAGCGCGCGGAGACGCTGGCCGGCGTCGGAGCGCGGGAGGCGGCCGACCGGCTGGCCTCGCTGGACGTCGCCGCGGTCGGCGCGAACCACGGCGCCGGGCTGCTGGCCGCGCTCGCGGCCCTCGAGGAGATGCGTTCGGACGGGCGGCCGCTCGCGGCGCTACCCAACATCGGGCTCGCAAGCCTGTCCGGCGGCCGCGTCATCTACCCGCATGCGAACCCCGACTACTTCGGCGAGTTCGCGGCGTACGCGCGCTCGCTCGGCGCGAGGATCATCGGCGGCTGCTGCGGGACGACGCCGGCCGAGATCGCGGCCATCCGCTCCGCCGTCGCGGCGGAGCGTGTGCCCCCCGCGCCGCTCGTCTGGGACGAGCGTGAGCTCGTGGTGGCGCTCGGCGAGGAGCGCGAGGAGACCGGCCTGGCTCGGGCCCTGCGCGAGCGCGAATGGGTCGTCTCCGCCCAGCTCGACCCGCCGCTGGGCGCGAACCTGGCCGGGCTGATCGAGACCGCGCAGGCGCTCAAGGACTCCGGCCAGGTCGGGTTCGTGGACGTGAACGA
Organism: uncultured Thermoleophilia bacterium; assembly: GCA_963799895.1. GTDB lineage: Bacteria > Actinomycetota > Thermoleophilia > Gaiellales > Gaiellaceae > JACVRM01. The sequence continues at coordinate 335,839 of CAWCYR010000018.1, forward strand.
CAACGCGGGCGCGCGCGCCGGGATGAGCGCTGTCATGGCGTCGGCGGTGATCCAGCGCGCGTGCGGCATCGAGACGATCCCGCACCTGACGACGCGCGACCTGACGGTGATGGGGCTCGAGTCCGCGCTCTTCGGCGCGCACGCGGAGGGCGTCCGCAACATCCTCGCCGTCACCGGCGACCCGCCGGAGGTGGGCGACTACCCGGGCTCGCGCGGCGTCTACGAGGTCGACTCGATCGGCCTCACGCGGCTGATGCAGAAGCTGAACCGGGGCGAGGATGCGAACGGCCGGCCGATCGACGCGCCGACGTCGTTCTTCGTCGGCGTCGCCGTCAACCCGTCGGCGGACGACCTGGAGCTCGAGCTCGACCGCTTCCACCAGAAGCTCGAGGCGGGCGCGTCGTACGCGATGACGCAGCTCGTGTTCGACCTCGAGTACCTTGACCGCCTCCTGAACCGGCTCGGCGGCTCGAGCCCGGTGCCGCTGCTGCTCGGCGTGTGCCCACTCTGGAGCTACCGGCTCGCGCTGCGGTTCAACAACGAACTGCCCGGGATCGTGGTGCCGCAGGCGCTTCAGGATGCGCTGCGCGACGCCGGCGCCGATGCTGCGGATGTCGGCATGGAGCACGCGAAGCGTCTGCTGACCGAGGCGCGCGACCGCGTGGACGGCGTCTATCTCGTCGTGCCGTACCGCAAGCCGCTGCGCGTGCTCGAACTTCTCGCGTGAGGAGGGCTTGACGAAACGACGTCTGAGCCGCACGGGTGCGACGAGCGACGTTCCGTCAAACCCTCCTACGGCGCGCAGTCGCCGGTCGAGACCGACCCGTGCGCGGCGGCGAGCGCCTTGCGGACGACCGCGGTCGGCACGCCGTAGCCCGCGTCGCTCCCCTCGCGGGCTGCGAAGACGGTCGTCTCGACCGCGCCGTCCGCGTTCACGACCGGCCCGCCCGAGTCGCCGTGCCGCACGACCCCGCGAAACGCGGTCACCGTCCGGAGCACCCGCTTCCCATACGCGTCACCTCCGAGCACGGCGAGCGTCGTCCCGATCCGTCCGGGGACGGCGCGAAATGGCCCGTCGCCCGGGTAGCCGAGGATCGCGACCGGGTCGCTGCGCTGCGCCTCCGCCAGCCGGAGCGCCGGGCGGTCGAGCCCATTGACGTTCAGGACGGCGACGTCGTTGGTCGCGTCGAACCAGACGACCGTCGCCGGGAGCGAGGAGCCGTCGAGCGGAGCCACCGTCGTGTCGCTCTCGCCGGCGACGACGTGCGCCGCAGTCACCACCAGCCCGTCGCCCGCCACCCAGCCGCTGCCGGCGATGCCGAGCCCGCACGCGGTGCCGAACACGCGCACGACGCTGGGCACCGCCCGCCGGACGCCCGGGCGGGCGAGCACGGCCGGGTCGGGCGGCTGCACAATCACCGCCGGCCCGGCGAGCGCCGGGAACGGATCCACCCGCACGAGCGCCTGGAGCACCGTGCGCGGCGGGACGATCGCGTTCAGGCGGCGCAGCACGACGGAGCGCTGCGCCGCCTGGCGGAGCGTGGGCTGACCAGGCACCTGGAGGGCGACCGCGCCGAGCACCCACACGATCGCGAGCCCCGTGACCGCTCCGAGCAGAAGCCCGCCGGCCGAGTCGAGCTTCCGGGCGAAGCCCTCCGGGAGCGCGCCGCGCAGTGACCCGCCGGCGAGCGCGCCGGCGCCCTCGAGCAGGAAGGCCAGCGTCAGCGCGCCGGCGAGCGCGACGAGCGGCGTGTAGGGCGAGGACTCGCCGCCGGGGAGGAGCAGCGGCGCGAGCCGGCCGCCGACGACGGCGCCGAGGGCGACGCCGGCGAGCGACAGCAGGCTGACCACCAGCCCGCGCCGCAGCCCGGCGAGCGCTGCGAGCGCGGCCACCGCGACCGCCAGCCAGTCGAGCGTCGTCATGGAGCCTTGCCCGGACAGCCCCGGCGCGAGATCATCGGTCCATGTACCACGAGGGGAGCCGGGCACTGCAGGGCCGCTTCGACTCGCGCCGCCTGGCCGACCGTATCGACGAGCGCCTGGTGCGCGACACCATCGACGGCGACGACAAGGCGTTCATCGAGCGCTGCGACATGCTCTTCCTCGCCACGGCCGACGGACGCGGGCGCCCCAACTGCTCGTACAAGGGCGGGGACCCGGGCTTCGTCCGCGTCGTCGACGAGCGCACGATCGCCTTCCCGAGCTACGAGGGAAATGGGATGTTCCTGTCTGCGGGGAACCTGTTCGTCAACCCGCACGTCGGCCTCCTGTTCATCAACTTCGAGGAACGCAAGCGGCTCCGGCTGAACGGGGTCGCATCGTTCCACGACGACGATCCGCTGCTGGCCGAGTACCCCGCGGCGCAGATCGTCATTCGCGTGCGCGCGGAGCAGGTGTTCCCGAACTGCCCGCGCTACATCCACGAGTACCGGCTCGTGCAGCGCTCGCGGTTCGTCCCGCGCGAGGGCGAGACGACGCCAGTCCCGCACTGGAAGCGCGCGGACTGGTCGCACGACGCGCTCCCGATCGACGATCCGGCCCGTGACCCGGATCGCGAGGTGCTGCACCGGGGCTAGCCGAGCTAGCCGTTGACGGGGCCGGTCAGCGCCCCGGGGACGGTGCCGTGCGCGTCGAGCTCCTTGGCGAGCCAGTCGAGCTCGTCCCGGATCGCGGTCGCATTCGTGACGAGCGTGTGGCCGGCGTCGTAGCGCTTGACCTCTGCATCGCCCGCCGCGTTCACCATGCGGCCGAGGTCGCCCTGCGTGACCTCCTCGTCGGCGCGCCCGATCTGGATCAGGAGCTTCCCCTTCGCCTTGCCGACGTAGCGGTACGGGTCGATCGACGTGAGCAGCGACCGGATCTGACTCCGGAACTTCACCGGCGCGGTGTCGACGAACGACTCCACGGGCGGCGCACCGCCCGAGACGATGACCGTGGCCTTCAGGCGCGGATCGACGCCCGCCGCGACGGCGGCGGTCTTCGCCCCAGCGCTGAAGCCGAGCAGGCCGATCCGGTTCTTGTCGACGTACGGCAGCGAGTCGAGCACGTCGACCGCGCGGCGCGTGTCGACGACGGCCTGCGCCTCGAGGTTGCGCTCCTGACGGATCCCCGGCATCCCGGTCAGCGTCGGCCGCGGGCGCACGAACGGCGAGTCGATCGTCAGCCCGACGACGTTGCGGCCGCTGAGCCAGCTGGCCTCGGAGACGAAGTTGCGACGGGTGCCGCCGCTGCCGTGCAGGAAGATCACGGCCGGGAAGGGCCCCTTGCCGGGCGGGACGGTGAGGTAGCCGGGCACCCGCCCGCCGCGCGGGCTCGTGAAGGAGACGTCATGCACCTTCGGGTTGGTGTTGGGGACGACCCCGGCATCGCGGTAGCCCAGGTTCGCCGAGGCGTCGTAGTCGAAGAGCGGGGGGCCGGCGCTCGTCGTGGTCGTCTCGCCACCGCCACCGCCGCCGCAGCCGGCGACGGCGACCGCCAGCGCGACCGCTGCGAGGGCGGCCAGCCTGCTCACGGGCCGACCTGCGCGCCCTCGACCCGAGGCCCCGCCCCGAGCTTCGAGGACAGGAAGGTGAGCATCTCCTGCTCGGCGGCCTTGCTCTGGAAGACGTCGTGGCCCGTGTCGTAGCGCTTCACGACCGCCGCCTTGGGCGCCGCGTCCACAAGCGCCTGAAGGTCTGTCTGCGGCACGAACTCATCCTTCTTGCCGATCACGATCAGCAGCGGCGCCGTGTCGCGGCCCACGTAGCGGGGAGGGTCGACCGCGCCCACCATCGCCTCGACCGTCGCCTCCGCGTTCTTCGGCACCCGGCCAAGCTCCTTCGCTAACGAAGGCGCGCCGGCGGACACGAGCACGATCGCCCTCAGCCGCGGCTCGACGCCGGACAGCACCGCGCCGGACTTGGCGCCTTCGCTGAAGCCGAGGAACCCGACCGGCGAGCTCTTGCCGACCTGCGGCAACGAGTGGAGCACGTCGACCGCCCGTCGGAGGTCCACCACCGTGTGCACGACGATATCGCGCTGCTTCTTGAGGGCGCCCGACGTGCCTGGGACGGGCGGCTGCGACCCACGCGCGTCCGCGGCGTCGATCGTCATCGCGACCATGCCGCGCCCGGCGAGCCACCCGGCCATCTCCAGCAGGTCCTGGCGGCTGCCGCCCGAGCCGTGCAGCAGGACGACCGCCGGGTAGGGGCCCTTGCCGGGCGGAACGGCGAGGTAGCCGGGCACGTACCCGCCGCGCGGGCTCAAATAAGTGATGTCGTGGAAGTGGATCGGGTACGGGACTTGCTGCGGGACGGCGCCCTTGTCGCGGTACCCGATGGGCGCCCCCTCGTCGTAGTTATAGAGCGCGAGCTGCCCGGACGTGGGCGCGGTCGTGGTCGACGAGCTGGACGACCCGCCGCACGCGGAGAGCGCCAGAACGAGCGCAAGCGCAAGCAGGCCGACTTTCACGGGCGCCCAGGGTAGCCGCGGACCCGGCGCCGGAGCTGGGCTACACTCCGAGTGCCCGGGGGCGTAGTTCAGTTGGTTAGAACGCCGGCCTGTCACGCCGGAGGTCGCGGGTTCGAGTCCCGTCGCTCCCGTAGCTCCATCAAGCGATTAGACGCAAACCAGCGGGTGTTTGTCTGTCAGCGGGAGTGACACAGCGTCGCTCTCCACCTCTGGCTAGTACTCGTCGTGGCGGCGGATCCAGAGCTGCCACGCCTCGCCCTCGTCGCGGCCCTTCGGCGCATGGTCGAGGATCGGGTAGTAGGTCATGAGGAACTCCAGCCCTCGCCACGTCGTCGAGTACACCCCGTAGACGGCGCCGTCCTCCTGCACGAACGTGCTGAACCCGGGGCTCTCGGTCATGTAGCCGGCGGCATCGGTGCCCGAGGCTCGCGCATTGTGCTCGACGATCGGCGGCAGCCCACCCTTCGCCATCTGCTCGACGACCTCGCGGCCTTCCTCCGGCGTGTGCGAGAAACCGAGGTCGAAGTTGAACTCGCCGGGCGCGGACGAGACCCAGGGAATGCGCCAGCCCATGCGCCGCTTGTACGCCTGCAGCTTCTCCAGCGGCGCCTGGGAGACCAGGATCACGGTTGCGTCGCGCGCGTGGAGATGCGGGAGGACGCCGACGATGCCGTCGGCGATGGACGAGTTCACCGGGCAGCCCGCCGCGTAGGTCGGGCCGAACATGAAGTGGTAGACGAGCAGCTGCGAGCGCCCGTCGAACAGCTCGGCGAGCGTCTTTCGGCCGTCGTCCGTGTCGAAGCGGTACTCCTTCTCCACCGACACCCAGGGCAGCTCGCGCCGCTTGCGTGCGAGCTCGTCGCCGCGCCGCGTGTGCTCCTTCTCGAGCGTCGAGGAGCTCGGCGCGCGCGGCGTGCCATTCGTCGCGCGTCCCGATCGTGTGGTCGATCATCGTCGGCATCGTCTTCTCCTTCAGTCGTCGTCGTGGGTAGTGAGCCCGAGGCTGGCGGGAACCGGAGGCTCGGGGCTCCTCGGCAGCGGCTCGCCGGTCTCGAGCAGGGTCTTCAGGTTGGACAGGACGCGCGGCCAGCCCGTGGCTGATCATGGCGCGACGACGCTGTCCGGCTCGAAGCCGTCGTGGACGACCGTGAGCTTGACCTGACCTCGCCGAGCGGCTCGAGGTCGAAGGTGACCTTCGAGCGCGGCTCGGCGGCGATCGCGCTCCGCCACGTCCGGCGCGATGTCGAGCGCCTCGGCCCATCTCGGGCGTGAAGGTGTGCCAGCTGTACGAGAGCCGGCGGTACGGGTCGGACTCGAGCACGACCTGCTCGGGGTCGGCGATCGTCAGCGCCGAGCTGCGTCCAGGTCATCGGCGAGCCGGCCTTCCAGTCGGTCTCGAAGGTCATGCCCCAGTAGCGCTCGGTGAACGCCGGCTCGGTGAGCGCCTGCCAGAGCCGCTCGGGCGTGGTCCGGATGTAGGTCGCGTAGACGAACGAGGGCTTGTCCATAGGGGTGTCCTCCAATGCGCGTTTCAGATCGGCGAGCGCGTGCACGCGCGTCCTGCTCGTAGCGGGTGATCCAGCGCTCGGCGATCTCGTTGATGGGCGCCGCGTTGAGGTAGTGCAGCTTCTCCCGGCCGCGGCGAACGGTCGTGACGAGGTTGGCCGCCTCGAGCACTGCGAGGTGCTTGCTCACCGACTGGCGAGCCATGTCGAGCCCGAGCACAGCTCGCGCAGCGTCTGGCCGTTGCGCTGCGTTCAGGCTGTCGAGCAGCAGCCGGCGGCTCGGGTCGGCCAGCGCCTTGAACACGTCGTCCATGCGCAGGATAGGCAGCCATCTGGCTGCGTATATATAGGCAGCCGTACGGCTGCCTGTCAAGGTGGGCTGACGTACTCCGCGCCGAGCGTGCGCGCGAGCGTCCGGTGCGCAGCGCTCATGCCGACGAGCGTCGACTTCGCCGGGTCGACTCCGTGCCGCCGCGCGAACTCAAGGATCAGCCCGGGGAGCGGCGGACGGCACCAGCAGACCGGCGGCCCGGCGCCGTGCGTACAGACCGCGGTCTCAAACGGCCCCGCCGCCACCGGGTTTCCATCCGGCCGCCAGTCGAAGACGAGCACCGGCGCGCGCTGGTCGTCGGGCTGCCACCCGCCGAGCGCCGCGGCTGCAACGAACACGCCGGCCCGCCGGGACGCCGGAGCGCGCTCGAACGCGACCCGTTCGACGGCGGCGAAGCCCTCGTCGACAGACGGCGGCTCGAGCTCCCGCGCCGTGCGCATCTGCGACGTCGGCAGCAGCAGGCCGGGCTCCCGCGCGAGCGTGCGCAGCTCTTCCGGCCCGGGCAGGTGGCCGACGCGGTCGAGCAGGCGCTCGACGAGGTTGATCTGCGCCTGCGCGAGCGGGGTATCGAGCCAGATGCACCGCACGGGCAGGCCGTGGGCGGCAGCGGCCTCGAGCGTGTAGCTCCGAGCTGCTCGCGTCAGGTAGGTGTTGTCGAGGACGATCCGGCGTGTGCCGGCCCCGAGCACCTCGTCGAGCGCCTCGCCGAGTGCGCGCAGCGAGCCGCCGCGCTCATCGCGGTTCAGACGGAGGTAGCCGTCGGCCTCGTAGGCGGCGGCGATCCGGGTCTTGCCGGCCGCCGGGATCCCCATGACGACCACGACATCGCCGCGCTGCGCGCGCCGCGCCGGCCGGGCCGGTTTGAGCGCCGCCCGCTCCCGGTCCTCGAGCACGAGCGTCGCCGCCCGCGCCGCGGAGCGCGCCGTCTCGGGACGGCGCGCGCCGGGGATCGGTACGACGACCGGGGACCGGGCGAGCAGCCAGGCGAGCGCGACCTCCTCCGGCGTCGCTTCCCGCGCCGCTGCGAGCTCGACGAGCGCCGGGTCGCGGGCGAGGCGTCCGGCGCGCCGGACGCCGCCGAGCGGCGAGTGGGCGATCAGCGCGATCCCGAGCTCCTCGCACCGCTCGAGCACACCGCCCCGCACGGCACGGTCGTCGAGCAGGCTCAGCGCCACCTGCACCGCGGCGACCGGGGCGAGCTCGAGCGCCTCGTCGAGCTGCCGGCGATTGACGTTCGCGACGCCGACGTGCCGCACGAGCCCGTCGTCGACGAGCCGCGCGAGCGCGCGCACGGAGGTGCGCCACGGCATGCGTGGGTCGGGCGCGTGGATGAGAAAGAGGTCGATCGGTAGCCCGTCGAGCGCCTCGAGGCTCGCCTCGCAGTCGGCGCGGATCGTCTTCGCGCGCCCGTCGGGCACCCAGCCGCCGCCGGCTCGCGACATCCCGCCCTTCGTGACGATGCGGGCGTCCGTGCCGCGAAGCACGCGGCCGAGCAGCCGCTCGTTGTCCCCGTAGGAGCGCGCCGTGTCGAAGACGGTGATCCCCGCGTCGACGGCTGCGCCGATGGTCGCGACCGCGCGCTCGTCGTCCGCGTCCTCGTCCGTGGACAGCCGCATGCAGCCGAGGCCGATGCACAACTCCGAGGGGGAGAGCCAGCTCAGAGCCGGGAGCGTACGGGAGCCCGCCCTTGACGCGATCCGCGCCGGCAGCGCAGAATCGGATGTTCCCGAGGAGGAGGCCGCGATGTCCTGGCGCATCAAAGGGAGCTACGCCGAGACCTGCTCGTGCGAGCTCATGTGCCCCTGCAACATGTCTCTCGACCACGGCGCCACGTACGACTACTGCCGCGTCGTGCTGGTCTTCAACATCCGCGACGGGGAGATCGAAGGCACGGACGTGAGCGGCCTGACGGTTGCCGCCATCGCCGACACGCCCAAGGTCATGACCGACGGGAACTGGCGGCTCGGCATGTTCATCGACGAGAACGCGAACGACGAGCAGGCGGACAAGCTCGGGCAGGTCTTCGGAGGCCAACTCGGTGGGCCGATGGCGGCCCTCGGGCCGCTCGTCGGCGAGGTGCTGGGCGTCGAGCGGGTACCCATCGTCGTCGAGGACGACGGCCTCCGTCACTCAGTGCGCATCGGCGATACGGTCGACTTCGAGATCGAGGACATCGTCCCGTTCGGGAAGGAGAACGGCGAGCCCGTCAAGTTCGACGGGATGTTCCACCCCGTCGCGCCCGACCTGACGATGGCCGAGGCCAAGCGCACGAGCATCAACGCCTTCGGCATCGCGTTCGACGGCAAGTCCGGGCTCTCCACGTCCGAGTTCTCCTGGGCCGCCTGAGCCCTTCCGAATCGTGATCGCCCAGGCGCCCGCCCAGCCCGCCGACGCGGGGCTCGCTCCCGCCTTCGCCGCCGCGCGCACGCGGCTCGGCCTGATCGCGCTGCTTGTCGGCCTCGCGGGCATCGGCTGGTGGTGGACGGCCGGCGAGATGAGCGGCATGGACGCCGGACCGTGGACCGGCCTCGGGACGATCGGCTGGTTCCTCGGAGTCTGGCTCGTGATGATGGCGGCGATGATGTTCCCGTCGGTGGCGCCGACGGTCGCGCTCTACTCGCGCATGACGAGCGCGCGGTCCCCGCTGCTGCCGCTGCTCTTCGCCGCCGGCTACCTGCTCACCTGGACGCTCGCAGGTCTCGGCGTCTTCACGCTCGCCGTGGCCGGCGGCCGCGCCGCCGGCGACGTCCTGGCCTGGGACCGCGCGGGTCGCTGGGTGGCAGGCGTGACGCTGATCGTGGCGGCCGTCTACGAGCTGACGCCGCTGAAGGACGCCTGCCTCGGCAAGTGCCGCAGCCCGCTCGGGTTCCTGCTCGGCTCGTGGCGCGACGGGCACCCGGGGGCGGTCCGCATGGGAGCCGCCCACGGCGCCTGGTGCGTCGGCTGCTGCTGGGCGCTGATGGCGTCGCTCTTCGCGCTCGGCGTGATGAGCCTCATCTGGATGGCCTTCGTCGCCGCACTGATCGCGCTCGAGAAGACGGTGCCATGGCACCGCGCGGCGACGTGGGGCACGGCGGCGGTACTGCTTGGCCTCGGCATCCTGCTGCTCGCCGCGCCGGACGCCATCCCGGGGCTGACGATCCCCGGTGGCGGCGCGATGCCGATGCAGATGGGCTAGCCGGTCCGCGGCTAGGGTCTCCGGCCGTGCGCGTGGTCATCGTCGGCGCCGGGACCTTCGGCGCGTCGCTCGCGTGGTGGCTCGCCCGCCAGGGCGACGACGTCACGCTCGTCGATCAGTTCGAGCCCGGCGACCGGCGGGCGACCTCCGGCGGCGAGACCCGTCTCATCCGCGTCGGCCACGGCGACGAGCCGTACTACACGGCGATGGCCTGGCGCGCCCGCACGCTCTGGCGCGAGCTCGAGGCCGAGTCGGGAACCGACCTCTTCGTGGAGTGCGGCATCGCGTGGTTCGCACACGGCGACGAGGGCTGGGAGGCCGACTCTGAGCGGACGATCCGGGCACAGGGCATCCCCTGTGAGCACCTGGATCCCGCGGCAGCGGCCGATCTCTTCCCCGGTCTGGGCACGGACGATCTCGCCTGGGTGCTCTTCGAGCCGCAGACGGGCGTGCTGCGCGCGCAGCGCGCCGTGCAGGCCCTGGCCGCCCAGGCCGCCGAGCACGGGGCGCAGGTCCTGCGGGGCCGCGCACGACCGGCAGGCGGAGCGGTGGCGCTGGACGACGGGACGCACCTCGAGGGCGACGCCGTGGTCTGGGCGTGTGGGCCCTGGCTCGGCCGGCTGTTCCCGGAGCACGTCGCGCTGCGCGTGACCCTCCAGGAGCTGCTCTTCTTCGACGGCGGGGCCGACTGGCGTCGTGTCCCCGGCTGGTGCGACTACGACCGTGCCACCTACGGCACGCCCGACCTCGACGGGCTCGGGGCGAAGGCCGCGGCCGACTACGAAGGGCCGGAGTTCGATCCGGAAGCCGAGCTGCCCGCCCGGGCCACGACCGAGCGGATCGTCCGCGAGTACTTCGCCCAGCGCTTCCCGGCGCTCGCCGGCGCGCCGCTGGTCGAGACCCGCACCTGCCGGTACGAGACGACCGCGGACACGAACTTCATCACTTCGTCACACCCCGAGTATCCGCACGTGTGGCTCGTCGGCGGCGGCTCGGGCCACGGCTTCAAGCACGGGCCGGCGCTGGCCGAGCGCCTCGCCCTCGCCCTCCGCGGGGACGGGGAGCTGCCGGCGATGTTCGCGCTGGGCGAGCGGCGGGAGGGCCGCAGCCTGCGCACTGCCGGCCACGGCGTGCACCTCTGACCGCTCAGAGCCCGAAGCGGACGTTCGTGAAGTACCACAGCGCCGAGGTGCTCCAGAGCGTGACGAGGATCGTGAAGAGCGTCCCGCCCACCAGCGGGAGCACCCAGCGCGGGTGGTCGCGGTCGCGGACGAAGAACAGCTTCACCACGATCACGCCGTAGACGAACGTCCCGGCGATCGAGTGGACGAGCACCCGCGCGTCGGTGCTCCGGAAGCCGAGGATGAAGATGCAGTGGAAGGCGACCGGGAGCGTGCACAGGATCGCGAGGCGGCCCGACCAGCGGTGCACCCGGTTGATGTGCGGGCGGCCGATCGGGATGATCCGCTGCAGCTTCCCGAAGATCCGCGCGCCGGTCGATACCTGGACGACGCCGAGGAACACCGCCGCGGTTGCGAACCAGGCCTTCGCCGCAATGCCGGACGAGAAGACCGACGTCATCGCGTCCGTCCAGGCCGACTCGACGCTCGCCAGCACCCGGGCCGACCCTACTCGTTACGATCGTCGCGTGTCGTCCCGGCCGGAGACCCCGCGCCGGCGGCTCGTCCGCCTCATCGCCGTGCCCGCCGCGCTCCTCGTCGGGGTCTCCGCGACCGCATTCACGCTCGCGGACCTCCATCTGGCGAAGCCCGGGCTGCCCGCGTCGGGAACCGTGAAGCTCGGCGACCCGCACCGCGGCCAGATCGCCTTCGAGGCCACCTGCGCCGGCTGCCACGGCACCGGCGGCAAGGGCGGCGGCGTCGGCCCGCGGCTGGTCGGGCTCGACATCACCGTCGCGCAGGCGAAGGCGCAGATCGACGGCGGCGGCGGCGTGATGCCGGCTGGGCTCATCTCGGGGACAAAGGAGGAGGATGTCCTCGCATACCTGGCGACCATCCTCGGCCGCTCGTAAACGACCCGTAAACACCACTAACCCGGGGCGGCGGGCGACGTCGTTATGTCCAAAGGAGATCGCGAGGCCCTGGAGGCACACAGAAAGGACGTGACACGGATTGGCCCCTGAGAATCGAGTCACACGGCGCATCTGGCTGTCGATGGTCGCCCTCGTCATCGGAGCGGGCATGCTCGCTCTGGCGGCGTGCGGCGGCGGCGGGAGCAGCAGCAACACGACCACGTCGTCGGGCGGCGGCGGGACGACCACGACCGGGCCGGCCAAGACGGGCGGGACCATGAAGCTGAACATGTCGAACACCGACGTGGACTACTCCGACCCGTCGCTCGCCTACGGGAGCACGTCGTGGCAGCTCGAGTACGCGACGGCGCTCAAGCTCTACGACTATCCGGACAAGCTCGCGCCGGTCGGGAGCAAGCTCGTTCCCGATGGAGCGCAGGGCTTCCCGGTCATCTCGCCCGACGGGAAGACGTACACGATCACCGTCAAGTCGGGGTTCAAGTTCAGCGACGGCACGCCCGTCACAGCGGCCAATTACGCCTACGCGATCAACCGCGCGCTGAGCAAGAAGATGCAGTCGCCGGCGGCGCAGTTCATCACGGACATCGTCGGCGCACAGGACACCCTCGACGGCAAGACGACGAAGGCGTCGGGCGTCCAGGTGCAGGGCGACAAGCTGATCATCAAGCTGACGAAGCCTGACGGCGGCCTGCTCGCCAAGCTCGGCACGCCTTTCTTCCAGGCGATCCCGACGACTCTGCCGATCGACCCCCACGGCGTGCTCACGTTCGCCTCGGCAGGCCCGTACTACTGGGCGAGCCGCCAGGTCGGCCGCTCGATCGTGCTCAAGAAGAATCCGGACTACGGCGGGACGCGGCCGCAAAACGTCGACGCCTACAACATCACCGTCAATACGAACGTGAACCAGAGCCTGCTGCAGGTGAAGGCGGGCCAGGTCGACTACGACCTCGGCGGGCTGCCCCCGACCGCGCACTCGCAGCTGGGCGCCCAGTACGGCGTCAACAAGACCCAGTACCAGGTGCACCCGCTCGTCGAGACGGACTACGTCGCCCTGAACACGGCGCGGCCCCTGTTCTCGTCGTTGCAGATGCGGAAGGCCGCGAACAACGCCATCGACCGTGGGGCATTCCTGCGCGCGTTCGGCGCCTACAGCGGCCTCCTCACCGATCAGATCCTCCCGCCGGGCATGGGCGGCTACAAGAAGGCGAACGCGTACCCGCTGCAGGGGCCGAACGTCGCGGTCGCGAAGCAGCTCGCGAACGGCAAGTGCGGCGACCTGAACGTGTGGTCGTCGAACAGCCCGGCGGGGACGGCGCAGGCCCAGATCTTCCAGAACAACCTGGAGAAGATCGGTTGCAAGGTCACGATCAAGACCTTCCAGGGCTTCCAGGTCTTCGTCGCCGCCGGCAAGAAGGGCGCCGACTACGACGCCGTGGTCGCCGGCTGGAGCCAGGACTACCCCGATCCGTACGACTTCATCGACGTGCTCCTGAACGGGAACCACATCCAGGACGAGAACAACAACAATCTGGCCTACCTCAACGACAAGCAGCTGAACGAGCAGCTCGCCACGGCGAACACGCTGACGGGCGACGCGCGGTACAACCGCTACGGCAACCTCGACGTGATGATCACGAAGGACATCGCGCCATGGGCCGCGACGGACAACCGCAACCAGCGTGACTTCGTCGCGAAGCGCGTTGGCGGCTACCTCTTCCAGCCGGCCAACGGCTTCGCCGACATGGTCACCTTCTACCTCAACCAGTAGTTCCTCAAGAAGCGGCGAGGCCCCCGGTTTCCCGGGGGCCTCGCCGTGGTTGGGGTCGATCCCTACAGGGTCAACTGCGGGTTAGGGATCACCGGCCGTGTTCGTGAACGTCACCGCGTTCACGCTTGGGCCGAGCTGCCACGCGATGTGGACGTGGTTCGGCGGCGCGTAGCCGGTCCCCACGAACAAGTGGCAGTGGTAGCCCGTCGGGCTGTACAGCGCCGGCGTGCAGAACGTCTGCGGGTTCGACCCACCGGTCAGCGCGAGCTTGGTGACGTAGAACGTCCCAAGCGTCGGCGTGGTGTCGGTCGCACCGTTCTCGATCACGCCGACACCCACCGGGTTGCCGCTCGCGTCGAGGATCGGGAAGTTGCGCGGATTCCCGAACGTATCGAGCACGAACTGGCACTCGCCAGGAGCGATCGGGCCGACGGTGTACGTGTGGCCGCCGATATAGACGTTATAGGTGAACGTCTTGGTGCCGAGCGAGTCAGCGGAGCCAGGCGTGATCGCCTTGCAGACCTTGATCTGGCCCTGCTTGATGCGGTTGTAGAACGTCACGAGCGTCTCGCCGTTCGGCCCGTACGGCACGTTGACCGTGACCGAGCGGCTGAGCAAGGCTGCGGCTGACCTCGCGGTCGGCCGGCGAGACGACGATCCCACCGTGCGTGTCGAAGCCGAGAAGCACGGCTGCCGCGCTGCCCGGGTCGAGCTCGTAGTTCGGCGAGGCGACCTCGCTCACGGTGTGGCTGCCGACCGAGACCCGCATGGGCGGCGTGCAGGTGCCCGCACGCACGTTGATCAGGCCGCCACCGTCGACGCGGAACTGGAACGTCGGCTGCGTGCGGAGCCCGTCGATCGCGTGCTTGCAGATCTCGAGCAGGCCCTTGGCCGTGTTCGTGATCGTCTTGGTGTTGATGCCGGGCGCGATCGTGATCTCGCCCTCACCACTCACGTCGATGAACTCGTTGCAGCCCGAGTCGTCGAGCTGGAGCGTGTTGACGATGACGTCGCACGTCTCCTGCACGTCGACGGTGCTGCCGATCGGGAAGTTCCCGACGATGACGCACTGCGTCTGCGCCTGAGCGGTGATCCAGACGCCGAGCGGCTGCATGTTGTCGCCGTTGATGTCGAAGTAGAACTTCTGACCGACGAGGTCGGACGAGCCGGGGCCGAGGGCCTTGCAGACCTTCAGCTGGCCGCGCTGCGTCTGGTTGACGAAGTGCACCTGCGTCTCGTCGTTGGACGAGTCCGCCGCCGGCACCTCGACGTCGGCGGTGCGGTTGATCAGGTTCGTCGTCAAAAGCCGCTCGTCCGGGATCGTGAAGACGTCGACCAGGTCGTAACCCGGTGACGGCCCCTCCGTGACCTCCGAGATACCGGCGGCGACCTGGAACGGCTCGGAGCACTGGCCCGCGAGCACGGTCTCCGAGTAGTGGGTGCCGGCCTGGTCGATCACGCTGAACGTGAACGGACCCTGGACGTCCCAGTCGACCTCGTAGTGGCCGAGCAGGGCGCGGTCCTTGCAGATCTCGAGCCAACCGGTGCCCGACGGCGGAGTCGGCTCGTCGTCGTACATGACGACCGTGACGCCCGCGCCGATCGTGACCAGCGCATCGCCCGAGGACGTGTTGAAGTCCCCGAGTGCCTCGGCCGGGTCGGTGTCGATGAACTGCACCTCCGTCCCTCCCGGGATCTGCTCGTGCACGTTCACGTTCGAGCCAACCTGGAACGTGCCCAGGATCCGACACGACCAGGTGGACGGATCCTCGAGCGCCGCGTTCGCCTCGGTCGAGACGAGCGGGCCACCGTTCACCGAGAAGCTGAACAGCCGGCCCAGATAGGCCGGCGTCTGCGTCAGCTTGCAGACCTTCAACGTGCCGTAGTTACCACCGGCAGGCTGGTTCGTGAACGTGACCAGCGTCTCCGACGCCGTCGACGTACCGGTCGTGACCGTCACGCTGCGGTTCACGAGATCCTCGCTCACCTTGCGGATCGACGGACGAACCGTCACCGCGTGCACGTCCGTCGCCGGGCTCGAGACGCCCTCGGTGACCGTGACGTTCCCTGCCGGAAGATTGCTGATCGGCCCCGAGCAACGGCCACCAGTGACCGATACCGACGGCCCTCCCGAGATCGAGTACTGGAAGCTCCGCCCCGACATACCGTTGGCCGAGCTCTTACAGATCTCGATCACATTGGCCGACGCCGCCTGGGCGCCGACCGCAAGAACACCAACCGTAACGATCCCAAACAGGACCGCAGCACGGCGGAGCCCTCCACATCTGTTTTTCATCATCCCCTCCCCTGGATGCGACCGAGCCCCTCCGACCCGGTCTCAACGATTGTCCGCTGCCAGGGGGTACCGATTCATCACCCGGGCCGGGCGATTCAACGCAGCGGCGCCGGAAGGTCTCGCGCGTGCGTGACTACAAGCGACGTCGTCGGTCGCGTCAGGGCGACGTAGAGCTCGCGCAGGCCCGTCGCGCCGCCTTCGTCGACGATCAACGCGGGCTCGACCACGACGACGTGGTCGAACTCGAGCCCTTTCGCCTCCCGCGGGGTCAGGACGGGGACACGCCGTTCGTCGAAGACCGAGCCGGAGGTCTCCGCGCCGCGCAGCGACGCAGGCGCGATGATCGCGACGAGCGCGTCGTCGCCAGCCAGCCGCGCGGCCTCGGCGAAGGCGCGCGCGAGCGGGGCGTCGTCGGCGACGACGCGCGGCGGCGGCGCGCCCGTCCGGTACGCGCGCGGCGGCCGCACCTCCGGGGCGATCGCCGGGAGCAGCGGCAGGGCGAAGTCCATGATCTCGCGTGGGACGCGGTACGCGTGCTCGAGCTCCTCGACCGCCGCGTCTCCGGGCAGGTGCGCGGTCAGCTCGTCCCAGGCGGCATACGGCACCGCGCCGGTGCCCTGCGCGATGTCGCCCAGGAGCGTGAACGACCCGCGCATCCGCCGGGCGACCATGGCGAGCTCCATGGGCGTGAGGTCCTGCGCCTCGTCCACGATGACGTGCCCGTAGGCCCGCGGCGGCTCGACGAGCAGCGTGCGGGCCAGGTCCAGGAGCGGCACGTCGGCCCGCGACCAGCCGCGGGCGCGGCGGGCGAGCAGCCGCTGCTCGCCGGCGTCGAGCAGGTCGCCGGCCGCCTCCCTGAGCCGCGTCCGGTTCCCGAGTAGCTGGGCGACGACGACGTCGGGCTTGACGACGGGCCAGACACGATCCATGAAGCGCGTAAGCCCCGCCTTCCGGAGAGCGCGCTCGACCTCGTCGGCCGCGGCAAATGCGCTGGCGCCGAGCTTCGCCGTGTACTGGCCGTACAGGTCACGCACGAGCTCCATGCGGAAGCGCTCGCGCGCGGCGTTCCCCACGCCGAGCTCGCTGCGCACCGCGAGGAGCAGCGGCTCGACCTCCTCCTCGCGCACGCGCACATAGGCGCCGTCGAGCCGCGCCTCGAAGGAACCCGCTCGCGGCTCGAGCCGGAGCTCGACGGCGCGCCGCACGACCTCGGCCAGACGGAGGTCGGCCTTCAGGCGTTCGACGTCAGGCCCGTCGGCGCGCGACACCTCGATGCCGTCGACGAGCTCGGCGACGGCGCGCTGGTCGACGCTCTCCTCGCCGAGGATCGGAAGGACGTGCGAGACGTAGTCCATGAAGGTGGGGTTCGGGCCGACGACGAGGATCCGCCGCAGCTCGTCGCGGTGCGCGTAGAGGAGGAACGAGGCGCGGTGCAGCCCGACCGCCGTCTTGCCGGTGCCGGGCCCGCCCTGGACGACGAGCGGCGGCGCCGGGTCGCGCGCGATCAGCCGGTACTGGTCGGCCTGGATCGTCGCGACGATGTCGCGCATGTGCGCGTCGCGGCTGCGCTCGAGCTCCTCGAGCAGGAAGTCGTCGACCGCGGACGCCCCCTCCGCGAGCGAGCCCTCGAGCGCCTCGTCGTTGATGTCGAGCACTTCGCGGCCGCGCGTGCGGAAGCGCCGCCGCAGCGTCACGCCGTGGGGGGCGACAGGCGTGGCCGTGTAGAACGGACGGGCCGCCGGCGCCTGCCAGTTCACGACAAGGACGTCGTGGCCGTCGTCGTGCACCCAGCGGCGGCCGACGTAGAGCGGCGCCGCGGCGCCCTCGACGTCCATGCGCCCGAAGCAGAGACCGCGCTCCGCGTCGGCGAAGGTGACGAGCCGCCGCGAGGCCCATGCCTCGAGCGCCTCCTGCGCGACCTCGCCCGCGCCGGCCGAGGGCGAGCGCTCCAGCGCCTCGCGCATGCGGTCGAGGCACGCGTATGCGTTGTCGACGTACGCCTGCTCCAGCGGGAGGTCGGGGTGCGCCACGGCCGGCAACGCTAGCCCGGCAGAAGGGGGGCGCGGGACCGGCGTATAGCCGGCCCCGCGCGGGGGAGTGCCGCAGACCGCCAGTCCTGGCTAGCGGGAGAAGGCGCAGCCGTCCTGGCCGGCGTCGAACGCCTCGTTGCTCCATTCGGGCTGCACGGCGAACTGACGCCCGCCGAGCGTGATGTTCCGCGTGTTCGTCCAGGCGCACTTGTCGCCGTTCTCGCTCGTCTGGGCGTCGTTCCACCCGTCCTGGACGGCAAGAATGTTGTCCGGGTCGGTGACCGCCTCGGCGTACTCGTGGCCGATGACGATGCTCCAGCTGTCGAAGATGCCGTTGCCGAACGCGTTGCTCTTCGCGTTCACGTTGTGCAGGCCGCACGCCTGGCCGTATCCAGGCCAGTCCATGTTCTGCCAGGGGATGAACGCGTACTCGAGCCGGTACGGGTTGCCGATGCCGTCGACGCTCGTCGTCTGGGTGTGGTACCCGCAGTAGGCCGGCTCGCCGGTCGAGATCGTGCCCGGCGGCGTGAGGATCACGTAGGTCGCATCGGGGTCGTAGGCGAAGTGCGCCGACGCGCGCATGGCCTCCGTCGCAATCGGGTCGTCGACCACGTTCTGCGCCAGGCCCCAGCCGGTGATGTCGGCCGGCACCGGCGTCGGATCCGTCCACACGCCCTTCAGCTGATGCTTCGGGTTGGTGATGTAGTCGGCGCCCACGATCCCCGCGCAGCTCGTCGAGCCGGCGGGGATACCGCGGCAGTACTGCGTCTGGATGCCCGAATACGCGCTGCCGCCCAGCCCGGCGACGAACGAGTTGACGTAGTTCTGCAGCGTCTTGCTCGAGTACAGCTTCCCGTCGGTGTCGGCCGTTGCGAAGCCGCTCGCCCACTCGGCGCCCCAGTAGACGAGATAGACGGCCGGCGCCTTCTGGATGCCGATCGCCCCGTCGCCGGCGCTGCCGCCGTGGTAGATCAGGTCATTGGAGAGCGCGTTGGGATCGGGTGCGAGGCCCGTCCCTTGCCCCCAGAACATGTGCGTCGCGCCGGCCGACGCCGAGGTCGCGGCCGTCGCCGCCGCAACGGCAACGATCGCGCACGCTACGGCGAGGCGGCGAGTGCGGCGGAAATGCATGTCGGTGAACCTCCCTGTCGAGTCCGTCTCCTCCTGACGGTCTCGTTATTTCACCACTGGGAGGGGTGTAAACCTGGTTCGACGTTAAAGGGGTTTGGCGGAACGTCGCTCGTCGCAGGGGTGCGATGGTCGTTCCGAGGCTAGGACGCAGGGAGCGTTCGTGTTCCTATCAAGAGTGTCTTGATAGGAACGTCAATCCGGGCGCGACCGAGGACGACGCCTCGGGACGAGCAGCGCGGCCCGCCGGCACAGTCGCCGTTTCGCCAAGCCCCCTTAAGCCGGCTCGCCCGTGGTCGTTCGCGCTGCCGCGGCCAGGATCCCGCCGTCGGCGGCCTCGCGCTTCGGGATGCCGGCCGCCGCGTAGGCGTCGTCCTCGTCCAGTGTCTCGTGCGCGAGCAAGGCGTCCGCGAGCGAGTCGAGCTTCCCGCGGTTCTCGCGCAGCAGGTCGAGCACCTCGGTGTGCGCGTCGGACGCGATGCGACGCACTTCCTCGTCGACCAGCTCCTGCGTGCGCGGGGAGACCTCGGCGCCGGCCCACGGCGGCCGCCCGTCGCTCGTCACCGCGACGGGCCCGATCGCCTCGCTCATCCCCCAGCGGCCGACCATGTACCGCGCGATCTGCGTGAGCTGCTGGATGTCCGACTCGGCGCCCGTGGTGATGTCGCCGAACACGATCTCTTCGGCGGCGCGGCCGGCGATCGCAACCTTGATCCTCGCCTCCAGCTCCGACCGCTCGTAGTTGAAGCGGTCGTCGTCCGGCGCGGAAAAGGTGACGCCGAGGGCCTGGCCGCGCGGGATGATCGAGATCTTCCGCACCGGATCGGCGCCGGGAGTGAGCATCCCGACGATTGCGTGCCCGCCCTCGTGGTACGCCGTCCGCCGGCGGTCATCCTTGCTCAACATCACCTTCCGCTCGGCACCGAGCACGATGCGCTCGAGCGCATCGGCGAAGTCGCTCGCCGCGACCTTGTCGTGCATGCGCCGGGCCGCGAGCAGCGCCGCCTCGTTGACGAGGTTGGCCAGGTCGGCGCCGACCATGCCCGGTGTGGTGGCAGCGATCCGGCTCAGATCGACGTCGTCGTCGAGCGGCACCTTGCGGACGTGAACGCGGAGGATCGCCTCGCGGCCCGCCCGGTCGGGCGGCTGGACGGAGACGCGGCGGTCGAAACGCCCGGGCCGCAGCAGCGCCTGGTCGAGCACGTCCGGCCGGTTCGTCGCGCCGATCACGATGACGCCGATGGTCGGGTCGAAGCCGTCCATCTCGGTGAGGATCTGGTTGAGCGTCTGCTCGCGCTCGTCGTTGCCGCCGCTGAAGCCGCCGGTACCCGAAGTGCGTGAGCCGCCGACGGCGTCGAGCTCGTCGATGAAGATGATCGCCTGCCCGACCTTCTTCGCCTGCTCGAACAGGTCGCGCACCCGCGACGCCCCGACGCCGACGATCGCCTCGACGAACTCGGAGGCGGCGATCGAGAAGAAGGGAACGTTGGCTTCGCCCGCGACCGCGCGGGCCAGCAGCGTCTTCCCGGTGCCGGGCGGCCCCGCCAGCAGGACGCCGTGCGGGATGCGGGCGCCGAGCCGCCGGTACTTCTCCGGTTCGCGGAGGAAGTCGACCACCTCCGACAGCTCGGCCTTCGCCTCGTCTATGCCGGCCACGTCGGCGAAGGTCACCTTCTCGCCGCCGGGCTCGTAGCGCGTTGCCTTCGAGCGGCCGAAGTTGCCGAGCACGTTCTGCGCGCGCCCGGCGCCTCGGAGGAACAGGAACAGCAGCGCGAGGAAGAGCAGTGTCGGCCCGAAGCCCACGAGCAGGCTCTCCCAGAGCGGCGCGCCCGTGTCGAGCGGCACGGCGTTGACGATCACCCCGTTGCTCTGGAGCAGCGCCGAGAGCTGATCCGTGTTCGCGAATGCGGGGATCTCGGTCTTGAAGTTCTCGGTCGGCTTCGAGCCCTTGTACGCGGTCGCTTTCTTGAACGAGCCCTGGATCGCCGTGCCCTTGGACGTGATGTCCTTGACGTTCTTGGCCTTGACCTGCTGGACGAAGAAGGGGCTGTAAGGCACGCGGATGCGCGTCGCCGGCTCGGTGACGCGCGAGGCGGCGTACTGGTTGACGGCCAGGGCGGCGATCACGACCAAGACCCACCACCACGGGATGCGGAAGCGCCGGCGGGGCTGCCCGGGCGCGGGCGTGCCCGGCCGCGGCGGCGGCTGGCCGGAAGCAGGCGTCGGGGACGGCTCGCGACTGCTCATTCGACCACCAGCCTACCGCTGCTCTTCGCCTGATTTCGTCTTCTCGCAATCGGTTGGCGGAGCCGCCAGGCCGCGCGTAGCGTGGAGGCCGTGCTCCGCACCGTCCTCGCGGTCCTGGCCGCGCTTGCCCTCGCCGCGCCGGCGGGCGGAGGGCAGGCGCCGCCGCTGCGAGTGCTCTTCGTCGGGAACAGCCTGACGGCGGCGAACGACCTGCCGGCGTACGTCGGCGCGCTCGCCGCGGCTCGCGGCCGCGCGCTCGACGCGAAGACGATCGCGCCGGGCGGTTACAGCCTGGAGGACCACTGGAACGCCGGCATCGCGCCGGCCGAGCTCGCCCAGGGCGGCTGGGACGTGATCGTCATGCAGCAGGGCCCGTCGGCACTGCGCGAGAGCGAGGCGAACCTGAAGGTCTGGGCGACCCGGTTCGCCGACGCGGCCCGCGCTGCCGGCACGACGCCGGCCCTGCTCACCGTCTGGCCCGAGTCGTACCGCTACGGCGAGCTCGGGGCGGTCATGGGCTCCTACCGGCGCTCCGCGAAGGTCGCGCGAGCGGTGCTGCTGCCGGCCGGCGACGCCTGGCACGCGGCCTGGTCGTGCCGCGGCTCGCTCCCACTCTACGGCCCGGATGGGTTCCACCCGAGCCGGCTCGGCACCTATCTCGCGGCCGTCGTCGTCTGGGCGCGGCTCTTCCATGACTCGCCGTCGCGTGCTGCGGCCGACTTGCGCCGCTACGGCGTTCCGCTCAAGACCGCGCCGGCGACGGCGCGGCTCGTCAGGGCAGCGGCGGCGACCGCGCTCGGCGCGAAGCGCCGCTGCTCCTGAACGGCGAGGCCCCCGGCGTCCCGGGGGCCTCGTCTGGATCGATTCGCCTTACCGCCTCCCTGTCTTGACCGGTCGGCGGCTCGGGGTCGTATTCAGCGTTGCGGGTTAGGCGTCACCCGCCGTGTTGGTGAAGTTGGCGGCGTTGACGTTAGGCCCGAGTTGCCAGCGGACGTGAACAACGCCAGCGGGCGGCGTGGTCAGCAGCAGGCAGTGGAAGCCTGTCGGGCTGTACGCGGCGGGCTGGCAGTTGGTCTCCGTCGTACCGGACCTGCCCCCGGTCACGCCGATGGCGCTCACGTAGTACGAGCCGAGCGGTGTTACGCCCAGGACGTTCGACGGCGGGCCCAGCGGCGGGCCCAGCGGGGGCCCCGTACTAGCTGCATTGGCCTCCACGACCGCGACCGGCGTATTGGTGCCGTTCGGCTGGAGGATCGGGAAGTCGACCGGAACCCCATTGGAGTCGGCCACGAACGTGCAGCTGCCCGGTGTCACCGCGATGCGGACCGGCGCCATGCTGCCGACATAGACGCCGAACAAGAACGTCTTGCCGTTGAGGGCGTCGGACGAACCGGCGGTGACGTCCTTGCAGACCTTCACGTTCCCCACCTTGATGCGGTTCGTGAAGAACACCGCAACGTCCTGCGCGTACGGCACATTGACGGTTGCGGTGCGGTTCGCCGTGCTCGAGGAGACCAGGGCACTCGCCGGAATGGCGTTGATCGCACTGACGTCGAAGTTCGCGTTCGCGACCTCGGTGACAGTGTGGTTTCCAACGCTCACCCGCAGTGCCGGGTTCGTGCACGTGCCCGCACGGACGTTGATGATGCCGCCACCGTCGACGCGGAACTGGAACGTCGGCTGGGTGGCCAGGCCGGCTACCAGGGTCTTGCAGACCTCGAGCAGGCCTCTGGCGGTGTTCGTGAACGTCGCCGAGTTCATGCCCGGCGCGAGCGTGATCGAGGTCGGGCCAGAACTGTCGATGAACTGGCCGGGGTTCTGCTCGGAGAGCGTGATCGTTGCGCCGATCGGGAAGTTGCCGACGACGACGCACTGCGTCTGAAGCTGCGCCGTGATGGCGGTCGTGCCCGACGGACCCGAGCTCGACGACCAGTTGATGTAGAACGTCTGGTTGACGAGGTCGCCCGAGGCCGGGCCAAGCGCCTTGCACAGCTTGAGCTGGGCAACCTGCGTCTTGTTGACGAAGACGACCTGGGTCTCATCGTTCGGGTCGGTCGAGGACGGAACCTCGACATCCGCCGTGCGATTGATCGTGTTCACCGTCAGCAGCCGGTCGCTCGGGTTCGTGAACACGTCCCACAGGTCGAAGCCCGGGGACGGTCCCTCGGTCACCGTGGCGATACCGGCGGCCACCGTGATCGGCGCCGTGCAGTAGATCAGGCCGTTGTTCGGATCCGGGACGTTGATCGTCAACGGCCCGTAGCTCTGACCTCCAGCGTCGACCACCGTGAAGGTGAACGGACCGTGCACGTTCGGATCTGCGTAATGCGGACCGAGCTGCGCTGCGGTCTTGCAGATCTCGATCGTCCCCGTCTGGGTCGGCGGGATCGGCTCGTCGTCGAACAGCGCGACTGTCACACCTGCACCGATGGTGTACTTGCCCCAACCGGCCGTCGTGTTGAAGTCGACGAGCGCGGTCGCCGGATCGGCGTCGATGAAGTTGACCACCGTGCCGGCCGGAATGGTCTCCTGCACGGTCACGACCGAGCCGACCTGGAAGGTGCCCAGAATGCGGCACGACCAGTTGGCCGGATCGTCGAAAGCATCGTTCGCCTCGGTCGAGACGATCGGCCCACCGTTCGCGGAGAAGCTGAACAGGCGGCCGACGAAACTCGCGGTCTGCGTGAGCTTGCAGACCTTCAGCGTCCCGAAGTTGCCGCCTGCGGGCTGGTTCGTGAACGTGACCAGTCCGCTCCCGGTCGAAGTACCGGGATTCACGACGACGCTCCGCCCCGCCAGATTCTGGCTGACCTGCCAGACGGACGGGCGGACCTGGATCGCCGACACGTCCGTCGCCGGATTCGAAATATCCTCGGCGATCGTCGAGTTCGCGTTCGCCGCGAGCTGGATTGCACCGGAACAGCGTCCACCTGCGACGCTGATCGAAGACCCACCATTCACGTGGTAGGTGAAGATCTTCCCGGAGTTCCCGTTCGCGGACGACTTACAGATTTCGATCGACGCCGCTGAAGCCGCATGGGCGCCGACCGCGAGGACACCGACCGACGCCACGGCAAACAGCACCGCGAGCCGGCGGAAACCCCCCTTTCGTTTTTCCACTACCCCTCCCTTCGAGTGCTCACAAGGCATCCGGCCGGGGTGCCGGCCCCGCCCCCGCGGGGACCACCCAGCACTCGAGGAACGCTTCCGCGCCCCCTCGTGCAGGGACCAGCACCGCCTTGTCGAGCTTCACAGTCCGAAAGAACCACTCTCCCCAGCCGGACAGCGGAGATTGTCCCCCCACGGTGGGTGAATCTCTATCCCCCATTGCGGGGGATTCCGAAGGAGAGACCGGCGTGGTTGCCGTCCCTCGATCGAGGGACGCGGCGTCCAGGACCTGCCTAAGAGGGCCGTAAGAGTTTCGCACGTGGCGCTCCGGCCGCCCCACAGGGCAGGATTACTGGCCAGAATGCGAGGGGGTTCACGTTCATCTTTCCGGGGGGTCTCGACCATGCATGCAACTGCCAGACGACGCACGACCTTGGGAGTGGCCGTCGTCACCGTTTTGCTCTCGGCCTACGCGGCCGGACAGGTACCGGCGCTCGGGGCCGAGAAGCCCGCGAAGTTCGCGCCGCGGCTACGCGTGGAGGCGTCGCGGTACGACGCCGTCCGCCCGAGCCAGCTGACGATCGACGTCACGCAGAAGGCGACGGAGCCGAAGATCGCGCACATGTCGTTCATCGTCCCGAACGGCTACACGATCACGACCGTGAAGCGCGGTCGCCGGTTCGCGCGTGCGACGGTCGGGATCACCCAGCCGGGCGAGCGCGCCCAGCTGCCGCAGCTCCTCCTCACCGGCGACCTGCTCGCGGTCAAGGTGCACGGCAACAGTTGTGTGGCGAAGCCGGAGCAGGTGTACCAGGGAGTCGTGTCCAGCGACCCGGGCGGAACCGCCAACGCGCACATGACGCTGACCGTCTTCGAGGAGAAGGTCGGCACCGGGCACCGTTACACCGTGTGCCTGCCGGCCCAGTCGCCTGCACCGGGCTCGATCCGGCGCGTCCAGATCGAGGTGATCACGGGCATTCTCCCGCCAGGCCCCGGCCGGCCGGTCTGGCGCGGGCTCTTCACGCCTGTCAAGTCGAGCGCCGAAGCGGCCCAGAAGGCAACGACGGAGGCGCAGAGCGTCGTCCCGCTGCCGAGCTTCCTCACCCTCGCGTCGACGGGCAAGGTCTCGGTGCAGCCGGACGCAACGGTCAGCATGTCCGGGGTGCTCTCGCTGAACGGCCCCTCGGGACGGCGGAGGCTCCAGATCACGTACGTCGCCGGCCTCAGCAACCCGCAGTACGCGGGGATCGCCAAGACCGCCGCGAACGGCCGCTACACGGCCAAGGTCAAGACGCCCCCGAAGGCGGGCTTCTACTACTACAGCGCCCGGGCGCTCTCGAAGAGCGTGCCCTGCCAGTCGCCTTCAGCCGAGGCGCCGGCCGGGTGCACGAGCTCGACGCTCAGCGGGATCTCGAGCCCGCCGCTCAAGATCACCGTTCGAAGCTGAGGCTCCACTAGAGCCTGAACCTCTGCCACGCGCCGCCGGCTCCTTAGGCTGGCGGCGCGTTGGCGTACCCCAAGATCGAGCTCCACGTGCACCTCGAGGGCGCCGTCCGGCCGGACACGCTCTTCGAGCTCGCACGACGAAACGGGCTCCCGCTCCCGGCCGACAGCGCCGAGGAGCTCGCGAAGCTCTACCGCTTCCGCGATTTCGCGCACTTCATCGAGATCTGGATCATGACCACGAACGTGCTGCGGCAGGCGGACGACTTCCGCCGCATCACCGTCGACTACGCAGAGGAGGCGGCGGCCCACGGCGCCGTGTACGTGGAGGCGATCTTCTCCCCCATCGAGCGCACGTGGCGCGGCGTCGACTGGGACGACCTCTACACCGGCTACTGCGACGGCGCCCAGGAGGCCCGCGAGCTCCACGGCGTGGAGATGCGGCTCACACCCGACATCACGCGCTCGGCGCCGCTCGAGGACGCTGAGGTCTCCGTCGGGTACGCGCTCAAGTACGCCGACCGCGGAATCGTCGGCATCGGGCTCGGGGGCGAGGAGGCGCTGTACCCCACGGAGGGGTTCGAGCGGCCCTTCGCGGTCGCGCGCGAGGGAGGGCTGCCGGCCGTCCCCCACGCGGGCGAGGCCGCCGGCCCGGAGTCGGTGCGTGCGGCGCTGGACGTGCTGGGCGCGCACCGCATCCGGCACGGCATCCGGGCGGTCGAGGATCCCGCGCTGCTCGCCGAGCTCGCCGAGCGACACGTCGTGCTCGACGTGTGTCCGGTCTCGAACGTCCGCACCGGCCTTGTGCCGGCGCTCGAGCAGCATCCGCTCCCGCAGCTCCTGGCCGCCGGCGTGCTCTGCTCGATCTCCACCGACGATCCGGCGATGTTCGACACCGACCTGACCCGCGAGCTCGAGGTGGCACGCACCCTCGGCCACTCGCCCCAGGCCGCCTACGAGGCTGCGCTGGCCGGCGTCCTCTGTGACGACGCGACGCGCGCGCGGCTCGTCGAGAGCGGCCGCGCGTTCGACTGGGCGGCCGCCTAGCCTCTAGCCGGCGAGCGTGACCTTGACGGTCCAGACGATCTTGTCGAGCTTCAGCTTCGGTACCCGGACGAGCTTGTTCGTCGGGATGAGGCGGAGCACGTGGCGCAGCGTCTTGCGGTTCGCCTTGATGAGCCGGATGTCGATCTTGACGGTCTTGGCCGTGCCGGTGACACGCACGTTGACGTAACGACTGCCGGTCCGCACTCTCTGGATCTTCACGAGCGCGACCTTCGTCGTAGTGGGCTGCTTCGTCGTCGTGGTCGGCGTCGTCGTGGTGGTCGTGCTCGTCGTCGCCGGCGGCGTCGTGCTCGTGGTCGCGGGCGGCGCAGAAGTGGTCGTCGTCGTCCGCGGCGTCGTCGTCGTGTGCGGCGGCGGCGGCGTCGCCGTCGTCGTCGTAGTCGTCGTCGTCGAGGGCGGCGGCGGGCAGTACGACAGGTCGGCGCTCGTCGCGCGCTGGATCTTGTCGTCCAGGAAGTCGACCTTCACCGGCGCCGCGGCCGGCGTGCACGAGCCGACGATCTCGATCGACGCCTCACCGGACCAGTCCGTGGTCTCACACAGGCGGCTCTGCGCGTCTGTCGTCGAGGCGGTGCCCGCCGGGAACGGCTTCACCGAGCCGGCGACGACGCCGGTCACCGTGAAGCAGACGTTCGCTCCCTGGATCGCCGTGTTGTCGATGTCGACCGACGTCGCGGTGCAGACCTGCGAGAGCAGGTCGGCGCCGGTCGAGCCCTTTGCGGCGCAGGTCACCGAGCGCGTGTAGTAGTTGTCGACGTACTCGTGCAGCGTGTTCGACGTCTTGTCGATGTCGAGCGGGACGGCCGCGCCCGGGTACTGGGCGATTGCGCTGACGTCCGCCTTCCCCAGCGGATAGACGTCGCCGAGATCGCAGCCGTTGCCGGACGTGATGATCCCCGGGTTGGCCGCGATGATCGCGTCGTAGTAGAAGTCCCAGCCGGGCACGTACGAGACCATCGCCTCGCCGTGCTCGTCGCTGTAGACGGCGATGCCCTGGTCGCCGGTCGGCGTGTTGCGCCATTCGGGCGAGCCGTTGTGGAAGTCGCGCGCGCACCTGGTCGCGCCGCCGACGACGCGCGAGAGAGTCGCGTCCTTCTCCCAGAAGGGGTAGCTGCAGTCGACGCCGTTCGTCTTTGCCGTCGCGCAGTTGTACGTCGTCGGGTAGTTGCCGCCCGGCTGCCAGTCCGTGCCGGACGCCAGCCCGTAGCGCCCGTCGAGCTCCGCGAGCGTCGCCGGGATGTAGGCGCGGTAGAACGGCGCGTAGAAGTTGTGCGGCGCATCGGCGCCGGCGTTCGGGTCGCGGACGTAGACGGTGTCCTTGGTCAGCGCCTGCAGCGTCCCCACGCCGCCGATGTCCGTCTGCGGATCGGTGTTCGGGTTGATCAGGAACTTGAGGCGCGCCGACGGCATGGGCACGTCGCCGCTGTCCAGCTTCCCGTCGCCGAGGAAGGTCTCGTCCCAGCGGAGCGGATCCCACGGGCCGATCGGCAGGCCGCCGGTCAGCGAGGGCCAGATCCGCGAGTACGGCCCCTCCTCCGGCAGGCCGCCCTGGCAGTTGTCGACCGCGTCGATCGACGTGTCGGGGATCGGGGCGAGGTCGACGTTCGTCGTGACGCACGGGCCGCTATAGCCGCTCTGCGGCGAGATCGCCGCGTCCGCGTCCACGTTGCCGACGGTGGGCGTCATGTCGTCGTGGATGTCCCACATGCGCCACGCGTTCGAGCCGCTGTAGAACGGGTCGGTGCTCGTCGTGTGCGCCAGCCGCATGGCGAGGTCGTCCCACCACGTGGTCGGGTCACCGGCTCCCGCCGGCTGGTTCGCCTTGTCCTCGCTCGGCAGCTGGATCGACGCCGGCAGCCCGGGGATGCAGCCCTGCCCGGGGCAGTACAGGTCACTGAAGCCGCTCAGCGGCAGCTCGCCGTAGACGTGGGCGCGCAGCCAGTTGTGGCTCCCCCACCCCGGCGCGTCGTACACGTCGGTGCCGCCGCTGCCGTCGTCGAGCGTGACCTTGCTCAGCTTCAGCCACCCGACCAGGAAGTCGTGCGAGCCGACGGTGTGCGTGCCGTCGCTGATGTCGACGTGGACGAGCGCCAGACCGGCGCGCTGCGACGTGTAGTCGATGCGCGCGCAGTGGGCGTTCTTGTAAAGCGCGTTCGGGCCCTGCGTGACGACCTGGGACGGCGACGAAACGCTCGGCTGTGCGCCGGTGTCGCTCCAGTCCACGATGCTCCAGGTCGCCGTGTAGGTGACGCTCGTGTCGGTCGACCACGGAGCAGTCGCCGTGTCGCAGGTGACCAGGCGCACCGCTTCCCCGCGCCAGGCGAGATAGGGGACGTTGGCGGCCTGCGGGTCGAACTGTGGCTGATAGCCACTTGCGAAAGCCGACGACGCACCGGAAACACAACCGACGAGCGCAAGCGCCGTGGCTACCGCAAGACGCAGTCGCATCTAGACCAACCCCCTGTCGAAAAGACCCCATGGACCCGGTTCCCACCCGGGTCACTACTCACTTTCGACGTCTGCGAGCGCCTGTCAAGTCCCCTCGATCGAGGGTTTAGGGAGCTTTTAGATCTGCCAGTCGCCGCCGCGGAGGAGCGGAACGCGCTCGCCGGCGCCGGTAATTCCGGTGACATCGACCTCGTTCGACCCGATCATGAAGTCGATATGGATCTGGCTCTTGTTCGCGCGCGGCCAGTCGGCCTCGTCGATCGCGAACGTGTAGGCGGAGCCGAGCGCGATGTGGCTCGCCGCGTTCTCGTCCAGCAGGGTGTCGTAGAAGACCGTGCCCAGCGGCCCGATGCGGCCGGCGCGGTCGACGAGCGCGACCTCGCCGAGGCGCGACGCGCCGTCGTCGAGCGAGGCGAGCGTGCGCAGGACGTCGGCACCCTGCTCGGCGTCGATCGACACGGCCCGGCCGCCCTCGAAGCGCACCTCGATGCCGCGGATGATCGAGCCGACATACTCGAGCGGGAGCGTGGCGTGCACGACGCCGTCGACGCGCTCCGGGTCCGGGGTGGTGAAGACCTCCTCGGAGGGCAGGTTGACCAGATGCCGCAGGCCGTCGCGCCGCGTGAATTCCGCCGCGAACCACCGTGACGTCGGCAGCAGCCCGATCGTCAGATCCGTCCCCGTCCCCTCGAAATGCACGGCATCGAGGCCGAGCGCACCGAGCCGCTCGCCGACGCGGGCCAGCTCCGCCATCCGCTGCGTCCACGCCGCGCCCGGGTCAGGCTCGTCGAGGCGGCAGATATGGATGATCTCCTCCCAGAGCTTCCGGTAGGCCGCGTCCGGGTCGAGCTCCGGATGCACGAGCCCCGCCCACCCCGGCGTCGGCGCCGGGACTGCCGTCCAGTTCGTGGTGCGCGCGTTCACGATCGGGCCGACCTCGGCGAGGCGCGGCATGCGGTCGCGGCCCGCGCGCCGCGGGTCGAGGTCGTCGAGCGCGCCCGGCGCCGCCGGGCCCTCGAGCGCGATCCGCGCCGCGCCCATCTCCCCGAGCTCGACCAGGCGCTGCCCCCACCACGCGGGCACGTAGCCGAGCGTGTCCTCGGGCGCGTGGCTGATGCGCGCGCGCTTCACCAGTGGATCGAACGACCAGACGTCGACGAAGCGCGCGCCGCGCCGGTACGCGGCCTCGGCGACCGCGCGCGTGATCTCCTCCTTGCCCGGCTCCGAAAGCACGGCCACGACCTGGTCCGGCTGGACGTTGGCGGCGAACCCGACGACGAGCTCGGCGAGCGCCTCGATCGGCGGGTGGAAGTCGTTCACGGCCGCGCGAGCCTACCCGCGTGCCGCTACCCCGACGCCAGCGAGCCGATCGTGAGCGTGACCTTCGCCCCCGGCTTCGCGGTGTCGCCTCCGGCAGGCGTCTCGTCGAGGACGACGCCGTCCTCGGATGGGTCGGTCGTGTCCTGCCGGACGACCTTCACGGTGAACCCGGCGTTCTCGAGCTTCGTCGTCGCGGTCGTCTCGTCGGCGCCCACCACGTCGGGAACGGCCTTCGCGGTCGGCCCCTGCGAGACGTTTACGCGGACCGACCCGCCGTGCTTGGCCGGCGCGCCGGCAGCCGGGTACTGGGCCACGACCGTGTTCTTCGGCTCGGTCGACGGCACCGGCTTCGGGTCGGCCCTCAACCCGGCGTTCGCGAGGCTCGCCCGGGCATCGGCGAGGGACATCCCCACGACGTCGGGGATCTGCACGTTGGCCGGCACCGGGCTCCGAGGCGTCTCCCCTGTCGTGGTCGTCGGTGTCGTCGTCTGGCCGGCGCGGCCCTGGGACACGTTGATCTGAACCTTCGAGCGCTTTGCCTTGCGCTCGCCTGCCCGCGGGCTCTGGACGACGACGGTGCCCTTCGGCTTGCTTGACGGAACGTTCAGGACGCGCGCCTCGAGCCCGGCCGCTTTCAGCGCGCTCGTCGCATCGGCCTGCGTCTGGCCGACAACGTCCGGGACTGCGACCGGCTGCGCGCCCCGCGAGATGGTCAGCGCGACGGTCGCGCCCTTCTGGAGCTCGCGCCCACCGCCCGGAGTCTGGGCGATCACCTGGCCGGCGGGCTTCTGACCGGCGACGCGCTTCTCGGATGCCTGCAGGCCGGCGGCGCGCAGCTTCGCGATGGCCTGTGCCAGAGTCAGGCCGACGACAGCAGGGACGCCCGAGGTGTCGCCGCCGCGCGCGATCGTGAGCACGACGGTCGACCCGGCGGAAGTCTTCGCGGCTGCAGGAGGCTCCTGCGAGAGAACCGTGCTGCTCGGCTTCTGGCTCAGCTGCCGCCGGAACGTCGTCTTCAGCCCCGCGTCGACGAGCTGCGAGGCGGCCCGATCGGCACGCTGCCCCACGACGTCGGGAACCGTGACGCCGGCAGCTGCCGCGGGCGCTGTCGTCGTCGTGGTGGAGCTGGCCTGGTTGTCGTCGCGCGTGAGCGCGTACCCCAGCCCGATCCCGATCCCGAGAGCGAGCAGGACGAGCAGCGCGACGAGCCACGGCCAGATGCGCGGCGCTGGAGGCGGCGGTGGCGGGTACTCCTCGACAACGGTTTCGTAGGCGGCCGGCGCCGGCAGCGGCTGGGTCGCAGCGGGGTCGTAGGGCGGCACCTGATTGGGTGGCGCGGTGGGCGCGTCGTCGGGGGCGCGGCGAAAAATCGGCATGCGGGCGCCCTACCCGCCTGTGACGAGGATTATGCGCGGGGGGCGGGTTCGAGCAGAACGCCGAAGACGTCGTCGATGAGGCCCTCGAACGAGGTGGGCAGCAGGCTGTCGGGCCCGACGAAGTCCCGCAGGTAGACGATGTAGGCGCGCCACTCGTCGATCCGCTCGGGGAACTCTGCACCGCGGGCCTCCACCAGGCCAGCCAGCTCGTCGAGGTTCCAGGGCGCGTCGCTCCCGAGGGCAACAGGTTCGGGTTCGGGCTCGGGTTCGGGCTCGGGCTCGGGCTCCGGCTCCGGCACGGCAGCGAGCGGCTGCGGCTCGTCGGCCGGCTCGGGCTCCTGCTCAGCGACCTGGTCCGGTGTCGGGGTCGGAGCGGGCTCGTCGGCGCGCCCGCGCCGCAGCGTGACCTCCCGGTCCATCAGGTCCGACTCGCGCCGCGCAAGCACCTGCTCGCGCTCGCCGAGCTCGTCCAGCTGCCGCTGGCTTTCCCGTTGAACCCGGGCGAGAGCCTCCTGCTCCAGCGACTCCCAGGTGCGATCGAGCTCGGCCTGCCGCTCGTCGAGCTCGCGCTCGCGGGCTGCGCCGGCCTCCTTAAGCTGGTGCTCCTGCGCGGCGAGCGCCTCGCGCATCCGGCGTTCCTCGGCCGTCGCCGTTTCTCGCAGCTTCCGCTCCTCGGCCGCAAGCGCCTCGCGCGCCTGGCGCTCCCGGCCGGCGACTTCCGCCTCGAGCTGCTGACGCCGCTGCTGCAGCTCGGTCGCCTGCGCCTGCTCCCGCTCGGCCGCCTGCCGCTCAAGCGCGCGGCGGGACTCGTCGACCTCCTTCGTGGCCTGCGCGAGCTCGGCGGTCCGGGCCTCGAGCGCCTGCTCCCGCTCGGCGAGGCCGCGCTCGCGCTCCGCTGCCTGCGCGTTCAGTTCCTGCTCGCGCTCCTTGGCCTCTGCGGCCAGCTGCTGCGCGCGCTCCTTGGCCTGAGCGGCTTGCTCGTGGGCCTGCTCGGTCAGCTGCTGCTCGCGTTCGGCCAGCGCCTGCTCCCGTTCGGCGAGCGCCTGCTCGCGCGCGTCCGCCTGCGCCTTCAGCTCGCGCTCGCGCCCGGCCGCCCAGCCGTCGAGCTCTTTCGCACGCTCGGCGCCGTCGGATTCGAGCTTCTGCTGCCGCTCGAGGAAGCCGGCATCGAGCTCCGCGCGACGTGCGACGAACTCCTGGTCGAGCTCGGCACGGCGCCCCTCGAGTCGCGCCTCGAGCTCCTGCTCGAGCTGCGCGCGGGACTCCTCGAGCTGCTGCGCCTCCTCGGCGAGCGCCTCCTGGCGCGCGGTGAGGGTCGCGTTGAGTTCCCGCTCGCGCTCGGCCAGCTCCTGCTCGCGCTCCGTGGCCGAAGCGGCGATGTCGTCCTCGCGCGCCTTGACCACCTGCTCGCGCGTCGCCAGCGCCCGATCGAGTGCGGCCGCCTTTGTCTCGGCCTCCTCCTCCCGTTTGGCGATTACCTCCTCGCGCGCAGCAACCGCCGCGTCCAGCTCCTGCTGCCGCTCCGCCAGCTCCGCTTCGAGCTCGTGCCCGCGCTCGGCGACCGCCGCGGCGACATCCCGCTCGCGCGTCGCCAGCGCCCGCTCGCGCTCCTCGAGCCGGGCGACGCGCTCGGCGAGCTGCTGCGCCGCCTCCTGGCGTCTCGAATCGAGGCGCTGGATCTCGTTCTCGCGCGCGTCCGCTGCGCGGATCCGCGCAGCGGCCGTCGTCTCGCGCTCTGCGACCGCCTCGGCGCGCCGGTCGAGCTCAGCCTCCCGCGTCGTGACCTCGGTCTCGCGCTCCCGCACACGCTCCCCGAGCGTCGCCTCGCGCTCTGCCAGCGTCTGCTCGCGCTGGTCGAGCCCGGCCAGCTGGGCCTCGCGCTTCTCGAGCTCCTTCTGCAACCGGGTGAGCTCGCGCTCGCGCGCGGTCACGGCCTTCTGCCCTTCGGCCAGCTTCTCGCGCGCCTCGGAGAGGCGCGCCTCGCGACGCTCGAGCGCGGACTCCTGCTTCCTGGCCGTGCCGGCAAGCTCGCGCTCGTGCGCCTCGGTGCGTGCCGCCAGCGTCTGCTCCAGCTCCGCCTGGGCGGCCGCCAGCTCCTCGTCTCGGCGCGCCACCTCATGCGCGCGCTCGGCGAGCTCGATCGACTCGCGCTTGTTCCGCGCGACGGTCACCGAGTGAAGCTGTTCGGCCTGCTCGAGCTCGCGGCGCCCGCGCTCGAGCTCTGCCTGGAGGTCGCTGATCTGCTGTTCGCGCGGCACCAGCGCGGCCTCGCGCGTGTCGAGCTCGCTCGTGCGCGCGGCCAGCTCGCGCTCGGCGCCCTCGATCCCCTGCTCGCGCTCCTCGAGGTCGCGCTGGCGGTCGGTGACCCGCTCGGCGGCGGCCGCGAGGTCGACCTGAAGGCGCCCGAGTGTTGCCGCGTGGCGCTCCCGCTCCTGGTCGAGGAGCGTCCCGATCTCGTCGCTCAGTGTGTCTGTTTCGTCTCGCCTGCGGCTCCGCACGGAGTGCCCTTCTCCTGAATGTCGGCCAAGCGTGTCAACCGTAACGGACGGGGTCCGATCGCAACGAGATTCACGCCGGTATCCACAAGATCGACGGGGTACGGGAACAACGCCCGAAACTCCCGGCGGCCGAGCAGGCGGATGGACTGCGCCTCGTCCCGGCCGAGCGCGCGGAACGCGGCCCTCGCGCGCGCGCGCGGGAGCCAGTGAACCAGCGGCAGCAGCGTGTGGACCTCGATCGGGAACCAGCGGTTGGGGGTCGAGACGAACACCTGGCGGGCGACGCGGCAGAGCTCGTGCACGAACGCGCGCTGGTCGTCCGCCCCGCCGACGTGCTCGACGACCGCGTTGGACACCGCGATGTCGAACTCGCCGTCGGCGAAGGGAAGCCGGCGCCCGTCGGCAACGACGAGGCGCACGGACGGGAAGGCCGCGCGGAAGCGCGGCAGCTCGGAGAGGCCGACGGCCGTGATCTGCGCGGGCCACGGGTAGTGCGCCTCGAAGAAGTTGTCCGAGCCGTGGCCGGCCGAGTCCCCGAACGCCGCGTCGGTGACGCCGACGTCGACGACCGACGTGCCGGCGTCCGGCCGGAGGCGCTCGAGGAGGAGCCGGAGCTTGTGGCGCCGGCTACGCAGTGAGGCCTCGTGTGCGATGCGCCGGACCGTGCGTGGCAGCCTAGACGGGTGTCTCCGTCTGCCAGTCGTCGTAAGGTCCCCCCGGCCGTGGGGATCCTTGCCGAGCTCCGGCCACGCGGACCGTTCTCGCTCCGCCTCTCCTCGCGGGGGGCGGGCGACGCCACGCGCCGGTGGGACGGCACGCAGCTGACCGCATGCCTCGCGGTGGGCGACGGGCACGAGCTGGTGCGTGCATGGCAGCGCGCCGACGGCACCGTCTGCGTGGTCGCCCACGGCGACGAGGGCGTCGAGCGCATGCGGGCGATCCTCGGGGTCGACAACGACCACTCGGAGTTCGTCCGGCGCTTCGCGCGCGACCCGATGCTGGGCCGCACGATCGCCGAGCTCCGCGGCATGCGGCCGATCCGCGTCGGGAGCGTCTGCCAGGCAGTGCTCCGCGCGCTCGCCGGCCAGCTGATCCAGGCGCGGCGCGCCCGGGCCATCGAGCGGCGGATCATCAGGGCGGTGTCTCCGGTGCCGGGCGACTTCGCGGCGCCGCCGACCGCCGAGGCGCTCGCCGGCCTCGCTCCGGTCACGCTCTGCCGGGACGGCCTCTCCGCCCGCAAGGCGGCAACGCTCGTACGCCTCTGCAAGTCCATCCGGCTCGAGGAGCTCGGCCGGCACGACGGCGACGCTGTGGCCGAGCGCCTGGAGCGCGAGCGCGGGTTCGGCCCGTGGTCGGTCGGCGTCGTCTTCATCGAGGGGCTCGGCCGCTTCGACCGCGGCATGGTCGGCGACCTCGGGCTCGTGAAGCTGCTCTCGGCGATGCGCGGCCGCTTCGTCGAGGGCTGGGAGACGCAGGAGCTGCTCGACCCGTACGGCGAGTGGCAGGGGCTGGCGAGCCGCTACCTGCTTGCCGGTTGGGGCGCTGGGCTCCTCCCGGTCAACACGGACGAGTTCCGGCGGCTGCGTGAGGACGAGCCCCGCCTGACCGCCGCGTAGGATCGCTCCGTGGCCGACGAGCGGCGGATCGCGATCCTCGGTGCCGGAAAGATCGGCGAGTCGCTGCTCGCCGGCCTCTTGAGCTCGGGCTGGCGTGAGCCGGCCGAGATCGTGGTCACGGGACGGCGGCAGGACCGGGTCGACGAGCTGCGCGACCGCTACGGCGTGCATGCGACGCTCTCGAACCCGGAGGCGGTGCAGGGCGCGGGCGTCGTCGTGCTCGCCGTGAAGCCGCAGGACTTCGACGTGCTGCTCGACGAGATCGGCCGTCTGCTCACGCCCGAGCAGACCGTGCTGTCAGTCGCGGCGGCGATCCCGACGGCGGCGATCGAGGCGCACCTCGCAGAGGGCGTCCCGGTCGTGCGCGCGATGCCGAACGCGCCGGCGACGGTGCACGAGGGCGTGGCCGGTGTCTGCGCGGGCGCCCACGCCGACGACGCGCACCTGGCGCTCGCCGAGGAGGTGCTCACCCACGTCGGTTCGGTCGTCCGGGTGCCGGAGCGCTACATGGACGCGGTCACGGCGGTATCCGGATCCGGGCCGGCGTACTTCGCGCTGCTGGCGGAGGCGATGATCGAGGCCGGAATCCTGCTCGGCCTCTCCCGCGAGGTGACCACGCAGCTCGTCGTCCAGACGATGCTCGGCACGGCCAAGCTGCTCCGCGACGAGCACATGCATCCCGTCGAGCTGCGCGAGATGGTCACCTCGCCGGGCGGCACGACCATCCGCGCGATCCGCGAGCTGGAGCGCGCCGGCGTGCGCGCCGCGTTCCTGAACGCGATCCAGGCCGCGATGGAGCGGTCGCGCGAGCTCGCCGCGGGCGACCCGTGATGGCCGAGCTCCGCGTCGTAGCCGACGCCCCGGCCGCGGCCGGGGCGCTGATCGCCGAGGCGGCCCGGGCCGGCGGCGTCCTCGCCCTGTCGGGCGGAGGGACGGCCGGGGCGGCGTACGAGGCCGCGGCCGGGCTCGAGCCCGACTGGACGGGCGTGGACGTCTGGCTCGGCGACGACCGCGCGGTGCCGCCCGACGACGAGCGCTCGAACTATCTCCTCCTGCGCGAGACGCTCCTGGACAGGGTCACGCCGCGGTCGGTCCGGCGCATCGAGGGTGAGCTCGGCGCGGAGGAGGCCGCCGAGCGCTACGACCGGCTGGTCGACGACGTCCCGATCGCCTTCGCGCTCAACGGCATCGGCCCCGACGGACACACCGCGTCGCTCTTCCCGCGCGCGCCGAGCCTGCGCGAGCGAGAGCGCCGTGTCGTCGCGGCGGAGGCTCAGCTCGAGCCGTTCGTCCCGCGCGTGACCATGACGATCCCCGTCTTCGCGCGCGTCGAGCTGCTGGTCTACCTGGTCACGGGCGCCGACAAGGCCGAAGCCGTCGCGCGGGCGTTCGACGCCGAGCCGAGCGAGGACACCCCGGCGAGCCTCGTCCGTGGGCGCCGCACGATCGTCGTGCTCGACGACGCCGCCGCAGCGCGACTACGGCAGTAGGGCGGACTCGAGCTCGACCTCGAGATCGCGCCGGCGGGCGAGCGCCTGCAGGGCGAGCACCGTGTCGGCGACCGGGACGTCCTCGAGGTAGTCGCCGCGCGTCTCGAACGACTCGAGCACGTTCTCGATCGCCTCGGTGTAGCCGACGGCATCGGTGCCCGCGGCCAGGTAGGCGAGGGCGTCGCCGACGTCCGTCGGGAAACCCTCCTGGATGCGCAGGTCATCGGCGAGGACGCGGGCCTCGTGGTCGCGGCCCAGCACGAGCAGCGCCAGCGTCGCCGCGTAGCGGCCGATCGGCGAGCCCGCCTCCCCGGCGCCCGCGTCGAGCGCCCAGCGGGCGTCCTCCGCCGCGCCGTCCGCGTCGCCCGCGATCAGGCGCGCCTTCATGGCCCCGATCGGGCGCCCCCAGCTGTCCGGGGGCGCTCCGGCGAAGCTCTGCCGGTAGGCCTCGGCTGCCCGCGCGAGCCAGTCGCGGGCGTCGTCGGGCTCGCCGTCCATCAGCGCGGTCAGGCCGGCTGCGTAAGCGGCGTTGGCGATCCGCGTGAGCTGCCGCTGCCGCTGATCCGGATCGGCCGGCAGGCGCGACCGGCCGTCCTCCCAGCGCTCCTCCGCCCGCTCGCGTTTGCCCCGCCAGTCGACCACGCGGCGAGTATGGTCGCTCCGTGCGGGAGCTGCGGGAGGTCTACTTCGTCGACGGCGTGCGCACGCCCTTCGGGCGTGCCGGCCCCAAGGGCGTCTACTGGCGCACGCGCGCCGACGACATGGCCGTCAAGGCGGTGCGCGAGGTTCTGCGCCGCAACCCGAGCGTGCCGCCCGAGCGCGTGGGCGACGTCGTGTTCGCGGCCACAGCCCAGGTCGGCGACCAGGGGCTCACGCTCGGTCGCGACGTCGGACTGCTCGCCGGCCTTCCCGCCTCGGTACCCGGCCTCGCGGTCGACCGCATGTGCGCCGGGGCGCTGACCGCCGTGACGATCGCGGCGGGCGAGCTCGCCTTCGGCGCGGCCGACGTCGCCGTCGCCGGCGGGGTCGAGCACATGGGCCACCACCCGATGGGCGAGGAGGTCGACTTCAATCCGCGCTTCGTTGCCGAGCGGCTCGTCGACACGTCCGCCGTGACCATGGGCGCGACCGCCGAGAACCTGCACGACCGCTTCCCGCAGCTGACCAGGGACGACGCGGACGCCTTCGCGGTCCGCTCGCACCAGCGCCTCGCCGCCGCCTGGCAGAACGGCGTCATGCAGGACACCGTCGTGCCGCTGACCGTGTTCGGCGACGACGGCTGGCGCGTCGCAGACCGCGACGAGTTCCTCCGCCCCGAGACGACGGTCGAGTCGATCGCCGACCTGCCGACGCCGTTCCGCGTCGGCGGACGGGTCACCGCGGGCAACTCCGCGGGGCTGACCGACGGCGCCACGGCCTGCTTGCTCGCGAGCGACCGGGCCGTGGACGAGCTCGGCCTCGAGCCGCCAATGCGGCTCGTCGGCTACGCCTTCGCCGGCGTCGAGCCGGAGCTGATGGGCCTCGGGCCGGTGCCGGCGACGAAGCAGGTCCTGGAGCACGCCGGCCTGACGATCGACGACGTCGGGCTCTTCGAGCTGAACGAGCCGTTCGCCGTCCAGGTGCTGACCTGGTGCGACGGGATGGGCGTCTCGCCCGACGACGAGCGGCTCAATCCGTACGGCGGCGCGATCGCGTGCGGGCACCCGCTCGCCGCCACCGGTGTGCGCCTTATGGCCCAGCTCGCCTACGCGTTCCGCGAGCGGCCGGACGTGCGCTACGGCCTGACCGCGCTCTGCATCGGCATGGGCATGGGCGCGGCCGTCCTCTGGGAGAACACCGCGCGTGCCTGACACCGAGTTCCATCTCCAGCGCGTCGACACACGGCTCGGCCCGCTGGCGCTGCTCACGATGGACAACGGCGCCGATCACACGAAGCCGACCGTGCTCGGCCGCAGCGCGATCGAGTCGGGCCGGCGGGCGCTGGACGAGCTCGAGGGCGGCGACTGGATCGCGCTCGTCGTCACCGGCAAGCCGTTCGTCTTCGCCGCCGGCGCCGACATCCAGGAGTTTCCGCGCGTGCGCACGCGCGAGGAGGCGATCGCCGGCAGCCGCGCCGGGCACGACCTCTTCGCCCGCATCCGCGCCCTGCCCTATCCCGACCGTCGCCGCGATCAACGGCGCGTGCCTCGGCGGCGGCCTCGAGGTCGCGCTGCACTGCGACGCGCGCACGATCTCGAAGGCGGTCCGCCACTTCGCGGCGCCGGAGTGCTTCCTCGGGATCATCCCCGCGTGGGGCGGCACCCAGCTCGTCCCGCGGCTCGTCGGCGCCGAGAAGGCGGTGCGCTTCAACGTCCTCAACCCGATGCGCCAGAACAAGATGCTCTCCGGCCCGGAGGCGTTCGAGTGGGGCTTCGGGGACCGCCTGTTCGATGCCGTCGAGTTCCTGGACGAGTCGATCGCGTTCGCGCTGGAGCTCGCCGAGCAGGGCGGCATGCAGCGCGACGCGGCCGATCTCTCGAACGCCGCCGAGGTGGTCGCCAAGGCCCGGATGCAGCTGGACGACTCGGTGCACGGCGCCGCCCCGGCGCCCTACCGCGCCCTGGACCTGACCGAGGGTGCGGCTACCTGGAGCGTCGAGGACGGCTACCGCGCCGAGGAGGAGGCCGTGGCGGATCTCCTGTTGTCGCCGGAGGCGCGCGCCTCGCTCTACGCGTTCGACCTCGTCGAGCGGCGCGCGAAGCGGAAGCCGGGCATTCCCGACGACGTCGAGCCGCGCCGCGTGCGCAAGGTGGGCATCGTCGGGGCGGGGCTGATGGCATCCCAGCTGGCAGCGCTCTTTCTGCGCCGGCTCGAGGTGCCGGTCGTGCTCCGCGACGTGCGCCCGGAGGCGGTCGAGACCGCACTCGGCTCGATCCGGGGCGAGATCGCCGGCAACCCCCGCTACGACGAGGGCAAGGCGCGCTTCCTCGGCGGTCTCGTGAGCGGCTCGACCGGCTACGACGGGTTCGCCGACTGCGACCTGGTGATCGAGGCGGTCTTCGAGGAGGTCCCGGTCAAGAAGCAGGTGTTCGGCGAGCTCGAGGCCGTCGTACGGCCGGACTGCGTGCTCGCGACGAACACGTCGGCGCTCTCGGTGACCGAGATGGGCGCCGACCTGGAGCATCCAGAGCGCCTCGTCGGCATGCACTTCTTCAACCCGGTCGCCGTGATGCCGCTGGTCGAGCTGGTCGAGACTCCGCAGACGGACGACGTGACGCTCGCGACTGCCGTGGGCCGTCGCGAGCAGCTGCGCAAGCGCGGCGTGCTCGTCAACGACGCGCCCGGGCTTCGTCGTCAACCGGCTGCTCACGCGCATGACGTCGACGCTGATGGAGGCGCTGGAGCGCGGCAACACGGTCGAGGAGACCGACGAGGCCGTGCTGCGCCTCGGCCTGCCCGATGGCGCCCTCGGTGCTCCTGCAGATGGTCGGCCCGCGGGTTGCGTGGCACGTGCTCGAGACGATGCACGCCGCGTACCCGGACCGCTTCCCGCTCTCGCCGACGCTGCGTGCGATCGCGGAGGGCACCGACCCGCCCGTCCCCGGGAGCGACCCGCTGCCGGTCGAAGGGATCACCGAGAGCGTGCTGGAGGCGCTCGCGGACGAGGTCGGCCGGATGCTGGACGAGGGCGTCGGTCGAGACGGTCGCCGACGTCGACACGTGCCTGCTGCTCGGCGCCGGCTTCCCGTTCTTCCTCGGCGGCATCACCCCGCACCTCGACGCAAGCGGTGTGTCGGAGCGGGTTCTGGGGCATCGCCTGCACGAGCTGCCTGCCGCAGTGCCTGCATAAGCGTTTGCACATCTGTCACGTCGACCGCCGACGGATGAGCTATGCTCTTTTCGACCGCTCGCCCTCGGGGTTAACGGCGAGCGTCACCTCACAAGCCGCGGCACCAAGAGGCGTGTCGCCCGCATGCAGGACATCGCTGAGCAACCGACCATGACGTCGGGCGCAGCGGCCAAGTTGGCCGAAGCTGCCGTCCGCGCCGCCAAGTGGGCCGGCGAGCCCTTCCTCCGCCCGGACGAGGATCCGGTCGTCGTGCTGGCTGCAGGCACCGCCCGCCGCCGGGCGCTCGACGAGGCGATCGCCGAGATCGAGGCCGGGCGCAAGGAGCCGTCCAACGACTGGCGCGTCCGCTTCGGGCTGATGCTCGGGCTCGAGCGCGTCCTCACCGAGCAGCCGCCGCACCCGCCTCTGGCACCGAGCTGCGCCGCCACCAGATCGACGCGCTCGCCGGGATGCTGACCGAGCTGATCGCGGTCGAACCAGCGCGGCCGAGGAGAACGGCAACGGCCACGGGAACGGCAACGGCACCGTCGTCGACGAGGCCGACCTGGACGAGGACGAAGAGGACGAGCCGACTGGTGGAGGAGGCCGACGAGGACGAGGCGCCTCCGGTCGCCCAGGACCCCGGCGCGGCGCGCCGCTTTCGCTTCCGCCACCCGACCGCGTCCGGCAAGACGATCGCCGCCGCCGGGTTCGTCGAGGCTGCCCGCTCGCTCGGCGTCCTGATCCTCACGCACCGGCGGCTGCTCGTCTCCCAGTTCACCGGCGACCTGACCACCGAGGGGTACGGCAAGCGCTTCACGGAGGCGATCGCTGAAGGGCCAGCCGCTGAAACGGCGCGACCCGATCACGATCCAGACGTACGCGTGGTTCGCGCGCCACGTCGACACGACCTCGACCGCGACGCGTACCAGCTCGTCATCTGCGACGAGGCGCACACGGCGCTCGGCGAGAAGACGAGCGCCGCGATCCGCTCGTTCCCGGAGCCCATCTACATCGGGATGACGGCGACCGAGCAGCTGATCGCGAAGCAGGTCGCGGACGTCTTCCCCGCCTCGGTCGACGACCTGCCGCTGGCAGACGCCGCGCGCCGCGGCCTGATCGCGCCGCTGCGCTGCCTGCGCGTCCCGCCCGTCGCCGCGATCCACTCCGTGCCGATCGTCGGCGGCGACTTCGAGGAGCGCGCGCTGGCCGCCGTCCTCGACCACACGGCTCTGAACCAGGCGGCCGCGAGCCTCTACCGCGACCGCTTCGACTCGACGCCGGGCGTCGTCTACGCCGCGGGCGTCGAGCACGCGTACAACCTGGCGAAGGAGTTCCGCGCCGCCGGCCTGAAGGCCGAGGCCGTCAGCGGGCGCACACCGCCCGTCAAGCTGGCCGAGATCCTGGCCGCATACGAGCGCGGCGAGATCGACATCCTCATCAACGCGATGCTGCTCGCCGAGGGCTGGAACTCGCCCCGCGCGACGGTGGTGCATGCACCTGGCCCCGACGGCCAGCAAGCGCGTCTACCAGCAGCGCATCGGCCGCATCATGCGGACGCATCCGCGCAAGGAGGCGGGCATCGTCGTCGACTTCGTGCCCAAGGGCGCGACGCACAACGACCGCGTCACGACGCTGCACGCGCTGCTCGACTCCGACTTCTACCGCGAGGGCGCCCGCGTGACGCCGGCCCCGCGCCGCCGGCCGCAGCGCCGCGCGCGCAGGCGGCTGTCGCCCGCGGCGTGGCTCGTCCCGGTGACGCCGGACGTCCGCCGCCGGCTGGCCGTGATCGGCCGCGAGTGGCAGCGGATCGATCCGCGCTTCCTCGACGAGGACGAGCAGCGCTACTGGGCGACCATCGCCGGCCGCCAGGTGCGGTTCGAGGACCGCACGGAGATCGTCAAGAAGCTCACCGAGAGCAACACCTCCAAGGTCTGCCTCGAGCAGTTCCTCTTCACGTGCGCGGCCGAGAACCCGAACCGGCGGCTGCGGATGACGGCGCTCGCCGACCGCGTCTCGATGGGCATCGACCGCGAGGCCTTCGACGATCTGGTCACGATCGTGACCCAGGCGCCGACGTGGGAGAAGGACCGCCTGCCCGGGATCCGCACGCTGCTGCGCGCGCTCGGCGACGGCAAGGTCGACGCGCCGGAGCAGATCCTGGCGCGCTGGACGTGGAAGCTCGCGCGGGCGACGCGCAAGGCGCAGGACCGGCGCGCAAGCGCGGAGTTCCCGGAGGCGAAGCGCCTGCTCGGCGCGCTCGCCAACTCGCGCGGGCACCGGCACGAGGAGAACGCCGCCAAGCTCGTCAACGCGGCCATGGAGCTGCCGCTGCACGTCGGCGCCGCGCTGCTCGCCTCGGCTGAGGGCTACACGCCCCGCGCCACGAAGCTGATCGAGGCGGCGCGCGAGCGGCTCGGGGCGCTGCCCGAGGTCGCGACGGCGCTCAGCGAGAACCTGCCCGCGCCGAAGGCGAAGCCGTCGCGCTCGCGCCGGCGCCGGCGCAGGCGCCGCGGCGGGGCCGCGCAGAGCGGCCAGAACGCCGACGCGCAGGCACAGAACGGCACCGAGCCGGAGGCCGCGGCCGACGAGCCGCCGCCTGCCGACGAGCCGGCCGCAGAAGCAGCAGCCTAGGGGCCGTCCGCCCAGGGGCTGTCCCCGAAGGGGGCTGTCCACTGAAGCTGTGGGCTGTCCCACTAGCTGTCGGTTGCGCTTCAGCCGGCCGAGGCTTACTGCTCGGTGGCGGCGTCCTCTTCGTCGTCGTCGCGCTCGCGCAGGTAGCGCGTGAGCTCGGCGGCGAGCGCGTCGCCCGAGGGGATGTCCTCGGGGTCGATGCTGTCGGAGCGCTGCTCCAGCTCCTCGACGTACGCGGCCGTCTCGGCGTCGCCCGCAACGGCCTCGCTCACCTGCTCGACGTAGCCGCGGCCGGCGCGGCGGAGCTCCGAGACGTCGATGCGGCCGCCGAGGAGCGTCGCCAGCCGCTCGCAGAGCGCCTGCGCGGCACGCGGGCTCGGCGTCAGCTGGAC
Organism: uncultured Thermoleophilia bacterium; assembly: GCA_963799895.1. Taxonomy (GTDB): domain Bacteria; phylum Actinomycetota; class Thermoleophilia; order Gaiellales; family Gaiellaceae; genus JACVRM01. The sequence continues at coordinate 380,022 of CAWCYR010000018.1, forward strand.
GTAGTGCGGCACGGCCGCCCACAGGCTCACGGACGAGATGCCCGCCCGGTTGCAGGCGTCGTGGACGATGCCGACCACCCCCGTCGGGCCCTCGTAGCGCGACGTCGAGAGCCCGAGCTCGTCGACCAGCTTCTTGTCGGTCGCGCTGCCGGTCACCGGGCTCGGCCGCGTGTGCGGCACGTCGGCGAGCAGTGCGCCGAGCGTGATCACCATCTCGACGCCCAGGTCCTTGGCGAAGTCGACGATCAGGCTGGAGAAGGTGCGCCAGCGCAGGTTGGGCTCGATGCCGAGCAGCAGGATGGCGTCGCGGCCCAGCTCGCGCGGCTTTGCGAAGTAGAACGCGTTCTCCGGCCATTCGACCGTTCGCGTCTCGCCGTCCTCGAGCGAAACGAGCGGCCGCGTCGCCTGGAAGTCGTAGAAGTTCTCGGGGTCGATGTCGGCGAAGCGCTCCGCCTGCCACTCGCGCGCGAGGTACCCGCCCGCGAGCGAGGCGCCCTGCCCGCCGTCGTTCCAGCCGCGGAACGCAGCGATCAGCACGGGCCGCTCGAGGCGGGGGCGATGGACTACGCGCAGCTCGCCGGCCATCCGGAAAGTCTACGTCGCGCCCTGCGGAATGGACCGGCGCGCGCGCCACAGGAGCGTGACGAAGGCAACGCATCCGGCCCACACCGCGCCCGCGAGCGCGACGTGCACAAGCACGAGGCCCCAGGGCAGGTGCGTGCGGTACTGGAGCTCGCCGACGATCATCTGGGCGACGAGGACGCCCAGCAGGATCAGCGCCGCGCGGAAGAGCCGTGGCAGCTCCTCCCGGCGCGAGAACAGCCAGCCGAGCAGGACGAGGAAGAGCGTCCCGAAGATCGCCGTCGCCCGTACGTGCACGTAGACGGCCGAGTGCAGCGACCACACCCGGTCGACCTTCGCGCTGTCGCCCGGGTGCGGGCCGGCGGCGGTCGCGACGGAGCCGCTGACGACGAGGGCGAGCGCGGCGCCGGCGAGCGCGAGCCCCGCCCAGCGCACGCGCTCGGGGATCGCCGGCTCGGCGACGGGCCTCCACGGTGCGAGCGCCAGGACGACGGCGCCGGCGAGCACGACCAGGGCGAGCAGGAAGTGCGTCATCACCATCAGCGGGTTCAGGCCCGTCTTGATCGTGATCAGCCCGAGCGGCGCCTGGGCGACCGTCCCGGCGAGCACGCCCCACGCCAGCCACACGGCCCAGCGCGGGATGCCGTCGACCCGGCGCGCGAACCAGGCGGTGGCGAGCGAGAGGCCGATCGGGAACAGCGCAACGGCGCGGTTCGAGAACTCGATCGCGCCGTGGTAGCCCTGCTCCGGGAAGAAGCTCCCCTGCTGGCAGCCGGGCCAGTTGTTGCAGCCGAGCCCAGACGCGGTCAGCCGGACGAGCGCACCGCTGACGACGATGACGTAGAGCGCGATCGCCGACGCGATTGCGAGCCGCTGGAACGCAGCCGGGGACAGCTCGAGCCGCCGCGCCAGGCGCAGCCGGTGGGCACCCGCCTCCACGTGCGCGAGTGTAATGCTGACTGCCTTAACGCAGCGTGACGCCGGCCCCGGCCTCGACCCGACCGATGCACGCCAGCGGCTCGCCGCCCGCAGCGAAGGCCGACTCGAGCGCGGGTGCCCTCGTCTCCGGGACCGCGATCAGCAGCCCGCCCGCCGTCTGCGGGTCGTAGGCCAGCACCACGAGATCCTCCGCCACGCCGTCGTGCGCAACGTGGGGGCCGGCGAAGTCGCGATTGCGGGAGTCGCCGCCCGTCCGCTCGCCGGCGGCCGCGACGGCGCGGGCGCCGGGCAGGAGCGGCAGCGCCTCCGCATCCAGGACGACGGCCACGCCGCTCCGCTGCGCCGTCTCGTAGGCGTGGCCGAGCAGCCCGAACCCGGTCACGTCGGTGACGGCGTGCGGCCCGACGGCGCGAACGAGCCGGGCGGCGTCGGCGTTCAGGCGGCGCATCGAAGCGATCGCGCCCTCGAGCGCGTCGGCGTCGACGAGGCCGCGCTTGGCGCCGTGCACGATCAGCCCCGTGCCGAGCGGCTTGGTCAGGTAGAGCACGTCGCCCGCACGCGCGCCCGCCTTCGTCCACACCTCGTCCGGGTGCACGGTGCCGACGACCGCCAGCCCGAACTTGGGCTCGTCGTCGCGCAGCGTGTGCCCGCCGGCGAGAACGGCGCCCGCGCTGCGCACGGTCTCCGCCGCAGCTGCGAGCACGGCCGCCACTGCCTCTCCCGGCAGCTCCTCCGGGAAGGCGGCCACGGACAGCGCAACGAGCGGGAGCCCGCCCATCGCGAACACGTCGTTGAGCGCATTCGCCGCCGCGATCGCGCCGTAGTCGGCCGGGTCGTCGACGAGCGGCGGGAAGAAGTCGACCGTGGCGACGATCGCCCGCTCGTCGTCGAGCCGGTAGACGGCAGCGTCGTCGGACGGCGCCAGGCCCACGAGCAGTTCGGCGGCGTCCGCCGGGACCAGCCCCGCCACGAGCTCCTCGAGCCGCGCGGCCGGGTACTTGGCCGCGCAGCCGCCGCACGAGGTGTAGTCGGTCAGCCTGACGGCCTGCTCAGAGCGCATAGCGCCTCACCGCCGCGGCGAGCTCGCCCACGGAGAGCGCCCCTTCGAACTTCGCCTTGATGCGGCCGTCGCGGCCGACGACGAACGTCCAGGGCTCGGTGGGCAGGTGCCACTGCACCACGAAGCGGTTGAAGCCCCTGGCCGGGATGTTGTCCTTGTAGATCTCCACGTGCATGAAACGAACGCCGGAGCCGGCAAACTCCTTCCGCACGTGGTCGACGACGTCGACGACCGGCCCGCAGGTCTTGCTCGAGCAGAACGCCGGCGTCGCGAACGTGACCACGAACGGGTCGTGCGCGCGCAGGCTCTCGGCGACCGAGTAGCGGAGCAGGTCGCGGTCGGGCGGGACCCTGGTCGTCAGCTTCCGGATCGGCGCGGAGCCGAGGACGGGCGTCTGCGAGGCGGGCGCGCGAGAGCCGATCGCGGGCGAGTGGGCCCTCGGCTGCACGATGAAGTCGCCGACCCCGTGGACGTCGCTCGAGCCCGGCGGACGCGCGAGCACCCAGAACTTCCCGGGCCGATCGATGCGCGCGTGCAGCACGTATTGCATCTTGGCCTCGCCGGCGTCGCCGGGCGGTGCCGTCGACTCGATGCGAGCCGACGTCTTCAGGAACGGGACGGACTCGTCGAGCGGCACGCCGTCCTGCGCACGGGCGATCCAGATGCGCAGCGACGGATGGTCGATCGACTGCCCGTGCTGGTCGAGGAAGAGGAAGGAGTAGCGCACCGCCCCGGGGCCGAAGTCGGCTGAGCCGGGGAGCAGGCCGAACTCCTGGCCCGAGCCGGCGAGGCGGCCGAGCGTGCCGGCACCGGGGCCGGACGATCCGCCGCAGGCGGCGGCGATCAGGGGAAGCGCGAGCAGCGCGGCGGCGAGACGGGCGCGCACGCCGGCGAGTGTAGGGAAAGCCGGGGGCGCTTTCGCACCCCCGGCTCCGATCAGGCCCTCCGGTGCGGCCTCCGCAGTGGCAGCGGAGCCGGGGCCTCAGTGGTTGTTCTTACACAGCGCGTGACCGTTGCCGTCATGCATTGCGGCACCAGCCACCGTGGGCACGAGCCCCGTAACGAAGCACGCGACCAGCATCGCGAATGCGACACGAACCTTCATGTGGGAGCCTCCTTTCGCTAGAACCGGACGTCTTGCAGCGCTTCTGCGGCTCGGCGGTAGTACCGCGCGGCCGTCCGGTCCTCCCCCTTGCGTCCCGCGAGATCTCCGCGGGCAACCCAGACTGCGGCTCGATGGCTCGGCGACGTGGCCAGTTCGGCTGTCGCATCTGCTTTGGTGAGCCATTCGTCCGCCTTGTCCAGTCGATCCTGTTCCATGAGAGCGCGTCCCAGCACGAGCTGTGAACTTGCGATCTCGACTGCGTAGTCGGCACGGTCGTTGAGAAGCTTGAGTCCCTCGGTCGCGAGCCGTTCGGCCTCGGCGTACTCGCCGCGGTCGAGGTAGACGCGCGCCAGCGAATCGGCAGCTGTCGCGGCGTCGGTGTCGGTGTCGTGCTCGAGCGCGACCGCAAAGGCGGTCTTCAGGTACTCGACGGCCTGCTCGGAGTGCCCGAGCATGTGGTTGAGCCCGCCGAGGTTGTTCAGGAGCCGGCCGACATGCACCTCGTCGTCGAGCTGCTCGTACAGGCTCTTCGCCTTCTCGGCGTGCGAGCGAGCCTGGATCAGCTGGCCCAGGCGCTCGGAAACCAGCGACGCCTGGAAGTACGTGTTGGCGAGCGCGCGGCGATCCTCGATCCCCTGCGAGAGCTCGAGCGCCCGCTCGACGTCCTCGCGCGCGGCCTCGAGGTCGCGCTGGCGCCGGTAGCAGCGCGACCGCCAGCCGAGGATCTCCGAGCGCAGCTGGTCGTTCGGCAGCTCGGAGCGCTCGGCGAGCGTGAGCGCCTCGTTGAAGAGGCCGATGGCGGTGGAGACGCTCTGGAGCTTGTAGCGGCAGACGCCGAGCCGGTAGAGCACGTCGGCCCGGTCGAGATCCGAGAACCCGGGGCCCTCGACGAGCGAGCGAGCGCGCGCGAGCAGCTCGAGCGCCGGGCGGATCTCGCCCGCCATCTGGCGGGCCCAGGCCTCGCCCGAGAGCGCGTGCGCCTCGAGCTCGACCGACCCGGTCGAGCGCACCACCCGCGAGACCGTGGCGTACTCCTGCAGCGCCTCGTCGGTCCGATAGGCCAGCGTGAGCGCGTCCGCGCGTGCGAGCGCCGCCTCGACGCGGCCGCGCTCGTCGAAGGAGACGCCGCTCGCGAGATACCCCGGATCGGTGCCGAGACGGGCGGCGAGCCAGTCGATGGTGTCCTGGGTCGGACGCGTCTTCCCGCGCTCGATCTGGCTGACGTACTCCTTGGAGAAGCGCTGGCCAGCCAGCTCGCTCTGCGTCAGGCCGGCTGCGACACGCAACTGGCGCAGGCGCTCGCCGACGCGATTCGCCGGGCGCGGGCCGTCACCGGAACGGGTGCGGAGGGTGGGCGTAGTGTTCATGGTGGTGTCCACGGAAGTCTCTACCACACTTCACCTGTACGCAAGGTGTCCGCTCCGGACATCCCCCCGAAGGGGCATGTCCAAAAGAAAAGCACGGTGAAGTGAACCGGCCGCGAAATCACTTGACCGAGTTACTTGACTTCTTCGAACAGGCGTCGTAAGGTCAGTCCAACCTCGCCACCCCGGTCACCGCCAGGATCGGAAACGAGGTCAGTGACACCCTTTACGACGAAGGCCCGAGGGCGTGGCTGGGCCGCAGAGCCAAGCCCTCGGGCCGTCGTCGTGGAAGGGCACGACGGCCTCGAGTTGGCGACCTGGGTATCGGGGGAACCTGGGATCGGGGGAGCCACCTGCCTGGTTCCCCCGACTCTGACCGGACTTGCTACCCGACCAGGTCGGCGACGCGCTCGACGGTCGGCGCCGGCTGTAGCGGCTCTTCGTGCACCTCGTGCCGGATCAGCACCGCCGCGACGATCGCGCCGGCGAACGCGATCAGGCCGGCGACGATCAGCGCGTTCGAGAAGCCGTTCACGAACTGGTGGATCGCCCGCTGGACGAGCGCCGGGTCGCCGGACTGGTACGCCGTCTGCAGCGTGACGGTGACCGAGGCGGCGACGATCGCGCCGATGAGGGCGATCCCGAGCGACCCGCCGACCTGGCGCGCGGAGTTGAGGACGGCCGAGCCGACACCCGCGCGGTCGACCGGCACCGCGCGCATCGCAGCCGCCGTCGCCGGCGTCATCGTCATCGCCATGCCGATGCCGCCGATGATCATCGCGGGCAGGAGCTCCCAGTAGGTGGCGGACGCGCCGAGCTGCGAGAAGTAGAAGAGCTGGATGCCGAGCAGCGTCAGGCCGCCGGTCAGGAACCAGCGCGACCCGTACTTGTCGGACAGCTTTCCCGTGACCGGCGCGAGCACGACGATCAGGCACGTCAGGGGCAGGAACGCCGCGCCTGCCTGCACGGCCGAGTAGCCGAGCACGTTCTGCATGTAGAGCGAGACGAAGAAGAAGACGCCGAACATCGCCAGCGCGGCGAGCAGCATCACGATGTTCGCGCCCGTGTAGGTCCTGTTGCGGAAGAGCGAGACGTCGAGCATCGGCGCACGCCCGCGGATCTCGACCCACACGAACGCGGCGAGCAGCACGGCCGCGATCGCGAAGCAGGCCAGGATGCGGCCGGAGGCCCAGCCGTACGTGTTCGCCTCGATCAGCGCGTACTCGAGGGCGAACAGGCCGACCCCGGACGTGAGCAGGCCCGGGAGGTCGAGCCGCTGGTCGGCGCGCGTGTCGCGTGACTCGTCGATGAACAGGTAGCTGGCGACGACGGCGGCGATCCCGATCGGGACGTTGATGAAGAAGATCCAGTTCCACGAGGCGTGCTCGGTGATCAGCCCGCCGACGAGCGGCCCGATGGCGAGCGCCAGCGCCGAGACGCCGGCCCAGATGCCGATCGCCGTGCCGCGCTGCCGTGGCGGGAACGTCGCGGAGATGATCGCGAGCGTGGCCGGGTTCAACAGGGCGGCGCCGACGCCCTGGACGATCCGCGCGCCGATGAGCTCACTGCCCCCCGACGCGAGACCGCACGCAAGCGAGGCGAGCGTGAAGACGACGATGCCGAGCACGAAGAGGCGCCGCCGCCCGTAGCGGTCGGCGAGCTTGCCGCCGATCAGGATCAGCGCCGCGAACGTCAGCGCGTAGCCGGCCACGACCCACTCGAGCTCCGACAGGCCGATGCCGAGATCGCGCGCCATCGCGGGCAGCGCGACGTTCACGACCGTGTTGTCGAGCATGATCATGAACAGCCCGAAGCTGACCGCCGCGAGCGTGAACCACTTGCGCTTGTCCGGGTCGTTGAGCAGCGCGCGCACGAACGGTCAGTAGTACCAGCAGCAGTAGGGTGTCCCGCGTGGCCGAGGTCGTGTGGGAGCCGACCCAGGAGGTGCTCGAGCGCGCCAACGTCGTGCGGCTGATGCGCCGGCACGGCTTCGACGACTTCCGCGCCCTCCAGCAGCGCTCACAGGACGACCCGGAGTGGTTCTGGCCGGCCGTGGTCGAGGATCTCGGGCTCGAGTTCTCGCGCACCTGGGACCGGGTCGTGGATCTTTCCCGCGGGCCGGAGTGGGCGACGTGGTTCGTGGGCGGCAAGCTGAACATCGCCTGGAACTGCGTGCACCGCTGGGCGGATGGTGAGCTCAAGGACGCGCCCGCGGTGATCTCGCTCGGCGAGGACGGGTCGCGCACCGAGCTGACGTTCGCGGAGCTGTCCCACGAGGTGACGCGGCTGGCGGAGGCGCTCGTCGCGCTCGGGGTCGATCCGGGCGACCGCGTCGCGATCTACCTGCCGATGTCGGCCGAGGCGGCGATCGCGTCGCACGCGTGCGCGCACGTGGGCGCGGTCCAGGTGCCGGTGTTCTCGGGGTTCGCCGCGCCGGCCGTCGCCGCGCGGCTGCAGGACGCGGAGGCGAAGGTGCTGATCACGGCGGACGGCTCGCTGCGCCGCGGCCGCGTAATGCCGATGAAGGAGATCGCCGACGAGGCGGCGGCGGAGTCGCCGTCTCTCGAGGCGATGATCGTGTGGCGGCGGCTCGGCGCCGACGTGCCGATGCAGGCGGAGCGCGACCTGGCCTGGGACGAGGCGGTCGCCCAGTCGCCTGGCGACCTGCCGCCGCTCGAGCTCGACGCCGAGCACCCGTACCTGCTCACGTACACCTCCGGCACGACCGGGCGGCCGAAGGGGATCGTGCACGTCCACGGCGGCTTCCTCGTCTAGATCGCACGCGAGGTCGCGTACCAGGCCGATGCGCGCCCGGGCGACCGCATCCACTTCGCGACCGACATGGGCTGGATCATGGGCCCGTGGACGGTGGTCGGCGGCCACGCGCTGCGGCGCCACGATCGTGCTTGCCGAGGGCGCGCCGGACTGGCCGGCCGACCGGCTCTGGCGGACGATCGAGGAGGACGGGTCACGATCCTCGGCTGCTCGCCGACGCTGATCCGGGCGCTGATCCCGCACGGCGCCCCGCAGCACGACCTCTCGTCGCTGCGCGTGCTCGTGACCACCGGCGAGCCGTGGAACCCGGATCCCTACATGTGGCTCCATCGAGCACGTCGGCGGCGGGCGCTGCCCGATCATCAACTTCTCGGGCGGCACCGAGGTGGGCGCCTGCTTCCTGTCGCCGACGCCGGCCGGCCCGATCAAGGCGTGCTCGCTGGGCGGGCCCGCGCTCGGCATGGCGATGGACGTCGTCGATGCCGAGGGCAGGTCGGTGCGCGGCCAGGTCGGCGAGCTGGTCTGCCGCAAGCCGTTGCCCGGGATGACGCGCGGCTTCTGGCGCGACCCGGAGCGCTACATCGAGACGTACTGGAGCCGCTTCCCGGGCGTCTGGGTGCACGGCGACTGGGCCTCGGTCGACGAGGACGGCTTCTGGTTCCTGCACGGGCGCTCCGACGACACGCTCAACATCGCCGGCAAGCGCATCGGGCCGGCGGAGATCGAGTCCGCCGCCGTCTCGCATCCCGCGGTCTCCGAGGCGGCCGCGATCGGCGTCCCGCACGAGGTCAAGGGCGAGGTGGCGTGGGTCTTCTGCATCCTCTTACCTGATGTGGACGAACCTACGGCGGAGCTGGCCGCCGAGGTCGCGGATGCGGTCGGCGTCGACCTGGGCCGCGCGTTCAAGCCGGACCGTGTCGTTCTTCGTGACGGCGCTGCCGAAGACGCGCAGCGCCAAGATCATGCGCCGGGCGGTGCGGGCGAAGGCGCTCGGCCGCGACCCCGGCGACCTGTCGTCGCTCGAGAACCCGGAGGCGCTCGACGAGATCGAGCGGGCGGTGGCGTGAGCGACCGGCTCGACGGCCAGGTCGTCCTCGTGACCGGCGGCGGCCGCGGGATCGGGCGGGGCATCGCGGTCGAGCTCGCGGGGGCGGGCGCGCGGGTCGCGGTCTCTGCGCGCACGCGCGCGCAGGTCGAGGAGGTCGCCCGCGAAGTCGGCGGCCTCGCCGTCGAGGCCGACGTCAGCGACCGCACGTCGGTCGACGCGATGGTCGCCGCGGTCGAGCGCGAGCTCGGCCCGGTCGACGCGCTCGTCTCGAACGCGGGCATCAACCTCCGCGAGGACGTGGCCTGGGACGCCGACCCGGACGCCTGGTGGCGCGTCTTCGAGGTGAACGTGCTGGGCGCCTACCTGTGCGCCCGCGCGGTGATCCCGGGCATGCTCGAGCGCGGCCGCGGCCGGATCGTGCACACGGGCTCGGGCGCCTCCTACCTGCCGGGGCTGCGGCAGACGGCATACCCCTCGAGCAAGGCGGCGCTCGGCCGCTTCGCCGAGACGCTCGCAAGCCAGCTGGCGGACACGCCCGTGCGCGTCTTCGTGATCAGCCCGGGGCTCGTGCGCACCGACATGACCGGCGCGGACTTCCCGGACGACGCCCCCTGGACGCCCCCCGAGCTGGCGCCGCGCCTCGTGCTCGCGCTGCTCTCCGGGCGGGCGGATGCTCTGGCGGGCCGGTACCTGCACGCCGAGCACGACGACATCGACGAGCTGATCGCCCGGGCCGACGCGATTCGCGCCGACGACCTGAATGCGATCCGGCTCAGGCGCTAGGCGGCGCGCGGCTCGATCCAGACGGCGCGGCCGACGGCGAGCAGGTGGCCCTCCGCGTCGAGCAGCGCGGTGCCGGCTTCCTGGCGACGGCCCTCGCCGCCTAGCGGCCACCCGATCACGACGTGCTCCTCGCCCGCGCGCGGGCGCCGGTCGATGCGGACCGCGAGCCGGCCGAGCACGCGGGTGCCGCGGCCGACGAGCTCGACCGCGAACGCGCCCGGGCAGTCGAGCGCCGCCCAGACGAACTCCGGGTGCACGAGCCCGTCCCCGTCGGCGAGCGAGGCGTCCGGCGTCCAGACGGTGGCGACCAGCTGCTCGCCGCCCACCTGTCCGGGCCTCAGCACGAGCCCGTCGCCCTGCGTCCGCCCCGGGCCGCAGACGAAGCACTCGGGGAACGGATGGTCGACGTCGCCGAAGTAGCGCGCCTCGGCAGCGCGCGCCTCGTCGACCGTGACGGTGCGCGGCGGCGCGAGGTCGAGCTCCGCCGGGCGTGCCTCGGCGACGAGCGCGTCGCCGTCGCGAACCTCGATCGCCTCCGTCGTGCCGGCGACGCCCAGCGGGCGCTCGAGCGGCGGCGGCAGCCGGAGGGTGACCTCGGCCGGCCCGTCCCCGATCAGCGCGCCGACGATCCCGCACGAGTAGCCGCCATTCCCAGACGTGGCGGGGCCGCGGAAGCGCCTGTCGATGACGAGCTCGGACATGGGCCCGTATCGTGCCCGAGCCGCCACCCGCTACAGTTTTCGACTGAGAGGCAAAAACCTGTGAGGCTCGCGCTCGCCCAGATCAACACCGTCGTCGGCGACCTCGACGGGAACCGCGCCCGGATCCTGGAGCGCCTGGACGAGGCGCGCTCGCAGGCCGCCGACCTCGTCCTCTTCCCCGAGCTCGCCGTCACCGGCTACCCGCCCGAGGACTTGCTGCTGCGCCCGGGGTTCCTGCGCGCGGCCGAGCGCTCGCTGCACGAGATCGCGCTGGAGTGCCGCGGCATCGCCGCGCTCGTCGGCACGCCGCACTTCGACCGCGACCTCTACAACGCGTGCGCGATCTGCGTCGGCGGCGAGATCCGCGCGCTCTACCGCAAACGCTTCCTGCCCAACTACGGCGTCTTCGACGAGGCGCGCTACTTCGCAGCCGGGCGCGACCTCGTCCTCCTGGAGCACGGCGAGGTGCTGGTGGGGCCGACGATCTGCGAGGACATCTGGCAGCCGGGCCCGCCGGCGACCGAGCTCGCGCTCGCGGGCGCGCAGCTCGTCGCGAACATCTCGGCGTCGCCGTTCCACGTCGGCAAGGACCGCGAGCGCGAGGAGATGCTGAAGACACGCGCACGCGACAACGCCTGCTTCATCGCCTTCTGCAACCTGGTCGGCGGCCAGGACGAGCTGATCTTCGACGGGCACTCGCTCGTGCTCGACGACGAGGGCGCGGTGCTGGCGCGGGCACCCGGGTTCGAGGAGTGCCTGCTCGTCGTCGACATCGACCCGACGATCGCGATCGCAAGGCGCCTGCGCGACGTGCGCCCCCGCACGCTGGCCGCGGACCTCGATCCGCCGGAGATCCCGGTCGTCCACATCGGCTCGCCGCCCGCGGAGCGTGTGGCGGCGAGCCCGCCGCCCGTTGTCGCGCTGGTCGGGGAGCTCGAGCAGATGCGGCTCGCGCTCGAGCTCGGCATCTCGGACTACGTGGGTAAGAACGGCTTCAGCGACGTGGTGATCGGCGTATCCGGCGGGATCGACTCGGCCGTGACCGCCGCGCTCTGTGTCGAGGCGCTCGGGCCGGAGCACGTGCACTGCGTCTCGATGCCGTCGCGCTACTCGTCGGAGGAGACGCGCGCCGACGCCCGCCGCGTGGCCGAGAGCCTGGGCGCGTCGTTCCTGGAGCTGCCGATCGGGTCGATCGTGGACGCTTCCGAGGCGACGCTCGCAGAGGTGTTCGCGGGCCGCGAGCCGGATCTCACGGAGGAGAACATCCAGGCGCGCACGCGCGGCGTGCTGCTGATGGCGCTCTCGAACAAGTTCGGGTGGCTGCTGGTGGCGACCGGAAACAAATCGGAGCTGTCGGTCGGCTACGCAACGCTCTACGGCGACATGGCGGGCGGCTTCGCGCTGCTGAAGGACGTCTACAAGACCGACGTCTTCCGGCTGGCGCGGCACCTGAACGAGCGCGCCGGCCGTGAGCTGATCCCGGTCTCGACGATCGAGCGCGCCCCGTCGGCGGAGCTGCGGACCGACCAGCGGGACGAGGACTCGCTGCCGCCGTATCCGGCGCTCGACCAGGTGCTGGAGGCGTACGTGGAGCTCGACCGCTCGCGCGACGACCTGACCGGCAACGGGTTCGACCCGGACGTCGTCGAGCGCGCGCTGGCGCTCGTCGACCGCGCGGAGTACAAGCGCCGCCAGGCGCCGCCCGGGGTGAAGCTGCGGCCGAAGGCGTTCGGGCGCGACCGGCGCACTCCGATCACGAACCGCTGGCCTGGCTAGCGGCTAGCGGACGAGGCGCGAGAACCAGCGGCGCGCGCCGGCGTGCGCGGCGACGACCCTCATGGTGCCGAAGACGTGCCGTCCGCGAACGCCTCGCGGCGTGACGAGGATGCACTGGGCGTAACCCTGGTTGAAGCCGGCCGCGAGGACTCGCAGCCGCCGGCCGGCGATGCGCGCGCGGCACGCGACGGCGCCACGGGTGACTTTCTGGCGGCTGTGCGTCTGGATGACGGGGAAGCGCAGCGTGAAGCGACGGTCGCCCTTGAGCGCGTGGCGATCGAGGGAGCGGCCGACGGCAAGCGCGCCGGTCGGCCGAGGGGCGGCCTGCGCCGGCGGACGCGGTGCCGGCGGCGGCGATGTGCCGGCGGCCGAGGTGCCGAACGTCTGCGACCAGAAGACCGCACCACTGGGTGCGACGGCGGCCCCGATGCCGGTGGCGGCGAAGCCTGGCTGCTCGATGTTGGCGCGGTGGCCGGGCGAGGCGAGCCAGCCCTGCACGACGGCCTGGGCGGTCGGGAACCCGTAGGCGATGTTCTCGCCCCAGCCGGCGCCCGTGTAGCCGCACGCGGCGATGCGGTCGGCGACGGAACGCGCGACGGGCGGTGCGGGGTCGTCGTGCGCCATGTAGCCGTACATCGCCATGTGGCGCGCCTTCCACACGGCCGCCGCCTGCAGCGCAGGCGACACGACCAGCGTCCGCGCGCCGACCGTGGCCCGGTGCGCGTTGACGGCCGCGAGCACGTCGTCGGCAAGCGCCGGGCGCGCGGCGGGCCAGTCGCCGCCCGGCGTGCAGGCGCCGACGGCGGTGCGCGGTGCGGAGGGCACGGCGAGGGCGGTCGCCGCGGCCGCCGCGAGGACGGCGGCGAAGAGCCAGGGCTTGCGGTGGGGCGTCCGCATGCGAGCTTCCATCGGACGCTCAGAAAGGCCGACCACCCCCAAAAGGGGGATATGACGGTCAGCGAACGAGGCGCGAGAACCAGCGGCGCGCCTTCGCGCCGCCCGCTCGCACCTCGACGGTGCCCCAGATGCGCAGGCCCTTCGTGCCGCGCGGCGCGACGAGCACGCAGCTGGCGTAGCCGCCGTCGAGCCCCGACGCCAGCACGCGGCCGACGCGCGCCCGGCACGTGACGCCGCGATGCGCAACGCTTGCCGAGAGGGAGACGGGGAAGCGCAGCACGAAGCGACGGTCAGCGCGCGGCTCGCGCCGGTCCGGTGACGGGCCGACCGCGACATGCGGCTTCGGAGCCGGGCGCGCGGACGGCGGCGCCGGCGTGACAGGCGCCGTCGTGGTCGTCGTAGTCGTCGTGGTCGCCGGCGTGGTCGTCTTGGTCGTCGTGGTCGCCGGCGTGGTCGTCGTGGTCGCCGGCCTGGTCGTCGTGGTCGCCGGCGTGGTCGTCGTCGGGGGAGGCGGCGGGGGCGGAGGCGGCGGCGGCGGCGGCGGCGGTGGCGGCGGCGGTGGCGGTGGCGGCGTCCCCGCCGTCGACGTCCCGAAGGTCTCGGCCCAGTAGACGGCGCCGTTCGGCGCGGCGGCGGCGCCGATCCCCGTCGCGAGGAAGGCGGGCTGCTCGATGTTGGCGCGATGGCCCGGTGACGCGAGCCAGCCCTGCATGACGGCGTCGGCGGTCTGGTAGCCGGCAGCGATGTTCTCGCCCCAGCCGGCGCCGGAGTAGCCGCACGCGGCGAGCCGGTCCGCTGTCGTGCGCGTGACCGGCGGCGTCGGGTCGTCGTGCGCCATGTAGCCGTACTCGGCCATGTGGCGCGCCTTCCAGACAGCAGCCGCACTGAGGGTCGGCGAGACGACGAGCGCCGGGGCGCCGACCGTGGCACGGTGCGCGTTCACGGCGGCGAGCACCGCGTTCTGGAGGTCGGCGCGGGGGGCAGGCCAGTCGGCGCCCGGCGTGCAGTCGCCGAGGGCAGGCTCCGAGGTCGGCGGCGCGGTGAGCGCGACGGCGGCCGCGGACAGCGCGAGCGCGGCGAGCCAGGTTGCTCTGCGGCGGGGCGTCCGCATGTGGGGACTATCGGAAGCGGTTCGAAGCGCGTCTTCCCCCGATTCGGGGGAAATCCTCCTAGACGCCTACCTGGATGGGCGTCGGGGGCGGCCCGTCGGCCCGCACGCCGGCGACGAGCCCGGGCAGACGGGTAGGGGCGTACCGCTCCGTGCTCGCCGCGAGCTCCCCGGGCGTCCACCAGCGCATGCCGTCGACGCCCTCGGCGCGCAGCTGATCGGCGGTGAGCTCGGGCGACGGCTCGAACGCGGGTACGCAAACGAGGAAGTAGCGGTCGGTCTGGCCGCCCCAGCGCTCGCCGAGCTGCCAGTGCGTCCGGAACCAGAGCTGTGGGCCGAGGTCGAACTCGTAGAGGCCGCACTCCTCGGCCAGCTCACGGCGGAGCGCCGGCTCGTCGGGCTCCCCGGCCTCAACGCCGCCGCCCGGCGGCGCCCAGACCTCACGGTCGGGGAAGACGAAGCGGACGAGCAGGAGCCGATCGGCCGGGTCCAGCAGCACAGCCCGCACGGCGTCGCGCAGCGGCTTGCCGCTGGCGCGGCCGGCGAGCTCGTCGAACCAGCGGCGCCGCTCGTCCCACGAGACCGCCGCGTTGGCCGGCGACGTCGACGGCAGCACGAAAAGGCGGGTCTCGCCGAGCGAGCGCTCCTGCACGCCGTGCTCGGCGCGCTCGCCGAAGACGCCCCGGTAGGCCTCTTTGCCGACGAACGCGATCCAGCCGGGCTTCAGCTCATCGGCCATGCGCTCGAGCCGCTCGCGCGCGCCGGAGAAGTCGGCGCGGCGCAGGTCAGAGGAGCCCGGCGTCGTCCGCGGGGCCGCGTTCGTGATCCCGATGCCGTAGCGCAGCGCCTCGAACTGCTCGTCGGGCCCGAGCAGGCGCGGCGTCAGGCGGGCGACGTGGAGCAGGCGCCAGAAGTCATTGCGAGGGTTGGCGAAGTGGGCGTGCGCCGCCGCCGAGACCCGGCCGGGGTTGATCCCGCAGAAGACGATCTCGAGGCCGGGCGCCAGAACGTCCGGGACGGCGCTCGCCGTCACAGATTCGGCACGCATCCGTCACCCACCGGTGCGGATTCTCTCGTTACGGTTGAACCGGGTGGTGGGCCGGGGTGCCCCGGCGCGCGCGTGACTGTTTACGCCGCTTCCTCGGCGGCGGGCGACGCGTCCGTCGCGGCCGCCTCGGCGACGGGCGCGTCCGCGGCGACGGGCGCGTCCTCGGCGGCGGACTTGTCCTCGGCGGCAACCAGGTCGGGATCGAGATCGGGCTCGCGTTTGTCGAGCCGGTCCGCGAACGCGGCACGCAGATCCTCGCCGCTTACCTCGAGCTGGTAGCGCGGCCGGCGCGGGATCTTGACCACGCGCACCTCGTCGGACGCGCCCGCGTAGCAGCGCGCGTACGCCTCCGCCTCGCTGAGCGGTCGCAGCCGGGTCGCCATCGCGCGGCAGCGTATGCCGGTATCGGCACAAGCGCAACCACGACAGTGGGAGGACGGCCGCTCGGAGCGACCGTTAGCGTTCGCCGTCGTGCTGCGCCCGCGCCGTGAGTACCGAGTCGATCTCTCGCGCGACGGGACGCTCACGACGGAGCGCGGCCGGTCGCTCGTCATCCCGCCCGCCTGGACGCCCGAGCACCTCGTCCTCGCTGCGCTCGTCCGCTGCACGCTGCTCGCGCTCGAGTTCCACGCGCGCAAGCAGTCGACCGCTGTGGCGATGAGCGCCACGGCGGATGGGCACGTGAACCGCAGGGAGGACGGCACCTGGGGGTTCGTCCACATCGCCTGCGCGCTCGACGTGACGCTCGACCCGGACCTGCCGCCGCCCGAGCTTGCCGGGTTGATCGCGCGCACCGAGGAGGGCTGCTTCGTCGGCCAATCGCTCGTCCCCCACCCCACCTACCGGTGGCACGTGAACGGCGTGGACATCGCATGACGCTGACCGCGTTCGACGTGACGGCGGTGCGGGCGCGCTTCTCGGCGCTCGACCGTCCGCTCGCGTTCTTCGACGCGCCCTCCGGGACGCAGACGCCGGACGAGGTGATCGACGCGATCGCCGGGTACCTGCGCCACGCGAACGCGAACCTCGGGACGCCCGACTACGACACGGCCCGCGACACGCTCGAGCTGGTCACGCGCGCGCACGACGTCGCCGGCCGGTTCCTCGGCTGCTCGCCCGACGAGACCGCCTTCGGGGCGAACATGACGACGCTGAACTTCTCCCTGTCGCGCGCAGCAGGGCGCGAGCTGCGCGCCGGCGACGAGATCGCTCGTGACCCGCCTCGACCACGACGGCAGCGTCGCGCCCTGGCTCGAGCTCGCCCGTGACCGCGACCTGGTCGTCCGCTTCGCGGACGTCGACGACGAGTGCCGGCTCGACCTCGCCGACCTGGAGCGGCAGCTCTCCGATCGGACGCGGGTCGTCGCCTTCCCGCTCGCCTCCAACGCGCTCGGGACGCTGATCGACGTCCCTCGGGTGGTCGAGCTCGCCCACGCGGCAGGCGCGCTCGCCTGGGCCGACGCCGTCCACTTCGCCCCGCACGGGCCGATCGACGTCGCCGCGCTCGGCGTCGACGTCCTGCTCTGCTCGCCCTACAAGTACTACGGGCCGCACCTGGGCCTCGCCTTCGGCCGCCGCGAGCTGCTCGAGCGCTGGCGCCCGTACAAGGTCCGCCCGGCGCCCGAGTCGCCGCCCGGCCGCCGTTACGAGACCGGCACGCTCGCGCACGAGCTGCTCGCCGGCTTCGTCGCCGCCGTGGACTACCTCGACTCGATCGGCTGGGAGGCGATCCAGGAGCACGAGCGCACGCTTGGCCAGCGCTTCCTAGCCGGGCTGCCCGCCTCGTGCCGGCTCCGCGGCCCGCGGACGATGGACGGGCGCGTCTCCACCTTCGGCTTCACCGTCGACGGCCGGTCATCCGAGGAGGTCGCCGCCGAGCTCGGCAGGCAGGGGATCGCGGTCGGCTGGGGCGACTTCTACGCGGTCGAGATCGCGCGCCGGCTCGGGCTCGGCCCCGACGGCGTCGTCCGCGCCGGGATCGTCCACTACAACACCGCGGACGAGGTCGATCGCCTCCTCGAGGCGCTGGCGCAGCTCGGATAGCGCCCCCGCCGGCTACTCAGTCCCGGCCGAGATGAGATGCCTCAGCTCGTGCGCACCTCCACGTCGCCCCGCTGGACGTCGAACGGATGCTTGAACGCCGGGTGGCCGTCGCAGAAGTCCTGCGTCTGCTGGATCGACCCGACCCCCATGAAGGTCGTGACGTCGGGGGTGCCGTTCTTGCCGTGGCCGTTGTCGACGACGTGCCACCAGCCGCCCAGGCCGAGAAGGGTCGGGTCATTGGAGCGCTCAATCGTGCCGCCGATCCAGGCGTCGTGGCCGATCACAGTCATGCACCAGACCGGGCCGCGCGCGTCCGTCGGCGCGCCGTCGTCGAGCTCGCGGTAGGCGAAGTGCCCCAGCGCGGCGTCTCCCGACCCGTACCCCCTGGCCTGGAACTCGAACTGCTTCAGCTCGAGCGTCTGCAGTCCGAACACGTCGTGTGCGACAAGCCCCACGTTGCCGTGGGCCTCGGGGCTGCCGCCCGCCGCGGCGGTGCCGGCCGCCACGAGCGCGGCGGCCGCGACCGCGATTGCGATGCGTCTCATCTCGTTTCCTCCTCTTAGACCGTGTTGGGTTTCGCTCGACGCTACGGAGCCGTGGCCGGCACGTCTTGTACGGAGCGAGCACGGTTTGGGATCAGCCGTGCGCGGCGCGGAAGCGCGCGGGCGTCAGCCCGAAGTGGCGCCTGAAGGCGCGCGTGAAGTGGCTCTGGTCGACGAAGCCGGCCTCGGCGGCGACACAGGCAATCCCGTCGTCGCTCCGGACGAGCCGGGCCGCCGCCCACTCGAGCCGCAGGCGCCGGGCGTACCCGCCCGGGCTGTCGCCGTAGGCGGCGCGGAACGAGCGTGCGAAATGGGACGGATGGACACCCGCCTCGGCCGCGAGCTCGGCCGCCGTCGGCAGCTCGAGCGACCGCTCGTGGAGCAGCTCGCGAGCACGCTCGAGCCACGGCTCGACCGGCCGTGCGGACGGACCGCGCGCCACCGTCGCCACCAGCTCGAGCGCCAGCCCCTCGAGCGCGAGCCGCGTGAAGGCGTCCGGCGCCGCCAGCTCCCGTGCGATCCGAGCTGCGATCAGCGTCGCGCCCCAGTCACGGAAGCACGAGACGCCGCCCCCGTCGTCCGTCTCGACCACGACGAGGCGCGCGCCATGGCGGCCGAACAGATCCTCGTGGGGCTCCTCCGGCGGCATCCTCACCACGCCTCCCGGTCCTAGCTCGTGCCCATGCGAGCCGAACCGTTTGCGCACCGCGCCATCGACCACAACGGCGGCACAGGCACGCGGATGCGCGTGCAGCGTGATGCGGCACGCCGGCGCGAACTCGATGTCGCTGAGCGCGAAGCCGTTCGCCGCCATCGTCCGGTGGCTGGACGTCCCCGCGCTGATCGCGGTCGCACTCATGCTTATTAGACGTTCGCCAGCGGCGCGGAGTTCGCGCTAGCCGGTCGCAAGCGCGAGCGCCTCCTCGAGCTCGAGCCCCCGCCCGCGCTCGAACGCCGCCACCGCCCCGTCGCCGAGCGCGGCCTGGATCCCCTCACGTGTCTCGCGGTTCATCGCTGCGTAGAAGGGCTGCTCCGCCGAACCGCTCACTCCGCGCAGCGCGTCCGCCGCGCCCAGCAGCAGGGCGCCCGACTCCGGGTCGCCGAGCCGGAGCCGGGCCGCCGCCTGCGCCTCGAACACCTGGCTGACGATGTCGCCGCCGAGCGCCCGCGCCGCGACGGCCGCCTCGCGCATCGCGGCGAGCGCCGCTTGCGTCTCGCCCTGGAAGTACGTGGCGAGACCGAGGTTCAGGAGCGACATCGCCGCGACGTCGCCGATCCCCAGCCGCCGCGACAGCGCCGCCGACTCCTCGGCCAGCTCCCGGGCGCGTGCGTAGTCGCCGCGGATGATCTGCAGGTCGGCGAGGTTCAGCGTCACGAGCGCCAGCACCGGATCGTCCTCGCCGGCCCGCGCAGCCGCGCGGCTGCGCTCGTAGTACTCGGCCGCCCGGTCGAGGTCGCCGCCGAACATCGCCGCAACGGCCAGGTCGCCGAGCGCGGCGGCGATCGCCGACTGGTCGCCGATCGCCTGCCAGCGCGCCAGCGCGTCCTCCGCGAGCACGCGCTGCTCCTCGTAGTCGCCCGCGAGCGCCGCGAGGTGCGCGGCCGCGCGGACGAGTCGCGCGGCCGTCGCCGGCTCCAGCTCGTCCACGGCGGCGAGGCTCGCCGCGATCCACGCCCGCCCTTCCGCGGTCAGCGGCCGGACGCGCCAGTAGCGGCCCAGCGCCGCGCAGATCCGGCCTGCGACCTCCCGCTCGCCGGTGTCACGCGCCCAGCCGAGCGCCGCGCGCACGTTGTCGTAGTCGTCGTCGATGGCCCGCAGCCACCGCTCCTGGCCGCTGCCGCGCAGGTGCGGCTCGGCCGCCTCCGCCAGCTCGACGACGAACTCGGCGTGGGCGCGCTTGACCGTGCCCTCCTCCCCGCTCGAGGCGAGCTGCTCGGCCGAGAACTCGCGGATCGTCTCCAGCATCAGGAAGCGGCCGCTGTCAAGCGCCTTCAGCAGGCTGAGATCGACCAGCTCCTCGAGCACGTCGAGGTCGCCGCCCGCCGCCTGCTCGGCCGCCTCCAGCGAGAAGCCGCCCGCGAACACCGACAGCCGCCGCAGCAGCACGCGCGCCTCGTCCTGCAGCAGGTCGTGGCTCCACTCGATCGTCGCGCGGAGCGTCTGCTGGCGCTCCGGGGCGTCCGCGCTCCCGCGGGTCAGCACCGCGAGGCTGCGCTCCAGCCGTCCGAGCATCGACTCCGGCTCGAGCAGCCGCGCGCGGGCGGCCGCCAGCTCGAGCGCGAGCGGCAGGCAGTCCAGCCGCAGGCAGATCTCAGCGATCGTGCCGTCCGCCTCGAGCTGCCGCCCGGCCGCCGCAGCCCGCTCCACGAACATCGTGACCGCGCTCTTCAGCTCGAGGGGCTCCAGCGGGTAGACGTGCTCGCCCGTGATGCGGAGTGCCGCGCGGCTCGTCGTCAGCACCTTCACGCGCGGCGCCTGCGCGAGCAGCTCGCTCACCGGGTGCCGCGCGTCGAGCACGTGCTCGAAGTTGTCGAGCGCGAGCACCGCCTGCCGCTCGCGCAGGTGCTCGGCCAGTCCCTCCGTCGGCGCAACCGCCTGCGCGATCGCCGGCAGGACGAGGTCGGCCTGCCGCAGGCCGGCGAGCGGCACCCAGAAGACGCCGTCGGCCATGCGGCCCTCCAGCTCGTGCGCGACGTCGATCGCGAGGCGGGTCTTGCCGGTGCCGCCCGGCCCGGTGATCGTCACCACCCGTGCCCCGTTCGTCATCAGCGCGACCAGGTCGGCAACCTCGCGCTCGCGGCCGAGCAGCGGCCACGCCGTCGGCGGCAGCTGCGTCTGGCGATCGGTGCGCAGCGGCGGAAAGTCGCCGCCGCCTGCCTGCCACAACCGCTGCCGGTCGGGGAAGTCCTTGAGCGGGTGCTCCCCGAGATCGCGCAGCTCCACCTCGCCGGAGACGAGGTCATGCGTCGACTGCGAGATCACGACCTGGCCGCCGTGCGCCGCGCTCATGATCCGCGCGGCGCGGTGCACGTCGACGCCGACGTACTTCGGCGGGTCGACGGCCGGCTCACCCGTGTGCACGCCGACCCGGACGCGCATGGGCGCGCCCTCGAGCGCGGCCAGCGCCTCGCCGACGGCGTCGAGCGCCGCGTGCGCCGACGCGAACGCGAAGAAGAAGCTGTCGCCCTGGTTGTCGACCTCGTAGCCGCCGTGGCGGCCGAACGCACCGCGCACCGCCTGGCCGTGCTGGTTGAGCGCGTCCATGTACGCGGCCGGGCCGAGCTCCTGGAGCAGCCGCGTCGAGCCCTCGACGTCCGTGAAGACGAGTGTCACCGTTCCGCTCGGCTGCATCAGCATCAGGTGCAGGTCATCCAATAGCCGCGCAGCGCCACGCGCAACATAGGCTGTCGAGGTGCGGCTCCTCCTGCTCGGCGGCACGAAGTTCCTCGGGCGCGCCGCCGCCGAGGAGGCACTGCGCCGCGGCCACGAGGTGACGCTCTTCAACCGCGGGGAGACGAACCCGGATCTCTTCGCGGAGGCCGAGCACCTGCACGGCGACCGCGACGGCAACCTCGACGTCCTGCGCGGGCGCGAGTGGGACGCCGTCATCGACCCGTCCGGCTACGTGCCGCGCGTCGTCCGCGCCTCCGCGGAGCTCCTGCAGGACGCCGTCGGCCATTACGTCTTCGTCTCGAGCGTCTCCGTCTACCGGGACTTCTCACGCGCGCACTTCGACGAGACCGCGCCGCGCATCGAGCTCGAGGACCCGGCCGTCGAGGAGGTCATGGAGCACTACGGCGGGCTCAAGGCGCTCTGCGAGGACGTCGTCGCCGAGGTCTTCCCCGGCCGCTCCGCGAACGTGCGCGCGGGGCTGATCGTCGGCCCGCACGACCCGACCGACCGCTTCACCTACTGGCCCGTGCGCGTCGCGCGCGGCGGCGAGGTGCTCGCGCCCGGGCGGCCCGGCCGGCCGGTCGAGTTCGTGGACGCGCGCGACCTCGGCGCCTGGCTCGTCACCGTCGCCGAGCGGCGGACGAGCGGCGCCTTCAACGCGACCCGGGACGGGCTGAGCATGGCCGAGGTGCTGGAGACCTGCCGCTCCGTCAGCGGCAGCGACGCCGCGTTCACCTGGGTGGACGAGCCGTTCCTGCTCGAGCGCGAGGTCGGCCAGTGGATGGAGCTGCCGCTCTGGATCTCCGAGAGCGACCCCGAGTGGGGGCACATGCAGGAGGCCGACGTCTCGCGCGCTCGCGCCGCCGGCCTCACCTTCCGGCCGCTCTCCGAGACGGTCGGCGACACGCTCGCGTGGGCCGGTACCAAGGACGGCTGGAACGATGCCGTCGGGCTGAAGCCCGAGCGCGAGCGGGAGCTCTTGACAGAGTGGCATCGCTAGCATCGCCCTCATGGACGGCTACCCCTTCGTGCACAGCGAGCACGTGCGCTTCCGCGACCTCGACGCGATGGGGCACATCAACAACGCCGTCTTCGCCACCTACATCGAGCAGGCGCGGATCGAGTACCTCGCCTCGCTGCACGTCCTCGACGGGCCGGTCTACTCGCAGGGCACCGAGAGCATGATCCTCGCCCGGCTCGAGATCGACTTCCGCTCGCCCGGCGACGCGGAGCCCGACAGGGTCGACATCGGCGTCCGCCCCGCGTCGGTCGGCAGAAAGAGCTTCACCCTGGACTACCGGCTCGAGCAGGGCGGCGAGCTGCTCGCCGAGGCCAGCACCGTGCTCGTCTCGTACGACTACGAGCGCGCCCGGTCGCGCGAGGTGCCCGACGACTGGCGCAACGCGCTCGAACGCCCAGGCCCGGTGAACGCATGACCTTCCAGCGCGAGACGCTGCCGAACGGCCTGCGCATCCTCACCGCGCCGATGGACCACGCCCAGTCGGTGACCTGCTTCATCATGCTCGCCGCCGGGTCCCGCTACGAGACCGAGGACACGAACGGCATCGCGCACTTCAGCGAGCACATGTTCTTCAAGGGCACCGAGCGGCGCCCGACCGCCCGCGACATCGCCGGCGAGATCGACTCGATCGGCGGCGAGTTCAACGCGTTCACAGGCAAGGAGTACACCGGCTACTACGTCAAGTGCGCGGCGGAGCACCGCGACGTCGCGCTCGACGTGCTCGTCGACATGCTCCGGCACTCCAAGTTCGACCCGGAGGAGATCGAGCGCGAGAAGGGCGTGATCATCGAGGAGATGAACATGTACTTCGACACGCCGCGCGACTCGATCGGCGGCGTGTACGAGTCGCTCCTCTTCGGCGACCAGCCGCTCGGCTGGGACATCGTCGGCCGCAAGGAGACGATCCGCGACGCCACGCACGACACGTTCCGGCAGTACATCGACCACTGGTACCGGCCCTCGCGGATGGTGGTCGGGCTCGGCGGCAAGGTCGGTGAGGGGCTGCACGAGCGCATCGAGGAGCTGCTCGGCGACCTCAAGGACATCCCCGGTGCCGATGGGCCCGCGCCGGCCGCGCCGTTCGCAAACGGCCGCGTCAGGTTGAAGACGAAGGAGTCCGACCAGGCGCACCTGATCCTCGGCCTGCCGAGCTACCCGATCGACCACCCCGACCGCTACGCGCTCAGCATGGTCGCCACCGTGCTCGGCGGCGGCATGTCGTCACGCCTGTTCACCGAGGTACGCGAGCGCCGCGGCCTCGGCTACTACGTCTTCGGCGTCAACCACAGCTACACCGACGCCGGCACGCTCTACTCGCAGGCCGGCGTCGACATCGCGCGGATCGACGAAGCGGTCACCACCATCGTCAGCGAGCTGCGCCGCATCGCGGACGAGCCGGTGCCGCCGGCCGAGCTCGAGAAGGCGCGCAACTTCTCGAAGGGGCGCTTCGTCCTCCAGCTCGAGAGCCCGCAAGGGCTGATCATGTTCGGCGTCCGCCGCGAGGTGCTCGAGGACGGGGCCGTCGAGCCGGAAGAGGTGCTCGCTGGGATCGAGGCCGTCACCGCCGAGGACGTCCAGCGGGTGGCGCAGGACGTCATCCGCGGGAACGCGCTCCGGCTCGCCGTCGTCGGCCCGTTCGACGACGCCGACCGGTTCGAGCAGCTGCTCGACTAGGAACCGGAAGATCCGCCGGCTCGCGGTCGTCCTACAGGCAGATGATGTCGACCAAGGAGCCGACCATGTGCGACGACCATCTTCCGACCACGTACGACGACGATGTCGAGGCGCACCTGCTCAAGGAGGCGCTCGCAACGGGCGCGGCCGCTGCCGCGGTCCTCGCCGGCGCCGGCGCGGCCTCCGGGTCGACCATGCCGGCGCGCGGTCCGACCAGCGTCACGCCGGCCGTCGCAGTGCTCCCCGATCCGGGCGCGATGCCTCCGCCGAAAGCGCCTCCGATCCGCACCGAGGCCTCGGTCTTCACGAAGACGCACAAGCACTCGAAGCACCACAAGAAGTAGCCGCCGGTCAACGCAGCAAACGCGCGACGCGCCGCCCGAACACGGCGGCGCGTCGTGCGTCCAGACCGGGCCCGGTACGTCAGCACGACGAACGACGAGGAGAGCGCTCGCGAGAAGCGTGCGGACTACCGGTCGCTGCGGATGATCCCGTACAGCCGGCTGTCGCGGTACTCGTCGCCCTTGCGCTGGTGCCCGCGAAGCTCGCCCTCGAGCCGCATGCCGGCCTTCTCCATGACCCGGCCCGAGGCCGGGTTGCCGGTGAAGTGGTACGCGTACACGCGGTTGAGCCCGAGCTCGTCGAACGCGTAGGCGATCAGCGCCCGCGTCGCCTCGGTCGCGTAGCCGTTGCCCCAGTACGGGACGCCGATCCAGTAGCCGATCTCGGCGCGGCCGTGCGCCGGCTCCACGCCCAGGCCGATCGCGCCCAGCAGCGCGCCATCGTCGCGGCGCTCCAGCGCGAGGTTGAGCGCGTTGCCGCGCTCCGCCTCCTCGCGGTGACGGCCGATCCACGCCTCGGCGGCGCCGGGCGGGTACGGGTGCGGGATGGTGAGCGTCGTCTCGGCGATCAGCCGATCGCCGGCGAGCCGCGCCACCTCCGGCGCATCGGCAAGCGTGAACGGCCGCAGTCGCAGCCGTTCACACTGGATGCTCGGGATCCTGGCTATTCCGAAGTCTCGGCGACCGCGCGCGTCTTGATCTCCTCGACGACGGTCGGATCGGCGAGCGTCGTCGTGTCGCCGAGCGGCCGGTTCTCGGCCACGTCGCGGAGCAGGCGGCGCATGATCTTCCCGGAGCGGGTCTTCGGCAGCTCCGGCGTGAACACGATGTTGGCGGGCTTCGCGATCGGGCCGATCTTCTGCGCAACGTGGTTGCGCAGCTCCTCGAGCATCTCGACGGAGGCCTCCTCGCCGCCCTTCAGCGTCACGTAGGCGACGATCGCCTGGCCCGTCTGCGCGTCGTTGCGGCCGCACACCGCCGCCTCCGCCACCTTCGGGTGGTCGACCAGCGCGCTCTCGACCTCGATCGTCGAGATGCGATGACCCGACACGTTCATGACGTCGTCGACGCGGCCGAGCAGCCAGAAGTCGCCGTCCTCGTCGATCCGCGCGCCGTCGCCGGCGAAGTACGTGTCGGGGTACTTCGACCAGTACGTGTCGACGAAGCGGTCGGGATCCTTGTAGATCCCGCGCAGCATCGCCGGCCACGGCCGCCGGAGCACCAGGTAGCCGCCCCCGCCGGGGCCGACCTCGTTGCCCTGCTCGTCGAAGACCGCCGCGTCGACGCCCGGGAAGGGCTTCGTCGCCGAACCGGGCTTCGTGGTGGTCACGCCCGGGAGCGGGGTGATCATGATCATCCCCGTCTCGGTCTGCCACCACGTGTCGACGATCGGGCAGCGCCCGCCGCCGACGTGCTCCTGGTACCAGATCCACGCTTCGGGGTTGATCGGCTCGCCGACCGAGCCGAGCAGGCGCAGCGACGACAGGTCGTGCTGCCCTGCGTACTGCGGCCCCCACTTCATGTGCGTGCGGATCGCCGTCGGCGCCGTGTAGAGGATGTCGACCTTGTAGCGCTCGACGATGTCCCACCAGCGGTCCTTGTCCGGGAAGTCGGGCGTGCCCTCGTACATCACGCCGGCCGTCCCGTTGCACAGCGGCCCGTAGACGATGTAGCTGTGCCCGGTGACCCAACCAACGTCGGCTGCGCACCAGTACACCGAGTCGGGCTTGACGTCGAAGATGTAGTAGTGCGTCGTCGCGACGCCGACCAGGTAGCCGGCGGTCGTGTGCGCGATCCCCTTCGGCTTGGCGGTCGTGCCGCTCGTATAGAGCAGGTAGAGCAGATCCTCGGCGTCCATCGGCTCGCACGGGCACTCGCTCTCGTCCGTGACGACCTCGTGCCACCAGTGGTCGCGCCCGTCCTGCATCGGCACGTCGCCGCCCGTCCGCCGCAGGACGATCACGTTCTTCACCGCCGGCGCCTCGGCGACCGCCTCGTCGGCGATCGCCTTGAGCGGGACGGTCGTGCCGCGCCGCCAGGCCTCGTCCTGCGTGATCAGCACCTCGCAGCCCATGTCCTGTAGCCGGTCGGAGAGCGAGTCGGCCGAGAAGCCGCCGAAGACCACGGTGTGCGGGGCGCCGATGCGCGCGCACGCCAGCATGGCAATCGGCGTCTCCGGGACCATGCCCATGTAGATCCCGACGGGCGTGCCCTTGCCGACGCCCAGCGCCTTCAGCGCGTTGGCGAGCTTCGTCGTCTCGCGTTGCAGGTCGGCGAAGGTGAGCTCGCGGCGGTCGTGGACGGGCTCGCCCTCCCAGTAGTAGGCGACCGCTGCGCCGCGGCCGGCCTCGACGTGGCGGTCGACGCAGTTGTAGGTGATGTTGAGCTTGCCGCCTACGAACCATTCCGCGTACGGCGGCTCCCACCGGTAGAGCTCGCTGAAGGGCTCGAACCACGTCACCCGCTCGCGGGCCTCGCTCTCCCAGAACTCGTCGGGGTCGCGGTCGTAGATGTCCGGCTTGGCGTTCGCCTGCGCGGCGAACTCCGGGCGCGGCGGGTACCGCCGCTCCTCCAGGAAGATCGTCTCGATCGCCTGGCGGGACTCAGTGGCCACTCGCTACCTCCGTGAGTGCGTCTCTAGAAAATCGTCAGGTCGTACGGGAAGTCGGTGAGGTTCTCGGCGCCGTCGTCGGTGACGAGCACGATGTCCTCGAGCCGGCAGCCGCCGACGCCGGCCTTGTAGAGGCCGGGCTCGAGCGTGACCACATCGCCGGGAACGAGCACGTCGGCGCGTCCGCTCATCCCGAGGCTCGGCGACTCGTGCACCTCGAGGCCGACGCCGTGGCCGAGGCCGTGGAAGAAGCC
This sequence comes from uncultured Thermoleophilia bacterium, assembly GCA_963799895.1. Lineage (GTDB taxonomy): Bacteria > Actinomycetota > Thermoleophilia > Gaiellales > Gaiellaceae > JACVRM01. The sequence continues at coordinate 407,088 of CAWCYR010000018.1, forward strand.
CTCGAGCAGCACGGTGCCGGGCTCCTTCGAGAGCTGCGTCGGGTAGCCGTGCTCCTCGTAGAAGCGGCACGTCTCGACGTGGACGTCGCGGCCGATCGCACCGGGCTTCACCAGGTCGAACGCGCGCCGGATCGCGACCTCGGTCAGCCGGTGCCACTCGCGCAGCTCCGCGGACGGCTCGCCGACGACGAACGTCCGCGTCATGTCGGAGAAGCAGCCCGACTCGCGGTCGCGCGGGAAGAGGTCCAGCACGACCGGCTCGTTGGCGAGGATGGCGCCCGAGCCTCCGTCGTGGCCGACCGCGGTCTGCGGCCCGTGGGAGATGATGAAGTCATCTGCGATCAGGTCGTTGTCGGTGAAGACCCGCGCGACGACGGTCTTGATGCGCTCGCTCGTCAGCGGCTCCCCGTCGAGCAGCACGGCCTCGCCGCGGATCTCGGCGCGCCGGAGCATGTCGCGTGCGGCGCCCATGGCCTCCTCGGTGCCGCGCTGCGCACGCCGGATGCCGGCCAGCTCGGCCTGGCTCTTCGCCCGGCGGCGCTGCACGAAGAGCTCCGCGTCGGGCGAGAGCTCGATGCCGTTCGCACGCAGGTGGTCGGCGACCGAGACGGGGAAGTCGGGCGGCACCGCGGCGGTCGTCACGCCGGTCTCGCGGCAGGCGCGCAGGGCAATCTCGACCAGCGCCTGCTCGCGGTTTAGACCGGAGGCGAGCAGGTCGTCGTAGCCGAAGTCCTCGAACGCACGCACGTCGAGCCCGTTGCCGCCGAGCCGCGGCGTCTCCAGCGACGCGACCGCGACGAGCTTCGTGCCGTTGCGCTCGACGTAGACGAAGTCGTCGCCGATCGACACGGGCACCTCGTGCCGCATCGCGGGCGACGTGGTCGTCTCGCCGAAGATCAGGACGTCGGGCATGAGGCCGCATCCTAAACAGCGCGCCCTGATACTCGACAAGACGCGGCCTCATCGGGGCCGTCCCCGTGTCAGCGGGGGCTGTCCCGATGCGTTCTGGATTCACGACCAACGGAACCCACCGTGCCGAACAGGGTCGATGGCCACACGAGGCTCCGATACCTCCAGGACGGAAATGGCGAGTCGGCGCGTGTCGCGACAGTCCCCGTGTCAGCGGGGGCTGTCCCGATGCGTTCTGGGTTCACGACCAACGGAACCCACCGTGCCGAACAGGTCGATGGCCACATGAGGCTCCGATACCTCCAGGACGGAAGTGGCGAGTCGGCGCGTGTCGCGACAGTCCCCGGCGACGCCGGGGACGGCTCCACGGCCCGTAGACTCAAGCCCCGTGGATGCCCTCGAGCGCGAGCGGGCGCTGATCGCCGAGTACGACGAGGAGCTGCGCGGCCAGCTGCCCGCCGGCTCGGAGATCTTCGACGCGCACACCCACCTCGGGCTCGACATCGACGGCTTCCGCGGCGACTACACAGAGCTCGCGGAGATCCAGGACCGCTACGCGATCGCGCGCTGCAACGTCTTCTGCCTCGACGAGCCCGACCGGCATCCCGCCTTTCGCGCGGCCAACGACCGCACGCTCGCCTTCGCGGCTCGCGCGAGCGGCCGGCTCATCCCGTACGCCCGGCTCGACATCAAGGAGGAGCCGATCGAGGAGGCGACGCGCTGCCTCGACGCCGGCGCGCAGGGCATCAAGCTGCACCCGCGCGCGCAGCGCATCCAGCTCCACGACGAGCGCCTCGTCCCCGTCTTCGAGCTGGCCGCCGACCGGAAGGTGCCGATCCTGATCCACGGCGGCCGCGGGCTGCCGCCGATCGCCGAGCACCTGTCCGACCTCGTCGACCGCTTCGCGGGGACGCAGCTGATCATCGCCCATGCCGGCATCGCCGATCAGGCAGCGCTCTTCAGCCATTTCGCGGGCCGCGAGGGCGTCTACTTCGACACCTCGGTGTGGAGCCCGCTCGACCTGCTCGCGCTCTTCCACCACGTGTCGCCCGAGCAGATCCTCTACGCGTCGGACTACCCCTACGGCCAGCATCCCGGGTCGCTGATCATCGCGCTGCGGGTCGCCCGGACCGCCGGGCTCGGGGACGACGGCATCCGCGGCATGCTCGGCGGCAACGCCGCGCGCATCGCGGACAGCGGCGAGCCGCCGCAGCTGACGGCGCCCGACAACGAGCGGATCTTCTCGCAGCCGATCGCGTTCGCCCGCATCCACCAGTACCTGTCGATGGCGGCGCCGCTGCTCTGGACCCGTCAGCAGGACACGGTCGGCGTGATCGGGCTCGCGCTCAACGCGACGCTCGAGCGCGACGGCTACCAGGACGAGCGCGACCGCATCCGCGAGCTGCTCACGGTGGCCCGGTCCCTCTGGGACGAGATGGCCGCGATCGACGACCCCGACGAGCGCCGCAGCCACATGCGCGCCACGTTCCGGATGGTCTATCTCGCCGACGTCCTGGCGGTGACCGTTGGCGCTTGAGCTCCGCATCAACGGCGGCAGCTACAGCGCCGAGGCGCCGGTCGGCCGCTCGCTCGCGACCGTGCTGCGCGAGGACCTCGGCCTGACGGGGACGAAGATCGCCTGCAACGAGGGCCACTGCGGCGCCTGCACCGTGCAGCTCGACGGTGTGCCCGTGCTCTCCTGCATCACGCTCGCCCACCTCGTGGGCGACCGCGAGATCACGACCATCGAGGGCCTGCGCGACCACCCGCTCGTCGACGCGTTCGTCCGCGCGGACGCGCTCCAGTGCGGCTTCTGCACACCGGGCCAGATCGTCTCGGCCGCGGCGCTCGTCGCCGCGACGCCCGACCCGGACTCCGAGACGATTCGCCACGCCATGGCCGGGAATCTCTGCCGCTGCGGCACCTACACCAAGATCGAGGAGGCGATAGCCACGTGGCGCGACTGATCCGCACGGAGAAGGAAGTCGAGGGCCGGTACGAGGAGGTCTGGCTCGTCGTCGAGGAGGACGCGCTCGACCAGTGGCCGCCGGGTGCCCGCGACGTCGTCGGGCAGCCGGCGACGCGCAAGACGGGCCCGCAGCGGGCGCGCGGCGAGGCGCGCTTCACGGCCGACATCCAGCTTCCGGGGATGCTCCACGCGGCCGTGCTGCGCTCGCCCCACGCGCACGCGCGCGTGCGGAAGATCGACGTGTCACGCGCCCTCGAGGCGCCGGGCGTCCGCGCTGCGGTCGTGCCGGGCGACGTGCACGTGCTCGAGGAGCTCGCCGGCTTCCAGGGCGCTTCAGTCGCGGCCGTTGCGGCCGACACGGAAGGGCAGGCACGCGCCGCGCTCGACCTGATCGACGTCGAGTGGGAGATCCTCGAGCCGCTCGTCGACCCGGAGGAGGCGGTGAGCCGCGGGCAGCTCCACGGCGAGCCGCGGCGCTTCGAGCGCGGCGACGTCGAACAGGGCCTCGCCGAGCCCGACGTGGTCGTCGTCGAGGCGGAGTACCGCACCCAGACCGTTCTGCACAGCTCGATGGAGACGCACCAGTCGGTGTGCGAGTGGGTCGGCGACCGGCTCGACGTCTACATCTCGACGCAGTTCATCTGGGGCGTCCGCGACGCCATCTCCGAGAAGCTCGACCTGCCGCCCGACAAGGTGCGGGTCGTGTGCGAGTTCATGGGCGGCGGCTTCGGCTCGAAGAACGGCCCCGGCGACTACACGTTCATCGGCGCCGAGCTGGCGAAGCGCACCGGGCGTCCCGTCCGCTGCGCGCTGACGCGCCGCGAGGAGAACCTCGCCACCGGCAACCGCAACGCGACCATTCAACGGCTGAGGGCCGCCGCCCGCGCGGACGGGACGCTCGTCGCGCTCGACGGCGAGTTCGTGAACTCGACCGGCTGGGGCGGCTGGACGGCGCCGACGTACGGGCCGATGGAGATGCTCTACGCCTGCGAGAACGTGCGCACGCTGACCTACAGCGCGAAGCTGAACACGCCGCCGATGCTCGCGTTCCGCGCGCCCGGCTTCGTCGAGGGCACGTTCGGGCTCGAGTCGCTGCTCGACCGGCTCGCGGCGAAGCTCGACATCGACCCGCTCGAGCTGCGGAAGCGCAACTACGCCGACTCCATCGACGACCACGTCGTACTCCTCGAAGAACCTGATGGAGTGCTACCGGCGCGCCGAGCCGCACTGGGAGCGCCGGCACGAGGTGCGCGCCCGCAGCGAGGGCCCGTGGAAGCGCGGGGTCGGCCTCGCCAGCCAGACCTGGTACGGCGGCGGCGGCCCACCCTCCTACGCATGGGTGCGCCTCGGGTCGGACGCGCGCGCCACGGTGATCACGGCCATGCAGGACATCGGCACGGGCACCGCGACCGCGATGGCGCAGATCGCCGCCGAGGAGCTCGGGCTTCCCCTCGACGATGTCGACGTCGTTCTCGGCGACTCCGCCCGCGGCCCGTACGCCTCGATCTCGGCCGGCTCGTCGACGACGCCTTCGATGGGACCCGCGGTGCGCGCCGCCGCCGCGGACGCCGCCCGGCAGATCATCGAGATCGCGGCGCAGCGCTACGACCGGGAGGAGGGCGTGCTGTCGCTGAAGGGCGGCAACGTCGTCTCCTCGGACGGCGGCTCGTGGCCGATCGAAGAGGTCGTCGGCCTGCTGGAGGACGCGCAGCTGCTCGGCAAGGGCGCGCGCGGCCCGAACCCGACGGGCATGCAGGTGCTCACGTTCGGCGTCCAGGTCGCGGAGGTCGCCGTCGACGTCGAGACCGGGCGAGATCCGCGTCGAGCGCGTCGCCGCGATCCACGACGTCGGCCGGGTGATCAACCCGCTCGGCGCGTCGAGCCAGGTCGAGGGCGGGATCATCCAGGCCATCGGCCACACGCTCTCGGAGGACCGGCTGCTCGACCCCGCGACGGGGACAGTGCTCACGCAGACCCTGGACGCGTACCGCATGCCGACGATCGCGGACGTGCCCGAGATCGTCACCGAGCTGGTCGACGTCCCGGACGAGCACCTGACCAACCTGGGCTCGAAGGGCCTCGGCGAGCCGCCGATCGTCCCGACGGCGGCGGCGATCGCGAACGCGATCCGCGACGCGACGGGGGCCGAGGTGCAGTCGCTCCCGATCACGCGCGAGGAGATGCTCCGGGCGCTGCGCGAGGCCCGCGAGCGGGAGAGGCTTGCAGCTACTCCGGCCTGAAACCCTGCCCGCGGCAGTCGCGGCGCTCGGCGCACGGCAGCATCGGCATCGCCGGCGGCACCGAGGTCGTCCCGCTCACGCGCGACCGGATCGCTGACCCCGGAGACGCTCGTCGACCTCTCGCGCGCCGTCCCGCGGGGCGTCGACGGGACGCGCGATCGGCGCGGGCACCACGCTCGGCGAGCTCGAGGCCGATCCGGAGATCCCGGAGGCGCTGCGCGAGGCCTGCCGCCTCGCCTCCTCGCCGCAGCTCCGCGCGATGGGCACGATCGGCGGCAACCTCTGCCAGGCCACGCGCTGCTGGTACTGGCGGCTCAAGTTCCCGTGCTACCTGCACGGCGGCGATGTCTGCCACGCACGTGAGGGCGAGCACCGCGAGCACGCGATCTTCGCCAACGAGCCCTGCGCATCTGCCCACCCGTCGGACGTGGCGGCCGCGCTGCTCGCGCTCGACGCGCACCTCGTCACCTCGAAGCGGGAGCTCCCGCTCGCGGAGCTGTACCGGCTACCAACGGACGACGACCGCGACGTGGTCGCGCTCGACCCGGACGAGCTGATCCTGGAGCTCGACGTGCCCCGGCCCGAGGCCTCCGTCTACCTGAAAGCGATGGACCGGCGGCGCTGGGCGTTCCCGATCGTCGGCGTCGCGGCCGCGCGCACCGACGGCGACGTGCGCTTCGGCTTGGCAGGCGTCGCGCCGATCCCGTGGGCGGTCTCAGGCGTTGAAGATCTGGACGCGGCCACGCCGCTGCCCGGCACGGTCTACAAGGTCGAGATCGCGCGCACGCTCGTACGCCGCGCACGCGCCGCGGTCGGCGGCGGCTAGCATCGGCGGCCGAATGGCCGTCCGCGTGCTCGTCCTCGCGCTCCTGGTGGCGGCCTGTGCCGCGTGCGGCAGCAGCTCTTCCGGCAGCGACACGACGACCACGACGACAGAAGGCGGAGGTGCCAGCTCGGTGGCCAGCGACAACGGGTGCAAGCAGGTTGACAAGCCGGCCGCGAAGGCGAACGGCGGCCAGAAAGCGCCGGACAAGCCGCTCGGCCCGAACGAGCACCCGGAGCTCGTCTTCACGACGAACTGCGGTAGCTTCACTGTCCGCCTCGACCCGAAGCTGGCCCCGAACACCGGGGCCTCGCTCGTCTAGCTCGCGACGAGCGGCTTCTACGACGACACGATCTTCCACCGCATCGTCCCCGGCTTCGTCATCCAGGGCGGCGACCCGACGCAGACCGGCTCGGGCGGGCCCGGCTACAAGACGGTCGACAAGCCGCCGGCCGACGCCCGCTACACCAAGGGCGTCGTCGCGATGGCGAAGACGGGCGCCGAGCCGGCCGGCACGTCGGGCAGCCAGTTCTTCGTCGTCACGCCCGCCGACGCCGGGCTCCCGCCCGACTACGCGATCGTCGGCAAGGTCGACGGACGGGCTGGACGTCGTCGAGCGGATCGGCAAGCTCGGCGACGCGAACCAGCAGCCGACGCAGAAGCGTCGTGATCAGCAAGGTCACCGTCAAGGACTAGGGGCATGGTCGCCGGCGGTCGTCCTGGCGGCCGGCGCAGCGACCCGCTTCGGCGCGCCGAAGCAGACCCTGCTCGTCGGCGACGTCGCTCGCGGCCCTCGGCCGAGTCGTCGGTCGACGGGATTGTCGTCGTGACCGGCGCCCATGCGCTCGGACGCGGCAGCGCCGCTCGTGCGCTGCCCGGACTGGGAGCGCGGCCCGGGCGCCAGTCTGCGCTGCGGGCTGGCCGCGCTCGCCGACGACGTCGAGGCGGCGGTCGTCGTGCTCGCGGACGGGCCGGATCTCTCGCCGGCCGCTGTCGACCGTGTGATCGAGGTCTGGCGCGAGAGCGGCGCCGAGCTCGTGGCGGCGACCTACGGCGGCAATCGCGGCCACCCCGTTCTGATCGACCGGTCGGCCTGGGCGTCGGTGCCCGACGAGGGTGCCCGCGCGCTGCCGGCGCTCACCGTTCCGTGCGACGACCTGGGCTCCCCGGGCGACGTCGACGTCCCCGCGGACCTGCCGGAGAGGTACCGGCCGACGCGCGGTGAATGATGGGGCCGTGAACGCGATCCGGGCGCTCGAGCACGACGCAGGCCCGTCGCCACTCGAGGCGGCGCGGACGAAGCGCGGCCTCACGCGCGAGGAAGCGGCCGCGCGCAGCGCCCTCGGTGTCGACGAGATCACCTGGCTCGAGGAGGGCCGCCTCTACCGGTTCCGCTCGACGCACCAGGCCGTCGCCGCCGCAGCGACGTACGCGGCCGCGCTCGGCATCGACCACCACGAGGCGCTCGAGCTCGCCGGCCGGCCGGTGCCGCCACTCGCGCCGGACACGCGGCGCTACCGGATCATGGTCGGCGGCGGCATAGCCGCGCTTGTCCTGCTACTGGCCGCCGCGATCGGGATCGGCTCGAAGGTCACAGGCGGCATTGGAAACGGCGGCGGCGGCGGCGCCATCGCGAACCTCCCGCCCACCGAGAGCATCAAGGTCAACGTCTACAACGGCGCCGGCGACAGGAACTACACGGGGAGCGTGGCGGATCGCGTGACGGCGCTGGGGTACAGCCTGCGCGGCGTCCACCGCGTGCCCGGCCAGTTCAGCTACCGGGAGACATCCGTGTACTACCCGCCCGGCGCCGAGGCCATCGCCGCACGTCTCGCGAAGTCCCTCTGTGTGGATACGAAGCCGCTACCGGCCGGCAAAGACAAGCACCGGCTGGTCGTGATCGCCGGCCCCGCGTCGGTCGGCGGCTGCTAGAGCGGCGTTCTGAGCGAGGACAGCCGCTGCTTGAGCTCAGGCGCCATCGGCTCGACGACGGACTGTCGCACGAAGCGCCGTAGCTCCACCTCGAAGCGATAGCGCCGGCGGCAGTACTCGCACGTGTCGAGGTGCGCCTCTGCCTCCGCGCGCTCCATGGTCGTGAGCTCGCGGTCTAGGTACGGCTGGAGCATCTCCTCGCAGTTGTCGCACGGGTCGTCACGAACCGTCATCGGAGGCCTCCTCGGCGAGCTGTCGCTTCAGGATTCGCCGACCACGATGCAGGCGGGACATGACGGTGCCGACCGGGATGTCGAGGATCTGCGCCGCCTCGGCGTACGCAAAGCCGCCGATGTCGACCAGCACGACCACGTCGCGGAAGTCGTGCGGCACCTCCGAAAGGGCGCTGACGACGCCGTCCTGCGACAGCCGGGCGAGGACCCGCTCCTCCTCCTCGGGCTGCTGGTCGCCGCCCGACCCGGCGAGCCTGTTGTAGAGGAAGTAGTCGCCCTCCTCCAGGGGCTCGGTCTGCGGGCGGCGCTGCCGCGCGCGGGCGCGGTCGATGTTGAGGTTCGTGAGGATGCGCAGGAGCCAGGCGCGCAGGTTGGTGCCGGGCTGGTACGAGCGCCAGCTGCGGAAAGCGCGCGCATATGTCTCCTGCATCAGGTCCTCGGCCTCCTCACGCGAGCCGACCAGCCGCCGGGCGACCTGGTAGACCTGGTCGGCAAGCTCGAGCGCTTCCTCCTCGAAGCGCACACGCGCCCGGGCGTCGTCGGCGAGCTGCCGCGTCTCGGTCGGCGAGGGCTCGCCCATCGCTCGAACCTAGCAGCACGTTCACGGAGGGACAAAACGGACGCGGAATGGCTGGTATTCCCGACTTTTGAGGATCGGCCCGCCGGGGTAGACGTCTTTCGATCCCCGAGCACAGGAGGAAGGCATGAACGGATACGAGGTGGTCTCGGTCTTGGACGACAAATGCATCGGGCACGTCTCCGGGCGCGTCGGAGACTTTCTCATCGTCGAGCACGGCCATCTGCGCAAGTCGCAGAACCCGCTGCCGCTGTCGTTCGCGACCGTGGACGAGGCGAATCAGCGCGTCGTGACGACGCTCGCCCACGACATCGTCTACGACGCGCCCACCGCGAAGGAGGGCGAGTTCGACGAGCAGGCGGCGGCGCAGTACTACGGCCTCGGCGAGACTCAGCCGGTCGACGGCCTCGTCGACGTGGACGACCACGAGCTGAAGGCCGAGGCGAGCCGGGCGGAGACCCGGTCCGAGCTGGCGACCGGCGATGGTGAGACGGACACGGTCGGGGCACCGGCCGGCCAGTCCCCGGCGCTGCTCGGCGACCGGCAGCCTAGGGAGAGCGACTAGACCAGGGAGTTTTCGCGGAAGCCCGCGCGCGAGAGGGCCGCGACGAGCGTCTCGCGGTCGGTCACGTCGTCGTCCCACGTCAGCGTGACCCGGCCGACGAGGTTGGCGGAGGCGCCGACGAGGCCCTCCTCCGCGCGCAGGGCGACCGCGAGACGGTTCACGCAGCGCTCGCAGCGGATGCCGGTGACCTGGAGAATGTCCGTCTGCTCGGGCACTTTGGCCTAGCGTAGCGTCCGCTCGACGAGCGCGGCCGTGAGCGCCTCGAGCCCGTCTGCGCGCCCGATCGCGAGCTGCTCCTCGGCCTCCGTCCGGGCCGTGTTCATGCCGACGCCGACGAACCTGGCGAGCTCCCCCGCGAGCTCCCGCGCAGGCGCCATCCGGTCGCCGTCGGGGTGCACGAGCTCGGCGTCGAGCCCGGCGCGGAGCGCGGCCCAGCGGTTCTGCTGGTAGAGCGCCCGCGCCGGCGGGTCGTACGGACGGGGTTCGCCCTCCGCGGCCGCGACGCAGAGCGCGTGGACCAGCGCAACCAGGTTCGCGGAGCGGGCCGGCGACGTCGGCTGGTCCGGCATCCGCACCTCGAGCGTCCCGAGGCGCGGATGAGGGCGGATGTCCCACCAGAGCATGGTGTAGTCGGGAATGACGCCCAGCGCGACCAGCCGGTCGACGAATGCCGCCCACTCGCCGAGGTCGCGAAACGCCGGCGGCGCGCCGCTCCGCGGCAGCTGGGCGAGGATCTCGGCGCGGTTGGACGCGAGCCCGGTCTCCTCGCCCGACAGGTAGGGCGAGTTGGCCGAGAGCGCGAGCACGACGGGCAGCCAGGGCAGCGCGCCCTCGAGCGCGCGAAAGCACGTCTCCTCGTCGGGCATGCCGACGTGGACATGGAGCCCGTTGACCCCCTGCCGCCGCGCCGAGACGCCGGCGTACTCGACGAACGCGAGGTAGCGGGCCTCGGGCGCGATGGCCTGCTCCTCGGGCCGGCTGATCGGGTGCGCCCCGGCGGCGATGACCTCGAGGCCGCGCTCGCCGGCGAGCCGCGCCGTCACCTCACGCAGCTCACGCAGCCGGGCCGCCGCCTCTTCCGCTGAGGCGCAGATGCCCGAGTTGGACTCGACCACAGAGGCGAAGAGCTCGGTCTTGATCCACCCCGGACCGAGCTCCGCGTCGGCGGCCGCGACGATCTCCGGAGAGGCAGGCACAAGCAGCAGCGTCTCGGCGTCGACGAGCATCAGCTCCTCCTCCGCCCCTACCGACCACGGCGTGCTCTTCCCCCAGCGGGCCTCCTCCTGCATCGCGCCATGATCGCGAACGGGAGACCGGGCTGGTACGGAAGGGCGGGACCCGCTAGGGTCGGCGCCCCACGGGAGAAGGGGGGTCTGGTGTTCTCACCGCCCGCAACACGCCGCGGTCACATAACCGCCGCGGTCAGCAACGCCCTCGGAGACGAGGTATCGCGCATCAGCCGCGGCCGCGAGCACGACCGCGTCTACGCGCACGGGCACGTCGACCCGGTGATCGTCGAGGACGACGACGTCATCCTCCCCGAGTGGGCGCAGCCGATCGCGGCCCGCATCCGCATGGTCGTGCTCGCAGCGCTCCGCTAGTCCAGCCCCGCCGAGATTTTTCCCTGCGGGCCGCCGGCGGCGGCCCGCAGAGAAGGACGGCTACCCGCGAGGGGAGGAGGGTTGCCGCCCAAGCTTCACGCGGACGGTGTGCTTCGTAGTACCGCGGTAGAGGTCGAGTCGGATTGCATCGCCCGGGCTCTTGGCCGAAACGACCTCGCGCAGCGCCTCGACCGTGCGCATGGAGCGCCCATCCGCGGCGACGACGAGGTCGCCGCCCATGACATACGTCTCGCCGTCGACCGTGACGTGCTGGGTACCGGCCCTGATGCCGGCCCTGGCCGCGCCGCTGCCCGGGTCGACGTCGGCGACGAGCAGCCCCGCCCTCGCGGGCAGGTGAAAGACCCTCGCGATGCGGGCGTCGACCGCCTGTGCGTAGATGCCGAGCTGCGCGTGCTCGACGCTGCCCTTGTCGATGATCTGCGAGGCCACGTCCTTCACGGTGTTGATCGGGACGGCGAAGCCGAGACCGACGTTGCCGCCGTTCTCCGTAGCGATCTGCGTGTTGACGCCAATGACGCGGCCGTTGGTGTTCAGCAGCGGGCCGCCCGAGTTGCCCTGGTTGATGGCGGCGTCGGTCTGGATGACCTGGTCGATCAGCGACTGGTTCGGCGCCTGGATGGCGCGCCCCGTGGCGCTGACGATGCCCGATGTGACCGTGCGCTCGTAGCCGAGTGGGTTGCCGATCGCGACGACGGCGTCGCCGACCTGGACGCCGTCGGAGTCGCCGAGCTCCAGCGGCCGCAGGGCGCGCGACTCGGCGCTCACCTTGAGCACGGCGACGTCGGTCGACGGGTCGCGGCCGACGAGCCTGGCGGCCATGCTCTCGTTGTTCGAGAAGCTGACCCTGATCCGCTGGGCGCCCTGGATCACGTGGTAGTTCGTGACGATGTATCCGGACTTGTCGACCACGAAGCCGGAGCCGAGCCCGCGCTGCTCCTGGGCCATCGTCGGGAAGACGCCGAACGGGTCGCTCGACCGGACGACGGTCTCGGTCGAGACGCGGACGACGCCCGGCCGCGCTCGCTGGTAGATCTGCCCGATCGTCAGCGGCTGCCCCACCCGGCGGAAGCGGGCAGTCGTGACGCCGGCGTCGCCGCTCGAGACCGGCTGCGCCGGTGCGGCCGAGGAGCCTGTCCCGATGCCCCAGATGAGCGCCGCACCCGTCAAGGCGACCGCTCCGCCCGCGATCGCGGCAACGACGAGCGCGGCGCTCGCCACGAGAAAGAGGAGTCCCGTGCGTTGAGGCCGCACCGAGGTCCTTATAGCCGGGCGCGCTTAACGGCCTACGTCGGTGGTGTTAAGCAGTGTTCAGCCGCGGAGCTCGGTCGACGCGTCCGTGAACTCCCGGAACTCGCCGGTGACGAGGTACGCGACCTGCTCGCCGATGTCGACGCAGTGGTCGCCGATGCGCTCCAGGCAGCGCGAGACGATGATCATGCGCAGCCCCCACTCACGCATCTCCGGGTTGCTCCCGATCGCCATCAGGTGGTGCACGGCGCGCCGGTTCGCGCGGTCGATGAGCTCGTCCAGCTCGACGAGCGCCTCGGCCGCCTCGACGTCGCGGTTCATGAACGCGTCGAGCGAATGCTTGAGCATCTCCTCGCCGCGAGTCGCCATCTCGTCGTAGGCCTCGATCAGCTTCGTGTCCGGCGGGACGGCGTAGACCAGCTTCGTCAGCTTGGCAATCGTCACGGCGAGGTCGGCGATGCGCTCGAGCGCGAGGTTGATGTGGATGATCGACAGCACGAGCCGCAGGTCGGACGCGACCGGCGTCTGCCGGGCGAGCAGCGACTCGACGGCCACCTCGATGGAGAGGTACCGCGAATCGACCTCGTCGTCGAAGGCGATGACCTCGTCGGCCAGCTCGGGGTCGCGCTCGCGAACCGCCTGCATGGCGCCGCGGATGGCGCGCGCGCAGAGGTCGCCCTCCTCCATGAGGGTCGCCTGGAGCGTGTCCAGGTCTTGCTGGAGCGGGATGCGCATGGGCATCACCCGAACCTACCGGTCACGTAGTCCTCGGTCCGCTTGTCGCCCGGCGTCGTGAAGATCTTTTCGGTCCGGTCGTACTCGACGAGGATGCCCGACCGCTGGCCGTCGACGACCTCACTCAGCGAGAAGAACGCGGTCATGTCGGCAACGCGGGCAGCCTGCTGCATGTTGTGCGTGACGATCACGATCGTGTAGTCCGACTTCAGCTCGTGCATCAGGTCCTCGATGCTCGCCGTCGAGATCGGGTCAAGCGCCGACGCCGGCTCGTCGAGCAGGATCACCTCGGGCTCGATCGCGATCGCGCGCGCGATGCACAGGCGCTGCTGCTGTCCGCCAGAGAGCGCAAGCGCGCTGTCCTTGAGCCGGTCCTTGACCTCCTCCCACAGCGCCGCGCGCCTGAGGGCGCGCTCGACGCGGTCGTCCAAATTGTCCTTCATCCCGAGGATTCGCAGCCCGTAGGCGATGTTGTCGTAAACCGACTTCGGGAACGGGTTCGGCCGCTGGAACACCATCCCGATCTGGCGGCGGACGTTGACCGGGTCGACGTCCTTGCCCTGGAGGTCGATGCCGTGGAAGTAGATTGCGCCCTCCGTCCGGAAATTCGGGACGACGTCGTTCATCCGGTTGAGGCAGCGGATGAAGGTGCTCTTGCCGCAGCCGGAGGGGCCGATGATCGCGGTCACCTGGTTGCCAGGCACCGCGAAGCTGACGTTCTTGACCGCCGGCGACTTCCCGTAGTAGGCCGTAAGGTCCTCGATCCGGAACACGGTCGGCGCCGCAACCGGGGCCGAGCCGGTACCCGGACCGAGCTTCGTCGGGTCGATCGCCTTGGCCAGGCCGTCACCGCTCTGGCGCTCGGTCTCCTCGGCCATGCCCGTGGAAGCGTAATCCATCAGGTCTCTCCTTCTAGCGTTTTCCCATCCGGCGCCGGCGGCTCCGGAGGCCGAAGTAGCGGGCAATCGTGCTTGCGACGAGCACGAAGGCGATCAGAACGAACGCGGTTGCCCAGGCCTGCTCCTGCAGGTGCGGGTCGGCCTGCTCGGCCGCGTTGAAGATGAAGTAGGGCATCGAGTTCAGGGGCTGCGTCGGGTTCCAGCTCGTCTGCGTCCCGACGAGCGACGACGTGAAGAGCAGGGGCGCCGTCTCGCCCGCGATACGGGCGGTCGCGAGTGTCGCGCCCGTGATGATCCCGCCCATCGCCTGAGGGAGCACGATGCTGAGCGTCGTCCGCCACTTGGGCGCCCCGAGCGCCAGGCTGCCCTCGCGCAGCGAGTTGGGAACGAGGGCCAGGACCTCCTGGGTCGACCGCGCGACGAGCGGCAGCATCAGGATCGCGAGCGCAAACGACGCCTTGAGCGCACTCTGACCGCTGCCTGCGACCAGCAGGACGAAGACGAAGATGCCGACGACGATCGCCGGGATCCCGTTCAGGACGTCAAGCGCAAGCTGGAGCGGAGCACGGACGCGAGGCGATGCGAACTCGTTGAGGTAGATCGCCGCCGCAACGCCGACCGGGAGCGCCATCAGCACGGCGAAGAAGACGATCACGATGCTGCCGACGATCGCGTTCGCGATCCCCGAGTCCGGCGGCTTGCCGAACGTGAACGCGAACGACGTCGTGTGCGTGAAGAAGTGGAGGTTGATCGCGCCGATGCCCTTCTTCAGCACCGAGACGATGACGATGACGAGCACGGCGACGGCGAGCATCGCCGCGACGGTGGCAAGCGCCTCCATGGCCAGATTGACCGCCTTTCGGCGGCGGAGGTGCTCGCTCGTCAGCGGACGAGGCGGCTCGGCGTGCACGCTCACGTGCGCCCCTGCTGGCGTTTGGCGACGCGGCGGACGATGACCTGCGCGATGACGTTGACGATGAGCGAGAAGATCAGCAGCAGGACCCCGAGGTAGACGAGCGACGACTTGTTGAGGTTGTTCGTGTAGCTCTGGTACGAGCTGGCGACCCGGCTCGCGAGCGTGTCGCCGGTATGGAAGAGGTTGAAGCTGATGTTGGTGGTGTTGCCGATCACTTGCGTGACGGCGATGGCCTCTCCCACCGCCCGGCCGAGGCCGAGGATCAGCGCTGCGGCGATGCCCGCGCGCGAGTATGGAAAGACGACGCCGCGGATCATCTCCCAGCGAGTCGCGCCGAGCGCGAGCGCTCCTTCCTTAAGCTCGGCCGGCACGTTGAGGAAGAGCTCGCGGCAGATGCTGGACACGATCGGAACGACCATGATCGTCAGGATCAGGACGGCGGACAGCTGGCTGGAGCCGACGGTCTGGGAGCCCGCGAAGAAGGGCGTCCAGCCAAACAGCGAGCTGAGAACCGGACTCAGCGTCGAGACGACCCACGGCCCCATGACGAGGATGCCCCAGAGGCCGAGCACGACGCTCGGCACGGAAGCCAGCATCTCGACGAGCGCGCCGACCGGGGCCCGGATCCAGCCCGGCGCGAGCTCGGTCAGGAAGAGGGCAATCGCGATCGCGATCGGACCGGCGACGAGCAGCGCGAACAACGACGTCAGCGCTGTGCCGAAGATGAACGTCCCCGCACCGTAGACATCGGTGACGGGGTTCCATGTCGTCCCGGTGACGAAGCCGAGGCCGAAGGTGTCGAACGAGAGCTTCGCGCCCGCGAACACCTTCCAGGTGATGAGAATCAGCAGGACCACGGCCGTAAAGCCGGCCGCGAGCGTGACTGTGTAGAGGAGCGTGTCGCCGAAGCGGAACCGGCCCCGCCGCTGGAGGGCGGCGGGGCCGGTCGGCGCGGATCTGGTTGCTGTTGTCAACCCAGCGCGATCCGGATCAGGACGACGAAGAAATCCGCTTCAGGACAACTTTGTCGCGGGCGAGGACGTAGCTCGGGATCGGCACGAAAAGCAGTTTCTTTCCGAGCGGCTGCCCGCTGGTGATGGCCCAGTTCACGAACGCCTTGAGCGCGGCGGCCTTCGGCGTCTGCAGCGGCAGGATCACATACGTGTAGGTGCAGATCGGGTACGCGTTCGGCTTGCTCTTCGGCGGGTTCACGATCGAGATCGCATTCCGCGAGTCGAACGAGCGCACGTTCGCCGAAGCGGCCTCGATGCCGCGGATGCCGGGCAGCGCCCACTTGCCGGACTTGTTCTGCACGGCCGCGAACTGGAGCTTGTTCGCCAGCGCGTAGGCAACGTCGGCGTAGCCGACCGCCCCCGGCGTCCGTGTGACGACTCCGGACACGCCAGAGCTGCCGCGGGCGCCGACCGCCTTCGGGCTCGGCCAGTCGACTGCCGTGTTGTGGCCGACCTTGTTCGCCCACTCGGGACTGACGGCGGACAGGTAGTCGGTGAAGTTGTACGTCGTCCCCGAGCCGTCACTCCGGTTCACAGGCGTGATGTCGGTCGATGGCAGGTTCACGCCCGGGTTCAGCTTCGTGATCCGCTTATCGTTCCACTTGCTGATCTTTCCGAGGTAGATGCCGGCGACCACAGGGCCGGACAGGTGAAGGTTGTTCTTGACGCCCGGCAGGTTGTAGAGCACCGCCGTCGCCCCGAGCGCCCACGGCACCATGACGCAGCCGTGGCAGGACGTGAACTGGTCGACGGTCATCGGCGCGTCGGAAGCGCCGAAGTCGACCGTGCGGGTCTGGATCGCGGTGATCCCCGCGCCGCTGCCGACCGGGTTGTAGGTGACGGAGGCGTTCTGGTAGGCCTGCTGCCACTGCGCGATCAACGGTGCGACGAACGTCGAGCCGGCCCCGCTCAACGAGTCGGCCTGCCTGGATGCCGGCTGTGCCCCGGCGACGGCCGCGAATGCCACGGCCGCGACGACCCCCATCGCGACGGCAGCGATGACGTAGCGCGTTGTGCGCATCTCCTCAGATCTCCTTTGTTGGATTCCCTCCGATGCGCCGCGAGCGTACGACTGCCCTTTCGCGCAGTGGGGCGCCGCGCCGTGAACTTGTGGTGTCGATCTGGTGAAGCCATTCCGCCTTGACTCGCATCGATCTGTGTCGATATATTGATGTCTGTCGATATGAGTGCCGTCGCCGCTACCGCCTGCTGTGCCCCGCTCGCCGCGTCTGCGTTGTCGGACGACGAGGCCGTTGCGACGGCCGACCTTTTCAAGGCGCTGGCCGATCCAGCGCGCGTGCGGATCGTCAACGCGCTCGCGACCGGCGGGGAGGCCGTCTGCGTGTGCCAACTGGTCGAGCCGCTCGGGCTGTCACAGCCGACCGTCTCCCACCACATGAAGAAGCTGCTCGACGCCGGTCTCGTCGACCGCGAGCAGCGCGGCAAGTGGGCCTACTTCTCCCTGCGGCGCGATGCCGTGGAGACGCTCGCTGCCGTCGCCGACCTGAAAGGAGCGTGCTGCTGATGACTACGACTGCTGACGATCTGCGCGAGGAGGTGCGCCGCCGCTACGCCGAGTCGGCCCGCTCCATGGAAACAGGAGGCTGCGGCGGCGGGAGCTGCTGCGCCCCCGGCGAAGAGCCCTTCGGGCTCGCGCTGTACGACGCCGAGCAGCGCGGCGAGCTGCCCGAGGCCGCCGGCCTGGCATCGCTCGGGTGCGGCAATCCGACGGCCGTGGCGGAGCTGCACGAGGGCGAGACGGTGCTCGACCTCGGCTCGGGCGGCGGAATCGACGTGATCCTCTCCGCGAAGCGTGTCGGCCCAACCGGGACGGCCTACGGCGTCGACATGACCGACGAGATGCTCGCGCTGGCGCAGCAGAACGCGCGCGAGGCCGGCGCCACGAACGTGCATTTCCTGAAGGGCGTCATCGAGGCGATCCCGCTGCCGGCGGACTCCGTGGACGTCGTGATCTCGAACTGCGTCATCAACCTGTCGACCGACAAGCCAGCGGTGCTGACCGAGATCGCCCGCGTGCTGAAGCCGGGCGGCCGAGTGGGCGTCAGCGACGTCGTCGCCGAGGATCGCCTGACGCCCGCCGAGCGCGCGGAGCGCGGGAGCTTCGTCGGCTGCATCGCGGGCGCGCTCTCGCGGAGTGAGTACGTGGCCGGGCTCGAGGCCGCCGGCTTCGAGGACGTATCGGTCGACTTCACTCACGAGGTCGCGGACGGCATGCACGGCGCGATCGTCAAGGCGACGAAGAGCGCCCAGGCGCCTTCCGGTCTGCCGGTCGTTACGCCTGCGTCACGCGCCGGCTGCTGCTGACGTTCTCGCGCGACCCCGTCAGAAGATCGCTTGGATCGGCCAGTACAGGAGCCCGGCCATGAGGGCCGCCGCAGGGATCGTCAGGATCCACGCGACCACGATGTTCCCGGCGACGCCCCAGCGGACGGCGGACAGCCGGTGGGTCGCACCCGCCCCCATCACGGCGCCCGAGATGCACTGTGTCGTCGAGACGCGGAATCCGAGCGGGTGGCGACGAAGATCAGTCGCGCCCGCGGAGGCCTGGGCGGCAAACCCGCCGGCCGGATCCATCTTGTAGACGCGCTGGCCGAGCGTCCGGACGATCCGCCAGCCACCGACGTACGTCCCGCCGGCAATCGCCGCGCCGGCGGCGACCTTGACCCAGTCGGGATGTAGAAGGTGTGGATCGCGCCGTTCGCGTAGAGCGCCAGCGCGATCACGCCCATCGTCTTCTGCGCGTCGTTCGCGCCGTGCGTGAACGCGACGAAGCTGCCCGAGTACAGCTGGCCGAGGCGGAACGTCCGGTTCGCCGTGTGCGCGGTCATCCACACGAAGACCCAGTAGATCGATCGAACAGCAGGACGAACGCGGCGGCGAAGGCGATCGATCGGCGAGAGGATCGCCGGGATGACGACCTTGTCCCAGATGTCCGCCACTGCACGCCGTCGGACGCCGGACTGCACGAGCGCGGCGCCGATCAGGCCGCCGATCAGCGCATGCGACGAGCTCGACGGGAGCCCGCAGCCGCCACGTAGCAGGTTCCATGTGATCGCGCCGAGCAGCGCCGCGAGCACGCGTCTGCGTCGGTCACGAGACCGACGTCGATGATGCCCTGCCGACCGTCTTCGCGACCGCCGTCGTGACGAAGGCGCCGAGCGAGGTTCGCGATCGACGGCGAGCGCGACCGCCAGCCGCGGCGAGAGCGCGTGGGTCGAGACCGAGGTCGCGACCGCGTTCGCCGTGTCGTGGAAGCCGTTGGTGAAGTCGAACGCCGAGTGCGACGACGACGACGACGACGAGGAGGACGTCGCCTTCCACGGCCCACTACCGGTTCTTGACGTAGATCGCCTCGAGCACGTCCGCCGCGTTCTCGCAGGCGTCGACGGCCTCCTCGAGACCCTCGTAGATGTCCTTCCAGCGGATGACCGTCAGCGGGTCGGCGCCCGATCCGGAAGAGCTCCGCCGACCGCCGTCGCGGTAGCAGCCGGTCGCCCTCGTCCTCGAGCTGCGCGCAGCTCGGTCAGCTGCCGGCTCGAGTCCTTGAAGCCCTCGAGATCGCTGACCGCCTCGTCGAGCAGCATCGTCGCCTCGAGGATCGACCCGGCCTGTTCGCCGCGCGCGGGCCGGCACCTTCGATGACGCCCGTACGAGCCGAGGTTGTCGGCGGCTTCGTCGACGTAGTCGCAGACGTCGTCGAGCGCGCCGGCGAGGCGGTAGATGTCGTCGCGGTCGAACGGTGTGACGAACGTCTTGTTGATCAGGTCGACGACCTCGTGGGTCAGCTCGTCGCCGCGTGTGCTCGTGCTCCTTGATCCGGCCGATCAGCTCGGCGCCGTCCTGCGGGAAGCGGTCGAACAGCTGCCGAGCGAGCCGCGCGATGTCGACGGCGTTCGAGCGACGCGCGCGAGAACAGCACGAAGAACTCGTGCCGCTGCGGGGTGAAGCGGATCCGCACGGCATGGTGTCTATCACGAGCTCGGCCGGGAAACGAGCACGTCGACGGTCAGGCCGCCGCCCGGGGTCGCGGTCGCCTCGACCGTCCCGTCGGCCGCGGCGACGACGTGCTTGACGATCGCGAGCCCGAGGCCCGTGCCGCGCGTCGGCGCGCGCCCGGTCGCTGCGGTAGAAGCGCTCGAAGAGGCGCGGCAGGTCCTCCGGCGACACGCCCGGGCCGTCGTCCGAGACGATCAGGTGCGCACCGTCGGCTCCTCGGCGGCACGAAGCGTGAAGGTCGCGCCGTCGCCGGCGTAGCGGATCGCGTTCTCGACCAGGTTCTCGACCGACCACCTGCAGCATCCGCGCGCGCAGCGGGAGGTCGAAGCGTCGGCGTGCACTCGACGCTCAGCTGCGACGCCCGCACGCTCGCGCGGTCGGCCGAGCTCGGTGAACGACCTGCGTCGATCACCGGCAGCGCGCGGATCGAGCCGAGCGCGACGACCGCGCGCCCGCTCTCGAGCTCGCTGAGGAAGAGCACGTCGTCGATCAGCTCGCCGATGCGCTCGACCTCGCTCGCGCGCCTCGCCGATCAGGCGTCCTGGGTCGGCGCCCGGCAGCGTCGCCGCTCTCGAGCAGCGCGAGCAGCCGGGCGAGCGGCGTGCGCAGCTCGTGCGAGACGGCCGCGGTGAAGCCCGCGCGCAGCTCCTCGTAGGCGGCCAGCGTCGCCGGGCGCGCTGAGGTAGACGAGCGTCTCCTCGTTCCCGTCGACGGTGTACGGGATCTCGAGCGGGCTCCGCCCGCCCGTGCGGGCAGCGCCTCTGGAAAGGGCACGCCTTCCTCGAGCCCGTCGAGCGACTCGCGTGCGCGGCGGCTCGCGGCGACCACGCGACGCGTCATGGTCGAGCACGACGACGATCTCGCGGCTCTCCTCGACGAGGTGGTGGCGCACGACGCCGCCTCGAGCTCGGAGCCGCGGCGCGGAGGTCGTCGAAACGCGTCTCCGGACGTCGCCAGATCATCGCCGGTCGACGGGGCGGATCTATCGTAGCGGCCATGCCCCGGGTGCTGATCGTCGAGGACGACGACGTCATCGCCGAAGGCGATGGCGCGACACCTCGACCGCGGCGGCTTCGACGCCGTCGTCGGTCGGCAAGGGCGAGCAGGGGCTGGCGCGGCCTGCGCTTCGAGCGCCCCGACGCGTGCGTGCTCGACCTGATGCTCCCGGGCCGGGACGGCTGGAAGCGTGATCGAGACCGCCCGCGCCGAGGGCATCGGCACGCCGATCATCGTCGTCAGCGCGCGCGGCACCGAGCACGACCGCGTGCACGCGCTCGAGATCGGCGCCGACGACTACCTCGTCAAGCCGTTCTCGATGGCCGAGCTGGTCGCGCGCGTGAAGGCGGCGGCGCGGCGCGGCGTCGCGCGCCGAGCCGATCGACGCGCGGCGAGCCGATCGAGATCGAGGAGCTGCGCATCGACCCGCGCGAGGTGCAGGCCTACGTCGACGGCGAGAGCGTCGGGCTGACGCCGACCGAGTTCCGCCTGCTGTACGCGCTCGCGCTCGACCGCGGCCGCGTGGTCACCCGCGACGAGCTGCTGCAGCGCATCTGGGGGCGCCGCGAGGGGCATCGCGACCGGACGGTCGACGTCTTCGTCCGCAAGCTGCGCGACAAGGTCGACCGCCGCGCGCCACGGCACACCTTCATCCAGACGCGCTACGGCGTCGGCTACTCGCTCGAGCCCGTCCCGAAGCGGTAGGAGGCTAGGAAACCGCTTCGAGCGGCGGCTCGACGATCGCCGTCAGCGCGCCGGCGACCTGTGCGAAGACGTCGCCCGTGGCGTACTCGGCCGTGAAGTCGACCGCACCGTTGAGCTCGATGATGACCCAGCCGTCGTCGCGTGGCAGCAGATCGACGCCCACCAGGTCGGCGTCGCACGCCTCGGCGGCGAGGAGCGCGAGCTCACACGCGTCGGCCGGTGGCTCGGAGACGGCCACGCGGTGCCCGCCGAGTGCGACGTTCGTCCGCCACTCGCCCGGCGCGGCCACGCGCTGGATGGCGCCGACGACCCGGCCGCCCGCGACGAGCACGCGCAGGTCGCGCCCGCACGGCGGGATGAGCTCCTGGACGAGAGCGCCCGTGCGCGGGTACCACGGGTGCCGGTGGAAGTCCTGCAACGTCGCCGCCAGGGCGCGGCGGTCACTGCACAGGATGACCTCCCGCCCCCAGCTGCCGAACCGCGGCTTGAGGACGACAGGTTCGTCGACGACCGGTAGCGGCGCCCCCGGGACGGCGAGGCGCGTCTCGGGGTGCGGCAGCCCGGCCGCCTCGAGCACCTGCGCCGTGAGGAGCTTGTCGTGGGCGCGCATCAGTGCCTCGGGACCGTTCAGCACGATTACCCCGCGGGCCTCGAGCGCGCGCAGGGCCTCGAGCCCCGGCTCGACGCCATCGACCGACGGCAGCACGTCGAGCCGTCCGAGCACCACGTCGCCCGGACGCATGATCGAGAGGGCCTCGTCCGGCGTCAGCTGAGCCGCCGGCTCGCCCGGCCAGACGGCTGCGAGCAGTGCCGCGTTCGTCACGGACAGCCGGTGGGCGACGATCGCGAACATGGGGCGTAAAGCATCCGTGTTTGCAGCGATTTCTGCAAGGGGCGGACACCAGCTGTTCACCGCCTCGGCGCTCACAGGTTGGATACGCCGCAGCCACCCTTTCCGCTCACCGCGGCCGAGCCGGCCGCCTGACGGCCCTCGAGTCACCACTTCGACACCAGGCGTTCACCCACGCGGGAGGCGCATAGTGAGAGCATGAAAATCCCGATGACCGCGACTGCGACTGCGGAGAGGGCGCCGTCGCGCCTCCTGAATCGCGAGCTCTCGTGGCTCGAGTACGACGCACGCGTGCTCGAGCTGGCCGAGGACCCGGCCGTCGCGCTGCTCGAACGGGTAAAGGTGTGCAAGTTCTTCTCGTCCAACCTGGACGACTTCTTCATGGTGCGCGTCGCGGGCCTCGCCGAGCAGGCCGAGGCGGGTCTGTCCGTCCGCTCGCCCGACGGCCGCACGCCGGACGAGGCGCTCGCGGAAATTCGCGCCCGCGTGCTCGAGCTGACCGCGCGCCAGTCCCGGCTATGGAAGCGCGAGCTCCGGCCCGCGCTCGCCGAGGCCGGGATCATCGTCGCGGCGATCGAGGACCTCGACGAGGAGGAGATGTTCGAGCTCGAGCGGCTCTTCGACACGGACGTGTTCCCGGTGCTGACGCCACTCGGCGTCGGGCATGGCCAGCCGTTCCCGTACATCTCGGGGCTCTCGCTCAGCCTCGGCGTCTTCGTGCGCGACCCGGACACGGGCGACGAGCGCTTTGCGCGCGTCAAGGTGCCGGAGCTGCTCCCGCGGTTCCTGCGGGTCGGCACCCGCGGCTGCCTCGTCCCGCTCGAGCGGGTGATCCGCCACTTCCTGCCGCGGCTTTTCACGCAGATGGAGATCGTCGAGTGCGCGTTCTTCCGCGTCACGCGCGATGCCGACCTCGAGGTAGACGACGACGCCGCCGACCTGCTCGAGGCCGTGCGCGACGAGCTGCGCCGCCGGCGCTTCGGTGAGCCCGTCCGGCTTGAGGCCTCACGCGCGATCTCGACGCGGATGCTCACCGTGCTCAAGCACGGCCTGAACCTGCCGGACGAAGAGGTCTACCTCGTCGAGGGGCTCATGGATCTCGCCGACCTCGGCGAGCTCGAGGCGCTCCCACGCCCCGACCTGAAAGCTGAGCCGTGGCTGGCGAGCGCACCTGCGCGCCTTGCCGCGGCGCGCGACGCGGAGTCGATCTTCGAGCAGATCAAGCGCGGTGACCTGCTCGTGCACCACCCGTACGACTCGTTCGCCGGCAGCTTCGAGACCTTCGTGCGGGGGGCCGCGGCGGACCGCGACGTGGCAGCGCTGAAGACGACGGTGTACCGCACGAACGACGAGTCGCCGCTCATCCCGGCGCTCATCACGGCGGCCGAGGAAGGCAAGCAGACCGTTTGCCTCGTCGAGCTGAAGGCCCGCTTCGACG
Source organism: uncultured Thermoleophilia bacterium (assembly GCA_963799895.1). Taxonomy (GTDB): domain Bacteria; phylum Actinomycetota; class Thermoleophilia; order Gaiellales; family Gaiellaceae; genus JACVRM01. The sequence goes on from CAWCYR010000018.1 coordinate 430,775, forward strand.
AGCACCGGAACATCGAGTGGTCACGGGCGCTGGAGCAAGCCGGCGTCCACGTCGTCTTCGGGTTCCCCAACCTGAAGATCCACGCCAAGACGACATTGGTGGTGCGCCGCGAGGGCGACACGCTGCGCCGCTACGCGCACGTCGGCACCGGCAACTACCACTCCGTCACCGCGCGCCTGTACGAGGACTTCGGGCTGTTCACCGCCGACCCGGACATCTGCGCGGACATCGCCGACCTGTTCAACTACCTGACCGGCTACGGGCGGCCGCAGCGCCTGCGCAAGCTGCTCGCGGCGCCGTTCGACCTGCGCAAGCGGCTGATCGAGGAGATCCGCACGGTCGGCAAGGCGGCGCGCAACGGCAAGCACGCCCGCATCCGCATCAAGGTGAACGCGCTGACAGACCCGGCGATCATCGACGAGCTCTACGCCGCGTCGGGCGACGGCGCGGCGGTGGAGATCGTGGCCCGCAGCATCTGCGCCCTGCGTCCGGGCGTCGAAGGCATGAGCGAGAACATCACCGTGCGCAGCGTGCTCGGCCGCTTCCTCGAGCACAGCCGCATGTGCGCCTTCGAAGCCGGCGACGAGCGCGCGTTCTTCATCGGAAGCGCCGACCTGATGCCGCGCAACCTCGATCACCGCGTCGAGATCCTCGCCCCGGTCGAGGATTCGCGGGCGCAGGCCGAGCTCACGCACGTTTTCGACACGCTCCAGTCGGACAACGCTCAGGCATGGGAGTTGAACGGCGACGGCCTCTGGACGCGGCTCCAGCCCGCCAAGGGCCGGAGAGCGGTGACGGCACAGGGCACGCTCATGCGCGCCGCGGCATCTCGCGCGAAGCGGCGGAGAAGGGTTCGCCGGCCCGCGTGACGGCGCTCACAGAGGAGCGTCGGCCGACCGGAGCGCCAGAATCCGGCGCGATGCGGGTCGGGGTGATCGACGCGGGAGCCAACACGCTCCGGCTGCTGGTGGTGCGCGAGAAGCGCGGCGAGCTCTCCACCGTGGCCGAGGAGCGCGTGCGGCTCGGCATGGGCGAGGAGATCGAGCAATTCGGCCGGCTCTCGGACGCGAAGCTCGCCGAGCTCGCAGTCGAGGCCGCGGCGCAGGCGGACCGGGCGCGCGAGCTGCGTTGCGACCGGCTCGAGGTGCTGCTCACCTCGCCGGGGCGGCAGAGCGAGGACCCGCATGCGATCGTCGAGACGCTCGAGCGCGCGACCGGCGCGCCGGTGCGTCTGCTGAGCGGCGAGCAGGAGGCCGTGCTCGGCTACGCCGGCGCCGTCGGCGGCTGCCGCAGGCTGCCGAAGAGCGTCGCCGTCTGCGATGTCGGGGGCGGCTCGAGCCAGGTGGTCGTCGGCACCCCGGACGGCGGCGTTGCCTGGGCGCGCTCGTTCGACATCGGCTCGCTGCGGCTGACGCGACGCTCGCTCCCCGGAGACCCACCGCGCGGGCTCTGCGTCGAGGCCGCACGGCTGGAGGCGGAGCGCGGGCTGAACTGGCTGACCCCGCCGGCCGCGAAGGCAGCGCTCGCAGTGGGCGGCAGCGCGCGGGCGGTAGCGAAGATCGTCGGCACGGAGCTCGGCGCGGACGAGCTCGAGCGCGCGATCGAGATCCTCTCCTCGCGGCGCCGCAAGGACGTCGCGTCACGCTTCAGGATCGCGCCGCAGCGGGCCGAGACGCTGCTCGCCGGCACGATCATCCTGGCCGAGGTGCAGCGCCGGCTGGCCGGCCCGTTCCGGCTCGGCACGGGCGGCATCCGCGAGGGCGCCGTCCGCGAGCTGCTCGCGGAGCGGCTCGCCGCCTAATCAGCCAGGGCGTCGCGCAAAACGGCGTCGTCGCGCGCGTACGAGAGCAGGGTCCGCGCGGTCTCGGCGTCGACCCAGCGCACGCCATCGACCTCGTCGCTCGCGGCGAACTCGCCGCCGACCGGCTCCATCAGCCAGTAGCGCACGACCTTGGGTCTTCCTCGCCCGTCGGTGTACGACGTGGAGCCGAGCTCGCGGCCGAGCCGGCAGCGCAGCCCCGTCTCCTCCTCGACCTCGCGGAGCGCGCACGCCTCGTCGCTCTCGCCGCGGGCGCACTTGCCCTTCGGGAACGCCCAGTCGTCGTAGCGCGGGCGATGCACGAGCAGCACCTCGTGCCCGCGCACGACGACGCCGCCTGCGGCCCGGACGGTCAGCGCCAGGCGTGCCGTCCGGCGCGGTCGAGCTCGGCCCAGGCGCCTTCCAGCTCCGCGCGCGCGCGCGCTCGGCGGATGCGCTGCTGCTCGGCGAGCCGTCCGGTGGCGAACGCCGCCTCGTAGCCGCCCCGCTCGGCCAGCTGGCGGAGGTGCTCCTCGGCGACCACTGCGTCCTGGTGCTCGCCGACGACGTCCTGGAAGCGCTTCGCGTGGTCGAGGAAACGCCGGGCGCGTTTGCCGACTGCCGTCTCGGCGAGCTCGGCCGCGTAGCGCGCTGCGTTTTCCCTGGATGCGCAGCGCGTGCACCTCGTGGTCGGACGAGTCGGCCGTGATCCGCCGCGCCTCCTCGCGGAGCTTGCGGAACTCGGTCCGCGCGATCCCCTCGAGCGACACGTCCGTGGAACGGACGTGCGGCTCCCGCGCCGCGCGTTCGAGCTCCTGGAGCAGCGCCAGGTAGCGCTCGCTGCGCAGCGCCGCGATCGCGCGGGCGTGGGCGGCACGGCGATCCTCCTCGACGAGCTCGACGAGCCGGTCGGCTCCCGTGCGGTCGTCCCCCTGGAAACCGGACGTCTCGGCGCGGAGGTACTCGAGGAATACATCGGCGTCGCGGAGCGGGCCGAGCTCGCCGGCGAGCCACTTGAGCTCGTCGCGAAGCGGCTTGCTCCATTCGGGCTCGACCATGTCGGCCGCGGCGCGGAGCATGGCGCGCAGCCGCCTCGACGCAACGCGCATGTCGTGCACCGCCTCTGGATCGACGGCGAGGCGCACACCCGGGTCGTTGCGAACGATGGCCTCGTACTGGGTGCGGATCTGGAAGAGCAGGTGCTCGAGCGGCGGTGCGTCGCGGGCCGGCCGCTCCTCGGCGACGCGGGGCATGCTGCCGAGCGCACGCTCGAGCTCCACCTCGGTGCCGCCGTCGCGCGCGCCCGCGTCCTGGAGGCGTCGCTCGAGGGCGTGGAGCAGCGCGTCGTCGCCGACGATCAGCTCGACCTCGAGCTCCTCGAACGCGTCCACCTCGAGCGCGCCCTCGAGGATCACCACCTGGTCGGCCGACACATCGGCCTCGCCGTTGCCGTTGCGGATGCGCACGCCCTGACGCCGCGTGCGCATCGTCGCCGCCGGCGCGAGCTTGCGGCCGCCGAGGTACGCGGTCAGGAGCTCGTAGATCTCGATCGGCGGCACCGGGCCGCCGTCGGCCTCGACCTCCAGGCGGCCATTCTCCTGCGGGAGCCTGAGCTGCCACTGCGACCGGCCGTGCTCGACCCGGCGGCGCAGCGTGACCCCGCGGCGAAACATGCGCCGGTCGGCCGTGTCGAAGTAGGTCGAGGTGAACACACGACTCTCTATCGGCTCTCCGTCGAGCTTGGCGAGCAGTTCCGCGCCGCCAAGGAGCTTCCGCTCGCGCTCGAGCTGGGGGCGGGAGGCCATTCCCGGATCGTACGTGGGCCGTTGTGCGATCCCGTAGCCGGGATTCACCAGACGGAGACGTGATCTTCACCACCGGGGCACCCCGGCACGGGTCGCCGGGAGTCAGGATGGCCGGGATGGCAAAGGTGCTCATCGTCGAGGACGACGCCGTCATCGCGCAGGCGATCGCGGGGCACATCCAGGCCGCAGGGTTCGATGCCATGCGCGTCGACCGCGGCAACCTCGCACTTGCACGCCTCCGCTTCGAGCAGCCGGACGTCTGCGTGCTCGACCTGATGCTGCCCGGCCTCGACGGCTGGAAGCTGATCGAGACGGTGCGCAACGAGGGGATCGGCACGCCGATCGTCGTCATCAGCGCGCGCGGCAGCGAGCACGACCGCGTGCACGCACTCGAGCTCGGGGCCGACGACTACCTGGTGAAGCCCTTCTCCATGAAGGAGCTCGTCGCCCGGGTTCGCGTCGCCGCCCGGCGCGGCGTCCGCGCCGAGCAGGTCTCGCGCGGCGATGCGATCGAGGTCGAGGAGCTGCGCATCGACCCGGCCGTCGTGCAGGCGTTCGTCGACGGCGAGAGCGCCGAGCTGACGCCCACCGAGTTCCGCCTCCTCTACACACTCGCGCGTGAGCGCGGCCGCGTCGTCACGCGCGACGAGCTGATGCAGCGGCTCTGGGGCCGCCGCCAGACCCGGCGCGACCGCACCGTCGACGTCTTCGTCCGGAAGCTGCGCGAGAAGGTCGACCGCCGCGCGCCGCACCACGTCTTCATCCACACCAGGTACGGCGTCGGCTACAAGCTCGAGCCGGAACCGAAGGTCGCCGCCAAGGCCGCGAGCGGGTAAAGGCGCGGGGGCCGCTTACGCGGCCCGCCGCGCGCTGGTCATGCAGCGACCTCGATTGCCTCGCGCACCTGAGCGACCCAGCTCTCGAGCCGCTCGAGCAGCACGCGTACCTCGGCGCGAACCTCGGGGTCGGTCAGCTCGCCGCTCTCGTCGAACTTCTCTCCCGCGCGTGCGACGAGCAGCTCCTCCGGGAGCGTCTGGGCACCGGGGAAGAGGAGCGCCTCGCGCACCTGGCGCTGGGCGTTCGCCGTGCCGCTGATGCCGGTCGTCGCGCCCATCAGCGCGACGGGCTTGCCGTCGAGCGCCGACTGCCGCGCGGGGCGGGACACCCAGTCGATGGCGTTCTTCAGCACGCCCGACGTGCCGCGGTTGTATTCGGGGGTCGTGAACAGGACCGCGTCCGCGGCGCGGATCGCGTCGCGGAGGCGGTGGACCGGGTCGGGAGCGCCGGCGTCCTCGACGTCGCCGTCGTAGTACGGCAGGTCGTGGATGTCGTAGAGCTCGACCTCCATGCCGTCCGGAGCGAGCTCCTGCGCGGCGCGCAGGAGCCCACGGTTGTACGACGCGGTGCGGAGGCTGCCGGAGATCCCGAGGACGCGCATTGTCGCTACGCCGCCTTGACGGCCGAGATCGACGCGGTGAAGTCGACGCGGTCGCCGAGCATGTTCCCGCCGGCGTCGAGCTGCTGGTTCCAATCGACGCCGTAGTCGTTCGGGTCGAGGTGGCCCTTGACGGTCAGGCCGATGCGGTCGTTGCCCTGCGGGTCCTTGATGGCGCCCTCGAATGCGGCCTCGAGCTCGATCGCCCGGGTGATGCCGCGGATCGTCAGGTTGCCGGCGACCGTGAAAGCGGTGCCCTCGACCCGGCCGATCTCGGTCGACTCGAAGCGAATCTCGGGGAAGGTGGCGGCATCGAAGAAGTCCGCCGACTGCAGATGCTGGTCGCGCTGCGGCTCGTTGGTGTTGATGCTCTCCGACGCGATGACGCCGGTCGCCTTCGCCGTGCCGTCCGGTGCGACCTCGATGGTGCCGTCGAAGTTGGCGAAGGTGCCCTTGACGGTGGTGATGAGCAGATGCCGGATACCGAACTCGATCGTCGAGTGGTGCCCGTCGACGTTCCACGTGCCGGCGGGGATGAGGCCCGCGACGCCGGACTGGGTTGCAAGCTCCGTCATGATGAGATTTCCCTCCTTGGGGGTCTACGATATACTTGACTCGTCAACTACAGTAGCAGGGGAATGTTGAGCACGCAAGTTCTTTCTCCAGAGAGTACCGAACTCGAAACCTGGGTGCAGTGGCTGCGCGCGCACGCGGCCGTCACGCGTGAGCTCAACGCGGATCTGGTCACCGAACACGGCCTCACCATCAACGACTACGAGGTGCTCCTCCATCTCGCCAAGGCGCCGAAGGAGACCCTGAAGCCCGTCGAGCTCGCGGCCCGGGTGCTGCTGACGCCGTCCGGGATCACGCGCCTCCTCGCCGGACTCGAGCGCTCGGGCTTCGTCTGCCGCGTCGACTGCGCGGCCGACAAGCGCGTCTCGTACGCCCAGCTGACGCCGGAAGGGCGCAACAAGCTGCGCGAGGCCTCCGACACCCACCTCGCCGGCATCGCCTCGCAGTTCACCGGCCGCTTCACGCGCAAGGAGCTCGCGACGCTGTCCGAGCTGATCGCCCGCCTGCCGGGCGGCGAGCGCGCGGACACCGGCGAATGCACGATCGACTAGCCGTGTAGGCTCCTGCGTGGGCGATGCCTACGCAGGGACTCACACGGGCGGCGGTGCTGCGCCGCAGCGCCGGCGGGGGGCTGGCGGCTGCAATCGCGGCGTCGCCGCTCGCCCTGTTCGTCCCAACCGCAGGGGCCGCCCCACCCGACGGCGATCTCGCGTACCTGCGGCTGCTCGTCGGAGCGGAGCTGCTGGCGATCGACTTCTCCACCCAGGCGCAGGCCGAGCTCCCGTCGCGGGTGAAGCATGAGTTCAAGCGCATCCTCTCCGACGAGAAGCGCCACCTGGACAGCCTGTCCGTGCTGCTGACGAACGCGGGCCAGGTGCCCGCCACCGCGGACGACGTCGACTTCACCTACCCCGCGAAGACGTTCGCCTCGGCCGGGACGACCCTCCGGCAGGCAACGGCGATCGAGGCGCTGATGGTCGGCGCGTACATCGGGGCGCTGGCCTCGGTGACGACGCCCGAGCTCCGGCTGCCCCTTGCGCAGATCGCGGCCAACGAGGCGCAGCACGCCAGCGCGGTCGCGCACTGGCGCGGCGGCCCGGTCATCGGTGCCGCCCTCGCCCCCGCGCTCTCGATCGACGCCGTGTCCACCGCCCTCGACCGGTACGAGAGCTGATGCCGAAGCAGGCGTACAGCGCGGGCGAGGCCGCATCGGCGCTTGGCATCAGCCTCGACACGCTGCGGCGCTGGGACAAGGCCGGCCGCCTCACCGTGACGCGCGACGCGAGCAACCGGCGCGTGGTCACGGCCGAGGAGATCGACCGCCTCCGCGGCGATGGCGGCACCGCGCACCTCAGCGCCCGCAACCGCTTCCCCGGCACGGTCACCGAGGTCAAGACGGACGGGCTGATGGCGCAGGTCGAGATCGTGGTGCACGAGCCCGTGCGCCTGGTCGCAATCGTGACGCGCGACGCGGTCGACGAGCTCGGCCTCAAGCCCGGCATGGCCGCGACCGCGGTCGTGAAGGCGACCAACGTGATGGTGTCCGACTGATGCGCCGCCTGCTCGCCGCGCTCGTGCTCCTGGGGGTGCTCGCCACCGGGGCGTCCGCGGCGACGCACGCGCAGATCACGGTTTTCGCCGCGGCGTCCCTGACCGACGTGTTCCCGAAGATCGATAGCGCCGAGCGCTACTCGTTCGGCGGGTCGAACACCCTGTCGGCCCAGATCCAGCAGGGCGCGCCGGCCGACGTCTTTGCCTCCGCGAACACCACGCTTCCGAACCAGCTGTACGCGAAGGGGCTCTGCTCGAAGCCGGTGGTCTTCACGCGCAACACGCTCGTGATCGTCGTGCCGACCTCGAACCCGGCCGGCATCCACAGCGTCTACGACCTGACGCGCAGCGGCATCAAGCTCGTGGTTGCGGGCTCGGGCGTTCCCGTGGGCAGCTACACGCTGCAGATCCTCAAGAACATGAACCTCTCCTCGGTAGTGCTGAAGAACGTCGTCAGCCAGGAGACGGACGTGCGCGAGGTGCTGGCCAAGGTCGCGCTCGGCGAGGCCGATGCCGGCTTCGTCTACGCCACCGACGCCAGGACCGTGCCCGGCAAGGTGAAGGTCGTCAAGGTGCCCGCCTGGGCGCAGCCGAAGGTCCAGTACGGGATCTGCGTCGTCTCGAGCAGCAGCAACAAGACGGATGCGCAGGCATTCGTCAACCGGGTGCTCGCGAAGGCCGGCCAGGCGAAGCTGCTCGCGGCCGGCTTCCTCCCGCGCGTGAAGTCTGCGCCGCCGAAGAAGACCAAGAAGTAGCTCATGCGGCGGCGCGCGCTCGGCTGGGTGCCGCTCGCGGCTGCGGCCCTGACCCTGGGCTTCCTGCTGCTGCCGATCGCGGCGATCTTCATCCGTACCGGCCCCGGCGCCTTGCTCGACCAGTTCTCAAATCCGGTCGTGCAGGACGCGTTCGTCGTCACGCTGAAGACGAGCGGCGTCGCCCAGGCGTTGATCCTGCTGCTCGGGACGCCGACGGCCTACCTGCTTGCAACCCGCCGCTTCCGCGGGCGGCCGCTCGCCGTCGTCCTCGTCGAGCTACCGCTCGTGCTGCCGCCGGCGGTCGCCGGGCTCGGCCTCTTCGCCGCGTTCGGGCGCATGGGGCTGCTCGGCTCCACCTTCGACGCGTTCGGCGTCAGCATTCCGTTCACGCAGACTGCCGTGACCCTCGCCGTCGCGTACGTGGCCAGCCCGCTCTACATCCGCCAGGCGATCGCGGCCTTCGAGGCCGTCGACCCGAACGTCGTCGCGGCGTCGCGGACGCTCGGCGCCGGGCCGGGGCGGACGTTCTTCCGGATCATCCTTCCGCTCGCGCGCGCTGGGCTCATCGCCGGCCTCGCGCTGTCGTTCGCCCGCGGGCTCGGTGAGTTCGGCGCGACGATCATGTTCGCGGGCAGCCTCCAGGGCATCACGCAGACGCTGCCGCTCGCGATCTACGCCGAGTTCGACGTCGACTTCGACGCGGCGCTGGCGATGGGCGGCGTGCTCGTCGGCATCAGCATCCTTCTCCTCGTGGCCCTCCACCTCACACTGTCGTGGCGCTCGTCCTCGACCGCATCGCGCTCCCTCTTCGGGCTTTCGACGTCGGGCTGACGCTCGACGTCGAGGGCACGGTCGCGCTCGTCGGTCCTTCGGGGGCCGGCAAGACGACGGTGCTGCGCGCCGTCGCCGGGCTGGCCAGGCCCGAGTCCGGGCGGATCGTGGTCGGTAGCGAGACGTGGTTCGACGCTCTGCAGGCGATCGACCTGGAGCCGGACCGGCGACGGGCCGGGTTCGTCTTCCAGGATTACGCGCTCTTCCCGCACCTATCGGTGCGCCGCAACGTCGAGTACGGCGGCAAGGCGCGCGCCGGCGAGCTGCTCGAGCGCTTCGGGATCGCCCACCTCGCAGATGAGCGGCCGGCGCGGCTGTCCGGAGGCGAGCGGCAGCGCGTGGCAGTGGCGCGTGCACTCGCGCGCGACCCTGCCGTCCTCCTCCTCGACGAGCCGCTGTCGGCGCTCGACGCCCACACGAAGGCATCCGTCCGCGCCGAGCTGCACGACCTGCTCGCGGAGCTCGAGATTCCCGTCCTGCTGGTAACCCACGACTTCGAGGACGCGGCGGCGCTCGCCGATCGGATCGGCGTCCTCGTCGACGGCGAGCTGCGCCAGCTGGGCACCGCGACGGAGCTGGTGGCCGAGCCCGCCGACGCCTTCGTCGCCTCGTTCACGGGCGCCAACCTGCTGCACGGGTATGCAGAGCCGACCGGCGCAACCACGCTCGTCCGTCTTGCCGACGGAGGCACGATCGTCACCACCGACCCGGCGCACGGCGAGGTCGTCGTCGCCGTCTACCCGTGGGACATCACGGTCGCCGCGACGGTCGCGGAGGGCTCCGCGCTGAACGTCATCGAAGCCCCCATCCGCAACGTGACCGAGCTCGGGAACCGCGTGCGGATCACGATCGGGCCGGTCACCGCAGAGGTGACCGCGGAGTCGCGCAAGCGGCTCGGGCTCGAGCCGGGCAGCCCGGCGTTCGCGACGTTCAAGGCCACCGGCACGCGGGTCGTGTCGGGTCGCCCGGGTTAGAGGGGTTTGGCGAAACGACGTCTGTGCCGCCGGGCAACGAGCGGCGTTCCGCCAAACCCCTCTAGGCTCACCGCCGTGCCGGACACCGAGACGCCCGCCTGGGGCATCGAGCCCGTCCCCGACCGCCTCCGCGTCCTCGGCCTCTTCGACACGGGCCTGCTGTGGGCGAACCTCTCCGTCAGCCTGCTGGTCATCGTCGCCGGCGCCATCCTCGTGCCCGCGCTGTCGCTACCGGAAGCGCTGCTTGCGATCGTGGTCGGCGCCGCGCTCGGCAACGTGATGCTCGGCGCGGCCGCACTGATCGGCAATGACGCGCGCGTGCCGGCGATGGTGCTGCTGCGCGCGCCGCTCGGGCGGCGCGGCTCCTACCTCGCCACCGGCCTGAACATCATCCAATGCGTCGGCTGGGCGACGTTCGAGCTGCTGATCATCGCCACGGCGGCCGCGGCGCTCTCGGACGAGCTCTTCGGCGTGAGGGCCAAATGGCTCTGGACGCTGGTCTTTGCCGGCATCACGATCGTGCTCGCGTTCCTCGGCCCGGTCGGCTTCATCCGCCGCTACATCCGCAAATTCGCCGGCTGGGTCGTGCTTGCGTCGCTCGTCTACCTGACCTGGTGGGCACTGCACGCCGCGTCCCTGGACCAGCTCTGGAACGCGGGCGGCAAGGGCGGCTTCCCGAGCTTCTGGCAGGCGGTCGACCTGGTGATCGCGAGCATCATCTCGTGGACGCCGCTGGCCGCCGACTACACCCGTTTCTCGCGCAACCGAAGCGCTGCGTTCTGGGGCGCCGGCGGCGGCTACTTCGTGCCGACGGTCTGGATGTTCGGGCTCGGTGCCGTGCTGTTGCTCGACCGGGGCATCTCCGACGCGGCCGCACTGCCGGCGGCGGTCGCGGCCGGCGGGATCGCCAGCCTGCTCGCCCTGTTCGCGCTGACCGTCGACGAGAGCGACGAGGCGTTCGCCAACGTCTATTCGGGCGCCGTCTCGCTGCAGAACCTCCTTCCGAAGGTGCCGCAGCGGCTGCTCGTCGTGGCCGTCACCATCGTGGCGACGTTCGGAGCGCTGGTGCTCGACTTCACGAGCTACCAGACGTTCCTCTACCTGCTCGGCTCGTTCTTCGTCCCGCTCTTCGGCGTGCTGCTCGCCGACTGGCTGTTCGGCGGCCGCCACTACTCGCGCGATGACATCTTCCGGGCGCCGGCCGTGCGGCCCGCGATGATCGTCGCCTGGGTCGCCGGCTTCGCGCTCTACCAGTGGCTGTCCCCGGTCGGCCCGAACTGGTGGCTGCACATCGTCGACCGCACGGACCCGGCCCCCTGGGATTTCATGGCGTCGCTGCCGAGCTTTGCCGTCTCGTTCGCGCTCGCCGGGCTCGCCGTCGCCGCGGAGCGCCGGTTCGCCCCGGCGCGCCTGCGCGCCGAGTGACGCGCGTCGCGGTCGCGACGGTCGACGGTGTCTTCGTCGTCGACCTCGAGGAGGAATGGGTCGAGCACGACGCGCTCGGCACCGTCGAGGCCGATCTCGTGCGCGTGGAGCTGCCGCTGGTGATCTCGGCGGCCGCTGCGGGGTCGACGGTGATCGCCGTCGTCGACCGCCGGCCGCCGCTCGTCGTCTCGCACGACGCCGGCTCGACCTGGCGCGAGGCGGGCGGCGGGCTTCCCGAGGGCCGAGCCGTGGCGCTGAGTGTGGACGATCCCGACCTGGTCGTCTTCGCCGGGCGCAACCGCCTCTACGTCTCGGAGGACGGCGGCCGCTTCTGGCGCGCGCTCGCGCTCGAGCTGCCTGAGATCGAGGCCGTCGAGATCCGTTAGGGCAGGCGGAACTCGCCGCGGGCGACGATCACCGCCGAACCGCCGACCTCGACGCGCTCGATCGCGTCCGCCGAGCCGTCGACGCGGGCATGCAGGATGCACGGCCGCCCGACCTCGGCGCCCTGCTCGATGACGATCTCGTCACCGAAGCCGATCCGGCCGTGGCGGGCGAGGTGCACGGCCAGCGGGCCTGCGGCCGAGCCCGTGCCGGGATCCTCGGCCACGCCCGAGGCCGGGGCGAACATCCGTGCCTTCCAGGAGCTGCCCGAGCCGGCGAAGCACATCACGCCGACCAGGTCGTCGAGCCGGGCCAGCGCGTTGAAGTCGGGCGTGAGCCCCGCGACCGCCTCCCGGCTCGGCAGCGCGACGTACGCGAACACCGCGCCGTTGTCGTAGACCTCGACCGGCAGCTCGGAGCGCTCGACGCCGATCGCCCGGACCAGTGCCTCCTCGTCCCCGCCGAACGGCATGACCTTCGGGATCGGCTGCGCCATCCGGCCGAACGCGAGCGCCTGGCCGTCGCGCTCGAGCCGGACCGGAACGACGCCCGAGCCGGTCTCGAGCCGGATCTCGTCGAGCTGCAGAGGGGCCGCGAGGACGAACGCCGTGCCGAGCACGGGATGGCCGGCGAAGGGCAGCTCGCGCGCGGGCGTGAAGATGCGGATGCGCGCGTGCCCCTCGCCCTCGGCCGGCAGCACGTAGACCGTCTCCGAGAGGTTGAGCTCGCGCGCGAGCGGCTGCATCGTGTCCTCAGAGAGCTCGCGCGCATCGGTGAAGACGGCGAGCTGGTTGCCGGCGAGCGGGCGGTCCGTGAAGACGTCGGCCAGGACGTAGCGCAGCGTGGGCACCGGCCGAGCCTACCCACGAAACGACGGAGGCCCCGCCGGAGCGGGGCCTACCGTCAGGGCGAATCCGAGTTAGGACTGGCCCCCTGCGGAGAGCAGCTTGCTGCTGGCCTCGGGCGCCGTCTTCCGTCGCGGAACCGCGAAGGCGCCGAGCGCACCGCCGAGCGTCAGGATGAAGAAGCCGATCCCGGTCAGCAGGAGCGCGATGCCCATGACCACCGAGAAGAGCGCGACCTGCTCCGCGAAGAACGAGGTGTTCAGCGCGGTGGTGAGCGCCGTCGACGTCACCCAGAGGTTGCGGAGCCGCGTTCTCCTTCGGCTGGCCGTTCACCATGGCCGCCTGCGTGGCGTCGTTGGTGGGCTTGCCGGCTGCCGTGACGTAGCGGCCCATCTGCGCGTAGGTCTGGCCGCCGGTCGCCTCGAGGGTGTGGATCCGCATGTACGAGGCGAAGCACTTGGCCTCGGCGCCGGTGTCGATCTTCTGCTCCGCGACCGTGGCAGGTCGGCAGCGAGATGTTGGTCAGGCCGGCCTTCTGGGCCTCCTGCTTGATCGCTGCGGGCGTCATGTCGGGCGTGCCGACGATCGCCTCGCGCGTCACGTCGGAGCGAACCTCGCTGCGGCCCTGAAGGCCGATGACGAGGGCGCCGACGCCGAACGCCATCAGGATGACGCTGGCTGCGACTCCGCCCCACTGAAACCATTTCTTCATGACTCCTCCTCTCCTCCGGGGCCTCTTCGAAGGCCCCGGGGCTGCTCTCCTTGATGGACTCACGATCGCTCCGGGACGAAGATCCGCCATCAGGGGGCGGGCTGATCCTGAGAGGGAAACTACGGAGGGGCGACGGCAGGCAATTACGCTGCGCGCCGATGCAGCTCGAGCAGGTCCGCCCCCACCTCTGGCGCTGGACGGCGCCGCATCCCGACTGGCGTCCCCGTGCCGACTGGGACCAGGAGGTCGCCTGCGCCGCGCTCGTCCGCGACCAGGAGTTCGTCCTGGTCGACCCGCTCGCGCCGCCCGGCGAGGACGCCGAGCGGTTCTGGCGCGCGGTCGACCGCGACGTCGAGCACCACGGGGCGCCGCACGTGGTGCTGACCGTCCCGTGGCACGTGCGCTCGACTCCCGAGGTGGTGCAGCGCTACCCCGGTACGCGCGTCTGGGTCTACGAGCCCGGCGCGGACGACGTCGAGCTCGTCACCGACCGCTTCGCGGACGGGGACGCGTTGCCCGGCGGGCTCGTTCCCTACGGGGCGCGCCCCGAGCCCGAGGCCGTGCTCTGGTCGCCCGACCACCGGACGCTCATCAGCGGCGACCTCATCGTCTCCTCCAACGGCGGCCCGCGCCTCCTCCCCGCCTCGTGGCTCTCGCGCGGCGTCACGCTCGCCGATATCCGCACAGCGCTGGCGCCGCTGCTCGAGCTGCCGGTCGAGCTGATCCTCCCCGCGCACGGCGAGCCGGTCACCGAGGACGCCGCGAGCGCGCTGGCCCGCGCGCTCAGCGCCTAAGGTTCCGCCGATGCGGCTCTTCCTCGTCCGCCATGCCGAGGCGGCGCCCGGTGAGCCGGACGCGCTGCGCGAGCTCACGCCCGCCGGCCAGGACCAGGCCCGCGGGCTCGGCATGGAGCTCGCCGCCAACGGCATCCGGCCGGCCGTCATCCTCACCAGCCCGCTCATCCGCGCCCGGCAGACCGCACAGGCCGTCGGCCTCGCGGTAGGCGTCCCGGTCGAGATCGACGAGCGCCTCGGGCCAGGTGCGACGGTCGAGAGCCTCGAGGAGGCGGTCGAGGGGCGCGGCGAGACGGTGCTCGCGGTCGGCCACCAGCCCGACCTGCCGCGCATCGCGGCGCAGCTGACCGGCGGGCCGCCGCCGGACTTCCCGCCGGCGGGCATCGTCGCCGTCGAGCTCTGATTGAACGCCGTCGAGGTCAGCGGGCTCCGCAAGTCGTACAACGGCAACGAGGCCGTCCGCGGGATCAGCTTCGAGATCGCCGCAGGGCGAGATCTTCGGACTGCTCGGCCCGAACGGCGCCGGCAAGACGACGACGGTCGAGATCCTCGAGGGCTACCGCGAGCGCGACGGCGGCACGGTGACGGTGCTCGGCGAGGATCCGTCGCACCGCCGGCCTCGACTGGCGCGAGCGGATCGGCGTCGTCCTCCAGTCCGCGTCCTTCTACGACAGCCTCACGGTCGCCGAGAATCTCGCGCTCTTCGCCGGCTACTACTCGCAGCCGCGCGACCGATCGGCGAGGTCGTCGGAGCTCGTCGGCCTCGAGGAGAAGCGCGACGCGCTCGTGCGCAGCCTCTCCGGCGGGCAGCGCCGCCGCCTCGACCTCGGCGCTCGCGCTCGTCGGCGACCCGGAGATCGTCTTCCTCGACGAGCCGACCACGGGCTTCGACCCGGAAGCGCGTCGACGAGCCTGGGAGACGATCGCGTCGCTGCGCGACCTCGGCAAGACGATCCTGCTCACGACGCACTACCTCGAGGAGGCCGAGCGCCTCTGCGGACCGGGTCGCGGTCCTGCGGGACGGCGAGATCGTCGCCCTCGGGCCGCCGTCGGAGCTGACCGCCACCCTGCCGGCGACCGAGATCCGCTATCGCCGCAACGGCCAGGAGGTCGTCATGCAAACCGAGGAGCCGACGAAGCTCCTGCACGAGCTGACGAGCGAGGCGCTCGCGGCCGGCCACGAGCTCGAGGGGCTCCAGGTGCGCCGTGCGAGCCTCGAGGACGTCTACCTCTCGCTCACCAAGGAGGAGGAATCCGAATGAGGATCTTCGTCCACGAGCTCCGTGGCGAGCTGCAGCTCTACTCGCGCAGCCGCGAGCTCGCCTTCTTCACGTTCATGCTCCCGATGATCTTCTTCGTGCTGCTCGGCTCGGTCTACGGCAGCGGCGACACGATCGACGGCTACCGCGGCGCGGACTACCTGCTGAGCGGGAATGATCGGCTACGGCCTCGTCGCCACGGCCTTCGCCGGGCTGGCGATCGTGCTCGTCATCCGGCGCGAGAACGGCGACCTGAAACGGCTCCGGGCGACTCCGCTTCCGGTCGCCCGTCTACATCGCGGGCGTTCTGCTCGCGTCGCTGATCGCGTTCCGGTCCATGGCCGCATGCCTGATCGTGCTCGGCATGATCCTCTTGGGGCGTCGTTGCCGAAGGCGCCCGTGTCGCTCGCTCGTCGTCCTGCTGTCTGGGCGGCGTTGCTTTACGGCGCTCGGCGTCGCGATCGCCGGTTTCATCCGCGCGGGCGGAGGGGCGTCGCGGTGATCAACGCGATCTACCTCCCGGTCGCGTTCATCTCAGGGGCGTTCTTCTCGACGAAGTCGTTCCCGCAGGTGCTGCGCTGGCTCGCCGACGTGCTGCCGCTGTCGCACTTCATCCGGCTCGTCCGCGACGTGATCGTCCATCACGCGCACGTGTGGAACGTGCTCGACGACCTCTCGATCGTCGCCGCGTGGGGGCTGTTCGGGCTGATCCTCGCCGTGCGGCGCTTCCGCTGGGAGCCGTCCGAGCACTAGGGCGGGGTTAAACGTCGGCGGCAGCGGGGTACAGGCGCGGTCCGTGGACATGAAGAAGCGATCGCCTTCGTGCAGCCCCTGCGGACGGCGCCCTTCAGGTCAGC
Organism: uncultured Thermoleophilia bacterium; assembly: GCA_963799895.1. Taxonomy (GTDB): domain Bacteria; phylum Actinomycetota; class Thermoleophilia; order Gaiellales; family Gaiellaceae; genus JACVRM01. Next base: position 446,773 of record CAWCYR010000018.1, read on the forward strand.
GTCAACTTCGGCTCCTGGCCGGCCGTACGGCCACGCCTGCGGAGCTCGAGGAGCTCGGCCGCCGCCTCGTCGAGGAGGCCGGCGAGGTCTCGGTCATCTCGGAAAAGCGCTTCGAGCTCGGCCCGCATTCGGAGGCCGAGGTGCACCAGGTGCGCATCGAGCTCGACGGCGCCTCGCTCGACGACGACCTGCGCGCCGCGTGTCGCGACGGCGGAGCGCTGGGCGCGCACCTGCGCCGCCGACCGCCACATCGACATCTAGGACCCATCACCCGATCGGGCGAAAGGAGGCGGCGCTCGCCGCCGATACAGCCTGTGCGCGGACCCCTACCCGCGCGTGTTGCGGCATGACATTCAAGCTCGCTCAAGCAGCGGCGGGACTCGCCGCCGCCTCAGCCGTCGGAGCCGGTTCATTCGCGGTCATGTCGCCCCTGGACCGGCCTCCCGCCAACGCGGGCGCGGCAGGGTTCGGCGCAGGGCAGCCGTCCGCGACCGTCGCGCGCGCCGACATCCGCCAGGCTGTCCTGCAGGCCAACAAGCTCGAGCCCGGCGAGGTGAAGGCCGGCTCGATCGCCCACGGCGCGGTCGGGACGGACGCGATCGCGAACGGCGCCGTCACCTCGGCCAAGGTCGAGGACGGCTCGCTCACCGCAGCGGACTTCGCCAGCGGGCAGCTGCCCGCCGGCCATGACGGCGCGCCCGGCGCACAGGGCGAACAGGGAACCCAGGGTCTCGCCGGCGTCGACGGGCCGCCCGGCCTGCAGGGGCTTCAGGGGCTGACCGGGCCGCAGGGCCCGCGCGGCGCGCGGCCCCAGGGCGAGCCGGGGCGCAGCCCCGGGCGCCCGGCGCGCCGGGCGACCACGGCCCGGCCGGGCGCAGGGAATCCAGGGGCTGACCGGTGACACCGGCCCTGCAGGCCCACCGGAGCTCCGGCGCGACCGGGCGCCGTCGGCGCGACCGGCGCACAGGGACAGGGGCGCCACCGGTGCCCAGGGCCCGGCCGGCCCGCAGGGCGCGACCGGCCCGCAGGGACCGGCGGGGCGGACGGACCGCAAGGCCCGCAGGGCCCGGCCGGCCGCGGGGCCGGCCGGGCCGCAGGGTCCGCGCGGCCCGTCCGATGCCCGTGAGGTGCACCGGGACGGCGACGTGAACCTTCCGGACGGCGCGACGGTGACGCTTGCGACGATGAGCAACGTCGCAGCGGGCTCCTATGTCGTGATCGCGAAGACCACCCTCTCCAGCTGTCCGGCGGGGACGGCGCCCAGCCCACGTGAGCTGCACGCTCGACGCGGGCGGCGGCAGCACCGACACGGCGGAGACGAACTCGACGCCGACCGGCACGCTGCACATGCAGCTCGTCGCGACCCTCGCCGCGCCGGGCCCGATCGTCCTGCGCTGCACGCGTGACATAACAAGGGCAACTACGTCGCCCACGCCACGAAGATCATCGCCGTACAGGTTGAGAACGCCACGAGCGAGGCCGTCACCGGGTGACGATCACCGTCCGCACGCTCGTCCTCTCGGTGACGCCCGTCCTCGCGGCGACCCTCGGCGGGTGGTGCTGCTCGTCCACGGCGGCGAAGCCCCGTCTAGAACGCTCCTCAAGCCGGGCGTCCCGGTCGTCGTGCCGCCGACCACCTCGATTCCTGTCGGGCGCGACCGCCCCGATCTACTGGGCCGGCTCATTCCCCGACGCCGGCTCGAGGTCACGACCACCAGGAGCGGATCGTTCGTCCGCTACCTGCCCCGGCGACGAACGCCGGCACGCACGCGAAGACGCTGACCATTGCGACGTACCCGGTCGCAGGCGCCTGGCAGGTCGCGCAGCAGGCCGCCCAGGAGCGGGTGCCCGCCACCTGAAACTCCCCGACGGGCGCGTCGCCGTCTGGCGCGCGTCGCGGCCGACGAGCGTCTACATCGCCGCGCGCGGCTCGAACACGCTCGTCGAGGTCTTCGACCCGAGCGCCGCGAAGGCCCACAACCTCTCGATCTCCGGCCTGGTGCAGCCGGTCGCACAGGTGGGGTGAGGCAGCCCATGCGCCGGTCGCTCCCCGGTTGGCTCGCTGCGCTCGCCGTCCTGGCCCTCGCCGGAGGTGCCGTCGTCGGCGTCCTCAAGCTCCGCGAGCAAGCCGACCTCGCGCGCGGCCAGGAGCTCGCGCTCGAGCGGCTCGGGTCGCTCACGAACGAGCAGCCGAACCTCGAGTGGCAGGCGGTCGCCGCCCACGGCGCCGGAGCGAACGTGCTCGCCAAGGAGGTCGGGGCGCGCCGGCGCGCCATGGATCCGAGCTCGCACGCCTGTCCGCGCTCGGCGAGCGGCCCGACCCGAGGCTCGTCGAGCAGCGACGATCCACCAGCAGGCGCTCGGCCACGAGCTGCGCCTGCTCGCCGAGGGCCGGCTCGATGCGGCGCTCACCGTCGGCGAGCAGCGCGTCGACCCGAGCCTGAACCGTTTCCAGGGCGTCCTGCGCCGACACTCGACGATTCGGCCTCCAGGGCCCAGTCGGCGTCGTTCCGGGCGACGGCCGCGACGGGCGTCCTCGTCGCCCTGGCCGCCCTCTTCAGCATCCTGCTCCTGCGCGCCTTCCAGGGCGCGCGCCGCTCGCTCGCCGACGCGGACGAGCGCGCCCTGCGCCAGAGCGAGCGCTGGTTCCGCGAGCTCGTCCAGAACACGTCCGAGCTCATCGTCGTCGTGAAGCCCGACACGACCGTCACGTACGTGACCAACTCGGCGTTGCCGATGCTCGGCGTGACGGCGAGCGACCTCGTCGGCCGGCAGCTGCTCGAGCTCGCCCACCCCGAGGACGCCGAGGGCTCCGCGATGCGGCCGCCGGAGTGCCGGCGAGCCGCTTCGAGTGCCGCCTCTCCACGCGGAACGGGTCTTGGGTCGTCCTCGAGTGGGTGCGGGGGGAGCTGGCGGACGAAGCGGGCTGCATCCTCACCGGCCGCGACATCACCGACCGAAGCGGCTCGAGAGCGAGCTCCGCCACCAGGCATTCCACGACAAGCTGACCGGGCTCGCGAACCGGGCGCTGTTCCAGGACCGCGTCGAGCACGCGCTGTCGGGCGTCGCTCGCCACGGCGGCGACGTCGCGGTGCTGTTCATCGACCTCGACGATTTCAAGACCGTGAACGACAGCCTCGGCCACGCGGTCGGGCGACGAGCTGCTGCGGGCGGTCGGCGAGCGGCTGCGCGAAGGCCTGCGCGGCGCCGACACCGCGGCCCGGCTCGGCGGCGACGAGTTCGCGGTGCTGCTCGAGGACGTCCCCGACCCGCAGGCCGCGCTCCAGATCGCGCAGCGGCTGCTCGCCTCGCTCGAGCCCGTTCGACATCGAGGGCCGGCACGTCCCGTGACCGCGAGCATCGGCATCGCGTCGGCGCTGGCGGCCGCGAGCGATGGACGAGCTGCTGCGCAACGCCGACCTGGCGATGTACAGGCGAAGGCCGCGGCGGGGCGCAGGCACGCTCTTCGAGGCGCGATGCACGAGGTCGCGCTGAGCGCCTCGAGCTCGGCGGCGACCTGCGCGGGCGATCGACGAGCGAGCGTTCGAGCTGCACTACCAGCCGATCGTCGAGCTCGAGCGAGCGCGATCGCCGGCGCCGAGGCGCTGGTCCGCTGGCAGCACCCGAACGCGGGCTGCTCCGCCCGGCGGCGTTCATCCCGCTCGCCGAGGAGACCGGCCTGATCACGCGATCGGCCGCTGGGTGCTCGAGGAGTGCCACGCGCGCGCTCCGGCGGTGGCAGGACGCGCACCCGGCGCTGCCGCTCGACGTCAGCGTGAACGTCTCCACGCGCCAGCTCGAGGACCCCGAGCTGGTCGAGCACGTCCGCGACGCACTCGCGCGATGCGGGCATCGACCGCCGACCGGCTCGTCCTCGAGATCACCGAGAGCTTCCTCGCCGACGAGACCGAGGCGCCGCGCACGCGGCTCCAGCGCCTCAGGGCGCTCGGCGTCCGGCTCGCGGTCGACGACTTCGGCACCGGCTACTCGTCGCTCAGCTACCTCCAGCGCTTCCCGATCGACATGCTGAAGATCGACCGCTCGTTCGTGGAGCATGCACGGCCGACGTCGTCGAGCGCGGACCTGCTGCGCAGCATCGTGCAGCTCGGGCAGAGCCTGCACCTCGACATCATCGCCGAGGGCATCGAGGACGCCGAGCAGGCGCGGACACTCGTCTGCATGGGCGTACGTGCCGGCCAGGGCTTCCACTTCGCGAAGCCGCTCGAGGAGGCGCGCTTCACGGCGCTGCTCGCCCGCGGCGAGGTGCGCGACCGCGCGCTCACCGAGATCCTGCGCTAGGAGGGCGCCGAGCCGGCGCTCGAGGTCGTCCAGGAACTTCGCTGCCTGCCGCTCGGCGATCGGTTCGATCGCCGGCGCGAGCCGGTTGAGCATCCCGCCGAGGTCGATGTCGGCCGACCAGGCCATCGCCGTGCGCCCGCCCGCGTCCGTGAGGTTGGAACGCCGGTGTGCACGTCGACCGAGGCGCCGAGCCGCTTGCCCTTCGCCCTCAGCAGCGCATGCTCCGGCGGCCTCTCCTCGACGAGCTCGAAGTGCAGCGTCAGCGCGACGGGCGCCTTCGGCAGCCGCATCTTGGCCGACCAGTGGGACGGGTCCTTAACGTCGAGCGACTGGACACCTGGCAGAAAGTCGGCGAGCACCTCCGGATCGACCAGCAGCTCCCAGACGCGCTCGCGCGCGGCCGCGAACTCACGGGTGCCGCCGATGACCACCGCGGGAAGCTAGCGATCGCGGGACGTTGCCGGAATGCCGCTCGTTCGGCGGCACGCGATGCTCGTTCCGAGGCTAGGACGCAGGGAGCCCCGATAGCAGCGCGTTCGGGGCGACTGAGGACGACGCATCGGGACGAGCAGCGCCTGCCGACGGGCACAGGCTGCGTTTCGGCAACGTCCCTTACTTAGGCGTGGCGAAATGCGGCGGGTGCGGCATGGCCGCGCCGCCGCGGAAGAAGCCGCGGTGCTCGAAGTGATCGCGATCCGGGAGCTTCGGGAGCGTCCCGTTGACCAGATCGGTGATGTGGGACTGCAGGTCCTTCAGCA
>CAWCYR010000019.1:0-135622 GCA_963799895.1 uncultured Thermoleophilia bacterium
GCGCCCAGACGAGATCGCCTCGATCCTGCGCAGCCGGATCGAGCAGTACGACGTCGAGACCGAGCTCGCCGAGGTCGGCACCGTGCTCCAGCTCGGCGACGGCATCGCCCGCGTGTACGGGCTCGAGAACGCCGCCTCCAGCGAGATGCTCGAGTTCGAGCACGGGGTCACCGGGCTCGCGTTCAACCTGGAGGAGGACAACGTCGGCGCCGCGCTCTTCGGCGACTGGGAGCACGTCAAGGAGGGCGAGCCCGTGCGGCGCACCGGCCGTGTCGCGAGCGTCCCGGTCGGCGACGCGCTGATCGGCCGCATCGTCGACCCGCTCGGCAACCCGATCGACGGCCAGGGGGCGATCGAGACGACCGAGACCCGGCCCATGGAATTCAAGGCCCCTGGCATTGTCGCGCGCCAGCCGGTGAAGGAGCCGCTGCAGACCGGTATCAAGGCGATCGACGCGATGACGAACGTCGGCCGCGGCCAGCGCGAGCTGATCATCGGCGACCGCTCGACCGGCAAGACGGCGATCCTCGTCGACACGATCCTGAACCAGCGCGGCCAGGACATGATCTGCATCTACGTCGCCATCGGCCAGAAGGCCTCGACGGTGGCGCAGGTGTACGAGCGGCTGCGCGACGCTGGCGCGATGGAGTACACGATCATCGTCACCGCCCCGGCCTCGGAGGCCGCGCCGATCAAGTGGATGGCGCCGTTCGCCGGCTGCTCGATGGGCGAGTACTTCCTCTACAACGGCCGCCACGCGCTCGTCATGTACGACGACCTGACGAAGCACGCGGACGCGTACCGCCAGATGTCGCTGCTGCTCCGCCGCCCGCCCGGCCGCGAGGCCTTCCCGGGCGACGTCTTCTACCTGCACTCGCGCCTGCTCGAGCGCGCCTGCAAGCTCTCCGACGAGCTCGGCGCCGGATCGCTCACCGCGCTGCCGGTGATCGAGACGCAGGCGGGCGACATCTCGGCCTACATTCCGACGAACGTCATCTCGATCACGGACGGGCAGATCTTCCTGCAGTCCGACCTCTTCTTCTCGGGCGTCCGCCCGGCCGTCAACGTCGGTACCTCGGTGTCGCGCGTGGGCTCGAGCGCACAGACGAAGGCGATGAAGAAGGTCGCCGGGCGCCTGCGCCTCGACCTGGCGCAGTACCGCGAGCTGGAGGCGTTCTCCCAGTTCGGCTCCGAGCTCGACGCCGCCACGCAGCAGACGCTCGCGCGCGGCGAGCGCATGGTCGCGACGCTGAACCAGCCGCAGTACCAGCCGTGGCCGATGGAGGAGCAGGTCGTCGCAATCTACGCGGGGATCCACGGCTACCTCGACGAGATCCCCGTCGCCGACGTCCCGCGCTTCCAGGACGAGCTACGTGAGCGGCTGCGCGCGGACGGGACGGTCTACGCGTCGATCCGTGAGACGACCGACCTGACCGATGAGACGACCGAGAAGCTGAACGCGGAGATCGAGCGGGCCAAGGAAGCGTTTCAACCCTCGACCGCACCCGCCGCTGCGGCCTGACTTGACCGGCGAACGCCTCTCCCTAAACCGAGGACGAGCGTAAGCGATGTCGTCGGTTCAGGACATCCAGCGGCGCGTCCGCTCCGTCTCCAACACGCGCAAGATCACACGCGCGCTCGAGCTCGTCGCGGGCGCGAAGCTCCGCCGCGCGCAGGCGCGGATCGAGGCGGTGCGGCCGTACGCCGACCGTATGGAGGAGCTCATGATCGGCACGGCCCGCGCAAGCACGTCTCTGCGCGGGCTGCCGCTCCTGCAGCGGCGTGAGGTGCGCCGAGTCGCGATCGTGCCGCTGACCGGCGACCGCGGCCTCGCCGGCCCGTTCAATGCGCAGATCATGCGCCGCGCGTTTGCGTCCGAGCGCGAGTACCGCCGGCAGGGCGTCGAGGTCCACTGGCTCGTCGCGGGGAAGAAGGGGCTCTCGACCCTGCGCTTCCGCGGCTACCAGGTCGACGGCTCGTGGACCGGGTTCGCCGACCAGCCGGGATACTCCGATGCGCAGGCCATCTCCCATCGCGTCGCCCAGATCTATACGGAGAACGAGGTCGACCGCGTCGTGATCGTCTACAACCAGTTCGTGTCGCCCCTCGTCCAGCGGGTTGTCGAGCAGGAGCTGCTGCCTGTGCCCGAGGAGGCGCTGCAGGCCGAGGACGAGCAAGCGGACGCGTTCCGCGGCGACTTCATCTACGAGCCGGAGCCCGAGGAGATCCTCGAGCGCCTGCTGCCGGCCTACATCGAGACGCAGATCTACCGCGCGCTGCTCGAGTCGGCGGCGTCGTACCAGGGCGCGCAGTCGACCGCCATGCGCAACGCCTCGACGAACGCCGGCGAGCTCATCGACTCGCTGACGCTCGCGATGAACCGCGCCCGCCAGGCCGAGATCACGCAAGAAATTTTGGAAGTCGTAGCGGGCGCCGACGCCTTATCTTGAAAGTCCGCCCGGGGCAATCATCTTGAAAGTCTGATCGGGTGCGCCCGGGCATGACGACTTTCAAGATGTTCTGAGTCACACGCGCCTTCGCGCGTCGTAGCTGCGGCCGGCAAGCCGGCCTCCGCCCCCGACTCGTGCGTCTAACAATGTCTAGGGTGGGCTCGTCTGAGACATAGACGCGCGCGCGTTATGCTTCAGACCGCTTTCATGGCTGACGAGAACAAAGACGTCATCTCATCGGGCGCCGGCCTGGCCGCTGTGCTGCCGGCGGAGGGCTCACTCGACCTCGACACCTCCGATGCCGTTGTTGCCCGAGGCTACTGGGAGCAGGTCTGGCGGCGCCTCAAGCGCGACAAGGTCGCCCTTGCCGGCGGGGTCTTCATCATCTTCCTGTTCCTCATCGCGTACCTCGGGGCGCCGCTCGCGGCGCATCTGCTCGGCCACGGCCCGGACGAGCCGTTCGCGGGCGCGCTGAACCCGCAGACGCTGCTGCCGGTCGGTCCCTGGACGCACGTGTCGACGGCGCCGTTTGCGGGTGCACCCGGCCACTTCGGGTCCACGCTGTTCGTGCTCGGCGGGGACGGCCAGCTCGGACGCGACGAGTTCCTGCGCCTGCTCTACGGCGCGCAGACGTCGCTCGAGGTCGCGATCGGCGCGACCGTGCTGAGCATGGTCGTCGGCGTGATCATGGGCGCGATGGCCGGCTACTACGGCGGCGTCACCGACACGGTCGTCTCGCGGCTGACCGAGATCGTGATGGCCTTCCCGATCCTGCTCTTCATCATCGCCCTGGCCAGCACCGCCGGCGACCGGCTGAACAAGATCACCCTGGGTGGGCTTTTCGGGCAGGGGGTGGTGACGCTCGTGTTGGTGCTCGGCTTCTTCGGCTGGTACTACCCGGCGCGCATCGTGCGCGCCCAGGTGCTGTCGCTGCGCGAGAAGGAGTTCATCGAGGCCGCGCGCATGGTCGGCGCCAGCGACTCGCGGATCATTCGCTCGCACCTGCTGCCGCACCTGGTCGCGCCGATCATCGTCCTCTCGACGATCACCGTGGCGCAGTTCATCCTGGCCGAAGCGGGCCTCTCGTTTCTCGGCATCGGCATCCAGGACCCGACGCCCAGCTGGGGCAAGCTGCTCTCCGTCGGGCCGGACTACTACCTGACCCAGCCGTGGCTCATGGTCTGGCCCGGCCTGGCGGTACTGCTCGCGACCCTCGCCTTCAACCTCCTCGGCGACGGCCTCCGCGACGCATTCGATCCTCGCGGCCGCTGATCCACCGAAGCGAAACCGTCGCTTCGTAAGCCGCTAACTATCGCTTTCTCACGAGCGTCTTAAGGGTGGGCCGCAAACCAGCGGTCTGGGTCGGCCGGTCGCCGGCTCAAGCTCGAACAGAGGGAGTCCCATGAAGAGAAGCCTTTGGCTCTCGATCGCCGCCTTCGTGCTGGGCGCAGGCCTGCTCGTCGCCGCCGGATTCGCCGGCGCTTCGACCGGCAAGGTCTCCGCCACGAAGGGCGGCACCATGAAGATGAACATGTCGGCGACGGACGTAGACTTCTTGGATCCGTCGCTCGCCTACTTCACGATCTCGTGGCAGATCGAGTACGCAACCGCGCTTAAGCTGTACAACTACCCGGACAAGGCCCCGCCCTCCGGCGGTCGCCTCCAGCCCGAGGGTGCGTCCGGCTTCCCGATCGTCTCCAAGGACGGGAAGACGTACACCATCCCGGTCAAGAGCGGGTACAAGTTCAGCGACGGCTCGCCCGTCACCGCGAAGAACTACGTCTTCGCGATGAACCGGGCGCTCAACCCGACGATGCAGTCGCCGGCTGCGACGTTCATGACCACGATCCAGGGCGCGCAGGCCGTCATCGACGGCAAGGCGAAGACCGCCAGCGGAATCAAGGTCGTTGGCAACAAGATCGTCATCAAGCTGGCGCAGCCTGACGGCGGCATCCTGGCCAAGCTCGGCATGCCGTTCTTCCAGGCACTGAAGACGAACCTGGCGCTCGACAAGCAGGGCGTGAGCGTCTACCCGACCGCCGGCCCGTACTCCATCACGGAGCGGACGATCGGCCGTCACATCACGCTCAAGAAGAACAAGTTCTACAAGGGCCCGCGCCCGGCGAACATCGACACGTTCGACATCAACGTCAACACGAACCTCGACCAGAGCCTCCTGCAGGTCAAGGCGGGTCAGGTCGACTACGACATGGGTGGCCTTCCGCCGACGGCCCACGCCGACCTCGCGCAGCAGTTCGGCAAGAACAAGGGCCGCTACTTCGTCAATCCGCTCGTCGAGACCGACTACGTCGCCCTGAACACCGCGGGCAGTGCGTTCAGCTCGGTCGCGATGCGGCAGGCGGCGAACAACGCCATCGACCGTCCGGGGATGCTCCGCGTGCGCGGCGCGTTCGCCGGCCAGCGGACCGCTCAGATCCTGCCTCCGGGCATGGGCGGCTTCCAGCGGACGAAGCCCTACCCGTTCGCAGGCCCGAACTACCCGAAGGCCAAGCAGCTCGCCGGCTCGAACTGCAAGACGGTGAACCTGTGGTCGACGACCAGTGCCACTGGCACGCTCCTCGCCCAGGTCTTCAAGTACAACCTGAGCCAGATCGGCTGCGACGTGCAGGTCAAGCTCTTCACGGGCTCTCAGATCTACACGGCCGCCGGCCAGAAGGGCGCGAATTTCGACGCCGCGCTCGCCGGATGGAACCAGGACTACCCGGATCCGTACGACTTCCTGGATGTCCTCCTGAACGGCAACAACATCCACGACTCGAACAACAACAACCTGGCGTACTTCAACGTCAAGTCGATCAACGATCGGCTCACCGCCGCCAACAAGCTCAGCGGCGACGCGCGCTACAACGCGTACGGCAAGCTCGACGTAGACATCTCGAAGAACTACGCGCCGTGGGCCGCCTACGACAACCGCAACGAGCGTGAGTTCGTCTCCGCCCGCAGCGGTGGGTACCTGTTCCAGCCCGCCAACGCGAGCGCCGACCTCGACACGTTCTTCCTCAAGTAGGAAACGAGCGGTAGTCGGAACCATCGGCGGGGCGCCGGAACATCTCCGGCGCCCCGTCTTTCTTCGCACCAAGCGTTAGGATCCCGTTCCCGCAGAGAATGAGTCCAGCATGAGAAGAGGCCCTGCATGATCCGCTACATGATCCGCCGCCTGCTGTGGGCGTGCGTGCTGTTTCTTGCGGTCACGGTCGTCAGCTACGTCCTCTTCTACATCATCCCTGCGGATCCGGCCAAGCAGGCGTGTGGGCAGGCGTGCACCGAGGTCGACGTGCTGAGGGTGCGGCATAACCTCGGGTTGGATCGGCCGATCTGGTACCAGTACTGGCACTTCCTGTCCCAGCTGATCTTCCACTTCAAGCTCGGGTACTCGTACTACAACCGTGAGAGCGTGAACCAGCTGGTCGGCGATGCGGCGCCGGTTACGGCGTCGTTGGTGTTCGGTGGGGCGATCGTGTGGATGCTGATCGCGGTGCCGATCGGGGTGCTCTCGGCGTTGCGGCCGCGCTCGATCCTGGATCGGGCGTCGATGACGTTCGTGCTGATCGGGATCTCGGCGCACCCGATCTGGATCGGGCTGATCTTCGCCTACTTCATCGGCTACAAGTGGGGCATCACGCCGATCACCGGGTACGCGGACTTCATTCACCCGCCACCGGGGCAGCCAGGAGGGCCCGTGCAATGGGCCTACCACATGATCTTGCCGTGGCTGACGTTCTCGATCCTCTTTGCAGCGTTGTACGTGCGCATGATCAGGGCGAACGTGCTGGACACGATGAACGAGGACTACGTGCGAACCGCGCGCGCCAAGGGCGCGCCGGAGCAGATCGTGCTGCGTTCGCACATCCTGCGCAACGCGATGCTGCCGATCGTGACCATGCTGGGCATGGACATCGGCCTGGCGCTCGGCGGGGCGGTGTTCACGGAGACGGTGTACAGCCTGCCGGGGCTCGGCAATACCGCGGTCAAGGCGTTGTTCAACTTCGACACGCCAACGGTGCAGGGGATCATCGTCTTCGCGACCATGGCGATCATCATCTTCAACCTGATCGTCGACCTGCTCTATGCCTTCATCGACCCACGTATCAGGCTGACATAGGGTGATCCGCTGATGGCGCTGCTCGAGGTCAACGACCTCAAGACCTACTTTCGCACCGACGACGGCATCGTCAAGGCAGTCGACGGCGTCACCTTCTCGGTCGAGAAGGGCAAGACGCTGGGCATCGTCGGCGAGTCCGGCTCGGGGAAGAGCGTCACCTGCCTGACGATCATGGGCCTGAACAACCGCCGCTCGACGATCACGAGCGGCACGGCCAAGTTCCGCGACGAGGATCTCCTGACCGCGAACCCGAGGCGGCTCCGGGAGATCCGCGGCAACGACGTCGCGATGATCTTCCAGGACCCGATGACGTCGCTGAATCCGGTGCACACGATCGGCCGGCAGTTGAACGAGGCCGTCCTGCTGCATCAGGATGTGACGAAGAAGCAGGCTCGCCTGCGCTCACTCGAACTGCTGCAGGCGGTCGGGATCCCGCGCGCGGAGCGCCGGATCGACGACTACCCGCACCAGTTCTCGGGCGGGATGCGCCAGCGCGTGATGATCGCCATGGCGCTCGTCAACAACCCTGACCTGCTGATCGCCGACGAGCCGACGACTGCGCTCGACGTGACCACCCAGGCGCAGATCGTCCAGCTGATGAACCGGCTTCAGGAGGACTTCGGAAGCGCCATCATCATGATCACGCACGACCTCGGCGTCGTCGCCGAGACGGCCGACGACGTGGCCGTCATGTACGCCGCCCAGATCGTCGAGCAGGCACCGGTCGACGACATCTTCACGCGGCCACAGCACCCGTACACGTGGGGGCTGATCGGCTCGCTGCCGCGCCTCGACGCCGACGTCGAGCGGCTCGTGCAGATCTCCGGCCAGCCGCCGTCCATGCTGAACCCCCCGCGCGGCTGCCGATTCCATCCGCGCTGTCCCTACGTGATGGATATCTGCAAGACCGAGAACCCGGAGCTCCGGCCGACCGCCGGACAGCCGAACCACCGCAACGCGTGCCATCTCGACCAGGAGACGAAGGACCGCGAGGCTTCCAAGCTGCTCGCCGACATCATGGCGGGGGCGGGCTAACATGCGCCCTCGGGCGATGTCCTCCATGTCCCTGGCAACACCACCCGAGGGCGCATGATGGCGAACGATCTGCTCGTCGTCGAGGACCTGAAGAAGCATTTCCCGGTCACGCGCGGGATCATCTTCCAGAAGCAGATCGGCGCCGTCCGCGCGGTAGACGGGGTCTCGTTCACGGTGCGCGAGGGCGAGACGCTCGGCGTGGTGGGCGAGTCCGGCTGCGGCAAGTCGACGATGGCCCGCTGCGTCATGCGGCTGCTCGAGCCGACCAGCGGCAAGCTGGTCTTCGACGGTCGCGACATCACGAAGCTCTCGCGCGCCGAGATGCGCCCGTACAGGCGCGAGATGATGATGGTCTTCCAGGACCCCTACGCCTCGCTGAACCCGCGCAAGCGCGTCGGCTTCATCGTCGCCGAGGCGCTCGAGGTGCACAAGCTCGGCACAGACGCGGAGATCAAGCGCCGCGTCCAGGAGCTGCTCGAGGTCGTCGGCCTGAACCCGGAGCACTACAACCGGTTCCCGCACGAGTTCTCGGGCGGGCAGCGCCAGCGCATCGGCGTGGCGCGCGCGCTTGCGGTCAACCCGAAGCTGATCGTCTGCGACGAGCCGGTGTCGGCGCTCGACGTCTCCGTGCAGGCGCAGATCCTCAACCTGCTCAAGGACCTCCAGCGCGACTTCGGCCTTACCTACATCTTCATCGCGCACGACCTCAACGTCGTCCGCCACATCAGCGACCGGGTCATGGTCATGTACCTGGGCACCGTCTGCGAGCTGGCGACGCGAGACCAGCTCTACGCGGAGCCGAAGCACCCCTACACGGGCGCGCTCCTGTCCGCCGTCCCGATCCCGAACCCCGAGCTCGGGCGCCAGCGCAAGCAGATCATCCTCGAGGGCGACGTCCCGAGCCCGCTCAACCCGCCGTCCGCGTGCCCCTTCCACCCGCGCTGCCCGCGCTTCCACCCGGGACGCTGCGACGTCGAGACGCCGCCGCTGTACCCCTTCGGCGACGATCACGTCGCGTCGTGCCACTACCCGCTCGAGCGATGGCCGCTGACGGAAGAGGAGATGCGCCGGACGGCCGGCGCAGCCGTCTAGCGCACACACTCCGCTTCGTCGGCGCCGCCGCGCGCCGCTTTGCCGTGCTGCTCGGCTCGATCGCCGGGGTCTGCCTCCTTGTCGGCCTGCTCGGAGGCCTGCTCTTCCGGGCGGGCGTGGACCGGGGGGTCTCGGTCGCCTTCTACTGCGTCGGCTGCTTCATGCTCATCGCCGGCTTCTTCATCGGCAACCGCGGGCCGGCCCGGCTGAAGGGCGAGAGCACGATGCTTTTCGGGGAGCGATTCGTGCGCTGGGCCTCGCCGCGCGAGCGCGAGGAGACGCTGAACGACTCGGCGATCTTCGTCAGCATCGGATTCGCGCTCATCCTCATCGGCGCTGCGGTCGATGACCGTCACCGATTGTTTTGATCGGTTTTCGCTGCCTAACAAGCGGCATGGAGTACCGTCTGAAGAAGAGGATGACGATGTTCCAGCAACGATCCGCAACCTGTGACCGGGCGCGCGCCTGGACCTCCCGGAGGTCCGACAGCGAGCTCTCGGAGTTCGAGTGCGCCCTGCTCGACGCGCACCTGGCGTGCTGCCCGGCCTGCGCGACGTTCGCGGAGGACGTCGGCTCGATCACGAGCGCGCTCCGTTCGGCACCGCTCGCGAAGCTCTCGCGGCCGGTCGACATCGCCGTCCGCCGCCGCCGCTCCTACCGCCTGCCGACGACAGCCGCGGCGTCCGCCGCCGCCGTCGTGGTCACGCTCGCCGGCGCCTTCGCCATGCTCGGTTCGTCCGGCCCGAAGCACCCGTCGCTCGCGCAGGGCACCGGCAACGAGGACATCCGCATCCTGAGCATGATTCAGCGCAACCAGGCGACGAAGATCTTCCCCGCCAACACCGTCAAGGTCGTCCACTCGGCCGGCACGCCGGCGCGGCCCGGCGGCGGCGCCGGTCGTGGATAACGCTTCGGCGCCGCGCGGAGACTCAGCAGCAGGCAAGTAGCCTGTTCGCTGATGATCCCGTCACTTCTCTCCTCCTACTGCTGAAGCATCGATCACGCCGCCCGTGTGGCGGTGATCGAACAGGACCGGCGCGCCCTGCCCGCGTTCGACGGCGCAGGCGGCGAGGCCGCAAGGCCCTCGGGTAAAGTGCGCCGCGCAGCCGCTCGCCTCTTCGCGCGACGACGGCGCTCCCGATCCAACCTTCCGCACCTCGAGGAGACGAATGTCTAACGAGAAGAACGGCCACAACGTCGGAAAAGTCATCGAGATCAAGGGCGTCGTGATCGACGCGGTGTTCCCCGACAACCTGCCCGAGATCAACAACGCGCTGCGCATCAGCGTGCCGGCCTCCAACGGCAACCAGCCGATCGAGCTCGTCGCGGAAGTGCAGCAGCTGCTGGGCGACGACCGCGTCCGCGCCGTCGCGATGGACTCGACCGACGGCCTCGCGCGCGGCGTCGACGTCATCGACACCGGCGGGCCGATCTCCGTCCCCGTCGGCGACGTCACGCTAGGCCGGCTCTGGAACGTGCTCGGCGATGCGATCGACAACAAGCCGGAGCCGCCGCCCGACACCGAGCGCTGGTCGATTCACCGCGACCCGCCGGCGTTCCGCGACCTCTCCCCGGAGATCGAGATCTTCGAGACCGGCATCAAGGTCATCGACCTGATCGCGCCGTACGTCAGGGGCGGCAAGGTCGGCCTCTTCGGCGGCGCCGGCGTCGGCAAGACGGTGCTCATCCAGGAGCTGATCCACAACGTCGCGCGCGAGCACGGCGGTGTCTCGGTCTTCGCAGGCGTGGGCGAGCGAACTCGTGAGGGCAACGACCTTCTGCTCGAGATGGAGGAGTCGGGCGTGCTCGACAAGGTCGCGCTCGTGTTCGGCCAGATGAACGAGCCGCCGGGCGCCCGTCTGCGCGTCGGCCTGTCCGGGCTGACGATGGCCGAGTACTTCCGCGATCAGGGCCAGGACGTGCTGCTCTTCATCGACAACATCTTCCGCTTCGTCCAGGCAGGCTCCGAGGTGTCGGCGCTGCTCGGCCGCATGCCGAGCGCCGTCGGCTACCAGCCGACGCTCGCTACCGAGATGGGGCAGCTGCAGGAGCGCATCACCTCGACGCGGACGGGAGCGGTCACGTCGGTGCAGGCGATCTACGTGCCGGCCGACGACCTCACCGACCCGGCGCCGGCGAACACCTTTGCCCACCTCGACGCCACGACGGTGCTCGACCGCAGCATCGTGGAGCAGGGCATCTACCCGGCCGTCCACCCGCTGCAGTCGACGTCGCGTGCGCTTCAGCCCGGCATCGTCTCCGACGAGCACTACCGCACGGCGACCGAGGTGCAGGAGGTGCTGCAGCGCTACCGCGACCTGCAGGACATCATCGCCATCCTCGGGATCGACGAGCTCTCCGACGAGGACAAGGTGATCGTGGAGCGCGCGCGCAAGATCCAGCGCTTCCTCTCGCAGCCGAACTTCGTCGCCGAGCAGTTCACGGGCACGCCCGGCAAGTACGTGCGGCTCGAGGACACGATCAAGGGCTTCCAGGAGATCCTCCAGGGCAAGCACGACGATCTGCCCGAGCAGGCCTTCTACATGGTCGGGACGATCGGGGACGCGGTCGACAAGGGCCGCAGCCTGCAGGGTGGGGAAGAGGCCAAAGGCGAGCAGCCGCCCGCCGCCGAGCCCGCGCCTGAGCCCGAGCCGGTCGCGGCCGCGTAGTGGCCGACGACGCGAGGCTGCTCTCGATCTCGCTCGTGACGCCGGAGGGCGCCGCGTTCGAGGGTGAGGCGGAGATGGTGGTGGTGCCGGGCGCAGCCGGTGAGATCGGCGTGCTCGCCCGGCATGCGCCGCTCGTGGCAATGCTGAAGGCGGGCTCGACGCGCGTCCACGTCCGCCGCGGCGGCGAGGTGCGCGAGTTCGCGACCGGGCCCGGCTTCTTCAAGGTGGAGCAGGACCGCGCGCTGGCGCTCGTCGACGACGCGGTCGACGCGGCGCACATCGATCCCGACCGCGCGCGCACTCAGCTCGAGGAGGCACAGGCCGAGTTGCAGCAGATCGAGGCCGGCGACTCGGATGCGGACCGCTGGCAGGTCGAGCAGCGCATCCGCCACGCCGAGAACCAGCTCTCGGTGGTAGGCCGCTAGGCCTCTTACCCGCAGGCGTCGTTCAGCAGGCCTTGCGCCGCCGAGAGCGCCCGGCGCGCGCTCGCCCCGCCCGTGCGCATGGGGAACATCGAACGGTCCGGGTCGGTGTACTGGAGGCCTGACAGGGCGCGGCGCGCGTTCACGTCGAGCCGCTGGATGCGGCCCACGAGCGCGGCGTCGTCGGCCGTGGCGAGCAGCGCCTTGTCCATCGCGACGACGCGCCTCAGGACCGCAGTGGCGCCGCGCAGCCCGACCGGCTGCCGAGCAGCCGACGCGAGCGCGGCCTGCTGCTGCTTGCAGACGGCCGCGAGGTCGGAGCCTCCGCCCGAGCTGCCGCCCGAGCCGCCGCACCCAGCGAGCGCGACGATGGCTACCGCTAGCGGGAGGGCGTAAGTGTGAGCGTGCCGTTCCACGCGAGCGTGTCCTCGCAGTCGTACAGGTAGACGATGCCCTCGTAGATGTGCGGGAACAGCGAGCACGTGCGGGTCGCCTCGTACGACTTCCCCGGGGTCGGGTGCTGCGTCCCGATCGGCATCGAGACGCTGCGCCCTGCCTGGAGGCGCGAGATCGTCTGCGGTGTGAGCGACACGACGGCCGAGAGCTGGTCGTTACGGACGAACAGCTCGCACGGCTTGGGCGGGCTGCCGTACGCCGGGCCCTGAAGCGTGAGTGTCGTGCGCGCGCCGTGCGCGGCCGCCTGGAGGAACGGCTGGGCCTGGATCCCCATCGGGCCGCTGCACTCTGTCGTCCCCGGCCAGTCCGCGCCCATCTGGTCGGGACCTTCCTCGGGCTCGTCGCAGTAGTCGCGGACGGCGCTGCCGACGACGCTGCCCTGAACCGCGCGCCGGAGCGGCCCGGTGGCCCGCAGTGCCCCGCGGTCGGTGACGACCGCGTTCCAGTCGACCTGCCACGACACCGAGAGCGTCTCGTCGGCCGTCTTCCGCCCGTAGCACTCGAACCCGGCGACCTGAAGCCAGCGCGTGGTGTCGAGGTAGCGGCCGCCGCCCTTGCCGGTGAACGACACGCGGACATGCGTCGGCGCAGCGCGGCTCCCGGCGACTGCCGGGACTGCAAGCGCTGCGACGACGAGCAGGACGAGTGCTCCCCACCGCATCCCTACGTTGTACCTGCAAACGCAGGCGGCGGTTCTCCGCGCGTAATCAGTCGCCGGTAGGCGACACTTACGCCCCGATGCGCGCGAACGATCAAGGAGAAGCGCGAGGTCGCCGAGCAGACGCTGCTCGTCATCTTCGACGTCGGCGCCGACCGGCCCGACTTCCGGCCCGGCCAGTACTTCTGGGTCGAGCTGCCCGACCGCGGGTTCGAGGACGACAAGGGTCTCCGCCGCCACATCTCGATCGTCACCTCGCCCACCGAGCCGGGCGTGCTCGGCCTTGCGACGCGGCTGCGCGACAGCGCGTTCAAGAAGACGCTCGCCGAGCTTCAGGTCGGCGACGAGGTGGAGGTCGAGGAGCCGAAGGGCACCTTCGTGCTTCCGGAGGACACCAGCCGCGACTACGTCTTCATCGCCGGCGGCATCGGCATCACCGTCTTCCACTCGATGCTCCGCTACATCGCCGACGAGCAGTTGCCGTACCGGGTCACGCTCATCTACTCCAACCGCAACCGAGCCTCGGCGGCCTTCCTCGACGAGCTGCAGGAGCTCGAGGGGCGGATCCCCGGCCTGAACGTGGTCCTGACGATGACCGACGAGCCGGACTGGGGCGGCGAGACCCGCCACATCGACGAGCGCTTCCTCCGCGACCACCTCGGAGACGACCTCGCCCGGTACACCTACATGGTGGCGGGGCCGCCGGCGATGGCCGAGGCCGTTGGCGACCTGCTGAAGGGCTCCGTGCCCGAGGAGCACGTCATCGTCGCCAAGTTCAGCGGGTACTGAGCGCGAGCCGCTCCGCGACCACGGTCTCGGCGGCGGCGTGGCCCTCCTCGTGCCCCGTCACGGCGCCGAGAAAGTCGTCGCGTGACAGCGCAAACAGCACCGCCGGCGTGACCGTGCGCACGGTCGCCGTGCGCGGTACGTCTCGAAGGAGCGCGATCTCGCCGAAGTAGTCGCCCGGGCCGCTCGCCCGCGGCGCGCCGCCGACCGGCATGACCACGAGCTCGCCCTCGCCGACGATGTAGAACCGGTCACCCGCGGCGCCCGCCTCGATGACGTCGACGCCGGCGGGCACCTCGAGGCGCTCGAGCCGCCGCGCCAGCTGCTCCTTCGTCGCGATCGGCAGGGGCTCGAACATCGGCACCGCCGAGATCCGCTCAAGCTCTGCGGGCGCGATCGCCGTTCGGTCGAGCGCGGTCAGGCGCGCCCAGGCGATGAGCGTCGACACGGGCAGGAACGCGCCGACGATGATGAGCGCGGCCTTGTCGCCGACGCCCACGAGCAACGCGGAAGTCGCCAGCGATCCAAGCGCCAAGCCCGCGGCCGCGAGCCCCCACACGGCGCCCAGGACGCGCGTGAGCACGGAGTCGTCGACGATGCGCTGGAGGAGGGTGAAGCCGGCGACGTCCTCGATGCTGTTCGCCGCGCCGATGACGGCGACGAGCACGAAGGCGACAATCCCGGTCGGAGCGCCCGCGAGCAGGATGATCGGGATTCCCCAGGCGACGAGCGCGAGCGCGAACGGCCTCGCCAGGCGGCGCCCCGCGATCGAGACGGCGGCGAACGCGCCGAACAGGCCGCCCGCGCCGACCGCCGCGTTGAGCAGGCCGACCCAGCCGCCGCCCGCGTCGAGCACCTGGAACGCGACCACCACGATCAGGACGTTGAGCGCACCGCGGACAACCGTCTGGGCGACCATCAGTGCGATCACGACCCGCGGCCCCGGCTCGGTGGCGATCACCCGGAAACCGCCGAGCAGGTCACGCGCATCAGCGGCGCGCAGCCGGCGGCCGGGGACGGTGATCGTGGTGACGAGTACCGTGGCGACCGCGTACATCACGCACGCGGCGCCGAACACCCAGCCGGCGTCGGCGACGGCGACGACCACGCCGCCGAGGAGCGGGCCCGCGAACGTCCCGAGGCTCTCGAGCGTCGAGGAGAAGGCGTTGGCGGCGACCAGCTCGTCCGGCGTCGACGCGAGCGAGGGGAGCAGCGCCTGGTTCGCGGGCCGGAAGAGCGTCGACGCGACCGCCGCGACGGTGGCCAGCGCGTAGATCAGGATCGGGTACGGGCCCAGGGAGTACGCGGCGGCGGACGCGGACAGCGCGACGGTCCCGAGCAGGCACACGCCCGCCAGGAAGCGCTCGCGCGGGAAGCGATCGCCGAGCGAGGCGGCGAACGGCGCGATCAGCGCCGCCGGGACCAGGCGGATGAACCCGACGATGCCGACGCCGAGCGTCCCGTCGACCTGGTAGGCGAAGACGCCGAGCGCCACGAAGTGCGCCCACTCGGCCGTGATCGCCGCGCCCCAGGCGAGCTCGAGCGCGCGCAGCTTCGGATTGGCCATCACCACGCCGTAGCTCCGAGCCGTCCGGCGGAGCCACTCGCGGCGCTGGCTGACCATGGCCCATCTTCGCGCGATTCGGCCGTGCGTACCTACTCTTGACATGTGCGAGAGCAGCTGACAGAGCTCCTCGAGCGGCGCATCGCGGTGCTCGACGGCTCCTGGGGCGTCCTCATCCAGAGCCGTCTGCGCGGCGAGGAGGAATACCGCGGCGAGCGCTTCGCGGCGCACCCGCGCGACGTGGGCGGCGACCCCGACCTCCTCAACCTGACGCGGCCCGAGATCGTGCGCGAGATCCACGACGCCTACTTCGAGGCGGGCGCGGACATCGCGACCACGAACACCTTCACGGCGACGTCGATCGGGCAGGGCGATTACGCGCTCGAGTCGGCGGTCTACGAGATGAACGTCGAGGGCGCCCGCCTTGCGCGCGCCGCCGCGGATGCCTGGAGCACGCCCGAGCGGCCCCGCTTCGTCGCGGGCTCCGTCGGGCCGCTGAACGTCACGCTCTCGCTCTCACCGCGCGTCGACGAGCCGGCGTACCGAACGCACACCTTCGACGCCGTCCGGGACGCGTACGCGGAGCAGATGCGCGGCCTCGTCGAGGGCGGCGTCGACCTGCTGATGATCGAGACCGTCTTCGACACGCTGAACGCGAAGGCCGCGATCGTGGCCGCGCAGGAGGCTGCGCCCGAGGTACCGCTCTGGATCTCGTTCACCGCCATCGACCGCAGCGGGCGGAACCTCTCCGGGCAGACGGTGGAGGCGTTCTGGGCCTCCGTCGAGCACGCCCACCCGCTGATCGTCGGCGTCAACTGCTCGCTCGGCGGGGCGCAGATGCGCCCGTTCGTCGAGGACCTCGCGCGCGTCGCCACGACGTACGTCTCCTGCCACCCGAATGCCGGCCTGCCGAATGCCTTCGGCGCGCACGACGAGCAGCCGGGCGACACGAGCGGCTTCCTCGGCGAGTTCGCCCAGGCCGGCCTCGTCAACATCGTCGGCGGGTGCTGCGGCACGACGCCGGAGCACGTCCGGCAGATCGCCGCCGCCGTCGTCGATCGCGTCCCGCGGCGGATCCCCGAGCGGCCGCGCCGTGCCCGCTTCAGCGGCCTCGAGCCGTTCGAAATCGGACCGGACACGGGCTTCGTGATGATCGGCGAGCGGACGAACGTGACGGGTTCCGCCCGCTTCCGGAAGCTGGTGGAGGCGGACGACTTCACGGCGGCGACCGAGGTCGCGCTCGAGCAGGTGCGCGGCGGCGCCAACCTGCTCGACGTCAACTTCGACGCCGACCTGCTCGAGTCCGAGCAGGCGATGACCACGTTCCTGAACGTGCTCGCCACCGAGCCGGAGGTGGCGCGGCTCCCGTTCATGGTCGACAGCTCTCGGTTTTCCGTGCTGGAGACCGGGCTGAAGTGCCTCCAGGGCAAGGGGGTCGCCAACTCGATCAGCCTGAAGGAGGGCGAGGAGCAGTTCCTGGAGCAGGCGCGGACGATCCGTCGCTACGGCGCGGCGGCCATCGTCATGGCCTTCGACGAGCAGGGCCAGGCCGACACGGTCGAGCGGAAGGTCTCCATCTGCGAGCGCGCCTACCGGCTGCTGATCGAGCAGGGGGGCTTCGCGGCCGAGGACATCATCTTCGACCCGAACGTGCTCGCGGTCGCGACCGGGATCGAGGAGCACGCGTCCTTCGCGAAGGCGTTCATCGACGCCATCCCGCTGATCAAAGAGCGCTGCCCCGGGGTCTCGATCAGCGGCGGCATCTCGAACCTCTCGTTCTCGTTCCGCGGCAACGACGTCGTCCGCGAGGCGATGCACTCCGCGTTCCTCTACCACGCGATCGCAGCCGGACTCGACATGGGCATCGTCAACGCCGGCCAGCTCGTGGTCTACGAGGACATCGAGCCGGAGCTCCGTGAGCGCGTCGAGGACGTCCTCTTCGACCGCCGGCCGGACGCGACCGACCGGCTCGTTTCCTACGCCGAGGGCGTCCGGGGCGAGGGGACGCGGCGCGAACGCGACCTCTCCTGGCGCGAGGCGCCGGTCGAGAAGCGGCTGGAGCACGCGCTCGTCCACGGCATCGTCGACTTCATCGAGGAGGACACCGAGGAGGCCCGGCAGAAGCTCGACCGGCCGCTCGACGTGATCGAGGGGCCGCTCATGGCCGGCATGGCGGTGGTGGGCGACCTGTTCGGCTCCGGCCGCATGTTCCTGCCGCAGGTGGTCAAGAGTGCGCGCGCGATGAAGCGCGCAGTCGCCTACCTGGAGCCGTACATGGACGCCGAGCGCGCCGAGGGCGACAGCCGGTCGCGCGGGGTCGTCGTGCTCGCCACCGTCAAGGGCGACGTGCACGACATCGGCAAGAACATCGTCGGCGTGGTGCTTGCGTCGAACAGCTACGACGTCGTCGACCTCGGGGTCATGGTGCCGGCCGACCGCATCCTCGACACTGCCGCCGAACAGGGCGCGGCCATCGTCGGGCTGTCTGGGCTGATCACGCCGTCGCTGGACGAGATGGTCAACGTCGCGCGCGAGATGGAGCGGCGCGGCATCGACCTCCCGCTGCTGATCGGGGGCGCGACCACGTCGCGGCAGCACACGGCCGTGAGGATCGCGCCGGAGTACGGGCAGGAGACGGTCTATGTGCTCGACGCCTCACGGGTGGTCGGCGTGGTGTCCGACCTGCTCGACCCGGTCCGCCGGGGCGAGCTGGACGCGCGGAACCGCGAGGACCAGGAACGGCTGCGCGAGCAGTTCGCCGAGCGTGAGCGCAAGCCCCTGCTCGCGCTGGAGGACGCGCGCGCGAACCGGGAGCGGGTCGCGTTCGAGGATCTGCCGGTGCCATCGTTCACCGGCACGCAGATCGTCGAGCCCGACCTCGCGACGCTGCGCGAGTACATCGACTGGCAGTTCTTCTTCCACGCGTGGGAGCTCAAGGGCCGGTTCCCGGCGATCCTCGAGCGCCCCGAGGCGCGCGAGCTCTACGACGAGGCGCAGGAGCTGCTGGACGAGATCGTGCGCGACGGCTCGTTCACTGCGCGTGGCGTGTACGGCTTCTGGCCGGCGCACGCGGACGGAGACGACGTCGTGCTCGACGAGGGCACGCGCTTCAGGTTCCTGCGCCAGCAGTCGGCGTACGGCGACTCACGGCCGAACCGCTCGCTGGCCGACTACGTCGCTCCCAAGGGCGATCACCTGGGCGCCTTCGCGGTCGGGATCCACGGCGCCGACGAGCTCGCGGCCCGCTTCGAGGACGAGAACGACGACTACCGCGCGATCATGGCCAAGGCGCTCGCCGACCGGCTCGCGGAGGCGTGTGCCGAATGGCTGCACGCGCGCGCGCGCAGCGAGTGGTACGAAGCCGGTGGTGAGCTCCCGAGCGAGGATCTGATCGCCGAGCGCTTCCGGGGCATCCGCCCGGCGTTCGGCTACCCGGCGTGCCCGGATCACACGGAGAAGCGCAAGCTCTTCGAGCTGCTCGGCGCCGAGGCCACGGGCCTCTCGCTCACCGAGACGTACGCGATGCTGCCCGCCGCGGCGGTCGCCGGCGTCTACTTCGCGCACCCGGCGGCGAAGTACTTCTCGGTGGGCCGGGTCGGCCGCGACCAGGTCGCCGATTACGCGGCGCGCAAGGGCTGGGAGGTCGCAGAGGCGGAGCGCTGGCTCGGCCCGAACCTCTCGTACACGCCCGACGCGCTCACGCCCGCGTAAAGGAGTCACACATTCCTTAACGAAGCGCGCATGCGGTCCGGATATCCTCGTCCGGCCGACCGCCGTCTCCCGCGCGGCACCCCTCGCAGATGCGCACAACGCTCAAACGTGGAGTAGGAAGATCAGCTGCCGCGAACGGCAATGGCAACGGCCACGCCGTTCTGCCGCCTGCTGCGCTGGCGCCGATGGTGACCTACGAGCAGCCGCGCCCGCGCCGGGGCGTGCTGAAGATCATCGCGAAGACGCTGTTCGCGCTCGTCGCGCTCGCGGTCATGGTGGCCACCGCCGCCGCCGCGGGCACCTGGCTCTACGGCGAGGACACCGTCGCCCAGCTCCTGCCGCCGCGCACGAAGGAGACCGAGAAGACACGCAGGACGCTCGCGCTCCCGGCGCCCGGTAAGCCCGCAATCGCGCTCGTCCTGGGCTACGACAAGCGCTTCAAGGGCTCCGGCGCAGGGGATCCTTCGCGCTCCGACACGATCATGCTCATCCGCATGGACCCGGCGAAGAAGACGATGACGCTGCTCTCCTTCCCGCGCGACCTCCAGGTGCCGATCTACTGCCCAGGGCACCAGTACCTGCCCGACCGCATCAACTCGGCGTGGGCGGACGGCGGGGCGAAGTGCACCGTGGACACGGTGAAGCAGCTGACCGGGCTCAGCGTCAACTACCTGGTCACCGTCAACTTCAAGGGCTTCGTCCAGGTCGTCGACAAGATCGGCGGCGTGTGGCTGGACATCGACCGGCGCTACTACCACGTCAACGACGGCGGCTACGACAACTACGCGGCGATCGACCTCCAGCCCGGCTACCAGAAGCTCGACGGCACGCAGGCCCTGTCCTTCGTCCGCTATCGCCACACCGACTCGGATCTCGTGCGCAACGCGCGCCAGCAGCTCTTCGTGCGCGCGATCAAGGACCGGATCACGCACGACTTCCACGCGACGACGATCCCGAAGGTGGTGGGCGCCCTGCGCAAGAACATCGACGTGTTCCAGGGCGGGAAGGACATCGACCTGAACACGGTGATCAACTGGGCCCTGCTCGCCTACGAGATGCCGTCCGGGAACGTCGTCCGCGTGCCGATCGAGAACATCACCGGCGCCGGCGTGCCCGGCAACCCGCTGGTCGCGCCGACGTCGAGCGTCGCCGACGCCGTCCAGCAGTTCCTGAACCCGGACGTCCAGGCACCGGCGAAGGCGGCCGCCTCGGCGCTCGGGCAGAAGCCGAAGCTGAAGTACGGGCTCGCCCCGTCGGAGGTGACGATCGTGGCGCTGAACGGGAACGCGGTGGAGGGCGCCGCCTCCAATGCGACTGCGCAGCTCCGGGCGCACAACTACAGGACGCTGCTGCCACCCGACGGCCTCCAGGCCGATGCCCCGACCTACAACTACTTCCGCAGTCAGGTGTACTACCGGACGAGCATCGCGCGGTCGAAGGCGGCGGCGCAACAGGTCGCGAACCTGTTCGGCTCGGCCGACATCCAGCCGATGCCGCTCGACGGGTCGGCCGCCTCGAAGAAGATCCGGCACCTGTCGCACGGCGCCATGCTCGTGGTGGTCGTCGGCAAGACGTACAAGGGCAACATGGCGCCGGCGCCGAGGGACACGACTCCCGCGCGCACGCCGCCGGCGGTCACGTCGTCCGACGCCGCGCTCCCGTACCTGCGGACGGCGCGCCGGTACGTGCCGTTCCGGCTCCAGAACCCGACGGTGATCGAGCGCCACTCCGTCATCGACTCCGAGAAGCCGGTGCGCGTCTACACGATCGGCGGCGGCCGCAAGGCCGTGCGGCTGACGTTCCACACGTACGGCTACCAGTACTGGGGCATCGAGGAGACCGACTGGGACCAGGCGCCGGTCTTCGCCGCCGCCAACGAGACGCGGAAGCTCAAGGGCCGGCCGTACCAGCTGTACTTCTCGGGCTCGCACCTGCACATGGTCGTGCTGCGCGACGGCGGTAAGTCGTACTGGGTCGTGAACACCCTGAACGACGACCTGTCGAACGAGACGATGCTGGCGATCGCGCGCGGCCTGAAGCCCCTAAAGCGCCGCTAGGCTGGCTCGGATGGCGGAGCGGATCGCCGTTTTCGGTGCGGGCTACGCGGGCCTCGTCACGGGGGTCGGCCTCGCCGATCTCGGGCATGAGGTCGTCGTCCGGGACATCGCGCCCGAGAAGATCGAGGCGCTGCGCGCGGGCCGCGTGCCGTTCCACGAGCCGGGGCTGGAGGAGGTCATCGCCCGTGCCGGCGACCGGCTGCGCTTCACGCTCGACCCCCACGAGGCGGTCGCGGGCGCGCGCTTCGTATTCGTCTGCGTCGGCACGCCCGCCACCTACTCCGGCGACGCGGACCTGTCGGCGATCTGGACGGTGCTGGACGAGCTGCGCGACCTCGAGGACGGCGCTGTCGTGGTCATGAAGAGCACCGTTCCCGTCGGTACCGGCGACAAGGTGCGCGCAGCCCTCGACGCGCGCGGGCTGACACGCATCGGCTACGTGTCGAATCCCGAGTTCCTCGCCGAAGGGACGGCGGTCAAGGACTTCCTGGAGCCCGACCGGATCGTCATCGGGTCGTTCCAGGATGCGGACGGCGATGCGGTCGAGCGGCTGCACGAGGGGCTCGACGCCCCGATCGTGCGCACGGACGTCCCGTCGGCCGAGATGGTCAAGCTCGCGGCGAACGCCTACCTGGGGACGCGCATCTCCTTCATCAACGAGATCGCGAACGTGTGCGAGCTCGTCGGCGCCGACGTCGAGAAGGTGGCGTGGGGGATGGGCCTCGACTCGCGGATCGGGACCCGCTACCTGCAGGCCGGGATCGGCTTCGGCGGGAGTTGTCTGGTGGGCGAGGAGACGGTCATGATCCGCGAGGGCACGGGAGTTCGACTCGTTCGGCTCGATGAGCTCTTTTCTGCATATTCGCGCGGTGACGATGACGTCGTTGCGCTGCCCGTTGATCTCGAGGTCCTGTCATGGCAGCACGGCGCGGACGCGCCGGAGTTCCTGCCGGTCGACGCCTTGACGCGCCGGCCGTACGACGGCGACATCGTCGAGGTGAAGACGAAGATGGGGCGCCGTGTGCGGTGCACGCCTGACCATCCGTTCGTCGTCGAGGGAACGTTTGACCGCCCCGGCGTCCGGCTCGCGGCGGAGCTGACCGAGGACGACTGGCTTCCCGTCGCCCAGGGCGCCCCGCGGGTCAAGGAGTTCGCGGATGGACTGCCGATCGTGTTCGAAGCGATGGCGCAAAGCGAGCTGCGGGACGAAGACGTACTCGTGCGCACTGACCGGCGTGAGCTCGATGCGATCGGCGTCAAGGGCGTGCGGAACGGGGTGGCGGGCGTCTACACCGGACGACAGACCGACTACGTGCGCGCGTGGGAGATCGTCCGCTCAGGAACAGTCCGGCTGCACGAGGCCCGTGCGCTCGAGCTGGACGTCCATGAAGGCTCGATTGGCACGGTCCGGAACGGCACGTTCGTCCCGGCCGTTCTCACCTCGGAACCAGAGTTTTGGCGTGTCATCGGGCTCTACATCGCCGAGGGGCACTCGACGCGCGACGGCTCCCGACGTCGGCTGCAGTGGTCATTCCACCCGCACGACGAAGGCGACCTCGTCGACGACGTTGCCGGGTACTGGCGCCGACATGGCGTCAAGGTCGACGTGAGCAGGAGACCGACCACCATGGCGGTTGTCATTTCGTCGCCGCTGCTCGCGTCATGGTGGATCGACGTGCTTGGGCTGGGGCGCAACTGTTACGAGCAGCGCCTGCCTGACCTCGTTTGGTCGCTCCCGAAGGAGCACCAGCGCGCGCTTCTCGCGGGAATGTGGCGCGGCGACGGGTCCTGGTCGCTGATCGCAGGCGGGCCGAGCGTCGTCATGGAGTACGGGACCGTGAGCCGCGAGGTCGCGGATGGCCTTGTGCGCCTGCTCGGCGAGTTCGGCATCGTCGCCTCGGTCAAGGTCGGCCGCGGCAAGAAGTCCACGGTCGACACCTACTGGATCAGGATCACCGGCGCCGACCAAGTTGAGCGGATGGTGGACCTCGTCGGCGAGCGCGACGCCGCGTTCATCCACTTGTCGATTGCCCAGCAGTCGAAAGCGAATCGCCCCGATGGGCTACCGGCGCGGGTCTCGGAACACGTCGTGGGTGCGCGTAGTCCAGACGTCGCGGCACGCATTCAGCGGGCACGTCTACTCGCTCGAGGTTCCCGGGACGCACACGTTCGTCACGACAGGCGGCCTGGTGACCCACAACTGTTTCCCGAAAGATATCTCGTTCTTGAAGCTGCTCGCAGGCAACTCGGGCTACCACTTCCAGCTCCTGAACGCGGTCATCGAGGTCAACGAGCTGCAGAAGCGGCGGGTCGTCTCGAAGCTGCAGAAGCACCTCGGCTCGCTGCGCGGTAAGACGATCGCGCTGCTCGGACTCGCGTTCAAGGCGAACACGGACGACATGCGCGAGGCGCCGTCGATCGTGCTCGCGTCGCGGCTGCTCGCGGAGGGTGCCGACGTGCGCACCTGGGACCCCGTCGCGGATGCGAGCAGCATCCTGCGCGGCGTGACCTTCTGCGACACGGTGCTCGAGGCAGTCCGCGACGCGGACGCCGCGGTCGTGGTGACCGGTTGGGACGAGCTGCGCGACCTGCCGCGCGCCGAGATCCGCGACGCGATGCGCGTGCCGCTGATCGTCGACGGCCGCAACGTCGTCGACCCGGAGGCCGCCCGGGCCGCAGGCTTCACATACGAGGGCATCGGCCGCGCCGGCACCTCGTCGCTCGCCGGGCTTCCGGAGACCGGCGAGCCGGAGATCGTCGAGCGCTCGCCGGAAGTCTGACGCAGTTCCTCCGGGGACGACTCGTCACATTCCCTCTGTGTCTTTTAGGCCCCAGGCCAAGTCCGGGCCGCCCTGGGAACCGGCACTGATCTGTGCGCAACCAGTTCCATAGACTGTCTCTGGAACTGGTTGCCCACAGAGACGGCCGCGGGGACGGGATCAGCGCCGCGCGAAGAAGTCAGGGTTCGAGCGGAGGTGCTCCTCGGCCCGCTCGAGATCCTTCGGCGTGTTCACGGTGAGCCACTCGCCCGCGTAGGGCCACGCCCGTAGCCGCCCCTCGGCGGCCAGCTCCGGGAAGGTCGAGCGCTCGTGGTCGCCGCGCTCCGGCAGCCGGGCGATCGCTTCCTCGTCCAGCACGTACACGCCCACGTTGACCCAGTGCGGTAGCTGCGGCGCCTCACGGAACCCGCTCACGGTGCCGTCGTCGGCGACCTCGACGATGCCGAACGGCGACGTCAGCTGTGTAACCACGATCGTCGCCGCGGCGCCGCGCTCGCGGTGCTCGTCCATCAGCGCGCCGAAGTCCGGCGCCAGCAGCTCGTCGGCGTTCAGCGCGAATAGCGGGCCGCGACCGGAGCGAAAACCGGCGGCGAAGCGCAGGCCTCCGCCCCGGCCGAGCCGCTCCGGCTCCTCCGCCAGCACGACCTCCGGGCCGATGTCGGCGAGCGCGCGCACGAAGAGCTCGCCCTGCCCGGCGGCGCAGCTGACGATCAGCCGCTCGACCCCTGCGTGCGCCAGCAGCCGCGACGTGTAGGACACGAGCGGCGCGCCCGCGACGGGCACGAGCGCCTTCGGCAGCCCCTCGGCGGCGTCGCCGAGACGCCTGGCCTGGCCGCCTGCGAGCAGGATCGCTTCCACGCGCGCCTCTTTACCACGCGCCTCTTTCGGCCCGCGCAATACACTCGCCAGAGTGTCAGCCGACGAAGGGCTCTCCCCAAATCTCCAAGGGCTCGAAGCGTTCGCCTTCGAGCCGCGCCGGATCGACAAGCCGTGGGGGCACGAGATGTTGTGGGCGCTCGGCGAGGAGTACGTCGGCAAGACACTCTTCGTCCGGGCCGGCGAGTCGCTCTCGCTCCAGTTTCACCGCGTGAAAGACGAGTCGTGGTTCGTCCAGTCCGGCCGGGCGATGGTCGAAGTGGGGGCGCTCGGCAAGGCCGTCCTCGGCAAGGAGGTCGTCGGCCCGGGCGCTGCCTTCCACTTCGCGCCGGGGACCGTGCACCGCGTACGTGCGCTGGAGGACACGACCATCCTCGAGGTCTCGACCGCGCACCTCGACGATGTCGTGCGGCTCGAAGACCGGTACGGACGGGCGGACGAGTCCTTGTAACACTTCCGCACAATCCTTAGCACGCTTGTGTTAGGGTTGTCCCGATGCGGAGGATCACCGTCAGCGAGGCGGCCGAGCAAACCGGCTGGTCGCCGCGGATGCTGCGCTACGTCGAGACGGCCGGCCTGGTCGTCCCGGAGCGCAGCGAGTCCGGCTACCGGCTCGTACTCGCTGCGCGAGCTGAACCAGCTGCGCTCGCTCGCCGAGCTGAAGCGGCGCTTCGGCGCCGACATCGCCGACGTCGCCTTCGTCGCCCGCCTGCGCGGCGACCAGGGCCTCCGTGCCGCCCTCGACACCTGGTTCGCGGGACAGCCCGCGACGCTGGACGGACCATCGCCGGCATGGGTGGAGTGGGAGCAGCGCAAGCACGAACGGCTCCTGGCCGCCTGACACCCAAAGAGAGAGAGGCTCCATGGCTTTGCAGCAATCGAAGCGTTACGACGTCAAGGATCTGGCACTCGCCGCGGAGGGCGTGCGGCGGATCGAGTGGGCGGACCGGCAGATGCCGGTGCTCGCCGCGATCCGCGACCGCTTCGAGGGCGAGCAGCCGCTGGCGGGGCACCGCATCGCCGCGTGCCTGCACGTCACCACCGAGACCGCCAACCTCGCCCGCACGCTGAAGGCCGGCGGCGCGGACGTCGTGCTGTGCGCGTCGAACCCGCTGTCCACGCAGGACGACGTGGCCGCCGCGCTCGTCGACGAGTTCGGCATCTCGGCCTTCGCCATCAAGGGCGAGGACAACGACACCTACTACCAGCACATCGAGGCCGCGCTCGACCACAAGCCGCAGATCACGATGGACGACGGCGCCGACGTGGTCGGCGTGCTGCACGCGCACCGGCGCGAGCAGCTCGCCGACGTGATCGGCGGCACCGAGGAGACGACCACCGGCGTCATCCGGCTGCGCGCGCTGGAGCGCGACGGCGCGCTCGGCTTCCCGATCATCGCCGTCAACGAGGCGAACACGAAGCACATGTTCGACAACCGCTACGGCACGGGCCAGTCGACGATCGACGGCATCATCCGCGCCACCAACGTCCTGCTCGCCGGCAGCACCTTCGTCGTCGCCGGCTACGGCTGGTGCGGCCGCGGCGTCGCGACGCGGGCGAAGGGGCATGGGCGCGCACGTCATCGTCACCGAGGTCGACCCGCTGAAGGCGCTCGAGGCGGCGATGGACGGCTTCCAGGTCATGCCGATGGAGCGAGGCGGCCGCAGATCGGCGACATCTTCGTCACCGTGACCGGCGACAAGTCACGTCATCGCCCGCACCACTTCGAGGCAGATGAAGGACGGCGCGATCGTCGCCAACTCCGGCCACTTCAACGTCGAGATCGACATCCCGGCGCTCGCGCCAGCTGGCGACCGAGACGCGCGAGGCGCGGCAGTTCGTCGAGGAGTTCACGCTCGCCGACGGCCGGCGGCTCTACCTGCTCGCCGACGGCCGCCTCATCAACCTGGCCGCCGCCGAGGGCCATCCCGCCGCGGTGATGGACATGTAGCTTCGCCAACCAGGCGCTGTCGGCCGAGTTCGCGATCGAGCACGCCGGCGAGCTCGAGCGGAAGGTCTACGACGTGCCGGAGGAGATCGACAAGGAGATCGCGCGGCTCAAGCTCGCGACGATGGGCGTCGAGATCGACACGCTCACGGAGGAGCAGGCCAAGTACCTCGCCTCGTGGGACGAAGGCACCTGATCCGCGACTGAAATTGCGGCGCTCCGGTAAAAGGGCGCCGATGAAGGCAATCGTCCTCGCAGCCGGGTATGCCACCCGGCTGCGGCCGTTGACGGAGCAGGTGCCGAAGCCGCTGCTCCCGCTCGCCGGCCGCCCGATGCTCGACTACCTCTGCGACTCACTCGACGCGGTCGGCGAGATCGACGCCATCCACCTCGTCACGAACGGCCGCTTCGCGCAGAGCTTCGTGGAGTGGGCCGACGCCCGAGCGGGGCGGGCGCCGGTCCGCGTGCACGACGACGGCACGACCACGAACGAGACCCGCCTCGGTGCGACCGGCGACATCCGCTTCGTGCTCGACGAGGCCGGCATCCGCGGCGACGACCTGCTCGTCGTGGCCGGCGACAACCTCTTCGACTACGACCTCACCGACCTGGTCGCGTTCTGGCGCGCGAAGGGCGAGGCAAGCGCGATCGCGATCCACGACGTCGGCGACCTCGCGCTCGCCGCACGCTACGCGGTGGTCGAGCTCGACGACGACGACCGGATCGTGTCGCTGGTGGAGAAGCCCGAGCTGCCGCAGAGCACCCTCGCCGCGACCGCGACTTATGTCTTCGCAGCGCCGCACGCTGTGCTCGTCGACGACTACCTGGAGGGCGGCAACCCGCCCGATCCGATCGGGCTCTTCCCGGCCTGGCTCTACCGGCAGGCGCCCGTCTACGGCTACCGCTTCGCCGGCGAGTGGCTCGACATCGGCGATCACGAGCAGCTGCTCGAGGCGGACAACCGCCTGCGCGTCCGCGCCGGGCTCGAGCCCCGCGCCGCGTACGTCTTGTAGCGCTTCCGGCACAGACACGTCACAGCTGTGGCCGTACCGTCGAGGGCATGCCGCTCCTCGACGTCCTGCTGCCGCGCCGCTGCCTCGTCTGCGGGGACGTGGCCGATGAGCTCTGCGAACGCTGCCTCGCCGCGCTCCCACGCCTGCCCCCGCCGTTCTGCGAGCGCTGCGGGGCTCCGACCGGCTGGCCCGTTCGCCGCTGCGGCGAGTGCGCCGGCCGCCGCCTTGCCTTCGCCTCCGCGCACGCGGCGGTCGCGTACGACCCGGTCGTCCGTGCGCTCGTCGCCGGCTGGAAGGAGCAAGGCCGGCGGCACGTCGCGGCGCTGGCGGCAGGCGTCGTCACCGCAACGGTGCACCGGCCGGCAGCCGATGCGCTCGTCCCGGTGCCCGCCGACGCGGAGCGGCGGGCGCGGCGCGGGCACAGCCCGGCCGCGCGGCTCGCCGCCCAGCTCGGCGCGCGCTGGGAGCTCCCCGTCCGCGACGTGCTCGTCCGCGCGTCCCGGGCAGCGGCAGCGCGGGCTGGCGCTCGCGGAGCGCCGTCGCAACGTGCGCGCCGCCTTCCGGGCCGTGGCGCCTGCGCCCGCGCGCGTCGTGCTCGTCGACGACGTCTACACCAGCGGCTCGACCGCGGCCGCCGCCGCGTCGGCCCTGCGGCGCGCTGGAGCAACGCGGGTGGACGTGGTCACGTTCGCGCGGGCTGTCCGGTAGATTCGATGGCCCCAGGGAGGAAGATCGGAGGTCCGCATGGAGCTTCGCGTCAAGGGTAAGAACACCGAGGTCGCCGAGTCGATCCGGAGCTACGGGGAGCGCAAGCTCGGCAAGCTCGAACGGATCCTCGACGACGAGGCCAGGGTCGAGCTGGAGCTCGCCGAGGAGACGAATCCCGCCATCGCCGCCAACCAGGTCGCCGAGGCGACCGTCTGGACGCGCCGCCATGTCGTGCGCGCCCGGGAGGCGTCGCCCGACATGAAGGCGTCGATCGACCAGCTCGTGGGCAAGCTCGAGCGCCAGATCAAGCAGGCGCGGGAGAAGACGCGCAACAGGCGTCCGCGCGGCGAGGCTGCCGAGCCGGCGTCGGTGCTCGACCTCGACGGGGTCGACGGCACCATCGTGCGCACGAAGCAGTTCGCCCTGAAGCCGATGACGGCCGAGGAGGCCGTGCTGCAGCTCGAGCTGCTCGGCCACGACTTCTACGTCTTCCGCAGCATCGACTCCGACGAGGTCAACGTCGTCTACCGGCGCCGCGCCGGCGACTACGGCCTGATCGAGCCGACGTAGTGAGCGGCTTCGGACCCGACGGACTGAGCGGCCCCTCCGGGCTCGACGCGCTGACCGGCGGCGCGCAGCGTCGCTGGGACGCGATGGGCATGGCCGACGCGCCGCTCTTGACCGGCGACGCCGTCCACTTCGTCGCGCTCGAGGACGGGAGCATCGTCACCGAGGAGGCCGTCGCGGAGGGCGCCGTCGACCCGCTCGCGGAGGCGATCGAGGCCCAGCTGTCAGCGCCGTACCGCGCCGAGGGCGTCCGCGACGGGGAGCGCTGGGCGGTCACGGCGAACGCGATCGAGGTCACGAGTTTCGCGGAGGACATCCCGGGCGACGCCGTCGAGCTCGTCAAGCGCGGCGGCACGAGGGGGCTGACCGTCGACGCCGAGCCCTCGGACGCCGCCGTGCCGTCGCTCGAGGCGTACGGCGACGCTCGCACCGGCGACTATGTCGCACGCGCCGACCGGATCGACGGTGACCTCTGGGAGGTTCAGATCAGCCCCCTCTAACGGCTACCCTGGGTCCTGATGTCAAACCTCGGTGGGTTCGAAAAAGTCCTGCGCGTCGGCGAGGGCCGGCGGCGCAAGAAGCTGCAGCAGCAGGCGGCCTACGTCGCCACGCTCGAGCCCGACTTCGAGGCGCTGTCGGACGCTGAGCTGGCCGCGAAGACGGTCGAGTTCAAGCAGCGGGTCGAGAACGGGGAGGACCTCGAGGACATGCTCTTCGAGGCCTACGCCGCGGTACGCGAGGCGTTCAAGCGCACCATCGGCGTCCGCCTCTTCGACGTCCAGGTGATGGGCGGAATCGTCCTGCACGAGGGCGACATCGCCGAGATGAAGACCGGCGAGGGGAAGACGTTCGTCGCGGCGCAGCCGCTCTACCTGAACGCGCTCGCCGGCCACAACGTCCACCTCGTCACGGTCAACGACTACCTCGCCAAGCGCGACGCCGAGTGGGTCCAGCCCGTCTACCAGGCGCTCGGGATGCGCGCCGGGAACATCGAGAACATGATGCCCCAGGCCGCGCGCCACGACGCCTACGCCGCCGACATCACCTACGGCACGAACTCGGAGTTTGGGTTCGACTACCTCCGCGACAACATGGCCGTCCGGCTCGAGGACACCGTCCAGCGCGGCCACAACTACGCGATCGTGGACGAGGTCGACTCGATCCTCATCGACGAGGCGCGGACGCCGCTGATCATCTCGGGCGAGCCCGAGGTCGCCGCGCAGGTCTACTACGACTTCGCGCGCATCGCGAAGACGCTCGACGGCCTTCACGCGACGCCGGGCGGGATCGGCAAGGGCATGGACGAGCTCGCCGAGACCGGCGCCGACTACCTCTTCGACGAGAAGCACAAGACGGTGTCGCCGGGGCAGCCCGCGATCGAGAAGGTCGAGCGCGCGCTCAGGATCGACAACCTCTACGACCCACGAAATGTCCAGTTGGTCAACCACCTGAACCAGGCTCTGAAGGCTCAGGCGCTGTTCCACCGCGACATCGACTACGTCGTCCAGGACGGCGAGGTGAAGATCGTCGACGAGTTCACCGGCCGCATCATGGAAGGGCGCCGCTGGTCGGAGGGCCTGCACCAGGCGGTCGAGGCGAAGGAGGGCATGCCCATCCAGGAGGAGCACGTCACCCTCGCGACGATCACGCTCCAGAACTACTTCCGCCTCTACGAGAAGCTCGGCGGCATGACCGGTACGGCCAAGACCGAGGAGAAGGAGTTCGTCGAGATCTACGGCCTCAACGTCGTCGAGATCCCGACCAACCAGGGCGTCGCACGCGCGGACAACAACGACCTCATCTTCAAGACGAAGGAGGCCAAGTTCGCCGCCGTCATCGATGACCTCGCCGAGCGCCACGAGACGGGGCAGCCGGTGCTGGTCGGCACCATCGACGTCGAGACCTCCGAATACCTGGCGGAGCTGCTCCAGCGCCGCGGCGTTCCGCACAACGTCCTGAACGCGAAGGAGCACGCGCGCGAGGCGGAAATCATCCAGGACGCGGGCCAGAAGGGCTCGGTCACGATCGCGACGAACATGGCCGGCCGCGGCGTCGACATCAAGATCGACGACGAGGTGCGCGAGCTCGGCGGCCTCTACGTGCTCGGCACCGAGCGCCATGAGGCACGCCGCATCGACAACCAGCTCCGCGGCCGCTCAGGCCGCCAGGGCGACCCCGGCGAGTCGCGCTTCTACCTGTCCGGCCAGGACCAGGTCGTGCGCCTGTTCGCCGGCGACCGCATCTTCAACATCATGAATCGCTTCAAGCTCCCGGACGACCAGCCGATGGAGGCGAAGATCCTCTCGAACCAGATCGAGAACGCCCAGAAGAAGGTCGAGGAGCAGAACTTCGTCATGCGCAAGAACGTGCTCAAGTACGACGACGTCCTCAACGTGCAGCGTCAGGTGATCTACGAGCAGCGCCGCCAGGTGCTCGAGGGCCTCGATCTGTCGGAGGACGTGCGCGGGTGGATCGAGGAGGTCGTCGAGCGCGTCGTCGGCCAGTACACCGGGTCCGAGGTCCTCGACGAATGGGATCTCAACGGGCTCGTCGTGGCCATGGCCGACCTCTACGGCTCCGACATCACGCTGGACGAGCTGCGCGAGGAGGGCGTCGACCTGCGCTCGCCGGAGGCCCTCGTCGAGGAGTTCGCCGAGGACGCCCGCGACGTCTACGCCGCCAAGGAGGAGGAGTTCGGCAACAACGCCGAGGGTCAGCCGCTCATGCGCGAGCTCGAGCGCTACGTGATCCTCCAGGTTGTCGACACCCGCTGGCGCGAGCACCTCGAGAACATGGACTATCTCCGCGAGGGCGTTCACCTCCGCGCGATGGCGCAGAAGGACCCGCTCGTCGAGTACCGGGGCGAGGGCCACACGATGTTCACGGAGCTTGGCTTCGCCATCCACGAGGAGGTCGTGAGCCTCCTGTTCCACGCGCAGATCGAGCCGCACGACGGCGATCTGGGCCTCGAGGCCGGCAACGGCGCCGCCGGGCCGATGTCGTACGAGCACCAGTCACTTTCGGGCTCCGACGCGATCGCCGCGGCGGGGCTCGGCGGCGAGGCGATGGCGACCGCGACCATGGCCGGGAACATCGGCGGCAACGGTGGCGGCTCGGTCGCCACCATCCCGCAGCAGCGCGTGGTCTCCGAGGAGCAGAAGCTGGGCCGCAACGACCCCTGCTGGTGCGGCTCCGGCAAGAAGTACAAGAAGTGCCACGGCGCTTAGTTCCTGCGCGCATCTGACCAGGGGCTGTCCGCGTCGGACCTCCCTCGACCGAGGGGTAGGAGTTCCTGCGGGTGATGCCGAACGCAGAACTCGTGCGCCGGCTCGCCCCCACCGCCGTTGCCCTCCTCGCGCTCGCCTTCGTCGCCGCCGCGTCGGCGCGCGACCCGCGCGCGGAGAAGCTGCACCTGAACGCCCGCGACAACCGGGCGGCTCGCGCGGCGCTGCTCACGTCCGCGGATCTGAGCCAGGCTGGACAGCGCGTCAAGGGCTCGGGCCCGGACGTCGTGCCGAGCTGCCCGGGCTACCGCCCAGACTTCTCGAAGTTCACGGTCACCGGCAAGGCCGCGGCGCAGCTACAAGGCCACGTCGGCTCGAACGGTCATCTCCTCCGTCGAGATCTACACGAGCCCGGCCCAGGCGACCGCCGACTACCGGCTCGGCACGAGGCCGCAGGTGCCGTCCTGCCTCGCCAGCACGTTCGAAAGGGAGCCGACTGGCGACCCCAGCGGTGCACATCAAGGCCGTGAGCGCGAAGCAGTTAGCGGCGCCGCGGATCGGCGATCGGTCGGCGCGCTACAAGATCGTCTTGCGTTGACCGGGCCGTCGGGCTCCGTGCCGCTGTACGTCGACGCCATCGTGTTCCAGAAGGGCCGAACGATCGCACTGCTCATGGCGACGGGCGTCCCGCAGCCGATCACGGACGGCCGTCATGGCGAGCGTCATGTCCGCGCGGGTTGATCTAGTTCCGCGCGGACAGTCCGGCGCGCGCTAGCAAGCCGAGACTCGGAGGGTAGGATCGTCCGCATGGCCGAGACGCAGACGCAGCAATCGCTCGCCGAGCAGCTCGAAGGGATCGCGACCCAGCTCGCCTGGGTCCGTGATTACCTTTGACCCGGATGCGCTAGCGGCCCGCGCGGCCGAGCTCGAGGCGCGCATGGGCGCGCCCGGCTTCTGGGACGACCAGCAGCAAGCGGCGCGGATCTCCGCCGAGCAGGCGCGCGCGACGCGCAAGCTCGAGACGTACCGCCGCCTCTCCGACGACTTCGAGGCGATCAGCGCGCTGGCCGCCGAGGGCGACGACGACGGCGACCTGACGGCGCTCGTCACGCCGCTGGAGCGTGAGCTGAACCGGCTCCAGGAGGACGCGCTGTTCACCGGCCAGTACGACGCGGGCGACGCGCTGCTCTCGATCCACGCCGGCGAGGGCGGCACGGATGCCCAGGACTGGGCCGAGATGCTCGCGCGCATGTACCTGCGCTGGGCCGAGCGGCGCGGGCTCAAGGCCGAAGTCGTCGAGGCGAGCCCGGGGGAGGAGGCGGGCCTCAAGTCGATCGCCATGACCGTGCAGGGCGAGAACGCGTACGGCACGCTCAAGGCCGAGCGCGGCGTCCACCGGCTCGTCCGCCTCTCGCCGTTCGATTCCGCCCATCGCCGGCAGACGTCGTTCGCCCAGGTCATCGTCGCTCCGCTGGTGGCCGACGACGCGGAGGTCGAGATCGACGAGGGCGACCTCCGGATCGACACCTACCGTGCGAGTGGTGCCGGCGGACAGCACGTCAACAAGACCGACTCGGCCGTGCGGATCACGCATCTCCCGACCGGGATCGTCGTGCAGAACCAGAACGAGCGCTCGCAGTCGTCCAACAAGCAAGCGGCCATGCGGCTGCTCCGCTCACGCCTCGCCGAGCTCGCCGAGGAGCAGCGCGAGGAAGAGCTGGCCCGCGAGCGCGGCGTGGCGCAGAACACCGGTTTCGGCAGCCAGATCCGCAGCTATGTGCTCCACCCGTATCAGCTCGTCAAGGATCTCCGCACCCAGCATGAGACCGGCAACACCCAGGCCGTGCTCGACGGTGATATCGACGATTTCATCCGCTCATACCTGCTCGCTCAGGCGACCGAAAAGCCCGGCTAGCAGGAGGTTTAGCTAGACTCCCGAACTCCCGAGAACCGGTGTGGCCCTACGGCGGCCGCCCACCTCCGATCCGGTGCAGGAAGAACTCGTAGACATCCAGACCACCACGGCGTTGGCCGAGCCAGAGGCCGAGCGGCCGGCGGTCAGCGCGCGGTCGATGATCGTCTTCGACGGCGTGAGCAAGATCTACGAGCCCAACGTCGCCGCGCTCCGCGAGGTCTCCTTCATCATCGACAAGGGCGAGTTTGTCTTTCTCGTCGGCCCCTCGGGCTCGGGCAAGTCGACGGCGATCCGCATGCTGCTGAAGGAGGTCGAGCCGACCTCCGGCCGCGTGATCGTGTCGGGCCGCGACCTGGGTCGGCTGCGCCGCTCCAAGGTGCCGATGCTCCGCCGCAACCTCGGCTGCGTGTTCCAGGACTTCAAGCTGCTCCCGAACCGGTCTGCGTACGACAACGTCGCCTACGCCCTCAAGGTGCAGGGCGAGCACCGCAACAACGTCCGCAAGAAGGTGCCGGAGGTGCTCTCGCTCGTCGGCCTCGCCGACAAGATGAGCTCGCTTCCCGACGAGCTGTCCGGCGGCGAGCAGCAGCGCGTCTCGATCGC
Source organism: uncultured Thermoleophilia bacterium (assembly GCA_963799895.1). Lineage (GTDB taxonomy): Bacteria > Actinomycetota > Thermoleophilia > Gaiellales > Gaiellaceae > JACVRM01. Next base: position 34,658 of record CAWCYR010000019.1, read on the forward strand.
ACGCGCCGTCGTCAACCGGCCGCCGCTGCTCATCTGCGACGAGCCGACGGGCAACCTCGACCCCGACACGTCGGTCGGGATCATGCAGCTGCTCTACCGCATCAACCGCGCCGGCACGACCGTGCTCATGGCCACGCACGACCGCGAGATGGTCGACAAGATGCGCCGCCGCGTGATCGCGCTCGAGGATGGCGCGCTGATTCGCGACGAGCGCCGCGGGGGGTATACGACCGAGTGAGGCTGCGGATGCTCTTCTCGGAGTCGTTCCGCTCCATGACGGCGAACATCTCGACGACCGCGGCGGCGACGCTGACCGTGCTCATCGGCATGTTCCTCGTCGGCGTGCTGCTCGCGTTCGGCACCTGGGCGCGCAGCTGGAGCGACCAGAAGAAGGACGAGCTCGTCGTGAAGGTCTACTTCTGCACCCAGCTCGAGTGCGGCACGGACGCCACCAAGGCGCAGGAGAACGCCGTCGGGGCGACGCTCCGGAACAACGCCCTCGTCAAGCCGGGCGGCGTCGTCTTCATCTCCAAGGCCGCGGCCTACAAGAAGATGAGCAAGGAGCACCCGGAGATCATGAGCGAGCTCTCGACGAACCCGCTCCCGGACTCGCTCGCCGTCACGCCGCTGCACGGCGAGGATACGGCGAAGATCGCCGCAAGCCTGGACCCGAAGCCGAAGGGCGTGGAGCAGGTCAAGTACGGCCAGAAGACGACGAGCCGCGTGCTGCAGCTCGCGCACGTGATCGAGACGGTCTTTGTCTTCGCGGTGCTTATCCTGCTCGCGGCCGCGATGATCCTGATCGCGAACACGATCCGCCTGTCGATCTTCTCGCGGCGCCGGGAGATCGAGGTGATGAAGCTCGTCGGCGCGTCCAACTGGTTCGTCCGCGGGCCGTTCATGCTCGAGGGTCTGCTCTGCGGCCTGGTCGGATCCGTCCTCGCCGTGGTGCTGCTGTTCATCTCGCGTGAGGCTGTGGCCGGGCCGATCCTCGACAACCTCGACGCCGCCGACGGCGCGCACGCGATCGCGTTCACCCTGAACGCCCTGATCCTGTGCGGCCTCGGCCTCCTCATCGGGGCGCTCGGGTCGGGCCTTACGGTTCGCCGCTTCCTCAAGGTCTAATCCCGCAAAAGTCCGGCTGCGCTTCGCGTAGCCATGACGACTTCTGCGGGAGTGAGAACCCAGTTAGACGCGCCGGAGCCGCGCTGTGACCGCGGCCGGGCAAGCCGGCCTCCGTCGATTGCAGGCGCGCCGAACACCCATGGAGGCGGGACACTTCCGTTTCAGTGCCAGGCACGCGAACAGATGTGTAACGGATGAGTGAGCGAATCGTTGTCGAGGTTGGCCGGCGGGGGAAGCTCCTCGTCGGCGAGCCGTACTTCGCGCCGGGGACGCCGCTCGTGCTCGACCGGAAGCGGCTCGGGGACGCGCACCCGGGCGATCTCGCCGTCGTGCTCCCGGGCCGCGGCCGCGCTCGGGTGGAGCGGGTCGTCGGGCCCGCCTCGTCGCTGGCGGCCGTGCTCGAGGCGCTCCTCGAGCAGCAGGGCCTGCGCGCGGCCTTCGAGCCGTACGACCCGCCCGAGCCGCCACTCGAGGGCCGCACCGACCTGCGGGACCTCGTCACGTTCACGGTCGACCCGGACACGGCCAAGGACTTCGACGACGCCATCTCGGCGCGCGCCGAGGGCGACGGGATCCGCATCTGGGTGCACATCGCCGACGTGTCCGCGTTCGTCCCGGCCGGCAGCCCGCTCGACCTCGGCGCCTCGCACCGCGGCAACTCCGTCTACGTGCCCGGCCGCGTCTCGCCGATGCTCCCGCCGGAGCTCGCGGACGATCGCTGCAGCCTGCGCCCGCACGTCGACCGGCTCTGCCTGACCGTCGAGGTGCCGTTCGACGCGAAGCTCGACGCGGGCGAGCCGCTCTTCTACCGCTCCGTGATCCGGAGCGACGAGCGCCTCACGTACGGCCGTGCCCAGGCGATCCTCGCGGGCGCCGACCGGCCGGACGCGCCCGACGTCGGCGAGGCGGTTGCGCTGACGGATCGGGTCGCGCGCGAGCTTCGCCGGCGCCGCTTCGCGCGCGGTGCCCTCCGCATCGCCTCGCCGGAGCTGACCTTCGCGTTCGACGACGACGGCCAGGTCGAGCGCGCCTGGCTCGAGGCCGAGCCGCAGGCGCACGCCCTCGTCGAGGAGCTGATGATCCTCGCCAACGAGGCCGTCGGCGCGCTGCTCGCGGATCGCCGGCGCGAGGCGCTCTTCCGCATCCACGAGAACCCCGACCCCCAGGCGATCATGCTGCTGATCGCCAAGCTGGCCGACCTCGGCGTGCCGACGCCGCCGGCGCCCGACGAGGATCACGTGACTCCGGCAGATGCTGCCGCGCTCGCCGGCGCGATCAGCGAGCGTGTGACCGGGTACGTCGAGCAGTCGGGGCGCGGCCGCGAGGCGTTCCCGGCGCTCGTCCTCCGTGCGCTGAAGCAGGCGCGCTACGACGCCCGCAACCTCGGCCACATGGGCCTGGCGAGCCGCGCCTACTGCCACTTCACCTCGCCGATCCGGCGCTACCCCGACCTCGTCTGCCATCGCGCGCTGCTGCGCGAGCTCGGCGTCTCGGACGAGCCGGTGGCGCCGGAGGAGCTCGACGTCGTCGCGGAGCGGACGTCGGCGACCGAGCGCGCAGCGAGCCGCACCGAGTACCTCGCCGACGAGATCTGCCTCGCCTGGCTGCTGGAGCGGGAGCTCTACGACCGTGGCTACGACGAGCCGTACGACGGCGAGATCACGGGGCTGATCGGCTCCGGGCTGTTCGTCCGCTTCGGCGAGGTCTACGAGGGCTACGTACCCGTGCGGCGGCTGCCCGGCGACTACTTCGAGCTGACCGAGCTGGGCACCGCGCTCGTCGGCCGCCGGAGCAACCGGGCCTTCCGGCTTGGCGACGCGATCCAGGTAACCGTCGGCTCCGTCGACCGGACCACGGGCAAGGTCGATCTCGCCCCCTTCCTAGAATCGTCGGAATGGCGCGGAAAACGGGCGAGAAGCTGATCGCGGAGAACCGGCGCGCGCGCTACGAGTACGAGCTGCTCGAACGCGTGGAGACCGGGATCGTGCTGACCGGCACCGAGGTGAAGTCGCTTCGCGAGGGCCGGGCGACGCTCGCGCAAGCGTACGCCGACGTGCGCGACGGCGAGCTCTGGCTCATCGGCCTGCACATCTCCCCCTACGAGCAGGGCACAAGCGGCGCGCACGATCCCGACCGTCCGCGCAAGCTGCTCGCGCACCGGCGCGAGATCGACTCGCTCTACGGCATGGTGCGCGAGAAGGGCCTGACGCTCGTGCCCACGCGCCTGTACTTCAAGGACGGGCGCGTCAAGGCTGAGCTGGCGGTCGCGCGCGGCAAGGAAGTGCGTGACAAGCGCCGCGACATCGCGAAGCGCGAGGCCGACCGCCAGATCGAGCGGGCTCTGAAGAGTCGGCGCTGATCTACGGAAGCGGCGGCGTCGCGAGCGAGACGACGCCGAGCCGCTCGAGAATGCCCTCGCATTCCCGGCGGGCGGCCTCGACGTCGTCGGCGAGCTTCGTGTCCGCCAGCGCGCGCAGCGTCAGCGCCAGCTCGTACTCGGCGGCGATCTCGCGCGCGACCACGAGGCTTGCGTCGAAATGGGCGCGGGCCTCTTCGCCCGGCCGCCGCGCCTGCACGAGCGCGTAGCCGGCGACCCGCTCGAGCTGCGCGAGCGGGCGCGAGGGGCCGAGCGGGCGCACCTTGGCGAGCGTCGCTTCGGCGAGCTCCCGGGCCTCGGCGTAGCGGCCCTCGAGCACGAGCGACTGCGCAAGCCAGGCGTCCGTCTCGTGGACGAACTTGTCCGCGCCGGCCCCGCGGAACGCCTCGGCCGCCTGGTCGAGCAGCTTGTGCGCCTCCTCGCTTCGCCGGGCGCGGGCTGCGACCAGCCCGAGGCTGCCGGTCGCGAGCGCGACCCCGAGGGTGTAGTGCGACGCACGCCAAACGCGCAGCGCCTCCTCGAAGAGCCGCTTCGCTTCCTCGAGCCGGCCCTGATCGGACAGCACCTCGGCCTCGTTGTACTGCGCGCGGGCGTTGTTGACGACATCTCCGGCCCTCCCCGCGAGCTCGCCGCTTCGCCGGTAGAGCGTCAACGCCTCGTCCCACCGGCCGGCGTAGTAGGCCGCAACGCCGGCGTTGTTGACCAGGCTCGACTGCCCGACCAGGTCGCCGGCTTCCTCCAGCATCGGCAAGGCGCGGTCGCGGCTCTCCGGATCGGGCGTCCCGACCTCCGTCAGGGCGATGTCCATGAGGTACAGGCCGTGTCCGATCGCCCGCGAATCGCCTGCCTGCTCGGCGAACTCAACCGCACGGCCGGCGTGCTCGATCGTCGCCTGGTAGTCGCCCTGGCGGTACTTCACGCCGGCGTACGCAAGCTCGATGTCGGCGATCGAGCTCGCGAGTGAGTCGTCGCCCGTGCCCACGCCGTCGAGTGCCTCCTGATAGAAGACGAGCGCGTCGTTGTACGCGGCCTGGCGCTCGCGGAGCACGCCGCGTTTCCGACGGAGGCGGGTGGTCGCGACGACATCGGCGGTGAGGTCCTGCGCCCGTGCGTACGCCGGCTCGGCGCGGCCATACGCGGCGAAGAGCTCGCACGCGTCGCCGAGCGACTCCGCGACACGGGCAACCTCCGGCGTGCTCAGCCCGAGTGCGTCCGCCGCTGCGAGGGCCCGGTCGTACAGCTCCGCGGCGACGACGTTCGCATACTGGTCCCGCGCACGGTCACCCGCGATGACGGCGAACCGCCAGGCCGACTCGTACTCGCCGGCCTCGAAGAAGTGGAGCGACAGGACCGCCGCCTCCTCATCGGCGCGGTCGCCTGCGCGCGCCTCGATCGCCTCGCCGACGCGGCGGTGGATATCACGCCGCCTCCGGAACGAAAGCCCCGCATATGCAGTTGCGCGAAAGAGGTCATGGCGGAAGCGCAGGACGTCGTCGGCGTCCCAGCCGACGAACTCGCCGAGGCGGCGCCAGCGCTCGAGGTCGCCCACGTCCTCGATGTCGCCCTTGAGTGCGCGGTCGAGGAGGTCGAGGTCGAAGCTGGGACCGATGACAGCGGCGTAGCGGAGGAGCATCCGGTCGGCGGCGTCCAGCCTGTCGATGCGCGCCGTGATCAGCGTCTCGACCGATTCCGGGAGCGCGTCCGTCGTCGTGCCGCTTCGCGCGGCCGCGACGAGCTCGCGCACGAAGAGCGGGTTCCCGCCGGAGCGTTCGGCGAGCACCGCCATCGTCTCGCGCGAGAGCGCAGCGTCTTCCGCGGCGGCAAGCGCCAGCGCGGCGGCCGCTTCCGCGCCGAGCGGCTCGAGTGCGATCGCCCCGCTCCCGTCGGGCAAGACCGGCGCGCCTTCAGGGCGCCGGGTCAGTACGACGAGCCAGGGCTTCCCCAGCGGGTTCGCCATCAGGTGGGCGAGCGCAAACCGCGTCGAGTCGTCCATCCAGTGCGAGTCCTCGAAGATCATCAGCGTGGGCATGAGGAACATCCGCATGAAGAACTGCTCCAGCGCTTCGTGCAGCTTGTCCCGCCGGAACTTCTCGTCGATCGCCTCCGTCTCGGGCGTCATCTCGACCGTCGCATCGAACGGGATGGCGAGTAGCGGAAGCCACGGCGCGAGATCCGGCATGACGGCCGGGATGAACGACTGCAGGTGAGCGCCCGCCTCCTCGGGCGAGAGACCCGGCATGATCCCCGCGAGCGGCCGCAGGTTCTCGCGGAAGGGGTAGAAGGGAATGGAGGTCGCGTAGCGCTCACACGCCGCGGTCAGCTGGTTGAACCCGACCGCCCGCGTCTTGAGCTCCTCGATCAGCCGCGACTTGCCGATGCCGGGCTCGCCGACGAGCTCGATGAGGCGCCCCTGGCGCATGCGCCCGGCGTTGATCGCCTCGTCGAGCATGGCGAGCTCCGCGTCGCGGCCCACGATCGGCAGAACCTGCGCGGCCTGCTCCTTCCGGACCCCGGTTACGGCCCCGACGCTGTAGGCCGTGACGGCGCGCTCCTTCCCCTTGACGAGCAGTGGTTGGCCCTCGGTCTCGAACTGCGTCGCCGAGCGCTCGAGCACGTCGCCCGTCGCGAGGAGCCCGCCTGGCTGCGCCCGCGCGACGAGCCGCGCGGCGAGGTTGACCGTGTCGCCCATGACGGCGTAGGTCCGGCGGGCGGTCGCGCCGATGTCGCCGGCGAACACGGGACCGCGGTTCACGCCCGCGCGCAGGTCGAGTGGCGGCCGCGCGTCGAGGATTGCGCGGACGCCGCGCAGCATCCGCTCCTCGTCGTCGCCGGACGTGGCCGGAGCCCCGGCAGTCAGATAGATCTTCCCGGCGTTCACGTCGATGTCGGACTCGAGCCAGGTGATGTCGAGCTCGTCGGCGACGCGGCTGACGACCGACGCAAGCTGCTTGAAGGCGGTCGAAGGCGCCGGCCGCGCCCTCGGCGGCGATGACGTCGTCGATGCCTGCGTACTTCAGGAATGCGACCGTGGCCTGGCGGTGCTCGGCTTCGCCCTGGGCGTAGGCGAGCTGGCCGCGCAGCGCCATCGGGATGTAGAGCTCGAGGTCCGGCGAGATTTCGAGCGGCTCGTCCGGGTGGGTCGGGACGGAAATGTCGTCGGGCTCCTTCGCCAGGAGAATGCCTTCGTCCCGGCGCTCGCCGAGCCAGCGCGCGTCGAGCGCCTCGGCGGTCGATTCGCTGACGAGCACCTCGCCGGCCTGCGAGGCGTCTTCCAGCCGGAACGTCTCGGTGGTCGCAGGCCCCGTGACCATCAGCTCGCGGTGCGTGCCCTCGACGAGGAAGGCGTGGATGGTGCCGGTGTAGACGCCGGTCGACATACGCAGCGACACGGGGCCGACCGAGCTCATCGTGCTGCCGGCGTGCTCGATAAACCACTGCATCTCGATCGAGGCGAGGCACGCGCGCTCCTCGTGGCCGTCGCCCTCGAACAGGAGGAGCAGGGCGTCGCCGCGGAACTTGAGCACGTCGCCGCCGCGGCGGAGCGTGATCCCGATCAGGCCCTCGAAGACGCCGCTGATGACGAGGATGAGCTCCTCCGAGCCGGCGCGGCCCTTGGCCGCGAGGCGCTCCGAGAGGGCGGTGAACCCGGAGAGGTCGACGGAGACGAGTGTCCCCGGCAGCTCACGGAAACGCTCGCCGGGCGCCTGCCCGGCCCAGTCCACGACGAGGCGCGGGAGGTAGGCGCTCAGCCCTGAACGCATCTCTGCGGCGACGTCTATCTCGGCCATGACTCGCCGAGAATGTATGCCCCGGGCCGGCCCGCGACCAAGAACGGCGCGACTAGGACCTGCCGACGCGAAAGATAGGCCATCCGGCCGATGCATCTCTTGCCAGGCGGTGTAGGCTTGCGCAGATTTTCGGGGCTATTGAGTTCCGGCGAGTTTCGTGGCATGGTCACGGCTCGCTGGCGAGGCGAGGAAGAGATGCGGGGATCTGGTGGTGGCGGCCGCCACGAAAAACGAATGGGGTCCAAACGTCTGATGGCCAGGACGTTCATGTGAGCGTGCGCGCCGGTGCGGCCCGGCGTCTCGCCATGCACTGTTGGCGGTGACGCGGCGCTTCGTGTCGCGGCACCCGCTGCGCACGCCGGAACACAGTGGTTCGAGGATGCCGCGACGGCGTCGTCGACCAGAACACCGCGACGATCCGCCAGCCGGCGCAGACTCCAGGGTGTTACGTCCGTCGTCAGCAACGGCGTCAACAGTCCCGCGAAGTACCACTATGACTTCACCGATCCGCATCCCGTCCTGGGCGACCCGCGGACGACGAGCGGCCAGGGCGACTTCACAGTTCGAGACGACCGCAAACGCCACCGGCGCGGTCGCGCTCGACTGGAACTACGTCGGCTTCAGCGCGTTCGCGGGGTGCAACGTCAAGCTCGATGGTTCGTCGAGTACGGCAGCGAACGTCAGACCACAATCTCGTCACGCGCGGGCCGACAGCTGCTGCACGTCGCCGTCCAACGGCTTCCACTATTCGGCCGGTTGATACTCGAACTCCAAGCCGGCGACCACTACGGCTTCACACATTCACCGACAACGGTGACGCGAACTCGACGCTCACGGGGACGCTGTCGATGGCGTACGTCGTCGACAAGACCGCCGACACGACCGGAGGCGCATGCGATGCGAAGCGTCCGAACGACTGCAGCCTGCGAAGCGCGATCGAAAGGCGAACGCATCGCAGTACAACGGACAGGATCGTCTTCGACATCCCCGGTCCGCCGCCGTCGCCCACGGGCGACTGGCCGATCCAGGTGGGTTCCGTCGACGGTACGGGGCTTCCCCCGATCACCGATCCGGTCAGCATCGACGGGACGACGCAGCCAGGCTGGCTCGGCCCACCGGTCATCCGGGTCGACAACGCTGCGACGACCACGCCGTCGAACGGCCTCGAACTGGATGCCGGCGCGGCCGGCACCGCCCTCCACGGGACGGGTAGCACCATCACTGCGCTCGCACTCACCCGCTTCGGGTCGCCGTTCAAGTCCGGAATCCTGATCGGCGCCGACTACGCGACGATCACAGGCAGCTACGTCGGCACCGACAACAACGGCGACGATCTGCTCGGCAACGCCACCGGCATCACCGTCGACGCCTCGAACGTGACGGTCGGCGGGACGACACAGTCCGACCGTAACGTCGTGTCGGGGAATCACACCGCCGGGATCGAGTTGGCCGGCGGGAGCGGAATCGTCCTCGCGGGGAACTACGTCGGCTCAGGGCCGGGCGGGCTCACCGGCCTCACGAACGACGGTGACGGGATCCGGGTCGACGCCGGCGTCTCGAGCTCGACCATCGGTGGCGACAACAGCGGCATCGGCTCCGGCACCTGCGATGGAGCCTGCAACCTCGTCGGCGCGAATGACGGGGCGGGCATCTCGATGACGTCCGCGACCGGCATCAACGTCAGCGGCAACTTCATCGGCGTCGAGCTCAACGGCACCACGCCGCTCGCGAACTTCGTCGGCGGCATCGTCGTCTCACAGGGGACGGCGTCCATCGGCGGCACGACGGCGGCCACGGGCAACCTCGTCTCCGGAAACGGCGGCGACGGCATCGCCGTCGTCGACAGCGGCCCAGGCGGTCCGTATACCCCGGGCGCGTTCGTCATCCAGGGAAACATCGTCGGCATGGACGCCACCGCCGAGCACACGTTGGCCAATCAGGGCAACGGCATCCATGCGAGCGGCACGAGCCAGGTGCAGATCGGGGGGTCCACATCAGGGGCGGGCAACAACGTCTCGTCGAACTATCTTGACGGCATCCTCGTCGACAACCAGAGCAGCGCCGCGAGGATCGAGGGCAACGTCGTCGGCGAGGACGCGACTGGCTTCTACGCGTTCGGCAACGGCACGAACCCGACCCCCGGCAGCTACTCGGGCATCCACATCCTCGGCGCGTCGAATACGACGATCGGTGGGTCCACCGGGACGACGCCAGGGGGTGCCTGCACGGGCGCCTGCAACGTCCTCGCCGGGAACTCCACCGGCATCGAGATCGAGAATCAGGGGGGGAATCTGTCGAGCCACGCGACGCTGCTCGGCAACTACGTCGGACTGACCAGGGACGGGACGCAGGGGCTCGTGAACGGCAATGGCGTGGACATCAACTCCGACCACGCGACGGTCGGCGGAACGGATCCGAACCAGCGGAACGTGATCTCCTCCGCGGGTAGCTACGGGCTGGTGGTGAACGCGGCGGCCGACACGACGACGATTGCGGGCAACTATGTCGGCACCGACGCGGCGGGCACCCACGATCTCGGCAGCAGCGCCTCCGGGGTCTTCCTGCCCGGAGGCTCGACGAACACGATGATCGGCGGCCCGGCGGCGGGCGCCGGCAACGTGATCTCCGGGAACAACGGCGCCGGCATCGATTGCGACTCGGGCGGTACGACGATCCAGGCCAACACCATCGGCCTCGCCGGCGACGGCGAGACGGCGCTCGGGAACGGCGGCTACGGGATCTTCAACAGCAACAACACGAGCGGAAACACCATCGCCGCCAACGTCATAGCGGCGAACGGCTCCTACGGCATCTCCATGGGCAGTGCCGGCAACACGGTGCAGGGCAACTTCATCGGCACCAACTCGGTGGGTGCGCCAGGGCTTGGAAACGGCGACGGCATCTTCCTCGTCGGCGACGGCAACACGATCGGCGGTACGACGGCGGCCGCCCGCAACGTCATCTCGGGGAATCACAACGACGGGATCGTCCTGGCCGCCAGCAACAACACGATCCAGGGCAACTACATCGGGATCACGCCGGACGGCGCGAGCACGCTCGGAAACGGGCTGTACGGCATCGAGGCCACCAGCTCCGGGACCGCCGGCAACGTCATCGGCGGCAGCTCTGTCATCGGCGGCGCGGCCGGGCCGCGCAACGTCATCTCCGGCAACGCGCAGGCCGGCATCACCGTCCAGGGCGGGGCCGGTGCCCAGACGATCCAGGGCAACTACATCGGCACGAACGCGGCCGGCGACACGGCGATCGGAAACGCCAAGGGCGTGACGCTCTACCAGCCGATGACGCTCGGCGGCTCCAACGCAGGCGAGGGCAATCTGATCTCGGGTAACCGGGATGCGCAGGTAGAGCTCAACGCAGCGGACACGGTGGCCGGAAACGTCATCGGGCTGGACGCGGCCGGTACCGGCAACCTGAACCAGACCTACGGGGGCTCCAAGGCGGACGCCGGGGTGGACGTCTTCGCCCCGGGTGCGGTCATCGGCGGCGGGGGCGGTGCCCACAACGTCATCTCCGGCGCCGGCATCAACGTCTGGATCGAGTCGCCCGCGACGAACGCCACCGTCAAGAACAACTACATCGGCACGAACGTGTCCGGCACCGCTGGCGTCGTCAGCCCGCAGGTCATCCAGAGAGTCATCGTCGAGGCGAGCAACGCCATGATCGGCGGCCCGACGAGCGGCGACCGCAACGTCATCTCGGGGTCGGATTTCGGCGGCGTCACGGTCGACGCTGCCGCGGGGACGTCCGTGTTCAACAACTACATCGGTACCGACAAGACCGGCACCGTGAAGATCGGCAACTACGAGGGCGTCATCGTCACGTCCGGGAGCACCAACACGCACATCGGCGGCGGGCCGTCGGAGGGGAATCTCATCTCCGGCAACACGTGGGGCATCTACATCGACGGCGGCTCCACCGGCACCGTCGTCGACGACAACGCGATCGGCCCTGAGGCGAGCGGCGGCTCGGGCATCGGCAACGGCGTCGGGGTCGACGTCCGGGATACGAGCACCGTGACCGTTGATGCCTCGTCAAGAACACGATCGCCTGCACAGTGCCGCCGGCATCGCGATCCGAACAGCGGACGCGGCACGACATACCGCCGAACATCATCGACGGCAACACGGGCTCGGCATCGAATGGACCAGAACGGCGTGACGGCGAACGACTCCGGTGAAGACGGCTACCAGAACTTCCCGGGTCGAGCACGTCGGCGGCAACACCGCGTCGTCAAGGGACGCTCGACACGAGGCGAACGGCGGCACGTACCGATCGACATCTTCCCTCGACCTCCTGTGACCGGTCACGGCACGGCGAGGGGCGGACCACCTGGTCGGCGACGAGAACGTCGACGGCTGGACCGGCTCGTAGACGTACAGGGAAACCAACAATCGTCGCCCCGGGCCAGGTCACGGGGACCGCGGCCGGCGCAAACGGCCGGCGACACGTCGGAGTTCTCGAACTGCACCCAGGTCGCCTCGGCCGGGCCGCAGACGTTACGCGTCGACCGTGTCAGACGAGCGGCGGAGCCCGCCTGCACCGCGGCCCGAACGACTGCACCTGCGGAGCGCGATCAGAAGGCGAACGCGAGCCCGGCACAACGACACGATTGCGTTCGGCGTGCCGGCGCGCGACCATCCGGTGACCTCCCGCTGCCGACATCACTGATCCGGTCACGATCGATGGCTCGACACAGCCTGGATACGCGGGGTCCCGCTGTCCGGTCGAGGCCCGACCGCGGGCTCGGCGCCAACGGCCTCTATGTCACCGGCAACAGCACGGTCCAAGGCCTGTCGATCACCGGCTTCGGGTTCGACGGCATCCGGCTCGAGACCGGCGGCGGGAACCTCGTCGCCGGAACTGGATCGGCGTCGTCTCGGCGGCGGCGCGGCCGGAAACGGGGCTACGGCGTCGAGATTCGCAGCGGGTCGGCAAACAACATGATCGGCGGCGCCGGCACGGACGCAACGTCATCTCAGCGAACGGCCACACGGGCCACCGTACTCCGGCGTCGGCGTGTTCGGGCCCGGTGTGACTGGCAACGTGATCAAGGGCAATCTCATCGGCACCGACGACGCGGGTCGGCCGCGGCAGACTTCGGCAACGGCTTCGCCGGCGTCCTCCTTCGCGAGGCGAGCGAAACTCGGCGGAACCGGCGTCGGCAACGTGATCTCCGGCAACGCGAATGCCGGCGTCTACCTGGACACGAGACCAACGACAGCGTGCTCGGCAACCGGATCGGCACGGACGCACGGGAACGCGGCGCTCGGGAACGGCAGCGACGGGATCGCCCTCACGGGGGGCCCGGCAACAAGATCGGCGGGACGACCGCCGGTGAGCGGAACGTAGTTTCCGGAAACGGTGGCTACGGCGTCCAGAGCCTCGGCACGAACGGCACCGCCGTCCAGGGCAACTACATCGGCACGAACGCGGCCGGCACCGCCGCGCTCGGCAACGGCGTTTCCGGCGGCGCGACAGCGGCAGCAACAACCTGCGCGTCGGCGGCATTGTCGGCACGACGCCGGGCGGGTCGTGCACCGGCCAGTGCAACGTCTTGTCGGGGAATCGCGCCGGCATCGAGTTCGAGTTCGAGACGAGCGGCTCCGCAGGGCAACTTCGTCGGCGTCGGCGCCGACGGCTCGCCGCGATCCCGAACCACATTCCGGTCACGGGTCAGGGCATCGGCATCTCGCTGCTCCAGTCGCCCGGAACCCGCATCGGCGGCGCAACCTCGGCGGCTCGGAATGTCGTCGGCAATAACGACGAGGGCATCCTCGTCTTCGACAGCTCCGACAGCAGCGTCATCCAGGGCAACTACGTCGGCCTCGGAACCGACGGCAACACCGGCGAGGGCAACACGGGGACCGGTCTCAACGGGAGCGGCGTCGACGTCTCGACAGCAACAACGTCCAGATCGGCGGCACCACGGCGCCCGAAGGCAACGTCATCTCGGGCAACGCCCAGAACGGCATCGACATCAAGGGCACGACGGCGACCAAGATCCAGGGCAACCGCGTCGGGACGAACGCGGCCGGCACACTGGCGCGACCGAACGGCAGGACGGAATCCGCGTGAGGACGACGCACGAGCGTCCACACGACGATCGGCGGCAGCGGCGCGAACGGGACAGCGTCGCGCCCGGCAACGTCGTCTCGGGCAACACCGGCTGGGGCGATCAACGTCGACGGACGGGACTCGGACGACGATCCAGGGCAACCTCGTCGGCACGAACGCGGCCGGAACCATCGCCGTTCCGAACGGGGCGAGGGCTGATCCTCCGAGAACGGCGACCAGCTCGGCGGCACCGCGGCCGGTGCCGGCAACGTGATCTCGGGCAACCGCGGCCGGGGTGCAGGTCGCGGGCGCGAATGTCGTCGTCCAGGGCAACACTGGCAGAGTCGGCGGGACGGCTGGGTCCAACGGCACGACGGCGATCGGGTGAACCCAACGACGGCAACGGCGTGCGCCGGTCGGCAATCGCTTCGGGGAACCCTGAACGACGTCGAGCGTCGACCATACGGCGGCCCGGAAGGCAACCTTGACCGGCGCGGGCGCCAACACGATCGCGAACAACAGCAAGGGCGTCCTGCGCGATTCAACAGTGCACGTCGGAGGCACGTCGTCGCCCACGAACACGAGCGAGTGGCGTGCTCACGCGCGCCGACAATCCAGCGCAACTCGATCTACGGCAATTCCGGGCTCGGCATCGACCTCGGCGATGACGGAATCACCGCGAACGACGCCGGCGACGGCGACTCGGGCGCGAGCAACCTGCAGAACTACCCGGTCCTCACGCTGGCGCAGCCGGTCTCGGGCAACGCCACGCAGGTGATCGGGTCGCTCGACAGCGCGCCGAACACGAGCTACCGCATCGATTTCTACGACAACGCCGCCTGCCCGGCCGGCAACGGCCAGGGGAAGACGTGGATCGGCTGGGCGCAGCAGTCGACCGACGCCAACGGCCACCTGGACATCGACACCGGCACCGGGCTCACCGCGGGCGGCGTGAGCGTCGGCGACGCGATCACGGCAACGGCCACCGACCCGAGCGGCAACACGTCGGAGTTCTCGGGCTGCCAGACGGTCTCGTCGCCGGCCGGCCTCTCGAACGTCAACTTCACAGGGACTGCGGCCGTCGACGCCGGCGCGCAGACGGTGCCGACTGGGAGCATCGACCTGTCCGCGCTCTCGCAGGGCAACGGCACGACGAGCGGCACCGCGCTCGGCGGCATCCCGATCGAGAGGATGGCGCTCGGCGGCATCGCGCTCGGCGGCATCGCACTGGGCGGGATCGGCATCACACCGCAGCTGTTGAACAGCACGCTCGGCGGCGTGCACCTCGCCGACATCCCGCTGAACCAGACGGGTGGTTGGCCGGCATACCTTGCGAGCGTCCCCGCGCTGGCGCCGCTCGCCGGCCGCCCGCTCGACAGCGTGACGCTCAGCGATGTGCTCACGCTCAACCCGGCGTCGGCGAGCTCTGTGCACATCGGCGACGTCGACCTGAGCCACACGGCGCTCGGCGGGATCGCCCTCGGCGGGATCGCGCTCGGACCGCTGACGCTCAGCCAGATCCCGCTCCGGACCGGGGCGACCACCGCGGCGCAGAACGCCGCCGACTGGTGCGCAGCAATCAGGAGCGTCCCCGGGTTCACGTGCAGCCCGTCGGACGGGACGGCAATTGCCAATGACACGCTCATCACCTGGGCGCTGCGCGGCCTGCCGCTGGATCAGATCCAGCTGCCGAACGGCCAGACCGGCCTCGACGGCGCGCCGCTCGCCGGTCACACCAGCACCGGCACGACCGCGGGCGTCGCGCTGGGAGGGATCGCCCTGGGCGGGATCGCGCTCGGCGGCATCGACCTGCACGGCACCGCGCTCGGCGGCATCGCGCTGGGTGGCATCGCGCTGGGCGGCATTGGCACGCAGGGCACGGCGCTGGGCGGCATCGCGCTGGGCGGCATCCATCTGCCTCAGAGCAGTCTTCAGGGCACCGCGCTCGGCGGGATCGCCCTCGGCGGCATCAACTTCCAGAGCACCGCGCTCGGCGGGATCGCGCTCGGCGGGATCGCGCTCGGCGGCATCAACCTCCAGAGCTCGGCGCTCGGCGGGATCGCGCTCGGCGGGATCGCCCCGGGCGTTCTCAGCCAGCTCGTCGACTGCTCGAACAACTACTGCGCCGATACGTCCAAGACGCTCGCCCAGGTGCAGCGTGACAACAAGTTCAAGGCCGGCTCGACGCTTGCGCTGCTCGTCAACGGCCTGCCGACGGCGACGCTGAACCAGTTCAAGCTCCAGGATCTCGGGACGTACAACGGCGTGACGATCGCCCAGCTGATCGCCGCCCTGGTCAACCCGAACTCGCTGAATCTCGCCGACCTCGTCGCCTCGCTGCAGAACGCGGGCCTCACGCTCAACGACCTGCTCGCCGTCTTGCCTCCTGGCTTCACGCTGCACGACCTCTTCGCGGCGATCCTCGGCCGCGCGGGCTACGACTGGAGCAATCTCGACCTCTCGACCTTCCCGCTCGCGAAGTACGCGACGTCGGGCGGCGACATCACGTACACGTCGACCTTCACGGCGACGGGCGGCAGTGGGCAGCGGGCAGTCACGGTCACGGCCGCGCTGCCCACGGGCGGGATCTACGTCGCCGGATCCGGCCAGATCACACCCGGGGTGCCGGGCAATGCGATCACGCCTCAAATCGGCGCGACGGCGCTGACGTTCAACCCGACTGTCACGATCGGGACGCCGTACACACTGACGTGGCACGTGCGCGCCCCGCTGAACCTCGGGACGTACTCCGTGCAGGCAAACGTCATCACGGCCGGCATGGCGTCGCCGACCATGAACACGGTTTCGACGATCGTCGGCCAGACGTTCGACAGCACCCCGTTGACGCCGGCGGACGACCAGAACAACGATCCGAACAATCCGCCGCAGATCGCGCCCGGCACGCTGACGATCTCGCAGCTTCTGCGCGGCGACACGGACTACTACAAGGTGCCCATCGGGACGTTCGGGTCGCGCACGGTGATCACCCTCAGCCACGTCCCGGCCGGGTCGGACTACGACCTGACGGTCGGCGGCCCGCCGGCCCCACGCCTGCGCGGCGCCGCGCTCGGCGGGATCCCGCTGACGAACACTCAGCTGCCCGACCAGCAGCCGGATCTCAACCAGCAGTCGCAGCCGCTGCCGCCCGAGACGCTGCAGGACGTCCCGTCGAGCCCGCTCACGGCGAACGGCAACGTCATCCGCGGCCAGTCGGACAACCGGGGCAACGCGGACGAGCAGATCACGCTCATCTCGGAGGGCGAGGCCGGCTTCTACACGATCCAGGTCTCGAACTACGCCGGCACGGATGCGAACCAGCCGTACGTGCTCGAGGTCGAGCAGAGCGCGCCGCCGAACCTCGGCGTCTGCACGCCGCGCACGATCGCGAACACCAACGGGACGGCGCCCGCCCCCACGCCGGCGCTGAGCGCGAACACCAACACCTTGTTCCTGGTCGACGAGGCGCGGCTTCGCTCGACACCGGGGTTCGCCGCCGCCGACGTCAATACCCTGATGAGCAAGCTGTCGGCACTCGCCGGCCGCAGCGACCTCGGCGTTACCGGCTCCGTCGTCCACGTCGAGGCAAACAGCACCGTCGTCTCGGCGTACAACAACTGGGATCAGCTGCCGTGCAACCCGCAGCGGGCGAACGACGTCGTGCGTGCGATCGGCAGCTACCTCGACACGCTGCAGGCGACGGCCCCGAACGTGAAGTACATCGTCCTGGTGGGCGGTGACGACATCATCCCGTTCGCGCGCGTCCCCGACGAGACGCAGATCGCGAACGAGATCGGCTACGCCGACCAGCTCGGGACGACCAACAACGAGTACCGCGGGTCGACCGGCCAGGGCTTCCTGCTCACCGACGACGTCTGGACCGACAAGGGTGCACCCGACTTCCTCGGGCATGAGCTCTTCGTCCCCGAGCTCGCCTCCGGCCGCCTGGTCGAGAAGCCGGCAGACATGTCGAAGACGATCGACGCCTTCACGAGCGCCAACGGGCTGATGACGCCGGCCGCCTCGCTCGTGTCGGGCTACGACTTCCTGAGCGACGGCGCCACGACCGTCAACGCGCCGTTCGCGACGGCCTTCGGCGCCAACGCGAAGACGCTGATCAACAACACCTGGACGAACACCCAGCTGCTCGCCGGGATGTTCCCGACGTCGGGCACGGCGCCGAACATGCTGTCGATCAACGCGCACTTCGACCATCACCGCCTGCTCCCCGCGAACGAGAACGCCGCAGGCACCCAGACAAACCTGGTGACCACGACCGACATCACGTCGCGCGGCGTGAACGCGATGGCGGGCAAGCTCGGCTTCTCGATGGGCTGCCACTCCGGCCTCGTCGTCTCGGACGCGATCTTCAGCGCACAGCCGATCCTCGCCTCTGACTGGGGTCAGGCGATGCTGGGCACCGGCGCGTTCGGCTGGATCGGCAATACCGGCTACGGACTGGGCGACACCGTCGACGTCGCCTACTCCGAGCGGCTCAGCGCCATCTTCGCGGGCAAGCTCGACGGCTCGCTGACCGTCGGCCAGGCCGTCGCCGCAGCCAAGCAGGACTACATCAGCACGCTTGGCGTGATCAGCCCGTACGACGCCAAGGTCGTCAACGAGTGGAACCTCTACGGCCTGCCGATGCTTCGGCTCGGGTCCGGCATCCCGCCGGCGCCGCCGCCGCCGCCGCCGCTCCACACCGACCCGGCCACGAACCTGCAGGCAACGTCGTTCGACGTCTCGCCGGCGTTCACGCCGGTGACGATCGCGGGCGTCGGCAAGTACTACAAGGCCGACAACGGCATCCAGTCGACGCCGCGGCGCCCGCTCGAGCCGCTCGTCTCGCTCGACGTCACCGAACCCACGAGTGTCGGGGTCGCGCACGGCGCGTTCCTGCGGCTGCTGAACTCGCCGGTCAACGACGAAACGCCGTTCACCGGAGTGTTCAGCCAGGTCGTCACCGACACGTCGGCGGACCAGGCCAACCTGACCGGTGTGACGGCGTTCCCGAGCAAGCCGCAGAGCATCTCGACCTTCACGGGCATCACGGGCCAGCGGCAGCGGCTCAACCTGATCGTCGGCCTCTTCCGCTCGAGCGGCCCGATCTTCGGCGTCAACGGCGTGCAGCGGAAATACTCAAGGCTCTCGGGCGATGTCCTGTACTCGAGCTCGTCCGACTGGACGCCGCCGACGCTCGGAGAGCTCCAGGCGGTCAGCGTTCCGAACACAAGCCCGGCGACCGTCGGCTTCGCCATCGACGCAAGCGACCAGGCGCCCGGCATCGTCAAGGCCGTCAACGTCCTCTATCGCGACTGCGCCGGTACCTGGAGGACCGTCGACCTGTCGAACGCCAGCGGAACGCGCTGGACGGGCGCGGGCCAGGTCGGGGCCGGCTGCACCAACATCGACTACTACGTGCAGGCCGCCGACAACGCCGGCAACGTCGCCGTGTCGAGCAAGAAGGTCCAGTTCGAGCCGGTTGCCGTTCCGGCATCGTCCGGGAACCTGAGCGGCGGCGCCAGCGGCGCCACGCTCCAGAACGGCTGGTACAAGGGCGCCGTCAACGTCACCCTGACGCTCACCGGCGGAAGCTCGCCGCTTCAGTACAGCCTCGACGGGGCGGAGTTCAAGGACTACACCGGCGCGATCCCGGTGAGCACCGACGGGCTTCACACGGTCGACGGAAAGACGAAGGATGGCTCAGCAACGACGCAGGTCGTCTTCGGCATCGACACGAAGGCGCCGATCATCACCGTCAACGCGCCGGGGAACGGCGCGACGTACTCCGTGGGACAGCAGGTCAACATCGACTACTACTGCAGCGACTCCGGTTCCGGGATCGCCAGCGGCTGCACCAGCACGCCGGCGAAGGGCGCGCTGCTCAACACGAGCACGCCCGGCACGTTCACGTTCAAGGTCAACGCGGCGGTCGACCAGGTCGGCAACAGCTCCGGCGACAAGACGGTCACCTACACGGTCGGCTACCGGAAGGTTCTGTTCACCTCGACGCGCACCGGCAACGGCGATGTCTACTCGATGAACCTCGACGGCTCCGGCGTTACCCAGTTGACGAACAGCCCTGCGATCGACGCCTTGCCGGAGTACTCACCCGACGGCCAGCGGATCATCTTCACGAGCAGCCGGACGGGCAACGGCGACATCTATGCGATGAACACCGACGGTACCGGGCTCGTTCAGCTGACGAACTCGAACGGCGTCGAGGCGCTCGGCGAGTACTCGCCCGACGGCAAGAAGATCGTGTACACGAGCACGGTCCCCGGCAACGTCGAGATCTACGTGATGAATGCCGACGGCACGAATCAGACGCGGCTCACGAACAACCCGGCGATCGACGCCGACCCGAGCTGGTCGCCGAACGGCAAGCAGATCGTGTTCGCCAGCAACCGCGTCGCGTCGAACAACTACGAGCTCTACGTCATGAATGCCGACGGCACCGGGACACCGACGCGGCTCACGAACTCCGCCGGCTTCGACGGTGAGCCGGAGTGGTCGGCCGCGAACAACAAGATCGCGTTCACGAGTGCCCGCAACGGCAACAACGACATCTACGTCGTCAACCCGGACGGCACCGGACTGACGCGCCTGACGACGAGCACGGGGAACGACTCGGCAGCGTTCTGGTCGGTCGACGGGACGCAGATCCTCTTCCAGAGCGACCGCTCCGGCTCGGCCGGCACGGACGTGTACTCGATGACGCCGACGGGTGCGAACCAGACGCGTCGCACCACGAACGCGGCGTTCGACGGCACGCCGGCCTGGTAGCGATTCACCCGTAGCAGGCGATAGAACGCCGCCGCCAGTCGGCGCAAAATCCCCTGAACGGCCTGGGGGAGGGCTTCGCTGTCTGCACGCACCTACCGGCACCTGCTTCTCGGCGCCGCCATGGTTCTCACGTTTGCCGCCGTCGTCGCGCCGGCTCACGCCGCCCTGACCGGGACGCTGGAGATCTGCAAGTCATCCGCAAATGGGATGTCCGGCCGCGCCTTCGGCTACTCCGTGAACGGGGGCGCGCCCGTAACGGTGAAGGGCGGCCGCTGCTCGGGGCCGATCGCGGCGGCCGCCGGCTCGGTCGCGGTCACTGAGCTGCCGAGCAGTCCGGCGACCGACGTCGGCTCCGTCAGCGTCCGCCCGAGCGCACGTGCCCTCGGGGTGTCGGGACGAACCGCGACGGTCACGGTGGTCGCCGGCAGCACGACGTCGAACGAGACGCTCGTGACGTTCACCAACGTTCCGGCGGGCGGGACCATGGGCGACCTGAAGATCTGCAAGTTCTCGGCGACGCCCGGCTTCCTCGGACGCTCGTACACGTTCCATGTGAACGGCGGTCCCGGTATCAGCGCCGAGGCGAACGATCCGTCGTCGCCGCCCGAGGCGTGGTCGTGCCGCCTGGCCGGGTCGTTCCCCGTCGGCTCGCTCGTGACCATCAGCGAAGACGTGCCTGCGGGTCAGGAGGTTGCGTGGATCGACGCCGACCCGTCACAGCAGCTCGCGAACTTCGATACCCACGCAGGGTCGGCGCTGTACACGATCGGCCCGGGCATGACCGTGGCGCTCTTCGACAATGAGCCGTTACCGCCCGCCGACTTCGGCACCGGCTATCTCGAGGTCTGCAAGGACGCCGCCCGCCTCGCGGACGGCCGGCCCGATCCCACCGTGCTCGGCCAGCCCTTCGACTTCACGGTCGAGACGCCGTCGGACACGCAGACGGCGACCGTGCTCGGTGGCCAGTGCTCCGGCCCGCTGAACGTGCTCGCCGGGCCTGTGACTGTGACGGAGCAGCCGTCCCCCGGGTATCAGTTGGACGAGGTATTCACGATCCCCGGAGGACGGCTGCTGGGCACGACCCAGGTCGAGGTGCCCGCGTCGACGAGCACCAACGACGAGACGCAGGTGCACTTCGTCAACGAGCACGTGCGCGGCCAGCTGAAGGTCTGCAAGACGCTGGCCGCCGGCAGCCCGCTCGGCGTACTCAATCCGTTCCGCTTCGACGTCCTCGACATCGGCAGCGGAACCGAGGCGCGCCGCGTCGAGGTGACCGGGGTGGCGGGGACGACGCAGTGCGTGATCGCCGGCTCGTTCCCGACGGGAGACACGGTCGTCGTGACGGAGGATCTGCCGCCGAGCGCGTTTACCGCGGCAAGCGGCCCCGGGTGCGCGCCTGACGTGGCCGGCAACCTCGTCTGCAGCACGACGATCGCGCCCGGCATCAACACCGTCATGGTGACGAATACGGCGCAGGGCCAGCTCGAGATCTGCAAGAAGGTCAGTGACCGGCTCGAGGATCCGGAGTCCGGCCATCTCTTTGTCTTCCGGATCGACGGCGCGCAACTACGGATCCGGCCGGGCACGTGCTCGCCGCCGCAGCTCGTCTCCGTCGGCGCGCACACGGTGGTCGAGAGCTCGGAGGCGAATTACGAGCTTGACCCGAACTCGGCCGGGCGCGGCATCGCCGTCATCCCGTCCGGCGCCGAGGCGAGCCGGAACGCGTCGACGCGAACAGTCACGGTCAACGTGCCATGGGCCGGCGACCCGGCTCAGCCCGGCGGCGAGGTGGTCGTCTCGTACACGAACCGCATAAAGCGTGCGCTGTTCAAGGTCTGCAAGCTCGTCGCCCCCGGCTCCACCGACGTTCTCGGGCCGCTCGGGTTCGACTTCCAGCTCACGACGACGGATCCGGCGCACCCGGGCCCGTACTTCATCCGCGGGCTGATGATGAACGAGTGCTCCCTCTTCCGCGACGACTTCGGCAACGTGAGCATCCCCGTCATCAATGCCGCGGGCCAGAACAACTTTGCCGAGATCCTCGAGCTGATGGACGCGCAGAATCCCGGCCTCTTCACGGTCTCGAAAATCACGTTCCAGGGGGCGATCGCGTCCCAGTCGTTCTGCTTCCCAGGAACGCCGCCGACGTGCCTGCCGGTCGCCGACCTGTTCCCCGGACCGACGGTGAACGTCGTCACGTTCACGAACCGGACGGGCTCCTAAGCGCGCGGCGCGGGAACGCGCCCGGCCGGTCAGTGAACCTGGATGTTCCCGCCTGAGATGGTCCCGGTACCGCAGTTCGCGTACGGGGGCGTAGGCAGTGCGTCGGGGGTGACCATGACGCAGATGGAGTCGTTCGCCCCAGGCTCGCCGTTGTCGGCGACCGTCACCTCGAAGTGACCCGTGCCGGCGCCGTGCTGGTCGCGGTACGTCCCGCGGAACGTCGCCGTGTTCGTCCCCATGCTTTCGAAGACCTGGTCGAGCTCTGCGCAGGTCGTGCCCGTGAAGATCGAGCCTGCGTCCGGTTGGACGTTGCCGTGGATCGCCACACCAGCTGCGTCGTCGTTGAACTGCAACTGCCCGTTGTAGAACTGGGCGGAGGAGACGCCGCCGCTCGTGACCGTCCGGCACTTCGCGCTGAACCCGAAGTTCGCCGTGTGGCCCGGAACCAGCGAAGACATGGTTCCGCCGCCGTTGACCTGGTCGCAGCCGGTGAGGACGAGGACCGAGCCAGCTAGGGCAAGCCCTCCGAGAATGAGCCGGCGCCGTCGCACGGTGGGGGCCTTCCCGCACAGGAGCGCGCTCTAAACGCGGTACAGCGATCCGAGCTACGGGCGCTGAATGCCTCAGCAGCCTGCGCGCGCGGCGAATCCGCTGCAAGCGCCGCTAAACTGCGTCGGCAACACACATACGGGGGCGACCTGGTCTCGACGTGGTCGTAACTCCGGCAGAGCTGCAAGCCGAGGTCTCCGGTCGGCCTCGTTAAACAACCGGAAACCAACGCAAGTGCGAACGATGAGTCCGCACTCGCTCTCGCTGCCTAACCCGTAGCAGAGCGCATCGCTCCGAGCTCGGCCCGTGGCTCGGGACAGCGGTGTCAGAAAACGGGCTCGGCGCCAACGGAAAGTCACTCGCCCGCGGCGCGACACTGAAGGAGGACTAGCCCGGCAGCAGGTCGGCCGTTCACCGGCCGCCGGGCGAAACCAAAGGGCGGCCTAAGCTTGTAGATGTTCTGTCAGGAGCGTCCGCGGACGCGGGTTCGATTCCCGCCGCCTCCACCTCCTGACCCGCGATGCCATCCGACCTCAAGTGAGGTCGGTGGCCGCTGGTTACTCTCCGGCCGGCGGATGTCGACGCGCACTCGGGAGATCACCGCGGCTTCGAAGCGGGCGGCCAGTTCCGCCCTCTTTCGCTCCGCCAGCGCCGGCAAGAAGGCGGGCGCGTCGAGTGCGAGGGTGAGCGCCGAGCTTGTTCACGCAACGGGTCGGCTCGTGAACCGGGCGGTCGATCAGATGCTACTCGGAGATACCCGCGTCGTTTCGGCGGCGGAGGGGAGGAAACTGCTGGAAGGCACCGAGCAGAACGAGGCGCTCGCCGAAGACATCCAGCGGGTGATCGTGCTCTCGCTTCCCGTGATCCGCTCACTTGCCCGCGGAGCGAAGCTCGTCAAGCTGCCCTGGGTGATCCTCGCCACCAGCGCGGTCTCGGTCGGCGTCGCCGTTCGCAGCGGGGTGCGCGAGATCCAGGTGATCTCGTCATTGCTCGCACACCGCATCGAAGCGGAAACCGGAGCGCCGGCCGATCCTGATCTGGTCAAGAAGCTGGCGGTCGACCTCTACCTGCACCCCAGGCGCAAGCCCGACCTTCGAGACGACAAGCTGCGCCTCGTTCGGCTTAGTCGCAAGTGGGCGTTCGGCGGGGCTTTCGGACGCAAGACCGAGAAGCGTGCTGCGAACGCGCTGGCAGCAGCCGAGCGGCTTGACGCCAAGGGCGTGGCCGCGCGCTGGACGGAGATTCGGCGGTTGCGCTCACGTTGAGCGCAGCAGACTCGGATTCGATCCCGGCCGCCTCCATGTTCGGCTCGCGGAGTTCGAGATGCTCGCGTGCCGGACGAAGAGTCAAGAATCGCGTACGCCTATCTCGTTCCGTTGGATCCGTACTTCCCGGAGGACGGCTCACACGCCACGCTCGTGCGCGGAGCATCGGTGCTGAAGCCGCCTTGAATCGCAGCGTCGAGGTCATGCAAGAGTCGATCGAGCTCCGTCTCGGCGCTCGCATCCGCGGTTCTCGATCGGCCCAGAGGTCGATTACGTCACGCAGGGGCGGCAACCAACCCGGACCTCGAGCAGCTCCGCGGGCTGCGCTGGAACTAGGCCCGACCGCGCACGCCAATCCTCGTAAGCTTGGCGTTCGTGAGGCTCGTGGTCACCGGAGCGAGCGGGAAGGCTGGTCGGGCAGTTGTCCGTGATCTGGTCGAGCATGAGCACGACGTACTGGGTGTCGACTTGGTCTCGCCGCCAGAATCGCCTGGGGCGTTTCTGCTCGCCGATCTGACCGACTTCGCCCAAGCGGTCGAGTGCCTGGCGGGTGTGGAGGCCGTCGTTCACCTGGCAGCGATTCCTGCCCCGGGAATCCACACCGAGGAGGCGACTTTTCGGACGAACATGCTGAGCACCTACAACGTCTGCGAGGCGGCGCGACTGCTCGGTCTGCGACGAGTTGTCTGGGCGTCGAGCGAGACGATCCTCGGGCTCCCGTTCGAGCGGGAACAACCGGCGTACGCGCCGATCGACGAAGAGCACCCGGCGTATCCCGAGTCGAGCTACGCGCTTTCGAAGCTGCTCGCAGAAGAGCTTGGCCGTCAGTTGTACCGCTGGTCCGGCACGCCGTTCGTCGCGCTTCGCTTCTCGAACATCATGGAACCCGAGGATTACGAGCGGTTTCCTTCTTTCTGGAGCGACGCGACGCTGCGGCGATGGAATCTGTGGGGCTACGTCGACGCTCGCGACGTCGCCCAGAGCTGCAGGCTCGCGCTCACCGCCGATGTGGGCGCAGAGCACTTCATCGTCGCCGCAGCGGACACCGTCATGAATCGTCCGAGCCGGCAGCTGATGGCTGAGATTTACCCCTCGGTGCCCTGTCGGCTCACTACCGGCGACTTCGACACGCTTCTCTCGATCGAGAAGGCCCGGAAGCTACTGGGCTACGAGCCGGTGTGGTCTTGGCGCGATCACATCGCCGACCGAACCGATTGAAACGTTGCGCGGGTTCGATTCCCGCCGCCTCCACTACGGACGATGACCGGGCGGATCTTCAGGTGCGCTCGGTCAGCGCCCTCTCGATCCGGTCGAGCCGCACAACGATCTCGGCCAGCGCCTCCGTCGACGCGTCGGCGTCCCCGCGGCCGGGCCGTTCCTCACGCGACCGCGTGACGAACCCACTGGTGATCGCCGCCGTGATGACGCTGAGAAATCCGATCCCACCAAGCATGACGAACGTCGCGACGATTCTGCCGGCGACGCTCGTCGGAACCGCGTCGCCGTAGCCGACCGTCGTCACCGTCTGGATTGCCCACCAGAGGCCGAGGCCGATCGACGGGAAATTGTGGGGATCGGCCACCCTCATCAGG
Source organism: uncultured Thermoleophilia bacterium (assembly GCA_963799895.1). Classification (GTDB taxonomy): domain Bacteria; phylum Actinomycetota; class Thermoleophilia; order Gaiellales; family Gaiellaceae; genus JACVRM01. Next base: position 60,435 of record CAWCYR010000019.1, read on the forward strand.
AGGCCTGCCGCCACGGTGATCACGATGGTCACCGTGGCGATGATGACCGCGGCCTGACCGGGCCTCGTGGCGCGGGCAAGCCTGCGCTCGAGCCAGTGCTCGACTCTGGTCTCCTCGGCCATCCAGGAGGACGTTCGCGCCGCTCGCGGCCGGTCCTGCTGTCGCGATCCGGGCAGCGCTATGAGACGGGGCCGGACTGGCATCCCGCCAGACGCAGGCGGTTGCGTAGTAGCTGTCGACGGCGGTTCCATGACCGGGCCGCCGCCACCGATTGAAATATTGCGCCGGGTCCGATTCCCGCGGCCTGCTTCGAGCTCACTTCGGCCACGTTCACGTCGTTCTCGCATCCAAGGATTCGACCCCGTCGAGGGTAGGGTCGCGGCCATGCCGTTTTCGCTCAGAAACCTCAAGCACGACCTGGAAGATGTCGGTTCCAATTTCGACGGTGTGTCGGACCTGGAGTTTCGCCTGGCTACCGATGCGTTGAAACTCGAGCAGTCCGGCTTGTCTTACCAGCGCATCCCGCCTGACTACCGGTTCCCGTACGGACACACGCACAAGGAGCAGGAAGAGGTGTACGTCGTCGTACGCGGGAGCGGACGGATGAAGCTCGACGACGAAATCGTCGAGCTCAGAGAGTGGGACGCCGTCCGCGTCGCACCCGGTACGTGGCGAGGCTACGAAGCAGGGCCCGAGGGCCTCGAGATCATCGTGATCGGAGCGCCCAGCCTCGGCGAAAATCGGCGTGCTGACGTCGACGGGCAGCGCGATTGGTGGACTGACTAGCGTCCGCCGTGTCCGCGGTCAGGCCTTGCGATCCGAGAAACGTCACGAGGTCTGCAAGCCGGGAAAGACAGCCCGCAGGCCTGCCTCGACACAGGCACGGTCGTCGTCACCGCTCGCGCCACTCGCTCCGGCTGCGCCCAGCACGGTCTCGCCGCTTCGGATCAACACGGAGCCCGGCCCCGGAATGAGTGGTAGCCGCGTGAGGCTGCTGACCGCGTCGAAGAATCCCTCGTGGTTCTCACGGCCGGCGGCAAGCAGCTCGCCGTCGCGGTGCCAGAGCGCCGTTCCGGCTGCCTTCGCTTCGGCGATCTGCGCCGAGAGCGGGAACGCGCCGTCCATACGGCCGAGCGCGACGAGCGTGTCCGCCCTCGTCGACGACCGCGACCGCGATCTTCCAGCCGTTGGCGAGCGCATGGTCGTTCGCGGCTGCGATGAGGACATGGGCCTGCGCGAGGCTCAGCGGCATCGCCGCAACGTAGCCGCAACAGCCGCGGCGGAGTCATCCGCGGCGGTGCAGCTCAGCGCGTGAAGCCGCCGAGGTGGGACGACTTGACCGCGAGCGGCACGCCGGCCCCGGCCTGGCGCTCCAGCATTTCGAGGACTCCGCTGCCCGGCGTACCGAACACCTGGATGCTCGTCGTCGCGGCGACCGTCTCCGCATATGCGGCGGCCGCGCGCTCGGCAACGACCTCCATGTGAAACGCCATCGACTCGGCATCGGGGTGGATCTGGACAACGGCGACCTCGGTGCCCTCATGGTTGACGTACTCGTTGAATGCGATCAGCCGCGGTTCGTTCGCCTCGACGAAATCGACGAGGCCAGGCACTCGCTTCCTCTCGTCTGCGAGCTTCCCTGGCTTGAGCCGGTTGGTCGCGATGAAGATGAATGGGCTCGACTCGCCGCCTCCTTTTGGTTGAGTTCCTCGCCCGGTAGCCTTGATCGGTGGAGCCCCGCGTCGATGTAATCACGTTGGCCGTCGAGGACCTTGAGCGGGCTCTACGGTTCTATCGCGAGGGGCTCGGCTTCGAGTCGAGCGGCGTCATCGGAACGCAATGGACGGACGAGGAATCCGGCGCGAACGGCGCCGTCGCGGTGTTCAAGTTCGCGAGTGGGTTGCTCCTCAGCCTGTACCCGCGCAGTGACCTCGCCAAGGACGCAGCGATTCCCGCCGGTCCAGCGCGCCCCGGCGAGTTCAGCCTGGGACAACTCGTGCAAAGCCGCGCCGAGGTGGATGCGTTGATCGAGAAGGCCGAAGCCGCCGGGGCGGCCGTTACCGCGCCGCGCGACAGGCCGTGGGGCATCTACTCCGGCTACTTCCGCGACCTGGACGGCCACCTTTGGGAGATCATCTGGAACCCGAATAGAGACTGATCGACCGGGGGCTCTGACTCCGGGTGTGCGATCACGGAATGGTCCGCGTCGCGCTCGGGACGGATGACGACGCCCTAGGCCACGGGTGGCGATGGTAATCGGGGCGGTCCGAGAGCCGGTCCGCTAGCGAGGGTGGAAAGATCCGCGGCTCGAGCTCTTGTCCACTGACCGCGTAGGGAGCAGCAGCTGGCCGGCCCGACGTCGGATCGGCTCCTCGGGCCGCTTTCGCGGGGCTCCTCGCGGCGATCGGCCTGTTCGTCGCCGGAGCCGCCGTGTCGGTCACCCACGGCGTGCAGGAGCTCCGCAACCCCGAGCCCGCGTCCGACTTCGTCGTCGGCTATGTCGTGCTCGCGTTCTCGTTCATCGTCGAAGGGATCTCGTTCGCGCGATCTGTGCGGCAGACGAGGCCCGACGCTGAGCTTTTCGAGCGAGACCTGATCGCGCAGGTCATGGCGACATCCGACTCGACGTTGCGCGCGGTCTTCGCCGAGGACGCCGCGGCACTGATCGGGATCGTGATTGCCGCCGTCGCTCTGGGCGCGCACGAGCTGACCGGCTCCGCCGTCCCGGACGCCCTCGAATCGATTCTCATCGGCCTGCTGCTGGGGGCCGTCGCGCTCTTCCTGTTCAACCGGAACCGGCAGTTCCTCGTCGGCCAGGAGGCCGATCCGCGCGTGCGCGCGGCCGTGGTGCGTGCGCTGCTCAGCGAGCCCGAGGTCGCACGCGTCACGTATCTGCGGTTGGAGATCGTCGGCCCGCGGATGGTCTCGGTCGTCGGAGCTGTCGACCCCACCGGCGACGACACCGAGTCGCACTCGCCGTCCGGCTGCGGGCGCTCGAGGGGAAGCTCGACGCGTCGCCCGCGGTCGCCGGGACCGTGCTGAGCCTGTCCGCGCCCGACGAGCCTTCGCTCGCGGAGTGAGCGCTCCTGCTGCTCGCCTGGTCCGTTTGCCAGGCCACTGAAAACAAGCAACAATCGTGACGTGGCGTTCTGCCCGAGCTGCGGTCGCCCTGTGCCGGCCGAGGCTCGTTTCTGTCCGAGTTGCGCCAGTCCGGTCATGGTCGCCCAGCCGGAAGGGGCGAGCGAGGAGCGGAAGCTCGCCACCGTGCTGTTTGCCGACCTCGTGGGCTCGACGCAGCTCGCAGGCTCCCAGGATCCGGAGCGCACGCGCGCCCTGCTGAACCGGTTCTACGACGCGATGGCGGCCGAGATCGCCGGCGCCGGCGGGACGGTCGAGAAGTTCGTCGGGGACGCCGTCATGGCGGCCTTCGGTGCACCGGCCGCGCAGGAGGATCATGCCGAGCGCGCCCTGCACGCCGCGCTGTCGATGCAGCGGCGGCTCGAGGAGCTGTTCGGCGATGCACTGTCGCTGCGGATCGGCGTGAACACCGGTGACGTCGTGGTGGGGCAGCCGCGCGAGGGCAGCTCGTTCGTCACCGGCGACGCGGTCAACGTAGCGGCCCGCCTCGAGCAGGCGGCCGAGCCGGGCGAGATCCTGGTCGGCGAGCGGACGGTCGCCGCGGTGGGAGGCGCCTTCGAGTTGGGCGAGCAGACGGCCGTCGAGGCGAAAGGGAAAAGCGACGGGGTCCCGTGCCGCCGGCTGATCCGAGCGCTCACGCTGATGCGGCCGCGCGGCGTGGGCGGGCTCGGTCATTCCTTCGTCGGTCGCGAGCGGGAGCTCGAGGCGCTCCAACGCGCGTACGGTCGCGCGGTCGGGGAGCGGAAGCCGCAGCTCGTCACGGTCATCGGCGATGCCGGAATCGGGAAGACGACCCTGATCCGGCAGTTCTGGGAGTGGCTGGGAGTGGAATCGCCCGAGACCAGCCGGCGCACCGGCCGCTGCCAGTCGTACGGGACCGGCGTGGCGTACATGCCACTCGGCGAGATCGTTCGCGAGCACTACGGTCTGCTCGAGAGCGACGCGCCCGACACGGTGCGGCGAAGGCTCGGGAGCCGCGCGATCCTCGGTCTCACGTTAGGGCTCGAGGCGCCGCCCGACCTCCATCCACTCGTCGCGCGCGACCAGCTGCGGCAGGCCTGGGTGGCATTCCTCGACGACCTCGTTGCCGAACGGCCGGCCGTCGTGCTGGTCGAGGATCTGCACTGGGCCGATGACGCTCTCCTCGACCTCCTCGAGGCAGGGCTGGACGACGTCCAGGGTCCGCTCCTTTTCGTTGCGACCGCGCGTCTCGAGCTCGTCCACAGCCGGCCGGCGTGGGCCGGGCAGGGTCGTGGTCGTGACGGCGAGACCCTCTGGCTGGAGGCGCTGTCCGCGTCCGACTCCGCTCGTATGGTCGACGAGCTGATTCCCACGGAGTTGCCGGCGCACGTTCGAGACGTGGTCATCGATCGAGCCGCAGGGAACCCCTTCTTCGTCGAGGAGCTCGTCCGCACGCTGATCGACAACGGCGTGCTCGAACGCCGCAACGGGAGCTGGACGGTGCAGCGAGCTGGCCGGCGACTTCGCAGTTCCCGACAACGTGAAGGCCGTCCTGGCCGCCCGGATCGACCTGCTCACACCCGCCGACAAGGCCGGCCTTCAGGCGGCGGCGGTGATCGGTCGCACGTTCTGGGCCAGTCCCGTCTACGAGCTGCTGGGCGAGGTCGAGCCGGACTTGCGGCTCCTCGAGGAGCGCGACTTCATCCGCCACCGATCCAGCTCGTCGCTCGCCGGTGAGCGGGAGTTCGTGATCAAGCACGCCCTCACGCGCGAGGTGGCGTACGGCAGCCTCCCGACGGTGAAGCGCGCCCGCCTGCACGCGGGTTTTGCGGACTGGCTCGAGCGTGTGGGCGCGGCACGAGACGAGCATGCCGCGTTGCTCGCGCACCACTACGCCGAGGCGGTACGCCCCGAAGACGTCGACCTCGCCTGGCTCGAGGACGGGGAGGAGCTGCCACGCCTGCGGGCGCAGGCCGTCATCTGGCTCCGCCGGGCGGCCGACCTCGCGGTCGGCCGTTTCGACATCGAGGACGCGCTCGAACAGCTGCGCCGTGCGCTCGAGCTTGCCCCGGAGGATGTTGACCTGTGGTGGGCGACGGCCCGGGCGCACTCGCTCAAGTTCGACGGGGAGGCCTACTGGGAGGCCATGCTGCAGGCGATACAGGTCGCGGAGGATCGGGAGACGCTCGCCGAGCTCTACGGCGAGCTTGCGCTTGTGACGACGTTGCGCGGGGCCATGTGGAAGCGCTTTCCCGCGCATGAGCTCGTCCGTGGCTGGGCCGATCGCGCGCTCGAGCTGGCAGAGCCCGGGAGCCGGCCGCAGGCGCAGGCCGAGCTGGTCCTCGCGAATCAGGAGGATGACGTCGAGGCGGCCGACCGCGCGATCGAGATCGGCGAGCGGCTTGACGATATCGAGCTCATCTCAGCCGGCTACGGCACGCGCGCCGGGATCGCGTTCGTGACCAGCGAGTACGGCGAAGCCATCGCCTGGGATCGACGGAGCCGCGGTCTCGATGACAGGGTCACCGATCCCGATCAGCACGCCTTGAACGGGTACTTCTCGACCGTCCTCGACCTGGGCCTGGCACGCTTCGACGAGGCGCGAGCGCAAGCCCGACGGGTCGTGGAGCTCGCTGAACAGCTGAGCGCACACCACGTCGTCCACGGCCTGGGCGCGACCCTCTTCGTCGAGGAGGTGACCGGTCGCTGGGACACGATCCGCGCGCTGCAGCCCCGCATCGAGGACAGCATTCAGGCCAACCTCGCGACACCGTGTGTCCTCAACGCACACCTGCTGCTCTCGTGTGCGGCGGCCTGCGCCGAGCTCGGCGACGCACCGGAGGCGCACCGGCTCGAACGCGCCGAGGAGGAGCTCGGCATGGACAGCTACGAGCCCTTCCTCGACCCGTTACGTGCCCGTCTCGCCCTCATCCGCGGCGACCTCGACGCGCTGCGCGGGCTGCTCGGGAAGATGGAGCTGTGGCACTGGGTGACCCACAGCCACCTCGTGGGAGTGACGACTCGCCTCGACACGCTCGTCGCACTCGAGCGCGTGGACGAGGTCGAAGAATCGGCGCCGCGCCTCCTGCAGCCCGGAACCTATGTCGAGCCGTTCGCGCTCCGCGCCCTCGGACGCGTCCGCGGCGACCCCGAGCTCGTGGCCCGGGCGATCGACCGCTTCGAGGCGCTTGGGCTCGACTGGCACGCCGCCCGGACGGTGGCGGCCGCGTAGTACCGAACTTGTGCCTCACCGTTCGGCGAGGCGAGAGAGCATCGTCTCGACGCGATCCAGACGTGCTCCCAGGTCACCGAGTGCGGCCTCGATTCGCGCATCCGCCTTGTCCTGGTGCGCGGCCTCCGCCGCATCGCGCTCCGCTTCCGCTCGCGCGACGAACGTCGAGGTGATCGCCGCGATGATGATCGTGAGGAAGGCGATGCCCTCGAGCATCACGAACGCGGCGACGATTCGTCCGGACGTGTGCGCGGGGGTCACGTCTCCGTAGCCCACCGTGGTCACGGTCTGAAGCGCCCACCACATGCCGACCCAGACGTTCGGGTACTCGTCGTGGTCGAGGACGCGCATCGCGACACCGCCGCCGATGACCACGACCGCCGTTGCCGTGACGATGACGCCGGCGGCCGTCCGAACGGAGGGAGGTTCGCGCAGGAAGCGCGACATGCGCCGCTCGATCAGGTTCGGGCGTGGGACCCGGGGCATGTGTTCCACCCTAATTCCAGAGCGTCGGCTGAACGGCGCTCCTGGCAGGATGCGATCCAGATGGAGGGTCTCTAGGTGGCTGAGGGCAGCATCGCCGCAAGCGCGGCGCTGGTTCCGGGTCGTACGGCAATGTCCCCGAGGAGGCTGATCCTTCCGCTCGCGCTCGCGCAGTTCATCTGCAGTTTCGCCGGCTCGAACATGAACGTGATGATCGCCGACATCAGCGAAGACCTGAATACGGACGTCAAGGGCGTGCAGACCGCCATCACGCTCTTCCTCCTGATCATGGCGATCCTGATGATCCCCTGTAGCAAGCTGACCGACCGCTGGGGGCGCAAGCGCTGTTTTATGTGGGGCCTCACGCTCTACGGAATCGGCGCCCTGGTGAGCGCAGTCTCGCCGAACCTCGGAGTGCTGATCCTCGGAAACTCGGTGTTCGAGGGCGTCGGTACCGCGCTCTTGATCCCGCCCGTCTACATCCTCGCGACGCTGTGGTTCAGCGATCTCACCTCACGTGCCTGGGCCTTCGGGGCGATCAGCGGGCTGGGCGGCATCGGCGCCGCCGCGGGCCCGTTGATCGGCGGCGTGATCGCGACGGGAATCAGCTGGCGGGCCGCGTTCGTCTTCCAGGCTCTGGTCGTTGCGACCATCATCCTGCTGAGTCGTCGCCTGGTCGATCCGATCCCTGCGGACCCGACGAGACCCTTCGACGCCGTCGGGGCGATCCTCTCGGCGGTCGGCATGTTCTTCGTCGTTTTCGGGATCCTGCAGGCCGGCACGCGGAACGTGCTGTTCGTCGTCTTCCTCGTGCTTGGCCTCGCGTTCCTGATCGGGTTCTACCTCTACATCCGGGCGCGTGAGCGCGCAGGGAAGGAGGCGCTGCTCTCGACGAAGCTCTTCAGGAACCGGACCTCCAACCTCGCTCTCGTCACCCAGAACCTCCAGTGGCTTCTGCTCATGGGTGTGTCGTTCGTCGTCTCCGTGTACCTGCAAGAGGTTCGTGGATACAGCGCGATCGGGACGGGCGTTGTGTTCACTGCCGCGACCGTCGGCGTCCTGGTCTCGTCCTTCGCTGCACAGCGACTTGCAAAGAAGTATTCGCAGCGGACGCTGATCGTCGCGGGCTTCCTCGTCACCCTCGGCGGGATCGCGCTCTTGCTCGGCTTCGTGCATTCGTCCTCGAGGGTCGTCGCGTTCGTGCCCGGACTCCTGCTCGTCGGTCTCGGCCTCGGCGGCCATGCTCACGCCCTCGGTGAATGTGGTCCAGTCCAGCTTCCCCGAGGACATGCAGGGCGAGATCTCGGGCCTCTCACGCAGCGTGTCCAATCTGGGCTCGACCTTCGGCACCGCGATCGCCGGCACGATCCTGGTGTCCGTCGTTGCGCTTGGAACCAAGTCCTACGCGGTCTCGATGATCGTCCTTGCCGTCTTCGGGTGCATCGGTCTCATCGCGGCCCTGCGCCTCCCTGCGGAGATCGAGAGGGCGTAGCGCTCGTCAGGCGAGTGCGCGGCGGTCGACCACGCGCTGGAGCTTTCCGCCTTCCGACCGCGGGATGGTTCCCGGGGAGGCGAGGGTCACGCGGAGCGAGCAGCCGATGCTCTCGCGCAGGAGGTGCTCGCTCCGCGCGCGGAGCTCGCGCACCTGGTCGTGCTCGTCCGAGAGGCTCTCGGTGCCGGCCTCGCGCAGAAAGGTCTCGCTGACCTCGATCTCGACCTCGGCTTCGTCCAGCGTGCCCGTGCGCGTGACGATGATGCGGTAGTTCGGCGTCAGCTCGGTCAGGCGCAGGAGCGCGGCCTCGACCTGCGTGGGAAAGACGTTGACGCCGCGGATGACCAGCATGTCGTCCGCCCGCCCGGTGATCCGTGCCATGCGCACGAGCGTCCGCCCGCACGCGCACGGGCGGCGGAGCTCAGGCTCGTGAGGTCTCCTGTCCAGTAGCGGACGAGGGGCAGCGCCTCCTTCGTCAGCGTTGTGAGGACGAGAACGCCCTCCTCGCCCTCGGCGAGCGGCGCGCCGGTCTCCGGGTCGACGACCTCGGGCAGAAACTCGTCCTCGTTGATGTGGGAACCGGCGCGCTCCTCGACGCACTCGCACGAGACGCCCGGCCCGATCACCTCGGAGAGCCCGTAGATGTTGACGCTGCGTACCCCGAGGCCGGCGTCGACGTTCTCCCGGATCCCCTCGGTCCACGGTTCGGCGCCGAGGAGCGCGTAGCGGAGACTGATCTCGTCGGGCGCGACGCCTCGCTCTGCGAACGCCTGCGCAAGCGTCAGCGCGTAGCTCGGCGTGCAGGCGATCACGTCCGGCCGGAAGTCGTCGATCAGCATCAGCTGCCGCTCGGTCATGCCGCCGGAGACCGGGACGACGGCCATCCCGAGCCGCTCGCCGCCGGCGTGAAGGCCGAGCCCGCCCGTGAACAGGCCGTAGCCGTACGCGTTGTGCAGCACCATCCCGGGCTCTGCTCCGGCCAGCGCGAGTGCGCGGGCGTTGACCCGGGCGAACAGGTCGAGGTCGGCGGCCGTGTAGCCGACCACGGTCAGCTTCCCCGTCGTCCCGGACGAGGCGTGCACGCGGGCGAGCTGCTCGCGCGGGACGGCGAGCATCCCGAACGGGTAGGTGTCGCGCAGGTCGTCCTTGCGCGTGAAGGGGAGCTGCTGCACGTCGTCGACCGAGGCGACGTCGCCCGGCTCGATGATCGCGCAGGCGCTCCTGGTAGAGCGGGACCCGCTCCTTGATGTAATCGACCAGCGCCCGTAGACGTTCGGTCTGAAGCGACCGCAGTTGCTCCCGCGGCATCGTCTCCCGCTCGGGCTCGAAGATCACGCGGGCATTCTCTGCTGAACTGTGGCCACCGTACGCTCGGACGGGAGGTGCCTCTCAATGGCTGAGAAGAAGACCGCAACGAAGGCTTTCACCGACGAGGAACGCCTCGCGATGAAGGAGCGTGCCGCCGAGCAGAAGGCGGCCGCGCGCCGCGGCCCTCGGGAAACGGCGGACGGGGAACGCGACGTGCTCGCGAAGATCGCCGAGATGCCGGAACCGGACCGAATTCTGGCCGAGCGGATCCATGCGATCGTCACGGCTACCGCGCCGGCCCTCTCGCCCAGAACCTGGTACGGCATGCCCGCCTATGCGAGGGACGGCAAGGTTGTCTGCTTCTTCCAGGGTGCGCACAAGTTCAAGACGAGGTACGCGATGTTCGGCTTCAACGCCGCGGCGAACCTCGACGACGGCGCCATGTGGCCGGTCGCGTTCGCGCTGAAGAAGCTGACCGCCACCGAAGAGAAACGGATCGCCGCGCTCGTGAAGAAGGCGGTGACCTGAGAACGGTTACCGGAGCGCGGGGCCGGCGTCTGGTCGAAACGGTCCGACTCGAGCTCGAACCACGCCACGAGCCGGAGCCTAGTTCGTCGCGCTCAGAACCTGCCGCCCGCGAAAGCCGACCACGAGCGAGCTCGTCAGGCCGACGAGCGCAGCCGTCAGCGCGGCCAGGGTAAGGAGTGTCGCCGACGCAAGCGAGAAGTTGATCGCGACCTCCTTCGAGGCCCCGAGCGCGAGGAGAATCGCCGCGGTTGCGCCCATGCCCGCCACCGCGCCCCCGGATGTGACGGGGATCACCGCTGCGGCGGCCGCGAGGCAGAGCACGACGATCGCGATCTGCGGCGAGAAGCTCGTGCCGAGCGCCATCAGCAGGCACGTGCTGCCGAGGGCACGCGAGGTCCAGCAGCCGAACAGGTAGGCGCCCACGACCAGGGTCGACCGCGTATCCGTGGCGGTCTCGCCGACGCGGTTGAAGACGCCGCTCACGCGCTTCCAGCGGCCGAGCGGGACGAGCCGCAGCACTCGTGGCCCGAAGAGCACGAACACCGTGGCGCCGATGCAGAAGAGGACGACGAGCCCGAGCGGGATGACGAAGAGCCCGCCGGCCGTCGACAGCGCTGCGACTGCCAGTGGGAGCATCGCCACCGCGTCGATCAACCCGAGCGCCACGATCGAGACGGCGATCGTCTCGATCCCGAGCGGCGCCCCGTGGAGCCGCCGCAACGTCGCGACCTTGACGAGGTAGTCGAGCCGGAAGGGAAGCACCGTGCCGCTGGCCGCCGACGCACCGCACGCGGCCAGGCAGCGGCTTGCGTGAGGTCGGTCGGTGCGGGGAAAGAGCCGCCGCCAGCCGAGCGCCCGGAAGCCGAAGCTCGCGACATAGCCGACCGCGGCAAGTGCGACCAGGCCGAGGTTGGCCTTTTCGAGCGGCCAGCTCGCGCCGGTCAGGCGGCGCGCCAGCAGGAAGCAGGCGACGACCGAGAGCGCGCACAGGGCCATGCCCGCGAACAGCTTGCGGCCGCGGCGAAGCTCGATGGTGGGAACCGCGATCACGGTCGGACCGGGCTGCGCCCGTCGTGGGTGAAGTCGTACGTCATCCAGTCAGCACTCGTCGTGCCGGACCCCTTCCGGCATCCCTCGACCGGATGAGACGTCGACGAGTCGCACCGCCGGATAGGAAGCCTCGCTGGTTACTCGGTGGTCCCCGGCTTCCACGACCACGGGAGCCCGTCAGCAACGCGAGGGGCTCTCCCAAGTGTCCAAGGGCGAGAACCGCCTTCAGCACGTGGGACAGCCCCGCTTTCAGCGGGACGGCCCCAATGGCTACCCGTCCGCCAGCAACGCGTTTACGTCGGCGGCGAACTCGGTGTGGTGCTGGAAAGATCCGGCCCCCGCCGCGGCGAGGGCCGGATCCGCGGGCTCCTACGCGCCGTAGCGGCCGACGAGCTCGGCCGCCTGCGGCCGGCTCTTGTGCCCGGCCGCCTGCATGATCGGCGGGACGTCGGGGTCGGACACGAAGCTCTGCCAGCCTGCTGCGTCCCAGTCGAAGAGCGCCCAGACCCGGTCCTCCTCGTTCGGGTCGCGGAACACAAGCGCGCCCTTCGAGCCGTGCAGCTCGCGCTTCTCGGCGCCCTTCGTCGAGAAGACCTCCACGAAACGGTCCAGGTCCTCCACCGTCGTCGTTGCCAGGATCATCGTCGCCTCCTTGTCGTCCTCCGCGCCGGGCTCGACGCGGCTGTATCGACGACGCTACGGAGCGCCGGCGCGGACGGCATCGGGCGAATGCCCCATGAGGTCATGCTCGTACGCCCAGACCGTGGCGGCCGCACGGCTGCGCACGCCGGCCTTGCGATAGACGTGCTCCACATGGTGGCCGACGGTCTTGACGGAGATCCCGAGCTCGTCGGCGATCTCCTGGTTCGACTGCCCGCGCACGAGCGCGAGCAGCACCTCGAGCTCGCGTCGGGTCAAGCCCGCCGGGAGCTCGCGCGGCCGCTTCGGAACGCGGTGTCCGGCCGCGGCGAGGACGGCGTCGATCGCCTCACCGTCCAGGCACCCCTCCTGCGCCTCGCGCCTGAGCTCCGCCTCCGTCGCCTCGGAGTCGAGGGCGGGCCGGTACGGACGGGCCTCGCGCATCGCCACGTAGCAATCGGCTGCCGCGAGGATGCGCGCGGCCTGGTCGAGGCCCTTCCCCTGCGAGCCCCGGTGGTAGCCGGAGCCGTCGAGGCGCTCATGGTGCGAGCCGGCCAGCCGTCCGATTGCCGACAGCGTCGACGACTGCGCGAAGGCGCGCTCCGTGAAGTGCGCATGGAGCCGCACGCGCTCCCACTCCCCGAAGCCCAGCACGCCCGGCTTCTCCCAGATCGCGTTCGACACGCCCAGGCGGCCGACGTCGTGGACAAGGCCGGCGCGCCGCACGAGCGTTACGGCGTCGGCCTCGAGGCCCATTCGCCAGGCAGCCGCCTCCGCAAGCTCGGCCACGTTGGTCGAGTGCTCGCGCAGCCACGGCGACTTGAGGCCGGTGAGCGCGGCGATGGCCGCGAACGCGGCGTCGATCTGCTCGCCTTCGACCCAGATCCGGGGCAACGGCTCGGCATCGAGGGCCTCCGCCCAGATGCGCTCCTCGTCGAGGTCGCCGCGGAGCTCGTCGAAGTGTGCAGCCGCCAGGCCGGCGAGCCCCGGGTCGTAGGCCGTGCCCGCCCGGCTCTCGACGATGGCCCGCGCGCCGTGCGATCCCTCGGCCGAGAGGAAGAGCGAGATGTCTCTCGCCACGTGCAGGAGGCGGGCGGCCAGCGGGAGCGTCTCCCCGGCGGCGTCCGGGATCCCGCGGCCGTCCCAGCGGGCGAACACGAACTCGAGCCCCTCCTGCACCCCAGGCCCGAGGCCGATCCAGCCGGCAAAGCGCTGTGCGACCTCGCACATCGCCACGAACGACTCCCGGCCCCTTGCGGGGTTGGCCAGGGCGGCCTCGAGCATCCGCTCGCGCACCTCGGCCTGACGGCCGGCCCCGACCCACTCCGCGTAGAAGGCGAGGACTGCGTCGCGGTCGGCGGTGTCGATCAGGAAGAACGCGGCGCGATGGCCGATGTCGTCGCCGAAGAGTTGCCCCGCCTCGTGGCTGTTCGACGTGCAGCCGGCCGCGTGCAGGAGGGCGACGTAGTAGGCGTCCGAGCGCTCGGAATCCGTGGCTCCCGCGAGCTCGCCGAGGCGGACGGCGAAGATCGCCGTGCGCAGCGCGTGCTCGAGCGGCTGGCCGGTTCCGAGATCGGTCGCGAGCGAGAGGACGGCGACCAGCTCGGCCGCGCGCACAGGCTGCTCGACCGCCCGCTCCACCTCCGTCAGCCGCGTAGGAGCTCCTGGAAGGCCGGGTCGTCGCGGATCGGGTCGAAGTCCGAGTCGTTCTTCGCGTACTCGCGCAGCGGCGGGTACAGCTCGATGCCCTGGCGGAGGTGGCGGACCGCGTCGGCCGGCCGGCCGGCCAGCGCCTCGCAGCAGGCGAGGTTGTAGAGCGGGTTCGCGTACCCGGGATTGGCTTCGACGAGCTCGCGGCCCTTGTCGGCCGCCTCTTCGTACCGGCCGGCCAGGTACAGCGGGTTCACTTGGGCCCAGATCTCCCAGCCGACAGGCGCGTAGGCCTCGCCAGGGATCGCCCCCGCGACCAGGATCGTCGTCTCCGGCTCTTCCGCGAAAGCCGTCCGCTTCGACCCCGGCGTGACGAACACGTAGGTCCCGGCGGGCGCCTCGACCTCCTCGCCGTCGATCTCGAACCGCGCACGGCCGCGCCAGACGAAGTACAGCTCCTCCGCCTCGTCCTTCTCGTCGTGCTCGTTGATGATCCGGTCGCCGGCCTCGTGCCCCGTCCACGCGTTGATGCCGAACGAGGTAATGCCGAAGTGGTGCCGCACCGGCCGCCATGGCTCGCGGCCGTCGGTGACCTCCTCGATCTCGTCCAGGCTCGCGACGCGGTACCCGTCCACCCGCGGCAGTCTACGGTCCGTACGATCCGGCGATGGCCACACGCCAGGCTCCCACCGTCTCGGTCCGGGAAGTCCTCCGGCATCCCTGGGTCGTGGTGCCCGAAAGCGTCGACCAGCACTACGACTGATGGATCTCGGTCTCGTCACCTTCGCCGACCTGGCGCCCGGGCAGCCGCCGGCCGAGCGCATGCAGAACCTGCTCGACGAGGCGCGGCTGGCCGACGAGCTCGGCCTGAAGGTCTTCGGCGTCGGCGAGCACCACCGGCCCGACTATCTCGTCTCGTCGCCCGCGACGGTGCTTGCGGCGATCGCCGCCCAGACGACCCGGATCCGCCTCTCCAGCGCGGTGACGGTGCTCTCCTCGGACGACCCTGTGCGCGTGTTCCAGCAGTTCGCGCACGTCGACCTGATCTCCGGTGGGCGCGCCGAGATCATGGCGGGACGCGGCTCCTTCATCGAGTCGTTCCCGCTGTTCGGCTACGACCTGCACGACTACGACGAGCTCTTCTCGGAGAAGCTCGAGCTGCTGATCGCGATTCGCGACTCGGCCCACGTCACCTGGGCGGGGCGCCACCGCGCGCCGCTCGCCGACGCGGTCGTGTGGCCGCCGCCGGTGCAGCAGCCGCTGCCGATCTGGGTCGCGGTCGGCGGCACGCCGGAGTCGGTGCTGCGCGCCGCGCGGCTCGGGCTGCCGATGACGCTCGCGATCATCGGCGGCCAGACCGCCCGCTTCCAGCCGTTCGCCGAGCTCTACCGGCGCGCCTGGGAGGAGGCCGGCCACGACGGGGCCCCGACGCTCGCGATCAACACGCACGCGTTCGTGGCGGAGACCGAGGAGCAGGCGGTGGCCGCCTTCGGGCCGCCCTACCTGGAGGTGATGAACCGCATCGGCCGCGAGCGCGGCTGGCCGCCCTCCGGCCGGGCGGAGTTCGACGCCCTGCGCGCGCCGGACGGCCCGCTGGCGCTCGGCTCGCCGGAGCAGGTGGCGGAGAAGATCAACCGCATCCAGGAGCTCTTCGGTCCGCAGCGCTACCTCGCGCACATGAGCATCGGCGCGGTCGCCCACGCCGATGTCATGCGCGCGATCGAGCTGTTCGCGACCCGGGTCGCGTCGCTCGTCAGTTCCCCCACAGCGGCCTGACCTCGATCGCCCCGAACTCCGCGTTCGGGTGGGTGGCCGCGATCTGAACCGCCTCCTCGAAGCTGTCGGCCTCGATCAGGTCGAAGCCGCCGACCGCCTCCTTCGTCTCGGCGAACGGGCCGTCGGTGACGAGCGTCTTGCCGCCGCGGACGCGGATCGTCTGCGCGCGGCGTGGCGGGGCGAGCTGGTCGCCGATGAGCCACTTGCCGCGCTCGCGCAGCTCGTCGACCCACCAGAAGCCCTTGGCGGGGGGCGGCTCGGCGGGCTCGTCCTGGCCGTTCATGTTCTCGGTGTCCCAGCAGACCAGCAGCAGGTACTTCATGGTTCGCTCCTTCCGTCGGTGTCGCCAGGACGACGCACGGGCCGCGTCGCGATCGACCCTTTTTTAATTGGTCAGCCTAAGAAATCGATTGTCAGCCCGAAAACTCGAGCCCTTCGGCGTGGGCGATGACTTCGTCCGGCGTCGGCGGTGAGAGCAGGATCTCGGCCATCTGCTCCGCGAGCGGGTCGTCGGTCTGCCGGTAGGCGGTCGCCGCCCGCTCCACGTCGTACGCGGTCCGGCGCAGGTCGACGTCCGGCCCCAGGACGGCCCAGTACGCGCCCGGCTCCCATGCGTAGGGCATGCCGACGCTGCCAGGGTTGACACTGCGGATGCCGGCCGCGCGGCGGTCGAATTGCAGGTGCGTGTGGGCGCTGACGACGACCCGCTCGGGCCGCCCTGCGACCGCGGCGGCGAGCCGCTCCTCGGCTGTCGCGGGCGTGATCAGCTCCTCGTCGCTGCGCGGCGAGCCGTGACAGAAGCGAACCGGGCCGAGCCCCGCGACGTCTACGGTCACGCCCTCCACGGCACGGCGCAGGAACGCCATGTCCTCGTCGGTGTGCGCGTCGATGAGCCAGCGCTCGCGCGGCTTCTCGGCTCGCTGCTCGAACAGTGCGCGCTCGGCGTTGCCGCGGACGAGCAGTGCCGGCACCGGAAGCGCCTGCAGCAGCTGCGCCGTCTCGTGCGGAAGCGGCCCCCAGGTCAGGTCGCCGCCCAGGACGACGAGCTCCGGCGGATCGACGGCGAGCTCGGCAAGCACGGCCTCGAGCGCGACGGCGTTGCCGTGGACGTCCGAGAGGACGGCGACGCTAGACGTCAAGGTAGGGCGCGACGCTCAGGTACTTGAAGCCGCTGTCGACGGCGAGCGTGACGATGACCGCGTCCGGGCCGAGCCGCTCGGCCAGCCGGTGGGCGCCGACGACGTTCGCGCCCGTCGAGATGCCGGCGAAGATGCCGTCCTCGCGCGCGAGCCGCAGCGTCATCTGCCATCGGACTCCTCGTCGCCGATGGGCTCGAGATGGTCGACGCGGGCAGGGTCCCAGTGCGGCATGACCATCCCCGTCCAGCCCTGGATCAGGAACGCGCCGCGCTCGCCGCCGCCAATCGCGGCCGACGAGGCCGGCTCGTGCGCCTGGATGAAGACGCCGCGCGGCCGCAGTGCGTCGGACACGCCCATCACCGAGCTGGCCGTGCCCATGCCGTGGCAGAACGCCGTTACCCGCCCGTCCGTCTGCTCCCAGATCTCGCGGCCCAGCCGGTCGCGGTGGCCGGGGACGATGTACGGGTTGTTGAACTGGTCGGTCGCGTAATGACCCGGCTCAGCGGCGAGCTCCCCGGCGCGCGTGACCATGTTCTGGATGTCCTGCGCCGTGACCTTCGGCCGGCCCTCGACCGACGGGATCTCGTCGATCTCCGCGCCGAGCGCGCGCATCAGCAGGAAGCGCTCCTCGGTGAAGCAGTCCGCCATGACGATCAGCGGGCGGTAGCCCTTCGCCCGGCAGACGAGGGCCAGCGCGGGGCCCGTGCTGCCGCCCGTGTACTCGACGACGGTGTCTCCCTGTGCGATCAGGCCGTCCCGCTCGGCGCCCTCGATCATCGCGAGCGCCATGCGGTCCTTCATCGACCCGGTCGGGTTCGCGTACTCCAGCTTCAGCCAGAGCTCGGCGCCGTTCGCGGGCGCACACGGGCCGAGCCGCACGAGCGGCGTGTCGCCGATCGCGTCGAGGATCGACATTCAGAGGATCACGACGAGAACGGTCGCGAGGCCCAGCACGACGCCGGCAATCGTGAACGCGGCTGCGGCGACCGGGCCGAACTCGACGAAGCGCCCCTCGCGCAGCGCGGCCTCCTGCCGGCGCTCGCGGAAGAACCCGTACGAGATGAACGCGACGCCGAGCAGCGCGTAGCCGACGCCGACGAGCTCGTAGCCGACCGACGACCCCTTCGTCAGCTGGGGGACGATCTTGCCGACGCCGAGCGCGACCGCGAACGCCGCGAGCGCGCTGCGCCACCAGGCGAGGTACGTGCGCTCACTCGCGAGACGCGTCCGCCGGGTCGCGTCGACGATCTCCTCGAACGTCTCCCGCTCCACCTGGCGCGAGCCTACCGGCAGAGATGGGGTACGTTCGCCCGGTGACGGCCGTCCGCTTCCTCGGGCCCGACACCGACGCCTACGTCGCCAGCGTCGAGCGCCACGCCGGTGAGTTCGAGGAGCAGACCGGCCTCGAGCTCGACATCCGCATCATCGGAAGCGACGAGTACTTCTCGAACCGGATCCACCACCTGCTCGACGGGGAGGACGCCGCCGACGTCTACATGTCGGGACCGGTGCTCGTCTGGGAGCACGTCGCCGCCGGCTACGTCGAGCCGCTCGACCGCTTCGTGAACCAGTACGACGCCGGTGACTTCGTCGACCGGCTGCTCGCCTGCAACCGCTGGAGCGGCAGCTTCGGCGACCCGCTCGGCGAGGGCCCGCTGCTCGAGATCCCCGTCAACTGCGAGTCGTACAACCTCGCCTACGTGCCGGCCGTCCTCGAGGAGGCCGGCCTCGCCGTCCCGTCCACCTGGGCCGAGTACTTCGCCGCGGCCCGGGCGGTCGCGCGCCGGCCCGGGGGCGTGCGCGGCTTCGGTCAGCGCGGCACCGACGCCTGGCACACGATGTACACGGGCTACGCGACCCAGCTCTGGTCGTACGGCGGCACGGACTTCGCGGACGGCCGCTGCGCGATCGCCGATCCTCCGGCACTGCTCGCTACGACGGAGTTCCTCGACGCGCTGCGCGAGGCAGGCCCGGTCGACTGGCTCGACCAGCGCTGGTACGAGCTCGCGCTCGACTTCGCGCGCGGCCGCTACGCGCTGATCGTCGACTCGGACCACTACGTGGCCTACTTCGAGGAGCCGGCGACGTCCGAGCTCGTCGGCCGGATCGGCTATGCGCCGCCGCCGGCCGGCCCGACCGGCCTGCGGCGCCCGAACCTCTGGACGTGGTCCGTGGTGATGAACACACGTGCGGCCGACAAGGAGGCGGCGTGGCGGTTCATCGAATGGGCGACCGGTCGCGACTTCCTGCTGCGCTCGGCGTTCGAGGGGAACATGAATCCGACCCGGACGAGCACCTGGGAGGACGAGCGCTTCCGCGCGCACACGGCCGGATGGGGGGCGTTCTACGACGTCGCCCGCACGCTCGTCGAGCGCGACGCCTTCGTGCTGGTCACGCCGGCGGCCAACTACCTCGAGATCGCGCGCCGCTGGGTGCAGGCGCTCCTCGATGCCTACGCCGGCCGTGCCGACGTCGCGGGCGCGCTCGAGGCGGCAGCGGCGGACATCGACCGGCTCGTCGCCGAAAACTAGGCCGCGGCGGCGAGCACGCCCCGGAGCGGCCGCGGCACGCTCTCGGGCGCGAGCGCCTCGACCAGCAGTCGCGCGTAGACGATCTTGCGGCTGCCGCCGCTGCCAAGCCAGCGCCGCAGCTGCTCCTCGACCGGCCGGCCGCGCCACTCGGGCTGCTTCTGAAGCGTCCGGAACGGGCCGAGCCCGCCGTTGGCGGCGACGACCTCCAGCACGGCCTCGGCGCCGAGCGCGCGGATCAGCTCCTCCTCGAGATCGGCCTCGCAGACGAAGAACCCGAGCGCCTCCAGCCCGGCCCGGTCGAGGTTCTCGCCGAGCCCTGCCCGTTCGAGGGCACGGCGGAAGTCGGCCTCCTCGCCGGCGTCGCACAGGCCTGCCAGCCGGGCGCCGGCGAAGCGGGCGAGCGCGCGGCTGATCGCCTGCGCGCCGCCGATCGGGACGACCTCCGTCCCCTCCACGGCCAGGTCGCGGCCGAGGCGCTGGGCGAGCGCCTCCAGCGCGGCGCGGTCGCTCGCGCCTTCGACGAGGATCACGTTCTTCCCCATGGGCCAGAGCGTAGGCTGGCCGCGTGGTCGAACAGCTGACCGATCTGCCGTCCGGGATCCTCGGGTTCCGGGCTTCCGGGAAGATCTCGAGCGACGAGTACCGGCAGATGATCGAGCCGATCTACGCGGCGCTCGAGCGGGGCGAGAAGCTGAACATCTACTTCGAACTGGGCGACGACTTCTCCGGCCTCGACCTCGGCGCACTGTGGCAGGACGTGCGGGCGGCCGGCTCTGTCGGCCTCAAGCACCGGAGCGCGTGGCAGCGGATGGCGCTCGTCACCGACAAGGACTGGGTGCGCCACGGGGCGAGCGCCTTCGGCTGGCTCGCGCCCGGGGAGCTGCGTCTCTTCTCGCTGGGCGAGCGCGATGCCGCGCGCGCCTGGATCGCCGAACCGGGCTAACCGCCCGCCTGCTCCTGCACGACCATGAGGTTGTTGCCCTCGCTGTCGCGGAAGCCGAAGAGCAGCGGGACGGTGCCGTCGCCGCCCATCAGCTCGTCGTCGACGTCGACGCCGTTGCTCTTCAGCGCTGCATGCTCCGCGCGCGCGTCGCGCGAGGACAGCGAGATGCCCGTCGTGTGGCCCGGCTGGAACTCGCCCATCGGCGGCGAGAGCGCGATTGCGGTGCCGCCGGCTGGCGGCGAGACCTCGACCCAGCGCTCGCCCTCGCCGAACGGGACGTCGGCGGTCACGGCAAAGCCCAGCTTGTTCGTGTAGAAGGCAATCGCCCCGTCCTGGTCGGACACCGGGATGATCACGCGGCCAATGTTCGGTGATGCCTGACACGTCGTCTCCTTTCGTCGCTTTCGCAGGTGTAGACACTCGTGCGGCGCGCAAATCATCGGCATGCCGACGAAAGGAGCGTCCATGTCCATGCGGGAGATGATCGCGGCTCACCCTAGCCCGCCGCTCATCGACGCCGATGTGCTCGCGCGCTGCATCGAGGAGTGCTTCACCTGCGAGCCCGTCTGCACCAGCTGCGCCGACGCCAGCCTCAGCGAGGACGACATCGGCGAGCTCGTCGCATCCATCCGCGACTGCCTCGATTGCGCGGACGTCTGCGGGGCGACCGGGCGCATCCTGGCCCGCCAGGCATCCGGCGAGACGTACCTGCGCGCGACGCTCGAGGTCTGCGTGCAGGCGTGCCGGGTGTGCGCCGAGGAGTGCGAGCGCCACGCCCAGCATCACGAGCATTGCAGGCTCTGCGCGGAGGAGTGCCGGCGCTGTGAGGACGTCTGCAACGAGGTGCTGCGGCTACTCGGCTGACTGGAGCGCGCGCCGCAGGATGACGGCGAACCAGTCGTCGAACGTGGCCGCTCGTCGTCCGGGCAGATGGTCGCGCTGCCGCGCCCACGCGAACGCATGCGCGAACGCGGTCACGCGAAGCGCGAGGTCGAGCGCCTGCTCGTGGCCCGGGGCCCCACGGCTCCAGGTACGCGGCGCGGAGCCGTTCGAACCACGGGTCGTCCGGCCCGAGCCCGGTTGCCTCCTCGAGGAAGCGGAACGTCACGATCAGCGAGCCGAACGGGTGCGAGACGGACGAGTCGCCCCAGTCGAGGACGCGCAGCACGCCGTCGTGGTCGTAGACGTTCGCCTGGTGCAGGTCGTCGTGCTGGACGCTCGCGGGCATTCCCGTCGCCGCGAGCTCCGCCGACAGCTCGGCGAAACGCGGCGCGAAGGCGCGGAGCGCCTCCAGCTCGTCCGGGTCGAGCGGAAGCACACGCGTGAGCAGATCGTCGTAGCGCTCGGGGAACATCTCGACGCGTAGGTCGGGGACGCCGCCGGCGAGGTGGTCGCCGGCGTGCGCGGCCTCGCCGCGCTGGAGCTCGGCGTAGCGCGGGAGCAGCTCGAGCCACGGCTCGGGCGGGTTGCCGTACACGCCGAGCGGCTTGCCGGCGTCGGCCGTGAGCAGCCAGGCGCGCTCCTCGTCGTGGCCCAGCACCTCGGCGACGAGGCCGGGCCACCGCGCGGCGAGCCGGGCCGTCATGAGCGGCTCGAACGCCTGCACCGCGCCGCACGCCTTGAACCACACGACGCCGCCGGCGACCGGGACGCGCAGCACCTGCGACCAGGGGCGGACGTGGGTCAGCTCGATCGGGCCCGTGGGCTGGACGTGGGAGCGGATCCAGTGCTCGGCAGCGACGCGGTCCACGGCACCACCGTAGTGTCGGCCGCCGGAGAACCTAGGGTCCAGCGGATGCGCAAGTGGCTGCCCCTCGGGATCCTGGCTGGCGGCGCAGTTCATCATGGTGCTGGATTCGAGCGTGATGAACGTCTCGATCTCGCAGATCGTCGAAGACCTGAACACGACGGTCACCGGCGTCCAGAGCGCGATCACGATGTACACGCTCGTGATGGCCGCGTTCATGCTCGTCGGCGCGAAGCTCGGCGACATCCTCGGTCGCGACCGGGCTTTCGGCCTCGGCCTGGCCGTGTACGGGCTCGGCTCGCTGATCACGTCGCTCAGCCCGAACCTCACGGTGCTGCTGATCGGCTGGTCGGGAATCGAAGGGCTCGGCGCGGTGCTGGTGATCCCGGCGATCGCCGCACTGACCGCCGCCAACTACGAGGGCAAGGATCGCGCGTTCGCCTACGGGATGATCGGCGGCGCCGCCGGCGCGGCGATCGCCGCCGGCCCGCTGATCGGCGGCTACGTGACGACGACCTGGAGCTGGCGGTACGTCTTCGTCGGCGAGGTCGTCGTCGTGATCGCGGTGCTCATCGTGCACCGGCGCATGAAGCGCGCGCCGAAGCCGGAGCAGCCGCCGAAGCTCGACTACGGTGGCGCCGCGCTCTCGGCGATCGCGCTCGGGCTGATCGTGTTCGGGATCCTGAAGAGCAGCACGTGGGGCTGGATCAGCCCGATCGACGCGCCGACGATCAACGGCCACGAGATCACGCCGTTCGGGTTCTCGCTGGTGCCGTTCCTGATCGTCGGCGGCTTCGGCGTCCTCGGCTGCTTCCTGGCGTGGGAGGAGCGCCGCGAACGGCGCGGCCAGAGCACGCTCCTCAACCGCGCGCTGCTGAAGATCGAGACGCTGCGCGCCGGGCTGTCCTCGCTGGCCGCGCAGCAGCTGATCGTGATGGGCACGTTCTTCGTCCTGCCGGTGTACCTCCAGGTCGTGCTCGGCTTCGACGCGTTCGAGACGGGCAAGCGGCTCTTCCCGATGTCGATCTCGATGCTGGCCGCTGCGCTCACCGGGCCGAAGGTGGCAGTGCGGCTCGGTCCGCGGGCCGTCGTGCAGCTCGGCCTTGCCGCAATGGCGATCGCCGCGTTCGTCCTGGTCGGGACGATCGACGTGACCCTGCACGGGACAGCCTTCGCGGTGTCGCTCGTCTTCTTCGGGATCGGCGCGGGACTGCTCGATGTCGCAGCTCGGGAACGTGATCATGTCCTCGGCCCCGCCGGAGGAGACGAACGAGGCCGGTGGGCTCCAGGGGACGGCGCAGAACCTCGGCGCGTCCCTCGGGACCGCGCTGATCGGCTCCGTGCTCCTGCTCGGGCTGCTGAACGGGTTCAACTCGCGCATCCAGACGAACCCGGCCGTGCCCGCCGACGTGAAGACGCAGATCGCGGCCGCAACCGAGAAGGGCATCCCGATCGTCACGACCGAGCAGGCGCACAAGGTGCTGCTCGACGCGGGGCTGAAGCCGGCCGAGGCTGACGCCGTCACGGAGGACTACGCCACCGCGCAGCTCAATGCGTTGAAGACGTCGATGCTCGCGGTCGCGTTCCTGGCGGTGATCGCGTTCTGGTTCACGCGGCGCTTGCCCGGGAGGCGGAGCAGCGCCGCCTAGCTCGCCGGCGACTGATGCCAGGCATTCTGCGCGCGTGAAGCGCGACGCCTGGAATCGCCGCTATGCGGGGTCGGAGCTGCTCTGGACCGCCGAGCCGAACCGGTTCCTGGTCGCCGAGACGTCCGGGTTGCCGCCCGGCCGCGCGCTCGATCTCGCCTGCGGCGAGGGGCGCAATGCGGTCTGGCTCGCGGAGCGCGGCTGGGAGGTCACGGGAGTCGACTTCGCCGCCGTCGGGCTCGACAAGGCGCGCGGGCTGGCGATCGCCCGCGGGGTCGAGTCGACGTGGGTCGAGGCCGACCTGCTCGACTACGCACCGCCGCCCGAAGCGTTCGACCTGGTCGTGATCCTGTATCTCCAGCTCCCGGCCGAGGAGCGCAGTCGCGTGCTGCGCTCGGCCGCCCCGGCCGTTGCGCCCGGCGGCACGCTGGTCGTCGTCGCGCACGACCGCAGCAACCTGGACCACGGCCACGGCGGTCCCCAGGACCCAGGAGTGCTCGCAACGCCGGAGGAGGTCGCGGCGGATCTCGACGGCCTCGAGGTCGAGCGCGCCGATGTCGTGGAGCGGCGCGACGGCGACCTGGTCGCGCTCGACCTGCTCGTCCGCGCACACCGTCCCTGATGGCCGCCATCGGCCGCTGGGTCCGGACCGCGCCGGGCACCTACATCTATCTCGCCGTCCTCCTGGCCACGGCCTGGGTGCTCGACTCGGCCGGGAGCAGGCGCGCGCACCGGCTCGTGCTCGAGCGCAGCACGAACCTTCACGAGCTCGCCGTCCACCCGGTTCGGGTGCTCTTCGAGAGCGCGTTCTGGGTGGCCGCGCCGTGGAACGCGCTCGCCTGGGGCGTGCTCTTCACGCTCGTGCTCGCCCCCGCGGAGCACTGGCTCGGGACGCTCCGCTGGACGGCCGTGCTCGCCGCCGGCCACGTCGGCGCGACCGTCATCACCGCGGCCGGTCTCTGGCTCGCCGTCCGGGCCGACGCCGTCGACCACTCCGTGACGCACGCGGTGGACGTCGGCGCCAGCTACGGGTTCCTCGCCGTCGCCGGCGTGCTCGTCTACCGGCTCCCGCGCCGGTGGCGCGTTCCGGTCGTTGCGGGCGTCGCCGCCGGACTGGTCCTCTACTTCGCAGTCGACCGCAGCTACGCCGACGCGGGGCACCTCATCGCGTTCGCGATCGGGCTCGCGTGCTACCCGCTGGTGCCCTCTTCGCCCTGGGTGGCGGGTAGTCCCAGGCCCGTGGCCGTTCGAGTGTCTCCCACTCGGGTCGTGTGATCGACATGACCAGGGCGTCCGCGATCCGCCCACGGTGCCGGCGGAACGCGCGCATGACGCCCTCGCGCGTGAAGCCGCACTTCTCGTATGAGCCGATCGCCCGCTCGTTCTCCGGGTCGACGACCAGCCCGATGCGCTCGAACATCAGCTCGCCGAAGCCGAAGTCGACGAGCGCGTTCATGGCGTCGGTGCCGAAGCCGCGGCCGACGTAGCCGGGCAGCATGAAGATGCCGACGTCTGCGCGCATTCCGGCTCGGAGGTCGTGGAAGCCGCACTCGCCGATCACCTCGGCGGAGCCGAGCTCGCAGATCGCGAAGAAGTAGGCGGTCTCGCCGTGCTTCTTCACGATCTCCTCCTCGAAGAAGCGGTCCGCGCCGACCTTGCCCACCGGCATGGGGAAGCCGGTGAAGTGCGCGATCTCGCGGTCGTTGACCGCGGGCACCGTCCGGTCGAGGTCTTCGCGCTCGAGCGGGCGCAGGTAGACGCGCTTGCCGCGGATGACCGGATTCGGATGCACGGTCGCCACGCGGCGATTCTACGGCCCTCTCTCAGAAGAGACGAAAGGCCCGCAATAGCGGGCCTTTCCGTCGGAGGATTGGGCCATTCGAGTGTTGCACGGCGGGGACTTGATGCCTAGTCCCCAGCGATGGGTGAATCGGCGCTTAGGCCGGATCGATGCGGTACAGCGTGCATCGCCGGGCCGTTGAAGCGGTGCCGCAGGTGCAGACCCGGGTGGCGAACAACCGGGCCTGCAGCGGCCGTTGCCGTGGAAGCGAGTGCTACGCCGAGACAGGCGAGCAGGGAGGTTCGCAGGCGCGGCAACAGCGCGACTCAACCATTAAAACGTGAAGTTTCCGTAAAGGTCAACGTAAGACGAACCCGGTGCCCAGCCCGTCGCGGGGATCGAGCACGAACCGGTGCTCGCCGGTGCGGTATGCAGTCCCCTCGACTTCGGTCAGCAGGCCGTCCGGCGTCTCGCCCAGGATGCGCCCGAGGAACGTCGTGCCGACGATCGACTCGTGGCTCAGCTCGTCGCCGGGCCCGATGATGCCCTCTGCGGCCAGCAGCGCGAGTCGCGCCGAGGTCCCGGACCCGCACGGCGAGCGGTCGATCTCGCCGTCCGCGAACACGGTGACGTTGCGCTGGTGGAGCGGGCCGAGCTCGTCGTGGAAGATGACGCCGTAGATGCCGGAGAGGCGCGGGTCGGCCACGTGCTCGTGCAACGGGGGTGCCGGTCAGGGCGTGCTTGATCTCGCGTCCGGCGGCGATGATCTCCGGCAGCCGCTCGGGCGCGACGGTGAGCCCGACGCGCGCGGCGGGAAGCGACGCGTAGAGCGCGCCGCCGTAGGCGACGTCGACGTTCGTGCCTGCCGCGGGGACGTCGCGAGCGACGACGGTGGCGGGCACGTTGCGGAACACGACCGCCTCGACGGCCCGCCGCGCATGCGCACGGCGGCGACGACCCGACCGGACGGGACGTCGATCGTGACGTCGACGGTGCCGTCGGCTGGTGCGGCGACCCGTCCGGCCTCGACCGCCCACGCACCGAGGGCGATCGTCCCGTGCCCGCAGGCAGTCGAGTAGCCGTCCTTGTGCCAGAAGAGGACGCCGAGGTCGGCGCCCTCGTCGTCGGGTGGTACGAGGAAGCAGCCGTACATGTCGGCATGGCCGCGGGGCTCGTGGCACAAGCAGCCGGCGGACGGCGTCGACGTCGGGCCGCGCGGCGGCCTGCTCGCGGCGCTCGGCGACGGTCGCTGCCGCCGATGGGCGGGACGCCGGCGGTGACGATCCGGAAGGGCTCGCCGGCGGTGTGGTAGTCGGTGGCCTCGACCTCCACGGCTAGCTCACGGGCCGCTCAGTCGTGCAGCTCGAGGATCGTGGCCTTCCAGCCCCTCGGGGCGCGGCGACCTCGACCGTGTCGCCGACGCGCTTGCCGATCACGGCGGCGCCGAGCGGCGAGGTGGGGGAGGCGGTGCCGGCGCCGCCGAGCGGCGAGAGCTCGATCTCGATGCGGTCGCCGCTCTCGTTCTCCACGACGATCGTGTGGCCGACGTGCACGACCTCGGAGCCGGTGCCGTCGACGACGCTGGCGTTCTCGAGGCGAGCGCGCAGGATCGTGATCCGCCGCTCGAGCAGCCCCTGCTCGTTCTTCGCCGAGTGGTACTCGAAGTTCTCGGAGAGGTCGCCGTAGCCGCGCGCGACGGCGATCGCCTCGACGATCTCGGCGCGCTTCGGGCCCTCCAGCTCGGCCAGGTCGGCGGCGAGCTTGTCGTACTGGGCGCGGGTCATCTCCTCGCTCATGCGGTGAGGGTAGCGTGGAGCCCGTGCGCAAGCCGACCCGGGACGGGGCGAAGAAGCGCGCGGAGCGCGAGCGCGAGACCGGCCTCGACCCGGACGACGAGGCGGCGAAGTGGCTGGAGGAGCACGACCCGAAGCCGCCCCCGCCCGAGTCGAAATCCCGCTTCAAGTCCAAAGAGCTTCATCGCTGGCGCCAGCGTCAGCAACAGAACTCTTAAATCGGTCTTACCCACGCGTGGTTTGCTCCGTCTAGCTCACGCGGCTCTCACAGGAGCACGGCCAGCATCGTGCTCGTCATGCCCGTCGCGCATGGCGGACGACCTGCCCGTCGGTGGAGCTGCCCTCACAGGCGGCCTGGGAGCAGTGGCTCGAGGAGCACCACGCGGACGCCCGCGGCGTCTGGCTGAAGTTCGCCAAGAAGGAGACCGGCGTCGCCACCGTCAACTACGCCGAGGCGCTCGAGGTCGCGCTCTGCTTCGGCTGGATCGACGGCCAGGTCGCGCGGCTTCGACGACGACGCTACTACCTGCAGCGCTTCACGCCGCGCGACGAAGCGCAGCAAGTGGTCGAAGATCAACCGCGAGCAAGTCGCCCGCGCTGACGAAGGCGGGGCGCGATGCGGCCGGCCGGGCTCGCGGCGGTCGAGGCCGCGCAGGCGCGACGGCCGCTGGGACGCCGCCTACGACTCGCCGAGCCGATCACCGTGCCCGGACGACCTCCAGGCAGCGCTCGACGCCAATCCGAAGGCGCTCGCGTTCTTCGAGCAGCTCGACAGCCAGAACCGCTACGCGGTCCTCTACCGCACGCAGGATGCGAAGCGGCCGGAGACGCGCGCGCGTCGGATCGCGAACTTCGTCGAGATGCTCGGGCAGGGCCGGAAGCCGCTCGACAGATAGTTGCGCGATCAAGTATACTGATGACATGAGCGAAGCAACCGTCACGCCTGTGGGGCAGGCCGAGCGGCCGATCGACCCGCGCGTCGACATCGGCCACGTCCACCTGAAGACGGCCGACATCGAGCGGGTCCGCGACTTCTACGTCGGCATCCTCGGGTTCGACGTCGTCGTCGCAGATGGGCGACCAGGCGCTCTTCCTCTCGGCCGGCGGCTACCACCACCACCTCGGCTTCAACACGTGGGAGTCGAAGGGCGGCTCGCCGCCTCCGCCGGGAACGACGGGCCTCTACCACGTCGCCATCCGCTACCCGACGCGCGAGGCGCTCGCCGACGCGCTCGGCCGGCTCACGCGCGCCAACTGGCCGCTCGACGGCGCCAACGACCACGGCACGCACGAGGCGCTCTACCTCCGCGACCCGGACGGCAACGGCCTCGAGCTGGCGTGGGACCGCGACCCGTCCGAGTGGCCGCTCGACGCCGAGGGCCACCTCCGGTTCGACCGCGGGGCGGACGTGAACCGGATGCTGGCCGAGCTGCTCGAGCTCTCCGGCGGGCGCGGCGCATAGCATTCTGCCGTGGCCCGTGCCGCGGCGGCTGCTCATAGGCTCTCTCGCCCTGCTCGCCGCTGCCTGCGGCGGCTCGGGCGGCAGCTCGAGCGGCGGAACGCTCTCCGGCGCATCGACCGACGCGCTCACGTCCACGTCGAACGCCGACTTCTACGCCCTCATGAAAGACCTCGCGGTCGGCCGCCACGCCGGCTACGACCGCGTGACCTTCACCTTCGACAACTTCGTGCCCGGCTACGTGATCTCGTACGTCGATCCGCCGATCAAGGAGGACGGGTCCGGCAGAACCGTGAACGTCGCCGGCTCCGACTACGTGCAGGTGCTGATGCAGCCGGCCTCCGGTTTCGACCTCAACAGCGGCGAGGGCGTGATGGTCTACAAGGGGCCGAGGCGCATCTCCGGCGCCGATGCGGGCACCTCGGTCGTGAAGGACGTCGTCCGCACGGGCGACTTCGAGTCGGTGCTGACCTGGACGATCGGGCTGGCCGACAAGGTCGGCTACAAGCTGCAGAAGCTCGAGTCGCCGCCACGCCTCGTCATCGACTTCGACAGCGGCTGAGCAGCCAGGCACCCTGTCCGGGTGCCCGAGCGGACGCACGCGGAGCGGATGGCCAGTCGCGACGGCTACTTCCCGCCCGAGAGCCTGATCCGCCGGCTCGGCAACTCGCCGGTCGTCCCCTTCCTCGGCGGCGGGCCGGCCGTGCTGCTCCAGGTCGCACATCCGCTCGTCGCCGCCGGCGTGACGCAGCACTCCGACTACCGCGACGACCTGTGGCGGCGGCTGCTGCGCACGCTGCGCGCTGTCTACCTGATGGCGTACGGGACGAAGCAGGAGGCGGAGTGGGCCGGGGAGGCCGTCCAGCGCGTGCACGCGCGTGTGCACGGGACCCTGGCGGAGGCCGCCGGGCCGTTCCCGGCTGGAGCGCCGTACCGGGCGGACGACCCGGCGCTGATGCTCTGGGTGCACGCCACGCTCGTGCACTCGTCGCTCGCCGTGTTCACGCGCTTCGTCGTCCGGCTCGACGCCGCGGAGGAGGAGCGCTACTACCGCGAGATGGCGGTCGTCGCGAAGCTGTTTGGGGTGCCGGACGGCGTGCTGCCCGCGACCCTCGGCGAATTCCGCGAGTACGTGGGCGAGCTGCTCGGCGGGCCGGAGCTCGTGGTGACGCCGCCCGCGCGCGATGTCGCCCGGGTCATCCTGGACGCACCGCTGCCCGCGCCCATGCGCGTGCTCGTGCCGGCGCACCGGCTCTCGACGGCATGCCTGGTCGGCCCGTCCCTGCGCGCCGGCTACGGCCTGCGCTGGAGCCCGGTGCACGATGCGGCGCTTGCCGTCGCCGCGCGCTCGGTACGCCTGACCGCGTGGCCGGTGCTGAAGGCGGCCGCACGCTTCGCGCCGACGGGGCCGGCTCTGGCGAGAGCCTAGGCGGGCTGCCGCGCCGGCAGCCAGACGCGGAAGTCCGCACCGCCGCCCGGGCCGTCTTCCACCCAGGCGCGCCCGCCGTGCAGCGCCGCGAACTGCGCGACGAGCGACAGGCCGATGCCCGTTCCCGGCGCCTCGGTGCCGTTCGCGCGCGTGAAGAGCTCGAAGACGGCCTCGCGGCTCTCCGGCGGCACGCCGGGGCCGCTGTCGGCGACGGCGAGCTGACGCCCTCGCCGGCCGGCGCCACACGGACGAGGATCCGAGCATGACGACGATCAGGACGATCGCCTGTCCGCGCTCGCGGTCGGGGCGGTCGGCGGGGGTCTGGGGGCGTGAAAGCGCGGGCATCAGGTGAGGTGGTCGGCGGCCGCACGCCGAGAAGCTCCTGGTCGGTGGTGGCCCCAGCATCGGCCCCCTGAACCGGCCCGTTCGGCCCTCCCTCCAGTGACCTTCAGAGATCCAGGCGCTCCTCCTCGAGATCGAGATCGCGGATCACTCGGCGTGCGACGGAGTCGTCGATCGTGCCGCCCTGGCGCAGGCCGACCACGGCCTCCCGCTCGGCGGAGAGGAGCTCGCGGCGCAGGCGCTGGTACTGGGCCGAGCGCGCCTCGCGCGCGCCGTCGGTCTCGGGGTCGAAGCGGTCCTTGTAGCGGTCGACGCGGAAGCTGTACTGCCCGCGGGCGCGCTCGATCGTGTCGTCGTACGCCCAGCCTTCCTCGGCGATCTCGTCGAGGCGCTCGAGGGCCGCCTGTGCTGCGCGGATGCGGGCCTTCGCCTCCTCCTTCTCGGCGAGCCGGGTGTCGTCCTCGAGGCCCACGAGCCGGATCACGGCCGGGAACGTCAGGCCCTGGCCGACGAGGGTGCCGAGGATCACGGTGAAGGTCAGGAAGATGACGAGTGCGCGGTTCGGGAACGCCTCGTGCGCGTCCGTCGTCAGCGGTAGCGCGAGCGCCGCCGCGAGCGACACCGCGCCACGCATCCCGGACCACGCGAGGATGACGTTCGATCGCCAGCTGCCGGCGCCGTCGCCCGGCCGCATCGGTCGCGGCAGCCACGAGGTCAAGAAGAGCCAGGCGAAGCGGATCGCGATCACCGTGAGCGTGAGCACCGCGCCCCAGGCGACCAGGTCCTCCCAGGAGCGCAGGCCCTTGAGCGCATCGACGATGCCCGGCAGCTGGAGGCCGACCAGCGTGAAGAGCACGACGTTGAGGATGAAGAGCGTGATGTCCCAGACGGCGGCGCCCTGCAGGCGCGTCTGCGCCGTCGTCAGCTCGGGCGTGTACCAGCCCATGTAGACGCCGATCGTGACCGCGGCGAGCACGCCGGATACCCCGGCCGCCTGGGCGGGCAGATAGGCGATGTAGCCGCTGCAGAGTGCGATCGCGAGCTCGAGCGGGGGATTGTCGAGCCGCCTGCGCACGCGCCGCACCACGTAGCCCGCGGCGAGTCCGATCGCGACTCCGCCGACGACGTTGAAGAGGAAGCGGGCGGGCGCTGTGACCAGTGAGAACGAGCCGGTGACGACGGCGGCCACGGCGAACCGGTACGCCACCAGCGCGGTGCCGTCGTTCACGAGGCTCTCGCCGTCGATGATCCCGACGAGGCGCCGGGGGAGACCGACGCGTTCGGCGATCGAGGTCGCAGCGGTCGGGTCGGTCGGCGACACGATCGCGCCGAGCACGAACGCGGTCGGCCAGTCGAGCCCGGGAATCATCGCGTGTGCGACGGCGGCGACGACCACCGTCGTCGCGAGCACCAGTCCGACGGCGAGCAAGGAGATCTCCGCGATGTTCGCGCGCACCTCGCGGAGCGAGGTGAAGTACGCGCCCGCGTACAACAGCGGCGGCAGGATCGCGACGAGCACGAGCCGCGGATCGAGCGTGACGGTCGGCATGCCCGGGATGAACGCGAGCGCGAGCCCGCCCAGGACAAGGAGGATCGGGTACGGGACGCGCAGCGTCTCGGCGGTCGCCAGCAGTGCGACGGCCGCCACGAGCACGCCGACGAGGATCAGGCTGTCCTGCGCGGAGAGCTCCACCCGAGGATTCTGCCGGGCGCCGGGTAGGGTCGCGGCGGGATCGCAGAGCGCCGAGAGGGAGGGTCAGATGAGCACCGCAACACCCACCGTCACCGAGCACGAGGCCGAGCAGGTCGCGCGCGCGAACCAGTCCGCCAAGCAGCCGGTCGTCTTCGTCCACGGGCTCTGGCTGCTGCCGAGCAGCTGGGACCGCTGGGCCGAGGTCTTCGAGCAGGCCGGCTACGCCGCTGTCCAGCCCGGGTGGCCGGACGATCCGGAGACCGTCGCGGAGGCGAAGGAGCATCCGGAGGTGTTCGCGGGCAAGGGTGTCGGCGAGGTAGCCGATCACTTCGCCGAGGTGATCGGTGGGCTCGACCACAAGCCGGCCGTGATCGGCCACTCGTTCGGCGGGCTGCTCGCGCAGATCCTCGCCGGCCGGGGGCTCTCGTCCGCGGCGGTCGCGATCGACCCGGCGCCCTTCCAGGGTGTGCTGCCGCTGCCGATCTCCGCGCTGCGCGCGGCGTCGCCCGTGCTGCGCAATCCGGCCAACTGGTCCCGCGCCGTCCCGCTCACGTACGAGCAGTTCCGCTACTCGTTCGCGAACGCCGTCAGCGAGCAGGAGGCGAAGGAGCTCTACGAGACGTTCGCCGTGCCCGCTCCCGGCCAGCCGCTCTTCCAGGCGGCGGTCGCGAACTTCAACCCGTGGGCCGAGACGAAGGTCGACACGGAGAACCCGGATCGCGGCCCGCTGCTGATCATCTCGGGCGAGAAGGACCACACGGTGCCGCACGCGATCGCCAACGCGTCCTTCAAGAAGCAGGAGCGCAACCGGGCGTCACGGAGTTCACCGAGATCCCCGGCCGCGGCCACGCGCTGGTCATCGACAACGGCTGGCGCGAGGTGGCGCAAACAGCACTCGACTTCGTCGAGCGCTTCGACAAGGCCTGACCCGGGCAGCCCTTCGTCAACGAGCCGCCCCTGTGGACAGACAGTTCCATGGACTGTCCATGGAACGGGACCGTCACAGTTCCGGCGCCGCGCACCCGGCGGGGCGCCGGGCGCGTGACGCTTTCGACACAGCGACTGTCCATACGAGGAGGCGCAACGATTTCTCCCCGGCAGGGGTCCTGCGGCCGGGCTAGGTGGCCAGGAAGTAGACCGTGCAGAAGGCGCCGAAGGCCAGGCACCAGATGGCGAACGGGATCAGCGTCCGCGTCTCGAAGTAGCGCATCAGGAACCGCACGGCGAAATACGCCGTCAGGGCCGAGCAGAGCGAGGCGACGAGCGCCTGCCCGCGCACGCCGTCGCCCTGCGAGCCGAACAGCTCCGGCAGCTTCAGCAGGGCGGCCGCGCCGATGATCGGCGTCGCGAGCAGGAACGCGAACCGCGCCGCGTCCTTGTGCGAGAGCCCGACGAGCAGGCCGCCGCCCATGGTCGCGCCCGATCTCGAGAAGCCCCGGGATCAGCGCGAGCGCCTGCGCCGCGCCGACGAGGAACGCCTCCGGAAACTGCACCTGCTTCGCGATCCGCGTGTCGTCGTCCTCGTCGGTCTGCGGCGCGCGCCGCCGCAGCGCCTCCGCGCCGAAGAGCAGCACCCCGTTGACCATCAGGAAGAACGACGCCGATTGCGCCGACGCGAACAGGTCGCGCAGCGCGTGCTCGAGCAGCAGGCCGAGGATCCCGGCCGGGATCGTGCCGACGACGAGCAGCCAGGCCGAGCTTCGCGTCCGCAGTCGTCCGCGCCGATGCCGCGGTCGCGCAAGCTGCGGCCGAGCCCCCTCAGGATCCGCATCCAGTCGCGCCAGAAGAACAGGAACAGCACGATCGCCGTCGCCAGGTGCGTGGCGACCAGGAAGGTGATGAAGTAGTCGTCGTTCTGGTGGATGTCCCAGCCGAAGAGCTGCGGAAAGATCACGCTGTGGCCGAGGCTGGAGATCGGGAACAGCTCCGTTACGCCCTGGAGCAGCCCCAGGATGATCGCCTGGAGGTAGGTGATCGGCTCGGACGCTGAGGCCAGGATCACGTTGTGGCGGTGTCCGCGCGCTTGCCCGTCTGGAACCAGGCAAAGACGAGGAGCGCAACCCCGACGAAGAAACGCCGCGATGCCGTGCTTCACGTGATGGTGGCCCGAGCCGGCCTCGTGGCCGGGGAAGAACGACGGCAGCGACTTCGCCGGCTCCACCCAGTAGACGATCCCCACAGCGATCAGGGCGATGCCGACGACGACGGCGGCGATGATGACGGCTGGGTGGCGAGTGTTCATGCCGCGCCGGAGCCTAACGCCGGGGGGCGGACGGCAGCGGATTTCTTCAGGGCACGTTCAGGTCACTACCGTTCGGAGCATGGAGGAAGCGCTCACGACGCTCGAGTTCGAGCGCCTGGTCGAGGACGCGATCGCGTCGGTGCCCGAGCCGCTGGCCGGCTTCATGTCCAACGTGGGCGTCGTCATCGACGAGCAGGCGCCGCCGTGGCAGTCGGTGCTCGGCCTCTACCAGGGGGTTCCGCTTACCCGGCGGACGACCGCCTACATGGGCGCGCTGCCCGACAAGATCACCATCTTCCGGTACCCGATCGAGCGCGTATACGGCACCGACCCCGACCGGCTGCGCGAGGGTGTCCGGCACGTCGTCGTGCACGAGATCGCGCACCACTTCGGCATCTCCGACGAGCGGCTGCGCGAGCTCGGCGTCTACTAAGTAACACTCTCGACGTGGAGGACGCCCGCCGCATCCGCGTGATCTTCGGCGCGCTGCTGCTCGTCCTGCTGCTCGCGTCGCTCGACCAGACGATCGTCTCGACGGCGCTGCCGACGATCGTCGGCGACCTCGGCGGGCTCGAGCACCTCTCGTGGGTCGTCACCGCCTACCTGCTCGCCTCGACGGTCGTCGGCCCGATCTACGGCAAGCTCGGCGACCTCTACGGCCGCAAGATCGTGCTGCAGACGGCGATCGTGATCTTCCTGATCGGCTCGGCGCTCTGCGGGCTCTCGCCAGAACATGGCCGAGCTGATCGCGTTCCGCGCCGTCCAGGGGCTCGGCGGCGGCGGGCTGATCGTCGTCACGATCGCCGTCGATCGGCGACATCATCCCGCCGCGCGAGCGCGGCCGCTACCAGGGCTTCTTCGGCGCCGTCTTCGGCGTCTCGACGGTGATCGGGCCGCTGCTCGGCGGCTTCTTCGTCGACAACCTCTCCTGGCGCTGGATCTTCTACGTCAACCTGCCGATCGGCGTCCTCGCGCTTCGTCGTGATCGGAGCGACCTTCCGCGCCGCGCGTCGCAGCACGTCCGGCACACGATCGACTACCTCGGCGCTGCGCTCGCTTGCCGGCGGCCTGACCGCGATCGTGCTCTTCACGAGCCTCGGCGGCACGACCTACGCCTGGGCCTCGCGGCAGGAGATCGCGCTGGTCGCGCTCGGCGGCCGTGCTGCTCGCGCTGTTCCTGTGCGATCGAGGCGCGCGCCGCCGAGCCGATCCTGCCGCTCGAGCTCTTCCGCAACCGCGTCTTCCGCGTCGCGAGCGCGGTCGGCTTCATCGTCGGGCTCGCGCTCTTCGGCGCGATCACGTACCTGCCGCTCTTCCTCCAGATCGTGAAGGGCGCGACGCCCGACCGCGCTCCGGGCTCTGAGCTGCACGCCGCTGATGGCCGGCCTGCTCGTCGCCTCGATCGTCAGCGGGCAGCTGATCACGCAAGCACGGGCCGCTACAAGCCGTTCCCGATCGTCGGCACGGTCGATCACCGCGATCGGGCTGGCACTGCTCTCGCGGCTCGACTCGGCGACCTCGCAGGCGTACACGATCGGCGCGCATGGTCATTGCTCGGGCTCGGGCTCGGGATGGTGATGCAGGTGCTCGTGCTCGCCGTCCCAGAACGCGGTCGACTACCGGCTGCTCGGCGTCGCCACGTCCGGCTCGACGCTGTTCCGCCAGATCGGCGGCTCGATCGGCGTCGCCGTCTTCGGGGCGATCTTCGCCAACCGCCTCAATACCGAGCTCGCCTCACGGCTACCGCGGCGCGCACGGGCTGCCGAGCTCGGCGAATCCGGCGTCGATCAAGCAGCTGCCTCCCGAGGTGCATGCGCGCTACCTCGACGCGTTCACTGCGGCGCTGTCGCCCGTGTTCCTTGTCGCGGCCGTGCTCGTGTTCGTTGCATTCGGGCTCACGTGGCTCCTGCGGGAGATACCGCTCCGCAAGACGGCGGAGACCCAGGGCGTGGAGAAGGCCATTGCCACGCCGAGCGACGGCGACTCGTTCAGGGAGCTCGAGCGGCAGCTGTTGACTCTCGCCCGCCGGGACGAGCGCTGGGAGATGTATGAGCGCGTCGCCGCCGATGCGCACGTCGATCTGGAGCCGCCGGAGGCGTGGCTCCTGGCCCGGCTCGCCGCGCGCCGCTGGCCGGTCGAGGAGGCGGAGTTCGCGACCGATCTCGGCGTCGAGCCCGAACGCCTGCACGCCACGCTGACGATGCTGACGGGAGAGGGACTCGTCACGGGTGACGGCGGCCGACCGGTCGAGCTGACCGTAGCCGGCCGCGATACGTATGACCGTCTCGTCACCGCCGGGCGCTCCCGGCTCGCCGGGCTCCTCGAGGGCTGGGACCCCGAGGGCAACCCCGACGTGCGCCGCCTGCTCGACGAGGTGGCGGAGTCGTACGCCGCCCAGATGCCGAGCCGCTAGCGCGCATCCCCACCGGGCTCGGTTCCACCCGCTCGGGGAGAGGGCTACCCTTGCTCCATGGAGGTCGCGCCGAGCCGCCGCCGTCTCGCCGTCGTGCTTTCGCTCGCCCTGCTGACGGCCCTCGCCGTCGGCATGATCGTCGCGCGCCGCGTCTACACCGGCGAACCGACCTACGCCAACCTCGTCTGGAATCTGACGCTCGCCTGGATTCCGCTGCTGCTCGCGCTGTTCGTCTACGACGCCGCGCGACGCGGCCGGCCGCGGTGGGTTGTGCTGGCGGGCGGCGCCGCATGGCTGCTGTTCTTCCCGAACGCGCCTTACCTCATCACGGACTTCCAGCTCCTCCGCGATTGGCAGGCGGCGCCCGTCTGGTACGACGTCGCCCTCCTTTCGACCGCAGCCTGGACGGGGCTGACGCTCGGCTTCGCGTCGCTGTACCTGATGCACGTCGTCGTGCGGCGCGTTCTGCCGCCGTTGATCGTCTGGGTCGGCGTCGGCGGCGTGCTGGCGCTCACCTCGTTCGGGATCTACCTCGGACGCTTCGAGCGCTGGAACTCCTGGGACGTCGTCTCGCGGCCCGGGCCGCTGCTCTCGAGCATCGCCGAGCGGGTCGCGCATCCCGATCCCCGCACCGCCGGCGTCACGCTCGTGTTCACCGCCTTCCTGGCGCTGGCCTACGGCGTCTTCTACAGCGTCATCCGGCTCGGCGGCGCGATCGGCGACCAGCCGCCCCTCTGACGTACCGGATCAGGCGACCGGCGTAGCTGGCGCCTCGAGCAGGTCGAGCCGCAATGCCAGCGCGACCGCGTGCGTCCGCGACCGGGCGCCGAGCTTGCGCAGCGCCCGGCGAACGTGCGTCTCGATCGTCTCCGGGCTGAGGCCCAGCTGCTTCGCCGCGTCGGCGCTGGTCAGCCCCTCTGCGAGCAGCGCGAGCACCTCGCGCTCCCGCGGCGTCAGCGGACCTGCGTCGGCGTTTCGCCGCCGCGCCTGCGCCGCGAGCAGCTCGGCGCGCTTGCGCTCGGTGATGTCCTGGAACTGCGCGATGCTGTAGATCGGCTCGCCGTTGGCGCCAAAGACCAGCGACGCGTTCACCTGCGTCCACACGACGCTGCCGTCCTTGCGGAGGTAGCGCTTCTCCACCGCGTACGGGCCCAGCTCGCCGCGCTGCATCGCGTCGGCGCGCGCGAGGTCGGCCTCCAGATCGTCGGGATGGGTCAGGTCGCGGAAGGACATGCCGACGAGTTCCGCCTGGTCGTAGTTGAGGAGGTCGCAGAGCGCGTTGTTCACACGGAGCCACCGGCCCTCGGGCACGGCGACGAGCGCGATGCCGATCGGAGCGGACTCGAACGCGAGCCGGAAGCGCTCCTCGCTCTCGCGGAGCGCCGTCTCGACCCGGTTGCGCTCCGTCAGGTCGCGCATGACCGCGTGGAGCGCGGTCACCTTGCCGTCGAGCTTGATCGGCGTCGACCGGATCTCGACGGGGATTCGCGCTCCGACGCGGTCGATGACGACCGACTCGTACACCGAGACTTCCTCGAGTCCCTGCAGCTTTCGCTCCGCGCGCTGCTCGGCGATGGCGAGCCACTCGGGCGCGCTCAGCTCACGGCCGTTGCGGCCGATCAGCTCGGCCGGGTGGTACCCGAACAGCCGGCACGCCGCCGGGTTGACCTCGCGGATGGTGCCGTCGGGGTCACCCACGACGATCGCGTCGGTCGATGTCTCGAATAGGAAGCGGTAGCGCTCGTCGGCCATCATCTGGGGTGTCCCGGAAACCCGGTACAGGAGGTGGTATCGGTCGAGGGATCCGGCGTCGAATCACCCTTCGGGGCATCCCGGCGCGACTGGCCCGGGACGATTCGGGGACAGCCCTAAAGCGCCCCGTCCCGGAAACTGGGTACGGCCGCGCCCGAGGGCAAGTCGGGATGGGTAAACGCGCACCTCCGTACCAGGTGCGGAACCGGCCGGCGGCCAGCGGATGGCCGCCGGCCGGTGGCCTTTCAGGGGCTGTCCCCGGGCTCGCTACTCCTACCTCGGCCACTTCAGAACCAGGAGGGGGCTGTCCTACCCCGGCGTTAGCCGGGCGTGACTTACAGCTCATGGGGCTGATCCGCAGGCGTTCTGTCTTCCTCCCGCCTGGGCTTCCCTAGGAGGCCTCTCTGCCGGGGTGGGAGCATTTGAAGTCAGCTTTTGTCGGGACAGCCCCGCGGCTGTCGCCGCGGGACAGCCCCTTGAATTGCTGATGGGGCGGGGCCCGCCGCACGGAACCCCGCCCCGGTGGCCGCGCGCGGGACGCGCGCGGCTCGCGCCACGAAGGCGCGGGACACTCCCCCTAGAGAACGATCCTGGAGGCTGTCTCCGGCGGGCAGCCGGACTGGATCAGCCTCCGCACCTGGCTCAGATCGACCCGAGACGCGGCGAGTGTGCTCGAGAGCTCGGTGTTGAAGCCGAGCCGGACGAACTGCTCGAAGCGCCACGATCGTACGACTGTCTCGAGATCCTCCCGTTCCCGGTCACCATCGATTAGCACAGCTGCCTCCCCCTGTCTCCCCGCGCATGCGTCCCCCCGGGCGCATCCGCTCGCTCAGCATGCGACGGCGGCCGGGGCACGTGAATCCCTCATGTGAGGGATCGAGTGGGTGAGTCGTCCCGACCTCCGAACGGGGGACGCGGGGGAGGTCTCCCTCAGCGAGTCAGGCGCAGGGGTGTGGCGGCACTCGCCCGTTCCGCCTCGACGACGCCGAGCTCCTCGACGAGCGTGAAGAAGGCGCGCGCGTACGCCGAGTCCGCGGTGCGGGAGCGGACGTCGTGCCAGTCGATCTGCTCGCGCAGCGTCCGCGCGACCTCGAGAACGGACTCGTAGTCGAGCTGGTGCTCGCCCATCGCGTGCAGCTTCGTCACGAGCACGTCCTCGAGCGGCATGACCTGGATCCGCAGCGCGTACACGTCCAGCTCCTCGGCGCGCGCGAAGACGTCGTCGTCGATGAGGAGGCCGCTCGGCTCGTAGATCAGGTCGACCAGGACGTTGCCGTCCCAGGCCTTCACCAGCCAGTGCTCCGGCGGCCGCTCCGCTCGCATGCCCTCGGCCTCGAGGACGGCGAGTGCGCGTTCGGCGTCCTCGGGCCGCACCATCAGGTCGAGATCGTGGTCGGTGTTCGGGCCGCCGCGTGCCCACACGGCAAGGCCGCCGCCGACCATGAACGGCACGTGAGCGGTCCGCAGCGCCCCTGCGGCTTTCTTCAGGGTTGCCTTGATGGCCGAGAACGGGACCTCGGCGCGAGCCTCGCTGCTCATCGCGCTTTCCCCGCCATGGCGACGGCGCCGGGCTCGTGCACGACGCGGCGGTCGTCCAGGCAGTAGAGGTTGAAGGCGTGGCGGATGAGCGGCTGGGCGACGTTGCGGACGTGGATGCCGCCGGGCGTGACGCCCTTTTCCGTGCCGCGGTGGGCATGGCCGTGGAGGACGAGGTCGGCGCCGGCGCAGTCGATCGCTTCGGCGAGCAGGTAGCTGCCGAGGAAGGGGTAGACCTCGAGCTTCTCGCCGACGAGCGTGGCCTTCACCGGCGCGTAGTGGAGGAGCGCGATCCGCACGTCGGCGTCCGCGATCTCTGAGAGCGACCGTTCGAGCGAGTCGGCGCCGTCCTGGGTGTAGCCGATGAACTCCTTCATCACGCGCTCGCCGAAGGCGGTGCCGCAGGCGCCGGAGAAGCCGCCGCCGAAACCCTTGATGCCGGCGATGCCGAGGCGCGAGCCGTCCACGTCGACGATCGCGGATTCGCCCTCGAGCACTTGCACGCCGGCGTCGGTCAGCGTGCGGGTGATCTCGGCCTCGTGCTCCCCGTGGTAGTCGTGGTTGCCGAGCACGGCGAGCATGGGCACCTCGACGCAATCGAGCTCGGCGGCGAGCGCCTCGGCCTCGTCCTCCCGCCCGATCCGCGTGAGGTCGCCCGCCAGCAGCAGGACGTCGGCCTGGTCGGCGAGGCCCGCGAAGTGGGGCGAAAGCGTTCCGGCGGCGTCGGCGGCGAAGTGGACGTCGCCGACGGCGGCGACGCGGATCACGCGATGTCCTCCGGGTCGCCGGCCGGCGCGAGCTCGGCGACGCGCGTCTCGTTGCAGACCTGGTGGTCGGGGAGCACCTCGGCGACGACCGCGGAGATGGCGTCCTTGCGCTCCTGCGTCGGCACGTCGCCGGTCAAGAACACGCGCCCGCCCGCGAGCGCGACGTCCACGTCGAGCGCGCTGACGCGCGGATCCTCCGCCAGCGCGCGGTGCACGCGCTCAATCACGTACTGCTTCGGCTCGTCCTCCATGACCCTGTCATTCCCGGCCGGGGCAGAGACGGAAACCCCCCGCGGCCGCTCTGTGGGCAAACAGTTCCATGGACTGTCCATGCGGAGCTGTTTGCGCAGCGAGATGGCTGCGGCTGGAGGACTGCCGGCTGGACGCTGAAACGCGAACTGTGAAAAAGAGCGCTAGGTGCCGACGACCTGGACGACCCAGCGCCGGTCGCGCTCGCGGTCGAGCTCCAGGAAGAGCACGCGCTGCCAGGTGCCGAGCGCCAGCTCGCCGCCCAGGACGGGGACCGACTCGCCGGCCGGGCCGAGCAGCATCGCCATGCAGTGCGAGTGCCCGTTGCCGGTCTCCATGTCCTCCGGGCAGAGGTTCTCGGTGCGGCGGTCCCAGTCGTCGTGCGCGTAGTACTTGTCCCTCGGGACGAGCGCCTGCAGCATCCGGGCGAAGTCCTCGAGGAAGCCCGTCTCCAACTCGTTCACGCGCACGCAGCAGGTCGTGTGCGGCGAATAGACGCAGACGATGCCGTCACGGATGCCGCTCTCGCGCGACCGCCTCGTTCACCTCGTCGGTGATGTCGGTGACGGTGAGGCCACCCGCTGTCCGCAGATGAGTCTCGCGCTGGAAGACCTTCATGCCAGAGCGTTCCGTATCTCCCGCACCCCTTGCACGCGGGGCCGAGTCTATCCACGACGCCTGAAACCGATGTGACAGCAACCGTTGTACGCTCGTCACATCGGGCCCGTAGCTCAGCGGTGAGAGCAGCCGGCTCATAACCGGTTGGTCCCTGGTTCGAATCCAGGCGGGCCC
This sequence comes from uncultured Thermoleophilia bacterium, assembly GCA_963799895.1. Classification (GTDB taxonomy): domain Bacteria; phylum Actinomycetota; class Thermoleophilia; order Gaiellales; family Gaiellaceae; genus JACVRM01. The sequence goes on from CAWCYR010000019.1 coordinate 101,945, forward strand.
ATAGGATGCCGCGGTGCCCAGCTCCCCGGCCGCCTTCTCGGGCTCCGTCCCGCAGTACTACGACCGATACCTGAAAGACCTGATTTTCGATCCGATCGCGGCCGAACTCGTCGGGCGCATCCCGATCGGCGACGGTCTCCGGATCCTCGAGCTCGCCTGCGGCACCGGAATCCTCACCCGACGGCTCCTGGAGGCCCTCCCGGACGACGCCCGGGTCGTCGCGACGGACCTGAACGAGTCGATGATCACGTACGCGCGCGAGGTCGTCGCCGACGAGCGGGTGACGTGGCAGGCAGCCGACGCACAGGACTTGCCGTTCGCGGACGAGTCGTTCGACGTCGTCGTCTGCGCGGCCGGCTTCATGTTCCTGCCCGACAAGCCGCTGGGATTCCGCGAGGCCCGGCGCGTGCTCGTGCGTGGCGGTCTCCTGCTCGGGAACACATGGCACGGCCTCGAGGACAATCCCACTCCCGCTGCGGTCGACCACGCCCTGCACCGCCTGTTCCCGGATGACCCTCCGCAGTTCCTGAACACGCCGTACGGGTACGGCGACCACGAGCGAATCCGCGCCGACATGGAAGCGGCCGGCTGGACGGACACCGAATTCGGGGACTTCACGGCCGCGTCTGAGGTCCCGTCAGCGGAAGGTGTCGCCCTCGGCTGGGCGCGCGGAACACCGCTCTCCGGACAGCTCGCCGACCGCGGCGCCGACGTCGACGGCGTGATCGCGGCGATCACCGAGGCGTTGATCCCCGTCGGCGGCGAGCGGCCCTACCGCGACGAGCACACGGCGACGATCATCACCGCGCGCCGCTGATCAGACCCCTCACCCGTCCGGGGTGACGGCTAATCAGGCCCGGAAAACGTGCCGATAGAAACGAGGCCGGGCGGAACCGGTGGGGGAGAATCGAGCCGACTGGGGCTCGTCGGCTCCCCGGCCCGCCCGGCGCTTGACGTTGTACAGCCCCACCCGGCGGTCAGCCTGACCCCGATTTCCCCAGCTTGAGGGATGCCCCGTCTCACCCTCCAGGGGGATGTCCAGGGGGAGGTGGCCGACCAGGATGCGTGAACGAAACACACTGGCGGAACGAAAGGGGTTTCACATGTCAGCGGTTCTCTTGCGGCGGAAGCTTCGGAAGTTCGGTGAGCCGGCGCTCCGCGAGCGCCTCGGCTCCTAGGGTTCTCTTCTCGGCGCCGGGCCCCAGGGCCCGGCGCTTCTCGTCTCCCGGGTAAGATCGTGCGCATGGCCGACCTCGGCACCATGCGCGTTAAGACGCGGCCTCGCCGAGATGCTCAAGGGCGGCGTCATCATGGACGTCGTCGACGCCGAGCAGGCGCAGATCGCCGAGGACGCCGGCGCGGTCGCGGTCATGGCGCTCGAGCGCGTGCCGGCCGACATCCGCCGCGAGGGCGGCGTGGCGCGGATGTCCGACCCGACGAAGATCCAGGAGATCCAGGAGGCGGTGACCATCCCGGTCATGGCCAAGTGCCGCATCGGCCACTTCGTCGAGGCGCAGATCCTCGAGGCGCTCGAGATCGACTACATCGACGAGAGCGAGGTGCTCACTCCGGCCGACGTCGAGCACCACGTCGACAAGTGGAACTTCACCGTCCCGTTCGTCTGCGGCTGCACGAACCTCGGCGAGGCGCTGCGCCGGATCGCAGAGGGCGCGGCGATGATCCGCACCAAGGGCGAGGCGGGCACCGGCGACATCGTCAACGCCGTCACGCACATGCGCTCGGTCTTCGGCGCCATCCGCCGGCTCGGCGTCGCTGCGCGACGAGGAGCTCTACGCCGAGGCGAAGGAGCTGCGCGCGCCGTACGAGCTGGTCAAGTGGGTGGCCGAGAACGGGCGCCTGCCGGTCGTGACGTTCACCGCCGGCGGCATCGCGACGCCCGCCGACGCGGCGCTCTGCATGCAGCTCGGCGCCGACGGCGTCTTCGTCGGCTCGGGGATCTTCAAGTCCGGCGACCCGGACCTGCGCGCCAAGGCGATCGTCGAGGCGACGACGCACTTCGAGGATCCGGAGATCCTCGCGCGCGTTTCGCAGGGGCTCGGCGAGCCGATGGTCGGGATCTCGACCTCGTCGCTCGACCCGGCCGAGCTGCTCGAGACCCGCGGCTGGTAACGCAGTACTACACGGCCACCTCGCTCGACGGCTTCATCGCGGGGCCGGGCGAGTCGCTGGAGTGGCTGTTCACGCTTGAGCAGGATCGGGGCGGGCCGCTCAACTACGCCGACTTTTACGCCGTGGTCGGCGCCGTGGCGATGGGCGCGACGACCTACGAGTGGATCCTCGAGCACGGCGAGTCGTGGCCCTATGAGCTGCCGTCCTGGGTCTTCACGCACCGGGAGCTGGAGCCGGCGTCGGAGCACGTGCGTTTCACGAGCGGCGACGTCGCGCCGGTGCACGCCGAGATGGTGACGGCGGCCGGAGAGGGGAACCGCTGGATCGTCGGGGGCGGCGACCTCGCCGGGCAGTTCGCGGAGGCAGGCCTGCTCGACGAGGTGATCGTCTACATCGCGCCGGTCACGCTCGGTGCGGGCGCCCCGCTGCTGCCGCGTCACGTCGAGCTGCGACTCGAGGAGGTCGAGCGCAACGTGGACTTCGCCTGTGTGCGCTACGCAGTGGTCAAGTGACGGACCCGCTGGTCCAGCGGGTGCTCGACCTCGCCGAGGAGAACCTGCTCGTGCGGGATCGCAGCGCCGACCTGGAGGCCGCCATCGCCGACGGAGGCGCATCGCCGTGGAGCGGGCGGCAGCCGAGCGGGGCGATCGCAGCCTGAAGGCGTTCGCCCTGTCCAGCCGGGCCTCGCCCTGCACGGCGAGTTCCTCCGCAACCGTGCGGCCGGCGAGCCGCCGCTGGAGATGGCTGCCGTTCGAGCAGGCGCTCGCCATCCGGCAGGAGATCCGCGACGAGCCCGGCATCGCCGAGTCGCTCTTCCACGTCGGGCTCGTGCATCAGGTCGTGCGCGGCGATCACGAGACCGCGCGGCCGCTCTTCGAGGAGTCGTACCGGCGTTCGCGGAGCAGCGAGCCCCGCGCAAATACACTTGAGACGATGGCCGACCGGCTCCGCATCGGCGTCCTGGCGCTGCAGGGAAACGTGCGCGAGCACGCTGACGTGCTGCGCGCGGCTCGGCGCCGACGCGCTCGAGGTGCGCAAGCCCGAGCAGCTCGACGGCCTCGACGGCCTCGTCATCCCGGGCGGCGAGTCGACGACGTTCATGCGGCTGATGCGGCTCTACGGGCTCGAGGACGCGGTCCGCGAGTTCGGCCGCCCGGTCTTCGGCACCTGCGCGGGGATGATCGTGCTCGACCGCTCGCACCTCGGCCTCGTCGACATCGACGTCGACCGGAACGCCTACGGGCGGCAGGTCGCCAGCTTCGAGGCCGATCTCGAGCTCGAGGGCGATCCCGAGCCGCTGCGCGGCGTCTTCATCCGCGCCCCGCGCCTGCGCGCTATGGCGGCCGGACGTCGAGGTGCTCGCCGAGCATGCGGGCGAGCCCGTGCTGGTTCGCGAGGGCCGCTTCATCGTCGCGTCGTTCCACCCGGAGCTGACCGACGACACGCAGAGTTCACGAGCTGTTCCTGGACCTGGTCAGGGAGGAGATGCATGTCGGGGCATAGCAAGTGGTCGTCGATCAAGCACAAGAAGGGCGCGGCCGACGCAAAGCGCGGCAAGCTCTTCTCGAAGCTCTCGCGCGCGATCATCGTCGCGGCGCGGGAGGGCGGCGGCGACCCCGACGGGCAACCTCGCGCTTCAGAACGCGATCGAGAAGGCGCGCGCCTACTCGATGCCGAAGGACAACATCGACCGCGCGATCGCGAAGGGCGCCGGCACCGACGCCGACGCGGACGCGTACGAGACGATCCTCTACGAGGGCTACGGGCCGAGCGGCGTCGCCGTGCTCGTCGAGGCGCTGACGGACAACCGCAACCGCACGGCCGCCGACGTCCGGCACCTGTTCGCGAAGAACGACGGCAACCTCGGCGCGACCGGCGCGGTCGCCTGGCTGTTCGAGCGCACGGGTCTCGTGCTGGTCGACGCCGGCGGCGTGGACGAGGACGAGCTGATGCTGGCGGCCGCCGAGGGCGGGGCGGAGGACATCGAGCGCGACGAGTCGCAGTTCCGGATCACCGCCAGCGCCGGAGGACCTCGCGGGCGTCCGGGAGGCGGTCGAGGCGGCCGGCTTCACGGTCGACTCGGCCGAGGTGACGATGCTGCCGAAGACGACGGTCGAGGTCGACGACGAGTCGGCGGCGAAGAAGATCGTGCGGCTGATGGACGCGCTCGAGGAGAACGACGACGTCCAGGACGTCTACGCGAACTTCGACATTCCCGAGCGCGTGCTCGAGACGGTCGCCGGCTAGCCGCGGACCTCTGCGCTTGCCAGGCTGGTCGAACCGTTGACCACGATGGTGCGCATGCGCGCGCCGGCCGCCGCGACACGGTAGGTCCCGTCCGGCTTCGTGTGGGTCACGCTCACCTTGCGCCAGCCGCTGCCGTTCCAGCGCTGAACGACGACCGGCACGCCGACGAGCGGGTTGAAGAACGGGTCGACGACCCTGCCGAACAGCTGGCCGCGCCGTGGGTCGAGGCGGATCGAGATCGTCTTCGGCGCGAGGTTGCCCTGCACACGCACGAGCGACAGCGCCTGGAGGATCTGTCCGCGGTTCCACGTCGAGGCGAGGATCCCGTCGACGAGGTTCGTGTCCGTTGCCGGCGTCGGTGTCGTGTAGTGGACGACTGCCTGGGCGCCGATGCCAAGCGGCACGGAGAGCGACGCTTCGAAGCGCGCCTTCGCGTCGCCGCCCGATTGCGTAATGACCGCGTAGCCCGGCAGCGTCCCGACAACATGCCCACTCACGTAGAGCGGGATGGAGATGTTGTACTTCTGGTCGAGCGGCCAGCCGTTGGTGTTCGCGGCGGCCGCCGTCGTGGCCACGTCGGTGGTGCGGTCGCGGAACGTCACCGCCCAGCCGATCGTGGCCGTGCCTGTCTGCGCCGCAGGGCCGGCCCACACGCCCGGGGACTGGGCGACGTAGCCGCCGGGCGACTCGATCATCAGGGCGACGTCGGGCGCGAACCCCGCCGTGGCCGGCTGGCCGGCGGCGGCGACCTGGAACGTCTGGACGTCGCCGGCCCATGCAGCGGCCGCAGCGGCGAGTGCCGCCGCCCCTCCGAGCGCCGCGAGCATGACCCTGCGCACGCGTTGAGGGTATCGCCGGGACCTGAAGGAGTCGTCCGCCGCGCGGCCTACTGTCTCTCCGTGAAGGTTCTCGGCATCGACCCCGGGACGGCTGCATGCGGATACGGACTCGTCCAGCTCGACGGAAACCGGTTGCGCGCGCTCGTGCACGGCACGTGGAGGACACGCGCCGGCGACCACCCCGCGATCCGGCTCAAGACGATCTTCGACGGCGTCGTCGAGCTCATCGAGGAGCACGAGCCGGCGGCCGTCGCGATGGAGGAGTCCTTCGTCGGCGTCGACGCCCGCACCGCGCTCTCCGTCGGGCAGGCCCGCGGCGCCGTGCTGGTCGCGTCGGCCGCGCACGACGTGCCCTGCACCGAGTACGCGCCCGCGCGGGTGAAGCAGGCGGTGTGCGGCTACGGGCGCGCCGAGAAGGCGCAGGTGCAACGGATGGTGCAGTCGATCCTCAAGATGGAATCGCGGCCGACGCCCGACCACGCGTCGGACGCGCTCGCGGTGGCGATCTGCCACGCGATGGCGCCGCCGCTCCTGCGGGCGGTGGCCGGGTGATCGCGCGGCTGCGGGGTCGCTTCGCCGGCGAGGCCGGCGACGGCGTCGTCCTGGACGTTGGCGGGGTCGGCTATCTCGTGCAGGCGACCGCTCGGGCGCGGCGGCGCGCGCGCGAAGGCGACGAGGTCACGCTCGAGACGCACCTCCACGTACGCGAGGACGTCATGCAGCTGTACGGGTTCGCCGACGCCGACGAGCGCGAGCTCTTCCAGGCGCTGCTGACCGTGTCCGGGATCGGCCCGAAGGTGGCGCTGGCGATCATCTCCGGGTCGACGACTGCGGAGCTGCGGCGCGCGATCGTGCTGGAGGACACCGCACGCTTCGAGGCCATTCCCGGCATCGGCAAGAAGACGGCTCAGCGGGTCGTGCTCGAGCTGCGTGAGAAGGTGAGCGCCGAGGCGATCCCGTCCCGGACCATGGGGGGCGGCCGCGGGATGCGCTGGTCGCGCGCGACGCGCTCGTCGAGCTCGGCTATTCGGTCGTCGAGGCCGAGCGCGCGCTCGCCGAGGTGGATCCGGGCCTGCCGGCCGAGGAGCGCGTCCGGCTGGCGCTCAAGGCGGCATGACGACTCGAGACGAGCAGTTTCTGGCGCCGGCCCTGAAGCCGGAGGACGACGAGGTCGAGCGCTCGCTCCGCCCGCGCCGGCTCGAGGACTTCGTCGGGCAGGAGCGGGTCAAGGAGCAGCTGCGCATCGCGCTCGACGCGGCGATCTCGCGCGGCGAGGCGCTCGACCACGTGCTGCTCGTCGGGCCGCCCGGACTGGGCAAGACGAGCCTCTCGTTCATCATCCGCGAGGAGCTCGGCGTCGGCATCCGCACGATCGCCGGCCCGGCACTCGAGCGGAAGGGCGACATGGCCGCGATCCTGACCGCGCTCGAGCCGCGTGACGTTCTCTTCGTCGACGAGATCCACCGCCTGAACCGCTCCGTCGAGGAGGTGCTCTACCCGGCGCTCGAGGACTTCCGGCTCGACATCATCGTGGGCCAGGGGCCGGCGGCGCGGACGCTCACGCTCGACCTTCCGCCGTTCACGCTCGTCGGGGCGACGACGCGCACCGGGCTGCTGACGACGCCGCTTCGCGACCGCTTCGGCATGACCTTCCGCCTCGGGTACTACGAGCCTGAGGAGCTGGGTCAGATCGTGCGCCGCTCCGCGCGCATCCTCGGACGTGGAGATGGCGGACGAGGCGGCGGACGAGATCGCGCGGCGCTCCCGCGGGACACCGCGGATCGCGAACCGCATCCTGCGCCGCGTGCGCGACGTCGCCGAGGTGCGCCACCAGGGAGCGATCACGGCGGCCATCGCCGACGAGGCGCTGGAGCTGCACGAGGTCGACGAGCAGGGGCTCGAGCGCACCGACCGCGAGCTGCTGCGGGCGATCGCCCACAAGTTCGAGGGCGGCCCCGTCGGGCTGTCGACGCTCGCCGTCGCGCTCGGCGAGGAGCCCGACACGATCGAGGACGTCTACGAGCCCTATCTGCTGCAGCTCGGCTTCATCCAGCGGACACCGCGCGGACGCGTCATCACGGCGCTCGGGCGGGCGCATGTGGGCGCGGTCGCCGAAGCCGACCGGAGCCTCTTCTAGGGGCCGTCCCCGCGACAGCGGGGGCCAGTCCCAAGTGCCTGCGAGTCATACTGAATCCGTGAAGCAGATCTGGACGGGCAAGGTCACGGAGGTCGCCGTCCGCTACGGCGAACATGCGCCGATGGCCACGGTCTGCTGCAACGCGTGCCGGGCGTGCGCCACCACCAACGCGCTCGGCCTCCTGGCCGCCGGCGCGGGGACGGTCGCCGTCGCCGCCAGGCGTCTCCTGCGCCGCTAGGCCCGGTACTGCACCTCGTGCCATGACGGCACGAGTGCGAGGTCGAGCAGCGCGCGGTCGCCGTTCGGGTTCCGGTAGCCGAACTCGGCCTGGTCGTCGTCCCACGCGACCTCGAGCAGCCCCTCCTTGACGCGGTGGTCGAGCCACGCGCCGCGGAAGACGAGCTTGCGCAGCCAGTAGACGAGCGACTCGCTCCCGACGAGCCCGACGCGCTCCCAGTTGCGGACGAGATATGTGCCGAGGCGGCTCTCCGGCTCCTCGATACGGCCGTCCGCGGCCAGCTCGACCAGGTCGGCGGTCTCGTCGTCGTCCAGATCGTTGTCCGCGATCAGGCCCAGGCGTACGGCGGCGGCGACGACGCGCTCCTCGAAGTCGAGCGCGTTGAATGCGAACTCGTAGCCGAGGAACTCGACGACGTAGTCCTCGCCCGAGGAGTAGTTCGGGTGCGTCACGCGCCGGAGGATAGCCCCGGGGTCGGCGGCAGCCCCGTGACGCTTCCGGCACGGATTCGTCACGGTCGGTCGCAGCGCAAACCCCGTCGCAATGCCGGGCGCCGTCCGGCCCTCGCCGTACGGTCAAGTGTCCGATGTCGTGGACGATCCGCTCCTGCGATCCGGACACTGCGCGCCGCCTTGCAGGCGAGCTCGGCGTCACGGAGACGACCGCTCGCGTCCTCGTCCGCCGCGGGTTCGCGGACGCGGCGAGTGCCCGTGCGTTCCTCGACGGCGCGGCGCCGACGCATGACCCGTTTCTGCTCGGCGACATGCAGGAAGCCTGCGCAGTAATCCGCGCCGCCATCGATGGCGGCAGGCGCATCTGCGTGCACGGTGACTACGACGCCGACGGCATCTGCGCGACCGCGCTCGCGGTCACGATCCTGCGCGAGCTCGGCGCCGACGTCGACTGGCACCTGCCGAACCGCTTCGACGAGGGCTACGGGCTGTCTCTCGGGACCATCGAGCGCCTGGCGGACGAAGGGTGCGGGCTCGTCGTGACCGTCGACTGCGGCATCACTGCCGTCGACGAGGTCGCCGCCGCCCGCGCGCGGGGCCTCGAGGTCGTGGTCACCGACCATCACCGGCCGGGTGACACGCTGCCCGACTGTCCCATCGTCGCGACGCGGCCGTCCGACTACCCGTTCCCGGAGCTTTGCGGCACCGGCGTCGTGCTCAAGCTCGGACAGGCGCTGCTCGGCGCCGACCATCCGGCGCTGAAGGAGCATCTCGACCTGGTCGCGATCGCGACCGTCGCCGACGTCGTTCCGCTCGTCGACGAGAACCGCGCCCTGGCGCGCGCGGGCATGGACGCGCTGACAAGGACGCAAAAGCCTGGGCTGAAGGCGCTCATGCGCGTCGGCGGTGTCGACCCGGCGACGCTCGACGAGGGCGGCATCGCCTTCCGGCTCGCGCCGCGGATCAACGCCGCGGGCCGGCTCTGCGAGCCGGAGATCGCGCTCGAGCTGCTGCTTGCGGCCGACGCCGAGACGGCGAAGCCGCTGGCGGAGCGGCTCGAGGAGCTGAACCGCGAGCGGCAGCTGATCGAGGACAGGATCCTGCGCGAGGCGGTCGCCCAGGTCGAGGCCTGGCCCGAGCCTCGCCGGGGCGCGCGTGGGTACGTCGTCGCGGGCGAGGACTGGCACGAGGGCGTGGTCGGCATCGTGGCGTCGCGCCTCGTCGAGCGCTTCCGCCGCCCGGTCGTGCTCATCGCCGGTACCGAGGGGCTCTGGAAGGGCTCCGGCCGGTCGATCTCGGCGTTCGACCTGCACGGCGCGCTCGCCGCGTGCGCCGGCCACCTCGAGCGCTGGGGAGGCCACCGCGCCGCCGCCGGCCTCTCGATCACGCCCGAGGCGGTGCCGCGCATTTGCTGCGGCGTTCGCCGAGCACGCGGACGCGGCGCTCACGCCTGAGGATCTCGAGCCGGTAACCGTCGTCGACGCGGTCGTGCGAGGCCGCGAGCTGACGACGGAGCTCTGCAGCGAGCTTCGCCGGCTCCGCCCGTTCGGGCTCGGCAATCCGGCCGTCACGCTGCTCGCGCCCGGCTGCGAGATCCAGGAGCCGGCCAGGGTCGGCGACGGCAAGCACCTGCGCTTCCGCGTCCGCCACGAGGGCGTCCCCGCGGGTGGGGCGATCGCCTTCGGTCAGGGCGCACGGGCCGACTCGCTGCGCCGGCCGCTGCCCTTCGACGTCGTCTTCCGACTCGAGGAGAACCACTGGAACGGCACGGTCGCTCCGCAGCTCGTCGTCCGCGACGTCTGGGAGACCGACCCGCGCTACGAGCAGCTGCGTGCACAGCTGGCCGGCCAGTGGCGGGCCGGGGAGGACGCCTGGACGGAGCAGGCGCGCGGGGTCTTCGACGAGCTCGGCCTCGAACCGGGCGGCACGGCATCGCGCAACCTGCTCGAGTCAGAGCGGTTCAGAGAGCTGCTGGCGGAAGCCGAGCCGGCGGCGCTCGCAGAAGCGGCCTGAGGCCGGCTACGCGTTGCGCAGCGAGATACGCCGAGCCCGCGTCCGGCGCGCCGGACGGGCGGCGTTCCGCTCGAGCTGGACCAGCATCCGCGCGAGCTGCACGGCCTTGCGTTGACGTCGTCTGAGGAGCATCCGCTCCGGTTCGGGGCGCGGGGCGGCAGTCCTGCCGCCGGGAAGGTGAGCCAGATCCTGCCCAGTACAATTCATTGATGGCCGTCGTCGAGGCCGCTGGCCGGCATCAGAATCTTCTCGACGAGCTGCTGGCCGACGTCACCGCCTACAAGGCGGGCGCCGACACCGAGCTCGTCGCATCGGCGTTCGCCTTCGCAGCCGAGCACCACGACGGACAGCAGCGGCGCTCCGGCGAGGACTTCATCAACCATCCGTTCGGCGTTGCGAAGATCTGCGCCGAGCTGCACCTCGACGAGCAGACGATCGCGGCGGCGCTGCTCCACGACGTCGTCGAGGACACCGACGTCGAGATCGAAGAGATCCACGCCGAGTTCGGCGAGGACATCGCACGCATCGTCGAGGGCGTCACCAAGCTGACCCGGGTCCAGTTCGCCAGCCGCGAGCAGGCAGAGGCCGAGAACTACCGGAAGCTGATCCTGGCGATGGCGCAGGACATGCGGGTCATCCTGATCAAGCTCGCCGATCGGCTGCACAACCTGCGCACGATCGAGTACCTCGGCCGCCAGAAGCAGCTCCAGAAGTCGCGCGAGGCGCTCGAGATCTACGCGCCGCTCGCGCACCGCCTCGGCATCCACACGCTCAAGTGGGAGCTGGAGGACCTCGCCTTCCAGACGCTGCACCCGCGCAAGTACGACGAGATCAAGGCGATGGTCACCGAGCGGCGAGCCGACCGCGACGAGCACGTCAAGGAGGCCGCGCTGCTGCTCCAGGCCGAGCTCGACAAGGTCGACATCCCCGCCGAGATCTCCGGCCGCCCGAAGCACTTCTACTCCATCTACGAGAAGATGGCGAAGCGCGGGAAGGAGTTCAACGAGATCTACGACCTGACCGCGATGCGCGTCATCGTCGAGCGCTCGGAGGAGGAGGGCACGCGCGACTGCTACGGCGCCCTGGGGCTGATCCACTCGCTGTGGAAGCCCATGCCCAACCGCTTCAAGGACTACATCGCGATGCCGAAGCTGAACGGCTACCGCGCGCTGCACACGACGGTCATCGGTCCGCACGGCCGTCCGCTCGAGATCCAGATCCGCACGCGCGAGATGCACCGGACGGCCGAGTTCGGCATCGCCGCGCACTGGCTCTACAAGGCCGGCGACCCGCGCCAGAAGGCGCTCGACGAGTGGACGCTGTGGGTGCGCAAGCTGATCGACTGGGAGCAGGACGAGCCCGACCCGCAGGAGTTCATGAAGTCGGTCGCCATGGACCTCTTCGAGGAGGAGGTCTTCGTCTTCACACCGAAGTACGAGGTCAAGCGCCTGCCCGCCGGCGCAACGCCGATCGACTTCGCGTACGCCGTGCACACCGACGTGGGCCACCGCACCGTCGGCGCGAAGGTCAACGGGCGGATCGTCCCGCTCAGCTACCAGCTGCACTCCGGCGACCGGGTCGAGGTGCTCACCTCGAAGTCCGGCCGCGGCCCGTCGCGTGACTGGATCTCGCTGGCGGCGTCGTCCCGCGCGCGGAACAAGATCCGCCAGTGGTTCTCGCGCGAGACGCGGGAGGACACCGAGGCGCGCGGCCGCGAGTCACTCGAGCAGGCGCTGCGCAAGCAGAACCTGCCCTACCGCAAGCTGGCCGGCTCGGCCGTGCTCGCGCAGGTGATCCGCGAGAGCGGCTTCAAGAAGGCGGAGGACTTCTACCTGGCGCTCGGCTCCGGGAAGCTGCAGCCGTCACAGATCGTCAACAAGCTCCTCCAGCAGCTGAAGACGCAGGAGGTCGTCGAGGAGGAGCCCGTCCCGCTGAAGGCGCCGAAGGCGAAGCGGGCCGTCGGCTCGACCAACCTCGGCATCCGCGTCGAGGGCTCCGGCGACGTGCTCGTCCGGCTCGCCAAGTGCTGTACACCGGTGCCCGGCGACGACATCGTCGGCTACATCTCGCTCGGCAAGGGCATCACCATCCACCGCGGCGACTGCCCCAACGTCAAGGCGCTGCGGCGCAACCCGGAGCGGTTCACGCCGGTCGAGTGGGACGGGGCCGCGACGCAGAGCTTCCGCGTCCAGATCGCCGTCGACGCGTGGGACCGCCCGCGCCTACTCGAGGACGTCGCGCGGACGTTCGCCGAGTACGGAGCGAACATCGTCGAGTACGGGGGGCACGTCGAGGATCAGCTCGCGAAGAACTGGTACACGGCCGAGATCGGCGACGTCCGCTCGCTGCGCAGCCTGCTGAACGCACTGCGTCATCTCGAGGCCGTCTTCGACGCGAACCGCGTCACGCCCTCGTCGTAGCGTCACGCCCTCGTCGTAGGAGGGCCTGGCGGCGTCCAGCGCACCGCTGCGGCACCGCGATACTCCGCCAGACCCTCCTGGGGTACCCGGAACCAGGGATTCTCGGGGCCGAAAATGGCTTGATCAAGCCGTTGCTCCCCATCTGGGGGATGCATCCCCCAGATGGGCTCATACCTCGAATGAGGGATAGGCAGATCGGGGCCGAGTCCCTACAAGGAGAGGAGGGGGAGGGGCAAGGCTGCGGCGCCCACCTGTCACGGGGACGACGGGTGGGCCCGCGCCGCCTACTGCTACGGATCCCAGGTCTCGCCGCCGGTATCCCAGCCGACGAGTACGTAGGGGCCTACCAGCTCCGCCACTCGTGTGGCGAGCCCGGGGTCATCGTCAGAAAGGGCCAGCTCCCCCACTGATTGCCCGTCAAACTCGACCGGCACCGTGACGGCCGGCTCGCCGGCGCCGGCGCTGGGACCGGGCACCAGGTTCCCGTCCTCGACGAAGCGGATCGCGGCGTACCCGACGCCGTGCTCGTGGAGCGCCGCGAGCACCCCGCGCAGGATGTCGTCGGCGTCGCCGCCGCGCTCGACGACCGCTGCCGCGGCCGCGTAGGCGTCGCTCATTCCTCGAGATCCTCACCCTCGAAGGCGCGGATCGGCTCGCGGTAGGCGTCCGGGATCGGCGCCGCGCGCCGCTCGTCGAGGTCGACGAGCACGAGCGTCTGGCGCGCGGTGACCATGAGGGCGTCGTCCTCCATGCGGTACGCCGCGCCCTCGAACGTCGCGCTCGTGCGGCCGAGCCGGCTCACGCGGATGAACACCTCGAGCAGGTCGTCGAACCGCGCGGGCGCGAAGTACTCGAGCGCCGAGGCGCGCATGACGAACTCGTGCTCGCCGTCGCCGCGCAGCCGGTCGAGGTGACGGAGGTACTCGACGCGCGCCGTGTCGAAGTAGGGCAGGTAGCGGCCGTAGTAGACGATCCCCTGCGCGTCGGTGTCGGAGAAGCCGACACGGGTCAGCGCCGAGTACTTGAACGGAGGCATGCGGGTCGAGATGCGGCCGAGCTCGAGCGAGGTCACGGCTCTCGATCCTACGGATGCACAATGGCGGGGTGACCTCGCAGACGATCGAGTCGCCGGACCTGGTCCATACCGAGGAGCCGGACCAGTGGGAGTCGCCCGTCGAGGACCGCCCGTGGGTGGTCATCGTCTGGAACGACCCCGTCAACCTGATGACCTACGTGACCTTCGTCTTCCAGAAGCTGTTCGGCTACGCGAAGCCGAAGGCCGACAAGCTCATGTTGCAGGTGCACGAGGAGGGCAAGGCGGCCGTCTCGACCGGGACGCAGGAGAAGGCGGAGGCGGACGTCGCCCGCCTGCACGCGCACGGCCTCTGGGCGACGATGCAGCAGGACTAGGCGTGGTCTTCCGCCGGCCTTTCAAGCCGCTGGACGGTGGCGGCTACCGCGTGAAGCTGGGCGCGCCCGAACGCGCGGCCATGCGCGATCTGTGCGCCGAGCTGCGCGCGCTCGTCGTCGCGAACGACGCCGCCGCTGCGAGGCTCTTCCCGCCGGCGTACCGCGACGACGAGGAGGCGAGCGCCGCGTTCGACGAGCTCGTCCGCGACGACCTGGAGGCACAGCGGCTCGCCGCCTTCGACACCGTCGAGGCCACGCTCGACGCCGACCGCCTCGACGAGGCGCAGGCTGCCGCCTGGTGCGGCGCGCTGAACGACGCGCGGCTCGTCCTGGGCGAGCGGCTCGGCGTCACCGAGGAGCTGTACGAGAACGGCATCCCGCGTGACGATCCCCGCGCGCGGGAGCTCGCGTTCTATGCCTGGCTGACGTGGCTCCAGGGCGAGCTCGTCGAGGCGCTCTCGACGCGCCTATGACCTGATGACTTCCACCACCTCGTCGCGCTTACGCTCCATCAGCTCCTGCGAGCGCGCCTCGAGGTTGAGGCGAAGTAGCGGCTCGGTGTTCGAGGGGCGGACGTTCATGTGCCAGTCGGCGGCGTCGACGGAGATGCCGTCGAGGTGCGAGACCGTGCCCTCCTGCCCGAAGCGCTCCTTCAGCTCCTGCAGCTTCACGGCCACATCCTTCACCGGCGTGTTCAGCTCCCCGGTCAGGAAGTAGCGCTCGCGGTACGGGCGCAGCAGCTCGGACAGCTTCTGCTCGCGCTTCGAGAGCAGCTCGACCATGAGCAGGAACGGCACCGTGCCGGAGTCGGACTGCGAGAAGTCGCGGAAGTAGTAATGGGCCGACACCTCGCCGCCGAAGACGGCGCCGTCCCGGCGCATCCGCTCCTTGAAGAACGCGTGGCCGACGCGGTTCAGCAATGGGACGCCACCGGCGCGCTCGATCGTCTCCGGCACCGCCCAGCTCGCGCGCACGTCGTAGATGACCTTGCCGCCCGGCTCCTTCTCGAGGATGGACTCGGCGAACAGGGCCGTGACGAAGTCGCCGGGCACGAACTCGCCCGTGTCGTCGACGAAGAAGCAGCGGTCGGCATCGCCGTCGTAGGCCACGCCCAGGTCGGCGTGCTCCTCGAGGGTCTTGCGCACGATGAACTCGCGGTTCTCGGGCAGCAGGGGGTTCGGCGCGTGGTTCGGGAACGTCCCGTCGGGCTCGAAGAAGCAGCGCACCGCCTCCAGCGGCAGGCGGTCGAGGATGGGCGGGAGCATGGCACCGGCCATCCCGTTCGCCGCGTCGATGACGACGCGCAGCGGCCTGATCGACGGCACGTCGACGAACGACAGCACCCGGTCGACGAACGCGGGGTACACGTCCTCCTGCGTAACGGTGCCGCGCGTCTTAACAGAGACAGTCCCTGTTAAGGCGCGGTCGCGCACGTCGTAGAGCCCCGAGTCGCCGCCGACGGGCACCGCACCGCGGCGCACGATCTTCATGCCCGTGTACTCCTTCGGATTGTGCGACGCGGTGACCATGATCCCGCCGTCGAGGCCGAGATGGTCGACTGCGAAGTACGTCATCTCCGTGCCGACCATGCCGATGTCGACGACGTCGCAGCCGGCCTCGGCCACCCCCTCGATCACCGCCGCGGCCATGGACGGGGACATCGTCCGCATGTCCCGGCCAACCGAGATCCGCTGCGGCTCGAACTGCCCGACGTACGCGCGCGCGATCGCCCGGGCGCCCTCCTCGTCGAGCTCCGCCGGGTAGAGCCCGCGCACGTCGTAGGCCTTGAACACCTTCGGGTCGAGCACGCCCGGATGCTAGAGGCACTATCGTCAGCGCATACGGCGGATCGCCATCGGGCTGCTCGTTTTGACGCTCGCCGGCTGAGGCGGCGGGTCGAAGCACGAGGCGACGACGTCGGCACACACGGGCCTGCAGCTCGCGGCCATCCGGCTGGCGACCGGGACGGCCGCGCAGTTGCGAGCGGTTTTTCCCCTGCAAAACGGGGAATCACAGCGCTACTGGATCCGTTTCTACACTTGTGAGCGTGGAACGCAAGCTGGCCACGGTGATGTTCGTGGACCTGGTCGGGTCGACGGCGCTGGTTTCGCGCGCCGACCCCGAGGTCGTGCGCCGCCGCATCGCGCAGTACTTCGAGCACGTCTCGCAATGCGTGACCCAGCACGGCGGCATCGTCGAGAAGTTCGCGGGCGACGCCGTCATGGCCGCCTTCGGCATCCCGGTGGCCCACGAGGACGATGCCGAGCGTTCGGTGCGCGCCGCCTTCGGCGTCCTCGACGTCGTGCGCGAGCTCGAGCTCGAGGCCCGCATCGGCATCGAGTCCGGCGAGGTCGTCACCGACGAGGCGGACTCCACGTTCGCGACGGGCGAGGCCGTCAACATCGCCGCGCGGCTGCAGCAGGCCGCGCAGCCCAACCAGATTTTGATCGGCCCCGGCGCGCAGCGCCTGGCCTTCGGCCGGCTCGAGCTCGAGGACGTCGGCCCGATCGAGGTAAAAGGCCGCGAGCCCGTCTGGGCGTGGGCCGTGAGCGGCGTCAGCGACCACGGCGTGCGCGACGGCCGCTTCGAGGCGCCGTTCATCGGCCGTGATGCCGAGCTCGAGCTGCTCGAGAACACCTACGCGCGCACGATCCGCGACCGGCGCGCCCAGCTCTTCACCGTCTTCGGCGACCCGGGCATGGGCAAGACGCGCCTCGTCGATGAGTTCACGGCCACGCTCGAGAGCGCGACCGTCCTCCGCGGCCGCGCGCTCCCGTACGGCGAGGGCGTGACGTACTGGCCGCTCGCCGAGATGGTCAAGGCGGCCGCGGGCATCGCCGACGACGACCCGCTCGACGTCGCGCTCGAGAAGCTCCGCGACTCCTGCCCGGCCGAGGCCGTCGCCGATCTGCTCGGCCTGGCGTCGGGCGTGCTCGAGGCGGTCTCCGGCGATCGCAGCCAGCAGGAGATCGCCTGGGCCGCGCGCG
Organism: uncultured Thermoleophilia bacterium; assembly: GCA_963799895.1. Classification (GTDB taxonomy): domain Bacteria; phylum Actinomycetota; class Thermoleophilia; order Gaiellales; family Gaiellaceae; genus JACVRM01. The sequence continues at coordinate 118,818 of CAWCYR010000019.1, forward strand.
AGTGGGCCGAGCGGATGGCTCAGCCGCAGCCGCTCGTGCTGATCTTCGAGGACATCCACTGGGCCGAGGAGCCGCTGCTCGAGCTGATCGAGCACCTGGCCACCTGGGTCAAGGAGGCACCGCTCCTGCTCGTCGCGATGGCGCGGCCCGAGCTGCTCGACATGCGCCCCGACTGGGGCGGTGGCCGCGTGCGGGCCACCTCGATCCAGCTCGAGCCGCTCAACGGCAAGGACAGCGAGGAGCTCGTCTCGGCCCTCGTCGAGGCGAGCGGCGACGGCGGGCTCTCCTTCGACCTCCAGCATGCCGCGCTCGAGAAGACCGAAGGCAACCCGCTCTTCGTCGAGGAGATGGTGCGGATGCTCGTCGAGGAGGGCGGCAACGGCCGCGTACGGCGCATCCCCGACACGCTGCAGGCGCTGATCGCGGCGCGCATCGACCGGCTGCAGCCGGACGCGAAGCGCGTCCTCCAGCGCGCCTCGATCGTCGGCCGCGTCTTCTGGGGCGGCGCCGTCCAGCACCTTTCACCGGAGCTCGACGACGTCGACGGGGTCCTGGAGGACCTCATGCTGCGCGACTTCATCGCGCAGGAGACGCGGTCGTCGCTCAAGGACGAGACCGCATACCGGTTCAAGCACGTACTGATCCGCGAGGTTGCGTACGCAGGCCTCGCGAAGGCGTCCCGCGCGGCCTACCACGACCGCTTCGCGGCGTGGCTCGGCGAGCGCGCCGGCGAGGAGCTGCTGGAGATCCGCGCGTACCACCTCGACCAGGCCGTCGCCCTGCTCGAGGAGCTCGACGGGAAAGCGCCGGCCGAGCTGACGCATGAGGCCGCCGCGGCGCTGACGCGTGCCGGCAAGCGCGCGCTGGCGCAGGAGGCGAACCGTGCCGCCCGTCGGCAGCTGAAGCGCGCCGTCGAGCTGGAGCCGACGCTCGAGCGGCGCTATCAGGCGGCGCGCGCCGCGTGGCGGCTGGGCGACATCCCGACCGTGTGGGTGGAGATGCGCGCCGTCCGCGAGGCGGCGCAGGAGGTGGGCGACACCGCGACCGAGGCGCGCGCCTGCACGGCGCTGGCCGAGGTCGTCATCTATCGCGACGGCGACATCGACGAGGGGCGCGCGCTCGCGCTGCGCGCGCTCAACCTGGTCGACGGCCAGGACGACGAGGCCCGCTACGACACGCTGGAGATCCTCGCGCTCCTCGGCTGGTGGACGGGCAACCTGGGCGAGGTCGAGGAGTACAGCACAGAGATGCTCTCGCTCGGTGAGCGCCTGGACCGCAAGGACCTGGCCGCGCTCGCGCTGACGAGCCTGATCGGGGTCGCGATGTCACGGCTCGAGGACGAGCGCGCCGAGGAGCTGCTGCCGCGGGCGATGGAGCTGGCCGAGGCGAGCGAGAGCCTGCACGCCCGCACAGAGGCGTTCCGCTCGCAGGGCGACCTCGCCGACCGGCGCGGCGACCTCGATGCGGCCGCGGAGGCCTACGAGCAGGCCCGCGAGCTCGCGTCCGAGGCGGGTGCCACCGCGTCGCTTGCCGGCATCCTGCGGCACCTGTCCTCGGTGATGGAGCGCCAGGGCGAGACTGCGCGCGCGGAGAAGCTGCTGCGCGACGCGATCCGCATGCTCCGCCAGATGGACCGCCGCGGCACGCTCGTCGAGGCGCTGCGCGCGCTGGCCGAGCTGCTGCTACGCGAGGGCAAGATCGAGGAGGCCGAGCGGTTCGCGCTGGAGGCCCGCGAGGTGCTCACGCCGCGCGACATCACCTCGCGCATCACCACCACCACCGCGCTCGCGCTCGTCCGCGAGGCTCAGGGCCGCAACGAGGAGGCCGAGGCGCTCTTCCGCGACGCAGTCGAGCTGCTCGACGAGACCGAGTGGCGGAGCATGCAGCGCAAGCCGCTGCGCGCGTTCGCCCGCTTCCTCACCGAGCTGGGCCGCGCCGACGAGGCGCGCCCCTACGAGGAGCGGGTCGCGGAGCTGGACGTGCTCGCGCACGGTTCGGAAGAGACCGAGTGCAGCGCGCCGCCGGTCGCCGGCCTCACGTAGCTCCGGCCGCAGCGAGCAGCGCCGCCTTCACCGCCTGGTGCGACTCCTCGCCGGGCGATTCGCTGATCACCGTCGCCGGCCGCTCGAACCGGCTCAGGGCCTCGCCGAGCGGCTCCGCGCGCAGCGTGCCCTCGCCGTAGGGCAGGTGCTTCGTCTCGTTGCGGTTCGCGTAGGCGATGTCGGAGAAGTGGATGTGGAACGGGGCGCCCGCCGGCAGCAGCTCGTCGGCGCGCTCGAGCACGGCGGCGAACGCGTCCACGTCCGTGAAGGCGCCGTCGCTCGTCGCGTGCAGGTGCGCGAAATCGATCACCGGCCGGATCCAGCCGGTGCGCTCCGAGATCGCGAATACGTCGTCGGCGGTGCCGAGCTCGCGGACGCGGCCCATCACCTCGACGCCGAACGGCACGAGGCGGCCCTTCTTCTCGAGCCGCGCGTGCAGGTCGCCGAGCTGCGAGACGACGTCGTCGAGCGCCTGGCCGCGCTCACGCTCGAGCAGGAAGCCCGGGTGGAAGACGACCACCTCCGCGCCGGCCGCGACGGCGATCCCGGCCGTGTGGTCGAGCATGCCGAGGGCCATGTTGAACTTCTTGCCGCGCTCGACGTGCCCGAGGAACGCCGCCAGTGGCGCGTGCACGGACAGCGCGATTTCGGCGTCGCCGGCCAGCTCGCCGAACCGGCCGGCCCAGTCGTAGTCCATCCAGAACCCGCCCTCGAAGTCGATCTCGCAGGCCGTGTAGCCGCGGTCGAGCAGGATCGCGATCGCGTCGTCGGGGCTGTCGTGCGACGGCACGCGAGCAGGACCGAAGCGGATCTCACCCATGCCCGCCACGCTAGCCGACGAGGGTCCGTCCGACGCCATTCCTACCCTGCGAGTCATGCCACAGCGCCCGAGCAGAATCGATCTTCTCGAGCTCGACATCGACCTCCGCCTGACCGACCTCTGGCGGGAGGCCTGCGAGGTCACGGAGTGGAACGTCGAGGTCGTCGGCGCCTTCATGCGCGCCGCCTACGGCAAGGGCTACTGCGACGCGCTCACCGAGGATCAGCCGGGCTCGCTCTGCGAGGAGCACGGCTACCGGATCCCCGGTCGCCGCCGGGCGCCCGCCGAGCGCTGATCGCTTAACAGACTTCCCGGCCGGCAGGGCTAGACTCCCGCTGTGCCTCGCACGAAGAGCCCGGCGCGCCTGATCATCGCCCTCTCGGTCGCGGGGGTGCTCGCGATCTTCCTGGTCTACGTCGCGATCGCCGGCGGCACGCCGCAGGTCAAGCCGAGCAACGTCGCCCAGCACAAGGGCAGCGTCGTCCTGGTCGGCACGGTGGTCTCCGGCACGATCGCGCCGGCCGCGGGCGACGGCAATCGGTTCCTGCTCCGCGACCGCGACGGGACGGCCCGCTTCCCGGTCGTCTACCGCGACGCCCCGCCCCCGCAGTTCAAGGGCGGCCGCGAGATCTCCCTGCAGGGGACGGTGCGCAACGGGGTCTTCGTGGGCCAGCCCGGCAGCATGATGACCAAGTGCCCGTCGAAGTACCAGGCAGCGAAGAAAGCGGCGTAGTTGGCTGAGCTCGGGCGCGGCGCGCTCGTCATCGCGCTTGGGCTCGAGGTGTGGGCGGTCGGCGCCGGCGGCTACGCGGCCTGGCGCGGGCGTCGCAGGCTTGCGGCCTCGGCGCAGAACGCGCTCTACGCCTCCCTCGGCGCGATCGTGGTTGCCGTAGTGGTGCTCGAGGCGGCCCTGCTGCGCCGCGACTTCTCGTTCAGCTACGTCGCCGAGCACACGAGCCGCAAGCTGACGATCGGCTACGCGGCGGCGTCGTTCTGGAGCGGGCAGGAGGGCTCGCTCCTGCTCTGGCTGCTGATTCTGAGCGCCTTCTCGGCGGCCGCGCTGCTGCTCACCCGCCGCCCCGCGCGCACGCTGCTGCCCTGGGTGGTGCCGATCCTCGGGGTCGTCGGCACCTTCTTCGCCTTCCTGCTGGTCTTCGTCACGAGCCCGTTCAACACGCAGCCGCCGCCCGCGGACGGCGCGGGGCTCAACCCGAGCCTGCAGAACCCGTACATGCTCGCCCACCCGCCGCTGCTCTACCTCGGCTACGTCGGGCTCACGATTCCGTTCGCGTTCGCGATGGGCGCGCTGCTCGCGCGTCGCACGGACGAGCTCTGGATCGTGGCGACGCGCCGCTGGACGCTGCTCGCCTGGACGTTTCTCGGCGTCGGCCAGCTGCTCGGCTCGCACTGGGCCTACGTCGAGATCGGCTGGGGCGGCTATTACGCCTGGGACCCGGTCGAGAACGCGGCGCTGATGCCGTGGCTCGCCGCCACGGCGTTCCTGCACTCCGTGATGATCCAGGAGAAGCGCGGGATGCTGAAGGTCTGGAACGTCCTGCTCGTGATCGGCGCGTTCCTGCTCTCGCTCTTCGGCACGTTCCTGACGCGCTCCGGCGTCCTGAACTCGGTGCACTCGTTCTCGTTCAGCTCGGTCGGCCCGTGGATCCTCGGCTTCATCGCGTTCGTGACCGCCGCGTCGCTCCTGATCGTGTTCTCGCGCCTCAGCATGCTGCGCTCACGTACCCGGCTCGAGTCGATCGTCTCGCGCGAGGCGACGTTCCTCTACAACAACCTGCTGCTCGTGGCGCTCTGCCTGACCATCCTTTGGGGCGTCATCTTCCCGATCGTCTCCGAGGCCGTCCGCGGCGAGACGGTCACGGTCGGCTCGCCGTACTTCAACTTCTTCCTGCGCGTGTTCGGGCTGCCGCTCCTGCTGCTGATGGGCATCGGGCCCCTCGTCGCGTGGCGCCGTGCCTCCCTGCGCTCGCTCGGGCGGACGTTCGCGTGGCCGGCCGTTGCCGCGCTTGCGACCGGCGTCGTGCTGGTCTTCCTGGGCGCCGGCTCCTCGACCCCCGGGTTGATCGGCTACACGTTCTCGGCCTTCGTGCTCGCGTCGATCGCGCTCGAGTTCGCGCGCGGGACGAGCGCGCGGCACGCGACCGCGCAGGAGAGCTGGCCGCGCGCGCTCACGTCGCTCATCGGGCGCAACCGCCGGCGCTACGGCGGCTACATCGTGCACGCGGCGATCGTCCTGCTCGCGGTCGGGATCATCGGCTCGAGCGCGTACGACTCGAAACGCACGGCGAACCTCCAGCCGGGCCAGTCCATGGCAGTGGGGAAGTACACGCTGACCCCCGGGCGGCCGAGCTACACGACGGTCCCGAACATCGTCGAGGGGCGAACGCCCATCGTGGTGCGACGCGGCGGCGACGTGCTCGCCACGCTCCACCCCGGCCAGAACTACTACAAGGCCGAGGACCAGACGTCGCGCGAGGTCTCGATCCGCAGCGACTACCTGACCGGCGAGGACCTATTTCTGAACGCCGTCATCAACAAGGACGGCTCGGTGCACCTGGAGGCGTCCGTGAAGCCGCTCGTCAACCTGATCTGGCTCTCGGGCCTCGTCTTCATCTTCGGCTCGGTCGTCGCGATGTGGCCCGACGCCCGCGAGCAGCGCCGGCTCGCGACCCGCTACGGCGAACAGCCGGCCTACGCGCAGGCGTGAGCGTCGCGCTCCTGCTCGCGGCCGTGCTCGCGATCGCGGCGATCGTGGCCGTCGCGCTGCCATTCATCCGCGAGCCCGAGGTGCCCGAGGAGCTGGACCGCCTGGCCGGCGTCGATCCGGCCGAGCGGCGGCGGCTCCAGCTGCTGGAGGAGCGCGACCGGGCGCTGGCGGCGCTCTCCGAGCTGGAGCTCGACCACCGCACCGGCAAGGTCTCCGACGAGGACTACGCCGTCCAGATCGGCCCGCTGCGCGCCCGCGCGGCGGCGGCGCTTCGGGCGATCGACTCGCCTCCTGCGGGCCCGGCCCAGCCGGAGCCCGCCGAACCAGACAATGGCGTTTTGCAGGCAGTTCGTGTCGGTCCAGAGATGATTTCGGCCGACTGAGCCGCTAGACTCGCCCCCTCCGAAAGAACAGGTGCCACATGCGCAGGGCCGGCGCCCTTGCGCGCGAACCCCCTCTCATGGCCCGTCGACTCCCTCTCCTGCTGTTGCTGCTGCCGTTCGTGCTGGCGCCGCAAGCGGCGGGCGACGACGTGTCGCACAAGGCGGCCGTGGACGCGCAGCTCGCCCAGCTCCGCGCGAAGATGGCCAGCGCGTCGGCGAAGGAGGACTCGCTCTCGTCGCATATCTCGAGCGTCACCGGTGACATCCGCGTGCTGGAGCGGCGTTCCGGGGACGTGGCGGCAAGGCTGAGAACACTGCAGGCGGATCTCGAGCTGCACCGCGCACAGCTCGTCCGGCTCACGCAGCTCCTCGAACTCCAGACCGCCCGGTTGACCTTCCTCAGGAGCCAGTACACGAGGGCGATGGGCCGGCTCGATCACCGGGTGGTGGCGCTCTACAAGGAGGACAAGCCGAGCACCCTCGACGTGCTCGTGTCGTCCGCGAGCTTCACCGACGCGCTCGACGAGTTCGACTACATGAGCACGGTCGGCAACGAGGACGCGAACGTCTCCGCGTCCGTGCGCGCGGCGCGGGACGAGATGAAGACGCTGCGCGCGCAGACGCGCGCGACGCACGAGCAGGTCGCCGCCGCGACGCGGGTGATCGCGGTGCGGACGGCACAGGAGCTCGAGCTGCAGAACACGCTGCTGGCGCGGAAGAGCGGGCTGGCCGCGGCGCGGCAGTCGCAGCTGGAGGCGCTCGGGACCGTGCGGAACGAGCACCGTGACGCCGTCGCCGAGGCGGCCGGGCTCGCGCAGGTGTCGGCGCAGCTCGGCGACCAGATCCGAGCCGCTCAGGCAGCGGCCGCGGCGCAGGCGACGCCGGCCATCTCGCCCACCCAGGCCGTCTATCACGCGACCCAGTCCGCCTCGGGGTTCATCTGGCCCGTCAACGGCCCGGTGGTCAGCCCGTTCGGCATGCGCTGGGGGCGGATGCACGAGGGCATCGACATCGGCGTGGGCTACGGCACGCCGATCCACGCAGCCGAGGCCGGCACGGTGATCACGGCGGGGTGGGAGGACGGCTACGGCAACCTGATCGTCGTCGACCACGGCGGCGGCCTCGCCACGGCGTACGCGCACCAGTCGAGCTTCGCGGTCGGGTACGGCGCCCACGTCGAGCAGGGCCAGGTGATCGGCTACGTCGGCTGCACCGGCCACTGTTTCGGCCCGCACCTGCACTTCGAGGTGCGCGTCAACGGCACCGCCGTGGATCCGCTCGGGTATCTCTAAGTCACAAAGATCTTGCGCGCGCCGGGCTCGGTGAACTGCTCCCCGTACTCGATGCTGCGCCGGAATCGCGGCTTGTCGTAGGGGAGGACCACGTCGACGGGATCCGCGTCGGCGTGCTCGATGGTGACGAGGATCGCGTCGGTCTTCCGGGTCTCGCCGGGCGGGACGACTTGGACGAGGACGGCGACCGCGCACGCCCGGATCGCCTGTTCGTCGGCCTTCTGGCGGAGAGCCGTATACAGCATGTCCAGGATCTGGGTTGGGTCCACGAACATCCCGCTCTGGCCACCGACGAAGGCGAGCTCGCCGTCGCGGTCGATCCACGAGGCAGTCGGGTAGAACCGGCCGTTCGCCTCGAGCTGCTCGCGGGCCATGCCCAGCTCCTGGCGGAGGAGCAGGTCGATCTCCTCCTCGACGCTCACGCGCTACATGTTGGCGACGTGGAGGTCGGGCAGGTTGCGGTAGCCCTCGTCCATATCGAAGCCGTAGCCGACGAAGAACTCGTCCGGCGCGGTGAAGCCGACGTAGCGGACGGGCAGGTCCTCGACGATGCGGCGGTACGGACGGTCGAGCAGCGTGACCGCGTTCAGCGACCCCGGGCCGCGCAGCGACAGCGTACGGCAGAGGTAGTTGAGCGTGAGCCCGGTGTCGATCACGTCCTCGACGATCAGGACGTGGCGGCCCGCGATCGGCCCGTCCAGGTCCTTCAGGAGCTTGATCGAGCCGCCGCTGCCGCCGTCGTAGGCGGCCAGCTCCACGAAGTCGAGGTGGTGGAGGATCGGCATCGCGCGCGAGAGGTCCGCGCAGAAGATGAAGCTCGCCTTCAACGGCGCGACGAGCAGGGGCTCGCGGCCCTCGTAGTCGGCCGCGATCTCGGCGCCCAGCTCGGCGACGCGCGCGGCGATGTCGTCGGCGCCGAGATAAAGCTCGCCGATACGCGGATCCGCCGTCGCGGCTGCCACTACATCGCGAGCTCGAGCCCGTATCGCTGCGCCAGCCGTTCGATGTCCCGCTTGTAGAAGAGCTTCGCGCGCACGTCCGGGTAGAGCTCGCGCAGCCGGCGGAGCTTCCGGTTCTTCCGGGTGACGAGCGACTGCTTCATCGTGGTCAGCTCGAGGTAGAGGCCCTGCTCGGGCAGGAAGAAATCCGGGGTGAACGCCTCGACCACCCGGCCGTCGGCGTCGCGCTCGAGCACGAACGTGTGCGGCTCGTACTCCCACTGCACCCCGTAGTAGTCGAGGATCTTGGCGCACTCGCGTTCCACGTCATTCTGGAAGCGGGGCGCTTCGGATTGAGAATTTGCCTGGAAATTGGGCATTTCCACACGCGACGGAAGCGTAGCAGCGGGTTCGGATGGGGGCCTCCGAGCCTCTAAGATCCCGGCACCGTGGCCGCTAACCCCTTCCGCATCGCGCACATCTCCGACATCCACTGCGGCGGGGCACATTTCGTGCCGAGCCTGATGGACCGCGCCATCGGCGAGATCAACGACATGGAGCCCGACATCGTCATCTGCTCGGGCGACCTGACCACCTTCGGCTTCAAGCAGGAGTACTTCGAGGCGAAGCGCTACCTGGACAAGATCGAGTGCCAGGAGTTCGTGGTCATCCCGGGCAACCACGACTCGCGCAACGTCGGCTACGTGCACTTCGAGGAGCTCTTCGGCGACCGCAACTCGGTGCTGCGCGTCGGCGCCATCGCCGTCGTCGCGGTCGACTCGACACAGCCCGACCTCGACGAGGGCCAGATCGGCCGCGGCCGCTATCCGTGGATCGAGGAGCAGTTCTCCGGGCCGGCCGATCTGCGCATCTTCGTGATGCACCACCACCTGCTGCCGATCCCCGGCACCGGTCGCGAGCGCAACATCGTGTTCGACGCCGGCGACGCGATCGAGTGCCTGCAGCGCTCGAAGGTCGACCTGGTGCTCGCCGGCCACAAGCACGTCCCGTACGCGTGGCGGCTCGAGGACCTGTTCGTCGTCAACACCGGCACGGTCTCGACCACGCGCCTCCGCGGCAACACCCGGCCCTGTTACAACGTCATCGAGATCACCGGCACGCACGTGGACGTGTGGCGCAAGTACCCGTTCCACGGATCCGAGCGGATCATCCAGTTCTCGACCGAGACGCGGGCGTACGAGAAGTACACCGACCGGATCGAGGACGAGGTCACCAGCCGCACCTGATGGGGAGGCGTGCGGTGGCCGTCATCGACGGCGAGCATTACGCACCCGTCGTGCGCGCGGCGCTCGCTGGGCTGCCCCACGAGGTCATCGGCGCGTGGCTCGCGGGCGGCGGCGAGAAGCTGCTGGGCGGCGAGGACTACGGAGTCCCGCTGGCGGGAACGCTCGAGGATGCCCTCGCCTGGGAGCCGGACCTGGTCTACGACCTCTCGGACGAACCGGTGCTCGGGCCGCGCGAGCGGCTGGCGCTCGCGAGCCGGGTGCTCGCCGCCGGGGTCGTCTACGAGGGGCCCGATTTCCGCTTCGACCCGCCGGTCTTCGCCCCGGTCGGCGTTCCGTCGCTCGCGATCGCGGGCACCGGGAAGCGCGTCGGCAAGACGGCCGTGACCGGGCACGTGGCACGCCTGCTGGCGCAGGATCGGCGCGTCGTCGTCGTCGCCATGGGGCGGGGAGGGCCGCCCGAGCCGGAGGTGATCGAGGAGCGCCCCGACCTCGCGTCGCTGCTCGAGCGCACGCGTGCCGGCCTGCACGGGGCCTCCGACCACCTCGAGACGGCAGCGCTCACCGGCGTGCCCACCGTCGGCTGCCGCCGCGCGGGAGGCGGGCTCGCGGGCGCCGTCGGCAGCTCGAACGTCCTGGAGGGCGTGGAGGCCGCGCTGGCGCTCGACCCGGAGCTGCTGCTCTTCGACGGGAGCGGCGCAGCGCTCCCGCCGGTGGCGGCGGACGCGCGCGTGCTCGTCGTGCCGGCACACCAGCCGCCCGCACTCGCCACCGGCTACCTGAACGCGTACCGGATCCTCGTCGCCGACCTCGTCGTCGTCTCGCACGGCGAGGACCGGACGGACGCACACCTTGTCGCGGAGGCCGTCCGCAAGGTCAAGGACGTGCCGGTGATCGGCACGGTGCAGCGCCCCCGCCCGCTGGAGCCGGTGGCAGGGCGCCGTGTCGCGTTCTTCACGACGGCGCCGCAGGAGGTGCACCCGCTGCTCGCCGATCACCTGCTGCAGGAGCACGGCGCCGAGCACGTGGCAGTCTCCGGCAACCTCGCGCACCGCGCGGCGCTGCGGCACGACGTGGAAGGTCTCGACGCGGACGTCTTCCTCGTCGAGCTGAAAGCTGCCGCGGTCGACGTGGTCGCCGAAGCCGCGTTCGCGCGCGGGATCCCGGTCATCCTGGCCGACGCGGACCTGCGGGTGCTGCCCGGCGAGGCCGACCTCGACGCCGCGCTGCGCGCGCTCGTCCCGGCCCGGGAGGGGGTGCGGTGACCGAGCCGCGCCGCCTCGAGCCGCTGCCGCTCGGCGCGCACGGCGGCCCCCGCTACTCGAAGGGGCTGATGGCGCGTGCGCTGATGGCGACCGGGCTCGCGCCGGAGCCTGCCTACGCGCTGGCGCGGCGCCTGGAGGGCGAGGCGGCTGCGCGGAACGGCGAGGGCATCACGCTCGACCGGGTCGAGGAGGTCGCCACCGAGCTGCTGGGTGACACCGGGCGCGACGCGGCACAGCGGCTCCGCCGCTACGGGCGGCTCCAGGAGCTCGACGTCCCGATTGTGCTGCTCCTCGGCGGCGCCACCGGCACCGGCAAGTCGACGATCGCGACCGAGGCCGCGTACCGGCTCGGGATTACGCGCGTCACCTCCACCGACTTCATCCGCCAGACGATGCGGGCGTTCTTCTCGCGCGACTTCATGCCATCGGTCCACTACTCGAGCTTCGAGGCGCGCGTCGGCGAGCCGGACATCCCCGAGCAGAGGCTGCAGGGCTTCCTCGATCAGACGCGCAACGTCCTCGTCGGCGTGCAGGCGGCGCTCGACCGGGCGCTGCACGAGGGCTGGTCGATGGTGATCGAGGGCGTGCACCTCGTGCCGGGCATGATCTCGCCGATCGAGGGGCCGGTCGTCGTCCAGTGCGTCGTCGCGATCGGCGACGAGGACGAGCACCTCGACCACTTCCAGATCCGCGACGCGACGACCGGCGGGCTGCGGCCGCTCGACAAGTACGTGCAGCACTTCGCCGACATCCGCGCGCTGCAGGACTACATCGTCGAGCGCGCGCGGCGGAACGACGTGCCCGTGGTCGACCGGCCGACCGTGGAGTCGGCGGTCGGCGAGGTCATCGGCCTTGTCCTCGACGCAACCGAGCGAGTAGAACCTTCCTCGTGACCCAGACTGCGCCGGAGACGATCGAGGCCGAGAAGGAGCAGCGGCCGGCCTGCATCTGCGAGACCTACGCGCGTGCGACCGACCGCGCCGCACTGGCGGGTGCCCGTTGGCTGGGCCGGGCCGACCACCAGGCGGCGGCCGCGAGCGCGGCGCGGGCGATGCATGAGGCGCTCGCGCAGCAGCCGATCGACGGGCATGTCGTAATCGGCGCCGAGGAGGGTGACGAGCTCCAGGCGGGCGAGCAGGTCGGCGCCGGCGGCGAGGCGGTCGATCTCGCGGTCGACCCGATCGAGGGCAGCGGCATCGTCGCGCGTGGCGCGAGCGGGGCCATGTCGATGCTCGCGATCGCGTCGCGGGGGTCGCTGCAGACGCTGCCGGACATGTACATGCGCAAGATGGCGGTCGGGCCGCGGGCGCGCGGCCAGATCGACCTGCGCTCGCCGGTCGCCGACAACATCCGCGGCATCGCCGAGTCGTTCGGCCGGCGCCCGGAGGACATCACGACGATTGTCCTCGACCGTCCCCGCCACCACGACCTGATCGAGGAGATCCGGCAGGCGGGCGCGCGCATCAAGCTGATTCAGGACGGCGACGTGACGGCGTCGATCTCGGCGGCCATTCGGGGCACGAACGACCATCTGGCGATCGGCATCGGCGGCACCCGCCAGGCGGTGCTCGCGGCCGCGGCGCTGCGCTGCCTGGGCGGCGAGCTGCAGGCGCAGCTGTGGCCGACCTCGCGCGGCGAGATCGACTCCGCCCGCGAGCAGGGCATCGAGGACATCAACCGTGTGTTCGCCAGCGACGATCTCGTGACGGGCGACGTGATCTTCGTCGCCACGGGCGTCTCGAACGGCGACCTGCTGCGCGGCGTCCGCTACCTCGCCGACAGCGCGCTCACGACCTCACTGGTCATGTGCACCCGCTGCAACTGGGTGCGGTTCGTCGACGGCATCCACTTCTTCGCGACCGAGCGTCGCGAGGAAGTCCGGCTGCCCGGTTTCTAGGCCGGCGGATCCTTGCCGTCTAGATGCGTTCGGGAAGACCGAAGCGGCCGGGCAGCGCGGGGTCGGCGAAGAAGGTGATCTCGTCGATCTTGCTGCCACTCAGGGTGAGCACCATCATGCCCCGGGGCTGCGAGCGCAGGTAGTAGCCGAAGGCCGGCTGGCCGTTGGCGCGCGTCGGGCGTAGCTCTAGCGGGGCGCCGCGAACCTCGGCGCGGTCGTCGAGGAACCCGCCGATCGCTTCGTGTCCGATGAGCTCGAGCGGTTGCGGCGGCATGGTCACACGAGCGTCCGAGCTCAGCAGAGTTAGGAGGCGCGCCGTGTCGCCGGCTTCGACGGCGTCGCTGAAGATGGCGAGAAGGTTCCGTTCGGTCGGCGAGTCGGGCAGCGGCGCCTGCTCGCGTTCGAGGGTGTACGAGTCGAGCGTTGCGCGTGCGCGTTGGAGCGCGGCCTTGACCGACTGCAGCGTCGTTTCGAGGATCGAGGCGGCTTCGTCCGTGTGGAAGCCGAGCACGTCGCGCAGCACGAGCGCTGCGCGCTGCTTCGCAGGCAGCTGCTGCAGCGCGACGATGAACGAGAGCTGGATCGCTTCGCGCTGCTCGTAGCGTGCTTCAGGTCCGGGAGCGGGATCCGGAAGCGCGCTGTCCGCGTAGGGCTCGAGCCAGCTGGGCTCGACGGCGCGGCGGGTTCTTGACGGTCTCATGGTGTCCTCCGTGGCTGGGCGGCGCCCGCGTTCGCGAATCGCGTTGAGACTCCGGTTGGTTGCGATCCGGTAGAGCCAGGAGCGCAGCGACGCCCGCTCCTCGAAACCGTCGAGCCCGCGCCAGGCGGCAAGCAGTGTTTCCTGGACGAGATCCTCGGCGTCCTGCACGGAGCCGAGTAGCCGGTAGCAATGCAGCTGGAGCTCGCGCCGGAACGGCTCGACCATCGACGCGAACGCGCGCTCGTCACCTGCCTTGGCCCGCTCGAGATCGACGGTCATCGCATCAATGACACCAGGTCCGTCGGAAACGGACCGGCGGTCCGTTTCGCGGCATCGCGGTGTCTCTGACGTCCAAACAACCGCGAATCGGAGATGAGCTGATGCAGAAGAAACGTTGGGTGTTGGTGGCCGCGGCGCTGGCCTCGTTCCTGGTCGCGTTGCGATGACCGACCGCTCAGGAATCAGGCAGAAACTCGTCGCAAAGTGAGCAGCGCGCTCGCACGTGTCTTCGCCGTTTGGCGTACGGGCCTACCGAGGCCTGTCCTCGTTCTTCAGGCCGGGAACGCGCTCAACTACTTCGGCACCGGACTGATCCTTCCATTCGAGATCATCTACCTCCACCTGGTCCGCGGCTTCTCGACGGCAACCGCGGGGCTGGTGCTGGCGACGGTCATGGGCACGGCCGCAGTGGTAACGCTCCCGTCGGGTGCGCTCCTCGATCGTTTCAGTCCGAAACGGATCCTGATCGCGGGCAATGTTGTGAACGCACTCGGCTACGGGGGCCTGGCGTTTGTCCACCGTCCTTGGCAAGGCTTCGTCTGCTCGGCCGTCGGCGGTGCCGGCTTCGGATTCGTGGGAACCGCCGGCCAAGTCCTGACCTTGACCCTGGTCCCGGCGGAGCAGCGCGCTGCATCGACCGCGCTCCGACGAGTCGCAGGCAACTTCGGTCTCGGCCTCGGCGCGACGGTTGCGGGCTTCATCGTCGCGGCCACCCATCATCATCTCCAGGCGTTCCAGGGCCTCTACCTCTTCGACGCAGTCACGTTCGTCGTCTTCGCGCTGTTTGTGCTCGTCTGGATCCCGGACCCTGGCGTCGCGGATGCTCCGTCGGCGAGCGAGGGCGCGCAGGGTTTCCGAGCGGTTGCTCGGGATCGGCTCTTGCTCGCCTTGATCGCGGGCAACCTCGCGCTCGTGCTGATCGGCGGAGCGTTCTTCTCCAACATCCTCCCGCCGTTTGCGGAGGCGCATACACCTGTCGGGCCCGTTGGGATCGGTGTCGTCGTCTTCATCAACACCTTCTTCATCGTCGTAGCGCAGGTACCGGCGACACGTGCGGTGGCGCGGATGCGCCGCACTCACGCTTTGTTCGCCACCAGCGCCATATTCGCAGTCGGCCTGCTCGCGGTCCTGCTCGCAACGCTCACGCACTCGACGCTCGCCGCTACCACCGTCTTGGCCGGCGTTGCGATCCTGATCGCGATCGCTGAGTGTGGCCAGTTCATCGTGCTCGGCCCGCTAGTCGCGGAAATCGCGCCGCCGCATCTGCTCGGCCGCTACATGTCGCTCTACCAGCTCAGCTTCATGGCCGGCGTGGCTCTCGGCCCCGCCGTCGGCGGCGTGCTGCTCGCAACGTCGCCCGACACCATCTGGTGGGGCGGCGCTGCTGCTCTAGCCGTGACGGGTGCCGGCTTCCTTCGACTCGGAAACCGGATACCCGACCCCCTCTTGCAGACGAAATCCCCGCCGCTGCAGGCCGCGTCAGAGGCGACCTGATGCGCCGAGAGATGGCGGATCCTTTGACCGGCCGCCCCGGCTCAGGTGTCAGACGGCGGCGGCCGCGTCCGTGCTCGCCACGGAGAAGCATGACCGACTGATCCAGATTCTCGACCAGCAGCGTCCGACCCACGGCTTCGCCAAGCACGGTGGCTACGCCTCAGTGGCGCACCTGAATGCACTGAGCGAGCGCGGGCCCTGCCCCGCACACCGGCGATCTTGTCGACGGGTCGCCGCGCTGCTCGCCTAGCGAAACTCAGCCCGCGCGGGGAGCTTGCCGATACCGGTGACGTGTTCGGCTTGTGCCGATACTGCGGCGACGAGCTCGCGTCCGCGGCGACCGCTTGAGATCTGCGCGAAGTGCGAGAACTCGCCGCTTTGCGACGAGTGCGGGCATCCCCGGGCCGACCACAGTCACGTGTTCTTTTGCGGTGTCCACGTCGGATGCAACCGGCGCATAGGCAACTTCCAGACCCTCACGAGTCGGCCCTGCGACTGCGAGGGTTTCCGCCCCATCACCGCCACCCTGTCAGAGGCGAGCTTTGCGGCTCCCGACGACGATCAACGAGCGCCCCCGCCGCCGCTACGGGTCGTGGCGAAGCGCCAGCAATAGCCACCTAGCGAACCCGACGCACTACGTAGGCGGCAATCGCTCGGGTGACATTCCCGAACGCTGGCGCAGGCAAGCCATCTGTCACTCGCTCGCGTCGCAGTCCTCTGGCGAGGTGCCAAAAGCGGGCCGCGCCGCATCACCGACGCCAGTAACGTGCGCCGAACAGGATGCGAGCGGCTGGGATCACGGCACTCGGCGAGCCCGTCGAGATCTTCGAGGTGGACGAGCTGGCGACGCCTGCCCCAGGCGAGGTCCTCATCGACGTCGTTGCCGCCGGCATCGGCAACTGGGACGAGCTTGTCAGGATCGGCAGCTGGCAGATCGGCGGCCCGGCTCCGATGGCGCTCGGGACGGAGGCGGCCGGGACGGTCGCAGCGGTCGGCTCCGGCGTGGCCGAGGTGCGCGAGGGCGACGAGGTGATGACGCATCCGCTGCCGCTCCGGCGTCACGGGACGTGGGCGGGGAGGGTGCTCGCGCCGGCGGCGACCGTCGCGGCCCGGCCGCCAGAGGCGTCATGGGAAGCCTGCGGTGCGTTTCCCATTCCGGCGCTCACTGCGGCTCAGGCGCTCGACGAGGCTCTCGGGATCGAGAGCGGCGGCTGGGTCGTCGTCAACGGAGCCGGCGGAGTCACGGGTGGCCTGCTCGTCCAGCTCGCCGCGGCTCGGGGCGCCCGCGTGATCGCGACCGCGAGCGCGAAGAAGGCCGAGCGCATCCGCGACTACGGCGCGTCGGAGGTGCTCGACTACCACGGCGACTGGCCTGCGCTCGTTCGCAAGATCACCGGCGGCGGCGCGCCCAAGGCCGTCAACGCCGCTCCCGGGCAGGCGGCCACCACGTTGACAGGCGGTTGCTGACGGCGGCCGCCTTGCCACGATCACGGGCGACCCGCCGCGGGAGGAACGGGGCGTCGCCGTATCCGATGTCTACGTCCGGCCCGACGGTCGGCAGCTTTCGGGCCTCGCGGAGCTGCTGGCCCACGGCACTCTCAGCGTGCCGATCGCGTCCGTCCGTCCGCTCGAACAGGCGGCACAAGCGCTGCGCGACGTAGTCGCGGGAGCGCACGGCGCGATCGTCCTCTCATTCCGAACCTAGCCCGGACCCCCGATGGTCGCG